>WMBV01000019.1 GCA_017745595.1 Bordetella petrii
GGCCCACCGAGTAGGCGTTGGCGCGTAGCGCCTGCACCATCCGCGGACGGCCGTAGGTGCCACGGCTGCCGGCGTGGATCGTGCGCAAAGCCACCCGCAGCGCCGCCTCCGGATCTGGCCGGCCCTGACGGGACTGCCAAGCGTGCAAACCGGATACCGACACCCCCAACACGCGACACAACACCCTGACCGGATAGTGAGTCCTGTAGCGAGCGACGAAGGCGTACTTCACTTGGACTCCTTGGCAAAGAACGCCGTCGCTTTTTTTAGGATCTCGCGCTCCATCTTGAGCGTGGCGTTCTCGGCCCGTAGCCGGGCCAGCTCGCTCTCCAGGTCGCTAACGGGCTTGCGCTTGGGCGAACTCAGTGGCTGGCCGGCGCGCGAGGCGCTCAGCCAGTTGGCCAGCGTCTTGGTTGACATCTCCAGTTGCTGGGCGGCCTTGGTGGGCCCGATCGATTCGGCCAGCGCGATAGCCTGGGCCTTGAAATCGTCGGTGAACTGACGACGGGTCACATAGTGCATGGGAACCTCCAGAATGCAATGAAAATATCGCTTCCTGGCGTCCGTTTCAACGGAACAGGTTCACAGGCTCCGTAGGTGCCTGACACCGTTGGGTGCGCCAGTTGCCGCAAGCCTGCGGTGTCTGACACCCTGCGGGAGTCAGACACCTGTTTCAGGCCAAGCTAGGTCTACCAGGTGTCAGGCTCCCCGCAGGGGTGCCTGACACCGCTGTATTGAGATGACCCACCACGTGTCGGTGTCTGACACCCTGCGGGAGTCAGACACCTGCTTCAGCCAGCTTCAGGCCAAGCTCAGCGTACCCCGTTGATCGCGTCGCGCAGGTCGCGGGCGGCGTCGGCGGCGGCTTGGCGCCAGTCGTCGCCGCCGCTGGCGTACAGGATCGCGCGCGACGAGTTGATCATCATGCCGGTGCCGGCCGCGTTGCGGCCGGCGTTCACGGTGGCGGTGACGTCGCCGCCCTGCGCGCCGATGCCGGGCACCAGCAGCGGCATGGCATCGCCGATGCGCTGGCGGACCGCGGCCAGTTCGTTCGGAAAGGTTGCCCCCACCACCAGGCCGCATTGGCCGTCGGCATTCCACTTGTCGGCCACCAGGCCGGCCACGTGCAGGTATAGCGGCTCGCCGCTGTCCAGCTTCAGGAACTGCAGGTCGGAGCCGCCCGGATTCGAGGTGCGGCACAGCACGATCACGCCGCGGTCTTTCCAGCCCAGGTAAGGCTCGACCGAATCCAGTCCCATGTACGGGTTCACGGTCATGGCGTGCGCGCCGTAGCGTTCGTAGGCCTCGCGCGCATAGTGTTCGGCCGTGGTGCCGATATCGCCGCGCTTGGCGTCCAGCACGATGGGCAGGCCCGGATGCGCCGCGCGGATGTGCGCGCACAGGGCTTCCAGCTGGTCTTCGGCGCGGTGCGCGGCAAAGTAGGCGATCTGCGGCTTGAAGCTGCAGGCGTAGGGCGCGGTGGCGTCGACGATCTCGCGGCAGAACTGGAAGATGGCGTCGGGCTTGCCGTCGAGTTCGCGCGGGAAGCGCTGCGGGTCGGGGTCCAGTCCCACTTGCAGCAGTGTGTTGCCGGCGGTCCAGGCGTGTTCGAGTTGTTGGATGAAGGTCATGGAATCAGTGCAGTTTGACCCGCGGATGCGTGCGGCGCATCAGCAGGCGCGCCAGGGCCAGGGTGGCGGTGCGCCAGATGCCCAGCACGGCGTGGTGGTGCATCAGGTGCAGGCTCATGTACATCAGTCGTGCCAGTGTACCGCTGACATACAGGCCGCGGCCGGCCAGCTTGCCCATCAGGCTGCCCACGCCCGCGTCTTGGCCCAGCGATACCAGCGAACCATGGTCGTGGTATTCGTAAGGGGCCCGCGGCTCGGCGGCGCCGCGGATGCGCGCCGTGATCTTGCGCGTCAGATAGCTGGCTTCCTGGTGCGCGGCCTGCGCGCGGGCCGGCACGGTGCCGGCATCGCCGCGCGGCACGGCGCAGCAGTCGCCCAGCGCCAGAATGTGCGGGTCGGGCGATTCCAGGCGTTCGTTCACGATCAGTTGCCCGCTGCGGTTGCATGGCATGCCCAGTTCGGCCATCAGGGGCAGGCCCTTGATGCCCGCCGCCCACATGCACAGCCCGGCCGCAATCTCGCGGCCATCGGCGGTCTTGACGCTGTGGGCCGTGACTTCGGCCACGCGGCAATCGGTCTCGACCCGGATGCCCAGCTCGGTCAGGCGCGCCAGGGCGGCGGCCGAGATTTTTTCGGGCAGCGCCGCCAGAATGCGCGGGGCGCCTTCCACTAGCGTAATCACCAGATCGCGGTCGGCGCGAAAATTCGGCAGGCCGTAAGCGGCCACGATGCCGCCGGCTTCGTGCAGCTCCACCGCCAGTTCCACGCCGGTGGCGCCGCCCCCCACGATCACCAGGTCCAGCCGGGCCGACGGATCGCGCACCTTGGCCTGGTCGACCAGCACCATGGCCTTCAGCATGGTCAGGCGGAAAGCCTCGGCGTTCTCGGTGTTGTCCAGGGTGACCGCATACTGTTCGGCGCCCGGCGTATTGAAAAAATTGGACACGCTGCCCAGCGCCAGCACCAGGGTGTCATAAGGCAGGTCGCGCTGCGGCAGCACCGCATCGCCCTGGGCGTCTTGCACGGCCCCGATGGTAAGGGTGCGCCGTTCGCGGTCCACCGCCCGCAATTCGCCCAGCGCGAACGTGAAGTCGCACAGGTTGGCCAGCATCAGGTACGACAGGCCTTCCTGGTAGATGTCCAGGGTGCCGGCGGCTGCTTCGTGCAGCGAGGGTTTCCATATATGGATGGGGCGGCTGTCGACCAGCGTGACGCAATGCGGCCCGTGCTTGCGGCCCAGCTTGGCCGCGAGCTCCAGGCCGCCGGCGCCGCCGCCCACAATGACGACGCGATGAGAAGGGCCGGACGCCGGCCGGGAAAGGTCGTGTGCCATGCTGGAAAGTATAGAGGGAAGCGGGCCGGCCGGGGCCCGCCGCTTACATCAGGAAGCGGCTGATTCCCACCGCCACCCAGATGGCGATGGTGAACAGCAGCATCAGCATGACGGCCGCGCTGCCCAGGTCTTTGGCCCGGCCCAGCAGCGGATGGGTTTCCACCGACAGGGCATCGGCCAGGGCCTCGATCGCCGAATTCAGCAATTCCACCACCAGCACCAGGATCACCGAGGCGATCAGGATGAAGACCTCGTCGGTGGAGCGGCCCAGGAAGAACGCCGCGGGAATCAGCAGGATCGCCAGTACCAGTTCCTGGCGGAAGGCGGCCTCGTACTGGATGGCGGCGCGCAGGCCCTGCAGCGAATAGCGCAGGGCGTTCAAGATGCGGCGCAGGCCGCCTGTGCTTTTGTACGGAGAAGGGTGCGGGGTAGGGGGCATAAAGCGGCAACCGGGACTGGGCGCTCGTTTTTAACAGATTCGCGTTGCCGCCGTGGCATGCCGGCGTGCCGCTAGGCGGAAACCCTAATTATGGGGCACGGCGGGGCGGGCGCAAGATAGGGTCTATCCCCGGGCGCAGCCGCCCGGCGCGGTCGGGCCTCCGGCCGGGCATGGTGCTTGCTGCCTGTCCCGCCTATTCTCGTTGCAGGCAGGAGCCTTGCCATGTCTCATTCCCCGGGCGATACGCCCTGTACGGCCCGCCAGCCGGCCGGCGGCGTGCCGACCACGCTGCGCGTCAATGGCGCCAGCCATGCGCTGACGCTGGACCCGCGCGCCACCCTGCTGGACACCTTGCGCGAAACCCTGCACCTGACCGGCACCAAAAAGGGCTGCGACCATGGGCAATGCGGGGCCTGTACGGTGCACGTCGACGGCCGGCGGGTCAACGCCTGCCTGGTATTGGCCGTCACCGCGGGCGACCGCGACGTCACCACCATCGAAGGCCTGGGCAGCGTCCAGTCGCTGCACCCGCTGCAGGCCGCGTTCGTCGAGCACGACGGCTACCAGTGCGGCTACTGCACCGCCGGCCAGATCATGTCCGCGGCCGCCCTGCTGCACGAGCCCTGCGGCGACAGCGACGACGAGGTCCGCGAACTGATGAGCGGCAATATCTGCCGTTGCGGCGCCTACGCCAACATCGTCGCGGCCATCCAGGACGTGCGCGGAAAAAGGTAAGGGCCATGCACAGCTTCCAGTACACACGCGCCGCCGATATCGAAGAAGCCCTGCGCCTGGCCGCACCGCCGTCCGAGCCCGGCCGGCAAGTGCGCTTCCTGGCGGGCGGCACCACGCTGGTGGATTTGATGAAGCTCGAGGTCGAGACGCCGGCGCACGTCATCGACATCAATGGACTGGGGCTGGACCAGATCGAGGTCCTGCCCGACGGCGGCGCCCGCATCGGCGCCCTGGTGCGCAATGCCGACCTGGCGCGCCATGCGCATATCGCGGCCCAGTATCCCGTGCTGTCGCAGGCGCTGCTGGCCGGCGCGTCGGCGCAGCTGCGCAACATGGCAACCACCAGCGGCAATCTGCTGCAGCGCACGCGTTGCGTGTATTTCCGCGACCGCGCCGCCCGCTGCAACAAGCGCGATCCCGGCAGCGGCTGCGACGCCATCGGCGGCCACAACCGCAACCTGGCCGTGCTGGGCGCCAGCGAGCATTGCATCGCCACCAATCCCTCGGACATGAACGTGGCGCTGATGGCACTGCAGGCCACGGTCCACGTACAAGGTCCGGACGGCGCCCGCGCCATCGCGCTGCGCGACTTTTACCTGCTGCCCGGCGACACGCCCCAGCGCGAAACGGTGCTGCGGCCCGGCGAACTGATCACGCACGTCGGCCTGCCGCCTTGCGCGCCAGGCACGCGCTCTTGCTATGTGAAGCTGCGCGACCGCGCCTCGTACGAATTCGCGCTGGCATCCGCCGCGGTGGTGCTGCGGGTCCAGGACGCCCGCATCGTGGCGGCCGGCATCGCCCTGGGCGGCGTGGGCACGCGGCCCTGGCACTGCCCGCAAGCCGAGCAGGTGCTGGTCGGTCAGGCGCCCAGCGTCACCCAGTATCAGCAGGCGGCGCGGGCCGCCTTGCAGGACGCCGTTGCCCAGAGCGAGAACGGTTTCAAGATAGAACTGGCGCGCCGCTGCCTGGTCCACACCCTGTCCACGGCCTTGCCGCCGCAATAAGGAAACCCATCATGGCCTCACCCCGGCTTGCCCATCCCGACGCCATCGGCCAACCCTATGCGCGCATCGACGGCCCGGCCAAGGTCAGCGGCACCGCCCGCTACACCGCCGATTTCATGCTGCCCGGCATGCTGCATGCCGTGCCGGTGTGCGCCACCATCGCGCATGGGCGCATCACCGGCCTGGATGCCGGCGCGGCCGCGGCCATGCCCGGCGTGCACACGGTATTGCACCGGGACAACCGCCCGCCGCTCTACCGCGCCGCCAGCGGCTCGATCGACGAAGCCCGGCCGCCGCTGGACGACGACATCATCCGCTACTACGGGCAGTACGTGGCGCTGGTGGTGGCCGATACGCTCGAACAGGCCCAGGCCGCGGCCCAGGCGGTCCGGGTCGACTACGACGCGCAGCCGCCCGATGTCTCGCCGCCGGGCGACGAAGACACGCCCAATCTGGAAAGCGAGCGCGGCGACGCGCCGGCAGCCTACGCCAGCGCGCCGGTGCAGGTCGACGCGGTCTACACCACGCCGGTCGAAACGCACAACTCGATGGAGCTGCACGCCTGCGTGGCCGCCTATGACGGGCAGGCCTATACGCTGTACGAATCCACCCAGGGCGTGGTCAATCACCGCGACGTCGCGGCGCAGATGCTGGGCACCGGCAAGGAAAACGTGCGCGTCATCTCGCACTACCTGGGCTCGGGCTTCGGCGGCAAGCTGTGGCCGTGGCCGCATTCGCTGCTGGCGGCGGTCGCCGCGCGCCTGCTGGGCCGGCCCGTCAAGGTGGTGATCAGCCGCGCCATGACGTTCAACAGCGCCGGGCACCGCCCCCACACCCGCCAGCGCCTGCGCCTGGGCGCGACGCGCGACGGCAGGCTGGTGTCGCTGCAGCATCACTATCTCAGCCAGGCGTCGATGCTGGACAAATACCGCGAACGCTGCGGCGAGGCCACGCCGCGCATGTACAGCACCCCCAACCTGAAAGTGTGCTGGGGCCTGGCACGGCGCCATGTCGGTGCGCCCACGTCCATGCGGGGGCCCGGCGCGGTGCCGGGCATGTACGCGCTGGAATCCGCCATGGACGAGCTGGCCGTGGCGCTGCGGATCGACCCGGTAGAGCTGCGCCTGCGCAACGAACCCCAGCACGACGAGGGCAACGGCCTGCCGTTTTCTTCGCGGCATCTGCGCGAATGCCTGACGCAGGGCGCCGAGCGCTTCGGCTGGCAGCGGCGCCAGCCGGGCGTGGGCACGATGCGCCAGGGCGACGAGGTGCTGGGCTGGGGCATGGCTTCCTGTTCATGGCTGGGCCTGCGCATGCCCGCCGATGCCAGCGTCAGCCTGCACGCCGACGGATCGGCCCGGCTGGTGTGCGCCACGCAAGACCTGGGCACCGGCACGTATACCGTCCTGGCGCAATTGGTCAGTGCCGAAACCGGCATTTCGCTGGACCGCATCCAGGTCAGCCTGGGCGACTCGCAATTGCCGCCGGGGCCGGTATCGGGCGGGTCCGCCGCCACCGCGTCCATCGTGCCGGCCGCGCTCCAGGCCACCCGCAAGGCCGCGCAGGCCGCCTGCAAGCTGGCCGCGGCCGGCAACGGGCCTTATGCCGGCAAGCCGGCCCGCGACCTGACGATGCATGCCGGCCGTATCCGCCTCGTCGATAGCGACGGCCCCGGCGTGCCGCTGGCCCAGGTGCTGGCGGCCGCCGGCGTGGCCAGCGTCTCGGGCGACGGCCGCGCCGGCAGCGGCAAAGAACTGAAGAAGCAGTATTCGATCAATTCGTACGGCGCGCATTTCGTCGAGGTGGCCTGGCATGCCGCCACCGCGCGCCTGCGCGTCGCGCGCGTGGTCACGGTGATCGACGGCGGGCGCATCTTGAACCCCCGCACCGGACGCAACCAGATAGAAGGCGCCATCGTCATGGGGGTGGGCATGGCCCTGCTGGAGCAGACGCACTATGACAGCCGTTCGGGCGCCCCCGTGAACAGCAACCTGGCCGACTACATCGTGGCCACCCACGCCGACGCCCCCCGGCTGGACGTGACTTTCCTGGATTATCCCGACTACATCTGGAACGAGGTCGGCGCGCGGGGCATCGGCGAAATCGGCCTGGCCGGCATCGCCGCCGCCATCACCAACGCCGTCTACCACGCCACCGGCGTGCGCGTGCGCGACCTGCCCGTGCGCATCGAAGACCTGCTGCAGGCTTGACCGCGCCGCAGGCCCGTAGTGTTGTGCCAGGTGTCTGACTCCCGCAGGGTGTCAGACACCGAAACCTCCTTGGCCCCCGGTGTCAGGCACCCTGCGGGAGCCAGACACCTCATGCCCCATGCAGCGACCCGCTACCACCGCACTCCCAGCCCGGTGCTGTAAATCGATTCGTTCAGGCTTTCGAAGGTGCTGCTGACCTGGTTGCGGGCGTACTTCATGTAAAGCGACAGCCAGTCGTTCACGTTGTAGCGCACGCCGATTTCGCCATTGACGGCGATCTGCGCATTGCCGCCGAAGGGGCGCATCAGTTCCCCCTTGGTAAAGAACTCAAACTGCTTGGCGCTGAAGTACCGCTTGTAGTCCCAGCGTATGCTGGCCGCGAAGGCCGAATCGGTGCGGTCGTCGCTATAGCCATAGCGCACCCGGCCCAGCAGCGCCGACATCGAAAACGCTCCCAGTTCGTCGTCCCAGAACTGATAGCCCGGGCCGGTGCCGTAGGCGGTCTGGCGGCGCAGGTCTTCCACCCAGTCCTGGCGGTGCATCAGGCGGACCTGCCAGAAGGCCTTTTCCGTCAGGAAACGATCCAGCGTGTAATCCAGCGTGTAGTTGTTGGTGTTGACGCTGTCGCTTTCCTTCGAGCGCTGATACGCGCCATTGAACTGGTGGCGCCACAGGCCATGCCGCACCGTGGTGTCCATGGCCAACGAATAATCCTGCGTGGTCGTCGAGGCGCTTCGCTGTTGCACTGCCAGATCCACGTGGCCGGTGAACTGGGCCTCGTTCAAGAACGGATGGGGCCGCACCACGCTTTCAAGAGAATTCAGCGGCATGGCCGCCTGTACCGCCTGCGTCCCATTTGCGTCGCGCCGCACTCCGTTCAGCACCACCTGGCCGGCCGTGCCGCTTACCAGCTTGGCGCGGTAGTCGTGCCTCATCGATTCGTCGCGTATTACCAGCGGGGTGTCGCTTTGCAGCGTCTTCACGTGGTCGAACGCAATGCGCATATCGCCGCCGTACTCGGTGTGGATGCGCAAATAGCCGTTGTCCAGCGACTGAATGGTGCAGGTGATGCGGTCGCCGTTGGCCAGCCAGACGGTATCGGCGCGGGCCGTGCCGGCCGCCAGGGCCAGCGGCAGCGCCGCCAGGCGCCAGGAACTGCGAAGAAAAGGTAGCGTGGAAATCGAGCGCGGTCGTCGCGGCATGGGGTGCGGGCCCTGAACTACACGGTGTCCGAAGTCTGGTCTTGCGCGGGGCGTTTGCGGCTGCCGAAGCGCTCGGCGAACTGCCGCGTGAACACGGCGCCGAAGAAAAAGATCTGCGCCGAATAATAAATCCACAGCAGCAGCGCGATCAGCGACCCCGCCGCCCCATAGGCCGACACCTTGCCGCCGCTGCCCAGGTACAGGCCGATGCCCCACTTGCCCACCAGAAACAGCGCGGCGGTCACGATGGACCCGGGGATCACGTCGCGCCACGGGATGGTGATGCTGGGCAGCAGCTTGTACACCACCGCGAACAGCGCCGTGACCACGGCAAACGAAAACAGGTTTGCCATCCAGCCGGCCAGCACCGCGAAGGTCGAGTTCGTCCACAGGACGCCGTAATAGCCCTTGGCGGCGCCCAGCGCTGCGTTCATGATCAGCGATATCAGCAGAAACGCCGCCAGCACCAGTACCAGGCCGAACGACACCATGCGGCTGCGCACCAGGCCCTGCAGGCCCGCCTTGCGCTGGTCGGTGGCGTCCCATAGTTCGTCCAGACTGGCCTGCAGTTCGGCAAAGGCCGTGGTGGCGCTGAAGATCAGCACCGCAATCGACAGCAGCGCCGCGATCCAGCCGCCGCCCGATTCATGGGCGCTGGCCAGTACCGTTTGTATGACCTCGGCGCCGCGCGCGCCCGTCAGGTCGCGCACCTGCTCGAACAATTCCGAGCGCACCGCTTCTTCGCCAAAAAATATGCCCGCGACCGCGATCACCAGAATCAGCATCGGCGCCAGCGAAAACACCATGTACAGCGCCAGCGCCGCGCCCTTGCTCGAGGCGCGGTGGCTGGACCACTGCTTGGCGGAGTCGACCAACAATCCATAGATCGCCGAGGGGCGCAGCACTTGCAGCAAACGGGGCGAGATAGACATGGCGCTCTTTTTGCAGTGGGTATGCGGGCATTGTAGGGGGCGCGCTCGCCCCGCCACAATCCGCAAGCCGCGTGCCTGCAGTAGCACAGCAGATCAGCAGGTGTCTGACTCCCGCAGGGTGTCAGACACCGAAGGGTATTGGCCTGGCATTGGCCGTGGCTCCAAAACAAAACACCCCCAAGGGCGTACCCTTGGGGGTGTGGTCTGGCGTATCCCCGGCGGACCGAGGATGCTCGCGGCGACAGCGTGGACTTAGAAGTCCATGCCGCCCATGCCGCCCATGCCGCCGGGCATGGGAGGAGCGGCGGGCTTGTCTTCAGCCAGTTCGACCACGGCGGCTTCGGCCGTCAGCAGCAGGCTGGCCACCGAGGCGGCGTTCTGCAGGGCGGTGCGGGTGACCTTGGTGGGGTCCAGCACGCCTTGTTCGACCAGGTCGGTGTACTCGCCGGTAGCGGCGTTGTAGCCGTAGTTGCCCTTGCCGTTCAGCACGTTGTTCACGACCACGCTGGCTTCATCGCCGGCGTTGGCCACGATGGTGCGCAGGGGCTCTTCGACAGCGCGCAGAATCAGCTTGATGCCGGCGTTCTGGTCAGCCGTGTCGCCCTTCAGGTCGGCAATGGCTTGCTTGGCACGCAGCAGCGCCACGCCGCCGCCAGCCACCACGCCTTCTTCCACCGCGGCACGGGTCGCGTGCAGGGCGTCTTCGACGCGGGCCTTCTTTTCCTTCATTTCGACTTCGGTGGCAGCACCGACGCGGATCACGGCAACACCGCCGGCCAGCTTGGCCACGCGCTCTTGCAGCTTTTCACGGTCGTAGTCCGAAGTGGCTTCTTCGATCTGGACGCGGATTTGCTTCACACGCGCTTCGATCGACTTGCTGTCGCCAGCGCCGTCGATGATGGTGGTGTTTTCCTTGCCCACTTCGATGCGCTTGGCCTGGCCCAGTTCTTGCAAGGTGGCCTTTTCCAGCGACATGCCGGTTTCTTCCGAGATGACCACGCCGCCCGTCAGGATGGCGATGTCTTCCAGCATGGCCTTGCGGCGGTCGCCGAAGCCCGGCGCCTTGACGGCGGTGGTCTTCAGGATGCCACGGATGTTGTTCACCACCAGGGTGGCCAGCGCTTCGCCTTCGACGTCTTCAGCGATGATCAGCAGGGGACGGCTCGACTTGGCGACTTGTTCCAGCACGGGCAGCAGGTCGCGGATGTTGCTGATCTTCTTGTCGAAGATCAGGACGTACGGATCGTCCAGCGCGGCGACTTGCTTGTCGGGGTTGTTGATGAAGTAGGGCGACAGGTAGCCGCGATCGAATTGCATGCCTTCGACCACGTCCAGTTCGTTGTCCAGCGACTTGCCGTCTTCGACGGTGATGACGCCTTCCTTGCCGACCTTGTCCATCGCGTCGGCGATGATCTTGCCGATCGATTCGTCGCTGTTGGCCGAGATGGAGCCAACCTGGGCGATTTCCTTGCTGGTGGTGACCGGCTTCGATTGCTTGGCCAGCTCAGCCACGGCAGCGGCGACAGCCTTGTCGATGCCGCGCTTCAGGTCGATGGGGTTGAAACCGGCGGCAACGTACTTCAGGCCTTCTTGCACGATGGCCTGGGCCAGCACGGTGGCGGTGGTGGTGCCGTCGCCGGCGTTGTCCGAGGTCTTCGAGGCAACGTCCTTGACCAGCTGGGCGCCGATGTTCTCGAACTTGTCTTTCAGTTCGATTTCCTTGGCAACCGATACGCCGTCTTTGGTGACGGTGGGGGCGCCGAACGAACGCTCGAGCACGACGTTGCGGCCCTTGGGGCCGAGGGTGGTTTTAACAGCGTTGGCGAGGGTATTCACGCCGCGGACGATGCGAACGCGGGCATCGTCGGCAAACAGGACTTGCTTGGCAGCCATTGTTAGCTTCCTTCGAAAATTCGTTCAGGGAATTACTGGATCACGGCGAGGATTTCTTCCTCGCGGATGACGAGCAGCTCTTCGCCGTCGACTTTCACTGCCTGGCCGGCGTACTTGCCGAACAGAACCTTGTCGCCAGCTTTCAGGTCGACCGGCAGCACTTTGCCGTCTTCGGTCTTCTTGCCCGGGCCAACGGCAACCACTTCGCCTTGATCCGGCTTTTCAGCGGCGCTGTCGGGAATGACGATGCCCGAGGCAGTCTTGCGCTCGTTGTCCAGGCGTTTGACGATCACGCGATCGTGCAGGGGACGCAGGGCCATGAGGAACTCCTGTTTCTATATAGAAGGGTGAAATGATCGGGTTCAGGCCGGAAAGCTGTGTTAGCACTCACCGGCAGCGAGTGCTAATTATAGGGATGATGCGGCGGGGTTCAAGGGGGGGAGGGCTGTTGTTACATTTTGGCGCGTTTGTCGAGGTGCCGAAGTTTCCGGCCGGCCGGCACCTGCGATGAAATTCTCGGTGACTTTAGTTCGATAAACGTTGTATTATCGAATAATGAATGAAAACGAAGCCATCGCCGCCCTTGCCGGCCTAGCCCACCCGCAGCGGCTACGCACGTTCCGCGCGCTGGTCGTGGCCGGCCTTCCGGGCCTTACTCCCAGTGTCCTGGCCGATCAGCTCGGCGTTGCCCGCAACACGCTGTCTTTTCATCTGAAAGAGCTTGCGCACGCCGGCCTGGTCAGCGTCGAGCAACAAGGGCGCAATCTGATTTATCGCGCCGATTTTTCCCGGATGAACGGGTTGCTCGGATATCTCACGGAACACTGCTGCGAAGGGGCTTCCTGCGAGGCTTCCAACCCGGGCGGCTGCTCAACCCGCTGCTGCTAGGAACGCGCATGCCACGTTCCACTTTCAACGTGCTCTTACGCTGTACGGGCAACTCGGCCTGCTCGGTCCTGGCCGAAGGTACAGGGAGCAAACCGATGCCGTCCAGCACACAGTCGGCGCCGGCTCCGCGCCAACGCCCCGGGATGAGTATTTTCGAGCGCTACCTCACGCTGTGGGTTTTCCTCTGCATCGTCCTGGGCGTGGGGCTTGGCCAGCTGATGCCCGCGCTATTCCAGGCCATCGGCCGCTGGGAAGTCGCCCAGGTGAACCTGCCTGTCGGGATCCTGATCTGGGTCATGATCATCCCGATGCTGCTCAAGGTGGACTTTGGCGCGCTGGGCCAGGTCAAGCAGCATTGGCGTGGCATCGGCGTGACGCTGTTCATCAACTGGGCGGTGAAGCCGTTCTCGATGGCCTTCCTGGGCTGGCTGTTCATCCGACAGATCTTTTCCCCCTGGCTGCCGGCGGACCAGCTGGACAGCTACATCGCGGGCCTGATCCTTCTGGCCGCCGCGCCGTGCACTGCCATGGTTTTCGTGTGGAGCCGGCTGACGGGCGGTGATCCGGTTTTCACGCTGTCCCAGGTGGCGCTGAACGACACGATCATGGTGTTCGCCTTCGCGCCCGTCGTCGGGCTGTTGCTGGGCCTGTCGGCCATCGCCGTGCCGTGGGATACCTTGCTGGTGTCCGTGGGGCTGTACATCGTCATTCCGGTCGTCCTTGCCCAGTTTTGGCGCCGCGCGCTGCTGCGCCGCGGGCAGATGGCCTTCGACCGGGCATTGGAGCGAATCGGGCCGTTCTCGATGGCGGCCTTGCTGCTGACGCTGGTATTGTTATTCGCGTTTCAGGGCGAAGCCATCATTGGCCAGCCGTTGGTGATCGCGATGCTGGCCGTGCCCATTCTCATTCAGGTGTTCTTCAATTCAGGCCTGGCTTACTGGCTCAATCGCCGCGTCGGCGAGAAGCACAGCATTGCGTGCCCGTCCGCGCTGATCGGGGCGTCCAACTTCTTTGAACTGGCCGTCGCCGCCGCGATCAGCCTGTTCGGATTCCAGTCTGGAGCCGCCCTGGCGACAGTTGTGGGGGTACTCATCGAGGTGCCCGTCATGCTGCTCGTTGTGCGGATCGTGAACCAGAGCAAAGGCTGGTACGACGCCGGCATCCAGCGGAACTGACGTGCAAGCCGCCCCTGTCCGGGTAGTCGGCGCCCTGGGAACGGCCCAAACGCTGGCCTGGGCGTCATCCTACTATCTGCCGGCCATGCTGGCGGATCCGATGGCGCGCGACCTGGGGGTATCGGCGCCGGCGGTCTATGCCGCCTTTTCCGCCGCCATGGTGGCTTCGGCGCTTGTGGGCCCGTGGGCCGGACAGGCGATCGACCGGCGCGGTGGCCGCATCGTCCTGGTCAGCACGAGCTTGCTGTTTGCCTTCGGGCTCGGGATGCTGGGCAGCGCCCAGGGCCCCTGGCTAATGGTTGCAGCCTGGCTTGTCATTGGCGTGGCGATGGGTTCCGGGCTCTACGAGGCCGCCTTCTCTTGCCTGGTCCGACTCTATGGCCATCATGCACGCGGCGCCATCACGGGGATCACCTTGATTGCCGGATTCGCCAGCACCGTTGGATGGCCGTTCTCCGCCTGGATGGAAGCGCAATTCGGTTGGCGCGGCGCATGCTTTGGCTGGGCAGTCATGCATCTGCTGATCGGCTTGCCGCTGAACGCCTGGCTTCCCAAAGCGCCAGCCGTAGCGAACATGGAAAGCCTGAATGCCACGAATGCGGAGCACGTCGACGCGTCCCCGGCTTCCGGATCGGGGCAGCAACGGTACGCCACTATTCTTCTGGCGTTCGTGTTCGCGGCGACATGGTTTATCAGCACGGCCATGGCCACGCATCTGCCGCGGGTGCTGGAGGCGGCGGGAACCACGCTTTCCGCGGCCGTGGCCGTGGGAGCGCTGATCGGTCCCGCACAAGTGGCCGGCCGACTGCTCGAGTTCGGCCTTCTACGGCAAGTTCATCCATTGCTGTCGGCGCGGCTGGCCGCTCTTGCGCATCCGGCCGGCGTCGCCGTGCTGCTTACAGCCGGCCCGGCGATGGCCGCGCTCTTCGCCATCCTGCATGGGGCCGGCAACGGCATTCTGACTATCGCGAAGGGCACTTTGCCGTTGTCGCTATTCGGCCCGCAGGGCTATGGGGCGCGCCAAGGGTGGCTGATGATGCCGGCGCGGGTCGCGCAAGCGCTTGCGCCGTTTGTCTTCGGTGTGGCGCTGGATAGTTGGGGAGCCAACGCGCTATGGCTATCCGGATGCATCGGCCTGACTGCCTGCGCCGCGCTACTCCTGCTGCGTGCGCGGCCCGCGGCCCATTGAAATCCAATCTTGTATCAACAGAGGCATCTTATGAGTTCCATCACGATCTATCACAACCCCGCCTGCGGGACATCGCGCAATGTCCTGGGCCTGATCCGCAACAGCGGCGAAGAGCCGGCGATCATCGAGTATTTGAAGACGCCGCCTGACGCCAAAACGCTGAAGTCGTTGATTTCCGCCATGGGCGTGCCGGTGCGGGCCGTGCTCCGGCAGAAAGGCACGCCATACGATGAACTGGGACTGTCGGACCCGAAATGGACAGAACAGCAACTGATCGACTTCATGGTCCGGTATCCGATCCTGATCAATCGCCCCATCGTGGATACCCCGCTGGGCACCCGCCTCTGCCGTCCGTCGGAGGCGGTTCTGGATATCTTGCCGCAACCGCAGCGCGGCGCATTCAACAAGGAAGACGGCGAGCCGGTGATCGACCCGGAGGGCCGTCGTGTCTGATTTGCTCGTTGACCTGCCCAATATTGACGCGTCGCTGTTCCAGACTCCCAGTTCCGCGGAGCTGTTCGCCCCCAGGCGCGCGACCCACGCGCCGCGTTTCCTGGTGCTGTATGGATCGTTGCGCGAGCGTTCCTACAGCCGTCTGGTCGCCGAGGAAGCGGCGCGGCTGCTCCAGGCCCTGGGAGGCGAGGCGCGCTTGTTCAACCCGTCCGGGCTCCCGTTGGTCGATGACGCCCGTGACAGCCATCCAAAGGTTCGCGAGTTGCACGATCTGGTGCAATGGGCGGAAGGTATGGTCTGGAGTTCGCCGGAACGTCACGGCGCCATGACAGGCCTGATGAAGACGCAGATCGACTGGATTCCGCTGTCGGTAGGCGCTGTGCGTCCGACCCAGGGCAAGACCCTTGCGGTCATGCAGGTGTCGGGCGGGTCGCAGTCGTTTAACGCGGTCAACCAGATGCGCCTGCTGGGCCGCTGGATGCGGATGCTGACCATACCCAACCAGTCGTCGGTGGCCAAGGCGTACCAGGAGTTCGACGACACGGGGCGCATGAAGCCTTCGCCTTACTATGATCGCATCGTGGATGTCGTCGAAGAATTGATGAAGTTCACCTTGCTCACGCGGGATGTCGCACCGTATCTGGTGGATCGCTATAGCGAGCGAAAGGAAACCGCGGCTGCCCTTTCCGCCCGGATGTAGCAGAAAATGGCACTCCTGCTCTTATTGGTAATGCACTAACGACAAATCTGATGGCCGGAAATCGACATGTCACCGGTGTCGACCAGCCCTCAACCCATGGCCGAGGTCCGCCGAAGCGCCATCAACCCCGCGCAATCCACGGTTCTTCATGCTCGAGCGCGTCGGAAATGTCGCGGGCCGTCGCGATGACGGCGGCGCGCTGGCCTTCGCCGTCGAAATCGGGCTCGTGCACGACCAGGCTCAGCGCGCCTATGACCTGGCCGTTCGCGAAGATCGGCGCGGCGACGCCGACGCGCCCCTTGGCCACTTCCGATGCCGTGACGGCAACACCCGAGCGCCTGATCTCGAGCAACTGGTCGCGAAAGGCCTTCCAGCTTTTGCACGACAGTAGCTGCCGGATCTTCTCTTCATTCTCCAGATAAATGCGTTCCAGCACCCGGTCGCTGAGGTGCGCAAGGATCGCCTTGGACGTTGCGCCGACAAACAGCGGCATTGCGACGCCCCGTTCGTACATGGTGAGCGGGTAGGGCGCATCGCCCGCTTCCTGGTGCACACACATGACGTGGTTGCGATAGCGCCGGCTCAGCACGGCCACGGCGCGTTGCGTGGTGGCCTCTAGCAGCCTTCTCAGGTGAGGGGCGCCCAGGCGGATCAGCGGGTCGCTGATGCGCACCAGCCGATCGAACTGGACGAACGCGGGGCCCAGGACATAGCCCGACCCCACGACCGGGGCCAGGAAGCCGGCATGGTTCAGCTCCTGGACGTCCCGGTAGGCGGAACTGGTGGATGTGCCCATTTCCTGAGCGATGGCCTCGACGGTCCAGACGGGCTGGTTCTCGAAGAGCTGAAGGATGTGAAGGATGCGATTTCGGGGGCGGATGTCAGCGGGCATGTAGGTAAAACTCTTGCTCGATCTGCAAATTGTAGTAAGCTAACCGAATTCGCACATATTGCGAATTTATTTAAATCGCAAATTTACTATGGCTCAGCAGACGACCAAGAACGACACGCGAATTCCCGTCAGCCTCCTGACGGGATTCCTGGGAAGTGGCAAGACCACGCTGCTCAATGCGTGGCTGACGGACCCGGCCATGGCCGACGCGGCCGTGATCGTCAACGAGTTTGGCGAGATCGGAATCGATCATTCACTGATCGCCAGCAGCAACGACAACACAATCGAACTAAGTACCGGATGCCTGTGCTGCACCGTGCGCGGCGACCTGGTCGAAACGCTGCGCGATCTGCGCGTCAAGCGGGAACGCGGCGAGGTGCCTGCGTTTTCCCGGGTCCTGATCGAAACCACCGGCCTGGCCGACCCGGTGCCCGTGATCCAGGCGCTGATTACCTTTCCGGTGGCCCGCGCGTTCCGCCTGGGGCGGGTAATTACCGTGGTCGACGCCGTGAACGGGGCCCGCACGCTCGACGCGCATCCCGAGGCCGTGCGCCAGGCCGTGGTCGCCGATGAAATCGTACTGAGCAAGACAGACCTGGATGACGCCGCCGTCCACGGTCTGGCAGAGCGCCTGGCCGGCCTCAACCCCGGGATCCGCCTCGCCCGTTCCAGCCAGCAGGCGCCCCCGCCGGCATCGCTGCTCGATGGCGTCGACATCTACGACCCGGCGGTCCGGCCGGAATCGGTGCGGCAGTGGTTGCAGGCCGAAAGCTACGCAGGACACGACCATGCCGATCATCATCACCCGGATGCGCACGGTTCGCACGATCGGTCCGGACACCAGCACCGGCACGCCCATCGCCACGATGTCAATCGGCATTCTGACGATATCGGCAGCTTCTGCCTGACCTACGACGAACCCCTGCATTGGGAGCATGTTTGCGCATGGCTCGATGCCCTGGTGGTGGCCCACGGCGACCAGCTGCTGCGGGTGAAAGGTTTCGTGAATGTCGCCGAACGCCCGCGCCCGATCGTGGTGCAGGCGGTCCAGCGCCTGTTCCACCCGCCGGCCGAGTTGTCCGATTGGCCCGATGGCGACCGGCGTTCGCGCATCGTTTTCATCACGCGAGGGTTGTCGCGCGAGTTTGTGGCCGAAGTATTCGAAACCCTGCGTTCGCGCGCCCCGCACGACGCCGCGGGGCAGCAGGCCTGAGCCGGGCACGCCGCGCCCGTTCCTGCTTTCGCACCCATCCATTTCCCAAGGAGAACATACCTGTGGATACGTTGATCAAGAATGGCCTGGTGGTAACCGCCGACGGACAGTTCCAGGCTTCCATCGGCATACGCGATGGCCTCATCGCCGGCATCTTCGAACCCGGCACCGAACCCGATGCGGCCGAGGTCATCGATGCTACCGGCCTGGCCGTGATGCCGGGCGCGATCGACATGCACTCGCACCATCGCCAGGGTTCCGAAAAGGGCTTTGAGTACAAAGACACGATCTATACGGCCACCATGCAGTGCGCGGCGGGCGGCGTCACGACCAGCGTGGGCATGCCCAACGTGGTCCCGCCGCCCAACTCGGTGGAACTGCTCGAGAAGCAGTTCGCCATCTATCGCAGCGACGCCGTCGTCGACTGGAACTTCAACCCGGCGCCGACCATCGACAGCGAAATCCCCGGCATGGCCGAAACCGGTGTCGCGGCGTTCAAGATCTTCATGGTGGTCGACACCGGCCGCAGCTACCCGCATATGCCGGGCATCGGCGTGCATGACCACGGCAAGCTCCTGGAAATCATGCAGCGTTGCGCCGAGCTGAACGTGCCGCTGATGGTGCATCCGCACGACCAGGCCCTGATGGACGTGATCGAGCAGAAATTCTGGGAGCGCGGCGAGCGCGACGCCCTGGCCTACGCCAAGGCTTACGCGGCGCATGATGGCGTGATCTGGGAAACGGCCATTGCCACCCTGCTGCGCCTGCAGCGCGCCTCGGGCTGCCACCTGCACATCTTGCACACCCAGACCGCCGGCAGTGTCGAACTCATACGCCAGGCCAAGGCCGCGGGGCAGAAGGTCACGTGCGAACTCAACCCCTGGGCGCTGTTCCTGGGCTGCGATTGGACGGCGATCCAGCGCCTGGGCTCGTACGCGCTGTCGTACTGGGTACCGGAGAAAAACGTGCCCGGCCTGTGGCAGGGGGTGAACGACGGAACGATCGACATCATCGCGACCGACCACGCGCCGCATACGCGCGAAGAAAAAGAAATCGGCTGGACCGACGGCTGGAAGGCCCATACCGGCACGCCCTCGACGCAGTTCTACCTGAGCATGTTCATCACCGCCGCCCTCGAGGGCAAAGTGCCGCTCGAGCGTGTGGTCGAGGCGTGCTCCACGGCGCCGGCCCGTCTGTTCAAGCTGGAGAAAAAAGGCGAGATCCGCCCGGGCTTCCATGCCGACCTGGTCCTGGTCGACCTGAATCGCGAGTACGAAATCCGCGACGAAGACGTCCTCAGCCTCGTGGGATGGAGCCCCTATGCCGGCCAGAAGGTCAAGGGCAAGCCCATGCGTACGCTGGTGCGCGGACGTACGGTGTATGTCGACGGCAAGGTCGTCGGCGAGAAAGGGTGGGGCAAGCAGGCGACCGCGCTGCACGAATCCGCGCCGGCCGTCGCCTGAGAGCCGGGCGCCGCACCGCCCGGTGGGGCGCCCGCCATCAACTTACCAATCGTGAACGATATGCAAGCCTTGCAGCTGAACCGCCCCTATGGTTGGCGCGGCAAGATCGGCCTGATCACGCCGTCGAGCAACAACATCAACGAACCCGAGTTCTACCGGCTGGCGCCGCCCGGCGTGACGATACACACCGCCCGGGTCTTGTTGACCGGAGAAATGGACGAGGCCTCGTTCCACCGCATGGCCGCCGACCTGGGCCGCGCCGCCAAAGAGCTGGCTACCGCCGAGGTCGACATCGTCGCCTATGGCTGTACCGCGGGTTCGATCATTGTCCCGCTCAACGAATTGACCACCGCGATGTCCGAGCAGACCGGCACACCGGCGCTGGTCACCGCCGGCGCGGTCGTTTCCGCGCTTCAGGCCCTGGGCGTACGCCGCGTGGCAATGGGAACGCCCTATCTGGATTTCGTCAATCGCCGGGAAGTCGATTTTCTGCAAGAGCATGGCATCGAGGTGACGCGCTATCTGGGTCTGGAGTTGGGCCATAACCAGCAAGAGCGGCGGGGCATCGGCCACGTCTCGCCACAGGCGATCTACCGCATGGCGTGCGAGATCGACTCGCCGGAGGCCGAGGCCATTTTCATCAGCTGCGCAAACCTCGCGACGCTCGATGTGATCGAAACCATCGAACAGGCGCTGGGCAAGCCGGTGGTCACCAGCAACACGGCGTGTTTCTGGGCCTGCTTGCGCACGTTGGGCATCAACTCGAGCATCGCGGACCATGGCCGCCTGCTGCGAGAGTTCACCGGGCCGATCAGGCCATCAAACAACCTGCAATGAAAGATCGATGGGAAATCCACAGGGGGAGAACTCAATCATGAATCGCCGTCGCTTCAACCAATTTCTTGTCGGCGCCGCGGGTGCGGCGCTTTATTCGGCATCGCCCGCGCTAAAGGCGCAGGGATCGGCCTGGCCGTCGCACCCGATCAGCCTGGTTATCCCCTACGCACCCGGGGGCAACACCGACTTCATGGCCCGCGTAACGGCCGAATGGCTGTCCAAGGCGCTGGGTGTCACCGTGGTGCCCGAGAACCGGGCCGGCGCCGGCGGCATCATTGCCGCCACGCAGGCCGCGCGCGCCCCGGCCGATGGGAACACGCTGTTCTTCGCCACCATCACGCAAATATCGCTGGCGCCGTTCCTCTACAAAATCCAGTACGACCCGCTGGCCGATTTCGTGCCGGTCGCCAACGTCGGAGGCAACCCGCTCGTGCTGACGGTCAACAGCCAATCGCGTTTCAAAACGCTGGCCGAGCTGATCGAGTACGGCAAGGCCAATCCGGGCAAGCTTTCAGTCGGCCACGCCGGCGTGGGCTCGCTGTCGCACATGTCGGCCTATATTTTCCTGCACCGCGCGGGCATCGACGCGACACTGGTTTCCTATAAGGGGGGCGGCCCCGCGCTGACCGATTTGCTGGCCGGCCACACGGATCTCTATTCGGCCAATATTTCCGAAATCATGCCGCACGTGTCCAGCGGGCGAGTCCGCTTCCTGGGAGTGTCCAGCCTCGAACCCATTCCGCAATTGCCAGACGTTCCGACCATCGCAGCCACTATCCCCGGCCATCACATCGAAACCTGGAACGGCGTGGTAGCGCCGGCGGGGCTACCCAAGCCTATCGTCGACCGCGTGGCCGATGAGATCACGCGCATGCTCAACGACCCGGCTGTGCGCAAGCGCCTGCTGGACGCGGGTGTGCTGCCGCAGGACGGCCAGGTGACGCAGGTGTTCGGCGACCGCATCCGCCGCGACATCGATATGTGGAAGCCGATGATCGAACAGGCTGGCATCACTCCGGCCTGATATTCAGGAGACCATGAGCCGGTCGTTTCTGCCGGCTCATTCCTGTCAGGTCGGTTTTACCTGGATGAACCCGACCTATGCCCAATACCAGTCCGTCTCAGCCAACAAGGCCTCAAGCCCCTGGGCCAGCGCCCGGCGCCGCCGGGACGGGGTCCGGCATCCCGGCCCGCACGCGCCGTTCGCGGCGCCGCAAGGGGTTCTTGGCTTTGGCGGCGCTGGTGGCGATCGGCGCGGCGTGCTGGTGGGCCTGGCAGTATTTCGTGGCGGCAGGCCGGGTCGCCACCGACAATGCCTATGTGCACGGCAATGTCGTCGTCGTGACGCCACAGGTGTCCGGCACGGTCGTCCGGGTCAATGCCGAAGAAGCCTATCCTGTCGCGGCCGGCCAGTTGCTGGTGGCGCTGGATGCCACCGATGCGGTAAATCGCCTGCAGCGCAAGACCGCGCAATTGGCCCAGACGGTGCGCGATACACAGGCGTTGTACCTCGAGACCGATGCCTTGCATTCGGAAATCGCGGTGCGCCTTACCCGGGTGGCGCGGGCGCGCGCCGAACTGGCACGCGCGGCCGACAGCGTGCGGCGTCGCCAGCCGCTGCGCGCCGCCGGCGCGGTATCGAGCGAAGAGCTGCGCACCGCGCAGGCCACGCTCGAGTTCGCGCGCAGCGAAGTGGCCGCCGCCGAAGCGGGGCTGGCGCAGGCTCGCGAACGGCTCAGGGTGCATCGCGCCCTGATCGACAACGTTCCGGTAGACGCTCATCCGGCTATCCGCCTGGCGGCAATCGAAATGCGCGAGGCCTGGCTGGCGCTCAAGCGGGCCGAGGTGCGCGCGCCCGTGGCCGGGCACGTGGTGAACAAGCACGTTCAGGTGGGGCAACGCGTGACCGAGGGCGCCAATCTCATGTCCATCGTTCCTCTAGACCAGCTCTGGGTCGAGGCCAATTTCAAGGAAAGCCAGCTGCGGAACATCCGCAACGGCCAGCCGGTCCGCCTGTACGCCGATTTATACGGCAACGACATCCGCTATGACGGGTGGGTGGCCGGCGTGGGGGCCGGTACCGGCGCGGCTTTTTCATTGCTTCCGGCACAGAATGCCACCGGCAACTGGATCAAGATCATGCAGCGGGTGCCGGTGCGCATCGCGCTCGACCCCAGGCAGCTGAAGGAGCATCCGCTGCGCATGGGGCTGTCGATGCGCGCGGTCGTCGATACCCGCCGCGGCGGCGATACGGTGGCCGCCGCGCCGCCCCCCCAGGCCTCGAGCACCGATATCTTCGCGGAGCTGGAGCAGGGCGCCGACGTAGCGGTGCGCGCCGTCATCGATGCGCATCTGGCGTCGGCCGACACCGGCAGCCCGGCCGCGGCGGCAAGCCGCCCTGAATCATGAGCACGGTGCCCGAAGCGGCCGGCCTTTCGCCTGCTTCCGCGCCGGATTCCGCGCAACCCGGCAACCGGCTGCGCAGGCTGGCCGGCACCCTGGCGGTATCGCTGGCCACTTTCATGAGCGTGCTCGACATCTCGATTGCCAATGTGTCGCTGCCGGCCATCGCAGGCGACCTGAGCATCAGCCCCACGCAGGGCACATGGATCATCACCAGTTTCGGCGTTGCCAACGCGATCGCTCTGCCGCTGACAGGGTGGCTGGTCAAGCGGCTGGGCATGGTCCGCCTGTTTACAGCAAGCGTGGCGCTTTTCACGCTGATGTCCCTGCTGTGCGCCATGGCTGCCTCGATCGAGGCGCTGGTAACGTTCCGCGTGCTGCAGGGGCTGATGGCCGGCCCCATGATTCCGTTGTGCCAGGCTCTGCTGCTGCGCATCTATCCGCCGCAGTCCCGCGGTTCCGCCCTGACCATTCTGGCGCTGACCACATTGACCGCACCTGTCGTCGGCCCGCTGCTCGGAGGCTGGCTGACCGACAATTGGTCCTGGCACTGGATCTTCCTGGTCAATGTGCCGGCGGGAGTGGTCTGCGCGCTGGTGGCCTGGAGATCTTTTCGGCACGAAGAGTCGCCCACGCAGCCCGCGCCAGTCGACGTGGTGGGGCTGGGGCTGCTGGTTGTCTGGGTCGGTTCGCTGCAACTGCTGCTGGACCTGGGCAGGCACCACGATTGGTTCGGCTCGGGCCTGATTGTTACCCTGGCCCTGGTCGCCGCGGTCTTTCTTGCCGCGTTCCTGATCTGGGAAGGCACGCACGAGCATCCCATTATTGACCTGAGCCTGTTTCGTGTGCGCAACTTCTGGGTAGGCAGCCTGACGATGTCGCTTGCCTACGCGCTTTTCCTGGGCAACCTGGTGTTGTTGCCGCTATGGCTGCAGCAGTACATGGGCTATACCGCCACCATGGCGGGCGTCGTTCTGGCGCCGGTAGGCCTGCTGGCGCTGGCGGTTGCGCCGATCGCCGGCCGGGCGGTCGCCAGCCGCGATCCGCGATGGCTGGTCAGCGTTGCGTTCGTGGTGTTCGCGGCCGCGCTATGGATGCGCTCCCGCTTCAATACCGACTCCGACCTTCAGTCAATGATGTTCCCCAGCCTGGTCCAAGGCATAGGCAACGCTCTGTTTTTCGTGCCGCTGCTGGCGATCATTTTGTTCGGGCTGCCGGCCGAGCGGATTGCGTCGGCCTCGGGCGTCAGCAACTTCCTGCGCTTTACGGCCGGCGCGTTCGGCGCGTCCCTGATGACGACCGCCTGGGATTGGCGGGCCTCGTTCCATCGCAGCCGCCTGGTCGAATCGATCGTCAGCGGCAGCCTGCCGCTGCGCGAAATGCAAGACACTTTCGCCCTCGCCGCGCTGACACCCGGGCAGCGGATGGCGGCGATCGACCGCATGATCGAGCAACAGGCCCATACGCTTGCCGTGAACGATTTGTTCTACTTATCGGCGCTGGGGTTCATTGCGTTGCTCGGCGTGCTGTGGGTCGCCCGGTGGGATCCGGCTTTGAAACATCACTAGACCCGATGCGGCAGGGCGTAAACCGTTACGGTCATATTCGGGTTCCTGCCGGATGGGCGAGTACCGTGAACTGGACGACCGCGCCGCGAGGCGAATTTTCGCTGGCCCACAGCCGGCCGCCGTGCGCGTCGATGATCGAGCGGCAGATCGACAGCCCCATGCCCAGGCCGGTGGACTTGGTCGTGTAGAACGCGGCGAAAGCGCGGTCGCTATCGCTCAGGCCGAAGCCCGGTCCCGAATCCCGCACGGTGACGAGTACGCAGGCGTCGTCAGCCTTGCGCGTGCTGATGTGCATCTGGCGTACGCCATCGTCGATACTGCCCATGGCCTCGAGCGCGTTGACGATCAGGTTAAGCAACACCTGCTGCAGCGCCACACGGTCGCCTTCGATGAACGGCAGGCCGTCCGCGAGTTGCGTGTCGATCACGGCGCTGCTCTTCCTGGCTTCGCCCCGGGTAAGTTCGATGACTTCGCGAATCGCTTCGTTGATGTCTACCGGCTGTTTTCTGGGCGGCGTCTTTCTGATCAGTTGCCGGATCCGGTCGAGCACATCCCCGGCGCGGTTGGCATCCTTGACGATACGGCTCAGCGCGAGGCTGGCCTCGTTGATGTCCGCGGGTTGCAGGTTCAGCCATCGCAACGCGGCTTCGGCATTGGTCACCGTGGCCGCGATGGGCTGGTTGACTTCATGCGCGATCGAGGCCGTGAGCTGTCCCATGGTTGCGACGCGGTTGGCGTGGGCCAGTTCGGTCTGCACCTCGCGATAGCGTTGTTCGCTCTCGCGGAACTTCGTTTCCGCCTGCTTTTGCTCGCTGAGATCCAGTACGAAGCCTATCCCTTGCGTGTTTTCGGCGCCGGATAAGGCCAGGCCGACAATGACGGGCACACGGCTGCCGTCCTTCCGGATGTACTCTTTCTCGTATGGCCGGGCACGGCCCGTTTGCATGCATTGCAGCTGCGCGTCTTCGTTCGAAGCATGGAATTCCACCGGCGTCAGGTCGCGCCAGTGTATTCGTCCCGACGCCAGGTCTTCGCGGCTGTACCCCACCATGCGAAGAAATGCATCGTTGGCTTCCAGGATCGCCCCATCCGCGGTCCAGGCAATGATTCCGATGATGTCGGCTTCGACGAGACTCCGGAATTTCGCCTCGCTTTCGGCGACGTCGCGATACAAACGGGCGTTCTCGATAGCAATCGCGGCCTGCGAGGCCACCAGCCTCAGCATGGCGACCCGGCCGGAACTGAACACACGCGCGGTAAGGTTGTTTTCGAGGTAGAGCGCACCCATGAGCAGCGAACCGTTCATCAGAGGCAGGCACAGAATGGAACGGACGCGATGCTGGCGGATGTACGGGTCCGCGGCAAACAGGGGCTCGACCGAGGCATCGTCTACAGAGATAGTCTCGCGCGTGCGCAAGACGTGGTAAAGAACGGACTCGGGCAAGATTTCCGCGCCGACCGGGGCACTGGATAATTGCAGGTAAACCGCGTCGCCCCGGGTGGCGGCCTGCGCGGCAATCCGGTGCTCGCCGCCGCCATGCGACAGGATCAGCAGGCCGCGCTCGGCGCCGGCCTGTTCGGTCGCCGTGCGCATGACCATCTCTATCAGCTTTTCCAGGCGTATCTCGCCCGAGGCGGCCTGCGCCACCTTGATGACGGTCGCCAGGTCGAGATGTTCGATGGGCGCCGCGATCGTGTTGGTCGGCCCGGGCGCGGTTTCTTCCGTTTTCAGGTACGGGTGGCTTGCCTCGAGCTGCCGCACCTTTCCGTTGGCTCCCCAGCGCAGATAGCCGTAGCGGGCGTCCTGCATATACATGCGCGCGATCTTCCCCAGGCCGCGGGCGGCATAAAAGCGCGACGCGAGCTCGCCGGCAAGCGCTTCGATATGCAGGAAACCGCTATCTTGCGCCGAATGGATGGCTTGCTCGTAGAGCATCTCGGCGTCGACCGCGCGGCCTTCGAGGCGGGCGATTTCGGCGCCGACCAGCGCGGTGTGGCTGGCGAAGTTCTCCGGGCAAAGATCCGCCCATGTGCCCAGTTCCCTGAGGTGGATCGCCAGGATGTCCAGGTGCGGCGGCCGCTCGCCTGCCGGAATCGAGCCGCACCAGGCGGCCCTGGCCAGCGCGGCGTAGAAGTAATATTCGCCCTCTTCGATAAACGAGTGCAAGGTCCAGCGCAACTCATGCGCCCTTGACGCGGCCTGCATGGCGGCCTCGTAATCGCCGGCCAGATAGCGTGCCTGCAGTTTCCGAACCCAATACCAGCACGCGGCGATCGCGAGGGAAGGCTGTGACAGCTGCTGCTCGGTCCGGGCTTCGTTGTATTGCCCATCTTCAAGGCGGCCCAGTACCGGAGTCAGGCCGCGCAGCATCCGGATCAGCGCAAGCTGGTTCTCGATAAAGTGTATGACGGCACCGAACCGGACTTTCCTGGCGTAGGCCAGGCGCGCTTCGGCCTCGCGCTGCAGCTCGGGCAGCCGCTCACCGGTGAAGAGCAGATTCGACACGAGGCAGTTGCCCGCGAACGCACTGAACGGAATGTCGCCGCTTCGGCCCGCCATGTCGAAAACGCGGCGCACCAGGTCGCTGCACGCCCGCACGGGTTGCGCCCAGTGCGCGACAAAAATGGTGAACGAATGGTATGTGCTGGCTTTGTAGCGTTCCAGGCCGCGCCGTTCGACAAGGTCGCAGCCGAGCTTGCCGAACTGGAATCCCGCTTTGTAGTTGCCGAACAGCCGTCCGGCGAACTTGGGAAAATTGGTGTAGGCCACGCACGAGGCGTCCCCATTGCCATACTCGAGGCTGAGGCCGATTGCCTTGCAGGTGGTCAGGCAGCCCAGGTTCGCGTCCGTAAGCACCGCGGGCGCCAGCAGCCTGGTCAGCACCTCGACGGTCGCAAGAGAGTCGGCATCTTCCATGGGCGGCAGATGGACGAGGGATTCGATGTCGCGGTTGCCCAGCAGCGACCAGATGCGTTCATACTCGCTGCGTACCGTCGCTTCATCAGGGTGGGGGGGCCACTCTATGCCCACGTGGCGCAGGAAGGCAAGGCCGACGGCAACCGCGTTCTCGCTATGGTCCAGGATCAGGTAGATATCCGTCTGCAGGCACGCGACCTGGGCGCGCTCGACGGTGGTTGCGGCGCGCCGGGACAACGCCGCCAGCCGCGCTTCGGCGGCTGGCAGCTGCCCCGTCAGGAATTCGCATTCCGCCCGGCTCAGCGCCAGCGCAAAGCTCAAGCCATGCCGGCGCTGCCAGCATTCGTCGCGCAGCAGTTCCGAGCCGGCGGTGAAATAGGCAAGCGCCGAGGCGTAGGCTGTCGACGCTTTGGCGCGCCGGCCGGCGAGCAGGTTGAATTCGGCGAGTTGCTCCAGTTCGTCTTGGTCGTCGATCAGCGCGGCGCCCCGGTTGATCTGCCCCACGATTTCGAAGATCGCTTCTTCGCGCTTTTCCGGAGGCGTCCGTTCGGCCAGCAGCCGGCCGATGCGCAGATGCGCCCGGGCGCGCGATGCGAGCGGAATCAATGAGTACGCGGCTTCATGGACCCGGTCGTGAACGAACGCGTAAGCCTCATCCCGCCGCTCGACCAGTTCCTGGCGGACCGCTACCCACAACAGCGCGTGGACCTGTGCGTCCGTCATGCCGAGCACAAGCGACAGGGTAGGGATATCGGCGACATTGCCGAGACAGGCCAGCTCTTGCAGCGCCCGCTGCGTCGCGGGCGGCAGGCGCGCCAGCTTGCCGATCATCAGGTCCACGACATTGTCGGTGTAGCCCGTGGCGTGGATGCGTTCCAGATCCCAGCGCCACTGCCGCGCATCATGATCGAACGCCAGCAGGTTTCCTTCGCCCAGCGCCTGCAGGAACTGGATCACGAAGAACGGATTGCCGCCCGTCTTGTCGCGTACGAGGCGCGCCAGGGGTTCGACCGATGCGGGCGGATGGCCAAGCGCATCGGCAAGCAGGTGCTCGATGTGCGTGTCCGACAGCGGCGCCAGCCTGATTTCTTTTACCCTGACGCCGGCGTCCCGCGCGGCTCGAAGCCTGGCGCTCAGGGGGTGGGCGGCATCGACCTCGTTGTCGCGATAGGCGCCGATCAGCATCAGGTAACGCAGATCCGGATGAGTAAGCAGGTCTCCAAGCAGGTCCAGCGTTGCCGCGTCCAGCCATTGCAGATCATCGAGAAAAAGCGCAAGCGGATGCTCCGCCCGCGAAAATGCGCCGATGAAGCGCCGGAATACGAACCGGAAGCGCTGTTGCGCCTGGTGCGGCTCGAGTTCAGGCACCGGGAGCGGTTCGCCGATGATGAGCTTCAGTTCGGGGATGAGGTCGGTCATGAGCCCGGCGTCGGAACCCAGCGCATCCAGCAATGCGGCGCGCCAGCGTTCGAGCTCTGTGTCAGACTTGCCGAGCAGCGCGCGGACGAGACTCTGGAATGCCTGGATCAGCGTCGAATAAGGAATGTCGCGCTTGTATTGGTCGAACTTTCCCGAGGCGAACAGCGCCCGCGGCGGCACCAGGATCTTGTGCAGCTCATCGACGACGGAGGATTTGCCGATACCGGAATAGCCGGACACGAGCACCAGTTCGGGCACACCGCTCTCGAGAACGCGGGCAAATGCGGTGGCCAGGGTATCGATCTCGCGTTCCCGGCCGTACAGTTTCTCGGGAATCATCAGCCGGTCGGGGGCGCCGCGCTCGTCCAGCGGGAAGTCATCGATGCGGCCCTGGCGCTGCCAGTCGGCAATGCAGCGCCGCAGATCTTGCTCGACGCCGGCAGCGGTCTGGTAGCGCTCTTCGGCTGTCTTGGCGAGCAGTTTCATCACGATGCGGGAAACCGCCGCGGGCACGGTCGCAATCCGGTCATGGGGCGGCACCGGCATTCTGGCGATATGGCAGTGCACCCATTCCATGGCGTCCGTGGCGGCAAACGGCAGCGCACCCGTCAGCATCTGGTAGAAGGTGACGCCCAGCGCATAGAGATCGCTGCGAGAATCGATCGAACGGTTCATCCGGCCGGTCTGCTCGGGCGCCATATAGGCCAGCGTGCCGGCGATGGTTTCGGGAGGCGCCGGCGCCTGCCGCTCGCGCGGCAGGCGCGAGGCGAGGCCGAAGCCCGTGATCCGCGCCCGCCCATCGGCGCAATGCACGAGGATATGCGTGGGCTTCAGATCTTTGTGGACCAGGCCACGCTGATGAAGCTTGCCCAATGCGATGGCAATGTCCAGCGCGAGTTCCAGGAAATACCCGGTCTCGAGCGGCCCGTCGAGCAGATGCGCAAGCGGCTTGCCGCCCGGGTCTTCGAGCACCAGCATGGTCTGGTTTTTTTCGCGGGCGAGCATCAGCGGGCGTACGGCCCATGCACTGTCGAGTTCGTCTTTCAGTTCGAATTCGTGGGCAAGGCGAACGAGGCTTTCGGGCAAAGGGCGCTCGGTGGCCGGCCGCGCGAGCAGTACATCTTGGCGTGATGCCGCAACGAATTGCCCTCTCCAGAAAACGCGCTCTCCATCGTCCCATGAAAGCTTCATGTTCTTATCCATTGGCGCTGCAATGATTTGGGTCGTTTCTGCGGACGCAGACGCCCCGCAAGGATATATCAGTTCCTGTGACGTCCATGGGCGTGGCGGAACCTGTTCCTTTCGGTTTGTCGAGTCATACCATCGTATTACTTTGCCTGCCCTGTGTATAAGGATTTCCTAAACCGCTGAAGAATGGCGCCGTGGCGCCACGTGCGTACCATGGTGTCTGTACCGCGCCGTCGGCAAGACGGGAAACACGATCGGTTCATTGCCGCATTCCACTCGGTCAGCCAAACTACCCACAGGGAGTAATCACATGCGACTCGTCATCATAGGCGCCGGCTTCGCCGGCATGTACGCGGCGCTTTCCGCGGCCCGCCTGCGCGACATCCAAGGCGTTTCACCCGAAGAACTCGAAATCGCGCTGGTGGCTCCCGAGCCGACGCTGGTGGTTCGCCCTCGGTTGTACGAGCGGCATCCGGAAACGCTGACCGCGCCGCTTGCGGATGTGTTCAAGGCCATTGACGTCGTCTATGTACAGGGCAGCGCCGATACAGTGGATACCAAGTCCCGTACAGTACAGGTGGTGGGCCGGGAAGGCGTGCGCAAGCCCCTATCTTACGACCGTCTGATCGTGGCCACCGGCAGCCGGCTATTTCGCCCCGATATTCCCGGTCTGGCCGAGCACGGCTTCAGCGTCGACTCGCTCGACGATGCGGTGGCTCTGGACAAGCACCTGCATGGCCTTGCCCAGCGGCCGGCGATGAACGGGCGCGATACGGTCGTCGTGGCCGGCGGCGGCTTTACCGGCATCGAGGCCGCCACCGAAATGCCGGGGCGGCTGCGCGAGATTCTGGGCAAGGATGCCAAGGCCCGCGTGGTCATTGTCGATCGCAACAGCGCGATCGCGCCCGACATGGGCGCGGGCCCGCGCCCCATCATCGAAGATGCGCTGCGCAAGCTGGGCGTGGAAACCCGCCTGGGCGCCGGCGTGGCCTCGCTCGATAAAACGGGCGTGACCTTGTCCAGCGGCGAGCGCATCGATGCCGAGACCGTGATCTGGGCGGCCGGTATGCGCGCCGCCCCCTTGACCGCCCAGATTCCCGCCGAGCGCGACAACTTCGGCCGGCTGCTGGTCGACCGCGATCTGCGCGTACCGGGGGTTCAGGGCGTCTTCGCTACCGGCGATGCCGCCCGGGCCGCCTGCGACGACGACGGCAACAACGCGCTGATGTCATGCCAGCATGCCACGCGGATGGGCGCCTTCGCCGGCAACAACGCCGCGGCGGAGCTGCTGGGCGTGCCGGCCACGCCTTACCACCAGAAGGCCTATGTGACGTGCCTGGATCTCGGCGAAGCCGGCGCCTTGTTCACGCGCGGCTGGGACCGCAAGGTCGAGATGGTGGGCGACGTCGCCAAGAAGACCAAGCAGGAGATCAACACCGTGTGGATCTATCCGCCGAAGGCCGAGCGTGCCGCCGCGCTTGCCTCGGCCGACCCGGAGCGCGTGACCGATCTCTGAGGCATCGCCTGCCGCGCGCCGGCCACGCTTTTCGCAAGAGAGGCGTGGCCGGTTTTCGTGGGAGGCTTCAGGAGTGCGGGTTCAGCGATTCCGATTTTCGGACGAGTTCCGCCACCGACCGCGCGCCCATTTTCTTCATGACCTGGCCCCGGTGTATCTTGACCGTGACCTCGCTGACATTGAGCTCGAAGGCAATCTGCTTGTTCATCAGGCCGCTTACGACGAGCGTCATGACTTCCCGTTCGCGTGGCGTCAGCGATGCGTGGGCGGCTCGCAGCTTCGCGATCGATTGTTCGGCCGCAAGGCGTTCGGCGTCGCGCGCCAAAGCGTTCGCGACGGCGTCCAGCATGTCCTGGTCGCGGAAAGGCTTGGCAAGAAAGTCGACGGCACCCGCTTTCATGGCCTTGACGGTCATGGCGATGTCGCCATGGCCGGTCATGAAGACGATGGGCATGCGCAGGCCGCCTTTCGCGATCTGTTCCTGAAAGGCCAGGCCGCTTTCCCCGCGCAATCTGACGTCGAGTATCAGGCAACTGGGCCCGTCGAATTTGGGAAAAGCAAGAAAGTCTTGGGCGGATTCGAATGTTTCCACGCGCAATCCGCTGGACCGAAGCAGGCTTTCGAGAGAAAGGCGTATCGACTCGTCGTCGTCGACGATATAGACCAGCCTTTCTTTGCGGTTGTGCGGGCTTGGGGCCGAAGCTGAATCGGGCCGCGGAGTCATCTCGCTTCCTTTCTTTTATCTCGCAGCGAGCATAACCGATGGCCAGTGAATCGGCCAGGGTTCCGCAGGCGTTTCCCCGGCCGACAATCGAGCGTCAGTAGTCCCACTGCACAGGTACGAAACGGAAGTTCTTGCCATTCCTGGCCACGTGGCCGACCGACGGAAACGCGACATGCGCCGCCGCCAGCAGGGCGCCGGTGTCGGCGGCCTCGCTGAGCAAGGCGATACGGACTTCTGTCGCCATTTCGGGATCGTGCTCGAAGCCGTTTTGCCACGCGGGATTGTCGAAGCCGACCTCGAAAATCGCGTCGCCGACGAACGTCAGCTTTTCGCCCTTCGATGCCACGTCCACGACGCAATGCCCCGGCGTATGCCCGCCCGTTACCCGCGCCGACACGCCCGGCGCCACTTCCACGTTCCGCCCGAACGGCACGATGTTGGCGCTGTACAGTTCCGCGAATTTCGCGGCCGCCTTGCGCAGCGCGGGCGGAACCGCTTCCGGCATCACGGTCTTGCTGAAGTCCGGATTCTTCCAGAACTCCATTTCCGAGGCTGCCACATGAATGCGCACGTCCGGGCGCAGCTTGGCCTTGACGCCATCGATGTTCAGCCCGCCAACGTGATCCATATGCATATGCGTAATCACGATATCGGTGATCGTTTCCAGGTCGATCCCCGCCGATTCCAGGCGCATTACGGACTGCCCGGCGCGCGTAAAGTAATCAAAACCGTCGCCCACGCCCGAGTCGATCAGGATCAGACGGTCTGCGCTGCGTACCAGTGCGATATTCAGCGCCCAGTCGAACATGTCGCGTTGCAGGAACCGGTCGTCGAACCAGTCGTTTCGATCCGCTACGCTGACGTTGGTGGACATGGTCGAGGTCGGCAGCGGCAGAACGCCATCGCTGATCAGCACGACGTCGATGTCGCCCACGCGCACGCCATAGCGGGAAGGCACGAGCTCGCCCGCGCCCTCTTTGCCCAGGTTGGCGGTAACCGGTTGCACATTGCGTATGGTCTGGCTCATTGTGAGTACTCCTGTGAGTTGAGTGGGGTAAGCCGCGCGGCGCCGGTGCGCTTCGTTGCGCGGACATCCTTCGATCGTTGCGGCGTGCTGTGCAACCATCGGCAAAAAAATTCTATTCAGGCGAGGCGTGCGTCAGTAGTATCCGGGAAGTCCCCAACGTGTTGGCCGTAAGGCAACAATCGACGGTTGTCCCCGCATAAAGGCGTCGACCGGCCATAGGCCGGCCGGGGCCCGCGGGCTTGTTTCTTCTAATACGTTGGTATGATTTCAGGCCCCCGGAATGGGCATTACGCTATTCATTCGTGGGTGCAAGCCCGCACGCTCGATGGTGTGTTGTCGGCGCTCGTCCCGTTCCTTGGTGTTTGATGGTGAACTTTTGTACCCAGAACAGATAGTTGCGATCGTCGACGACGACGAGTCCATTCGTCACGCCACGGATAGCCTGGTGCGCTCTTTCCGCAAGCGCACCATCGTGTTCGCCTCGGCCGAGGACTTTCTGCAATCCGGGAAGCTGGCCGAGACATCGTGCCTGATATCCGACATCATGATGCCGGGCATGTCGGGCATCGAAATGCATGAACGCATGCTGGCGCTGGGGTATGCGCCGCCCACCGTCTTCATCACGGCATTCCCGGACGCCGGCCTGAAAGCACGGGCGATGGCAAACGGGGCGCTGGCCGTCCTTGAAAAGCCGATCGATGCCGATGCCATTGCATATTGGTTGAACGTCGCACTGGGCTAGCCGTGCGGCGCCGGCGTTGTCTTAATCGCTCCGCGCGCCGGCCGCCCGGATGTCCGGGTCATACCTTCGTATTACTTCGCCGACCCTATGTATAACGGACCCCCAAACCGCCGAAGAATGGTTGTTTGGCGCCATCCGCGTACCATTGATTCACGGTAGCAGAGAGATCGCAGGCAGGGACGAGAAGCGATCTCCGCGGTTCTACGCGCAATAGCTTTGGAGCCTTCAATGAGTCAATCGGATCTATCGCAACCCGTATTGTGTGCCGGCCAGCCCAATCGTGCAGCTTCTTTGTCAAACTGCTTTGCGGCGAGCTATGCCGGGATCATCGCGTTCATGGCCGTCGCAACAGAGGGAAGCTTTTCCAAGGCGGGCGAGCGGCTGGGCATTGGCCGCTCGAGCGTCTCGCGCAATGTGCAGCGGCTTGAACGACACCTCAGGACGCGCCTGTTCCTGCGCACGACAAGGACGACAAGCCTGACGCGCGAGGGTGAGCGTTTTTTCGAGCACTGCAATATTGGCGTCAGCCATATCGCCGGGGCCGTCAACGACATGCTGGATCTTCGTAGCGGGCCGCCCCGCGGCCTGCTGCGTGTTTCGTCCGCCATCGGCTTCGGGCGCAATGTGGTCGCGCCGCTGCTGCTGCAGTTTTCGCAGGCCTATCCCGAGATCTCGGTTGAGCTTCTGCTTAATGACAAGCCGGTGGATTTCGCGGGCGATCGGATCGATGTGGCCTTTCAGGACGGGCACCTGAAAGATTCCAGCATTATCGCGAAACAGCTGATTCCGATGCAAACGGTGGTTTGCGCATCGACTGCCTATGCGAAGACGCGCGGCCTGCCGTCCACGCTCGACGAACTCGCGCAGCACGACTGCATCAACATGACCTGCTCGGCGGGGCGTGTCGTCGAGTGGGAATTCATGGTGGAAGGCCAGATTCGCAAATTCCTGCCGACTTCCAAACTGGCGTTCAATGATGCTTACCTGGTGCGGCAGGCCGTGCTAGAGGGCCGCGGCATTGCGCAGATGTCGGCCCACCAGGTCCGGGATTGCATCAGGCGCGGCGAGCTTGTCATGGCATTGACCCAGCACGCCTCGAAGGGCCGCGGCCACTATATTTGCTATCTTTGCCGGGACCACTTGCCGGCGCGCGTCCGGGTCTTCGTCGATTACATGACGACGCAGATCCGGGCGCTCGAGCTGAATGACGCGTACCGTTCGATCTGAATGGTATATGTGTTTTGCAGCGGCGATACCTGATCGCCGCCGGCGCCTTACGCCGGGGTTACCTCGACGGTAAGGTGGCGCACCTCATGGATGGGCAGAAGCCGTTCGCGGACCGCATTCGCCGTGACCCCCGCCGAGGCGATGACGCTGACGATGGCGGCATGGGCGTCCGGACCGATCCGCCAGATATGCAGGTCCGCTATTTCCATTCCCGCCTGGGCCTGCAAGGCCGCGCGAACCTCTTTTTCGAGATCGGGGTCGGTTTTGTCCAACAGGATGAAAGCCGTGTCGCGCATCAGATTCCACGCCCACCGCGCGATCACGATGGCCCCCACGATGCCTATTACCGGATCGAGCCAGACCCAGCCCAGGTAACGGCCCGCCAGCAGCGCGGCAATGGCCAGCACGGACGTCAGCGCGTCCGCAAGCACATGCACGTAGGCCGATCGCAGGTTGTTGTCATGGCCCTGCGTACGATGGCTGTGTTCGTGGTGATGGCCGTCGTGCGCATGGCCGCCATGCCCGCCGGACAAAAGCACCGCGCTCAGGATGTTGACGGCCAGGCCCGCGACCGCGATTATCGTTGCCTCGCCGAACGCAACATCGGCGGGGTGCAGCAGTCTCAAGGCGGATTCGACCCCGATGGCCAACGAAACCATTGCCAGGATAAGCGCCGACGCAAAGCCGGCAAGGTCGCCCACCTTGCCCGTGCCGAAGCTGAAAGCCCGGTTGTCGGCGTTGCGCTTCGCGTACCTGTACGCGGCCGCGGCAATACCCAAAGCCCCCGCATGCGTAGCCATGTGGAAACCGTCGGCCAATAAGGCCATCGAACCCGTGATGTAGCCGGCGATGATCTCGCCTGCCATCATTGTGAAGGTCAGCATCACGACCCATAGGGTCCGTTTAGCGTTCTCGTCGTGAGACCCGCCCAGAAACGAATGTCCGTGATGCCCCGGCGATGGTTGGTGAAGAGTGTTCATGATGCTTGCTTTGACCTTGAAGTGGCGCCTTTGCTTCGATGGTCGTAGCAGTATAAATCTCGGCCGTGGAATCGAAATCGGACTTACCCTCGGCAGCGCATCTATCCGGAAAACGCCTGAACTGAACGGCGGCGAACGGGGCGGTTTCCGCGCCGGCCTGGACGGCGCTGGCCATGCCGGTCAGTACCCCGGCCGAGAGTGTTTTTACCGGCTTCCGAGCCAGGGCGAATTCAAAAGCTGCGCAAGCGGTGTACTGCCGAGCGGCTGCCAGGTTCAGGTCGAAAACACAGGCAACGCTCTGGCGCCGGTCTACCGTCGGTGATGATCGCAAGCGTTCGGTGCCCCGCCTGGCGATGATCCCGGAGACAGCCTGCGCTATATCGCTGAACCCGTACAGAGCCAGAAACGGGGCGGGGGCCGGCGTGCCAGAGTTTTCTCGCAGCGCGTATCGCCGTGCAACCTCGACACCGGGAATGGCGAGAATGTCGGGAATGTGCTGCGAGTCGTACCAACGGTGGTATTCGTCTTCCATGCCCCGGACTGGGGTGGTAAAGACCAGATATATGCCTTGCACGAACCGGCCCCGCGGTCAGGTCGGGCGACGGCGCATCAGCAGAACGTGCTCGGCCCTCTGCACTACCTTGCCATGCTGATTGCACAGTTCGATGGATTCGACCACGATTCCCACGTCGGGCTTCGAACGGGACGGGCGGGTTTCCTTGATTACCCAGCGCGCCCGTATGGTGTCGCCGATAAGAATCGGGGCAAGAAAGCTGATCTTGTCCCATCCCAGCGAGGCGACGCCCGTGCCTTGGGTATAGTTGGTACGCCCCATCAGCCCCTGCATGAAGCTCAGCCCCAGAAGTCCATGGGCTATGCGGCCCCCGAAAAGCATATTGCGCCCGTATTCTTCGTCGGTATGCACCTGCGCATTATCGCCAGTCAATCCCGCAAATACCAGCACATCCGACTCCGCGACCGTTCTGGCGGGCGATACGCGCTCTTGTCCTGGAGCGAATTCCTCGAACCATTGTCCGAGCACCAATTCTTCTTTAGCGAGTTTCATACGTATCCTTGATATCGATAGTGCGGTATTTCAAACAGACATTTCGTCGGGAGCCTTGGCGGAGTCAGCTGCGAGCACGGCGCCGGAAGCCAACAATGCATCCAGGGCTTCTGGGCCGTATCCAAGATCTGCGAGAATCGCTCGAGTGTCCTGGCCCAGGTCATAGGCAAACCGCCGGATCGGCGGCACGGCACCGTCATATCTGAGAGGATGATTGATGACGGTCGCGGGTGTGCCCTTGACATCGATTTCTTGAAAAACCCGGTTATGCAGTGCCTGCGGGTCGCGGGCCAGCTCGTCATAGTTCAGGACAGGCGCGTTCCATAGCTTTTCCGCATCGAGCATCTTTGCCACTTCCGCGGTTTTGTACTGACAAACTTCGGCCGCGACCGCCTCTGCGTAGGCGCACCGCTCTTGATACCGGTCTACTTGCGCCAGCTCTGCCAGCTTGGTGCTGTCGAAGACCTTGGCCAGCGTCGCCGGGTTGATCGTAGAGATGGCGATGAAGCCGTCGGCCGTCTCGTACACGCCATAAGGCGCGGGGTGGAACCAGGTAGCAAGCTGTTCGCTGCGGGCGAGTTTCGCGCTGGTGAATCGGCCGCTGAAATAGCTGACCATTGCCTCCATCTGAAGATCTATACCCGCGTTGAACAGGCTGGCCTCAACCAGCGAACCCTTGCCTGTCGTGATTTTTTTGACGTACGCGCCCAATATGCCCATGGCCAAAAGCGCCGCGCCATGCTGGTCGACCGCGGCACAACCTACCGGAACGGGGCGCTTGCCATTGCCGGTCACGGACATCAGTCCGCTGCGGGCCTGTGCCAGCAGGTCTTGGCCAGGACGGCCGGCCATGGGGCCCGATGCGCCGAAGCCGCTTGCCGAGGCGAGGATGATGGCGGGATTTCTTTCCCGCAGGGCGTCCAGGCCAATACCCAGGCGGTTCATGACGCCTGCGCGGAAGTTTTCCACGACCACATCGGCGGTCTCTACGAGCTTGAGCAGTACTTCACGCCCGGCCTCGTTCTTCAGATCGATGGCAATGTTCCTGCTGTTTCGATTGGCGCACAGGTAAAACCCGCTAACGCCCGAAACGTATGTGTTTCCACCCGACCAATGCCTTTCATGGGCACCTTCCGGAGGCTCGACCTTGATCACATCCGCACCCATGTCGGCCAGATACTGCACCGCGGCGGGGCCCTGCAGGTAATGACACAAGCTGATGATTTTCATTTTTTCAAGCATGAGGCGATCCTTCCTGCCGAAGCCGTTGCGCCGAGACCGCGGCTGAATGGCCCGCGGTCCGCCCCGTGACCAAAGCCTGCGATAGCCCGCCCATGTACCCCCAGTTGCTGATCCCGCCGACATCGCAGCCGCAGGCAAATAGTCCTGGGATAGGTTCGGCCCGCATATCCGCCACGGGCGCGCGCAGGTGGCGGAAGCCGGAGATGGACCGGGAACGGCGAACCACCGCCATATCGAGGTCTGTCTTCAGCCCTCCGCAGGTATAGGTGATGCCCGCCACGACTTTTACGGCGGTGAACGGGCCGTGGGCTAGCGGTACGGTGATTTTTCGGCGAGGGGGACGCAAGGTCGCTCCGTTATCTCGCGCTATTCCCTCGTTATATTCATGAAAGGTCGCAAGCGCCTGGGCGGACGGAACACCCCATTCGCCGAGCCGCTGCGCCAGTTCCTCGAGCGAGTCCGCTTCAAGGACCGGGCCGCCGGCGCTGCGGGCGCGTCCAATCGCGGCGCGCCCCGGAGCGTTGTCTGGCCATTCCATGTTGGCCATCGTGTCATCCACCACATAAATGGCGGTTGCCTGGGGCTGTTTGGCGATCCAGAAATTCAGGTCTTCTTCGCCCGTCCCCTGGGTTTCGTCGGTAAATCGCTTTCCTTCCAGGTTGATGGCCACTGACAGCCAGCCATACTTCTGGCTGATGCTCTGGAACTCCAGTTGGCTGAATCGCGCCGGAGGCGCTACCAAGGCATGGCCATAGAATGAATTCAGCAATTCGCTCGTCGCGGCTCCGGCCTGCAGTGCCGCCGTAAATCCGTCGCCGGTGCTGAAAGGATTGGAGCGCAAGTACAGATCGTGGGCGTTGGGCACCACATAGCGGCTGACGAGTTCGGGATTGCCCTGGAATCCTCCGGTAGCCAGTACGATCGACCGGGCCCGCAGTGTGAGCAAGCCCTCGTCTCCGGCGACCACCGCGCCGCGGGCAACGCCTTCTTCGACAAGCAACGTGTCCAGGGAATGGTTAAGCAGCAGTTTCCCACCGCGCGACCGAAACAAGTCTTCGAGCAGCGGAGCCATCTGAGCGGGATTAGACCGGCGTCCCCATCCATACCATTGAAAAGTCTTCTCGGGCTCCAGCTCGACACCGATACTCAAGAGCCATTCGATGCCGTCGGCCAGTTCGTCGACGATCAAGTCCTGCAGCGCCTCGTCCCCGTTCGGGATTTCCCGCCGCAATATCGACTTGTCTCTGAATGTCCAGATCAGGCCGTTCGATAGTGCCATTGACCCGCCCACCGCCGACGATTTCTCGGCGATGGTGACTTGCGCGCCGGCCTCTTGGGCGACCAGCCCGGCGATCAGCCCGGACATTCCACCCCCGAGGATCAAGACATCGCTGTCGAAGGTCGTGTTCTGCTTTGTGGTCATGTTGTCAAACCTTTTGCGGCTCGATCGCCGGAATCAATTCCCAGGGCTGGCCCACTGCAACCGCGCATGCGTAACCGTTCAGGTTCTCGTCCTGAATGAGGTGCATCACGGCAACGGCCACGTCATCGGGAGTCAGGCTGGGTAAATCGCCGCGTCCGGCTCTGCCTTCGCGGAACGCTTTTAATTGCTCCGCGTCGTACGCAGCTCCGGAATTGCGTTCCAGCTGGGTTTTCACGAGGGCCGGGCAAACGCAGTTGATCCGGATTCCCGCTTCTTCTTTCAGAAAGACCAGCGAGCGCGTCAGGCTCACAACGCCGGCTTTGGTCATGGCGTAAGCGGGGTCGAGACGGCTGGCCTTGAGGCCGGCCGTCGAAGCGGTATTCACAATGACGGCCGTTTCTTTCTTGGCAAGATACGGCACCCCGACATGAATGCCATTCATCAGGCCTATCAAGTTGACCTCGATGGCCTTCAGCCACGACGAAGGGGCCGCCTCGGGAAATCGAGGGCCACCCAGCACTCCGGCATTATTGAAGAGAATGTCCACGCCACCGAATCGCGCCTCGGCTGACGCAAATAGCGCCTTTACGCTATCAATGCTGCAGACATCGGTTTGTACAAACAGGGCCTCGTGGCCTTTCGCCCGCAAGCCCGCTTCGGCGGCGTTTCCCGCCGCACTTTCAACGTCCGCAATGACGACGCGCGCGCCCGCGGCGGCCAGCCGTTGCGCAGTGGCCAAGCCGATGCCGCTGGCTCCGCCGGTGATGATGGCAACCTTTGTTTCTGGATTCATCTAAGTGATCCCGCTGTACCTGGTAGTTGGCAAACATGGCCGCAACGGCCAGCCGAGTCAGAGCATGCCGGCCTTTATCAGGCCCGTCTTGATCGACGCGATCTCTTCGTCTTTCAGTTTCATCAAGGGCGGGCGTACGGCCGCGCAATCGAATCGGCCCAGCAGCACCTGGGCTTCTTTCATGCGGTTGTGCTGATCGATAGGCGGCACGCGATAAAACACGCGGCTGATGGCGTTCATGCGCTCGTTGATTTCACGCGCAAGCGGAAGGTTGCCTTGTTGCATGGCTTCGAACAATGCCACCTGAAGGGGGGCGATGGTGCTGCCCGCACCAGACAGAATGCCTGCGCAGCCAAGCGCAAGCGATTGAAGCAACCAAGAACTATGCGAGCTCAGCATGGCAATCTTGCGCGGACCATTCTGCAGCTGCCGCAGCGCCTCTTCGTGCAGTACCGGATCGCCGCTGTAGTCTTTCATTGCCACAATGGTGGGGATTTCTTCGGCCAGGCGCAGTAGCGTATCTAGCGCGTACCCTTGGCCGCCGCCTAGTGGGTACTGGAAGATGATCAAGGGTAGCGAGCTGGCCGCCGCTATGTGGCGATAGTGCTCAAGAACCATCTCTGGACGCTGCTGCGCTCCTTTGCCGAACACCGAAGGGGGGAACACCAGCAGGGCGGAAGCGCCTGCATCCTGCCACCGGCGCGCCATTCGAGCGGCGGCGAGACTGCTTTCCGAATACACCCCCGAAATGACAGGCAATCGAGTTCCGATGGCCGCACACGCAACGTCCAGAATTTCTGCTTGTTCGTCGTCAGTGCAAGAGGTGACCTCTGACGCATGGCCATTCACGCAGACGGCGGACACGCCGTTGACATCGGCAATGTCGGCCAAGTGGCTGCGCAGCCGCGTCAGGTCCATTTCCAGGCTGGGCTTCCATGGCATGAGAGCAGCGGGGATCACGCCCCGGGGGATGAATTGCATGAAGTTTCTCCTTTATTTACTTACATGTTAGTCAGTTTTTGAGATCGCCAATACCTAGGGTTTACCTGTATAAAGAAAGGCCGATGAGTGCGATCTTAATTATCGCTTGAAGATAATTTCCTTGTATTTCAGCTAATTATGGCGGTTTTGGCGGCGTTGCATGGCTGAACTAGGTACAAACACTGAGGGTGTTTAAGTCGATATATTTACTATCATGCAAGTAAGTTTCAAAAACAGCAATTCCATTCACCAGCAAATCCAGCCAACAGGAGACACAAATGAGCATTAATCGGCGTCAAGCCTTGACACTTATCGCGGGCGCCTGCGGCGCAGCCGTTTCGGGGACCTTTTCTCTCGTCCATGCGACGGAGTCCTACCCCGCGCGCCCGGTGAACCTGATCGTGGGTTTCGCCGCGGGGGGGCAGAGCGACATCCTGGGGCGCAAGGTTGCGACCGAGTTGAGCAAGGCACTGGGCCAAACGGTCGTCGTGCAGAATAAAGAGGGGGCGACGGCAACGATTGCAGGACGATACGTGGCCGCCTCAAAGCCCGATGGCTACAACCTCTTGCTTGGCGGGAGCAGCGGCATGGTCATGGCGCCATTGGTCATTGATGTTCCCTTCGATCCCGTCAAAGATTTCAGCTCGATCGCCATGCTGACGACGGCCGCAGTTTCCATCTCGGTGCATCCATCTGTGCCGGCGCACAATCTTAACGAGCTGGTCGAGCTCATAAAGAAGAACCCGGGCAAATACAGTTATGCGCACAGCGGCTTCGGCGGTGTCGACCACATGACCGGCGAACTGTTCAAGCAAGTCGCAGGCGACCTGAACCTGATGCCCATTCCGTACAAAGGAGCCAGCCCGGCACTGCATGACGTGATCGGGGGGCAAGTTCCAATCTTGATTTCCACGTTCAGTTCGGTGTACCCGTACCATAAGTCGGGCCAGGTCAGGATGCTGGCCATGACCGGCGCCAATCGGCATGAATCGGCGCCCGAGATGCCGACTGCCGTCGAACAAGGGTATGCCGATCTGGTTTCGGCAGCGTTCAATTATCTGACGACGCGGGCCAATACGCCTGCCGATGTGATGGCCGCCCTTCGGGCAGCCGCAACCGAGGTGATGTCCCGACCCGAATTCATTGCGGAACTCAAGGCGGCACAGTTCGACCCCGTACAGGGATCGACTCCCGAATCAACGGATGCCTTCCTGGCGGAACAGGTTCAGAAGTGGAGCAAGGTCGCGAAGCAGGCGAATATCAAGGCGCAGCGGTAAGCCCCGCCGGCCGGCCTGGAAAGGCAGGCATGGGCGGCCAATTAGATAATGTCGCCCGCCGAGTGTCGGTCGGCGGCGATGCCGCCGTTCCAGAATGCCGGCAGGAAGCACTCGGCCACCAGAAGAGGCTGTTGGTGGCGCCAAAAGGCCGAACGGCGCGCCCATAATGCAGCGACCGGCTCGTGTTGAATATCTTGGACCGTGGCGTGAAAGGGCACGGGCCAGGATAGGCGGCGGCAGGCAAAAGCCGACCGTTCGACAGTGCGGTCGTGAAACAGCATGTCGGCCAACGGCCGGGTGCTCAAGCGGCGCATCCGCTTCCAGACTCCGTGCGAGGCCGCCAGCGGTGTCAGGCTGCGGCCCACCACGCTGTCCACGCCGTCAACCGACATCAAGATCTCGCGTACCCATACAGGGCTGGCCGTCGCTATTCCCAGGCCGCGCGCCTCGTCGAGGGAGGCGCCCTGGGCATATTCGTTCAGCACGCGCAAGCGCACCGTACCCAGCTTGCGCAGACCAGCCGTCAACACCCCGGGGCGCATCAGCCAATACTTCTGGAGTGGCGTTAGCGAAGGAGGCAGGGTGGCAAGCCATCCGGGAGCCAGCGGGGGTAGGCGATTTTTCATGGCGATATTATGCCAAGCACGCGAGCCTGGCGCATCGCTTTCGAGCGGTATTCTTCCGCTAACGGCGGTGGACTGGTAATCTTTGAGCTATGAAAGAAGAAATCAAGCGCCTCGCAATTCGACTATTTACGCTCAACGGCTATCGGGGGGTTAGCTTCGGCGACTTGACTGATGAGCTCGGCACGACCAGGGCCAATATTCACTATCATTTCGGTAGTAAAAGCGGTTTGGCCGAAGCAGTGCTGGATGCCGCCGCGGCGGATGTCGTCGATACCTATAAAGCCATCTGGACGAACAAGAAAATATCACTCAAGAAAAAGCTCGAACGATCTTACTTGTTCAATGCAGGGCGTTACGGTGAATACAATAGCGACGGTGAAGGCATCATCTGGAGCCTGATCACGCGATTTCGCATCGACCGCGACGTGATCACTCCCCATATGGTGGCGCGCCTGAATTCCGTGACGCTGCTGAACGAAGAGTCCGTTTCCGAAGGGGTGCGTATCGCAGTCAGCCAAGGCGAACTGCGTGCGGACGCGCCGATAGACGAAATTTCTTGCCTGATCTCCAATGTGCTTCATTTTGCTCCGCTGATCAGCCAGGCCCCCCATGACTTAAGCCGGCTCAAGCAAACGTATGAGGCGCTGGGCAACTCAATTGAAAGGGCCTACGCGGCAGCGTCCGAGTAAGGCGCTGCCCGCGCGCTGCGATCGACGCAATGGCGATGGAAATCATGGGAATCGGTTCCGCCCTGAAGACCTGGGCCAGGCGCATCAAGCGCGATGGGGTGACGCTGTGGTTCGCGGTCAGAAGCCCCAGGACACCTTGGTACGCGAAGGCGCTTGGGCTCTTCGTGGTGGGCTATGCGCTCAGCCCCATTGACCTCATTCCCGATTTCATCCCAGTACTGGGCTACGTCGATGACGTGCTCTTGCTGCCCGCGCTGATCTGGCTGGCGATTCGGCTGTTGCCTCCGGATGTCCTGGCCGATGCCCGGCAACAGGCCGACGACTGGATGCGGACGAAGGGTTCCAAGCCGCGCAGCAGGGTGGGCGCCGCGGTAATCGTTATCCTGTGGCTGGCCATCGGCGTTGCGCTGGGGGTCTGGATCGGCGGCAGACTATAGGCGGGCTACTGCACCGGATCGAGATCAAGGCCGGCCGAAGGTCCGCTGCGCGGCCCAGACGGCGCCCGCGCCCTGTTTGAGAGCTTGCGCCACCTCGGCGGTGTGCTGGCCCTGCACGGGCACGTCGCCGACCGGCAGCGTCTTGCCATCGAAACGCGGTGCCGGCCTGGCCTCGAGGCGGCCGTCGCGTTCGAAGTAGACGTCTCGCGCTTGCATGTGCGGGTGCCGGGCGGCTTCGTCCGGACTGAGCACCGGGCTGAAGCAGACATCCGAGCCTTCTAGTAGCGCGCACCATTCCGCGCGTGTCTTGGCGGCGAAGATCTGGCCGAATCGCGCGCGCAGTTCGGGCCAGCGCGCGCGATCCCATTGAGGAAAGTCGGCAGGATCGAGCCCGAGTTTCTGCAGCAGTAGCGCATAGAACTGCGGTTCGAGCGAGCCCAGGGTGATGTGCTCGCCGTCTTTGCAGCGGTATGTCGAGAAGAAGTGCGAGCCGTCATGCACGTTTTCGCCCCGCTTTCCGCGGATCAGGCCCTTGCGCCGGGAGGCCAGCAGCAATGACAGCAGGTGGGCCGAGCCATCGACGATAGCGGCATCCACCACGGTACCCGTGCCGGTCGCGCGGGCCTTCATGATGCCGGCCAGGATGCCGATGGCCAGGTACAGGGCGCCGCCGCCGATATCGCCGATGGCCGTGATGGGCGAAATGGGGGCTTCGCCGGCCGTGCCGGTGTAGTACAGGGCGCCCGACAGCGAAATGTAGTTGTTGTCGTGGCCCGCCGCCTGTGCCAGCGGGCCGGCCTGGCCCCAGCCGGTCATGCGGCCGTATACCAGGCGCGGGTTGCGGGCCTGCAGCACATCGGGCCCCAATCCCAGCCGCTCCATGACGCCGGGGCGCATGCCTTCGATCAGGGCATCCGCGTCCGCCGCCAGTCCAAGCACCAGATCGCGGCCTTCGGCCGACTTCAGGTCGGCGACCACCGAGCGTTTGCCCCGATTCAATACATTGAGGCCGGCCGACGGCGGGGATGCATCGGCGCGTTCGACGGTGATGACGTCCGCACCCAGATCGGCCAGGTGCATGGCGCAGAACGGCCCGGGGCCGATTGCGCCGATTTCCACTATCCGGATACCCGACAGCATGCGTTCTCCTTTGTCTTCGGCGCCCGCATCTCAGACGCTGCCGATGCCGCCGCCGCAGATCAGCACTTCGCCGGTCACGTAGTTCGATTCGGGCAGGCAGAATAGATACACGGCCCCGGCCGCCTCCACAGGGGTGCCCGGGCGCCCCAGGGGGATGAATTTCTTCGACTGCTCGGCCAGCGCCTCGCTGATGCCCACCTTGATTTCGCGGCCTTCGATGGTCACGGTTTTGCTTTCGGTGCCAGCCAGCGGCACGGTCAGGCGGGTCTCGATATGGCCGAACGCCACGGCATTCACGTTGACTTTCAACCGGCCCCATTCCTTGGCTAGCGTCTTGGTCATGCCCAGGATGCCCGCCTTGGCGGCCGAATAGTTGGCCTGCCCGACGTTGCCGCCCGCGGCGATCGACGAGATGTTCACTATCTTGCGGAATACCTCGCGGCCCTCGGCGGCCTCGGCCTTGGCAGCGGCCGAGATGACCGGATACGCGGCGCGCAGGATGCGAAAGGGCGCTGTCAGGTGGCAGTCCAGGATGGCGTACCACTGCTCGTCGGTCATCTTCTGGATGACGTTGTCCCAGGTATAGCCGGCATTGTTGACGACAATGTCGATGCCCCCGAAGCTCTGCACGGCTGTCTTGACCAGCCGGTCGGCGAAGTCCGGGGCGGTGACGCTGCCCACGCAGGCGACCGCGGTGCCGCCCCCGGAACGGATCAGTTCGACCACCTCGTGGGCCGGATCGGCATCCAGGTCGTTGACGACGACGCGGGCGCCTTCAGACGCCAGTTTCAGGGCCACTTCGCGGCCGATGCCGCGCCCCGATCCGGTGACGATGGCGGACTTTCCTGCGAGCTTGCTCATAATGTCTCCTTGCTTGCGATTGAGGTCGGCGAGGTCTTGCCCGGGTTCAGGGCAAGGCCACGACGGCTTCGCCCAGCAGTTTCTCCTCGCCGTACTGGTTCGTGCACTGGATTGCGATTCGTACGCGCTGTTCGCCGCCGGCCTCGAATTTTTCGATGACCTCGCCGGTGCATGTCGGCTCGTTGCCCAGGTGCGTGATTGCCGTAAAGCGAATAGCGAGGCTGCGCAACGAAGCCTGCGGAACCCATCCGGTCAGCAGGCGGCCAAGATAGGCGGCCGACAGCATGCCGTGGGCGAATACGTCGGGCATGCGCGACTTCCTGGCGAAGTCGATGTCGATGTGTATCGGGTTGTGGTCGCCCGATGCGCCGCAGTACAGCGCCAGCGTCGTGCGATTGATGGCCGGCAGGCTCAGCGGCGGCAGTTGCGAGCCGACCCGTACATCCTGGAAGGTAGCAGTTTGCATGTCTTTGCCTTGTTAGCCGCGACGCTCGACGATCGTGCAGCGCAGGTCGGCGACGTGTTCGCCGTTCTGGTTGGTTACCGTGGTTTCCTGCACGACAAAGTGCAGTGCTCCACCCTTCTTGTCGTATACGTCGGCCACGCGGGTATCGAAGCGCAACGTATCGCCGGCATAGGCCATGCGGTGGTACTGGAAGGCCTGCTCGGCATGCAGGATGCGCCCCAGGTCCAATTGCAGGAACCGCATGATGTCCGCCAGCTCGGCCACCTCGCTGTTCAGGCAGAACAGAAATGTGGGCGGAACCGGCAGCCCCGGATGGCCGGCGTCGCGCGCGGCGGCTTCATCGGTGTATACGGGATCGGTCTCGCCGATTGCCTTGGCGAAAAATCTCAACCGGCCTTTCTCGACGTCGACCGAGCCGTTCGATACGGGCCGGCCAATGAGGCTGGGGTCTGCCATTGCGTTACTCCCTCTCTGTTGCGTTCGATACGGTTTTCGGCGGCGGGATGCCCGGCCTAGCCCCGGCCATACAGCGTCACCACGCAGGCCCCGCCCAGCCCGAGGTTATGCTGCAGCGCCAGGTCCACGTCCTGGACCTGCGTCGCCTCGGCCGTGCCGCGTACTTGCCGCGTCAGCTCGTAGCACTGCGCCAGGCCGGTGGCGCCGAGGGGGTGGCCTTTCGACAATAGCCCGCCCGACGGGTTGGTGACCACCTGGCCGCCGTAAGTGTTGTCGCCGTCCATCACGAATTGCTCTGCGCCGCCCACGGGGCAGAAGCCCAGCGCCTCGTAGGTCAGCAATTCGTTGTGGGCAAAGCAATCGTGCAGCTCTGCCACCTTGATGTCGGCAGGGCCCACGCCGGCCTGCTCGTAGACCTGGCGCACCGCCTCTTGGGTCATGCTGAACCCGACCACCTCGATCATCGAGCGGGATTCGAACGTTGCCGGACCATCGGTGGTCATCGCCTGGGCCAGGATACGCACATCGGTCCGGATGCCGTGCTTCTTGGCGAATTCCTCCGAGCACACGATCGCCGCGGCGGCCCCGCAAGTCGGCGGGCAGGCCATCAGCCGGGTCATCACGCCCGGCCAGACCACCGGATCGTTCATGACGTCGTCGGTGCTTACCACTTTGCGGAACACCGCCAGCGGGTTATTGGCGGCATGGCGGCTGGCCTTGGCCCGAATGGCGGCGAAGGTTTCCAGCTTCGTGCCGTACTTTTCCATGTGTTCCTTGCCGGCGCCGCCGAACTGCAACAGCGCCATCGGCACGCCGGCGGCGGCTGCCTCGGGGTTCAGTTCGCCGGTAATGTCCAGGAACCGGTCCAGCGGCGCGGGGCGGTCTTCCCAATGCGACTTCAGCGCGCCGGGCTGCATCTGCTCGAACCCCAGCGCCACGGCACATTGCACGGCACCGCTCTCCACCGCCTGGCGGGCCAGGAACAGCGCCGTCGAGCCGGTGGAGCAATTGTTGTTCAGGTTGACGACCGGAATGCGGGACAGGCCCACCGGGTACAGGGCCGCCTGGCCGGCGCAGGAATCGCCATAGACATAACCGACATACGCTTGTTGGACCAGGTCATATGAAATGCCGGCGTCGGCCAGCGCCCGACGCACGGCCTCCGAGCCCATTTCAATGTAAGTATCGCTGGCGCCCGGCTTCTTGAACGGGATCATGCCAACTCCGGCAACGACGACTTTCGACATGCGGATCTCCTTTTGTCAATAATGGCTGCCCGGGCGGCGCGCGCCGCAAGGCGGTTTTCCTATATGGCGCCCGAGGCCAGCCGCGCCCGCGCCGCGTCGTAGTCGCGCCGCATGGCTGCCACCACCTCGCCGGCCGGCGCCATCGCGTCGATGCATCCTACGCCTTGCCCGGCCGACCAGATATCGCGCCACAGCTTCTTTTGGGGCACGCGGCCGGCTTCCACGAATGCCAGGTACTCGGGCTTGGAGGGCAAATTGTCCGGATCCAGGCCGGTGTCGGCCACGCTGTCGCGCAAATAATTGGCGTGCACCCACGAAAAGAGATCGGTATAGACGACACCGTCCGTGCCCGCGTCCAGCACCGCTTGTTTGTAGGTCGCGTCGATATTCGCCTCTGGCGTGGCCAGAAAACGCGTCCCGACATAGGCGAGGTCGGCGCCCATTGCGCGGGCCGCCAGCACATGCTCGCCGGTGCTGATCGCTCCCCCCAGCAGCAGCAGGCCGTCGAACCAGCGCCGGACTTCGCCCACCAGGGCAAAGGGGGACAGGCGCCCGGCATGGCCCCCGGCGCCGGCGCATACCAGGATGAGGCCATCCACGCCCGCGGCGGCGGCCTTGCGCGCATGGCGCTGGTTGATCACGTCGTGCAGCACCAGGCCGCCGTAGCCATGCACGGCCTCGACCACGGCCTTCGGATCGCCGACCGAGGTGATCACAATCGGCACCTTGCGGCGCACGCAGGTATCCAGGTCGGCCCGCAGCCGGCTGTTGGTATGGTGAAGTATGATGTTCACGGCATAGGGCGCCGCGGGCTCGGACGGATGTGTCCGGTCATGCGCCGCCAGCGCTTCCTCGATGTGCGAAATCCAGCGGTCCAGCTCGCCCGCCGGCCGTGCGTTGAGCGCGGGAAACGACCCCACGATGCCGGCCCGGCACTGGGAAAGCACCAGTTCCACGCCGCTGGCGATGAACATGGGCGAGGCAACGACCGGCAGTCGCAAGTTCCGAAGCAGGGAAGACTTGATCATGGTTAGAGGGGGATGGTGGCTCGTGCGGAAAGTTAAGCATGCGGCCCGCCTGAGAGATCCCACCCCGAAAGAGTAGGGGCCAGAGGCGGATGCAGGAACGAATCGATGTCGCGCAACCCAGAGGCGCCCTGGTGGCGATGCCCCGCCTTCTGGAACGCATGGCGCAAGCGCGCGGCCGCCGCTGCCTGGTATTGCAGGGCCCGGCCGGCAGCGGCAAGACCAGCCTGCTGATTGCCTGGCGGCGCGAACTCGTGGCCGCGGGCGTCGATGTCGCATGGGTGGCGCTGGGCGTCGCCGACGACGAGCCCGTCAGGTTGTTCGACGCCTTGCTGGCCGGCCTGCGCAAAGTCGACCCCGCACTGGTATCCGAGGCGGCGGTGCTGGGCGGCCGCGGCGGCGCCTCCGCCATCGAGGCGGCCGTGATCGCCCTGGTGCGCACGATCGCGGCCCACCCCCGCGAGCTGGTGGTGGTCTTCGACGACGCGCATTACCTGCGCGATCCGCGCGTCATCAGCGCCACGCAGTTGCTGCTCGACTATGGTCCGGCCAACCTGCAGTGCGTGCTGGCGACACGGCGGGTTTCGCCATTGGCGCTGGGGCGGCTGCGCGCCCAGTGCCAACTGGCCGAGCTGGGCATGGAAGACTTGCGGCTGACGCCGGAAGAATCGACGCAGCTGGCCGCCAGCCTGCTGGGCGAGGTGGACGAGGGAACCGCCCGCCAGCTGCACGAGCAGACGGACGGCTGGGTGGCCGGGCTGAAGCTGCTGTGCATGGACCTGCGCCACGCCCGCCGCGGCACGCCGGTACGGGACGCGCGGACCTTCGCGCGCTATTTCGAACAAGAAGTCCTGGGACAGTTGCCATCCGAACTGGCGGCCGTCCTGCTGCGCTGCGCACTGCCCGAGCACTTCAACGTCGAGCTGTGCGCGGAGCTGCTGGGGCAGCCCATCGACCTGGCCGCCAACCTGGAACAGTTTGCCGTACTCGAGCGGCAAGGGCTGTTCATCGTGCCGGCCGGCCCGCGCTATCCGGACGGATGGTGGCGCCTGCATCCGCTGTTGCGCAACGTGCTGGCGGCCCGCCTGGACGCGCTGCCGCAGTCCCAGTTGCAGGCGCTGCACGTCACGGCCTGGCATTTTTTCGCCGCTCGCGGCATGCACCATGACGCGGTGCAGCACGCCCTGCGCGCCGGCGCGCCCGACGATGCGGCCCGCCTGGTGGAAGCCGGCGCCGAAGAACTATTCGCGCGCGGCGAATTGCGCCAGCTCGTCGGGTTGATGCGGCTGTTGCCCGCCACCACGGTGCAGGGGCACGCCAGCCTGCGCCTGTGGATGGCATGGACGCAGCTGTACGAGCAGCGGCTGGCCGAATGCGGGCGCAGCATCGCGCAATTGCAGGTCGATCTGGCGGACGCGCCGCCGCCCGAGCGCTACCGGCTGACGCTGCTGCACGGGCTGCACGCCGTGCAATGCGACGATACGGGCGCGGCCATGTCCGTTTTGCCGCAATTACTGACGCCGCCGCAGGGCGCGGATGGCATCACGCTGACCGGCCGCCGCGCCCTGCTGACGTGGGTTTACCTATACCGGGGCGAGTACGAGAAAGCGCGCCGCGCACAGCTGGAAACGCCGGTGCCGCTGGTGCAGGGCCAGCCCCTGTACGGGACGGGCATCGGCCTGCTGGCGGGCCGGTGCCTGACCGGCCTGACGCATGCGGTCGAGGGCCAGGTGATCCAGGCCGAGCGCGTTTATCGGGATGTGCTGTTCGAGGCCGAACGGCGCGGTCCGAGCTGCGCCGACGCCGGCACGATGGCCGCCGCGCTGCTGGGCGAGGTGCTCTACGAATTGAACGACGCCGCCGGCGCGCTGAACCTGCTCGAGCCGCGGCTCGAGGTCATGGAACGCGTGTCCATTCCCGATACGCGCCTGCGCATGATCCTGGTGCTGGGACGGGCCCGCTGGCTCGCGGGCCGGCCGCTCGATGCGCTGGACTACCTCGAGCAGTCGCAAGACTACGCGAACCGGCTGGGCCTGGATCGCGTGCTGGCCTATACCTTGCTGGAGCAACTGCAGTTCCGTTTAAAGCAGGGCGACCTGGCGCAGGCGCGCGCGCTTCTGCCGATGCTGGAAGCGCTGGACGCCCGCCACGCGCATGTCGAGACCGGCACGCAAAGCGAAATCTACGTGGTGGCGGAACGCGCGCGTATCCGGCTGCAGCTGGATACGGGCGATCTCGACCTGGCGCTCGGACGCCTGCAGGCATTGACCGAGCTGTGCCGGCAGCGGGGGCGGGCACGCCGCGTTCCGTACTTGCAGTTGCAGGCGGCGGCCGCGCTGCGCCAGCTGGGCCGGCACGAGGCCGCACAGCAGCAGGTGCGCGACGCCCTGCGCCTGGGCCACGACCTGGGCCTGGTGCGCACCTTGCTGGACGCGCACGAGCAAGTGCCGGCCATGGTCGGCGAGGCGGCGCGAGATTCGACCCTGGATCCCGTCCTGTCGTTCTACGCCGAGCGCCTGGTGGCGGCCGCGCGCGACCCGGGCGCGGGCACGCCGTCGCCGGCCGCGCCCAGCCGTCCGGGCATGGAAGCGCTGAGTCCGCGCGAGGCGGAGATCGCACAGCTGCTGCTGCAGAATCTTCCCAACAAGAAAATCGCGCGCGCGCTCGACCTGTCGCTGAACACGGTCAAGTGGCACCTGAAAAATGTCTACGGCAAGCTCGGCGCCACGGGCCGGGACGACGTCATGGACCGCCTGCGGCGCTGAGCGGATGCCCCCGCCCATCAGGGGTGGGGGGGTGGGGCGGTAGTCAGGGGGCAATATGCACTGACTACAACAAGGAGACACGCCCATGCCTATCCATCAGTGCCCCGCCGTAGTTCGCCTGTTCCGTTCCTGCGGGCTGCTGCTCGCGCTCGGCCTGTCCGCCGCGGCCGCGCATGCCGGCTATCCCGATCATCCTGTGCGCATGATTGTCGGATTGCAGCCGGGCGCCAGCACCGACACTCTGGCGCGCCAGATCGCCAAGAGCCTGAACGACCGCCTGGGCCAGCAATTCATCGTCGAAAACAAGCCGGGCGCGGCCACCCGCATCGGCATGGAAGCCATGAGCCGCGCGCAGCCCGACGGCTACACCCTGGCGGTGGCCAATGCGGTGTCGGCCAATTTCCCCATGATGTTCGACAATTTCGCATTCACGCCGGGCCAGGATTTCACGCCGGTCATTCTGCTGGGACGCGCGCCGTCTTACCTGGCGGTGCGGGCGTCGCTGCCGGTGAAGTCGGTTCAGGAATTCGTGACCTACGCCAAGGCGCACAGCGGCGAACTCAATTACGGGCAGGGCAGCAACGGCAGCAATCCGCACCTGGCGGCCCGCCTGCTGGTTCAATCCCTGGGCATCAAGGCGGTCGAGGTTGCCTATAAGGGCAACGCGCCGACCGCCGTCGCGCTGGCCGCCGGCGAAGTGGATTTCGCGATGCTGGAATACCCGTCCGTGCGTCCCATGGTCGAGCGCGGCAGCGTGCGCCTGCTTGCCGTCACCGAGCCGCGCCGGGCGACGCTGACGCCCGACGTGCCCACCAGCACCGAAGAAGGCCTGACCCGGGAACTGGAAGGCGTGACTCCGTGGTTCATGCTGGTCGCGCCGGCCGGCACGCCCGCACCGATCGTCGAACTGCTGAACCGGAACGTCAACGAAGTGCTCAAGAGCCCCGAGGTGCAGCAGGCGGCGCTTAACGCCGGTGTGGAACCGCACGGCGGCACCGTGGCCGAGGCGCGGGCCTATTTCCTGCAACAGCGCGAGCGCGCGGCGCAGCTTTCCCGCGATCTCGGCGTTTCGCTGAAGCATTGAGAGGCACGGCCATGACAGAAGTGGTTCGCTACGAAGAATCGGAACTGCGCATCGACGGCCCCGTCGCGGAGTTCTGGCACCAACGTCCGCAGTCCCGCAATGCGATGTCGATGGCGCTACGCGACGACTACGCGCGCATGCTGGGGCGCGTGGGGGGCGATCTTGCCGTGCGCGCGCTGATCATCACGGGTTCGGGAGGCAGCTTCTGTTCGGGCGGCGACGTCAAGGGAATGAGCGAGCGCCTGGGCAGCACCGATCCGGATGTCAATTCGCCCGACGCCACGCGGCGCCGGCTGCAGGATTCGCACCAATGGCTGACGCTGCTGCACGAACTGGACATTCCGGTGATCGCCGCGGTCGACGGCGGGGCCTATGGCGCGGGTTTCTCGCTGGCACTGCAGGCCGATTTCGTGCTGGCATCCAGCCGCGCCGTGTTCGCGATGGCCTTCGCCCGCATGGGGGCGGTGCCCGACTACGGCGCGCTGCACATTCTGCCGCGCATCGTGGGCCTGGCCAGCGCCAGGGACCTGATGCTGACGGGCCGCCGCGTCGACGCTTGGGAAGCCAAGGCACTGGGCTTCGTGTATGCCGTGCACGAGCCGGATGCGCTGTTGCCCCAGGCGAGGTCTTTGGCGCGCAGGCTGGCCCAGGGGCCGCGCGAAGCCGCCGCCCTGACCAAGAAACTGCTGAACCGCAGCTTCGAGACCGATTACTCCGCCATGTGCGCTTTCGAGGCCCTGGCCCAGGGCCTGGCCATGCATACGCCTTTTCATGCTTTCGCCGCGGCGCGCTTCGCGGCGGGCGAACGTCCCGGCTACGACTGGGACGCCATGTCGACCTCGTGAGAAACCGACTCATGCCTCACCATTCCACTTGCTCAGATCTGGAAACCTTCCGGGCGGAAGTGCGCCAGGCGCTCGACGCCTCTATTCCCGCGGACATCCGCGCCGCCGTGCGCGCGCAATGCCTGGTTACCCGGGATCAAGCCCAGCGCTGGCACCGCATTCTGCACGCGCGCGGCTGGGCAGCGCCAGGCTGGCCGCGCGAACATGGCGGCCCGGGCTGGTCGCTGCCGCAGCAGGCGATATTCCGCGAGGAACTTGCCGCCTGCGACGTGCCGCGCTATGAAAACCTGGGGATCGACACCATCGGCCCGACCATCATGCGCCACGGCACCGCCGAGCAGTGTGCCCGCTTCCTGCCGCGCATCCTGTCGTTCGACGATTTCTGGGCCCAGGGCTATTCAGAGCCGGACGCGGGCTCGGACCTGGCCTCGCTGCGCACGTCGGCGCGGCGCGACGGCGAGCATTTCATCCTGAACGGCACCAAGATCTGGCAGAGCTACGGCCACTGGGCCAACTGGGTGCTGGTGCTGGCCCGCACGAATCCGGACGCCCCGCGCAAACAGGAAGGCATTTCGGTCTTGTTGGTGGACATGGCCTCGCCCGGCGTGACGGTGCGTCCCATCCGTTTCATGCACGGCGGCACGCTGCATGTGCAGATCTTCTTCGATGACTTACGGGTGCCCGCAAGCCACCTGGTCGGCGCGGAAAACGCGGGCTGGTCGGTGGCCAAGGGGTTGCTGGTCACGGAACGCCTGTTCGTGGCGCGCGTGGCGGAATGCAAGGCCGAACTGACGGCCACCCGGCAACTCGCATCGGGCCGGGGCCCCGGCGGGGCCACGCTGCTGGCGCAGGACGTCTACGCCCGCCGCCTGGCCGAGCTGGATATACGCGTACGCGCGCTGGATGCGGCCTGGTGGCCGGCGGTATATGCCGTCGAACAAGGCGAGGAGCCCGCGTTGGCGGCGTCCCTGCTGAAGCTGCAGGGCAACGAAGCCCTGCAGGACATGCATCAGCTTCAGCTGGATCTGCTGGGCTGCGATGCGCTGGCGTTCGATCCGTCGGCCATCGACGGCGTGCCGTCGGATCCCCCGCTGGTTCCCGGACATGTGGGCAACATCACGATGCATGCCTGGCGCTATCGCGGCATCACGCTGGGCGGCGGCACTTCGGAAGTACAGCGCGGCATCATCGCCAAAGCCGTATTCGGCGGCCAGACCGGGCTGGACCTGCCGCCCGCGCTGGAAGCGGACCGGGCCATGCTGGATGACGGGCTGCGCCGCCTGCTGGCCGAGCGCTACGGCTTCGAGAGGCGCCGCGGGATTCTGGAAACCCCGGACGGTACCGACGCCGCGTTCTGGGACGGCTTCGGCGAGCTGGGCCTGCGCAGCCTGATGGTGCCCGAGCGCGACGGCGGTTTCGGCGGCGCCTTGCCCGACCTGGCGCCGGTGATGAGCGCGCTGGGCGAAGCGCTGGTGCTGGACCCGGTACTGTGGGCTTCGCTGGTTCCGCTACAGCTGCTGCTCGACGCGACCGGCTTCGCAGGCCGCGATGCCGCGATTCATGCGCTGATGGAAGGCGCCTATATCGCCTTCGCGCATTCCGGGTCCACCGAGCCCATCATGGCGCTGCGCGACGGCGGCGACTGGCGGCTGGCCGGGCGGAAGACACTGGTGCTGGGCGGCGGCAGCGCCACCCGGGTCTTGGTCAGCGCGCGCCTGGAAGGGGGCGGCTGCGTTCTGCTCGATTGCCCCGTGGATGCCGCGGGCGTTCACGTGCGGCGCTATCGGCTGCACGACGGCCGCGGCGCGGCGGACTTCACGTTCCAGGACGTACGCCTGCCCGCCGCGGCCCGCGTGGCGGGGCCGGAGCGGGCCGACACCATGATCGGCGAAACCCTGGCGTTCGCCACCGTCGCCTTGTGCGCGGAAACGGTGGGCGCCATGCGCAAGGCGCTAGGCCTGACCGTGGAATACATGCGAACTCGCAAGCAGTTCGGCCGCGCCTTGGCCGACAACCAGGCACTGCAGCATCGCGTCGTCGAACACTACCGGAACTGGTCCCATGCACAGGCTTTGCTCGGCGAAGCCGTGGCCGGGTGGGACACCGCATCGCCCGCCGAAAGAAGCAAGCGCATCTGCGCGGCCAAATGGATGGCGGGCCGCGCCGGCCGTGCCATTGCCCTGGATTCGCTGCAACTGCACGGCGCCGTCGGGTTCCAGGATGAAACCGCCATCAGCCATTACGCCCGGCGCCTGGCGGCCAACGACACCTTGCTGGGTGACGCCACTTTCCAGCTAGGCCGCCTGGTTGCCCTGAACGGGCCGTACGTATGAAGGAGAACCTTGCCATGAATGTACCCGGCTCAGGCCAGGGCCCCCTGAAGGGCCTGCGCGTCCTGGATATTGCCACCATTGTCGCGGCGCCCTCGGCCGCGGCGCTGCTGGCCGATTATGGCGCGGAGGTCCTGAAAGTCGAGCTGCCGGGCGGCGACGGATGCCGCAGCTTCCCTCCGCTGAAAGACGGCAAGCCGCTGTGGTGGAAGGTCACCAACCGGAACAAGAAACTGATCTCGCTGGACTTGCGCAAGCCCGAAGGAATTGCCCTGTTCAAGCGCCTGCTGCCGAGCTTCGACGTGCTGATCGAGAATTTCCGCCCGGGCACGCTGGACCGCTGGGGACTGGGCCGCGACGTTCTCTGGGCGCTTCAGCCGCGCCTGGTGATTCTGCGCACTACCGCATTCGGGCAGGACGGGCCCTATCGCGACCGCGCCGGCTTCACGCGCATTTTCGAGGCCATGGGCGGACTGACCTATATCACCGGCGAGCCGGACGGCCAGCCCATGCATGCCGGCTACCCGATAGGCGACGCCGTCGGCGGATTGTTCGGCGCGCTGGGGGTGATGACGGCGCTATGGAAACGGGCGCGCGATCCCGAGGCGCCCGGCGAGGAAATCGATCTGGCGCTTACCGAGGCCATGCTGAAGCTGATGGAGTTTCTGCCGATCAAGTACGACTTGCTGGGCGAAAGCCACGGCCGTTCCGGCAACACCAGCCAATATTCGGCGCCCACCGGCGTGTTCCGCACCCGCGACGGAGACTGGGTATCGCTGTCGGGCAGTACCGACGCCTTGTTCGCCGCCAACTGCCGCGCCATCGGGCGGGAAGAGCTGATCGGCGATCCGCGCTTCTCGAGCAATGCGGGCCGCTGCCAGCATACGGCGGAACTCAACGCGCTGTTCGCCGATTGGTTCTTGCGACACGACCTGGCCGAGATTCTGCGGCGTTTCGAAGAGCATCAAGGCACGCTGTCGCCCATTTATTCCGCTCAGCAGATCGTCAACGACCCGCAAGTGAAGGCGCGCGGATTCCTGCGCACCGTGCCGGACGAAGACTTCGGCACGGTGCGGCTGCAGGATGTGGTGCCGCGTTTCCACCATGACCCGGGCAGCGTCTACAGCACCGGCGGGCGCATCGGCCAGGACAACGACACGATTTACGGAGAGTGGCTGGGCCTGACGCCGGCGGATCGCGAAACCCTGCGTGCGCAGGGGGTCATATGACGCAGCAGAAAACGTTGCGGGAATCCCGGCTCATCCTGGGCGAAGACGGGGTGGCCGTATTCGAGCACCTGCGCGGCGAAGCCCGCAATCCGCTGACCATGGCGCTGCGCGCCGATTATGCGGACATGCTGGCCATGGTGCGCGACAGCCGGGCCCGGGCCTTGGTGCTGGCCGGCGGCGGCGGCGCGTTCTGTGCCGGCGGGGACGTGAAAGCCATGCGCGCGCGGCTCGCGGACGGTTCGCAGGCGGCCGGGGTGCGCCAGCGGCTGCAGGATATGCATACCTGGTTGCAGGCGCTGCGCGACCTGGAAATTCCGGTCGTCGCCGCCGTCGACGGGCCCGCCTGGGGCGGCGGATTCGCTATCGCCCTGTGCGCGGATTTTATCCTGGCGACGCCGCGCGCTTCGTTCTGCATGGTGTTCCTGCGCATCGGGGCCTTGCCCGACATGGGGGCGATTCATCTGCTGCCGCGCGCCATCGGCCTGACCAAGGCCAAAGAGCTGCTCATGACGGCCCGCCGCGTCAGCGCACAGGAGGGCGAACGCCTTGGGTTTGTACACTCGCTGCACGAGCCCGATGCCCTGCGCGACCAGGCGCTGGCGCTGGCGCGCCGGTTCCTGGCCGCGCCGCGCGTGGCGCTGGGAATGACAAAACGGCTGGCCAATCGGGCCTACGAACTGGACGCCGCCACCCTGGCCGAGCTGGAGGCATGCGCCCAGGTCGCTTGCCTGGCCGAGCCGGACCACACCGAAGCGCTCGAGCGCTTCGTGCGCAAGGAGCCCATGCGATACGACTGGGACCGCCCCGATCCGGCGGTTTGAACGACCCGAATACCCCGGAGAGACCATGATCAAGATGACTGTTGCACTCGGCTGGCGGCGTGTCTGCGCCTTGATGCTGGCCGCGGCCCTGGCGCCCGTGGCGCCCGTGGCGGGATGGGCGCAGGGCAATGCCCGGCCCATCACGCTGGTGGTTCCGTTTCCGGCGGGCGGCCCGACCGACGTCGTCGCCCGCGCGGTGGCGCAGCACATGGGCGAGACGCTGGGCCAGCCCATGATCGTGACCAACCGGCCCGGGGCGGGCGGCAGCATTGGCGCCGCGGCCGTGGCCCACGCCGCGCCGGACGGCCTTACGCTACTGGTGGGCACCGCGTCCCTGGTCACCGGGCCTTATCTGTACAAGCTCAGTTTCGACCCCATGAAAGACCTGGCGCCCGTGGCGCTGCTGGCCAAGACGCCGGTTTTCATCTGGGTGACCGCCGATTCGCCATTCAGGACGCTGCCCGAGCTGCTGGCCGCGGTGAAGGCGAAGCCGGGCCAGTACAACTATTCATCGTCGGCGCCTACCACTTTGGCGCACCTGGGCAGCCTGCGCCTGTTCGAGGAGGCGGGCGCGCAGCTGACCCACGTGAACTACCGGGGTTCGGCGCAGGCCACCACCGATTTCCTGGGGGGCGTCTTTCCCATCTATTTCGAGGTAGGCCAGCCGCTGGCGTCCCACTTCGCCGCCAGCAAAGTGCGCCCGCTGGCGGTGGTCGCCGGCAAGCGCAGTCCGCTGTTGCCCGACGTGCCCAGCATTACCGAGTTCGGCTTGTCTCCCATCGACGCCGAACCCTTCATGGTACTGATGGCGCCGGCCGGCACCCCCCCGGCCGTCATCGGCAGGTTGAATGATCACGCGCGGCGCGCGCTGCAAGCGCCCGATGTGCGCCAGAAGCTCGGCGCCCTGTACTTCGAGGTCAATGAGGGCTGGGATCCCGCCCAGGTCGGTACCTGGCTGCATGCCGAATCGGCCACGTGGGGCGACGTCATCCGCAAGCACGGACTGAAGGTGGATTGAATGACCCAAACGCAATCTCCTGTACTCTGGCGCGTCGACCATGGCGTCGGGCACATTGTCCTCAACCGCCCCGAGGCCGCCAACGCCATCGACGCTCCGTTCGCCCAGGCGTTCGCGGATGCGGTGAGCCAGGCGGCGCGGGCCGATATCGGCGCGGTCCTGCTGTCGTCCACGGGCAAGCAGTATTGCGCCGGCGGCGATATCAATGCCTTCCTGGCGCGCGGCGACCACTTCGCCGGCCTGATCGACGAACTGCTGGACATCCTGAATCCGGCCGTCGCACAGTTGGCGGCCTTGCCGCTGCCGGTGATCAGTGCCGTGCATGGCCCGGTCGGCGGCGCCGGCATCGCCATGGCGCTCTGCGCCGATATCGTCCTGGCCGCGCATTCTATGAAGCTGCGCGGCGGCTATTCCGCCATCGGCCTGAGTCCCGACATTGGCGCGTCGTACTTTCTGGCGCGCCGCGCCGGTGCCGCGCGCGCCAAGTACATCTTGATGACCAACCGCGCGCTGGCCGCCGAAGAATGCCTGCGGCTGGGCCTGGTCGATGAGCTGCATGCCGCGGAAGCCTTGCCGTCCGCCGCCCGCGCGCTGGCCACGCAGCTGGCCGGCGGCGCGACGGGCGCACTGGGAGGCATCAAGCGCCTGTGCGATCAGGCGTGTTCGACCATGCTGCCCGCGCACCTGGAGCGCGAGCGCGATGCCCTGCTGCGTTGCGCCGTATCGGCCGACGGCCGCGAAGGGGTCGCGGCGTTTTCACAGAAGCGGCCGCCGCGGTTCACGGACAAGCGTATCGACTGAGGACCGGTGTCCGGCAGGGCGGCGCGTGCTTACTCGGGCTGGTGGCAAACCACGCAAAGCTTGTTGCCGTCGGGATCGCGGAAGTACGCCCCGTAATAGTCCGGATGGTAGTGAGGCCGCAGGCCCGGCTCGCCTTCGCAGGCGCCGCCGGCGGCCAGCGCGGCCGCATACGCCCGCCGCACCTGGTCGCGGCTAGCGGCAAGAAAGGCCGCCATCTGGCCATTGCCCGCATCGTGCGGCTCGCCGTCAAAGGGTTTGCCGATGATGAAAAAGGGCCGGCCGCCGTCTTTGGCCTGCCAGCCCGCCCAGGGTTTATCGGCATCCAGGAACCGTTGCCGTAAATCCAGCACTTCGAACAGCCGGTCATAGAAGCGTAGTGCGCGGTCGAAATCGGTGATGCCGATGGAGATATGCGAGAACATGGCGGGGCCTCGTGGGGGTAGGAATGAACCGGGCTCGGCCGCAACGGCTGGCGGCGGCTGGCTGGCCCTTGTGCCGCGAACCCTTTACAGCCCGGCCGCCACCGTATTGGCCAAGACCCCCACTTTACCGATTTCCACCTCGACGCGATCCCCCGGACGCATCCATACCTGGGGCTTGCGGCCGCTGCCCACGCCGGCCGGGGTGCCGGTGGCGATGATGTCGCCGCACTTGAGCGGGGCTATCGTCGACAGGTAAGCAATGAGATCCGGCAGCCCGTACGTCATGTTGCTGACCTGGTCCCGCTGCATTTCGCGGCCGTTCAGGCGGGTGGTGATGACCAGGTCTTCGGGGTTGCCGATGGCGTCGGCCGAGGCCAGCCAGGGGCCGCAAGGCGCGGTGCCGGGGAAATTCTTGCCGGCGGTGACCGACTGCTTCTGCCAGTCGCGCACGCTGATATCGTTGAAGCAGGTGTAGCCCGCAACGTGCGCCAGCGCCTCGGCCCGCGGGATGCGCGCGCCGCCGCGGCCGATCACCAGCGCCAGTTCGCCTTCGTAGTCCAGGCATTCCGATACCGCCGGCATCGGGACCGGGCCGTTGTGGCCCAGCAGCGTATCGGCCGCCCGCAGGAATATGCTGGGGTGGCTCGGCATAGCGCGGCCCACTTCCTCGACGTGCGCGCGGTAGTTCAGCCCGACGCAAAGAATCCTTGCCGGAAGGGCGACGGGCGGCAGCAGTTCCAGGTTTGCCAGCGGCAAGCGGCGCAGGCCCGGGCCGCCGAAATGGCGTGCCAGTTCGCCGCCCAGCTCGGCCAGCACATGCACCATCTCGCGGTCGCGCAGCGGGGGCGGCGCCTCGAGCAGGGCCTGCTCGTCTTCGAGTACCAGTCCCCAACTGGGTTGATCATCGATGCGGAAGCGGGCCAGTTTCATGCGGATACCTTTTCGGCGGGTAGCGAGGGGTCGGACGAACCGGCAGCGACAGGCTTCGCGGCCGGTAGGGGGTTGCAAGTTCAGTTTCCGTCGATGCCGGCCACGTGGATGGCGCGTTTCCAGAACGCCGATTCGCTGGCCACGAAACGCTTGAAGTCGTCGGAAGATCCGCCCTGCGGCACGCTGCCGGCGTCGTGCATGGTCTTGCGCACGGCGGGATCGGCCAGCGCCAGGTTGATCTCGCGGTTCAGCCTGTCGGTCAGCGCTTGCGGCAGATGCGCCGGAGCCATGATGCCGCCCCAGGCCTGGACGTCGAAGCCGGCCATGCCGCTTTCTTCCATGGTGGGCACATCCGGCAGCATCTCGGCGCGCTGGGCCGACGTAACGGCCAGGGGCCGTATTTTCCCGTCGCGGATAAAGGGCAGCGGCGCGGTGACGTTATCGATCATCAAGTTGACCTGGCCTCCGACCAGGTCCATCAGCCCGGGCGCGCTGCCCTTATAGGGCACGTGGCGCAGCTGGACTCCGGCGGCCTGGCTGAAGATTTCCATCGCCAGATGCTGCGAACTGGTTTGGCCGGGAGACGCGTAGGTAATCGTGTCCGGCGGCTGCTGCCGCGCATAGCGGATCAACTCGGCGATGTTGTGCACGGGTAGCGCGTCATTGGCGCTCAGTACCAGGCCGGCGCGGCCGATCAGGGTAATGGGGGTGAAATCGTTCAGCGGGTCGTAGCCCAGGTTCGGGTTGAAATGCGGGGCAATGGCATGGCTGCTGGATGTCGCGTACAGCAGGGTATAGCCATCCGGACGCGCGACCGCCGCGGCCTGCGCGGCAATCGCCCCGGAAGCGCCGGGGCGGTTTTCCACGATGACCGGCTGCCCCATCTGCTTCTGCAGCGCAGAGGCCAGCAACCTTACCGTGGTATCCGACGAACCGCCGGGTGGAAAGCCCACCAGGATCTTCACGGGCCGCACCGGGTAGTCCGGCGCCTGCGCGAAGGCCAGCAAGGGGGCCGAGATACCGACGGCCAGGGCCGCGATGAAATGTCTGCGTTGTGTCATGCTCTCTCCATTTTTTATTCTTACGTCCAAACGCCAGCGCAAGCTTTTTATTACATAGCCAGCGCTTCCAGCAAAGGGGCCGGCTCGCATACGGCGTTCCAGCGCAGTTCGCGAACGTACTTATCCGATTCGAACGGGGTGGCCCGGTGCATGGTGCAGCTGTCGTCCCAGCAGATCAGGTCGTGCGGCAGCCATGTGTACGAAAACACGAATTGCGGCTGGGTCGCGTGGCGGGTCAATTCGGCCAACAGGTCCTGGCTTTCGTCTTCCGGCATGCCCACGACGCGGCCGGCGTGCGACGACAGGTAGAGCGACTTGCGGCCGCTGCGGGCATGGACGCGAACCAGCGGCTGAACGACGGGGGGCGCTTTTTCGCGCTCTTCGGCGCTGAATTCCGTGAAGCCGGCGCGCGCGCGCGAGGCAAAGATGCTGTGCTCGACGCGCAGCCCTTCGAGTTCGCGCTGGCGTTGGGGCGGCAAGGCATCCCATGCGGCGCGCATGTCGGCGTATTCGGTGGCGGGCGGGGCCGGCGGCAGCTGGCGAGCCGACAGCACGGTGACCCGGGCCGGCATGGCCATGAAAGACAGGTCGGTATGCCAGAGCTGGTTGGCGTCGCTGAACTTGCGGCGTTCCGAGCCCTGCGCCAGCAGCCCGCCTTCCTTGGCCAGGTTCGAGACGTCGCCGAAGCGCGCATCGGCCAGGCGGCGCCGCTTGGTGTCCATGACCGACTGGTGTACGCGGCCGAACCGGCTGGAAAACGCCAGTTGCTGTTCGTCGTTGACCCTTTGGCGCCGGAAACTCAGCAGCGAGTATTGTGCCAGGGCCTGCTCGACGGCTTCGAAGCTGTCCGCGTCCAGCGGGCGGGTCAGGTCCAGCCCTTCGATTTCGGCGCCGAAGCTGGAGGTGAACGGGATAACGCGAAGGTCCATATTGATTTCCCTTGGGTTCAGATGCGTTCGACGACCGCGTTCCAGCGCAGCTCCCGGCGCTGATTGAGCGAGTCGAACGGGACGGCGCGGTGCATGGTGCTGGTGTCGTCCCACATCAGGACGTCGAACGGATTCCATTGGTAGGCGAAGACGAACTGGGGCTGCGTGGCGTGCTCTATCAGCTCCGCCAGCAGCGCCTGCCCCGATTCCACGGGCCAGCCGACGATGTGCGACGCGTGCGAGGCCAGGTACAGGGATTTGCGGCGGCTGCGCGGGTGGGTCCGAACCAGGGGCTGGGTCACGGGCGGCAGCGCCTTGCGTTCGGCATCGGTGAAGCGGGTGTAGCCGGTCTTGGCCCGCGAGGTGAGAATGCTGTGCTCGATCTGCAAGCCTTCGAGCTCGCGCTGGCGGCCGGCGGGCAGCGCGTCCCAGGCGGCGCGCATGTCGGCGAACTCGGTGGGCGGCGGTTCCGCGGGCAGCTCGCGGGCCGACAGCACGGTAATGCGCGCCGATGCGCGCACAAAGGAAAGATCGGTGTGCCACAGCAGGTTGGCGTCGCTGTAGCCGCGTTCTCCGTTGCGGGCGATGTCGCCGTCAAGGTTCAGGTTCGAGACGTCCTGGAAGTTCGGGTCCTTGATGCGGCGTTGCGCCGGATCGCGGCTGGCCTGGTGCAGGGGGCCGAACCCCGACGAGAACCGGACTTGCTGGGCATCGTCTATGCGCTGGCAGCGGATGCCCAGTACGCCGTAGGTGGCCAGGGCGTCTTCCAGGGCTTCGTAGGTATCGCGGGAAAGAGGCTGGCGCAGGTCGATGCCCGTGACTTCGGCGGCGAACAGCGGATTGAAAGGACGGACCTGTAGCGTCATGTGAGTCTCCTGGCAGGGTTGAATCGCTTTATTGCCGCGGAATATGCGCGTCGCGCACCAGCTGCTGCCAATGCCCGATATCGGTCGCCACCAGGTTGGCGAACCGGGCCGGTCCCAGGGGCAGCTCGTCATGGCCGAAAACGGCCAGTTTTTCCACGGTCTTGGGCTGGGACAGGACCTTGGCCATGGCCGCGTGCAGCGTGTCGACGATGCCGGACGGGGTGCCCGCCGGCGCCATGATTCCTATCCAGGACACCAGTTCGTAGCCGGGCAGGTCTTCGGCCATGGCCGGGATGTCCGGAGCCAGTTGCGACCGCCGCGGCGCCGTGATGGCCAGCACTCTCAGCCGCCCCGAGTTGTGGGCCGTGATCGCCACGCCCAGCGGCAGGAAACAGGCATCCAGGCGCTTGGCCTCGACATCGATCATCGCGGGCTGCAGCGATTTGTAGGGGATGTCGTTGACGTCGATGCCGCCCTTGGTTTCCAGCAGCGCCACGCAAGCCCGCGAGCTGGCCGAGCCGTGCGCCACCGTGACCGTGCCCGGCCTTTCCGAGGCGTAGCGCAGGAATTCCGGAATGTTCTGCGCCGGAAGATCGGTGCGTACCGCCAGCGCCCAGGGCGCGGCGCTGATGGCGCCGACCGGCGTGAAGTCCTTGACGGGATCGTAGGGCAGCTTCTTGAACAGCGCGACGTTGCCGGCATGCGAGCCGTTCGATACGAAGATAAGGGTGTAGCCGTTGGGCTGCGCGCGCGCCGCCAATTGCGACCCGATCGAGCCTTCGGCGCCGGGACGGTTCTCGACGATGATGGACTGGCCGACGATCTTGCCCATTTCGTCGGCCATGTACCTGGCGATGGCATCGGTGGACAGGCCCGGGCCGAACGGAACGATCAGCGTGATGGCCCGTCCCGGGTAGTCGTCATCGGCCGCGGCCAGGGCCGGGGCCAGGCCTATCGTGGAAAGGAACAGGCAAAAGCGTCTGCGTTGCATGCGTCGTCTCGTCGTGGTCAGGGGTAATGGGTCGTGTCAGGAAGCGCGGCGTGTCAGCGGCCCCGGGCGATGCAGTGCGGGCCCAGGTCCGCGATGCCGCGGCAGCCCATGAAGGCCATGGTCCGGTCCACGTCGTCGGCCAGAATCTGCAAGACGCGGGCCACTCCGCCTTCGCCGCCGGCGGCCACGCCGTACAGCGGGGCGCGGCCCAGCATCACGGCCTGGGCCCCCAGGGCCAGCGCCTTGACGATGTCGCTGCCTTGCCGGAAGCCGCTGTCCACCAGTACGGTGCCGCGGGCGCCTATCGCTTCGGCCACGGCGGGCAGCGCGTCGATGGCCGCGATGGCCGGGTCGAAGTTGCGGGCCCCGTGGTTCGACACCACCACGCCGTCGGCGCCGCAATCCATCGCCGCGCGGGCGTCGTCCGGGTGCATGACGCCCTTGACCAGCAACGGCCCCTGCCAGCGTTTGCGCAGTTCGCGCAAGTCTTCCCAGGTCAGGGTCTCGTTCTTCGGGGTTCCGCGCACGTGCTTGGGGCGTTCCATCAGGGACCGGCGCAGTTCTTCCGGATAGTTCTGGTGGCGCGGGATGCCGCTGGTCAGTAAATAGCGCGCCATGACGCCCAGCATCCAGCGCGGATGCAGCGCCACGTCCAGCACGTTGCGCCGGTTGATGCGGATGGGCACCGAGAATCCATTGCGCTGGTTGTAGTCGCGCTTGGGAGACACCGCCGTGTCGATGGTGACCAGCAAGGCTTCGTAGCCCGCCGCCTTCACGCGGTCCAGCAATTGATACGACATGCGCCGGTCCGGCCACATGTATAGCTGGAACCAGAGCCGCCCGCCTGCCTGCTCGGCCACCTCTTCCATCGATGTAATAGACGCGGTGGACAGGGTGAAGGGCACGCCCGCCGCCGCCGCGGCCCGCGCCAGGGCGATTTCGCCCTGATGCCACAACAGGCCCGCGGCCCCGGTCGGCGCGATGGCGCAGGGCTGTTCCATCGGGCGGCCGAACAGGCTTGTGCGCGTGGTGCGTCCGCTGACATCGACCAGGCCGCGCGGCCATAGACGGATGCGGTCCAGCGCGTCGCGGTTGCCGCGCAAGGCCAGTTCGGCCTCGCTGCCCCGGTCCACGAACTCGAACAGGCCGCGCGGCAAGCGCTTCCGGGCGATGGCGCGCAGGTCGGCAACGATGTGCGCGTCCGGAAACGACGGCGCGCAATACCGCGCTGATCGGGGTAAGCCGGGCGAGGAGACGTTCCGATCCAACTGCGAACTGAGTGGCATGGCGCGCTTTCGTACTGATTGGTGAGGTGGTGTTATTTAAAGTCCAATCTAATAAAAGAAAAAATTAGTTTTAATTTTCTAATAACATAGGAAATATTTATGTAATACGCGGTAGCCCAGCCCATGTCACGTCCCACTTTGCTCAACCTGGAAACCGCGCTCTGGGTGAATCGCCTGGGCACTTTCGCGGCCACGGCGCAGAAGATGCATGCCACGCAGCCGGCGATTTCGCTGCGCATACGCGAGCTCGAGGCGGCGCTGGACACCCTGCTGTTCGAGCGCAAAGGCCATCGCATGGAACCGACGGTGGAGGGCCGCAAGTTCCTGCATCGCATCGAGCCGCTGGTGACCGAGATTCAAGAGGTGCTTGGCAGTGCCCGCGACAGCACCGCCGCGCAGGGCGTGATCCGGATAGGATCCGGCGATATTCCGATGACCTGGTTCGGCAACCTGATCGGCCAGTTGCAGCGCGAAATGCCGGACGTGAACTACGAGCTGTATATCGGCATTGCCCGCCGGCTGCTGGCCCAGCTGGAAGAGGGAAGACTGGACTTTGTCTTGATGGCGGGCCGGGTCGAATACCCCACGCTGACCAGTTCTTCGCTGGGGCGCACGCCCATGCGCTGGGTGATGGCGGAGGACCGCTGGCGCATCTTCGGCGCGGACGGCGGCAAGAAGCGCACGCTGGCCCAGTTGCTCAATGCGGGCCCCATCTGGCTGATTCCGCGGGATTCGCCGTACTTCGCGGGACAGGTCGAAATGCTGAAAGCGCAGGGGGCCGATCTGCGCAATGTGAACAGCTGCGACAACATGAACACGCTGATCGAGCTGGTGGCGCGCAACGGCGGCATGGGCTATTTGCCCATGGTGCTGATCGAAGAGCGGCTGCGGCGCGGCGAACTGGTGGAAGTGGCGGGCATGCCCACCACCGGCCAGGCCGAGTATTTCATTGTGACTTCGCGGGGGCATCAGACCAGCCTGGTGCGGCAGGTGGTCGACCTGACCGTGCGCGCCAGCCAGTTCGCCAGGTAGGGCGCCGGATACTTCGGAAGGTGTCAGGCTCCGCAGGTGCCTGAAGTGAAAGTCCCACCCCCGAAGCGCTGCGCGCTTCCCCCTCAAGGGGGCGACGCTGGCGGCCCGGCAAAGCCGGATCCGCCGCGTCCCCGATCGAGCCGCATCTTTCATTCCGCGGAAGGTGTCAGGCTCCGCAGGTGCCTGACACCGCTGCGTATAGAGGAATCCGGCTTACTTCGGTGTCTGACACCCTGCGGGAGTCAGACACCTGACAAGCCGTCGCCGAAGTGGGCGGAAGCGGGTTAACATTGCCGTTGCTCCGGGGTGCACGCCGTGCTGAGATCCAAACCCGCGAACTTGACCCGGTTCATCCCGGCGTAAGAAGAGCATCGACCTCGACCCGGGCGCCGCGCGCCGCTGGGGCAGGTGGGCTTCGGAGCTTCCATGCTTAGGAATCGCGAAAGCCCATGAACGACGCCGAACCGCTGATCGCGGATATTCTCCACTTTATCGCCCAAGACGGCTGCACCAACGAGCAATTCGACCGGCTCGCGCTGCGCCTGTTCGCGTATCAGTACGGCGCCAGCGCCCCGTACCGCGGCTTTTGCCAGCGGCGCGGCGCCACGGTGCGTACCGTGAAAACCTGGAGCGACATACCGGCCGTGCCCATCGACGCCTTCAAGGCCATGGAACTGCGCTGCCAGCCGCCCCTGCCGACCGAGCGCGTGTTCATGACCAGCGGCACCACGCGCGCCGATACGCGCGGGCGCCACTTTCATCCGCGCCTGGACGTCTACGACCTGTCCATGACCCGCAATTTCGCGCGCCGTTTCATGGGGGGCGCCGAGCGCCTGCCCATGGGAATCCTGTTCCCGGACGAAACCGCGATGCCGAACTCGTCGCTGGCGCATTACCTGGCGCTGGCGAAATCCGTCTTCGGCGACCCGGCCAGCCGTTATTTCATGTCGCCGCGGGGCATCGACCTCGACGGCTTGTGGCAGCACCTGGAGCAGGCCGAGCGCCGGGGTGAACCCTATGCCTTGCTGGGGGCCAGCTACAGCTTCGTGCACGTCATCGACGCGCTCCGCGCGGCGGGGCGGTCGTTCCGGCTGCCGCCCGGCAGCCGCATTCTCGATACCGGCGGCTACAAGGGCCAGTCGCGCGAATTGCCGCTGGACGCCTTTTATGGCGAGCTGTCCGGGCTGCTCGGCGTGCCGCGCGAGCTGTGCGTCAACATGTACGGCATGACCGAACTGAGCACCCAGTTTTACGATTCGGGCAACGCCATCGTGCCTTCCGCCAAGTCGGGGCCGCACTGGATCCGCTCGCGGCTGGTCGATCCGGCCACGGGCCGCGCGGTGCCGCCGGGCGAGCGCGGCATCCTGGCGCACTGCGACCTGGCCAATTTCAATTCGGTCAGCACGATCCTGACCGAAGATGTCGGCCAGCCCACCCGCGAGGGTTTCCTGTTGTTGGGGCGCGCCCAGGGCGCCGAGGCCAAGGGCTGCTCGCTGGCAGTCGAAGAGTTCATCCGGTCTGCCGCGCCATGAACGTGCACAAGGTCCAGGCGGGCTATTTGCCGGGGCTGGAGCGGGCCCAGGTCCAATGGCACACCCTGGCGTTCGAACAAGACGGCCGGCGGCTCGAGGTCGCCGTGCCGGTGCTGTCGGCGCCGCAGATGGACGCGCTTGCCGAACGGGTCCGGCGCGCCGCGGCGCGGCACCTGAAGCCCATGCCGGTGTCCGACATCATTGCCGTCATCGACCGCGTCATGGCCCGGCTGCTCGATCGCGACGACCCTTACCGCCGCGAGGCCGACGCGCTGTTGCCGCTGGTGAGCGGCTACGATGCCGAGATGGTCCGCCTGGGCCTGACGGGTTTCTTCAAGACGTTCCGCGCGCCGCAGCTGCATCGTTTCGTGGCTCAGGATTTCGCCAACCCCAAGGTGCTCGACGGCTTCCAGCCGGCGGCCAAGGGCGGCGCGGTGCGTGCGCATGGCCCGCGCCTGCTGGCGCACAGCTGGGCCGGCAATGTGCCGGCGCTGGCCTTGTGGAGCCTGGTCTGCGGCCTGCTGGTCAAGGCCGGCAATATCGGCAAGCTGCCCAGCGCCGAGCCGCTGTTCGCCGGCTGGTTCGCGCGCCTGCTGGCCGAAGTGCACCCGCCGCTGGCCGACTGCCTGGCGGTGGTGTGGTGGCGCGGCGCCGGCGACGCGGAGGCCGCGGCGCTATACGCGCAGGCCGATACCGTGGTGGCGTATGGCGGCAATGATGCGCTGCACGCGATCCAGCGCCGCTTGCCGGTCACGACGCGCTTTCTGGCCTACGGCCACAAGCTGGGGTTCGGCGTGGCCAGCGCCATGGCGCTCGACGCGCTGAAGGCACCCGCGCTGGCGCGGCGCGCCGCCTGGGATGTCATGCGCTATGACCAGCAAGGCTGTTATTCGCCGCATATCTTTTACGTGCAGCGCGGCGGCCAGGTGACGCCGCGCGAGTTCGCCGGCTACCTGGCCGGCGAATTGGCCAATCTGCAACGGCGCTATCCGCGCCGGGCGCTGGACCTGCCGGAGTCGGCGGCGGTCGCGAAATGGCGCCAGTCCATCGAATGGTGGTTGCCCGCGCCCGGAACCGAGGGCGCCGCGGACCACGACCCCTTGATCGGCGACCCCGCGGCGGCCTGGAGCGTGGCCTACACCGACGATGCGCAAGCGCTGGCGCCCACGGCCCTGCAACGCAGCATCGTGGTCGCGGGCATCGATGCGCTGGACGCGGTCGCGCCGGCGGTGGCCGGCGCCGGGGCGTATCTGCAATCCGCCGGCATCGCCGCCGCGCCGGATGAACTGTACCGCCTGGCCGAACAGCTGGGCGCGGTGGGCGTCACCCGCGTCAGCGCCATCGGCTCGATGAGCGTGCCCGAGGCCGGCTGGCATCACGATGGCCGCTTCAATCTGCTGGACCTGGTCCGCATGACCGAGATCGAACAATCGGCCGAAGCGGCGGCCGAGCCTTTTGCGCCGTACGAGCCATGAGCCTGGCGCAGGAGGTTCCCTTTCTTGATATGCGGCAGGTGGCCTACACCTATCCGGGCCGCCCGCCCGTCGTCGACGGCATCGACTGGCGGCTGCGGGCCGGCGGCTTTCATTGCCTGGTGGGCCGCAGCGGCTGCGGCAAGACGACGCTGCTGAAGCTGGCCGCGGGCCTGCTGGCCCCCCAGTCGGGGCGCATCGTGCGCCCGGACGGCCAGCCGGCCGCGCCCGGACCGCAGCTGGGCTATGTGTTCCAGGCGCCCACGCTGCTGGAGTGGCGCCGGGTCATCGACAACGTGCTGCTGCCGGTGTCGCTGCAGCGCCGCCCGCTGGCCGCCGACCTCGAGCGCGCGCACGCCTTGCTGGACATGCTGGGCTTGTCCGGCCACGCGCGGCATTATCCCCGGCAGTTGTCCGGCGGACAGCAAAGCCGGGTGGCGCTGGCGCGCGCCCTGATCCTGGAACCGGCGCTGCTGCTGCTGGACGAGCCATTCGCCGCGCTCGACGCCATCACGCGCGGCGAGCTGCAGGACGACCTGCTGCGCATGTGCCGCCTGCGCAATACCACGGTGCTGTTCGTCACGCACGACATCGGCGAGGCGGTGTACCTGGGCGATCGCGTCGCGGTCATGCACCAGGGCCGGCTGCTGGCCGATATCCCGGTCGACCTGGCGGCGCCCCGCGCGCAGTCCATGCGCCACGGCCCGGCCTTCAACCAGTACTGCGCCCGGATATTCGACGCCATGACAACCGGGGGGCGCCCATGAAGCCGATGTCGAATCCCCGCGTCCTGGCCGGCGCGCTGCTGGTGCTGCTGGTGGCGGCCTGGGAACTGGTCGTCAGGCAGGCGGGCATTTCCGCGCTGGTGCTGCCGGCGCCGTCGGCCGTGGCCCGGACCTTGTGGACCGCCTTGTCCACGGGCTATCTGTGGCCGCACATCGGCGCGACGCTGGCCGAGATGCTGCTGGGGCTGGCCCTGGGCGGGATAGCGGGCCTGGCCATCGGCGTGGCGCTGGCCGAATCGGTTCTGCTCGATCGCGTGGTCAAGCCCTACGTCATCGTCAGCCAGGTGGTCCCCAAGCTGGCGCTGGCGCCGCTGTTCGTGCTGTGGTTCGGCTTCGGCATGCTGCCCACGGTGGTGATGACGGCCCTGATCTGCTTCTTTCCGCTGATGGAAAACACGCTGACCAGCCTGCGCCAGGTCGATCCGCACCGGCTGCAGCTGTTCCGCATGCTGGGCGCCTCGCGCGCGCAGACCTTGTGGCGGCTGAAGCTGCCGGCGGGCCTGCCCGGCATTCTGGCCGGCCTGCGCGTGGCGCTGGTGCTGGCCCTGGTGGGCGCCGTGGTGGGTGAATTCATCGGCGCCAGCCGCGGGCTGGGCGCCGTCATCATCGCCGCCCAGGGCATGATGGACACGTCCCTGATGTTCGCCGCGCTGGCCGCCATTGCCGCCATCGGCCTGCTGGGCTACCAGGCCACGCTTATGCTCGAGCGCCGTCTGCTGCGCGCCTACGCCGATCTTTCATGACTACTCATAGAACTGACGCCATGTCTTCGTTTTCCACCCGCCGCGCCTTGCTGGGCGCGGCCGCGAGCCTGGCCGCGCTGCCATTCGCGGGGCCTCTGGCCCGCGCGCAGGCGGCAACCGGCAAGGTTGTCCTGGCCGGCTGGAGCAAGCCGATCTCGGAAATCACCAACCTGCTGGCCGAGCCCGACAAAGGCTTTTTCAAGGCGCAGGGCGTGGAACTGGTGTATTTGCCGGGCGCCGGCGGCGGCGACGCCATCCGCAACATTCTCAGCGGCCAGGCCGACGTGGCCTTTACCGACCCGGGCTCTTTTTTCATGGCCCTGGACAAGGGCGAGCCGCTGCGCGCCATCTACGATATTTATCCGCAGAACGTTTTCAATGTGGTGTCGCTCAAGTCGGCCGGCATCGCGCGGCCGGCGGACCTGAAGGGCAAGCGCATCGGCGTGTACAGCCTGTCCAGCGGCACGCGCCAGAATCTGCTGGTACTGCTGCACCAGGCGGGCCTGACCGAGGCCGATGTGGAAATCGTGGTCACCGGTGTCTTGAACTTCGCCCCGCTGCTGCAGGGCCAGGTGGACGCCACGGCGGCCACCGATACCGGCCTGCTGGTGGGCCGCCGGCACGGGCTGGGCGAAGTCGATGTCATGCAGGTGCGCGACTACTTCAATGTTTCCAGCGATCTGTTCGTGGTGCGCGTACCGGTCTATCGGCAAAAGCAGCCTCTGTTGCGGGCGTTCTTGAAGGCTTACCGCGACAGCGCCGCGTGGATGATCGCCCGGCCCGAAGAAGCCGCCGCGCTGGCCTCTAAGCGTGCCATCGACGGCACCGACCGGGACATCAATCTGGAAGTGATCCGGTTGCGCAACGCCGCCGCGGTGGCTACCCCCGGCCCGGACGGCGCCGCGCGCGCATTGGGCACGTTCAACCTGGATCTTCTGCAGAAGGCGGCCGACGCGTATCGCGAACTGGGCCTGGTCCAGCGCCATATCGACGTGGCGGCGGTGGCCGATGCCAGCCTGCTGCCGGGAGACTGAGATGAACACCGCCATGAAATTCGCGGGCAAGGTGGTATTGGTAACCGGTGCCAGCCGCGGCATCGGCGCCGGGATCGCGCGCGCGTTCGCCCGCGAAGGCGCGACCGTGGTCGTGAATTACTTGCGCAACGCCGCGGCGGCCGAGGCCGTCGTGGCGCAGTGCCAGGCCGCCGGCGGCGACGCATGGGCCGTATCCGCCGACGTGGGCTCGCCGGACGAAGTCCGTGCCATGGTCGATGCCGTGGCGCAGGAAGCCGGCCGTCTCGATGTCGTGGTCAACAACGCCCTGCGGCATTACGCATTCGACCCCCGGCGCCGCGTGGCCTTCGACAACCTGCGCTGGCAGGACTACCAGGGCCAGTTCGATGGCGCGGTCGGCGCGGCTTTCAACGTATGCCACGCCGCGCTGCCGCATTTCAAGCGGCGCGCCCAGGGCTGCATCGTCAATATCGCCAGCAATCTGGTCGAGCAGCCGGTGGTGCCGTATCACGACTACACCACCGCCAAGGCCGCGCTGGTGGCGTTCAGCCGCAATCTGGCATCGGAACTGGGGCCGTTCGGCATCCGGGTGAATTGCGTCGCGCCGGGGTTGGTGTATCCCACCCAGGCCAGCGAAGAAACCCAGGAGTCGTTCCGCGAATCGCTGATCGCCGCCACGCCGCTGCGCCGCATCGCCCGGCCCGAGGACGTCGCCGGCCCGGTGCTGTTCCTGGCTTCCGACTGGAGCGGATTCATGACCGGGCAGGTGCTTTTCGTGGACGGCGGATTGGTGATGCGTTGATGGCCAGATTGCCAGGTGTCTGACTCCCGTCAGGGTGTCAGACACCGATCGTGTTGAAACGGCCTGTCCTTGCTTCGGTGTCTGACACCCTGCGGGAGTCAGACACCTGGCCATGCCAGGCATGAGGCGTCGATTGGGCATTGGCTGATCTATGCCTATCAAGCGTGATTGCGGCTGCCGCGCAAGGTGGACAACGCCAGCATTGCGGGGCTAAGCTAGTCCGGGCGTGTATATGGTTCACTGAAACCCACCCCGGAGATCCAACATGAGTCAGAGAAAAAACAACGGTGCCCAAGGTTCGACCACAGGCGCGGGCGCGCCGGCACCGAGCGACCGCAATTCTTTGACGGTGGGCCCCAACGGGCCCATTCTGCTTCACGATGTCCACTTCCTGGAGCAAATGGCGCATTTCAATCGCGAAAAGGTGCCTGAACGCCAGCCGCACGCCAAGGGAGCAGGCGCATTCGGGGTGTTCGAAACGACCGCCGATGTCTCGGCCTATACCAAGGCCGCCCTGTTCCAGAAGGGCTGTAAAACCGAAATGCTGGCGCGGTTCTCGACCGTGGCGGGCGAGGCCGGCAGCCCCGATACCTGGCGCGATGTGCGGGGTTTTTCGCTGAAGTTCTATACGCAGGAAGGCAACTACGACCTCGTCGGCAACAACACGCCGGTTTTCTTTCTGCGCGACCCCATGAAGTTTCCCCACTTCATCCGCAGCCAGAAGCGCCTGCCCGATTCGGGCTTGCGCGACAACCACATGCAATGGGATTTCTGGTCCGGCAATCCCGAAACCGCCCACCAGGTGACTTATGTGATGGGCGAGCGCGGGCTGCCCCGAACCTGGCGCCACATGAACGGCTATGGCTCGCATACCTATATGTGGGTAAACGCCGCCGGCGAGAAATTCTGGGTGAAATACCATTTTCATACCCGCCAGGGCATGAAGTTCTTCTCTAACAGCGAAGCCATGGAAATGGCCGGCCTGGATGCCGACTACCACCGCCGCGATCTGTTCGAGGCCATCGCGAAAAAAGACTTTCCCAGCTGGACGCTGTCGGTGCAGGTCATGCCCTATGACGACGCCAAGTCTTACCGCTTCAATCCGTTCGACCTGACCAAGACCTGGTCGCACGCGGATTATCCGCTGATCGAAGTCGGCACCATGACCTTGAACCGCAATCCCGAGAACTTCTTCGCGGAAATCGAGCAGGCCGCTTTCTCGCCGGGCAACACGGTGCCGGGCATCGGCCTGTCGCCCGACAAGATGCTGCTGGGCCGCGCTTTTGCCTATAACGACGCGCAGCGCAACCGCATCGGCACCAATTTCCATCAATTGCCGGTCAACAAGCCCAAGGTTCCCGTCAATACCTATATGTTCGACGGCCAGATGGCCTACGAGCACAGCGGCAGCCAGCCCGTGTATGCGCCGAATTCCGGCAACCGCGCCTGGGCCGACGATTCCGCCAAGCCCGAAGAAGGCTGGGATACCGACGGCGATATGGTGCGCAGCGCCTACACCCTGCATGCGCAAGACGATGACTTCGGCCAGCCGGGCACTCTGGTGCGCGAGGTGTTCAACGACGAACAGCGCAGCCGCCTGGTCGAAACCGTTGCCGGCAGCCTGCTGGGCGGGGTGCGCAGCCCCGTGCTGGAACGGGCGCTGGAATACTGGAAGAACATCGACGCGGATGTGGGCCGGCGCATCGAAGAAAAGGTGCGCGCGGGCAACGCGCCCGAGCCCGCGGCCGGCATGAGCGAAGCCTAGTCCGCCGTGCCTGGGCGCCGGGGCGGGCCCCGGCGCTACCGCAGCGCGGTGTCGATGATCTGCAGATCTCGCTTGGCCTGAATGCGCATCAGGCTGAGCAGATCGCGGGCATTTTGCGACAGGGGCTTGCCGGGCCGGAACACCAGCAACGACCGGAACGTCGTGTCGATGGCCAGGCGCTTGATCATCAGTCCGCGCGGCAGGTAGTCTATCGCCGCCATCGGGTGCACCAGGCCGATGCCCATGCCCTGCAGCACCAGTTCGCAAACCGAAAACGCATAAGGGGTCTCCAGTACCGGCCGCAGGGTCAGCCCGCGCGCGGCCAAGGCCGATTCCAGGCGCCGGCGGCTGGCATCTTCGGGATTGAGCGCGATGAAGTCCTGGCCGACCAGTTCTTCCAGCGTGATTTCCGGACGCCCGGCCAGCGGATGGCCGGGCGTCATCGCGATCACGCCGGGGATCTCGATAAACGGCGAATGCTCCAGGCCGACCACCGAGATTTCGTCGGCCATCAACCCGAAATCCAGTTGCCCCGCGCTGACTTGTTGCAGCACCTCGCGCGAGCTCATGATCTGAAACGACATTTGCACGCGGCGCGACATGGGCGCGAAGGCGGCGATGGCGCGCGGCATGAAACCCACCCCCAGCGCGGGCAGCGACCCGATGGCCATGCGGCCCACGCCGAAGGATTTCAGGCTGCGGATCCGGTGCTCGATCTGCTCGAACCCCGCGAAGCAGCGGTCGACTTCGACCAGCAGGGCATCGGCTTCCTGCGTGGGAACGAGGCGATTGCGCACCCGGTCGAACAGCTGCAGGCCGGCATCCGTTTCCAGCCTGCGGATGGCCTGGCTGACGGCGGGCTGCGAAATGTCGAGCAGCAGGGCCGCCTTGCTGGTGGTTCCCGCCCGCATCACCGCGCGGAAAATCTGGATGTCCCGCATTTCCATGTCTATAAGTGCTGCTTTTAGAGTAAGTAATATTTATTGTTGAAATAATAGTACGCACGGCCCAGACTGCGCTATCGCAACTCACGACACCGCTTGCGCGGTCTTAGCCGATGGCCCTTTCTGCTGACGACACCACTGGCCCTCACCGGCCCTACGCCAGCCTGGCTCCCGCAGTATGGCGGGGCTCGACGGTTGTTTTCGATTCGCTGGACGACTTTGCCGAACGCAAGCGCCGCCAGCCCGACGGCTATAGCTATGGCGTCACGGGCACTCCCACCGCGCGCCTGCTGGAAACCCGCATCGCGGCACTGGAAAACGGCGCGCACTGCGTCATCGCGCCCTCGGGCGCCGCGGCCCTGATGATGGTGGTCTTGGCGTATGTCCGCGCGGGCGACCACCTGCTGCTGTCGGCGGCTTGCTATGGGTCGTTGGCGGCGCTGGCCGACAAATGGCTGGCCGGGCTGGGAGTCGAAGTGGAGTACTACTCGCCGGTGGCTTCGGCCGACATCGAGGACCTGATCCGCCCCAACACGCGCATGATCTGCCTGGAGTCGCCCGGCACGGTAACCATGGAAATGTGCGACGTGCCCGCGATTGTCGCCGCCGCGCGGCGCCACGGCGTCCTGACCATGATGGACAACACCTGGGCCAGCCCGCTGGGTTTCCGGCCGCTGGACCACGGTGTGGATTTCAGCGTAGAGGCCGCGACGAAGTTCTTCAGCGGCCATTCCGATGTACTGATGGGCAGCATCGCCACCAACGACCCCGCGCACTATGCCGTGCTGCGCGACGCGCAGAGTACGCTGGGCCAGCAGGTCGGCCCGGACGACTGCTTCCTGGTGCTGCGCGGCCTGGAGACCTTTCCTTTGCGCCTGGCGGCCCAGGGGGAGGCGACGCTGCGCGTGGCCAGTTGGCTGGCCCGGCAAGACCTGGTCGAACGGGTGTGGTATCCGCCCTTGCCGTCGGACCCCGGCCATGCCCTGTGGCGGCGCGACTTCCACAGCAAGGGGTGCCTGTTCTCGCTGCAATTGGCGGCTGGCGACGTCGATGCCTACCGCGCGTTCTTCGATGCACTGCAACTCTTTTCCATCGGCGCCAGCTGGGGCGGGGTTCACAGCCTGGCGGCCTTTTACCCGGCCGACCTGCAAAGCGGCCGCCGGTTCCCCGCCACCGATCAGCCGCTGATCCGCTTGTCGATCGGGCTGGAAGACAGCGCACGCTTGCAGGACGATCTGCAGGCCGCGCTGTCGGCCTACGGCGCCCGGCGAGGTTGATGCCGTATCCCGCCGGCTTGCCGTAGCCGTTGCCACACAAATAATCACATACCAAGAGGAAAACCATGATCGCCAACTTGTTCAAGAGCGCCGCCGCCGCGGCCATGACCACCTTCCTGCTGGGCGCGGCCAGCGCGGCCCACGCGGACACCAAAGAGGCCATTCTGAAGAGCCACAAGGTCACTATCGGCATTCACAATCGCCAGCCCTGGGGCTTTCGCGCCCAGGACGGCTCGGCTGCCGGCTTTCATCCCGACCTGATCCGCGCCGCGTTCGAGCGCCTGGGCGTCAAGCAAGTGGATTTCGTCATTACCGAATTCGGCGCGCTGATTCCCGGCCTGAATGCCGAGCGCTTCGATATGGTGGCTTCGGGGATAGCGATCACGCCCGAGCGCTGCAAAGTGGTGATCTTCAGTGAGCCCGACCTGGCGGTGGGCGACAGCCTGATCGTCAAGAAAGGGAATCCGCTGAACCTGCACAGCTACGCCGATATCGTGGCCAACCCGAAAGTGCGGCTGAGCGGCGGCAGGGGCACGCTGAACTCTAAGAATGCCCTGGATGCCGGCGTGCCGCCCTCGCAGATGACCTATCTGGGCGATGCGCAAGCCATGCTGTCGGCGCTGCTGGCCGGCCGCGTCGACGCGGTGACGCTGTCGGCGCCCAGCGTGGTGGGGTTGTTGCAGGACCCCAAGCTGCAGGGGGTAGAGCGGGCCAAGCCGTTCACCGGGCTGGTGCGCGATGGCGTGCCGGCCATGATGTACACGGCCATTGCCTTTCGCACCGCCGATACCGCTTTGCGGGACGCCTATAACGAACAGTTGAAGGCACTGAAAGCCGACGGCACGGTGGACAAATTGCGCGCCAAGTACGGCTTTACCGACGACGACAAGGTCGACGATGCGGTGACGACCGAGAAGGTCTGCGCCGGCCAGTACTGACGCAGGCGGAGCAGGGCCATGGAAGGCTTCGATATCCTCGCCGGCATTTTCCAGGGGTTCCGCGTCACGGCGCTGGTCACGCTGTACGGCATGCTATGGGCGGTGCCCTTTGCCCTGGTCACGGGCGTGCTGCAGCACTTCACGCGCGGCACCGCGCGCTTCGCGGTGACCTGCCTGATCGAGTTCTGGCGCAGCTCGCCCGTGCTGATCCTGCTGTTCGTGCTGTATTACGCGCTGCCGGACTTCGGCATACGCCTATCCAGCATGACCGTGGGTGCCATGGCGCTGGGCCTGAACATCGGCGGCTATGGCAGCCAGGCGGTGCGGGCGGCGCTGCAATCCCTGGACCCGGGGCAGGTCGAGGCCGGCCGCGCGCTTGGGCTGCACCGCCTGCATATCCTGTGTTTGATCGAACTGCCGCAGGCGGTGGCCGCCATGATGCCCACCTTTGTCAACCAGTTCATCCAGCTGGTCAAGGGCACCGCCATCGTTTCGCTGATCACGCTGACCGACATGACGTTCCGCGCCAAGCAGATTGCCGAGCTGCAATACAACCCCGTCGGCGTCTATACCTCGCTGATGCTGGCTTATCTGATCGTGTGCTATCCCGCCACGCTGTTCGGCCGTTATCTCGAGCGCCGGGTGCACATCCAGAACCGAGGCAGCCGTGAGATTTGACCCCGACTTCGCCTTGTCCGTCATTCCCACCATTCTGAGCGGGCTGGGCACGACGCTCTGGATCACCGTGGCGGCTTCGCTTGGCGCCGCCGTGCTGGGCTTCACGCTGGAGATCTTGCGCCGCAGCAACCGCTGGCTGGGCTACGTGATGCGCTTCGTCATCGATGCGATCCGCTCTACGCCTGTACTGGTGCAGTTGTACTTCATTTACTTCGTGTTGCCGGTCTATGGCTTGACGCTGCCCGCCGCGGCCTCGGGCGTGCTGGGCCTGGCGGTCTATTACAGCGGCTACCTGGCCGAAGTGTTCAAGGGCGGCATCGACAGCATCGATGCGGGGCAGTTCGAGGCGGGCAAGGCGCTGGGGCTGCGCCGGCGAGACGTGATCTTGTCGGTGATCTTGCCGCAGATGCTGCGCAATGTCGCCGCGCCCATGGGGAACTATTTCGTATCCGCCTTGAAGGCCACGCCTTATCTGGCGGTGATCGCCGTTCCCGAAATGCTGGGGCTGGCCATGGAGGTCGGCGCGAATTCCTTCCGCTATGCCGAACCCATGGTTTCGGTGGGGGCGATCTTCCTGATCCTGGCGCTGGGTATCAATGTGTTGGTGCGCAAGCTCGAACAGCGGCTTCAAGTCGCCCACCAGCGCTAGCGCGGCAAGGACAAGCCACTATGAATGATGTTTCGAACTTCCCGGCCGTGCGTATTTCGGGCCTGCAGAAATGGTACGGCAGCTTTCAGGTGCTGCACGACGTGGATTTGACGGTGCAGGCCAACGAGCGCATTGTCATCTGCGGTCCGTCCGGCTCGGGAAAATCAACCTTGATACGCTGCGTGAATCAGCTAGAGACGCACCAGGGCGGCACGATCGAAGTGAATGGGCGGCAGATGGGCAAGTCTACGCCCAACATGCATATGCTCAGGCGCGATATCGGCATGGTGTTCCAGCACTTCAATCTGTTTCCGCACCTGACTGTGCTGGAAAACTGCACGCTGGCGCTGCGCAAGGCGCGCGGCATGAGCCTGGCGCAGGCCCGGGAAGTCGCCCGGCACTATCTCGAACGGGTACGCATTCCCGAGCAGCAGGACAAATACCCGGGGCAGCTATCGGGCGGCCAGCAGCAGCGCGTGGCGATTGCGCGGGCACTGTGCATGAATCCCAAGGTCATGCTGTTCGACGAGCCTACGTCCGCGCTGGACCCCGAGATGATCAAAGAAGTGCTGGATGTGATGACCGACCTGGCGCGCGAAGGAATGACCATGATCTGCGTGACCCACGAAATGAATTTTGCCCGTACGGTGGCCGATCGCGTGGTGTTCATGGACGCCGGGCGCATCGTGGAGCAGGCCGACCCCCAGACCTTTTTCAGCGCGCCCTCCCACCCGCGCGCCAGGCAGTTCCTGAGTCAACTTCTTTAAGCCCGCATTCACCGAGGATTCTCGCCATGGCGGAAAGCAGCCGCATCTGGACCCACGTCGATTTCAACCAAGATGGCAAGCAGGCCGGCAACCTGCACGTACCGCATTCGGTCGATCTGTCGGCCTATGCCATGATTCAGATCCCCATTGTCTGCATACGCAATGGTGACGGGCCCACCGCGTTGTTGACGGCGGGCAATCACGGCGACGAATACGAAGGCCAGATCGCCCTGAGGAATCTTGCCCGCCTGCTGTCGCCGGCGGACTTGCGAGGCCGCGTCATCATCATTCCGTCTTTGAACTATCCCGCTGCCGAGAGCGGCCGCCGCGTGTCGCCGGTGGACGAGGGCAACCTCAACCGCCTGTTCCCGGGGCGTGCCAACGGGTCGGCCACTGAAATGCTGGCGCACTATATCGACAGCGTGCTGTTCGACCTTGCCGACGTGGTGGTCGACCTGCATTCCGGCGGGCGCTCGCTCGACTATGCCCATACGGCCTTGGCGCAGCGCGTTGCCGACGCCGCGCAAGACCGGGCCTTGCGCGAACTGTTGGCCGTGTTCGGCGCGCCGCACAGTGTGCTGACTACGGGCTCGGGGGGCGGCGGCGCCACCACGCTGTATGCCGCCGCCTCGAAGCGCGGCATTCCCGCCCTGACCACGGAACTGGGCAGCGGCGCGACGCTCGACCCGCGGGCGCTTGTCATTGCCGAGCAAGGCGTGCGGCGGGTGCTGCGCCATTACGGCATTGTCCCGGGCATCGATTGCGAGCCTGCGCCCGCCACCCGGTTGCTGAGTTCGCTGGGCCCGCGGCATGCCATTTACGCGCCTTGCGCCGGCCTGATGGAACCCCTGGCCCAAGTCGGCGAGGCCGTGCGCGCCGGCCAGCCAGCCCTGCGCCTGTACAGGCTAGAGGACCCGCTGGCCCCGCCGCTGACGCTGGCGTTCGGGGCCGACGGAATTGTCTCGTGCCGGCGCTTTCCGACGCTGTGCGCGCGCGGCGACGGGTTGTTCCACCTGGCCGCGCCGCTATAGGCGCCCGGGCGCCGGCCGCCGGCGGGCGGCCGTGGCCCGGTCCACGGTGGCCAGTGCTTCCCGGACCAGGTCCAGCACGGTCTGCGCCGCCGGCGACAATGACCGGTCGCGCCGCTGATAGATGCCCAGGGTGCGGAACAGCCGCGGCCCCTGCAGGGGAATGGCCGCCAGGACCGGGTGGCCGGTGGCGGGCAGGGCGGTGGCCGGCAGCACACTGACGCCGTAGCCGGCCTCTACCATGCCGTACACCGTCGAAATATGCGAGACCGGGGTCCTGCCGCGCAGGCTCACATGCGCGCGCACCAACTGGTCGTTGACGATTTGCCAGGTGCCGCTGCCGCTGGCGGGTAGCACCAGGCGCTCGCCGGCCAGGTCGGTCCAGGTGGCCCGGCGCCGCGCCGCCAGCGGATGGCCGCGGTCGCATACCAGGAAGAAGGGGTCTTCGGCCTGTGGCGTGAAGCGGACCTCGTGGCTTGCGGTGTCCGGCGTCACGCCCAGGCCGAAATCCGCTTCGCCGGCTCGCACCGACACCATGACCTGGCTGGCGACGTCGTCGCGCACATGGATTTCCAGGTCGGGGTAGCGTTCGCTGCAGGTCTTCAGGGCCAGCGGCATGACCCGGCCGGCCAGCGATGCCACGCACGATACGGTGACGCGTCCGCGGCGCGACTGGTTGATGAGGGTGGCGTCGCACAGCAGGCGGTCGTAGTCGGCCAGCAGGCGCGCCGCTCCCTGCAGGAAGCTGGCCCCGGCGGCGCTGGGCCGCACCTCGCGCGAGTTGCGGTCGAACAGCACGATGCCCAGCGCCTGCTCGAGTTCGGCGATGGCCGCCGATACCGCCGGCGGCGATAGATGAACCGTCTCGGCCGCGCGCCTGAAGTTCAGGTGCTCGGCGACGGCAACGGCTGCGCGCAGCTGGCGCACGGTAACGCTCATGGGGGCTCGCAGGGCGGCCTGTGGCGCGTGCACGGAAGCGCCTGGCGCAGGTAAGGTGCGAACCATCATAGCGCGGCGCGCGTCGCGGCGTATGCGGGCCTGGCCGCGCTACTTGTTTGCCAGGCCCAGCTGCTCGATCATCGGGCCATAGACCGCCAGGTCGTCGGCCAGCATCCGGGCAAACCGGTCGGGCGGGCCTGCGGCCACCTCGAAACCCTGTTGGGCCGCGGCCTTGCGGGTGGCCTCATCTTGCAGAGCCTGTTCGAACAAGGCATTGAGCCGGCCGATGATGGGCGCGGGCGTGCCGGCCGGTGCGAAGAATCCCAGCCAGCCGGTAGCCTGGAAGCCTGGCAGGCCGGATTCCGCGAAGGTGGGCAGGTTCGGCAGCATGGCCGAGCGCTGCTTGCCGCCGCTGGCCAGCGCGCGCACGCGGCCCGATTCGATGAAGGGCAAGGCGGTGGATACGCTGATGAAAAACATATCGACTTCGCCCGTGCTGGTGGCGACGATGCCCGGATTGCCCCCCTTGTACGGCACGTGCTGAATCTGCAAGCCGCCCGCGTCGCGCTTGAGCACTTCCATGGCCAGGTGCTGCGGCGTGCCATTGCCGGTAGACGCATAGTCGAACGCATCCGGTTTGCCGCGCACCAGTTCGATCATCTCGCTCACGGTTTGCGCGGGGAATCCGGGCGTGACCAGCAGCACGTTGTCCAGGGTGGCGCCCAGAATGATGGGCGTCAGGTCGCGGCGCATGTCGAAAGCGGAGTTCGGATACAGAAGCGGCTGATAGGCGATCGACGACTGGTCGATCAGCAGCGTGTAGCCGTCGGGCGCGGCATTGGCCACCGCCGCGCCCGCCACCAGGCCCGCGGCGCCGGGCTTGTTTTCCACGATCACCGGTTGCCCGGCCTGCTTGGCCAGCGATTCCCCCACCAGGCGCGCGAAGGCGTCAGTGCCGCCGCCCGCGGCGTACGGCACGATCAGGCGGATCGGCTTGGACGGAAAGGCGCTGGCGTCGGCCGCCTGGGCGGGGCCGGCGGCGCACGCCAGCGCGCCGAGTGCCACGGCCAGCATGCGGCGGAAGGCTCTGTGGGCCCGGCCGGGCAGCCAGGCCGGGCGCGTGCGTATCGGCGGCATAGTGCCGGATTGCAGCTGTTTCATGATGTCGTCTCCAGGATATTCTTGTTCTTGCCGGCGGCGCCCCGAACACACCGTTGCGGGGCGTACGCCGGCTTACACCAGGCTCATGCTGCCTTCGGTGGGGCGGTCGGGCAGGGCGAGGCCGAACTGTTTATTCAGGATCGCCTGGATCTCTTCGTACAGGCAGCCGAAGCGCAGTACGCGGCGAGTACCCATTTCGATGATGGTGCTGCCCACGAAATACGGGTTCGCGTACCGGCAACGGCCGTAATCCACTGCGATGTCCACGTGGTCGAGCACTTCGGGCTCGATGTCTTTCAATTCGAACTTGTTGCCTTTCAGCGAACGGTTGGCCGACGAGCCCATCATGGGCGAACCGGATTCGAACGACAGGCGCGCCAGCTCGCGGTGCAGCGGGCCGGCGTTCATCAGCAGATCCATCGTCGGCCCCTTGGTGGAGCGGCGCAGCGCGCCGAATTCCGCCGTGCGCAGAAAATCGTGATCGGGCCGGTAGGTGCCCACGATGGACAGCGGCATGTCATGGTCGATGGTGATGCACTTGACGATATCCCGGTCGGCCGGCTCGCATTCGATCACCTCGGTGAAGGTATCCCAGTTCCCCAGCACGCCGTTGGGCTTGGCGTTGCTGCGGTTTTTCAGTTCATAGATGCGTTCCACCGCGCGCGCGGTATGGCCGAATATCGCGTACGACACGTCGAACGGAATGATGCACACGCCGCCGGATCGCGCCATATTGAACACGCGCCGCGCATCGTCGCGCACGGTCTGGGGATCCGGCTCTTTGCCGGGATCGATGAGCTGCATGAGGAATTCTCCTTGGAAAGGGTGGGAAAGTCGGGCCGAGGGCCGGCCGGCCCGGCCGGTCAGTCGAGTTGCAGCTGCAGTTCCTGCAGGATCGGCTTCCAGCGCTGGTACTCGGCGCGGAATGCGGCGGCGGTCTGTTGCGGCGTGGTGGCATAAGGCGCATAGCCCTGCTGGGCCAGCACCGCGGCGAAACCGGGGTCTTGCACGACCGCTGCGATCTCTCGATGCAGCCGCTCGATGATGGGGGGCGGCGTCTTGGCGGGCGCCAGCACGACGAAGCCCAGGTCCAGGTGCGCCTCGGGCAGGCCGGATTCGACCATGGTGGGAATGTCCGGCGCCAGGGCCGTACGCCGGTCGGTCATTACTGCCAGCGGCTTCAGGTCGCCCGTTGCGATGTTGCCGCGCACGGCGCCCAGCGTGAACATGCCGACCTGGACGTGGCCTCCCAGCACGTCGACCAGCGACGGCCCGCCGCCCCGGTATACGGCTTCGCCCAGTTGCACCCGGGCTTCACGGGCAAAGAGTTCGAAGGCCAGATGGTGCGGCGTGCCCAGGCCGGGGTTGGCGAAGTTCAGCTTGTCGGGCTGCTGGCGCGCCAGCGCGATGAAGCCCCGCAGGTCCTGGGCGGGCACCGCCTTGTTGCTGGCGAAGACCAGCGGCGATTGCGCCACATAGCTGACCGGTGCCAGGTCCCGGTAGAAGTCGTAGTTGAGCTGGCGATACAGCAGCGGCGCGATGGCGATGCCGTCGGTATTGATGAGCAGCGTGTAGCCGTCGGGCGCCGCGCCGGCGACCTGGGACGTGCCGATGTGGCTGCCCGCGCCGCTCTTGTTTTCGATGATCACCGGCTGGCCCAGCCGCTGCCCCAGCTTCTCGGCCAGCGGCCGGGCCAGGCTGTCGGCGCCGCCGCCCGGCGAAAACGGAACGACCAGCCGGATGGGCCTGTCGGGGTAGGCCGCGCCGGCCTGGGCCGGCGACGCCGCCACACCGAACATCAGGACAGCCCCCAGGCCCGCCGCCACCCAGCTCGCTTGCGTTTTCATGATGCGTCTCCGTCCGTGTCGCTTTTATGACGGAGAGGTTAGGGGGCGGTCAGCGCTCGGTCCAGTGGATTGTTTTTAATGATCGTTCAGGTTTTTTTATCGATGAACGGGTTTGGCGAGGCGCGATTCCGCGCCCGCACGCGCCGGCGCGGCACCGGCTTTCCGACGCGTGTATGAAGCGCTGCGGATGACGGCCGGGCACCGCACTTCGGTAACATACAGGGACAAAACGGAGATACCAGCATGCGATTCAGCCTGCGTCAGATGGAAGTGTTCCGGGCCGTCATGCTGACGGGCTCGATCAAGGGGGCGTCCCGGCTGCTTTTCACGTCGCAGCCCGCCCTGAGCCGCATCGTGGCGCATACCGAATTGACGCTGGGGCTGGCGCTGTTCAACCGGGTCAGGGGCAAGCTGATTCCCACGCGCGAGGCCGAGGCGCTGTTCCGCGAGGTAGACCAGTGCTATCAGCAGGTACTGCGCGTAGACGACTTCGCGCGAGGACTGGTCAGCGGGCCGTCGGGGGTATTGAACCTGGCGTGCAGCCCGGCGCTCAGCCGCGGGCTGGTGGCCAAGGCCATTACCCGTTTCGTGCAGCAGTATCCGAATATCCAGGTGAATTATTGCCTGACCCTGCTGAACAGCATGGCGCAAGACGTGCTGAGCAACAAGGTCGACCTGGCGATTTCCGTGCTGCCCATCGAACATTCCAATCTGCGGGTGACGCCGTTCATGGAAGGCCGCATGGTGTGTGTCGTGCCGCGCGGGCACGCGCTGACGCAACTGAAAAGCGTGGGCATCGCCGACCTGGCGAGTTATCCGCTGATCGCGCATCATCCCAGCATACCGTTCGGCCAGCTGGTGTCGGCGGCGTTCGACAAGGCCAATGTCAGCCTGCAGGCCTCTGTCTATATCTACCAGACCGACATGGCCTGCAGCCTGGTGCGGGCCGGCGCCGGCGTGGCCATGGTGGACCAGTTCACAGTCGAAGGCATGGCCTGGCCCGATATCCAGGTACTGCCGCTGGCCGAGGAAATCCCGCTCAATCCCAGCGTCGTGCGTTCGGCCTTCGATACGGGCAAAAGCCACGCCGACAAGTTCGTCGATCTGCTGCTGAAGGGCGCCGCCGGGTGAATATGCTGCGATGCAGTACGCGGCAGCCGCCGTGCCGCGCCCCGCGGCGATTAACCTGAGGCTATACCCCATCGCCTAATCGGCACTCGCCCAGCTTCCCCGGAATCCCTAGGATTCCATGGATGGCGCCAGGCCTCATCGCCGGCACGATTCATGGATCTGTGGAGACCGCAATAATGAAGTTGGGACTGATAGGCGTAGGCAACATCGGCCAGCATTTCGCGAACCGCCTACTGGCCGCCGGCCACGAACTGGTCGTGCACGACCGGTCGGCGGCGGCGCAAGAACGCATCGTGGCGCGCGGCGCCATCGGGGCCGACAGCGTAGAGGCGCTGGCCGCGCAGACCTCGGTCGTGCTGCTGTGCCTGCCCATGCCGGCGGTGGTGGCCGACGTGGGTGCGCAGGTCGCCAAGGTCGAGGGGGTGCGTATTCTGGTCGATTTGTCCACGACCGGGCCTTCGGTGACCAAGGCGGTCGAGGCGCAACTGACGGCCCAGGGCATCGCCATGATCGGCTCGCCGGTCAGCGGCGGCACCGTGGCGGCGGAAAAGGGCACGCTGGCCGTGATGGCCGCCGGCCCCAAAGAGGCCTTCGACGAAATCGAGCCCGTGCTGCGCGTGATCGGCAAGAACGTGTTCTACCTGGGCGCGGATCCCAGCCTGGGCCAGACCACCAAGATCATCAATAACACCCTGTATGCCACCAGCATGGTGGCCAGCTGCGAAGCGCTGGTATATGGCGTCAAGGCCGGGCTGGACCCCAAGACCCTGCTGGACGTGATCAACGTGTCCAGCGGGCGCTCTTTTGCAACGCTGGAACGCATTCCGCAATGCGTGCTCGACCGCAGCTTCCCGGTGCGCTTCACCACGGAACTGCTGCACAAAGACGTCAAGATGTGCATCGACGAAGCCGAGAAGCTGGGCGTGCCCATGTCGGTGAACCCCGCCGCGCGCCAGTTCCTGGCGTTCGCCATCACCCAGGGCGACGGCCCGCGCGACAACGTGTATCCGATCCGGCATATCGAGCAATGGGCCGGCGTGGAGTTCGGTTCCAAGCCCGAATGAGCGCGTCGCCGTCTTAACCCGCCGCCGGCCCGGTGCCCGGGCCGCGCGGCCGCGCGGGTGTCCGAGGACGCCCGGCATTTGTTTTCATCCAGGATACCAAGGAGCCAGCATGGCGATTCAGATCCGCAAGAAACTGTTGAACGTCGAATCCATTTACCACGAGGGCGGGCCGGTGCGCGACGTGCCGATCAAGATGGCCTCGGTGGCCGTGGTGATCAAGAACCCGTACGCCGGCCGTTATGTCGAAGACCTGTCGCAGCTGGTCGAGGATTCCAAGGTGCTGGCCAAGGAGATCGTGCCGGAACTCATGGCGGCCGTGGGCGGCGCCGAGAACGTCGAGGCCTATGGCAAGGGCGCGATCGTGGGGCTGAACGGCGAGCTGGAACACGGCGCCATCTGGCACGAGGCGGGCGGCTGGACCATGCGCGCCGTGCTGCCCAAGGCCAAGTCCATCGTGCCCGCCGCCAAGGTGGTGGCCGCGGCGGGCACGCGCCTGCAGATCCCGCTGCATCATATCGAGGCCTGCTATGTGCGCAGCCACTTCAGCACCCTGGACGTCGGCGCCATCGACAGCCCGCGCCCCGACGAGCTGCTGTATGCACTGGTCGTGTCCACGGGCTCGCGGGTGCACGAGCGCCTGGGCGGGCTGCGCGCCGACAACCTGACGGTGGGCGACGGCCAGCGCTGAGCCGCTGCGTTTTTTTAATAACCGATACGTGCCGCGCGGCTGCGCATTGCGCAGCCCGACGCGCGCCAAGGAGACAACGATGATCAAGACTTTCGCCGCGGCCGCCGCGGGCCTGCTTTGCATGGAGGCTTCGCCCCTGGCGCTGGCCAATGACTGGCCCACGCGCCCCATCACCCTGGTGGTGCCGCTGTCTCCCGGAGGCAGCACCGACGCCACGGCACGGCTGATCGCCCAGAAGCTGCCGAAGGAACTGGGGCAGCCCGTCGTGGTCGAGAACCGCGCCGGCGCGGGCGGCAACATCGGCGCCGATTACGTGGCCAAGGCCACACCCGACGGCTATACGTTCCTGATGTCCACCACCACGCTGATCACCAACGTGACGCTGTACAAGAATATGCCGCTGGACGTGCAGAAAGACCTGACGCCTGTTTCGCGCGTGTCGCTGATCCCGAACGTGCTGATGGTGAATACGAAATTCCCGGCCAAGACGCTGGACGACTTCATCGCCTACCTGAAAGAGCACAAGAACACGGTAAATTACGGTTCGGCGGGCAACGGCACGTCGCAGCACCTGTCGGGTTCGCTGTTCAACCAGATGGCGGGCACCAGCATGACGCACGTGCCGTACAAGGGCGGGGCGCCGGCCAATGCCGATTTGCTGGCGGGCCAGATCCAGGCGGTGTTCTCGCCCATGGTCGAGATCCTGCCTTTCGTCGACAGCGGCAAGCTGCGCCCGCTGGCGGTTACCACCCAGGAACGGTCGCCGCGCCTGCCCGACGTGCCGGCCGTGGCCGAGGCCTTGCCGGGGTACGAGATTGTGTTGTGGAATGGCGTGTGGGCGCCCGCGGGCACGCCGCAGCCGGTGGTGCGGCGCATGAACCAGGCCATCAACGCCGTGCTGGCCGATCCCGAGGTCAAGAAGACCCTGCGCGACCAGGGATCCACGCCCGCCGGCGACAGCCCGGAAGCGTTCAAGAAGCTGGTCGATTCCGAAATCACGAAGTGGGGCGAGCTGGTCAAGGCGTCGGGGGCACGCGTCGAATAGCCGCCAAGTTGAATGAAAAGGTCCATGGCATGAAACCTGTATTGTTGGTTCTGGTGTTTTTGTCGGAAGAGCACCGCGCGCTGGTCGGCGAGCGCTTCGATATGATTTACGCGCCCAACGAGGGCCTGGGCAAGGATCGCTCTAACGGCCAGGCGCAGATGGCCGCGCGCGGCCACGAAATCAAGGTGGTGCTTACCAACGGCACCAACGGCCTGCTGGCCGGCGAAATCGATCGCCTGCCGGCGCTGGAACTGATCTGCACCGTGGGCGTCGGCTACGAGAACGTCGCGGTGGAGCATGCCAAGGCGCGCGGCATTGCCGTGGCCAATGCCGCCGGCACCAACGACGATTGCGTGGCCGACCACACCATGATGCTGCTGCTGGCGGCCATACGGCGCCTGCCTTTTCTGAACGACGGCGTGCGGCATGGCCTGTGGCGCGACGATATTCCGCGGCCCCCGCATGTGTCGTATCGCCGGCTGGGCATCCTGGGCATGGGCGCCATCGGCAAGAAGGTCGCGCGCCGCGCCCTGGGGTTCCATATGGAAATCGGCTATCACAACCGCCGCCGCCGCGACGATGTGGATTTCCAGTACTTCGACGACCTGCACAGCCTGGCGCGGTGGTGCGACTTCCTGGTGGTGGCCGCCCCGGGCGGAAAAGAGACCTATCACATCGTCGACGCGAGCGTCGTCGATGCCATCGGCCCGCAGGGCGTGCTGGTGAATATCGCCCGGGGCACGCTGGTCGACACCGATGCCGTGGCCAGCGCCTTGCGCGACGGGCGGCTGATGGCGGCCGCGCTGGACGTGTACGAGCACGAACCCACGCCGCCGGGGCCGTTGCTGGAACTGGACAACGCCGTGCTGACGCCGCATATCGCCGGCATCTCGCCGCAGGCCATCGATATGTCGGTACGCAAGTTCCTGGAGAACGCCGAGTGCTTCTACGCGGGCAAGCCGCTGGTGACGCCGGTGGGGTAAGTCGGTGTCTGCGGACAGGTGTCAGGCTCCGCAGGTGCCTGACACCGCTGTGTGCGGAAAGTCTCGGTCAAGCTTCGGTGTCTGACACCCTGCGGGAGTCAGACACCTGGGCGGGTCCGCTGTGTGCGGAAAGTCTCGGTCAAGCTTCGGTGTCTGACACCCTGTGGGAGTCAGACACCTGGGCGCTGCCTGGGCGCTGGCTAGGCCGTCGTCAGCCTGAGCAGGGTGATTTCCGACGGCGCCCCCAGCCGCAGGGGCGGGCCCCAGTAGCCGGTGCCGCGGCTGGTGTACACCCATAAGTCCCGCAGGCGGTGCAGGCCCGCGGTGTAGGGCTGCTGGAAGCGCACGAAGAAATTCCACGGCACGAACTGGCCGCCGTGCGTATGGCCCGAAATCTGCAGCCGGTAGCCGGCGGCCGCGGCCGCCGTGGCGCTGCGCGGCTGGTGCGCCAGCAGCACGCTGATGGCGCCGGCCGGCGCGCCCGCCACGGCCGCCGCGGGGTTGCTGGCCTGGGCCGGGTCGAAGGCGCCGGCGCTGTAGTCGGTGACGCCGGCCACCACCAGCGGCGCGTTGCCGTGCCGCAGCACGACGTGTTCGTTCATCAGTACGCGCAGGCCCAGGCGGCGGAACTCGGCCACCCAGCGGTCGGCGCCGGAATAGTATTCGTGGTTGCCCGTGACCAGATACACGCCGTGGCGCGCGGCCAGTTGGCCCAGCGGCCGGGTGTGCGGCGCCAATTGCGCAACGGGGCCATCGACCACGTCGCCGGTGATGGCGATCAGGTCGGGCCGCAGGGCATTGACGGCCTGGACGATGTGCGCGACATAGCCCTGTTTGATGGTGGGGCCGACATGGATGTCGCTGAGCTGGGCGATGGTGAATCCGTGCAGGCCGGCCGGCAGCCCGTCGATGGGAATGTCGACGCGCACCACGCGCGCCAGGCGCCTGGCGTTATAGGCGCCCGCCAGCGTGGCGCCCAGGGCCAGCACCAATACGGCCAGCGCGCTGCCTGTCTTGAGCGCGCCCAGGGACAGGGCGGCCGACGCGAGCCCGCCCGCCGTCAGCACGGCGGCAAGCACGACGTCGCGCAGCAGTGTCAGCACGAACAAGAACGAGAACAGGCCCATGGCCACCAGCCCCAGGCCGGCCAGCCAGTCTGCCCACGTCCGGGCGGCCAGCGGGCGGATCACCAGGGATACCGGCATCAGGATGCAAGAGAGCGCCAGGGCCGCCACGCCGGCCCATTGCTGCGCTCCGCTCAAGGCAAGATCGGGCAGCAGGCGCCAGCCCACATAGACATGGGCGGCGGCCACCATGACGACCAGGCGCAGCAGAAACGAAAATCTGGACATCAGCGGCGAGCGTGCGGTTGCCGGACCGCGGTGGCGTGATCCATGGACACGGCTAGCGGCGGCCGCCCCAGCCGCGACCGCCGAAACCGTGGCCTGCCCAGCCGCCGCCCCCGCCGAACCGGCCGCCCCAGCCCATATCGCCGCGCACCGCCATGGACCGCTGCTCGTGGCTCCAGTCGCGCGCCTGGCGCTGCCCGTCGAGATAGCTGGACACGCCGCTGGACGAAAAATCGCCGCGTTGGATGGGCTGCCAGCCCGACGCCGTATGCTGTTGCCAGCCGCCGTCGGCGGTGTGCTGGTACACGTGGCCGTCGTGGTCGCCGTAGACATTGCCGTTGTTCCAGGCCACGCTGTTGCCGGTGTGGCTGTCGACCGCCGCGCCGCGGCGGTCGATGTTGCTCGCGCCTTCTCCGGCGGTGCCTTGCGCGGTCGTGCCCGACACGATGGTGCGGCCGGTGTCGGCGTTGTGGCGCACGCTCTGCCGGCCCGCGCGCCACTGGCCGTCGTCGTTCTCGGCCACCCCCGCGCGGCTGGCGCCGCTGGCGCCCGTGGCGGCGTTCTTGTAGGCATCGCGCTGGCCGGCCACGTAGTTGCCCGTATAGGCGTTGTAGTCGGCGCCGCGCGTTCCTGCGAATTCGCCGCCGGTGGCCGGGTTGTAGCCCTGTGCGTGGGCGGTGCGCCACTCGTTGCCGGTCCAGTCGTTGTAGCCCACGGAGCGGGTGACGGTGCCGTGTCCCCAGGCGCCATAGACGTCGACCTGGTTCACGTCGACGCCCCGGTAGGGAAACGCGGCGTACGGCCCCCAGTAGGGCACGGGCGCGCCCCAGGCGTCGGCCATGGCGAAGCCGAACGCGAAGCCCGCCGCGGTATCCAGGGCGGCGTCATAGCCGTAAGTGGGGGGATAGCCGATCCATTCGTTGTCGACGACCACCGGCGGATAGGCATAGCCGGTGCCGTACACCACCGTGCCGTCGGGACTCTGGACCAGGCCCATGTAGCCCGGGGTATAGCCCACCACCACCGAGTCCGGCGTCGAACCGTAGATGTGTACGTAGGTGACGTAATGCAGCGGAGACTGGGGCGGAATCGCATAGATGGCCGCGGGCACCGCGTCGGCCACGCGCCACGGCCCCGTGGGCGCATCGGCGGTGAACCACACGGCGCGCGACAAGGCATAGTAGCGGCCTTCCGCCTGGATGACGGGCACCGCCGTGTTGGTGGCATAGCGCAGGCCGGTGCCTTCGATGCGGTCGAAGCGGGCCGTGCCGCCGGCGTAGTCGACGTGCAGCATGGCTTTGGTGCGCGACACGGTGGCGGTCTGCGGGATGGTAGACGCGATGGCGGCTTCTTTGGCTTGCGGCGTGCCGGGCACGGACGCCAGCACGCCGGCCTGCGGGTCGTGGATGTCGATGCGGGCGAACTCGCGGCTCAGTTGATTGCCGGGCACATATTGCCAGGCGCCGTCCAGTTGCGGCGCGCTGAACCAGCGCCCGGAAATCAGCAGGTAATAGCGGTTGTCGGCGGGAAGCATGAACAGCGAGTGGTCGGCGTTGCTGACCGCCAGAAGGCGGGTGCCTTGCACCGGCCGCATCTGGGCCGACCCTTGCAGCAGCACCAGCTCGGCGGGTTCGGCCGACACGATCACGGCGGGCGGCCGAGGCGCCCGCGGGGCGTTCCTGGCCAGCAGCGGATCGACGGGAGCCTGCCGGGCCGCGGCGGCCGCCACGGCCAGCAGGCCGCGCGAGGCGGGCGCTTCGCGCCAGCCATCGGATAGCGACCGCGAGCTGTACCAGTACCCCGCCGCGTTCAGGTGATACGTACCGTCGGCGCCGCGCAGGATCAGGGCGCGGCTGTTGACGACGCGCTGCCAGCCTTCGAATTGCCGCACCGGGCCGAACGCGGGCTGGCCGTCGATCAGGACCAGCACCGCGGGCGAGGTGCGGACAAAGACTCGCGGCGGCGTATTCTTTACCGGCACCGCCTGCAGGCTGGACAACTGCCGGGACGCCGCGTAGCTCAGCTGCAGTTCGCTCAGCCGCAAGGTCATCTCGGCCGGCAGATGCGCGCTGAATTGCTGTTGCGCGGATTGGGCCTGGGCCGGCGCGGTCGGGATCTGCACGCGCGGAATCCGCAATTGGGTCAGGTGGACTTCGTCATTGCTTTTGTCCACGTCGGCGTTCGCGGTAAAGGTGGCCACCCCGTAGGTGGGCTGGCCATTGGCGGGCCCCATGGCGATGGCCATGCGGCCTTCGATGCGGTTGCCGGTCCAGGTGTCGATTTGCGGCTGGTAGACCTCGTAGCGCACGCCTTGGAAGTCGAGGGTGCGGGGCCAGTGCGCCGCGGACGGGCCGGCTTGCCGCGGCGCGGCCGCGGCCGGCGCGGGCGTGGGCGCCGCGTAGGCGCCGGCACCGCCCGCCGACAAGGTGGCCGTGAAGAGCGCCGCCATGATTCTGGCCGCCGCCGGGTGCCGGGCCTGCCTTGCGCTGGATATTGTTGTCATGTCGGGATTCCGTGGGCCGGGGCGGTTTCGCCATGCCTGGGAAGCCAGAAGACCAGGCAGGGCGCCCGCGACGAATACACATCAGAGTGGACGGAACAGACGAAGTTCCGCGGGTCATTTAATGTTAATTACCCGCCCGGTGTCCAGCCTCGATGCGAGGCGTCGCCCTACAGCAACATCGTTCGCGCGAACTGCGCCACGCCGTCCCGGCTTTGCATCAGCGCGGCGCCGACCACCTCGTTCCAGTACGTTTCCGAGCCATGCGCCAGGCGCCAGCTATGCAGCCGGCGCGTGTACAGTTGCAGGTCGTATTCTTCGGTGACCCCGATGGCGCCGTGCACCGCATGGGCGACGGCGGCCACCAGGTTCGCGGCTTCGCTGGCGCGCGCCTTGGCGACGGCCGCATGCAGCAGGGCGGGCTGGGTCGCGCCGGGGCGGAACGCGGCGGCCGTGGCAAGGCGCGCGGCCGCGACGTGTTCGGCCATGACCGCCAGCTGGTGCTGGATGGCCTGGAACTTGCCGATAGACCGGCCGAACTGGGTGCGGTCGTTGCCGTACTGCAGGGTCAGCTCGAAACACCGGGTGATCGCGCCGGCCAGCAGCGCGGCGTGCAGTGCCGCGCCCCAGGCCGCCAGGCGGCCGGGCGCGCCCCCGGCATCGCCCAGGCGCCTGGCGGCCTGGACGATGCCGCCGCGCCACGCCAGGTCGGCGGTCGGCTCGCCATGCAGGCCGCAGCCGTGCCGTTGCGCGTCGCGGGCGTCCAGCAGCCACAGCGCGCCCTCGTACTCGGCCAGCACGGGGCCGGCCAGCATGCCGTAGGGCACGCGCCGGGCGACCAGCGTGGCGTCGGGGGCGGCCGCCAGGCTGGGGGCGAAGGCGGGCAGGCCGTCCGGCACGGCCTCGCCCGCCGGCAACAAGGTGCGCAAGGCCATCGCCTGCCCCACGGGCAGCGGCACGGCATAGGCGCCCAACGCCATGAACAGCGGCAGGGCGTCGGCCAGGCCGGCGCCGGCGCCGCCGGCATCTTCGCGGGCCATGAGTTCCAGAAAGCCGGATTGCTCGATCGCCGACCACAGCGGCCGGGGATCGCCGCCGGCGTCTATGGCGCGCACCACGGCGGGCGCGCATTGGCCTTGCAGCAGATCTTCGAAAGCTTCGATATACATTGAATGATGCTCCACGTCCGTCAACGCAGGCCGAGACCGCGGGCGATCATGCCGCGCAAGATCTCGCGCGTGCCGCCACGCAGCGAGTAGGTGGGGCAGACCTGGTTCACGTAGGCGCAGGTGCGCAGCAGTTCCGCATCGATATCGGCGGCCGGATCCGCGCCCAGCGCGGCCTCGATGGCGGCCGGGATTTCCTGCTCGAAGGTCGTGCCTAGTTCCTTGACCAGCGCGGCCTCCACGACCGGGCTTTCGCCCGCGGCCAGCCGCGCGGTTACCGACAGCGACAGGCTGCGCAGCGCGGCGAGATGCGTGGCGAACCGGCCCACGGCCGCCGTGTGGGCGGTGTCGCCGCGGCCGCGCAGCCATTCGATCCAGCGGTCCAGCAGCACGATGCTGGAATAAATGCGTTCGGGACCGCTGCGCTCGAAAGCCAGCTCGGCGGTGACCTGTTCCCAGCCGCTGCCTTCCTGGCCGATCAGTGCCTCGTCGGACAGTTGCACGTCGTCGAAGAACACCTCGGAAAAATGCGCGTCGCCGGCCAGGTCGGTAATGGGGCGCACCGTGACGCCCGGCAACGACAGGTCGACGATGAACTGCGACAGCCCCCGGTTGCGGTCTTGCGGGGTGCCCGAGGTGCGCACCAGCGCGATCATGTAATGGCAATGCTGCGCGTTGGTGGTCCAGATCTTGCGCCCCGACAGTGTCCAGCCGCCGCCGGCGCGGCGCTCGGCGCGCGAGCCCACGCTGGCCAGGTCCGAACCCGAGTTCGGTTCGCTCATGCCGATGCAGAAAAACGCCTCGCCGCGGCAGATGCGCGGCAGGTAGAAATGGCGCTGCGCCTCGTTGCCGAACTTGCGGATCAACGGCCCGCTCTGGCGGTCGGCGATCCAGTGCGCCGATACCGGCGCGCCGGCGCACAGCAGTTCTTCAATCAGCACGAAACGCGAGAACGCGTCCATTTCGGCGCCGCCGTAGGCGCTGGGCAGGGTAACGCCGACCCAGCCGCGCGCGGCCAGCTTGCGGCTGAAGTCGGCATCGAACCCCATCCACGAGCGTGCCCGCCGGTCCGCCGGCAGCGGCGGCATTTCGGCGCGCAGGAACGCCTGCACGTCGGCGCGGAAGGCCTGAGCCGCGGGCGGCAGCTCGGCCAGTTCGAAACGGTCGATCAGGGTCGTCACGATTACAGTCCGATGGTGTAGCCGCCGTTCACCGACAGATGCTGGCCGGTCACGTAAGACGCGGCGTCGGAAAGCAGGAAGCAGATGGGGCGCACCACTTCGTCGGCGTCGCCCCAGCGGCCCAGCGGGATCTGGCTGAGGTAGGTGTCGCGGAATTTCTCGCCGCGGATGGTTTCGGTCATGGGCGTTTCCACGACGCCGAAGCCCACGGTATTGACCCGGATGCCGTAGCGGGCCCATTCGCGCGCGGCGCACATGGTCAGGCCCAGCACGCCCGCCTTGGCGGTGCCATAGTTGATCTGCCCGATGGTGCCGCGCCGGCCGGCGTCGGACGAAATATTGACGATGGACCCGGCGCCGTCTCCACCGGCCTTGGCGCGGCCCAGCAGATGCCGGCCCAGGGCCTGCAGAAAGTAAAACGAGCCCGACAGGTGCACGTCGATGACCTGCTGCCAGTCGGCGGCCGACATCTTGTCGATCATGGCGGTGCGGGTGATGCCCGCGTTGTTCACCAGCGCATTGACGCCGCCGAACGCGGCCACGCCGGCGTCCACCGCCTGCTGGGCCAGCGCGGGGTCGGCCACGCTGCCGGCCACAGTGACGCAATGCTGCGCGCCCAGCGTGTCGCGCAGCGTCGCCAGGGCGTCGGCGTTCAGGTCGACCGCGACCACGCGGCCGCCCAGGTCGACGACGGCCGTGGCCAGCGCGCGTCCGATGCCTTGGCCGGCGCCCGTCACGATGACTTGCCGGTTTTCCAGCGCAAGAAGATTGTTCTGCATAGTCGTGTGCTCCATTCGTTATCAGATCGTTTCTTCGGTGCCCAGCACCAGCGTGGCCTGGCTGGACAGTTCGCCGCCGTTGCCATGGGCCAGGGCCAGCCGGGCATCGGCCACCTGGCGGTCGCCCGCCGTGCCGGCCAGTTGCTGGGCCGCTTCGACCATGGTGAACAGTCCGTACATGCCCGGATGCACGCACGACAGGCCGCCGCCATTGGTATTGACGGGCAGCTCGCCGCCCGGCGCGATGCGTCCGCCCTCGACGTAGGCCGCGCCCTCGCCCTTGGCGCAGAAGCCCAGGTCTTCCAGAAACAGGATGGTGTTCAGGGTGAAGGCGTCATACAGCTCGACCACGTCGATGTCGGCCGGCTTCACGCCGGCCTGCGCCATGGCGCGCGGGCCGCTCAGCGTGGCGGCGGTCACCGTCAGGTCGGGCATGTTGGTGATGTCTTTGTGCCAGGCGGCGGCCGCGCCGCCCAGCAGGTAGGCCGGCCGTGCCGCCAGGTCTTTGGCGCGGTCCGCGCGCACCATCACGACCGCCGCCGCGCCGTCGGTGACCAGGCAGCAGTCGCGCACCGAGAAGGGATCGCACACCAGGCGCGAGGCCAGGTATTCGTCCATGGTGAGCGGGGTGCGCAGGTAGGCGTCGGGATTCTTCTGCGCCCACTGCCGCGCGGCCAGGGCCACGGCGCCCAGCTGTTCTTTCTTCAAGCCGTATTGCGCGGCGTAGCGCGAGGCCGCCAAGGCATAGCCGCCGACGGGGCGCCCCAGCTTGTAAGGCCCCTCGTAGGGCGAAGGGCGCATCGAACTGACCAGCTTGCCCGCCCCGCTGCGCTGGTTGCTGCCGTAGGCGATCAGCGCCACGTCGCACAGGCCCGCGTCCAGCGCCAGGGCGGCATGGATGGCGTGGGTCAGGAACGACGAGCCGCCGGTGCGGTTGTTGTCGGTGAGGCGCGGCGAGATGCCCAGGTATTCGGTCAAGCTCAGGCCCGACAGGTAGTCGTCGGGCAAGCCGATGAACAGGCCGTCGACGTCGGCGGGCGTCAGGCCCACGTCCGACAGGGCCCGCACGCTGGCGCCGACCGCCAGGTCCAGCGACGACAGGCCGGGGGCCTCGCCGATGCCGTAGGTGGCCGACGATACGATTGCGGCCTTGCCGCGCGGAAAGCGTTCCTGGGTCATGCCTGCTCCTGTTGGGCGACGTCGAATACCACCAGCGGCTGGCCGTTTTCGTCGCGGGCGATGCGGGCCCGCACCGCCATGCCGACGCGCACGTCTTGCGGGGCGATGCCCTCGACGCGGCTCATCATGCGCGGGCCTTCTTCCAGTTCGACCAGGCAGACGTTGTAGGGCGGCGCCGGGGGGCGCACGCGCATCACCGTGGTGGCGTAGACCGTGCCGCGCCCCGAGGCCGGCACCCATTCGAGGTCGAGCGCGCCGGTGCGCGGCGCGGCCACGCGGGGGTAGAACACATATTCGCCGCTGCCGCGCGAGCGCTGGATCATGAAGCGGCCGGCGGCCAGGTGGTCAAAGTATTCTTGCTGCGGCAGCAGGCCAGGCGTGGAATGCGGGGACTCGGTCATGGTTGCTCCTGTGGCCATTGATACAAGGGGGCTTGCTTGCCGACGAACCGGCGCGCGGCTTCCTGGTGGAATGCGCTTTCCCGGCATAGCGACTGGGCCATGGCTTCTTGCATGTAGACGCTGTGGCGGTCGGATTCGAAGGCCCGGTTCATCACCGACTTGATGATGCCCAGGGCGCCCGCGGGCGCATGTTCGAAGCGGGCGGCCAGTTCGACGGCGGCGTCGAGCACGGGTTTGTCTTCGGCGATCTGGTGGGCGATGCCCAATTGCAGGGCCTCGCGGGCATCGACCACGCGGGCCGAGAAGGCCAGGGCCTTGGCGCGCGCCAGCCCGACCGCGCGCGGCAGCAGGTACATGCCGCCCAGGTCGGGAACGTAACCGATGCGGGCGAACACCGCGCAGAAGGTGGCGCGCGGCGAGGCCAGCACATAGTCGGCGGCCAGGGCCAGCGACAGGCCGGCGCCGTAGGCCACGCCGTCCACCGCGGCGATCACGGGCTTTTCCAGGTCGACCAGCTCGTCGAACCAGCGCTGCATGTTCAGGATGCGGCTGCGGCCTTCGAAGACATCGGTCTGGCCCTGTCCGGCCGCCATGGCGCGGATGTCGCCGCCGGCGCAGAAATGCCCGCCGGCGCCGGTCAGCACCACCGCGCGCACGTCCGGGTCGTCGCGCAGTTCAGGCAGGACGGCGGCGAAGGCCTTGCGCAGTTCCAGGTCGAGCGCGTTGCGCGCGGCCGGCCGGTTCATGGTCAGCACGGCGCTGGCACCGACGCGGGAAAGTTCGAGTACAGACATGCGGTCTTGCCTATGTTCAGGTGTCTGACTCCCGCAGGGTGTCAGACACCGAGGTATAGAAACGGTGTGGCCACACATCGGTGTCTGACACCCTGCGGGAGTCAGACACCTGGGTCACCGGGTTCAGTAGCGCAGCTGCATCAGCCATTCGGCGGCGAGCGCGGGCCGTTCGGCGCCTTCGGCGCGTACGTCGACCTGCCACATGCAGCGCGCTTCGTTTTCGCGCAGTTCGTCGACCCGCGCCAGCTTGAAGCTGCCGACCAGCGCGGAACCGCTGGGCACCGGCGCGGGAAAGCGCACTTTGTCGAAGCCGTAGTTCAGCGCCAGCTTGCGTCCCGGGAAATCGAACAGCTGGTGATACCAGCCGGTGATGAGCGACAGCGTCAGCAGGCCGTGGGCGATGGTGGTGCCGTAGGGCGATTCGCTGGCGGCCCTTGCGGTGTCCACGTGGATCCATTGCCGGTCGTGCACCAGGTCCGCATAGGTGTCGATGGCGGGTTGGTCGACGACGATGGGCTGGCCCGTGACCGCCGGCTGGCCTATGAAGGCCTTCAGGGCCGCGATAGAGTCGAAGCTGATTTTTTCCATGGTGTTCAATCCGCCCGTACGCCCAGTGATTTGGCCAGTGGCATCCATTGCTTGCGTTCGCCGTCGATGAAGCGGGCGAACTCTTGCTGCGAGCCGGGCATGGGCTGCGCGCCGATGCGCTGGAGTTTTTCGATCAGTTCAGGTTTTTGCAGGGCCTGGTTGATGGCCTTGTTCATGGCCTCGATGGCGGGCCGCGGCGTGCCGGTACGGGCCATGACACCGAACCACGCCGCCGCTTCCAGGCCCGGGAAGCCGAGCTCTTGCATCGTGGGAACATCGGCCAGCTGGGGAAAGCGCTGGTCGTCCAGGATGGCCAGCGGCACGATGCGGCCGGCCTTGGCTTGCGGCATGCACGAGGGCAGGGCGTCGAACATGATGTCGATGTTGCTGCCCATCAGGCTGGTGATGGCCGGGGCGCTGCCCTTGAACGGCACGTGGGTCACCTTGAAGCCCATCTGGCTGGCGGCGTATTCGCCCGCCAGGTGCGTGATGTTGCCGCTGCTGGCCGATCCCATGGTCAGCTTGCCGTCTTCCTGCTTGCCCAGCGCGATCAGGGCGGGCACGTCTTTCGCGTCCAGGTCCTTGCGCGTGACCAGCAGCAGCGGCGCCTTGCCCATGCCCGCCACCGGGATGAAGTCCTTGGCCGGATCGTAGGGAATTTTCTGGTAGATAGCCTGGTTGATGACCATGGGGGCATTCGAGCCCACGAAGAACGTGGCCCCGTCCGGCGCCGCCTGCAGCACCGATTCGGCCGCGATCATGCCCGCCGCGCCGCCCTTGTTTTCGATGACGATCGGTATGCCCAGGATGGCGGCCGCGTCATTGGCCACCAGGCGCGTGATCTGGTCGGCCGCGCCGCCGGCCGGATAGGGCACCACGTAGCGGATGGACGAGGGCTGGGCCTGGGCCAGGGCGCCGCCGGCGCAGGCGGCCAGGGCCAGTGCCGCGGCGCTGTGCAGGAAAAATCGACGATGCATGGAGTTGTCTCCTGTTTTTTTGTGGGAAGAAATCGTGGGTCGGGGCCCGCGCGCCGCCATGGGTTCAGATCGCCTTGGCCGCGCGCAGCCGGGCAATCCGCTCGGGGGCCAGGCCCAACCCGGCCAGTACGCTGTCGGTGTGCTCGCCCAGCAGGGGCGCCGAACGGCCATACTGGATAGGGGTCTCGGACAGGCGTATCGGGTTGGCCACCGCGGGCGCCTGCACGCCCGCGCTGTGCGGCAGCGACAGCCGCATGCCGCGATGCTGTACATGCGGGTCTTCGAACATCTGCTGCATGTTGTAGATGGGACCGCAGGGTACGTTGGCCGCTTCCATCAGCGCGACCCAGTCGTGCATGGTGCGCGCGAGCATGGCCTGGGCAATGGCGGGAATCAGGGTTTCGCGATTGCGATTGCGTTGTCCCGGCGTGGCGTAGCGCTCGTCGGCGGCCAGGTCTTCGCGCCCGATCACCTTGCAGAACGCGCGGTACTGGCCGTCGTTGCCCACCGCCACGATGACATCGCCTTCTTTGCAGCGGAACACCTGGTACGGCACCATGTTGGAATGGGCGTTGCCCATGCGCCGCGGAACCTTGCCCGACAAGAAATGATTGATGGCCTGGTACGAGCTGATGCCGACCACGCAATCGAGCAGCGACATATCGATGTGCTGCCCCTGGCCGCTGACGTGGCGGTGTTCCAGGGCCGCCAGGATCGCCGTGGTGGCATACATGCCGGTCAGCAGGTCGCTGATGGCGATGCCCACTTTCATCGGCTCGTCGCCCGGCGTGCCTTCGGGCTGGCCAGTGATGCTCATCAACCCGCCCATGCCCTGGAACACGAAGTCGTAGCCCGGCAGCGCGGCATAGGGGCCGTCCTGGCCGAAGCCGGTAATAGAGCAATACACCAGGCGCGGGTTCACCGCCTTCAGGCTGTCGTAGTCCAGGCCATAGCGCGCCAGCGTGCCGACTTTGTAGTTTTCGACCACCACGTCGGCGCCGGCGGCCAGGTCGCGGATCAGCGCCTGCCCGTCCGGGTGCGCCAGGTCTACCGTGATGGATTTCTTGCCGCGGTTGGCCGCCAGGAAATACGACGAGTCCGTGGTCTCGCGCCCGTCGCCGTCTTTCAGGAACGGAGGGCCCCACGCGCGGGTGTCGTCGCCCACCACCGGGCGCTCGACCTTGATGACCTCGGCGCCCATGTCGGCCAGGGCCTGGGTGGCCCAGGGGCCGGCCAGGATGCGGGTCAGATCCAGGACCTTCAGGTGCCCAAGCGCCGTGCTCATTTCTATGCCGCCTCTGTCATTGAATGCCTGCCAGCTTAGGCGCGCGCTTTGTCCTCGGTCCAATATTATTTACATGGAAAATGATATGTGTTGTGTATCGATACGGACACTTATACACTGCAGAAGCGTGCGATTCCGCGTGGATCGCAGGCATATACCCGCCTTTCACATATCAAATCTACAAAAATGATAGCTACGACACGCAGGCGGCATCATGACTGAGCCTACGCTTTCGGGCCCGGCCTCGCCCGATCCCATGCTGGATCTGCGGCGGGTGCGCCAATTCGTGGCGGTGGCCGAGACCCTGAACTTCCGGCGCGCCGCCGACCGCCTGCACATGACCCAGCCGCCGCTGACGGTCGCCATCCAGAAACTGGAGGCCGAATTGGGCACCCGCCTGTTCGAGCGCGGCGGATCCGGCGGCGTGTCGCTGACCCCCAGCGGGCACGCCGCGTTGGCAGAGGCGCGGCGGCTGCTGTTCCACAACGTGCAGTTGCTGGCGGCGGCGCGGGCCGCCTCGGCCGGCACGGGCGGCGCCTTGCGGGTGGGCTTCGTCGGTTCCACCACCAACGGCGTGCTGCAGCGCATCGTGCGGCTGTTCCGGGCGGAATACCCCGGCGTGGAACTGGTGCTGAAAGAAGGCACGTCGATGCGCATTGCCGAACGGGTCGACAGCGCCGATCTCGATGTCGGCCTGGTGCGCACGCCGCTGCTGGCCCCATCGCGCGCGCGCCTGGCGCCGCTGCTGGCCGAGGGCTTCGTGGCCGCGCTACCGCAGGGCAACCCGCTGGCGCAGAAGCCGGACATCACCATGGAAGCGCTGGCGGCCGAATCGTTCGTGTTTTATTCGCGCGAAGACGCGGCCGGCCTGCACGCCATGGCCATGCTGGCCTGCCAGCGCGCGGGCTTCCTCCCGCGCGTCACGCAAGAGGCCACTCAAGTGCAGACCGTGCTGTCGCTGGTGGAAAGCGGCCTGGGCGTGGCCCTGGTGCCGGCTGTCATGCAGTACAACCCCAGCCCCCGGGTGGCCTATCGCACCATTACCAACCTGCCGCCCGCCGCCGAAATCGGCCTGGCCTTGTTGCTGCCCGAACCTTCCAGCCAGGCGGCGCAGCGGTTCCGCGATGTCGCGCTGGATTGTTTCGGAGGCGATTAACGTGCAGGCACGACACTCATGGCCGACCTGAAACTACTCGAAGATCTGATCGCGCTGGCGCAGACGGGCAGCTTCGTGCGGGCCGCCGAACTCCGCCACGTGACCCATCCCGCGTTCGGGCGGCGCATCCGCGCGCTGGAAAGCTGGGCCGGCGCGCCGTTGGTGAACCGGCAGCGCGTGCCCGTTACGCTGACCTCGCAGGGCGAAGCGCTGCTCAAGACAGCCACCCAGGTCGTGGAGCGGATGGGGCAGGTGCGGCACCGCATCCGCAGTTCGGGCGCGGCGGGCGAGCCCGTGCTGCGCATAGGCACGGGCCGCAGCCTGGCGCGCACGCTGGTGGCGGACTGGATCGTCCGGCTGCGGCACCGGCGCCCCCGGGTGATCGGCGACAGCGCGCAGGTCGAGGTGTGCACCGGCACGATGCAGTACCTGGTTCCCCGGCTGGAGCAGGGCAAGGTCGATTTCCTGTGCTGCTACGAGCATCCGGCGCTGTCGGTACAGCTCAGCCCGCAACGCTATCGCTACATGACGCTGGGCACCGACAAGCTGGTGCCGGTCAGCCAGGCCGACTCGCGCGGCCGGGCGCGCTACCTGCTGCGCGATACCGGGCCGGGCGTGCCGCTGATCACTTATGCGGGCGGATTGGCCATGGAACGTATCGTGGGCGAACGCCTGGAGGCCACCCCCTACGCGCTGGCGCCGTTCATGCGCATCGACTCGCTGGATGCCGCGCATGGCATCGTGCTGAAGGGCCTGGGCGTGGCCTGGCTGCCGTGGTCCATGGTGATGGGCGACTGCCGCCGGGGCAGCCTGGTGGCGCTGGGCGGGCGCAGCGAAGAGATCGCCTTCGAGGTGCGCCTGTACCGTTCACGGGCCAGGCTGGCGGACCTGGCGGAAGCCGCCTGGGAAGCCACCGCCAGCCGGGTGGCCTGAACGGCGCTTGCGCTGCCTCACGGAAAGTACGAATAAGCACGGCTATGTGCCGTTTCAGCACGAAGCGCCCTTGTGGGCCACCGGAGAATATCGACCGATATTCCAACGAGACGGGACCGCCGTCCATCCGACCACCCAAGGGAGAAACTCATGAAATTCGTACCGCAGCTCCTGCGCGGGGCCATGTTCGCGCTCTGTTCCCTCGCCGCCTGCGCCGTTGCGGCGCCCGCGCTGGCCGATTACCCGGATCGCCCCGTGACGCTGGTGGTGGGTTATCCGGCCGGCGGCAGCGTGGACCTGACCGCCCGCCTGTTCGGGGAAGAACTCGCCAAGCGCCTGGACCAGAGCGTGGTGATCGAGAACGTCGGCGGGGCGGGCGGCACCATCGGGGCGCAGCGCGTGGCGCGGGCGGCCCCCGACGGCTATACGCTGCTGCTGGGATCGACCAACGAAATGGTCATCGCCGGCATGGTCAACAACGCCGTCAAATACGATGGCGCCAAGGATTTCTCGGCGCTGGGCGTGATCGCCTCGCAGCCGATGCTGCTGGCCGCCAGCAAGGAATCGGGGGTGAAGACCGCCGCCGAGTATCTGCAGAAGCTGCGCGCGGCCGAGCCCGGCCACTACAACTACGGTTCCTCGGGCGTGGGCACCGCCCTGCACCTGGCCGGTGAAATGATCAACCAGTCCACCGGCACGCGCGCCGGACATGTGCCGTACCGCGGCGTGGCGCCGCTGGTGACCGACCTGATGAGCGGCCAGCTGGACTACGGCGTGCTGGTGATGTCGTCCGGATTGCCGCAGGTACGCGGCGGCAAGGTGACGGCGCTGGGCGTCACCGAGAAAAAACGTTCGCCGGTGGCGCCCGAGATCCCGGCCCTGGCCGAGACCCCGGGTTTCGAAGGCGTGGACATCAGTGTCTGGTTTGCCTTGTACGGCCCCGCGGGGTTGCCCGAGCCGGTCGCCGCCAGGCTGCGCGGCGCGCTGGCCGATACGCTGAAGTCGGAGCAGTTCCGCGCCAAGCTGCAGGAAGCCGGCGGCACGCTGGCCCGGCCCGGCGTGGATCCGGTGGCCTATCAGGCCGACGAAACCCGCAAATACGGCGCGCTGGTCAAGGCCGCCAAAATCGAAGCGCAGTAAGCGCGGTACAGGAAGAACGCAGCATGCAATTCCAGCTTTCCGTTCCGGATATCTCGGCCGAGCGTGCCGGCAATACCGACACGCCCGGGATATGGCATTTCGATTCCGGCAAGCCGGGCCGCACGCTGATGATATCGGCCCTGATGCACGGCAACGAGCTGTGCGGCGCGTGGGCCTTGAAAGAGCTGCTGGCAAGCGGCTTGCGGCCGCGGCGTGGCGGCCTGACGCTGGCCTTCTGCAATCTAGAGGCGTTCGACCGCTTCGAGCTGGCCAGGCACGGCGCCTCGCGCTTTGTCGATGAAGACTTGAACCGCGTCTGGAGCGCCGCACGCCTGGACCATCCGGCCACCCGCGAGCGGCGCCGCGGCGCCGCGCTGCGTCCGTGGGTGGAGCGCGCCGATTGGCTGCTGGACCTGCATTCGATGCACGAGCCGGGCGCGCCGCTGTTGCTGACCGGGGTGCTGGCGCGCAATATCGCGCTGGCGCGCCGCCTGGGGGCACCCCGGCACGTCATCGTGGACGCCGGCCACAAAGACGGCGTGCGCATGCGGGACTACGGCCGGTTCGGCGATCCCGGTGCGGCCGATGCCTGTGCCTTGCTGATCGAGTGCGGCTTTCATGGCGATCCCTCCGCGCTGCGGGTGGCGCGCGACCTGGTGGCGCGCATGCTGGCCGAATCCGGTGTAGTGGATGCCGCCGACCTGCCGGGCGGCTGGTTGCAGCCGCGGGCGGAATCGAACGGTGATGCCACCGCCGGCCAGCGCGTGCTGGAAGTCACCGATGCGGTGGTGGCCCCGTCGATGAACCTGCGTTTCGCCCAGCCCTGGCAAGGCCTCGAGACCCTGCCGCGGGCAGGGTCGGTGATAGGCTGGGCGGACGACACGCCCATGGTCACGCCGTACGACAACTGCACGCTCATCATGCCCTCGTTGCGGCAGTTGAAGCCCGGCGTGACGGTCGTGCGCCTGGCGCGCGATTACGGCGGTTGACCCGCTAAGCGGTATAACGGCGGCCCGATCCGCGGCGCTGCCGGTCAATTTCACGTAGCGCTGGCGGGCTGCCGCAGCCACTGCGTGATTTCTGCAATGACGCGTTCGGGCTGCTCGCGGTGCGGCACGTGGCCGCAGGCTTCGAATATGACCGACCGGGCGCCGGCCAGGGTGGCCAGGCGGCGCGGATGCTCGAGCGAGCCGTATTCGTCCTCGCCACCGTGCAAGGACAACACTGGGCAGCGCACCGCGCGCAGATAATCGTCCAGGTGCCAGTCGGCGAAGCGCGGCGACAGCCAGGTATCGATCCATGCGCTCAGTACCCAGGCCGCCTTGTCGCCGTGGTATTTCTTCAGGCGATCGAGCTGGCCCGGCTGGGCGAAAGCCTCGCGGGCCTGCCGGATGCCCTGCAGCGTGAATTCTTCGGTGTACATCTGCGCCGACTCGGTGATCAGGGCGCGGCAAGACGCTTCGTGCACCACCGCGCACACCAGGGCCATGCCGCCGCCGACGCTATGGCCCAAGGCCACGAACTGGTCCAGGCCCAGCGCGGCGTGGACCCGGCGGAAGCCCTGGCGCGCTTCTTGTTCGATAAAGCCGGCCTGCAATTCCCCCGGATACGGATCGGAGCGGCCGAACCCCAGGCGGTCGTAGGCGATGACGGCGCGGCCGGTCGCCGCCGCCAACTGCCGCGGAAAATCGCGCCACAGCTCCACGCATCCCAGCGAATCGTGGAACAAGACCATCGGCGCCTGCCGCGTGTCGAGGGTGTCGGGCGTCCAGCGCCGGGCGAATAAGCGGCCTTCGGCGGTGTCGACGGAAATATCTTGGGTGGTTACGGTCGGCATGCACTTCTCGTGAACGGGGTGACGCCATCGCGTCGGATGCATGCCGATCATAACCAGTCCGCGGGCCGGTCCGGGCCCGGCCGCCGCCGCGGCAGGCCCGGCCGAGGCGTCATTCGGCGTTTTCCGGCTCGACCAGCCTGGCCAGCTGCAGCAGCGATTCCTGCCAGCCCAAGTAGCACATTTCGGTGGGAATGACCTCGGGCACGCCTTCTTGCCGGATATTCAGTTCGGTTCCGCACGATACCTGCCGCAGCGAAACCGTGACCACCATCTGGCCCGGCATGTTGGGGTCGTCGAACTGGTCGGTATAGCGGATTCTCTCGAACGGGACCAGTTCCAGGTATTCGCCGCCGAATGCGTCGCTGTGGCCGGTGGTGAAGTTGCGGAACGACATCTTGTGGGTGCCGCCGACCTTGGCTTCTATATGGTGCACCTGGCAGGTGTAGCCGTACGGCGGCAGCCACTTGGCCAGGGCATCGGGTTCCAGGAAAGCCCGGTAGACGCGTTCGGGGGTGGCGCGCAGGACGCGATGGAGCACTATGGTTCCGGTAGTCATGGTAAGTACACCTTTTTACGAGTGGATGTATGCCTACGACGAACGGGCACAGGCATTATCGACCCGGGTTTGACTAGGGAAAACCCGTAAATGCGGTTTATTGCGGATGCCGCAGGTATTGCAGCACCGCCTGCTGCTCGCCGGCATAGACGATGCGGGCCGATTTGAGTTCGCGCTGGTGGGTGTACATGGGGTCGTAGTACTGCGTCAGCAGCGCTTCGATCCAGACGCGATGCAAGTCGACGCCGCCGCCGCGTTCTTGTTCGGCCAGCGCCGCGGCCATGGCGGCCGCCAGGCGCTTGTGGCGTTCGCCGCCCAGCCGCTTGGCGATGTTGTCCAGGCTTTGCCGCAGGCGCTCGGCAAACCGGGCGTAGCCCGCCGCGGCGCCGTAAGCGTCCACGAATTCGGCGCACAGGTCGATGACGTAGTCGCGCAGGATGCGTTCGACGCGGTTGCCCAGGCTGTCTTCCAGCCAGACGACCGGGCAGCTTTGCATGCTTCGGTACAGCCCGAAGGGCAGGCTGCAGCAGCCGATGGCCTGGCCTTCGTCTTCGAGTACAAATTCGTCGTGCCCCGCGGCGCGTTTTTTCAGGATGTCGATGGCCACGCGGTTGTCGAAGTCGATCTGCGCCGGCTGGCCAGCGACGTGCTTGCCGAAGCTGGAGCCGCGATGATGCGCATGGTGCTCGAGGTCGAGGCTGTGGGGCAGGGCGCGCAGCAGTTCGGTCTTGCCCGTGCCCGTCATGCCGCCCAGTACGACGAACCGGCACTGGGCCACGGCCTGTTCCAGCGTGTCGAGCAGGAAGCCGCGCAGGGCCTTGTAGCCGCCGAGCACGCGCGGATATTCGACACCGGCGTCGTGCAGCCAGGCCTGGGCGATTTGCGAGCGCAGGCCGCCGCGGAAGCAATACAGATACCCGTGGGGGTGGGCGCGGGCGAACTCGGCCCACGCCGCCACCCGCGCGGCCTTGGTCTGGCCGCCGACGAGCCGGTGGCCCAGAGCGATGGCCGCGTCCTGGCCTTGCTGCTTGTAGCACAGGCCCACCTGCTGCCGTTCGGCATCGTTCATCAGCGGCAGGTTGACCGCGCCGGGAAACGCGCCCTTGCCGAATTCGACGGGCGCGCGCGTGTCCAGCATGGGCACGTCGTCCAGGAAGAGTTGGCGGTAGTCGCGGGTATCGGCGCGCATCAGATCACTTCGACGGCATAACGCTGTTTTGCGACCAGTTCGCCGATGGCGTCCAGCCGCAGTCCGGATTCGGCCGCGGCCGCCAGGAATTCGGCTTCGCCTTCGGGCGCCACCGCCACCAGCAGGCCGCCGCTGGTTTGCGGGTCGCACAGCAGGTTGATCTGTTGCGGGCCCAGCGGGGCGATGCGTTCGCCATAGCTGTCGAAATTGCGGCCGGTGCCGCCCGGCACGCAGCCTTCGGCCAGGTAGTGCTCGATGCCGGGCAGGCGCGGCACGCGATCGAAATGCAGGCGCGCGCTGACGCCGCTGCCGTCGGCCATTTCGACCAGGTGTCCCAGCAGGCCGAAGCCGGTGACGTCGGTCATGGCCTTGACCGCGTCCAGCCTGCCGAAGCGGCTGCCGGGCCGGTTCAGGGTGCACATCCAGTCGCGCGCCAGGTGCGTGTCGGCCGGGCGCAGCTTGGATTTTTTTTCGGCGGTGGTCAGGATGCCGATGCCCAGCGGCTTGGTCAGGTACAGCTTGCAGCCCGCCGTGGCGGTGTCGTTGCGCTTGAGGCGGGCCTTGTCCACCACGCCGGTGACGGCGAGGCCGAAAATGGGTTCGGGCGCGTCGATGGAGTGCCCGCCGGCCAGGGCGATGCCGGCGGCATCGCAGGCCGCGCGGCCGCCGCGCACGACGTCGCGCGCGACTTCGGGCGGCAGCACGTTGACGGGCCACCCCAGGATGGCGATGGCCAGCAAGGGGTCGCCGCCCATGGCATAGATGTCGCTGATGGCGTTGGTGGCGGCGATGCGGCCGAAGTCGTACGGGTCATCGACGATGGGCATGAAGAAATCGGTGGTCGAGACCACGCCGCGCTGGTCGTCCAGGGCATACACGGCGGCATCGTCGCGCGAGGCATTGCCCACCCAGAGCTTCGGGTCGAGGTTCTGCGCGCCGCTGCCGGCCAGGATGATGTCCAGTACCTTGGGAGAAATCTTGCAGCCGCAGCCGGCTCCGTGGCTATATTGGGTAAGGCGAACCGGGGTATTCATGGGTTTTCCGTAGGGCGGGTCTGCGCTGATTCTAAACCAGCGCCCGAGGCGGCTTATTGCGCGGTATCCTGCCAACGATTCCTATGAAAAAGACCAACCTCGAAAAAAGCCAAGGCCAGGCCATGCACATCTGGGTAGACGCGGACGCCTGTCCCGCCGTGGTCAAAGACATCTTGTACCGCGCGGCGCAGCGCTGGCAGCGGCCGCTGACCCTGGTGGCCAACCAGATGCTGCGCACGCCGCCCTCGGCCTGGGTGCGCGCGGTACAGGTGCCGCGCGGATTCGACCTGGCCGATGCCTATATCGTCGAGCACGCCGCGGCGGGCGACCTGGTGATCACCGGCGATATTCCGCTGGCCGCCCAGGTGCTCGACAAGCAGGCGCTGGTGCTCAGCCCGCGCGGCGAACGCTACACCGCCGATACCATCCGCGAACGCCTGTCGATGCGCGACATGATGGAAGAACTGCGCAGCGCCGGCATCGACACCGGCGGCCCCGCGGCCTTCAGCCAGGCCGACCGGCGGGCTTTCGCCAATGCGCTGGACCGGCTGATGCTGGCCAGGGCGCGCGACGGTGGTCTTTCAGGTGTCTGACTCCCGCAGGGTGTCAGACACCTGAAAGACCCTCAGGCTGTCTGCTCACAGCGGTGTCAGGCACCCTGGCGGGAGCCTGACACCTGGCCGCGCGATCCCGCGCGGCTTCGCCGCACACTCAAGAGGCGTCGCGCTGGCGCGCTTCGCCTTCCCAGAACACGACGCGCTGGTGCAGCCGGCGCATCAGCAGCGAGCCGGTCAGGCCGATGGCCGCCAGCAGGAAAACGCCGGCGAACATGGTGGCCAGGCTCATGCTGACGGAGGCCGAGGCGATCAGGTAGCCCAGCCCCTGCTGGGCCGACAGGAATTCGCCCACCACCGCGCCGATCAGGGCCAGCGACACGCCTATCTGCAGGCCCGAGAAAATATCGCCGGCGGCCGCGGGAATTTTCACATGCAGCAGCAGGTACAGCCGGCTGGCGGAGTAGGCGCGGCAGGCGTCCAGCAGTTCCGGATCGGCGCGCTTGATGCCGTTGACGGTATTCACGAACAGCGGAAAGAAACACACCAGCGCCACCAGCACGACCTTGGAGCTCATGCCGAATCCGAACCACACCAGGATGATGGGCCCCAGCGCGACCTTGGGCATGGCCTGCAGGCCGATGAAGATCGGATAGCAGAACCGCTCGAAGGTGCGCGATTCGGCCAGCAGCGCGCCGAACAGCACCGCCAGGCCGCAGCCCAGCACGTAGCCGTACAGCGCTTCGGCCAGGGTGGTGCCGATGTGCGGCCACAGCGCGCCGCTGGCGAAGCCCTGTACCAGGGCCTGGAACACCGCCGCGGGCGCCGGCAGCAGGTAATCGGGAATGGCGAATGCCCGGATGGCCAGGTCCCAGGCCAACACCAGGACGGCCAGGCTGATCAGGGGGTATACCGGCGCGGGCAGGCGCGGCGCGCGCGGAGACGATGGACGACGGGTATCAGGCATGCAGGAAGTGCTGCCGCAGATGCTGGCAGGCCTCGTTGAAATCGGATTGGCCCAGGGTGTCCGCCGTGCGCGGCCGCGCCAGGGCGGGGCGGAAGTCTTCGACGATGCGGCCGGGGCGGGGCGACAGCACGATGATGCGATCGGCCAGGAACACGGCCTCGGGAATGCTGTGCGTGATGAACAGCACCGATTTGCGCGACTGGCTCCAGATGCGCTGCAGCTCCAGCGTCAGCGATTCGCGCGTCAGGGCGTCCAGCGCGGCGAAGGGTTCGTCCATCAGCAGGAGATCGGGGTCGGACATCAGCATGCGGGCAATGCCTACGCGCTGCTGCATGCCGCCCGACAGTTCGTGCGGATAGTTGCCGGCGAAGCCGTCCAGGCCTACCAGTTGCAGCAGTTCGCGCATGCGCGCGGGGGCGGACTCGGCGGGCAGCCCCAGCGTGCGCACCGGCAGCAGGATATTCTGCGCCACGGTTTTCCAGGGCAGCAGGTTGGGTTTCTGGAACACCACGCCGGCATGCCGGCTGGGGCCCGCGATGCCGTGGCCGCCCAGCCGCGCCTGGCCGGCGCTGGGCGCGATCAGGCCAGAGGCCAGCTTGACCAGGGTGGACTTGCCGCAACCCGACGGACCCAGCACGGCCACGAATTCTCCCGCGCGCACCTCCAGGTCGATGGGACCCAGGGCGTCGATGTCGCCGCGCCGGCTGGGGTAGACCAGCCTGACCGCTTCCAGGCTCAGATCCAGGCTCATGCCGTCGCCTCGCGCAGGAACCGCTGTACCGCCGTCCATGAGGCCCGGTTGGCGCGGGCGTTGGCGCTTGCGCTGCCGCCGCCGCTGAGCACCAGCTGGGCCACCGGATGCGGTTTGGCGATCAGGGTCGCGGGCACGTTGGGCAGCCCGATGGCGTGGCCGGCATCCTGGCAGCGCACGTGCTCCACCGCCCAGGCGTGTCCGTGCGCGTGCAGCGTGGCGGCCACCTGCTCGGCGTAATACGTAGAAGGCCAGAACCCGTCGTCGGTCCCCGAGATCAACATCACGGGGCCGGCGATGTGCTCGACCGGGATGCGCGCGGCCGCCACGCTGGGCGCGTGCGCCAGCGGGGTATGGAAAGCGGGTTCCTGGCGCACGGGCGAGCCGTCGGCCGGCGCCTGCCGGAAGGCGGTCCAGTCGGCGCGCGGATTGTCCTGCCAGACGTTGGGCAGAGGCTGGCCCCGCCAGGTCCAGACCGGCGCGTCGGGCGGCTGGCCGGGCGCGCCGGCCCGCAGCGTGCCATGCACGACCGAACTGGGCACGTAGGCGATCACGGCGTTTACCAGGCCGGGAAAGCGCGCGCCCAGCAGCAGCGAAAGTTCGCCGCCGCGCGACTGGCCCGTGACTGCGACGAAGCCGCGGCGCGGCGCGTGCGTGCGGCGCAGCCATTGCAGGGCCTGCTGGAAATATTCCAGGGGGATATCGGCGATATGGTCGGGCCGGCCCGGCGCCTTGAAATAGCCCAGCGCCAGCGCCAGGTAGCCATGCGCGGCGTACAGCGCGGCCCGCTGGCGGGGGATGCCGCCGCCGGAGCCGTTGAACACCATGATGGCGGGGTGCGGGCCCGGCGTGGCCGGCGTGTACAGCGTGCCCACGACTTCGCCGGCCAGTTCGGCGCGCTGGACGCCGGCCCCCTCGTAGCGCTGCACGAACGTGCCCCGCAGCCGCAGCGCGCCGCAGGCCACTTCGACCGCGATTTCCAGGGGCGCGGTCTCGTCGCTGAGCTCGGGCGCGCTGGGCGGCGTTTCGCGGCGCATCGACCACACCGCGGCCATGGCATCGGCCACGTTCCAGTCGCCGCCGACGGGCGCCTGGGCGTCCAGGTCCAGCACGCCATCGGGCCCTACCGCGAATTCGGCCTGGCTGCGCCAGTGGCTGCCGTCGGGATGCCGCAGCGTGGCGGTCACCTGGGCCGGGCCGGCCGGCAGGCCGCGCGCGACGATGCGGCGCGGCACGTCCAGCAGCCCGTCCGCGGGCGTGATCTGCAGGCTGGCGTCCGGCGTGCTCATTGCTGTTCCTTCGCCTGGGCGCGCACGGCTTGCGCGTCGAAGTCGTTGATCTGGCCGATCAGGTCATTCGAGAAAATGCGCTCGACGGGCACGTCGGCCGACGGGTATTCGCCCGCCTTGTGCATGGCCTCGATGCCGGCGCGGATCGCCGCCAGGTTGTATTGGCCGGGCACGCGCGCCGTGCCGTCGGGTTTGTGCAGCACACGTTCCAGGCGGCGCGATAGCAGGGTCGTGGCCTTTTCGAGTTCGACCGCCTGGTCGCCGTCGGGGCGGGCTTCCGGATGCGCGCGCCAGTATGCTTGCACGCAGAATCGCGGGTTGGCTTCGCAGGCGATCTGGCCCTTGGTGTAGGCCCGCGCGAAACGCACCAGCAGGTCGGGGTGATCGCGATAGGTGTCCTGGTGCGTGATGAAACCATTGCCCGCGGTTTCGTTGAAAACCGGCGGATAGGCCACGCGCCGTATCTTGGTGCCCGACATTTCCAGCATGTCGTTCCAGCTGCTGTTGAAATTCAGCGCATCGACCTGCCCGGTGCGCAAGGCCTGGAAGCCCGCCGCCAGCGCGCCGACGGCCACGAATTCCACATTTTTGCCGGGTTCCAGGCCGGCCGTGCGCAGCGCCGCGCGGCCGCCGGGAATGGTGCCCCAGGTCAGCGCGCCCACGCCGATCTTCTTGTCTTTCAGGTCGGCCAACGCATGGATGGGGCCGTCGGCCAGCACGGCGAATTCCATGGTGTTGGCCGGCACGCCGTTGTAGAAATAGCGCAGCGGCAGCGGATCTTTGCTATTGAAATAGCTGGAGATCACCGGCTCGGACGTGGGGTAGCCCAAGGTGACGCGCTTGCTGGCCACTTGCGGCAGCAGCGCGCCCGCGCCCTGGAACACGATGGTCTTGACGTTGAGGTCTTCCTGCTTGAAATAGCCCAGTTCCTCGGCGGCCGCATAGGGGGCGCCGTCGTGCACGGCGGGGGGAATGGCCAGGGCTACGGTGACGTCGTCGGCGGCGTGGGCGCCGGCCGCGGCCGCGCCGAATGCGACGCACCAGGCGGCGCGCGCCAGATTACGGATTTTCATGGGAGGTTCCTGTGTGGGACAAGGCCGTGTCGCGCGGGACGGCGCGGCCGGTATGTTCGGCCGCCATGCGCAGCAGGCGCGCGCGGTCGATCTTGTTGGTGCTGGCCAGGGGCAGCGCGGGCACGAACCAGACGTGGCGCGGATGCTGGTAGGCCGGGGCATGCGCCAGCGCGAACTGCTTGATGTCGGCCTCGTCCGCGGCGGCGCCGGCGCGCGGCACCACGAAGGCCACCGGCTTGGTGCCCTTGATGTCGTCCTCGATGGGTACCACGCAGGCCTGCTGTACGGCGGGGTGGCGTTCCAGCATGCGCTCGACCTCGGCGGGGTAGATGTTCTCGCCGCCGGACACGAACATGTCGTCGCGGCGGCCCACGAAGGTATAGAACCCGTGGGCATCGCGATGGAACACGTCGCCCGTGCGGTAATAGCCGTCGTCGGTGAACGGCGTGCCCAGGTCGGGGCGCTGGTGGTAGCCCTGCATCAGGCCGGGGCTTTTCAGTTCGAGCACGCCGGTGTCCGGGGCGTCTTGCGGGCCCCGGCTCAGGCGGACCCGCACCGCCGGATGGGGATAGCCCACCGAAGCGGGCGGCGTGGGCAGGCCCTCGGGATGCGGGCCGAACACCACCGGCCCGCCTTCGGTGGTGCCGTAGGCGTTGATGACCCGGGCGTTGGGCAGCATGTCGTGGATCTGCCGCCACAGGCTGGCGCTGACCGGCGCCGAGCCCATGCGGATCGCGCGCACCGAGGCGAGATCGGTGGCCGCCAGCAGCGCGTGCTCGCGCAGCATCATGGCGATCATGGGGGGCACGGCCGTCAGCCAGGTGACGCGATAACGCTCGATGGCGCGGATATAGGCCGGCGCCTGGAACTGGGGCAGCAGCACCGCGCTGGCGCCGCAGGCCAGCACCAGCAGCGACAGCGCCAATGCGTTCATGTGATAAAGCGGGGCGGCGATCAGGGTGCGTTCGCCGTCGAGCGGCGTGGCGGCCTGGCGCATGCGGACGGTCCAGCACTGGCCGGCGTGCGTCAGGCGCACGCCCTTGGGGCGGCCGGTCGACCCCGAGGTGTACAGCATCAATGCCAGGGTGTCCGGCGCTACGGGCGCCGGGGGCACGCCGTCGTCGGCCGGCAGCGCGTCCCAGGCCGGGCCGTCCAGGTCCAGCGCATCGGCCGCGGCCGGCACGGCCCCCGCGCGCGCGGCGTCGTGCAGCACCAGGCGCGCGCCGCAGTCGTGCAATATATAGGCGATGGTCTCGGGCGGAAACTTGAAATTCACCGGCACGGCCACCAGGCCCGCGCGCTGGATGCCCGCCAGCGCGGCCAGGTAACGGGCCGAGTTGGCCGCCAGGATGGCGATGCGCTCGCCCGGCGCATAGCCGCGCGCGCGCAACGCCGTGGCCACGCGGCGTGCCGCCGCGCGCAATTGCGCGTAGGTCCAGGTCTGGGCGTGCTCGCCGGCGTCCAGCGCGATCAGCGCGACCCGTTCGGGGTCCGATTGCGCGGTCGCGTCGAGCAGGGCGCCCAGGTTTTCTACCGACGTGGCCATGGCGGCTACGCCTCAGGCGCGGGGCGTGGAATACACGCCGCGGCCGCTGGCGACCAGCTTGCCTTCGCTGTCATAGACGTGCGCTTCGGCCGTCGATACCTGCGAGCCGAACTTGATGACCTTGCCGCGCACGCGCAGGTCGCCGGGCAGCGCGGCGCGATGGTAGTCGACGCGCAGATCGATGGTGGGCACGCCGCGCCCGGTCTGCGAGACCAGGGCCCAGTCGGCCGCCAGGTCGACCAGCGCGGCCAGGATGCCGCCATGCGTGTAGCGCTTGTCGGGGTTGACGACCCATTCTTCGCGCCAGCGCGCCGTCAGTTCGATTTCGCCCGCGGCCACCGAGGCGACTTCGAGCCCCAGCCATTGGTGATAGGGGCCTCGCAGCAGGCGTTCCTGGATGGCTTCGGCGGTGGGCAGGGGAGTGTTTTCGCTCATGATGCAGATCCGGTTCAGGGGTTGACGATGACTTTGCCCAGCACTTCGCGGTCGCGGATCAGGGCCAGGCCGTCGGCGGCCTGCTCCAGCGGCACGCGGCGGTCGATCAGCGGATCGATGCGGCCCTCGGCCACCAGGTCGAGCAGGGCCTTGAGGTTGTCGTCGTAGAAACTGTTGGAACCCTTGATGTTCAGCTCGAAGCTCCAGACATAGCGCAGGTCTTCGGCGGGCGCATGGCCGGCGGTGGCGCCGCATACCAGCAGCGTGCCGCCGCGTTTCAGGCACTTCAGCGACGGAACCCAGGTGTCGCCGCCGGTGAAGTTGATCACCACGTCCACGCCGCCCTCGCGGGTGCGGCGCTGCGGCTTGCCATACTGGCCGATGGCCCACTTCGAGAAGTCGGTGTCGCGGTAATTGACCAGGTGGTCGGCGCCGATGGCCTTCAGGCCCTCGAGCTTGGCGGCGCTGCCCGCGCACGCGACGACTTCGGCGCCCAGCAGCTTGGCCAGCACCACGCAGGCCGTGCCCACGCCGCCGCTGGCACCCAGCACCAGCACCTTGTCGCCCGCCTTGACGGTGTTGTGCGTGATCAGCATTCGGTGGGCGGTGCCGTAGGCCACCGGCAGCGCGGCCGCCGCGTCGAAACCGACCTTTTCGGGCAGCGCGATCAACTGGTCTTGAGACACCAGGCAATACTCGGCCATGCCGCCATCGAGCATTTCGCCCATCAGGCCGCGCGACTTGTTCAGCGGGTTGACCAGCACGCGGTCGCCGGCTTGCCAGCCCGTGACGTCGGGGCCGACTTCCGTGATCTCGCCGGCCATGTCCAAACCGATCACCACGGGCAGCGGAACCTTGATGCCGGGCATGCCCTGCACCGTAAAGACGTCGTGGTAGTTGAAAGACGAGGCCTTGACGCGGATCACCACGTGGCCGGCGGTGGCGGCGGGAACGGGCTTGTCCGTCACCACCCGCAGGCGGTCCAGTCCGCCGTGTTCGGACAGCACGAGGGCTTTCATGGTTTTGCTCATGGTGGGTTTCCTAAAGAAGAAAAGTGTTCAACGCAACGATTTGGATTGCTCGTAAGGACCGGTCACGAACAGGGACGGGTCCAGTTCGCCCTTGATCAGGCCGCTGGCCGCGAAGACATCGTGCTGGCGCTTCAGGGTGGCGATGTCGGCCGGCTCGAACGCGACGCGGTACATGTTTTTCCATTGCCCGGCATAGGCGCGCGCATCGGCGGTCGGCAGGTTGGCAGATTTCTGCAGAATGGCGGCCACCTCGTCGGGATGCGCGCCGCCCCATTCGACCGCGTCGCGCAGCGCGGCGATCACGCGGGCGACCACCTGCGGCTGTTGCGCCACGAAATCGCTGCGCACGGCGCCGATGCCGATGTACGGCACCGAATCGCTCTTCGTCAGGCGCTGCCATTCCTGGGCGAAAGATCCCAGCGAGCGCACCTTGAGTTCGTCGAGCTGGGCCACGGTGACCGAGCGCAGGGCTGCGGCGTCGACCTGCTTTTGCGCCAGGAACTGCACCAGCCGCGACTCGTTGCCGCCCACCAGCGAGAAGTCGCCGGGCTCGACCTGGTAATTGCCCGCCAGGATAGCGCCCGCGATGACGGCGACCGAGCTGCCGGCCGGCGACATGCCGACCTTCTTGCCGCGGAACTGCCCGATAGCGGTAATGGGCGAATCTTCGGGCACCACGAACTGCACGTCGGCCGGCTGCGTGGCGGCGTAGACTTTGATGGGCACGCCTTCGGTCACGCTGCTGAATACGCCGGCCGCGGGCGCGCCGAACGCCAGGTCGATCGAATCCGAGGCCAGGGCGCGCAGCGGCGCGTTCACGTCGGGAAAGCGCACGAACTCGACGTCCAGGCCGCGTTTTTCGAGAAAGTCGGTGGCTTCGAGCACCGAGCCGTAGCCCAGGCTGACGCCGCTGCTCCAGTAGCCGATGCGGACCTTGTCGGCGGCGCTGGCGGCCGGGGCGGCGAACATCAGGGCAAGCGCGGCGGCGCCGGCGGCGGACCGCAACAGTCGGGTCATGAACATGGCAACTCCGTAAGGGATCAGTGAGGTTTCCAGCGGAACAAATGCCGCTCAAGAGGTTTGAGCACGCCGCCTTCCAGCGCCAGCATCAGCACCACCAGCAGCAGGGTCCAGGCGAATACCTGGTCGGTCTGCACCAGGTCGGCGGCCTGGCGCAGGCGGTAGCCGATGCCGTCAGAGGCGCCCAGCGTTTCCGCCACCAGGCTGACGCGCCAGCCGAAGCCGAAGGCCAGGCGCGCGCCCGAGAAAAAGTAGGGCAGTATCGATGGCAGGTGGATGCGCAGCAGGATGCGCGCGCGCGACAGGCGCAGCGAGCGCGCCAGGTCGATCAGTTGTTTGTCGACGTTGCGGGCGCCCTGCCAGACGTTGGTCAGGATCAGCGGCATGGCCGTCATGAACACCACGAAAATGGTGGTGGCATCTGAAATGCCGAACCAGATAATGGCGAACACGGCCCAGATCGCCGATGACACGGTGTTCAGCACGGCCAGCAGCGGTTCGAACACCTCGGCCAGCCAGCGGCTGGCGCCCAGCGCCAGGCCCAGCGGCGTGCCCACCAGGGCCGCCAGCACGAAGCCCATCACGACGCGGTACATGGTCATGCCGACATCGTGCGTGAAGTTGTCGCCGGCCATCAGGCCCCGCAGCGCGTGCCACACCTTTTCGGGGCCGGGCAGGATGAAGGCGGGACTGCGGCTGGCCGCGGCGTACCAGCATGCCAGGAATGCCGCCAGCAGCAGCGCGCGCCACAGCACCAGCCGCGGCCAGCCCGACGGGCGGCGCGCGTGGCCGCGGCGCACGGCGCCGGCCGTGGGCAGGGTCGATTGCCGGGCGTTGCTCATGGCTGCACCTTCAGCCGCAGGCGGCGGGTCGTCTCGGCCACGTCCGGGTCGGTGGGGTGGCGCGGACGCGGCAGGCCCACGGATTCGATCTCGCGCAGGCGGCCCGGCCGCGGCGCCAGCAGCACGATACGGTCGGCCAGCACCACCGCTTCTTCCACGTCGTGCGTCACGAACAGAATCGTGGCGCGCCGGGCCGCCTGGATGCGCAGCAGTTCTTCATGCATCTGCGAGCGCGTGTGCGGATCCAGCTTGGAAAATGGCTCGTCCATCAGCAGCATGTCGGGTTGCATCACCAGGGTGCGCGCCAGCGCCGCGCGGCTGCGCATGCCGCCCGACAGCTCGTGCGGCCACGATTGCGCGAAGCCGTCCAGGCCCACCAGCGCCAGGGTTTCCAGCGCGCGCCGGCGCCGCTGTGCCAGGGGCAGGCCCGAGGTTTCCAGGCCGAACGCCACGTTGTCGCGCACGTTGCGCCAGGGCAGCAGCCGGTCTTCCTGGAACATGTAGCCCAGCGATGCCGACGCGGGCAGGGCGATCGTGCCTTGCTGCAAAGATTCCAGGCCGGCCACGAGATTCAGCAGCGTGCTCTTGCCGCAACCGGACGCCCCCAGCAAGGCCACGATCTCGCCCGGCGCGACGCTGAACGACACGTTGCGCAAGACTTCCAGGCTGCCGAAGTGGTGCGACACCGCGCCGACCCGCAGCGCGGCGGGGGCCGGGTGGGCCATGCCGGGCGCGGCCGCGCGGACAGCGGTGGCCGCCGTCATCGCCAGCTCCCCGGGCCCTTCACGGGGATGGCCGCGCCGGTTTCGGCCAGGCTGGCGTACAGCTTGTCCAGTGTCATGGTCTGGAAGGTCTCGATGTGGCGGCGCGCGATCAGCTCGGCGCGGCGGGCGTCGCCTTCCGCGAAGGCATCGATCAGCGCGTTGTGGTCGTGCTTGATTTCGGGCTTGGTTTTCTGCACGCCGAAGCCCAGCGCCACCAGGCGCGACATTTCGTCGAGCAGGCTCGCCAGCATGCGATACAGCCGTTCGTTGCCGCAGGCCTGCGCGATGGCCAGGTGGAACGCCTTGTTGGCATCCATGAAAACGTCGATCTGGTCATGCAGCTGCAGCACGGGGTGCTGCAGCCGGCAGGCGGCTTCCAGGGCGCGCAGGTGCTCCAGGTCTATCCGCCCCACCGCCAGGCGCGCGGCCAGCGGCTCGATCTGGGCGCGCAGCTGGAACACTTCTTCCACGTCGCGCAGCGTAATCGGCGCGATCTGGTAGCCCTTGCGCGGCCGCGAGCGCACGAAACCGTCTTGCGCCAGGCGCGTCAGGGCGATGCGGCAGCTGGTCTTGCGGATGTTGTACGCCGCCATCAGCTCGGGTTCGGTCACGATGGCGCCCGGCGGCAGGCGGCACGCGATCACGTCGCCGCGCAGCCGCGCGTAGGCGTCGTCGCCCTGGCTGAGGGCGGCGGGCGTGGCGGGCGGAGAGTCGGGGAAAAGGGGGGTGGCGGTCATCGGCTTGCGGGGCCCGGCCCTGGCGCTGTAAGCAGCTCAGAGCGGGGCACAAATCCGTCTACCGATTCATTCTAGGGAGCGCAGGTGCCTACACGAACGAATAATAATTACTATGCATATAACCTTGGTGAGCTGCTCAGTGAGCGGCCCAGGGCGGCGCGCCGCGCATCGCTACACTCATTCTTCCACCTATAGCGAGATTGCCATGAGACATTCCCTGACTTCCCTGGCGCTGGCCCTGTGCTTGCTCGGCGCCGGCGCGCATGCGCAGCCGCCCGCCGACGCGCCGCGCGATCCGTTCTTCTGGCTGGGCGAAATCAACAAGGCCACCGCCGTGATCAATACCGACGAAGGCCTGCTCGACCCCGCCATGGCGCCGCGCCTGGCGGCGGGCGTGGCCAAGGTGATCGAAGACGGCAACCAGCCGGGCGCCAAGCGGCCGTCCACCGTGATCACTTTCGAGCCCCTGCTGATCAAGGCGGCCGGCCAGGACATCACACTGCTGCATGCCGGCCGTTCCAGCCAGGACATGCACGCCACCTATCGCAGCGCCATCCTGCGCGACAAGCTGCTGGAGCTGGCCGACCAGCTCAATGCCACGTCCACGACGCTGGTCAATCTGGCCGACAAGCACGTCGAGACGGTGGTGCCCAACTACACCAACGGGGTGGCGGCGCAGCCCAACAGCTATGGCCACTATTTGCTGGGCCACGCCGCGGCGCTGGACCGCGATGCGCAGCGTATCCGCGAGGCCTACGCGCGCGTGGACCGGTCTCCCATGGGCACGACGGTGCTCAACGGCACCAGCTGGCCGCTGGACCGCCAGCGCATGGCGCAATACCTGGGTTTCGAGGCGCTGGTCGACAATGCCTACGATGCCTCGCAGATTTCTTCGATGGACCAGCCCGTGGAAGCCGCGTCCATCGTGACCAGCATCGCCCTGCATACCGGCAATTTCGTCGAAGACGTGATGACGCAATATGCGCAGTCGCGCCCGTGGATTCTGCTGGAAGAGGGCGGTGGCAACACTTATGTGTCGAGCGCCATGCCGCAGAAGCGCAATCCGGGCCTGCTGAACGACACGCGCAGTGCCGCGTCTACCGCCGTGACCCTGGCCATGGGCCCGATACTGCAAACGCACAACATCACGCCGGGCATGAGCGACCCCAAGAGCGTGAAGCAGAATTCGGCCATGGTCGACAGCGCCATCAGCATGCTGCAGCGCTGGGACCGCGTGTTGAAAGCCATGGTGATCAGCCCCGACCGCGCGCTGGAAGAACTGAACAGCGACTGGACCGCGTCGCAAGAGCTGGCCGACGTGCTGATGCGCAAGTACAAGCTGCCGTTCCGCGTGGGCCACCACTTTGCGTCCGAGGTGGTCAGCTATGCCAAGGCCAACAACATCAAGCCGCTGGATTTTCCGTACGACCAGGCGCGGCGCATCTATGAAGAGGCTGTCGAGGGGTCGAAGTACCCCGCCGAACTGCCCATGAGCGAGGCCGAGTTCCGCGCGACGCTGGATCCGGTGGCCATCGTGAAGCACCGCGCAACCGTGGGCGGCCCCCAACCCGCCGAGATGCAGCGCATGGTGAAGGAAGCGCGCGAACGGCTGGCCGCGCAAGACGCCTGGATCAAGGCGCGGCGCGCCCACATCAGCAACTCGCTGGCCGAGCTGGACAAGCGGTTCGAGCAACTGGTGGCCAGCGGGCAGGCGCAGTAGGGACCGGCTTTGCAGGTGTCTGACTCCCGCAGCAACTGTGTTTGGAGTCAAGTTGCTGGGGTATGCAATTGTTCGTTCCAGGGTTGTCCGGTACGGCTCATGGCATTGATGATGCGGATGAGTTTGTGGGCGCAGGCGACCAAGGCCACCTTTTTGGGCTTGCCTGCGGCGATCAAGCGGCCATGGAAGGCCTTTAGCACGGGGTTGTACCGTACCGCGC
>WMBV01000001.1 GCA_017745595.1 Bordetella petrii
GGCGGGAGGGATGGATGGAATTCAAAGACTACTACCAGACGCTGGGCGTCAAGCAAGATGCCTCGGACGACGACATCAAGCGCGCCTACCGCAAGCTCGCCCGCAAATACCATCCCGATGTCAGTAAAGAAAGCAACGCCGAAGCGCGCATGCGCGATGTCAACGAGGCCTACGACGTCCTGCGCGACGCGGAAAAGCGCCGCGCCTACGACAAGCTCGCCAGCGGCGCCGCGCCCGACGGGCAATTCCAGCCGCCTCCCGGCTGGGACGAAGGGTTCGAATTCCACCGCACGGCGGCGCCCGGCGAAGAGGCCCAGTTCAGCGAGTTCTTCTCTTCGTTGTTCGGCAGCCGCGCCCGGCCCGGCCCGCGCCCCGACTTCCGCGCCCGCGGCGAAGACCATCATGCCGCCATCGAAATCGATCTCGAAGACGCCCTGAAAGGCGCCACGCGCGACGTCAGCCTGCGCTCGGTGCACCTGGACGACCAGGGCCATCCGCAAATGCAGACGCGCACGCTCAGCGTGCGCATCCCGGCCGGCGTGCGCGAAGGCCAGTACATCCGCCTGGCCGGCCAGGGCATGCCCGGCCATGGCGGCGGCGAAAACGGCGACCTGTACCTCGAAGTGCGTTTCAAGCCCCATCCGCGCTATCGCGTCGAAGGCCGCGACCTCACCATGACGCTGCCGGTCGCTCCCTGGGAGGCCGCGCTGGGCGCCAGCGTCAACGCGCCCACGCCCGGCGGCGTGGTCGAAGTGACCATCCCCGCCGGCTCCGGCAACGGCCGCAAGTTGCGGCTACGCGGCCGCGGCATTCCCGGCGAGCCGCCCGGCGACCTGTACCTGGTGCTCGAGGTGGTCCTGCCGCCCGCCAACACCGATGCCGCGCGCGCCGCCTATCGCAAGATGCAGGCGGACCTGCCCTTCAATCCACGGCCCCAGATGGAGGTGTGATCATGAAAACCGTCGTCATCGCCGCCAGCGGCACCTACGTGGGCCAGGCGCAGTCCCTCAGCGCCGACGACCTGGCGCGCGCCTGCGGAGCCGAAGTCGAATGGGTGGCGCAGTTGGTGCAAGTTGGCATCGTCGATGCCGCGGGCGCGCGGCCGGCCGACTGGCGTTTTCACAGCGGCGATCTGCAGCGCGCGCTGGAAACCCGCCGCCTCGAACGCGACTTCGGCGCCTGCCTCGACGCCGCCGCCCTGATCCTGGACCTTAGCCACGAAGTGCGGCAGCTGCGCGCGCAGTTGCGCGCCCTCGACGCGCCGCTCTAGGTATCCTAGTGTCCCTGTAGTGTCCAGGTGTCTGACTCCCGCAGGGTGTCAGACACCGAAGCGCGCGCCAGCCATTCCGATCCGCCTGGCAAGCCCGCGGCTACCGCGCGCGCCTGCGCCATGCCCAGCCCACCGTCGCGACCGGGGCCAGTATGGCCGCCCACGACAGCACGTCCCAGATGCCGTCGCCCAGCAGCGCCGAGATCAGGCCGACGATAGACGCCACCCCCAGCCAGACGGGGACGTGGAAAACTTCGCCGGGCGATTGCAGATGATCGGTGCGCACCCGGTGGGATTCATATCGGTTCATTGCGCGGCCTCGTTCGTGTTGGTGCGACGCAATGCGGTGGCGGGCCCGGGCAGGCCGCCCTCGGCATGTGTCTTCGCCGCGGTCGCGGCCTTCGGCTTGCGCAGCCACAGGTACAGGCCGCTGCCCAGTATGACGATGGCGAAGATGTCCAGCACCGCCCACAGCACCTTCAGCGGCAGGCCGCCGTAGTCGCCGAAATGCAGCGGCTGCGACAGGAACAGCGTCTTCACATACCAGGGCATGTCGCGCGTATCGGTCAGTTGGCCGGTGGTGGCATCCACCAGGGCCGGCTTCAACAGCCTCGCCGTGACGGGCGTGCTGCCCTTCAGGAAAAACGTGTAGTGATGGGGGCTGGAAAACATCGTGCCCGGAAAGGCCACCAGGCTCACCGTCATGTCGGGCACCGCGGCGCGGGCGGCGCCGATGGACGCTTCGAGATGCGCGGGCTGCGTCACGGGCGGCAGGCCCCGGTAAGGCGCCGTCATTTCGGCCATCTGGTCCATCTGCCAAAGGCCCAGGATGACCCGGTTCAGCGTGTTGATGGTGCCCGTCAGGCCGACGACGGTCAGCCACACCACCGTGACAATGCCCAACAGGTTATGCCAGTCCAGCCACTTGACCCGGGTGCTGCGCCGCGTGCGCAGCGCGCCGAACTTCAGGCGGCGCATGAACGGGTAATACAGCACCACGCCCGACACGATGGCCACGACCATCAGCAGGCCCATGGCGCCCAGGAACAGCATGCCAGGCAGCCCCGCGTACATGTCGGTGTGCAGCTTGAGCATGACATACATGAAGCCTTCATTGGTCTTCGGTTCGTCCAGCACCTCGGCGGTGCGCGAATCGACAATGACGGCGTTGTTCTCCTCGGGCGGCGCATCGACGGCGCTGGCCATCGACACATAGGTGATGTCGGGATGCTCGTCCTGCTCCCAGAACATGTAGCGGATCACCTCGCCCGGGCGGCGCTCCAGCGCGGCTTGCGCAATCCGGTCCAGGCTGGCGTTCGGCGTGCCCGCGGGCATGGGCGGAGCCTCGACCACGCCCGTCAGGTGCTCGATTTCCTCGTGGAAGATCAGCGGCAGCCCGGTCAGGCAAAGCAGCAGCATGAACACGGTGCAGACCAGGCTGCTCCATTTGTGAATCCAGGACCAAGTGCGCGTAGACATCCGGACGTCCTTAGAAGCCGATGCTGGCCGACAGCATGAACGTGCGCGGCGAGCCCACGAACAAATAGCCCGCGGTCGCGGTGCCCCAGTAATCCCTGTCGAACAGGTTTTCCACGTTCAGGCGAAATGTGACGGGCTTGCCCGAGACTTGCGTCTCGTAGCGGGCGCCGGCATCGAACCGGGTCCAGCTGGGAACCGACAGCGTATTGGCGGCGTCGGCATAGGTGCTGGCGGTGTAGATCATGCGTCCCGTCAACGTCAGGCCCGGTAGAAAGGGGGTATCCCATTCTGCGCCCAGATTGAACTGCCAGTCGGGTACGCCGATGGCCTTGTTGTCTTTGAGCCCGGGCTCCACGGCCTTGTTGATGACGCCGTCGATGTAGCTGATGCCGCCCAGCAGCCGCACGCCGCGCGCCACTTCGCCGGCGAAGGTCGCCTCGATGCCGCGGTTGCGCTGTTCTCCGAAAACGCCAAAGGTATCGCCCGAAATGCCGGAGCTGGGCCGGGTCAGTTCGAACAGGCTGATGGTGGCCAGCATGTCGTCGTTCAGGTCGAACTTGGCCCCGATCTCTTTCTGCTTGGACTTGAACGGCGACAACTGTTCACCCGGATTGCTGATCGCCGCGCTGGTGGGCGCGGTGTCGCCCTGGGATAAGCCTTCGACATAACTGGCATATAGCGAGATGTCGGGCCGCACCCTGACCACGGCGCCGACGAACGGCGTGGTGGCGTGTTCGTCGTAGCCCGGCCCGGAGGGGTCGCCGGTCATGAAGTTGTAGTTCTGGCTGACCACCTGCTGGCGGCGCGCACCCAGGGTCAGCAACAGCTTGTCCTGCATGAACGACATCGTGTCCGCCAAGGCATAGCTCGTCAGCTTGGTGTCCACATATCGCCGCAACGGGTTGTCGATGCCCGACGTGGACGGGGTGTCGAACACCTCGCCCGAATAGATGTTGGACATGCCGCCCGGAAATCCGGTGTAGAAACCCAGGCGTTGGTCCTGGTCCAGCTTGGTGTAGCTGAACGCCACGTTGTGGCGCACCGGCCCGGTCGAGAACCTGCCGCGCAACCCGGCCTCGGTGGACTTGCTGTCGACCGTCATGCGCTGCCAGCCGCCGAAGAAGGAATAATCGCCCTGCGTATTCAGAAGCACCGGATTGGCGGCGATCGCGTCCCAGTCCAGTTTGCGCTGGCCGTATCCGGCGTAGGCGGTAATGTGGTCCGTCAGGTCGTATTCAACCTTGAAAACGCCCGACTTATTGATTCCATCGCTCCAGCCCAGGCCGGGATAAGGGTTGTTATTGCTCGGCGCGTGGGGAATGGCGGTCAGATCCGGACCTGGCTGGAACTGGCGCACGACATTGTCGATACGTTCTTTCTGCCAGAGCAGGTCGAGCGACGCGCGCAGTGCTTCGCCCCGGTAGTCCAGCGCCAGGGAACCCAGGCCATCGCGCGTGGACTGCTCTTTGATCGGCGTATCGCCGTCGCGGATCATCCCGTTGACGCGGATGCCGAAAGCGTTGTCCGGCCCGAAGCGGCGGCCGATGTCGGCATGCACGCCGAACACCGAGTCCGACGACACACTGCCGGTGACGCGGGTAATGGGCTCGTCGGTCGCGCGCTTGGGCACCAGGTTGACGACGCCGCCCACGCTGCCGCCGGGCGTCATGCCGAACAGCGCCGCCGACGGCCCCTTGATGATTTCCACCCGCTCCAGCGTCTCGACCGGCGCGCGCCAGAAAGGGGTCAAGCCGAACATGCCGTTCAGCGCGAAGTCTCCGCTGGGCACCGTGAAGCCGCGGATCGTAAGGTCTTCATTGATGTTGGACCGGGCGCTGCCCATCCGCACCGACGGGTCCAGGGCGGCCACGTCGGCCACCGAACGCGCCTGTTCGTTCTCCATGGTCTGGGCGGTATAGCTGGTCACGCTGAAGGGCGTGTCCATGACGGATGTGTTGCCCAGAATACCCATCCGGGCGCCGCCTCCGATCAGGCCGCCCGCGATGGCGGGGGGCGCCTCGCCCATCGCCTCCGGCGTGCCCGACACGGTAATGGCGGGCAGCGACGTCGCCGTCGCCGCAGCCGGATCCGTCGTCTGCGCCGTTACCGTTGCCGCATAGAACGCCGCGCTGCTGGCCAGCGCCCGCTTGACGGCCACGCTGGCGCGCCTTCTCGCCCCTGCCCGCTCTTCCGATGCTGTCTGCACCATGAGCCCCTTATTTTATGATTAGTCAAAACAAGCATGATAATCATTATTATTTAATAATCATAGCGGGTTTTTGCTAATCCGGACCAAACTCGCGGCAGTCCCGCGGGCGGGGCCCGCCGAAGATATCGCGATCGGGGCCCTACAGAATCGTGCTCAATAACCACCCGGCGGCGCCGCTGCCCGCCACCACCAGCCAGGGCGGCAGCTTCCAGAAGACCAGCGCGGCCAGCGCCACCAGCGCCAGGCTGAAGTCCCGCGGGGCGTGTATCGCGCTTGTCCACACGGGTTGGTACAAGGCGGCCAGCAACAGGCCGACCACGGCCGCATTGACGCCCAACAAAGCGGCCTGCGTGCGGGTATTGCGGCGCAGGCGCTCCCAGAAGGGCAGCACCCCCAAAACCAGAAGAAACGAGGGCGCGAAGATCGCCAACAGGGCGATCGCGCCGCCGAGCCAGCCAGAGGGCGCGCCGTTCATGGAAGCCCCCAGGAACGCCGCGAACGTGAATAGCGGGCCCGGGACGGCCTGGGCCGCGCCGTAGCCGGCCAGAAAGGCGTCATTGCCGACCCAGCCGGTCGATACGACCTCGGCTTGCAGCAACGGCAGCACGACGTGCCCCCCGCCGAACACCAGCGATCCCGCGCGGTAAAAGGCGCTTATCGTCGCCAGCGCCCGGTCGGGGAACAGGGCCGCCAGCACCGGCAGGCCAATCAGCAGGGCAAAGAACAGCGCCAGCCAGAACAAACCGGCGCGGTACCGGACGGCCATCGGCAGAATGTCGTGGGCCGCCTGCTGCTCGGGCTTGAACAGCACAAGGCCAATGAGCGCGGCAACGGCGATGCTGCCCACCTGCCCCCAGATGGACGGCACCAGCAGCACGAAACAGGTGGCCGCCGTCATGATGGTCAGGCGCGGCACGTCGGGACAAAGATTGCGGGCCATTCCCCACACGGCTTGCGCGACCACCGCCACGGCCACCACCTTCAAGCCGCTCAGTACGCCGGCTGGCATCGCGCTGCCGTAGCTGGCAATGCCCAGCGCGAACAGGATCATGGCCGCCGCGGACGGCAGCGTAAAGCCCGCCCAGGCCGCGACCGCCCCGCCATAGCCCGCGCGGGACAGTCCGAGCGCGATCCCGACCTGGCTGCTGGCGGGCCCCGGCAAGAACTGGCAAAGGGCGACCAGGTCCGCATAGCTGCGTTCGGTCAGCCAGCGCCGCCGCGTCACGAACTCGTCGCGGAAATAACCCAGATGGGCAACCGGGCCGCCGAAAGAGGTCAGTCCCAGCCGCAGGAAGATCAGGAAAATCGCCCAGGAACTGCGATCAGCGCGCACCGGTAGCCGCCTTCAGGTGGGTTTCGACGCGATGGGCAAGAAAAATGGTTGCCGCGCCGCATGCCACCGCAAGATAACCCACCCAATTGAAATTTTGCAGATTTCCGTTGGGGTCGCGGTGGATGATGAGCCCGGAACTGAGGCTGGCCAGACTGAATGACAGCATCTGCAACGTAAAGACCAGGCTCATGAACGGCCCCCGGACCTCGGGTTTCGGTACCGCGCTGATCAGCGCCATGCCGGGCCCCATGCGTCCGGAGACAAAAATGAAAAATAGCACCGCGTTGATCAGAATCAGCCACCACGGCACGACCGGAAGATGCGTCGTAATCAGCACGGGAACAAACGAGATGAAAGCGACGGTGCGAAACACCCGCGGCTTCCCGTATTTGTCCGCCATTCTACCGAAGACCTGCGCGCCGAAGAAGTTGGCGATGCCGCCGCACAAATAGACCAGGGTAATGAACGATTCCGGCTGGCCCAGGTTCAGCGTCAGGTAGAGCGGCACATAGGGGGTGACGGTGAAACTCGCCATCATCAACATCAGGATCAGCACGAACGCGCTGATGTGATTGCGGTCTTTGGCCACCGCGAAAATCGTCTTCAGGACTTTCCCGGGGTCGGTGTGCTTCGTGCGGCCGGGAATCGGCGGCAGAATCCAGCAACAGGCGCAGAACATCGCCGCGATCATGCAGGCCAGAAAGAAGAATGAGGCCCGCCAGCTGAGCGCGGGAAAATGATTGGCCAGGAAAAGCGCCAGCGGTATGCCCACGACGGCCGACACGGACATCGCCGACATGACGACGCCCAGCGCCCTGCCCCGCCGCTCATACGGTATCAAGTCCGCCACGAACAATTGCACCATGGACCCCAGCAGCCCGCCGGTGGCGCCCGCGAACGCGCGGGCCAGCAGCAGGCTGTGGTAGTCGGGTGCCAGGCCGCAGGTGATCGTGGCGACCAGGAACAAGCCATAAACCACCAGCATCAGGGTGCGGCGGCCGTAGCGGTCGATGTACGTCGTCGCCAGCAGGTTCGACGCCGCCGCGATAAAGGTATAGGCCGCGAGCAGCGTGCTGAATTGCCGCGTGGTGATATGAAGATCGTTGATGAACTGCGGCCCGAGCGGCAGCATCATCATGAAACCCAGGACAAAGGTAAATTGCACCCCTGCCAGGGCAAGCAGGATCAGCGGCTCCGGTTTCTGCATTGATTGTTCTTGCGCCGGCCCCGCCTCAGATCCAGGAATTTTCGGCCACCGCGTTGCGCGCGGCAATGCGGCCGAACGCGAAGCACTCGCCGATATTGCCCGTGCCTTGGTACAGGTAGCTGTAAATCGATCCCAGCTCGCCCGCGCTGTACAGCCGCGGGATGGGCTCCCCGCCCGGCCTGACGACCTGGGCCCGGGCGTTGCGGCGCGGCCCGCCCTGGGTATTGAGCATGGACGGCGACAGCTCGACGGCATAGTAAGGGCCATCGGAAAACGGCGTCAGCATTTTCTTTCTGCCCAGATCCACGTCCTGGCCGCCGGCGCATAGTTCATTCCATCGGGCCACGGTCCGCGCAAGACTGCCCTCCGGCAAGCCGAGCAGGCCGGCCAGCGCCGCCAGGGTCGGCGCCGATTTGATCCACCCCTTGTTCAGCTCGCGTTCGTTGTCGGCGCTCCATGCATAGCCGCACATGATCTGTGTCCAGCCGTGCGTGGGCGTGCCGTTGTGCAGCGGCCCCGCCCTGAACAGCGCATGATCGAAAACCATGTACATCGGCAAGGGCATGCGCGGCGCAACCCAGTTGCCGCCATCGAATACTTTGCCATGCCGGTTCTTGTATTTTTCGTCGGCAAACCGCTTTCCGTCCGGGCCCACCACTACCATGCCTCCCCGCGGTTCATGGGAAAAATGCAGGGGCACCAGGGAAAACGTGGTCGGGTATTCCGGAACCTTCAGGGCCATGGTGGGCCCGGCGAAATTGTTCATGTGCCAGAGATCGGCGCCCACCTCCATGCCCATCCTGACGCCGTCTCCTTCGTTATAGGGAGTGCCGGACGTATAGCAGAACGGCAGGTTGGGCAGAAAATTGCGGATCATCTCCTGGTTGTTCTCGAAGCCCCCGCAAGTCAGGATCACCGCCTTGCGCGCCTGCACATTGAACATCCGGCCGTCGCGCTCGGCCCGGACGCCCAGAATGGCCCCGGTTTCGCCCGCCTGTATCAGGTGCCGGGCCGGCGACTCATACCAGATTTCAATATCGCGCCCGGCCACGGCGCGGGCCAGGGCTTCCCAGGTTTTCGAATACCCCAGAATGTCGCCGTGGTGGTATTTGTGTACGCAGGCCGCGCCCGGCAGCTCGGGAAACTCGACGCCTTCGGGAGGCAACTGGTGTTCCTGGGGGTCGCCGCCGATGGCTTCCAGCCACGCATTGTTCTTGCACATCTCTTCGGCCCAGGCCCGCGCCATGTCCGCGGGCACCGGATACGGCCCGCACAGCGCGTTCAAGTAGGTCTGGGCCAGGTCCGGCGATGACGGATTCAGGTACCCTTGCGCCGCGACGCGGGTGTTGCCGCCCTCGTTGCCCCGCGGGGCTTTCTCGAGCAAGATCACCGAAGCGCCCAGGTCGGCCGCGGTAATCGCGGCCGCCGCCCCCGCCCCTCCGAATCCAACCACGACCACATCAGCCTGCGCACGCCACTCGTGGCCGGAACTGCTTTTCTGGTTCATCCGCCAAACCCTTTCCGCATGGAACTCCAAGCCCTGGAACGCGCCCGCGGGGCGCGTTCCAGCACGTCTACGCCGCCTTTACCGGCGCCGCGTCATTGGATCATTTCCACGCCCGCCTTCTTCAGGTAGTCCTTGTACCACTCCACTTCCGGCGGCATTTCTTTCATCACGGTCGCGCCGTCTTTATAGTCATAGGGCAGGTTGAATTTCTTCAGCAAATCCTGGAACGACTGCTCTTGCGCGGCCTGCTTGAGCGCGCCGCTCAGTTTCTGTGCCACGTCGTCGGGCAGCCCCGCGGGCGCGATCACAATCATGGCGCTGGCCGGGTTGCTGGGCGGGCAGCCAATGTCTTTCATGACCGGCGTATCGGGAGACTTCGGATCGCGCTCATCGCGATGGAAAATCAGCAGTTCGCGGAATACACCCTGTTCGAGCAGCGGCAGGTGCGACCCGGAACCGGCCGCGAAATCCACGTGCTTGCCCATCAGCATCGTGTTCGACGCCGACCCGCCCTTGGTCGTCACGTGCTTGAACTTCAGCCCCTTGCACAGCGCCAGCGTCTCTACCCCCACCTGCTGTTGCGTATGGGTACCCGACGAGGAATAGGACATGCCGGGGTGCTCTTTCGCATAGTCGATGAACTCGTTGATGTTCTTCCACGGCGAATCGCTATTGACGATAAGCGATCCGACATACATGGAATACTGCATCAACACCTGGAAGTCTTCCGGCTTGTACGCCACCTTCATCAGCAACGGACGCATGGTGAGCGAACCCGTCGACGTCACCAGAATGGTGTAGCCATCGGGTTTTTTACTGGCCGTCAGGGCGTTGGCCACGGTCGAGCCGCCGCCCGCCTTGTTCTCAACCAGAATGGGCACGCCCAGGATTTTCTCGGCCCCCTGTGCCAGGGCACGGGCGGTCAAGTCAGTCGTGCCGCCCGCCGCATACGCGACATACATGGTGATCGGCCCGGTGGGAAAATCCGCCGCATGCGCCCCCGCCGAGAACGACAGGGCCATGCCCGACACGGCACCACGCATGGCCCACTGCAATGTTTTATTCTTGAACCCCATAACAGCCTCCTTTAGCTGCACCAGATAAAACCGCAATCACGCCTCTTCTTCCGCCGTGGCGGCAAAGGCTTCTCTTTTCTTTCTGAATGCGGGCAAGACCGAGCTCAGCAGCAGCAGCGCCGCAAGCGCGAAAAAAGTAATAGAGATATAGCTGGACACGAAGATCTCCATGCTTCCGGACGACAGCACCAGCGACTGGCGCATGGCGTTCTCGAGCATGGGGCTGAGCACGAATGCCAGGATCAGCGGCGCCGGCTCGTATTCGAACTTGCGCATCAGGTAGCCCAGCACGCCGAAGAACAGCATCAAATACAGATCCATTTCGTTGCCGTTGATGACGTAGGCGCCGGTCAGGGCAATGAACAGAATCAGCGGGAACAAAATGCCGTAAGGCACGCGCAGCAGGCGCACCCAGACGCCGATCAAGGGCAGGTTCAGCAGCAGCAGCAGCACGTTGCCGACATACATGCTGCTGACGACGCCCCAGAACAGATCGGGGTGCTGCTGGATCATGAGCGGGCCGGGCGAAATGCCGTGGATCATCAGCGCGCCCAGCAGAATCGCCATGACCGAATTGCCGGGCACGCCCAGCGTCAAGAGGGGAATGAACGACGACTGCGCGGCGGCATTGTTTGCCGCCTCGGGGGCCGCCACCCCGGCAATCGAGCCCTGGCCGAATTCCTCGGGCGTCCTGGAAATGCGCTTTTCCGCGCTGTACGACACGAACGTCGACAGCGTGGCGCCGCCACCGGGCAGAATGCCGAGGAAGAATCCGGTCACCGAGCCCCGCATCATGGGAAAAAACGCCTGCCGCCAGTCTTTCCTGCTGGGCAGAAGATTCTTGACCTGGCTGACGACCACGCCCTGCTTGACCGTGCGCTCGACGTTCAGAAGAATCTCGGACACACCGAACAAGCCCATTGCCAGCGGGGCGATATCGATGCCGTCCAGCAGGTCGGGCCTGTCAAAAGTGAAGCGCGGCAGGCCGGTCATGTTGTCCAGGCCGACCGTACCGACCACCACGCCCACGGCGGCCATCATCAAGGCCTTGACCATCGATTTCTGGGCCAGGTAAGTCAGGATGACCAGCCCCAGTATCATCAGCGCGAAATACTCTGGCGGGCCGAATCGCAGCGCGATCGACGCCAGGGGCGGCGCAAGCGCCATCAGGCCGATGATGGACAAGGTGCCCGCGATAAAAGAACCGAAGGCGGCAATGCCCAGCGCGGGTCCGGCCCTGCCCTTCAGGGCCATCTGGTGGCCGTCGAGCGCGGTAATGACCGACGACGCCTCACCCGGCACGCCCACCAGTATCGAGGTTGTCGAGCCGCCGTATTGCGCGCCGTAGTAAATGCCGGCAAGCATGATGACCGCCGTTACCGGCGAAACGCCGTAGGTGACGGGCAGCAGGATGGCCATGGTTCCGATCGGCCCCAGGCCGGGCAGCACGCCGATCAATGTGCCGATCAGCACGCCGAGAAAACAGAAGATCAAGTTGTGCCACTGGAAGGCGACATCAAAGCCATGGGCAACGTTCTGCAAAAGATCCATATCGTGACTTCCAGATCAGATGCCGAAAATTCCGGCTGGCAAGTTGATTTTCAGAACCGTCTTGAACAACGTGTACGTTGCCAGCACGACCACAATGGGAACAAGCAGCGAAAAGCGCCAGGACTGCCCTTCGATCCAGCGCATGATCACCACCAGCAGCAACAGGCTGCTGACGAAGTAGCCCAGCGTGCTGAACAGCAGGATGAAGGCCAGCACCAGCAGGCAGATCGCCGCCGACCGCCACCACTGCAGCCCCTTCCATAGTTCAGAAATACGCGTACCCGCGCTGGCGTCCGTGCAATACGATTTCACGCAGACGACCAACGCCAGCATCAGAATGAGCATTCCGCCCAGAAATGCCATGAACCCCGACCCCGGCTCGGACATCGTCCCTACCCCCAGCCCCTGCGCGCCGTAAACACTGGCTCCGCCCACCAGCAGCCAGAAAAATCCCCCTGCTCGCTCTGCGTTCATTTCGCTCCTCCTGGTGAAGTCATCGCCGCCTTTCATTATTTGCTATGCGAGTTGATAATTTATTTGTTTTTCAATCCTATGGCCTGCCATACGGCTTGTCAACACTGCGCGGTCACCGCTTCTCTCTGTTTCCCTACGGGTTTTTCCCGATTTCCGGCAAACCGGTACGGCGCGGAAGGCCGTTTTCGCCGCGCGGATCGCGCGGCGAAAAGCGCCGAAACGGATTGACGCCCGCTAGTTTTGCCGGTAACTTAGGCCAAAAGCAAATTTTTAATTTGCATAATGAATTACACAACTCTAACGGAGGATGCCCGTCGAACGGCTCGCGCAGGGCGCGGACCGCAGGCGCGCAGATAGGACCATGTCGGACTTACCGAAGAAAGTACATATCCTGGAAGAAGGCCCGCGCGAAGGGTTCCAAATCGAAAAGGGCCCTATTCCCACCGCCCGCAAGATCGAGTTCATCGACAGCCTGTCTGAAACGGGCCTCGAGCAGATCCAGGTCACCTCGTTCGTCAACCCGAAAGCCGTGCCGTCCATGGCCGACGCCGAACAGGTCGTCAGCGGCTTCACCAGAAAGCCCGGCATACGCTATACGGGCCTGTGGCTCAACGACAGGGGTCTCGAAAGAGCCATCGCCACGCAAAAACTGGATATCCGGGGCTCGCTTTCCCTGACCGCGTCCGAAAAGTTCCTGCAGCGCAACCAGAAGCGCACCTTGCAGCAGAACCTCGACGCCGCGCGGCTCATGGCCGACATGTTCAAGCACTACGGCGTCGCCGTCGATCGCGCGAGCATCATGGCCGCATTCGGCTGCAACTTCGAAGGCGATATCGGCATCCCCCGCATTCTCGAACTCATCGCCCAGGTCTTCGACATCGCGGCAGAAAAACAGATCGCCCTCAAGACGCTTTCGCTGGCCGACACCATGGCGTGGGCAACGCCGCTATCCATCAAGCGCGTCGTGGGCGCCGTGCGCGAAAAATACCCGGAACTCGAAATTTCCCTGCATTTGCACGATACCCGCGGCATGGGCGTCGCCAACGCCTACGCGGGCCTCGAAATGGGCGTCGCCACCTTCGATGCCGCGGTTGCGGGCTTGGGCGGGTGCCCGTTCGCGTCGCATGCCGGCGCGGCGGGCAACGTCTGCACCGAAGACCTGGTTTTCATGTGCGACGAAATGGGCATCGAAACCGGCGTCGACCTCGAAAAACTCATCCAGTCCGCCCTGCTGGCCGAAGAAATCGTCGGACACCCCCTGCCCGGCTCGGTCATGAAAGGCGGAAGCCTGGCCAGGCTGCGCCAGAAAATCGCCGCCGCGCAATAAAGACACACCAAGGAGACGGAAGTGACTCGTTTGACAGAAAGTCTAGGCGCTTTTGTGGCCGGGCTGACCTATGAAAAGATACCGGCGCAGGCGCTGCCGGTCATCCATACCGGATTCACGGACTGTGTCGGCGTGATGCTGGCGGGCCGCCATCAGCCCGCCGTGCAACTGCTGCAACAGGTCCTGGCGCCCGGCGCCGGGCCATCCACCCTGTTATTCGGCGCCGCGACCGCCGCGCCCGCCGAAGCCGCCTTCATCAACGGCACGGCGGCGCACGCCCTGGACTTCGATGACGTCGGGCTGCGCGGCCATCCCAGCACCGTGCTGGTGCCCGCCATCCTGGCCGAGGCACAGGCGCTCGGCTCTTCTGGCAAAGACATGATGGCTGCCTATGCGGCCGGCTATGAAGTCTGGGCCGACCTGGCCCAGCGCGACCCCGACCACCACCATAACAAGGGCTGGCATCCCACCGGCATTTTCGGCGCCATCGGCGCCGCGGCCGCCTGCGCGTCGCTGAACAAGCTCGATGCCGAACGATGCGCGGTCGCGATTGCCCTGGGCGCTTCCCAGAGCAGCGGCATCATGGCCAATTTCGGCACCATGACGAAACCCTTTCATGCGGGCCGCGCGGCCTCGTCGGGGGTGCTGGCGGCCCGGCTCGCCCGCGCCGGATTCACGGCCTCGCTCGATGCGCTGGAGCATCCGCAGGGCTTTCTGCAAGCGGTGTCGCCGGCCGGCCGCGTCGATGCGGACACGGAAACCCGCGCCGGCAAAACCTGGAAACTGCCCACGACCAGGCTGTCGGTCAAGAAGTATCCGCTGTGCTTCTGCACCCATCGCGCGCTGGACGGCATGCTGGACCTCATCGCCGAAATGCCCATCGAAGCCGAAGAGATCGAAGGCATCACGGTATCCACCAGCCTGCGCAATGCCACGATGCTGCGCAACAGCCAGCCCCAGACCGGGCTGGAAGCCAAGTTCAGCATGCAATTTGCCATGGCCTCCGCCGTCATTGCGAAGGCCGCCGGCCTGAGCGAACTGACCGACACGTTCGTGCAGCGCCCCGACGTACAGACGCTGATCAAGAAGGCCAAGGTCACGGTCGACCCCCGCGACCATCCCACCCTGCCCGGCTACGCCCCCTACGACCAGGTCACCGTGCAGCTCAAGGATGGCCGCACCATCAAGAGCCGCGAAGTCGTCGAGGTCAGGGGCGGCCCGGAACAACCCCTGAGCCGCGACGCGCTGTGGAACAAGTTCCAGGACTGCGCGCAAGCGGGCGAGGCCCGGGATACCGCCAAGGCCATCTTCGATGCCTTCATGTCGCTTGAAACCCTGGCCCGGGTACACGACATTCCCGGCCTGGAACAACGATGACGCAAGCGCGGGCGGCCGGCGCGCGGCAGCCCGCGCCGCGTACCGCCCGCCGCTTCGGAAAGGCGCCTCAGGCTTGCCCTGCCGCCGGGTCCGCCGGCGCAATAATGACCCCAGCCTCGATCAGCGCGTCGATCTCGCCGTCCGTGTAGCCGGCTTCCCGCAAGACAGCGCGCGTATCCCGGCCGACCCGGTTCCTGCCGGCCCAGCGTATCTTTCCGGGCGTGCGGGAAAAGCGCGGCGGAATATTGGGCATCCGTATCCTGCCCAGGTCTTCGTCCAGATGCTCATGGATGGAACCGACGGCCCGCACGTGCGGATCGTCGAAAAACTGCGCAATATCATTGATGGGGCCGGTCGCGACCTCGTGCTTTTGCAGAATGGCCAAGGCCTGCGCCTGTGTGTGGCGCCCCGCCCATTCCACCATCATCTGGTCGATTTCGGCGGCGCGCAATGCGCGCTGCTGGTTGGTGGCATAGGCCGGGTCCCGGGCCAGTTCGGGGCGGCCGATCGCGCGAAAGACCCGCCGGGCGATCGAATCCGTCGTGGCGGATACGACCAGCCAGCGCTGGTCGGCGGTCTGGTACGCATTGCGCGGCACCGACGACTTGGATTGGTTGCCGCGCCGTTGCATGATCTCGCCGAGCTGGTCGTAACCGAGCACCATATTTCCCATCAGGGCAAGCAATGATTCGTACAGGCTCAGGTCGATCTCTTGCCCCAGCCCCGAACGCTGCCTTTCCAGGGTCGCGGCCAGTATGCTCTGCACGCCGAACAACGCGGTCACCTGGTCCGCAATGGGAAACTGCAGCAAAGACGGGGGCCCTTCGGGCTGCCCGTTCGTGAAGACCATGCCCGAGAATGCCTCGGCCAACGTGCCGAACCCCGGAAAATCGCGGTACGGGCCCTGGCGCCCGTAACCGCTGATGTGCAGCATGATCAGGCCCGGGTTGTCGCGCGACAAAGTGGGGTAATCCAGGCCCCACGACTCCATTTTTCCCGGCCGGAAGTTCTCGACCAGAATGTCGGCGCCCTTAACGATGCGCCGCATCGCCTCGGCCCCCTCGCGGCGGCCCAGATCCAGGCTGGCCAGGCGCTTGTTGCGGGCGGTCAGCTTCCACCACAGCGGAATGCCGTTCTTCTGCGTGCCCAGGCGGCGGACATCGTCGCCTTTCAATGGCTCGATCTTGATGACCTCGGCGCCCAGGTCGCCCAGCATGGCGCCGACGACCGGCCCGGCAAAAATCGAGCCGACGTCCACGACACGCAGGCCGGATAGCGGGCCTACACCTGCTGGCTGCATGGTCCGCCTCCTATTTGGCGGCCAGGCCGGAGTCTTTGACCAGCTTCGAGAAAATGCCTTGCGCGCTTTCCAGATAGGCCTGGAAGTCGGCCGGGGTGCCCCCGATCACGGTGTAGCCATTGGCCTTGATGTACCGCTCGTCGAATGCCGGGTCTTTGATGATGGCCGCGACATCCGTCGCGATCTTGTCGATGATGGGCTGTGGCGTCCCCTTGGGAACGGCCAGCATCATCTTGAACGACACCACATCCACCGCGCCATACCCCTGCTCTTTCGCGGTTTTCACGCCGGGAAACATCGGGCTTTCGGCGGGGCCCGTAATAGAGATGGCCTTGATGGCCTTGGACTCCAGGCTGGTCTTGGCCAGGTGCGGCGGCAGCCAGGCGGAATCCAGGCGGCCGCCCAGCAGGTCCACCGTGACGGCGCCGCTGCCCTTATAAGGAATGTGGTTGAACTTGTAGCCCCCCGCGGCCTCGCCCAGGATCCGCATCCGGAACTCGGACGGGCTGCCTATCGCCTCGGAACCATACGTCACTTCCCCCGGCTTCCGGTTGGCCAGCGCCAGCAGCTCGCCGATGGAATCCACGCCGGTCTGGGTATTGACCACCAGTACGCCAAAGCCTTCGGCCAACTGGACCACCGGGCTCAGGTCCGCCGGCTTGTACGGCAGATTCTTCATGGTCAGTGCATTGATGACATACGCCGCGTCGCTGGCCAGCAAGATCGTACTGCCGTCGGGATGGCTGGCGGCAACCGCGGCGGCGGCAATGCTTTCGCTGCCGCCGGGCTTGTTCTCGACGATGACCGGCTGCCCCCATTTTTTCGTCAGGCTTTCGGAAAGCGCCCGCGCCACCAGATCGGTAATTCCCCCCGGGCTGTACGGGATGACGATTCTGACGGCCTTCGCGGGATAGTTCGTTTCCGCCTGCGCGGCAAAGGCCGATACGGCGGACAGCACCGCGCCGGCGCACATCAATTTCAACGTCTTTCGAATTTTCATTTGTGTCTCCTTATATGCTCTTGTCGAGTCTTGTGTACGACGCGCCGCCGGATACGGCGGCCGGTTTCATAGGCAATGCATCATGCCGAGGGGGCAACAAAGGGGTAAGGCACCGCCGGCCCGTCCCGGTATGGCAGGGCAACGGTGGCCGTGCCCGGCGTGGACTCTTTACCCTCGGCATTGCGTATGCCCAGTTCCAGGTCGACCAGGCCGTAATCCGCCATGCGGCGCAGGCCGGTAACGCGGCCCCATACATCCAGGGACTCGCCCACGATGTTCATCGCGCGAAACTGGAAATTCACTTTCCAGACCCAACCCCGGGGCCCTACCCAGTCTTTCAGCAACTGCATGATGAACTGCTGCTTGAACGACCCGTTGACCAGCAGGCTGGGCAGCTTGTCGTGCCCGGTCGCAAACGGCAGGTCGTAATGAATCTTGTGCCAGTTCTCGATGGCGGACGACCAGCGCATCAGGTGCGCGGTCGTCAGCGGACCTTTGTGCAAGCCCGGGATCTCGTCGCCCTGCTTGATGTCGTCAAAGCTAATCGGGTGCCCCATGACTACCTCCGGATCAAAGTCTTGCGATAACGCATGATCGGCTCGCCGCTTTCGATCGAATACACGGTGTCCACCACGACCAGGAGCATGGGGCCGGACTTGGACATCCGTTCCGTGATGTCGGCATAGCGTGCCTGCTGAAAAATCGTGTCGCCGTGCTGGGGGTGGCGAAAGCACTCGACTTCCGCGCCGCCGTTCAGCAGGGCCAACCCGTGCAGCGGCAGCTCGGGCAGGCCGTTTGAAACGCCCGTCACGGCACCGTCGAAATCCGGATCGGATGCGCGCTCGGTCAGATAGTCGATCGCGTCGAACGGCGTGCGGAACATGAATACCGGATAGAGCGGCGGCGCAATCGGCCTGCCGTTGGCCACGCCGGGCCGGCCGCGGTGATAGGCCTCGTCCCGGTCCATGATGGCCTGCGCATACCTGCGGACCGCGCCCGCCTCGATGATGTCGCATGCGGCGACCCGCGGGCCTTCGATTCCGATATAGCCACGAACCTCGTCTGTCAAAAGCGTCAACGCAGCCTCCTTTTTATTCACTATGCAAGTAACGTAATTGCTATATGCATAATACTAAGCAAGAGCCGCAACGAGCGCAATACCCGGAAGCCCCTGCTCACGACCTAAAATTTGCTGCGCGAGTACAATAATTGCACGCCAGTCCGCGCATGCGCGCCACCGCATGCACCACCAGGAGAGATAACAAACATGGCAACGCGAAAAAGTACGCCAGCCAGCGCGCGCGCGCCCCAGAAGGCCGCCCCCAAAGATCGGCAGTTCGTCACCGCGTTGGCGCGCGGCCTGCAAATTCTGGGGTGTTTTTCCGCCGCGCGCCCCGAACTCAGCGGGTCCGAACTGTCCAAACTGACCGGCATTCCCCAGCCCACCGTATGGCGCCTGTGCCACACCATGCTCAAGGTCGGTACGCTGGTCGCGGTCTCGGGCGAAAAGCTGCGCCCCAGCATCGCCGCGCTGCAGCTGGGCCACAGCGCGGTAAGCGGGCTGAGCATCATCGAACTGGCCCGTCCGCACATGCAAGAAATCGCCGACGACTTCGGCGCCGCTTGCGGCCTGGCCGTGCGCAACGGCCTGGATATGGTGTTCGTCGAGCGTTGTGAAAGCAAGAACCAACTGCACATGAGCCTCAGGACCGGCTCCGCCCTGCCCATCGCCACCACCGCGCACGGCTGGGCATTCTTGTCCGGCCTGCCGCTGCACAAGCGCAATGAGATCCTTGCCCAGATAGACGCCGAAATGCCCAATCTGTGGCGGCCCGTCCGGGAAGCATGCCTCGAGGCGCTCAACGACTACGACGACAGCGGATACGTGCTGAATATCGGCGTATTCCACCCGGGCTACAACACGGCGGCCGTCCCCATCATGGCGCCCGACGGCACGGTAGCCTATACACTGAACTGCGGGGCCAGCATGGAATCATTGCCCCCCGCCACGCTGCGCAAGAAGGTCGCTCCGCGGCTCCTATCCCTGTCTGCGTCCTTGCAGAACCTGTTCGCCATCAAGAAGTGATACACGACCCACCCACCCTTTCACCCACAACGGAGGCTTGACACCATGGACATCGAATTGAAGACGGAAGACGGGCAGACCATTTCTGCATACCGCGCCGGAGATGCCAACGCCAAGCGCGGCCTGGTCGTCCTGCAGGAAATTTTCGGCGTCAACGGCCATATCCGCGACGTCTGCGAGACGTTCGCCAAGCAGGGCTACGATGTCATCGCGCCCGCATTGTTCGATCGCGCGCAGAAAGATGTCGAACTGGGCTACACCGGCGAAGACGTCCAGGCGGGCCTGGCCTTGCGCGCGAAAGTAGACCTCGCCGACACGCTGAAAGACATCGAAGCGGCCATCAAGGCGCTGGCGGGCAAGCCCGTGGCCATCGTCGGCTACTGCTGGGGCGGCGCCCTGGCATGGCAGGCGGCATGCAAGCTCGGCGGCCTCGCCGCCGCGTCCTGCTGGTATGGCGGCGGTATCGCCCAAGCCAAAGACCTGACGCCCAAGATTCCGGTTCAGATGCACTTCGGCGGCAAAGACGGTTCCATTCCCATGTCCGACGTCGAGGCCATCCAGGCCGCGCAGCCGAACGTGGAATTCCATGTCTACCCCGAAGCCGGCCACGGCTTCGGCTGCGACCAACGAGGCTCGTACGACGCCGCCGCGTATCAACTGGCACAAGAGCGCACGTTGCGCTACTTCGATCAGCACCTGTCCTGATCCCTCCGGGCTGCCGCCATGGCAGCCCGCACCCGCCTGCCGGGCTTGCGCCGCCGGCCTTTTTCCGATAAGTTGTGCAAATAAAGAATAGTTAATTTGCATAGCAAATTTTGAAACAAGGCGCAGAGACAAACCCATGCAGACAGCCCTATTTTCGCCCCTGCGGTTACGCGGCCTGACGCTGCGCAACCGCATCGTGCTTGCACCGATGCTCACGTACCAGGCCCGCAACGGCCACGTGACAGACTGGCACCTGGCGCATCTTGCCAAGTTCGCCGTCGGCGGCGCCGGCCTGGTGTTCATGGAATCCACCAAAGTCGACCCGCGCGGATGCACGACGGCGAACGACCTGGGCCTGTGGAAAGACGATTTCATCGAACCGCTGCGGCGCATTACCCGCCTGCTGAAAGAACACGGCGCCGCCGCCGGCATCCAGCTGGGACACTCCGGACGCAAAGCCCGCAACGCGCTGCCCTGGCAGGGCCGGCACCCCATAGCAGACCTGCCGGGCGTGGACCACGGCGAACCCTGGGACCTGATCGGCCCCAGCGCGGTTCCCCATGGCCCCGGCTACGCCATCCCGCGCGCCATGACCGCGCACGATATCGCGGGCCAACTCGATGCCTGGGCGCAGGCCGCCCGCCGGGCCGACCTGGCGGGCTTCGACGTCCTGGAAGTCCATGCGGCGCATGGCTATTTATTGCACCAGTTCCTTTCGGCCGAAGCGAACCGGCGCGACGATGCCTACGGAGGCTCGCTGCAGAACCGCATGCGCTTCCCGCTCGAGGCCGTCCGCGCCGCGCGCGCGAACTGGCCCGCCGACAAGCCGCTGTTCTGCCGCATCTCCGCCGTCGACGAAGCGGGCTGGAGCCTCGAAGACAGCCACGTATTCGTGCGGGCCTTATTGGCCGAGGGCGTGGACGTCATCGATTGCAGCGCCGGCGGCATGACCCGGCGCTCGATCGCCGACCCGGGACCGCAGGCGCAACTGGGATACCAGGTGCCGTACGCCCAGAGCATCCGCGGCCAGACGGGGGCCCGGACGATGGCGGTCGGCCTGATCATCCATGCCGACCAGGCCGACACCATTCTGCGCGACGGCAACGCCGACCTCGTCGCCCTGGGACGCGAATTGCTCTACAACCCGAACTGGCCCATGGACGCCGCCGGCAAGCTGGGGGTCGAGCAAGCTTTTTCCATGGTGCCGCCCAGCTATGGTTACTGGCTGGAAAAGCGCGCCCATGCGGGCTTCGCCCGCGCCACATCCACCTGGCCCCGCCACTGAGCCGCCTTGGCGGACGGCGCGGGCAAAAAATTTTGCCCATCCAAAAACGAATTGTTAATTTTCTAGGCGAATAATATGGAAAGTACCGCTGCCTTTGCCCTCAATGGAACCGACACCGCGCTGCCGCTGGCCGGCCTTAAGGTCGTGGAAATCGGCGTAGCCATGGCGGGGCCCTTCTGCGCAATGATGCTGGGCGACTACGGCGCCGACGTCGTCAAGATCGAACGGCCGGGCGATGGCGACGACAGCCGTTCCTGGCCGCCGTATTTCCACGGATCGCTGGGCTATTACTACGCCGCGGCCAACCGCAACAAGCGCTGCCTGGCGCTGGATCTCAAGCGGCCCGAAGGCAGGGAAATCGCCCTGAAACTCATCAGCGAAGCGGATGTCGTGGTGCATAACTTCCGCTCGGGCGTCCTGGATCGGCTGGGGCTGGGCTGGGACGCCGTGTCCGCCCTGAACCCCCGCCTGATCTATTGTTCCATCAGCGGTTTCGGCAAAAACGGGCCGCTGGCCACCCAGCCCGCCAACGATCTGTTCATGCAGGCCTATTCCGGCGGCATGAGCATCACCGGCGAACCCGGCGGCAGCCCGGCCAAGATGGGGATTTCGATCGCCGACATCGGCGCGGGCATGTTCGCCACCATCGGTATTCTGACCGCCTTGCAGGCCCGCCAGCGAACCGGCCTGGGCCAGCGCGTCGATACCTCGCTGCTCGAGGGGCAGATTTCGATGCTGGCGCACTTTCTGACGCGCTTCTTCGCCAGCGGCGAAGTACCGGGGCCGAGCGGCAGCGGCGCGCTCAGCAGCCCCATCTACCGCGCCTACCAATGCAGCGACGATTGGATCGTGATCGCCGCCTTCAACCAGAAAATGTGGCGGTCGCTGTGCGAAGTGCTGGAAAAGCCCGAATGGATCGAGGACGAGCGCTTCCATAACGCGCACGCCCGGACCCTGAACCGCGACCTGATGATTGCATCGATCGGCGAGATCATCAAGCCTCATCCCGTGGCCCATTGGGAAAAGCGGCTGATCGCGCACGGCGTGCCCTGCTCGCCCGTCAACCGCATAGACAAGGTCGTGGCCGAAGAACAAGTGCACGCTTGCGAGATGGTCCAGGAAATCGACCTGCCTGACCTGGGGCTCATGCGCATGGCCGGCCTGCCCATCAAGCTGGGGCAGACGCCCGGCGACGTGCGGTTGCCGCCGCCGCGCCTGGGGCAGCATACTGAAGCCATTCTGCACGGCCTGGGCTTCAGCGCGGCCGAAATACACCGGTTGGCCGCGGCCGAGGTGGTCGAACTGGATCGAGGGTGGACCCGCCACGCATCCGCCGATGGCTCGGCCCTCAAGTCCTGAATCCCCTTCCTGATCAAAACGAGAAAACATGGGCAAGCTGTCTTGCGATATTGAAGTTGCCGTCAATGAAACCGACATGCTCGGCGAATGTCCGATGTGGCATCCGACCGAGCAAACGCTGTACTGGGTGGACACGCGCCGGCCCGCGCTGCGCAAGCTGCAGGCCGACGGTACCGTGCGTACCTGGGAAATGCCGACGAACATCGGATCGTTCGTGTTCAGGCGCGACGGCAATCTGGTGGTCGCGCTGAAAACGGGCTTCCATCACCTGGACCTGGCCTCGGGCAAACTCACTCTCATCGCCGACCCGGAGCCCCATTTGCCGGAAAACCGCCTGAATGACGGGCGATGCGACCAGCGGGGGCGATTCTGGTGCGGCACGCGCGACCCCGGCAACGAAAACCCCGGCGGCTCGCTGTACCGGCTCGATCCGGACGGATCGACGCACAAGATGGACAGCGGCATCATCGTGGCCAACGGCATGGCTTTCACGGCGGAAGGCGATACGCTGATTTTCGGCGACAGCCGGGGCGAAACCGTCTGGCGCTACGACCTCGACCTCGATACCGGCGCGCTGTCCAACAAGCGGGTGTATCTGCACACTGAAGGGCTGCCCTGGCGCATCGACGGGGCCACCTGCGATACCAGCGGCAACTATTGGTGCGCCCTGATCGGCGGCGGCGCGGTGGGCTGTTTCGAACCCAATGGCCGGTTGATCCGCTTCATCCCCCTGCCCGTTTCGCACCCTACCATGTGCAATTTCGGCGGCCCGAACCTCGACGTGCTTTATGTCACGACCACCAGCGTGCTGGTCCCCGCCGAAGATCGCGCCAGGCAGCCGCTCGCCGGCAGCGTCCTGGCCGTGCACGGGCTGAACGTACGCGGCCTGCCCGAACCTTTTTTCGGCAGCTGAATAATCGTCCAAACAGGAAAACCGATGAAAAAAACGCTCGATGCCCCCGCCAATGCATTCAAGTCCCGCCTGGCGGCCCAGGAAACCCTGATCGGCTGCTGGGCCTCGCTCGCCAGCCCCTATGCTATTGAAATCTCCGCGGACGCGGGCTTCGACTGGGTGCTGATCGATGGCGAACATGCGCCCAACGACGTGCGCACGACGGTCATGCAATTGCAGGCGGCCGCTGCGCATCCATCCCCGCTCGTCATCAGGCCGCCCCACCTCGAGCCCTGGCTGATCAAGCAGTACCTGGACATCGGGGCGCAGACCTTGCTTGCCCCGCTGGTCGACACCGCCGACCAGGCGCGCGCCTTGGTGGCGGCCACCCGATACCCGCCCGAAGGCATCCGCGGCGTGGGCGCCGCGTTCGCCAGGGCCTCGGCATTCGGCAAGCGGGCCCGCTATATCGCCACCGCCAACGACGAAATCTGCATTCTGGCCCAGGCCGAGACCGCGCTGGCCATCCGCAACCTCGCCGACATTGCCCGCGTGCCCGGCATCGATGGCGTATTCATCGGCCCTTCCGACCTGGCGGCGTCGATGGGCCATCCCGGCAACCCGGCGCATCCGGAAGTGCAGGAAACCATCCTGGCCGCCATTGCCACCATACTGGCCTGCGGCAAGGCCCCCGGCATCCTGTGCATGGACCCCGCGCTCGCCGCGCGCTATATCGAGGCCGGCGTGCGCTTCATCGCCGTGGGCTCGGATGTCTTGACCCTTACCAAAGGCCTGGCGCAACTGGCTTCGCAATTCAAGGCCGGCCCGTCGAAGCAGGCATAGCGTCCCCGGCAACACGCTTCGGCCGGCGGGCCGAAGCGTGTTTCTCGATGGCCGCGTTCAGGCGTGTGGCACGGCGCCGATGCGGACTTTGCCGGGCTGATCCAGCAAGGCGGCCGCGACCGTGCGCCGATGCTCGGCCGAGGTGCCTCCGCGCAGGCTCCAGGAACCGACCCTGCGATACCAGAGGTTCAAGTCGAACTCGAGCATGAACCCCATGCCGCCATGGATCTGCTGCGCGGAACGGCACACCATCATGCAGTGTTCGTTGGCGAACGATTTCGCCTGGGCCACGTTGACGCGATACGGCAGCTTTTGCTCCATGCGCCACAAGGCTTCCCTGGCAAGCAGGGTCGAGCCGTCCACCCCGTTCAGCATGTTCGCGCTCATGTGCTGAATGGCCTGGAACGCGCCTATCGGCTGGCCGAAGGCGACACGCTCTTTGGCATGCTCGACCGCCATGGCCAGCGTATGGCCGGCGGCCCCGGCCATCTGGGACGCGTACAGTACCGAGGCGATGTCCATCATTTCGATCGCGATGGCCTGCCCTGCCTCGGGTGCGCCGATGCGCGCGCTTAGCGGAACCCGGACGTTATTGAAATGCACGATGGCTTCGTCATCTTTGGCCATGGGAAGCAGCGCTACGCTCTCGATACCGGCCGCGTCGGTCGGCACCAGCACTACGCCCGGCTTGCCGCCCGCGCCGGCATCGCGATACGTGAGCGCGCACAGGCTGGAAGCGTCGAACGAATCGACAAAGCTCTTGGTGCCATTCAGCACCAGCTCGGCGCCTTCCACCCTGCCCTCGACACCAGGGCGCTCGGGCGACCAGCGGCCCAGCCGGTCGACGACCGCATGGCTGAGGATCAGCTTCCCGTTGACGACCTCTTCGAGCAGCTTGCGCTGCCCGGGGCTGCCATGGCGGTCGATGGCCAGCGCCGGAACCATCGTGGCATGAAGAGGAATGGGCGCGATGTACTTGCCGGTCAGCTCGAACAGCAAGGCCAGGTACCATAGCGGCAGCCCCTGCCCGCCCGCCGCTTCAGACAGGCAAAGCTGCAGCCAGCCGTTGGCCGCGAACTTGCTCCAGAGTTCAGCCGAATACCGCGGCGCGCCCGCCTCGACCTTGCGCACCAGCGCCGGCGAGCATTCTCCCGCCAGGAATTCCGCGGCGGCTTCCCGGATTTCGATTTCCTGTTCGTCCAGCAAAAGATCCATGATTTGTCAGCCTTATATTCATTTAGCGGGCCGCGGCAAGCCGAGCCCAATACGCGCCACTTGATCCCGCATCACCTGTACGCTGCCGTGATTGATCGTTGACTGGTAGGCGCCCAGCAAGTTGTGGGCGAACACGCCCTGCTCGATGGCGTCCGGCGATCCGTTCATCAACTGGGCATGGGGGCCGAGAATCTGCGTGATCGCCTCGGTGGCACGCACACTGTGCTCGGGCGCGAACACCTTCTCGGCCGACCCTTCATAAGTAAACTTGCCGCCGTGCTGCTCGATGCTGATGCTGCGCATCGTCATCAGGCGGCAAACCTCCGCCTCTATCCACATCTCGGCGACCTTGTCGCGCACCTGCGGATCCGCGCGCAGCGAGTCCTGCAATTCCCCATCGCCATGCAGCCAATTGACGATATCCTCGTCGCGCTGCACGGACATCAGGTAGCGGAACGCGCCCACGCGATCCAGGTTCAGGCCGCGCCGCGCGACGTCCCAGCCGCCGCCCTCGGTGCCCAGCAGGCACGACGCGGGAACCTCCACGTTGTCCAGGAACACTTCATTGGTGCGCTCTTCTCCGTACGTGGTGCCGAACGGCGCCTTGGGATCATTCTGCACGGTCCAGAGCGGCCGCACTGTCAGGCCCGGCGTATTCATCGGAACCAGCAGGATGGACAGGCCACGGCTGCGCGTAGAGTCGGGATCCGTGCGCACCATCAGGAAAATATGCGTCGCGCTCTGGGCATTGGTCGTGAAGATCTTCTGCCCGTTGATCACGTACTTGTCGCCCACCCGCTGCGCCCGGCAGCGAATGCCGGCAAGATCGGTTCCGCAGCCGGGTTCGCTATACCCCTGGCAAAATATGATGTCGCGGCGGATAGCCCCCGGAACGAACTCGTCTTTCTGGGCCTGCGAGCCGAAGGCCAGAATGGCGGGCGCGCCCGTGCCCCCGCCCAGGATGATGCCGGTTGCGCGAAAGAACTCTTCTTCAATGACGAACTGCGCCGTCCGGGTTCCGCCGCCGCCGCCGTACTCGGCCGGCCAGCTCCAGGCAAACCAGCGCTGCTCGTTGACCTTGTCATAAAAGGCCCGGATCAGCTTGCCCCAGCCTTCTCCCCTGCGGCCCGCGGCATACTCGGCACGCACGTCCGGGGTAAAGTGCTCGGCCAGAAATGCCTGCACCTTTTTGCGTAGCTGTTCTTCTTCAGCGCTGAAAGAAAACTCCATTCCTGTCGCTCCTTGATTGCGAATATCGTCAGTCTTTACTCGGCGTACTTGCCGGTAAGTTGCGGCGTCGTCGCCCCCTCGAGATTGAGGTTCTGGCGCTGCAAGCGCGTTTCCCGGGCCCAGGTGCGCTTGAGATCGTCCTGCACACGGATACGCAGGCGTCCCAGGCCTTCTACTTCGAGTTCGACCCGATCGCCGTCCTGGAATGGATTCAAGCCGCGGTGGTTAGTGCCCGTGGCCAGCACGTCGCCCGGGTCGAGCGTTTGAATCGCGCTGGCCCACTCGATGCAGCGCGGAATCTTGTGCGCCATGTCGTCGGTATTGAAATCCTGCATCAGCTGGCCATTGGTCCAGAGCCGGACCCGCAGGCGTTGCGGGTCTTCGATTTCGTCGGCGGTGACGATGTAGGGGCCGAGGGGCGCGAAGGTATCGCGGGACTTGATCCCGAAGAACATGTTCCTGTCCGAGCCGACGCCGCGCGCCGAGCCATCGATGAAGTTGACGTAGCCGAACACGTAGTTCATCGCGTCGGCGGCCGCCACATTGGCGGCCCGCTTGCCGATCACCAGCGCCAGTTCCGCCTCGCCCTCGAAGATCGTCGCGGGAATATCGGGCAAGACCATGGTGTCGCCGTCGCCGATCACGCTCGTGGCCGGCTTGTAGAACGCATCGATGGGCGCGGGCGCGGCGCGAGTACCGTCTTCCATGTAATTGACGGCCATGCAGAGAATCTTGCCCGGCCGCGGCAACGGCGGGCGGATGCGCACGGTATCCAGGGGCAGGCCGGGTCTTTCCCGCGCCGCCTTTTCGATTCGCGGGCGATACGCCTCGAACTGCTCGATCAGGCCGGTCATCAGGTCCTGAGGCCGGGCATGCGGAATGTCCGCCACCACGTCGGTCACATCGACGACCCGGTTTTCCTGCAGGATGCCGAGACGGTAGTCGTTGAAAAAAAGTATCTTCATCGCGCGATTCCCATATTAATTTGCATAGCAAATTATTTATTTGTTTATTTTACAATCCTAAAGTCCTGGGATATCGTTGTCAAATCATTCAATGTGAATAGTTTTTTATTTTCTCTGCAAATTAATAATCCACAATAACCGCGACGATGCCTTCCAAACTTGTTCTACGACCGTCCCTGCCGCCATCCGCCAAGAATGCCCCCGGCCACGCCAAGCACGACAACTCGGCGTGGCGCGCATTGCGCCGCGAAGAAATCCTGGACCCGCAACGCCCCATCATCGACGCCCATCACCATCTGTGGGCCAAGGCCGGCGAAACGTATGCGCTGGAGGACTACCTGGCCGATACCCGGGCGGGGCACGATATCCGGGCCTCGGTCTATGTCGAATGCGGATCGAACTACCGCACCGACGGACCCGAGATGATGAACCGCCTGGGCGAAATCGAGTTCGCCCAAGAACAGGCGATGAAGGCGGCCGCCATGCCGCGGGACACGCGGGTCTGCGCCGCCATTGTCGGCACGGCGGATCTGACCTATGGCGCCGAAATCGCCCGGCTGCTCGATGCCGAGATCGCGGCCAGCCCGGACAGGGTCCGCGGCATCCGCCTGAGCACCAAGTGGGACCCCGACGAAGCCCTGAATCATGGGCGCTATGTCGTGCCGCCCCGCCTGCTCATGGACGAGAGTTTCCGCGAGGGGTACGCGCTGCTCGCGCCTCGGAACCTCAGCTTCGATGCCCTGGTGTATCACCCGCAGATTCCCGAACTGGCCCATCTGGCGCGCAGCTTCCCGGACACCCAGATCATTCTGAACCACATCGGCGGCCTGGTCGCGAACACGCGCACCTATCGCGACCATGCCGACCAGGCGGTTGCGCAATGGCGAACGGCCATGGCCGAACTCGCGCGCTGCCCCAACGTCATGGTCAAGCTGGGCGGCCTCGGTATGGCTTACGTGGATTACGGCCTGCATAGTCTCGCCACGCCGGCGTCGTCTCAGGAACTGGCCAGGATCTGGGGCCCGCTGCTTGAATTCTGCATCGACCAGTTCGGCCCCGACCGATGCATGTTCGAGAGCAACTTCCCGCCGGATCGCGATTCTGTCGATTTCCACGTCATGTGGAATGCATTCAAGCGCATCGCGTCCGGATATTCCGAAGACGAAAAGCACGAACTCTTCTTCGGCACCGCCGCGCGGGCATACCGGCTGAAACTGGACCCGCCCTAGCCCGCAAAAGGGCCGAAAGCCGCTGGCGACTCGACGCGCCAGCGGCCTTCGTGGACACGTACGCTGCTTAGATGAGCGCTTCGATCAGCATGGGGCCCTGGCCGGCCAGGCCCTCGCGCAGCGAACGGATGAACCCTTCGACCGTATCGACCCGCGCCGCCGGCACCCCCATGCCCTTGGCCACGCTGACCCAGTCGATGGCCGGATCATCCAGGTCCATCATCCGGTGCGCATTGCGGCCCGGCGCCTCGACGCCCACCCGCGTCATCTCGCCATGCAGCGTGGCATAAGAGCGGTTGGCGTACACGATGGTCAGCACATCGAGCCGTTCCCGCGCCTGCGTCCACAGCGCCTGCAAGGTATACATGCCGCTGCCGTCGGCCTGCATGACCACCACCTTGCGGTCGGGGCAGGCCACCGCCGCGCCCGTCGCCAGCGGCAGGCCGATGCCGATGGCGCCGCCCGTGATCTGCAGCCAGTCGTGCGGCGCCGCGGCCACGTTGTAAATGGCCAGGTCGCGGCCCGACGTCACCGACTCGTCGCACACGATGGCCTGTTCGGGCAGCATCGCCAGCGTAATGCGGTTGACCGCGGCGGCGGTAAGCGCCCCCGAAGCGGGTACGCTGGTGTCGAGCACGGGCATGGGAAGCGAAGCCGCATTGGCGCCTACGCCCAGTTCTTCGGCCAGCCACTCGAGCGCGTGCGCGAGGTCCTGCTCAGAAGTGGCCATGGTGTGCACCTCGCATTCCGGCGGCGCCAGCAGACTGGGCTTGCCCGGATAGGCGAAGAAAGCCACGGGCTGGCGCGCCCCCACCAAGATCAGGTGGCGGACATCTTTCAGAAACGCGACGGCCATATCGATGGGATACGGCACCCGTTCGAGCGGCACGCGGCCACGGCCCCGCTCGACGCGGATATTCGAGCTTTCGCTCGACACCCGCGCGCCGGTGGCCTGGGCGATACGGCCCGCGGCGGCCAGCGCGCGGCCGCGCAACGCGGCCCCACCCAGCAACAGCATCGCGGGCTGCCCCGAGCGCAGCAATTGCGCCGCCTGGCGGATGGCCTCGGCTTGCGGCGCGCCCGGCCGGGGAATGCTTACCGGCTTGGGGGCCGGCGTATCGGCGGGCAGTTCGCCCCAGGCCGCATCGGCCGGCAGGATCAGCGTGGCGATCTGGCCCGGCGCCTGCCGCGCCGCCAGAATGGCTTCGCTGGTCTTGCCCGACAAGGACGCCGCGGTCTCGGCGCGCGCCACCCAATGCGACATGGGCGCGGCCACCCCGACCACGTCACTGGTCAACGGCGCGTCGTAGCCGACGTGATAGGTCGCGTGGTCGCCCACCACATTGATCATGGGCGTGCGTGCCCGCTTGGCGTTGTGCAGATTGGCCAGGCCATTGCCCAGGCCCGGTCCCAGATGCAGCAAGGTGGCGGCGGGCTTGTCGGCCATGCGCGCATACCCGTCGGCCGCCCCCGTGACCACGCCTTCAAACAGCCCCAGCACGCAACGCATGCTCGGCTTGCGATCCAGCGCCGCCACGAAGTGCATCTCGGACGTGCCGGGGTTGGCGAAACAAACATCCACCCCGTTGGCCAATAGGGTGTCGCACAGACTGTCAGCTCCGTTCATTCGAATTCCTCTGCTCTATCGTTGACGGCGGCCATCCAGCCGTTGATGGACCCGCCTCTGCAAAGGCTGTTTATACCCCTTATGATCCGGATTGTGAAATTGCGTATAAATAATATGCAGTGCAAATAGACGGTAGCCATGGGCTTGCAGCGCATGCCCGGCGCTCGAGGCATCGCCGGCTTTCCGATCAGCCGACCTTGATCAAGTCTTTGAAGATCAGGTGCCCCCAGCTTTTTCCGCGCGCATGCACCAGCAATCCCCCTTCCGACAGCCCGCCAAGCTGGACCGGCGCAAAACCGAGGTTTTCCGCCAGCGCCCCCACGTCTGCCGCGGCGCCTTCATCGTTGCTCGCCAGGAACACGGCTCTCTTGCCACCCTGTACGGCCGAGTCCTGGTCTAGAACGGCAGCGACCAGATGGTTGAAGCCCTTCACCAGCCTGGCACCGGTAAACGTCTTCGCGACGAAAGCAGAGGACGGAAGGCCGTCCAGTTCCTCAAGCGGGGCCTGCGTGTTCATCGCATCGATAATGATCTTCCCCTTCCAGTCGGACAGCGCTTTTGCGACTTCCGGGTGCGACTCGAAACGGACGGCCAAAAAAATGATGTCCGCCTTGACGGCCTCCGCCAGGGTTTGGGGAATGATCGTGGGTCCGATTGCGGCGGCACTGGATGCAACGCTTTCCGGGTCGCGCCGGGTTGCGACGGCGACTTCGATGCCGTTGCGGGCGAACGCCCTGGCCAGCGCCCGGCCGATCTTGCCAAAGCCGACGATTGCATAGTTCATGAGATTCTCCTTCGGGTTTTCGGCGCGCTCAGGGCGGTTGCCCTTCAAGGATTGCGCCATTTGATTTTGCTGCTCAGCGTTGCGCCAGGCCGCCGTCAACGGCGACTTCGCTGGCGGTCATGAAGCTGCTGTCCGACGATGCGAGAAAGGCGGCCACCGCCCCGATTTCTGCCGGATCGGCCATGCGCTGAAGTGGAGTCATCGCTCCGTAGGCTTTCTGGCCCTCCTCGCCCAGCGCCTGCTTGGCGAGCTCGGTCGCCGTCGGCCCGGGCGACAGCACGTTCACCCGGATGCCGGTGCCCTTCAGGTCTTCCGCCCAGGTCCGCGCGAGGTTGCGCACGGCCGCCTTGCTCGCGCTATAGGCAGAGAATCCCGCAGCACCCGTGGTGCCGGCGCTCGATCCCGTCAGGATGATCGAACCGCCCGGGCTCATCAGCGGCAACGCCTTCTGGACCGTGAAGATCGTGCCCTTCACATTGGTATCGAAGGTGTCGTCAATATGTTCGGCGGTGATCTGGCCGAGCGGAAGCGGGCTTCCCGCCCCGGCGTTGGCGACGACAATGTCGAGGGTTCCGCGCTCGGCCTTCACCGTCGAGTAGAGTCGGTCGAGGTCGGCCAGATCGGAGACCGAGCCCTTCACGGCGCGGGCATTGGCCCCCAGGGCGGCCACGGCGGTGTCGAGCGCCTCTTGCCGGCGGCCGTAGATGAAGACGAAAGCGCCCTCCTCGATGAAGCGCTTTGCCGCGGCGAGGCCGATGGTGCGCGGCTGGTGCTGCGTGCCCAGGACAAAGGAACGGCGCGCGCCGACATGACGGGGGACGACTGTTCGCCCTGATAACGGCGCTCGGCTGGGCGGTCGACCAGCCCTCATTCGCGCCGCGGGCGAATCATCTCGTTCATCTCATTACGAGCGCCATCCTGGCACCAGCAGGTTAGAAACCCAGGTAATCTACCGCCTGCATGTACTTGATTGCCAGCTGCTTAGCTGGCAAACGCAGCGCGTGAAACGGAATAGCGGCAAATCGCCCTTCACTGATCGGGCCCAATGATTCACCTGCGTCGCTTGTCGCCCGCTGTGCGAGCTCGCGCCCTAATAATGCGGACAAGGCCACCCCTCGGCCGTTGTAGCCAAGCGCATAATGCACATTTCTTCGCAGCATGCCGATGTGAGGCAGGCCGTCGAGCGTCACGGCAACCAGGCCAAACCATGCATATCTGATCGGAACACCATCCAGTTGCGGGAAAATTTTTGTCATGTCGCGCCTGACCCGCTCGTAGATTTTGGGCGAAGCACGACTGGAGGCGCCGCCCCGGCCCCCGAACAGCAAACTGCCGTCCGGCAGGATTCGGTAATAGTTCGTCAATCGCTTGGCGTCAGTTGCCACCTGCCCCCTCGGCAAGATGGTGGCTCGCACCCCAGGTGCCAATACTTGCGTCGAAATGACGGCCGACGCTACTGGCACGACGCGCTTGTTGAGATGGCGACCAGCCTTACTCAGATCGGAGTAGCCGTTGGTTGCGATGATGAGCTGGCGCGCTCTGACAGAACCGTCTGGCGTTCGTAGACGAACGTGCTTTCCGTCCTCGATCCAATCCAGTACCGGCGTTTCGCAGAACAGACGAACCCCACGTCGGACAAGCGCGTTTCCCAGGCTCTGGCAATAATCGAATGGGTGTATAGCACCTGCGCGCGGCTCCAGATACGATGCAGCATAGAATTCACTGCCCACGGCACATGCCGTTTCCTTCCGATCCAGCAGACACGGCGCGTTGTCGCCGACATGCCGCCGCAACCATTCGGCGTCGCTTCGGAAGCGGGCGATGTTCTTATCGCTGGTCATGGGTGTCAACAAGCCGCAGCGCACGAAGCCGCAAGGCAGGGCATGGTGATCTATAATTTGTTCCAATGTATCCAGCGCATCGTGCGCCCATCGGTACATACAAATTGCGATCTCCCGCCCATACCTGGCTTCGAGTTCCGGAAACGTTGGCTTGTACCTCGGAACGGCATTGCCGCCATTGCGCCCGCTGGCTCCCCACCCTATCTGATTGGCCTCCAGCACGGTCGCGGAGCGTCCCGCAAGATTTACATAATGGGCCGCCGACAGCCCGGTGAATCCGCCGCCGATAATCGCGACATCCGCATCCACATCAGCGGCCAAACGTGGACATTCGCAGCGCTCACGCGCCGAGGCAGACCAGAATGAAGCCGCATGCGGCTGGCGGCCGAGGTCTCGACCGAGACCGGTGAAACTGAGAACCCTAACCATATCGCTTGGAAACTCCGGCAAACGGGACACAGGGTCAGCACAAGACCAGGCTTCGCTTGATTTCCTAGTTCTCTATCTTCGGTATGCCCGCCCGCTCAATGACGTCGGCCCAACGGCGTTTTTCATCCACGATGTGCTGCTCGAACTGCTTGGGAGACTCGCTGGTAACCGCGAATGCACCCAGGCCGCTGATCCGCTTTTTCATATCGGGATCGGCAATGACCTTGGCGACAGCATCGTGCAAACGATCAATGACGGGCTTGGCTGTGCCCGCAGGGGCCTCGACGCCTTGCCAGACCATGAATTCGAAGCCCGGAAAATACTCGGCCATCGTCGGCACATCCGGCGCTGCGTCTACCCGCTCGAGGCTGGTCACCGCAAATGCTTTCAACTTTCCGGCAAGCACATGAGGCAACGAAGACGGAATCGAGTCGAAGAATACGTCGACGTCGCCCCCCATCAACCCCATCACGGCAGGTGTGGCACCTTGGTATGGAATCGCAGTCATCCGGATACCGGCCGCCTGCATGAACAACTGCGCTGCCAGCTGCGAACTTCCGCCCTGGCCATAGGTGGCGTAATTGAGCTTTTCCGGATTCGCTTTCGCATAGGAGATCAGTTCGCCCACGTCGTGAAAGCGCGACGAAACGGGGGCGACCATGATGGTGGGTGCGGCTGTGATCTGGGAAATTGGCGCAAAGTCCTTGACAGAGTCATAGGGAACCTTACGGTACATATTGGGAGCAATCACGTGCGTCGTCATGGTGACTAGCAGCAACGTGTAGCCGTCGGGCTTGGCCTTGGCCGCCAAATCAGTTCCGATAAAGCCGTTTGCCCCGGGCCGATTTTCCACCACAATGGGTTGGCCCAGTTCCTTCGATAACTTGTCCGCCAACAGGCGCCCCACGACATCGGTCACGCCGCCGGCGGGCCACGGAACGATCAGGCGCAGCGCGCGGTCTGGATAGCCAGCGGCATGAACGGACGCAACAGACGAAACAGCACCAGCAATCAATGCAATCTTCAATAGAGAACGTCGTTTCATCACAGCTTCCCCTTCTTTTATCGATGGAGTTGTGCAGCGGAATGTCAGGAAACAACCAAGATACGCGTCTTCTCCGCACGGTTGATATGCCGCAGCGCGCACTCTGCGGCCACTTTTGGATCACGGCTCGCAATGGCGTCCACGATGTTTCGATGTTCTTTACCGGCCTCGATTCGGCCTTCTTCGACGGAATACGTCTCAAGGCCAAGCAACGCTACGGAGTCATCGATACTGTGGAGCGCGCGCTGCAAAAATACGTTATGTGCCGCGGTGTAAATGGCTTCGTGCAACAGCGAGTTCAGCCTGCCGAGCTCACGCGCGTTAAGGCTCGCATCCCAACGCGCGCAAATGTCGCGCATCAGCATGATGTCCGACGCTCTGGCATTCTGTGCGGCATAGCGGGCCGCCATGCTCTCCATATCGGCCCACACGACGTACAGCTCGGCAATCTCTTGTGGCGTAAGAGTTCGAACCATCAGGCCGTCGTGCCCCGCACTGGACACCATGCCTTGGGCCTCAAGCATCTTGAATGCTTCACGCACCGGTGTCCGGCTCACGTCCAACCACTCGGCCACCTCGACTTCGCGCAGCCGATGCCCCGCCTTCAGATTACCCTCCCGGATCGCAGCTTTGATGGCCTTGTAGACCAAATCGGCACGCCCACCGCGCGCCGCGCGCCGCGGAACATCTGGCACTCGCACCCCGGGGGTTACCGGCGCTGAACTAGCTGACGGATCGCCATGGGTATTGACTCGCTTGGTATCACTCATCCTGCATCTCCATCGAAATCGATCCCGACGGTGCCGATATCGTTCCCTGGTAGCCGTATAGCGCACGAGCTTGTTCGCGCGATACATAGCCAAATGCAATGTCGCGTTCAATCGATTCGCGGCTGCGCTGCGCGGGATCGCCCAACCCTGCGCCGCCAGGAATTTCGCAGACCATCGTTCCACCGGGAGGTACTGATATGTCGCCGCCGCCCGTGACAATCTTGCCGTTTATCTGGAGGCGCCCCTTCGGGCCATCACCGCCCCCCATGATGCCCGGCACCGAAAAGTAGTAGCGGCCGCCGCGGAAACCGATCAGGAAGGGGCCGTCGGGGCCGATATCGCCTTCGAGCACCTGCATCTCGAAGCGCTGGCCCAGGCCACCACGGAAGCGGCCCGGCCCCGCGGAATCCTCCCACAGCTCCCGCCGCTTAACGACAACAGGAATATCGCTCTCGAGCACTTCGGCCGGCGTATTGCCAATATTTACGGGGAAAGTCAGGCAAGATACGCCGTCCTGGTTCGCCCGGGCTCCCATGCCACCGCTGGCAGAATTCAGCGGCGCGAATTGCGTACCATCTTGGCGCTTGCCGAAGATATACTGAGCCCACAGCGGCGTTGCACCTGAACCGGCGACCACGCGCTCCGGCATAGCGGGTGCAAGTGCGGTAAAGATTATCTCGGGAATAAAATTGCCAATGCTAGTCCGTGCAAAGACTGGCGCCGGGAACACTGCATTGACCATGCTGCCCGGCTCTGCCACGATAGAAATCGGTTTCATCGACCCTTCGTTACCCTGCACGGGTAACTGCAACAGCGCCAATATGGCAAACATGGTGTAGGCCGAGGTATATCTCAAGGTGCAGTTGATGGCCGGCCTGACTTGTGGCGAACTGCCAGTGAAATCGACCGTCATTTGGCTGCCAGAAACCGTTACGGCCACCTTGATGACCAATTCTTTGCCATCGATGATGTCAATCGGTGCCTGGTGAAAATAGACACCATCCGGAATTCGTTCGATCTCAAGACGCGCCAATTCCTCGCTGCGCGATATGATTTCGTCGGCCAGCACCTGAAAGTCCTGCCATCCCTCTTCGATGCACAGCTCACGCAAACGCTCGCATCCGACGTGATTCGCCGCACATTGAGCACGCAAGTCACCGAGGACGGTTTCGGAAAGACGCACGTTGCTGGCAATGAAACGGAACACATCCTCGTTGGGCTCGCCGGCCTCGTACAGACGGCACACAGGAATGCGCAGGCCTTCCTCGTAGTTATCCTTGCTTTCGGTGGTGGCGCGCCGCCCTCCTATGTCGACATGGTGTGCCGAACATGCACCGAAACCAATCAGCTTTCCATTTAAAAAAGCCGGCGTGACGATAAAGATGTCGCTGTGGTGCCCGCTGCCGTGCCACGGGTTGTTGCCGATTAACACGTCCCCTTCCGCGAGTGTTTCTGGGGGGGTTATCTCTAGCATGTGACGCAGCATGGGGCTCAATCCCCCCGCAATACCCGGAGTACTGTCGGTAGAGCGCACGAGCAAGCGGGCCTGGGCGTCGAAAATTCCGCACGCATAATCGTTGACATCGCGGATTACGCTGGAGAATGACGTACGCACTAATGCCGCGGCCAATTCATCGACCGAGGAACCCAGGCGGCGCCAGAGCATTTCGAGTTTAACGGCGTCAATCTGAGCCGCGCTCTGTGCCGATGCCAGAAGCGCTGACTCGGCTGGCAGTTGCACAATCAGACTGCCTGACGCATCGATTGTCATGCTTGCGCCGACGCCCACGATAGTGGTGGACTCGGGTTCCTCGATGATCGCGGGCCCTTGGATGTGCGTATCCACCCCAAGCAACTGCCTTTGATACACCGCATGGGCGACGAATTTTCCGACGACCGGGCAATATGCATCGCGCTGGGCCACAGGTTGCGCCAGTCCCGCGGCTTTTTCTGGCGCAACGTCAAAAAAGGATTGCCCCGGCGCATACGCCGTCGCCCGCAAGCTCATGACCTCAAGTTCGAGATCGTCAAAAGTACGGCCATAGAGCTTGATGTAGACCTCGTTAAATGCCTGGCGCATCACGTTGACGAAGTCCTGATCTTGCAGCATCTGCCGATGCACGGGAACCTGCACGTCGTATCCCTGACCGATGTAGCGCATATCTGCGCTCAACTCGTACCAGACGTCGGCATCGGCGATACCACGCGGCAAGCCAGCTCTACATTCTTTCTCCATCTCGGAAAATAAGGCGTCGATGCGGCCCACGTCGGCGCGCGCGACGCGCACACGATGCGTACGCACAGTATCGAATGACGCGGGCGCAATCAACATGCCAAACGCCGAAGCAACTCCGGCACGTGGCGGAATAATTACCGTCGATGCACCGATACGACGAGCCAGATCATAAGCATGTACCGGGCCAGCCCCTCCGAAGGCGACCAGCGCGCAACTAGCCGGGTTTTCCCCTTTCTCGGCCACATAGACCTTGGCGGCGCTGGCCATATTTTCATTGACCAGGCTATGAATTCCCCATGCCGCCTGGTCCCATGCCAGACCGAGTGGATTGGCCAGTCGGAGTTCGATCGCGGCTGCCGCCTTATCACGGTCCAGCGACATCCGGCCACCCAGAAAGTACGAAGGATTCAGGTAGCCCAGTACGAGATCGGCATCTGATACTGTCGGCTCGGTACCGCCCTGTCCATAGCTCACCGGACCAGGCTGCGCCGATGCACTTTCCGGCCCCACTTCCAATGTGCCCTTGACGCTGACTTTTGCAATACTGCCGCCACCGGCACCGATTTCCATCAGATCGACGACAGGTACGCGCACGGGAATGCCGCTGCCTCGCTTAAATCGATGCACACGATCGACCTCGAGTTCATTGACGCGCTCGACGCGGCCATCGACCACCAGGCACATCTTCGCAGTGGTTCCGCCCATATCGAAAGCCAGAACTTTGTCGAAACCGGCCAGGCGCGCGTAATGCGCCGCGCCTATCATGCCTGCTGCGGGACCAGACTCAATAATATGGACCGGAAAGCGGCGCGCCATCTCGGACGAATTCAATCCGCCACTGGATTGCATCAGCAAAAATTCGCCCTTGAACCCGACATCCAGAAGACGTTGATCCAAACGCTGCAAATAAGCCGAGATCACCGGCTTGGTGTAGGCGTTGACGGCTGTGGTGGTAGAGCGCTCATACTCCTTGAATTCGCGCATTACTTCGTGCGACAAGGTGACAGGAACGCCCGGCGCCACGCGTTCGGCGATCTCGCCGATGCGCTTCTCATGATCCGGATTCGCGAACGCGTTGAGCAGGCAAACCGCGATCGACTTGGCGCCCTGCGCAACCACAGTGCGAATAGCCCGTTCGGCAGAAGCCTCATCAATCGGCGTCAGCACTCGGCCCGTAGTGTGGATCCGCTCATCAACTTCAACCCGCAATGGACGAGGCACTAGCGGCACAGGAAAACGGATCTGTAAGTCATTGCCGTCGTAGCGCTTCTCTCGACCGATTTCTAGCACATCACGAAATCCCTTGGTCGTAATCAAGCCAGTAACGGCACCTTTGCGCTCGATCACTGCATTAATGACCAAAGTGGTGCCATGCACCAGCGTCATGGCCTGGGCGATCGATCCGGGCAGCATGTCCTCAAAGCTGCGAATACCTGTTTCGATGGCGCGCGATGGATCGTCAGGGGTCGTCAAGACCTTTTCGACGTATGCCTTGCCGGTGGTGCCATCGATCATCAGTAGATCGGTGAACGTACCGCCAATATCACAACCGACTCCTATCTGCTTCATGGACATGCCTCTCGATCCGTTTATGTGTGAACAAGGCGGATCTTATTCTTGCATGCTCTTGTATGCAAAGTAGGTAATTTTACCTATACTCATATATAAATTTTTATGCTAGGGAAATAGGTCTCGACGGCAAAGCGTCCGACGCTCATACCTGTGTACGGTAAGGAGCTTCGCGAGATGGGTCCGGAGCCGGCGGCCAGCCAGTCGCGGAATTCCGCGACTGGCTGCGCGCAAAAGCAGCACTGAGGCGATTTTCGCCCAGATACGGCCAAAAACTGCGTGGGCTTGCCTAGTACTGGGCGGTACTGGATGGCACAGTCAATTCCTTGCCACGCTTAGGTTCATTGTGATTTTCAGCGCTATATGAAACAGCGTCGAAGGATGCTTGATCACTCCCACTCGATGGTGGCCGGCGGCTTGCTCGACACGTCGTACACCACGCGATTGATGCCGCGCACTTCGTTGATGATGCGCGACGACACCCGCGCCAGCAGCGCGTGCGGCAGCGGCGCCCAGTCGGCGGTCATGAAGTCGAACGTCTGCACGGCGCGCAGGGCCACCACGTATTCGTAGGTGCGGCCGTCGCCCATCACGCCCACCGACTTCACCGGCAGGAACACGGCAAAGGCCTGCGAGGTCAGGTCGTACCAGCTCTTGCCGCTGGTGTCGTCGATGGTGCTGCGCAGTTCGTCGATGAAGATGGCGTCGGCGCGGCGCAGCAGGTCGGCGAATTCTTGCTTGACCTCGCCCAGGATGCGCACGCCCAGGCCGGGGCCCGGGAACGGATGGCGGTACACCATCTGCGGCGGCAGGCCCAGGGCCACGCCCAGTTCGCGTACCTCGTCCTTGAACAGTTCGCGCAGGGGTTCCAGCAGCTGCAGGTTCAGCGTGTCGGGCAGCCCGCCCACGTTGTGGTGCGACTTGATGGAAGTGGCCTTGCCCGTCTTGGCGCCGGCCGATTCGATGACGTCGGGGTAGATGGTGCCCTGGGCCAGCCACTTGGCGCTTTTCAGCTTGGCGGCCTCGGACTGGAAGACTTCGACGAATTCGCGGCCGATGATCTTGCGCTTGGCTTCGGGGTCGGCCTGGCCGGCCAGCTTGCCCATGAACTGTTCGGTGGCATCGACGTGGACGATCTTCACGCCCATGTTTTCGGCGAAGGTCTGCATTACCTGCTTGCCTTCATCCAGGCGCAGCAGGCCATGGTCGACGAATACGCAGGTCAGCTGGTCGCCGATGGCCTTGTGGATGAGCGCCGCGGCCACGGACGAATCCACGCCGCCCGACAGGCCCAGGATGACTTCGTCGCCGCCGACTTGTTCGCGGATGCGCGCCACCGCTTCGGACACGTAGTCGGGCATGTTCCAGTCGCCCTGGCAGCCGCAGATTTCGTGCACGAAGCGGGCCAGCATGGCCTTGCCTTGCACGGTATGAGTGACTTCAGGGTGGAACTGCACCGCGTAGAACTTGCGGGTTTCGTCGGCCATGCCGGCGATGGGGCACGACGGAGTCGAGGCCATCAGCTTGAAGCCCGGCGGCAGTTCGGTGACCTTGTCGCCGTGGCTCATCCACACCTTGAGCATGCCGTGCCCTTCCGGCGTGGTGAAGTCGGCCAGGCCGTCCAGCAGCTTGGTGTGGCCGTGGGCGCGCACCTCGGCGTAGCCGAACTCGCGGTGGTCGGAAAAGCTGACCGTGCCGCCCAGCTGCTGCGCCATCGACTGCATGCCATAGCAGATGCCCAGTACCGGCACGCCCAGTTCGAACACGGCGGCGGGCACGCGCAGCGAGTCGTCGGCATAGGCCGACGCATGGCTGCCCGACAAAATGACGCCCTTGAGCCCCTGCCCCGCCTGGTCGCGCACGAACGCATCGTCGACGTCACCGGGATGGATTTCGGAATAGACGCCGGCTTCGCGGACGCGGCGGGCGATCAGTTGGGTGACTTGCGAACCGTAGTCAAGAATGAGAATGCGCTGGTGGTGCATGAAGACTCTGCCGGTTTGGAAATAAAAGCGCACCGGCCAGAACCGCGGGGTTCTGCCGGTGCGCGATGGATTGCATTGTACTGGGCCGGTGGATCAGTCGGCCCGGTAGTTGGGGGCTTCCTTGGTGATCTGCACGTCGTGCACGTGGGATTCGCGCACCCCTGCCGAGGTGATCTCGACGAACTGCGTTTTGGTGCGCATGTCGTCGATGGTGGCGCAGCCGCAGTACCCCATGGACGCGCGGATACCGCCCACCAGCTGGTAGATGATGGCCAGCACGCTGCCCTTGTAGGGCACGCGGCCTTCGATGCCCTCGGGCACCAGCTTGTCGGCGTTGTTGGCGGGGTCTTGGAAATAGCGGTCGGCCGAGCCGTCGGACATGGCGCCCAGGCTGCCCATGCCGCGATACGACTTGTACGAACGGCCCTGGAACAGCACCACTTCGCCGGGCGCTTCTTCGGTGCCGGCGAACATGCCGCCCATCATGCAGGCGAAGGCGCCGGCCGACAGGGCCTTGGCAATGTCGCCCGAATAGCGGATGCCACCGTCGGCGATCAGGGGCACGCCGGTGCCCTCGAGGGCCTTGGCGACGTCGGCAATGGCCGTGATTTGCGGCACGCCCACGCCGGCCACGATGCGGGTGGTGCAGATGGAGCCCGGGCCGATGCCGACCTTGACGCCGTCGGCGCCGTGTTCCACCAGCGCGCGCGCGGCGGCGGCGGTGGCGATGTTGCCGCCGATGACCTCGACCTTGGGGAAGTTCTGCTTGACCCAGCGCACGCGTTCCAGCACGCCGGCCGAATGGCCGTGCGCCGTGTCGACGATGATGACGTCGACGCCCGCCGCCGCCAGTTTTTCGACGCGTTCTTCGGTGCCGGCGCCCACGCCCACCGCCGCGCCCACGCGCAGCTGGCCCTGGGTGTCTTTGTTGGCGACCGGGTGTTCGGTGTTCTTGACGATGTCTTTGACGGTGGCCAGGCCGCGCAATTCGAAGGCGTCGTTGACGATCAGGACGCGTTCCAGGCGGTGCTTGTGCATCAGGGCCTGAGCTTCATCCAGCGTGGCGCCTTCTTGCATGGTGACCAGACGTTCCTGCGGGGTCATGATGTTGCGCAGCGGCTGGTCCAGGCGGTCTTCGAAGCGCAGGTCGCGATTGGTGACGATGCCCACGACCTTCTTGCCCTCTACGACCGGCAGGCCCGAAAACCCGTGCTGGCGCTGCAGCGCGATGGCGTCGCGCACTTTCATGTCGGGCGTGACGGTAACCGGGTCGATGACGATGCCGAACTCGTGGCGCTTGACGCGGGCCACTTCCTTGGCCTGGTCGTCGGCCGACAGGTTCTTGTGGATGATGCCGATGCCGCCTTCCTGGGCCATGGCGATGGCCAGGCGCGATTCGGTGACGGTGTCCATGGCGGCGGACACGAGCGGAATATTGAGGGTGATGTTTCGGGTCAGGCGGGTGACCAGCGAGGTGTCGCGCGGCAACACCTCGGAGTACGCGGGCACCAACAACACATCGTCGAAGGTGAGCGCTTTTTGGACGAGACGCATGGGGAACTCCGGGCGCAAAGCAAGATTATACGCCGCTGCCATGTTTTTACTAGGTGTTTCTACCTAGCCGTGGGCGCCAATGTCTGGTTGCAAAATTTAACCCGGGTAATATTGACCGAAATTTTTACCCAGCAAATAATAGGCGGTCCGCATAGCAGGAGGCCTTATGGAGACCCCGAACAATACGACCCTGGCATGCACCGCCTTCGACGGCCATCGCCGCATCGCGGCCGGCCCATTGCCGGCCGTGGCGCTGGCCGTCAAGCGCGCCCTGCAATCCACTACCCCCGGTCCCGTGCTGATCTACAGCGACGCCACCGGGCGGCTGGTCGACGTAGACTTGCGCGGCAGCGACGAAGAAATCGTCGCCCGGATCTCGCCCGGCGAGACACCGGCCAGCGTAGCGGCTCCGGCCGCGCGCGGGCGCGGAAGGCCGCGGCTGGGGGTCGTATCGCGGGAAGTCACCCTGCTGCCGCGCCACTGGGACTGGCTGGGTGCCCAGCCAGGCGGCGCGTCGGTGGCGCTGCGCAAGCTGGTGGAAGAAGCGCGCCTGGCCAACCAGGAACAAGACCGGTATCGCCAGCGCCAGGAAGCTGCCTATCACTTCATGTCTTCCATTGCGGGGGATATGGCCGGCTTTGAAGAGGCCACGCGCGCCTTGTTCGCCAACGACCGCGAACGGCTCGGGCTGTGTGTGGCCGGGTGGCCGCAGGATGTCCGCAACCACGCCCTGCGGCTGGCGTTCGAGCCGGACACGGCCGCCGCCTGACCGGCACCGCCAGCACGCTACCGCGCGCCGGACATGTATATCTTGGCGTACGCTTCTTTGATGAATGCGCTGATCTGCTCTTGCCGGCGATTGATGTGCTTTTCGAGCAGCGATGCGCATTGATCGGCATCGCGCGCTTTCAGTGCGGCGGCGATGGCATGGTGATCGGCCGGCACGCCATGGCGCTTGTCGCCCAGGTCTATGTCGATCCAGCGCACGAACCGGATACGTGCGTTAATGTTGCGCAACACCTGCTGCATTTCGGCGTTGCCTGACATCGCCATCAAACGCAGGTGGAAGTCCTCGTCCAATTCGGCCAGCGCTTGCGTGGATAGCGACCCCGAGCCTGGCGTGGTGCGGTCCAGGAATGCGCACAACGCATCGATGTCGGCGTCGCTGGCGCGCATCACCGCCAGGCGCGCGGCGCCGGTTTCCATGACCTTGCGCATCTCGTACAACGAGAAGATTTCTTGCACGTCGAGGTCGCGGCAAAAGAACCCCTTGCCGGGCGAGGCCGTGAGCAGCCCCTCGGTGTTCAGGCGATTCAGCGCCTCGCGCAGCGGCGTGCGGCTCACGCCCAGGCGCCGCGACAAGGCCCCCTCGTTGAGGCGCTCGCCGGGCTTGAACTGATACGACACGGCCATGGCCTTGATCTGGTCATAGACGCGGTCGACGATGCTGTCCGCTGTGACTTCCACCTGGTCTCCGCAAACCGGAGCACCGTTGGGGCCCCGACCATGCGAGCAGTATAGCGGCCCGCCCGGATTACTCGGCGACGATGCCGGCACGGTCGGCCACGCCCTTCCATTTTGCGATGTCGTCACGAATTTGCCGCGAGAATGCCTCGGGCGTGCTGGCAATGGGTTCCACGCCCAGTTGGGCCAATACGGCCTTGCCCTTCTCCGAGCCGGCGAATTGCGCCACCCCTGTCTGGATCTTGTCGACCACCGCCTGCGGCGTACCTGCCGGCGCCACCACGCCATACCAGAACACGGCATCGAAACCGGGCACGCCCACTTCGGCGAATGAAGGAGTGTTCGGCAGCAATGCCGTTTTTTGAGTCACCGCCAGGCCCCGCAGCTTGCCGCTCTTGATGTATTCGGCGGAAGCCACCGGGTTATCGAAGAAGGCCTTCACCACGCCGCTCATCAGGTCGGTGTACACCTGCGACGAACCTTTATATGGCACGTGCATCATGTCGACCTGCCTGTCCAGCTTGAACAGTTCGGATATCAGGTAGCCCAGCGTCGTGGGGCCGACCGAGGCATACTCGACCTTGCCCGGATGCTGCTTCAGGTAGGCCAGGAACGCGTTCATGTCCTGGGCGGGAAAATCGGGAGTAATCGCCAGCACATACCCGGTGCGGCCGATCTCGGATACGGGCATGAAATCGATAAGGGGGTTGTAGGGCGTGTCTTTCTTCAGAATGTACGAAGTCACATGGGTGCTGGACGTGGCCAGGCCCAGGGTATAGCCATCGGCCGCGGCGCCCGCCACCAGGTTCGATCCCAGCGTGCCTCCGGCGCCGGGCTTGTTCTCGACGATGACCGGTTGGCCCAGAGTCGTGCTGAGAGATTCGGCAATGGCGCGCCCCACCATGTCCGTGCCGCCGCCGGCGGGAAAAGGCACAATCAATTTGATCGGCCGGGCCGGCCAGGCATCGGCTGCTTGCGCGGCGCCGGCCCACACACTGGCACAGCACACCGACGCGACGCACAGCAGTTTGAAACGCTTCAGGAATGCGGACATAGAGGATCTCCGTAAGCTCGGAATTGCGTCCGAAATGCCAATAAAAGATTGTCAGCCGGCCGGCTTCTTGGTAACGGCACTGGGATAGACTACGCTGTCGCCACGCGCGTACATCCATTCCATATCCGCTTTGGACAGATACTCCGGGCGGGTCTTGTGCAGGCCCGACAGGGTTTCGACAATGATGTTGCGCTTGACTTCCGAGACCAGCACATTGGTGCGGTGATAGCACTCGGACACGGTGCGCCCCAGCACCGTGAAGCCATGGCGGCGCATGATGATGCAGTTCGTGTCGGCGATGAACGTCTTGATGGGCGCGACGTCTTCTTCCACGTTCAGGTGCGCCGGCAAATAATGCGCGGGCCTCTGCATCAAGTATGAAAACGTGAGCGAGGTGCTGCGAATCTCTTCGAATCCGGCGGCCAGGAATGCAATGGTCTCGTCGTGATGCAGGTGGATCACGCAATTGACGTCGGGCCGCAGCCGCAGGATTTCGCGGTTCATCTGATGGCCGACGGTGGTGGGCCGATCGCCGTAGATAATGCGGCCGTCCGGGATATCGGTAATTACCAGGTCTTCAAGCGACATCTCTTCCAGCGACACGGCCGATGGTTTGGCATAGGCCACGCCATCCGGATAGTCGGGGTGCGGCGCCCGGATGACCATTCCACCCAGCGAGCTCTGTACATAGCCGCGGGCGACCAGCATGCCGGCATATTTCAAGTAGGTCTGCCCGAGGGCCGGGTCGAACCGCACGGCGGGATCGGGCGTTATCTCATTGACGCGATGGGAAGGCTCGGACATAGGACCTCGGGGGCAGAAGACTGGCAAGGCGCCAACGCGCCGCCATTCAGTTTTCGATCAAAATTCTGATCTGTATACAGATCAAAATACTATACAGATCAAACGATTGCCCCTATCGGGGTTTTCCCGAGACAGTCTTCCGCATGGCGATCCAATCAGCAGGCCGGGACGATTTCAGTAAACTGGATGGTTTCCCCTAGCCTTCGTGGTACACCGCTCCTGTGTCCCCTGCCCCCGAAATCCGTCCTGGCCAGTCCGTCGAACTGCTGAAGGAACTGCATATCCTGACCCGCGACGGCAAGCTCAACCAGGACAGCCGCCGCAAACTGAAGCAGGTGTATCACTTGTTCCAGTTCATCGAGCCCCTGCTGCAAGACGTCAAGGCCGAGCGCGACGCCGTGACCCTGGTGGACCATGGAGCGGGTAAGTCGTACCTGGGGTTCATCCTGTACGACCTGTACTTCAAGGCGCTGCGCGACGCGTCGCATGTCTATGGCATTGAAACCCGCCCCGAGCTTGTGGCTTCGTCGCAGGCCCTGGCGGCGCGGCTGGGTTTTGCCGGCATGTCGTTCCTGAACCTGTCGGTGGCCGAATCGATTGCATCCGACAGCCTGCCCGCGCGCGTGGATGTGGTGACCGCGCTGCATGCCTGCAATACGGCCACCGATGACGCCATACGCTTCGCGCTGGAAAAACACGCCAAGTACATCGTGGTGGTGCCCTGTTGCCAGGCAGAGGTGGCGGCCGTGCTGCGCCAGAACAAGGGCCGCGCGCTGGCCGACCCGCTGGCCGAGATCTGGCGGCACCCTCTGCACACGCGCGAATTCGGCAGCCAGATCACCAACGTATTGCGCTGCCTGCAGCTCGAGGCCCATGGTTACCAGGTCAGCGTGACCGAACTGGTGGGTTGGGAACACTCGATGAAAAACGAACTCATCATCGCGCAATACAAAGACCTGCCGCGCCGCAAGCCGGCCGAACGGCTGAACGAGATTCTGGAACGCATCGGCCTGCAGGCCTTGCGCGAGCGCTTTTTCGTGCCGGCCGCCTAGGCGGTACGGCTTGCGCCCGTTTGGGCCAAAGCGGTGCGGGGCGGCGGCGGCCGTGGCCGCTACGCCATCGTGGCGTTGCGCCGCAGCGCCAGGTGCAGCCGCCGCCGGTAGCGCAACGGCGTGTCGACGGTATTGACCGCCAATTCCACTACCGAAACGGCGCGGCGGCACCAGACCATTCGCCCGGGACGCACATTGCGCGCCAGGCGCAGCACGCGGCCATCGGCACCGATGAACGCCACGTCGATGCAATAGCGCATGCCCATCGTATGCACGGCCCGGCACGGCGACAACCACAGGCCCGTGCGCGGCCCCGGTGCGCGCGCCCGGCACAACAGCCCGCGCAACCTGCCCACGCAACCGCGCGCGCGTGCCAACCGCAGGCGCCGGGGCGCCGCGCCCCGCAGGAAGTGACGGGCGTTCATTGGGCAGCCTGCCAGAGCTGCACCGCGATGGGAAACGCCAGCACGATGAACGTGCACGGAAAGATGCAGCCGATCAGCGGCAACAGCATTTTTACCGGGGCTTCCATGGCCAGTTTTTCGGCGCGTTGGAACCGGTCGGTGCGGCATTGCGCCGCGTGTCCCCGCAACACCGTGCCCAGGCTCATGCCCAGGCCGTCGGCCTGGGTGAGCGCGGCGATCCAGTTGCGCACGGCCGGCGTGCCGGCGCGTTCGGCCAGCGCCTTCAGGGCGGCGGCGCGCGGCATGCCCGCGCGCATGTCGGCCAGGGCATGCGCCAGTTCTTGCCGCAAGGGCCCTGGCGGGCCATGCTGCTCGGCCTGTTGCAGGGCGCCGTGCAGCCCCAGCCCGGACTCGACGCAAAGCGTCATCATGTCGAGCACGAACGGCAGCTCGCGTCCGATGCGCAGGCGCCGCCTGGCCACGCGCTGCCGCACCCAGACCAGCGGCCAGCCTCCTGACAGGACACCCGCCGCCCCGGCCAGCGGCAGCCAGTCGGGCGATGCCCCCAGCCACCCCGCCGTTCCCAGGCTGGTGATGGCGCCCAGGGCCGCGGCGCTGGCTACCAGTGCGGCGGCATGCGCGGGGGTCACGGCGGCGGGCACACCCGCCTGGGCCAGGCGACGCGCCAGCGCGGTACGCAAGCGCCACGACAAGAACGACGCACAGGCTGGCGCCCAGCCCGCCAGCCAGGGCCAGGACCAGCGCCAGATCCACGGCATGGCGGCCAGCGCCTGCGGCGCGGCGGCAGCATGCAGGGCCGGCCGCAGCAGCAGCCAGGCGGTGATGGCGACGGCCGTTCCGGCCAGAAGCATGGCAAGCAGCGACAGCACGGCACCCCCCTAGATGTCGATATCGACGATGCGGCGGATCAGCAACACCCCCGCCGTTTCCAGGCCGGCCATTACCGCCAGCACGGCCCAGCCCAGCGGGGTATGCCACAGCACCGCCATGGCCTGGGGCTCCATGCGATCGAGCACGGCCATCAGCAATAACGGCAAGGCCCCCACGATCCATGCCTGCAGGCGACCCTGGGCGGTCAGCGCCCGCACCTTGCCCTGCAATTGCAGGCGCTCGCGCAGCGTGCGGGCGATGCCGTCGAGGGTTTCGGCCAGGTTGCCGCCGGTGTGCGAGGCCACGCGCAGCGCGGCCACCACCAGGGCCGACGCCTCGGAAGGCACGCGCTGGCTCAGGTGTTCCAACGCGGCATCGAAAGAGACCCCCAGCCGCTGTTCGCGCAGCATCAAGCCGAATTCCTGCGCCAGCGGCGCCTCGCTGTGATCGACGATGTGGCGCATGGCGGTGGACACGCCTACGCCGGCCCGCAGCGCCGCGGCCAGGGCCAGCAGCGCCCCGGGCAGTTGCTGCTCGAAGCGCGCCAGCCGGCGATGGCGCAGCCGCCCGACCATTTGCCGCGGCAGCCGGGCGGCCAGCGCGGCGGCCAGGCCGCCCAGCACGACACTGCCGCTGGCGGCCCATGTCGCCATGCCGGCCATGCCCGCCAGCAACAAGGCCGCCAGCCATAACTGGCCCGGGTCGATGAACAGGAACACTTCGCCGAGCCTGACACCGGCGTCATGCGTATACACCTGGCGGTAGCGTTGCAGCGCCGGTCCGAACCAGGCCTGCGCGCGCCAGGCCAGCAGCGCCGTGCAGGCCATGGACATTGCCAGCGCCAGCCAGATCATGATGCGACGGCGGCCGCGCCGCCCGCGCCGCCGCAGAACAAGGCAGGATCGAAAGCGATGCCGGCGGCGCGCCAGTCGTCAGCGAAACTGGGCAGCAGCCCGCAGCTCTGGAACCCCTGGCCGGGCCGATGGAGAAATAGTTCCTGCAGCTGGATACGGCCGCTTTCCAGGCCGGTGATCTCGACGATGGAGGTTGCCACGCGGCGGCCGTCGGACAGCCGCGCCTGTTGCACGATGATGTCGATGCTGGCGCCAATATGTTCGCGCACCACGCTCAATGGCAGGTCCATGCCGGCCATCAACACCATCGCTTCCAGGCGGCCCAGCGCATCGCGCGGCGAATTGGCGTGCAACGTCGTCAGCGACCCTTCGTGGCCGGTGTTCATGGCCGTGAGCATGTCGAAGGCTTCGGCGCCCCGGCACTCGCCCACCACGATACGGTCTGGACGCATGCGCAGGGCGTTGCGCACCAGGTCGCGGATATCGATGCGGCCGCGGTTCTCGAGATTGGCCGGGCGCGCCTCAAGCGCGACCAGATGGGCGTGGTCGAGCTTCAGCTCGGCGGCGTCTTCGATCGTGACGATGCGCTCGCCCTCGGGAATGCCGTTGGATAGTATGTTCAGCAGCGTGGTCTTGCCCGATCCGGTGCCGCCCGATACGACGATGTTCTTGCGGCTGCGCACGCACAGGTAAAGGAATTCGGCCATGGCGGCGTCGATGGAACCCGCCTGGACCAGGTCGGCCATGCGCGGCCGGCGCATCGGAAATTTGCGGATGGTGACGCAGGCCCCTTTCAGGGCCACCGGCGGAATCACCGCGTTGACGCGCGAGCCGTCGGCCAGGCGGGCGTCGACCATGGGCGCGCTTTCGTCGATGCGGCGCCCCACCGGCGCCACGATGCGCTCGATGACCCAGCGCACCGACTGCTCGCTGCTGAAAGCGGAATCGTGGCGCCACAGGCGCCCGTCGCGTTCGATGTAGATTTCATCGTGGCGGTTGATCATGATCTCGCTGATGCCCGTGTCGGCCAGCAGAGGTTCCAACGGCCCCAGGCCCACGGCTTCGTCCAGCACGTCGCGGCACAGCGCGGCGCGGTCGGCGTGGACCGGGATGCCGGTATCGGCGGCGGCAATGTCGTCGAGCAGGCGCTGTGCCTCGCTGCGCAGCAAGGTGTCGCTCATGCCCGCCACGTCGCGCCGGCGCAGGTCCAGCGCCTGCAGCAAGGCGGCATGCAGGCGCCGGCGATGCGGCAGCAGGGCCAGCGCGCCCGCGGCCGGATCGGCTACGGAATCCGCCGCCGCGTCGCCCTGCGCGGACGGCGCCGTGAAGTCGGCAACGGGACCGGGCAGGCCGCCGACGCCGCTGTCGGCCAGGCGCACGCGCAGGCGGCAGGGCCCGATCAGGATGTCGTCTTCGGGCAGCACCGGCCGATGCACCGTGATGCGATGGCCGTTGACGAAAGTGCCCCCCAAAGAGCCGAGGTCTTCGAGTTCGAGCACCTGGCCCTGCCGCAGCAGCCGCGCGTGGTTCTTGGCCACGCGCCAATTGGCGATGCGCAAGCCGCATTGCGCGGTCCGGCCGATCAGCACGGGCGCGGCGGCCCGAGCGGAATGCTGTTGGCCGTCTTCGAAGGTCATGGAGATGTCGAGCATGGTCACCTGGAATTGCCGTCGAGAGTGGTGGGCGCGGCCGGCCGCCATTGCGAACCGGGCCCCATATAAGCGCCCCAGTCGAAATCGCCCGGCCCCGGCGCGGCGGTGCCCAGGGCGGGAGCGTCGGGAAACGCCTGTTTCAGCACGTGGCGGCCACGCTGCACGCGCTGCGCCAGTTCGGCATGGTCTTGCGACACAATGCGCGGCGTCACGAAGATGGCGAGTTCGGTTTCCTTGTGCTGGTCGCGGCGCGACGAAAACAAGGGCCCCAGCAAAGGGACGTCTTGCAGCCACGGCAACCCCGTGCGCTCGTGCGAACGCTCGCGCGACAGGAAGCCCCCCAATACCAGGGTCTGGCCCGAGCGCACGTTGAACTCGGTCGTGGCGCGGCGCGTGCGCAGCGCCGGGCCGCCCGCCACGCTGAGCGAGGTATCGATGGAACTGGCTTCGACTTCGATGCGGGACCGGATGGCGCCATTGCGATCGATGCGCGGCGTGATGTTCAGTGAAACCCCGTACGGCTTGAATTCGGTCGTGTTGTTGCCTTGCGCGTCGGTGGTGTTGTAGGGCACTTCGCCGCCCGCCAGGAACGAAGCCGTGGTGCCGCTGCGGGCCAGCAACTGCGGCTGTGCCAGCAGCACGGCTTCGCCGCGCTGGGCCATGGCCGCGATACGCGCGGAAACCAGCGCGTTGACGCCGAAGTAGCCGCCGGCCGCCATGCCTTGCATGGCAAGCGGCGGCGCCTCTGCCGTATCGCCGAGCTGCACGCCGGACGCGGGCTGCCAGATTCCCCCGGCATGTACCCCGCCCTGCGACACCGCGTCCCATTGCAGGCCGAACTCGCGCAGGCGCGAGCTGGGCAGTTCTACTACCTGCACGTCCAGCAGCACCATGCTGTCCCAGCCGACCTGGCCGGTGAAATCGAGAATGCGGGGATAACGCTGTGCCAGCGCGGCCACGCGGCCACGGTCGTCGTCGGCCAGGTCGTCGCCTTCGATCACGATATTGCCGCCAACCACGTTGCTGCGCACATTGGGAATGCGCAGCAACAATGCCTGGACTTCTTCTTGCATCAGCGCCCAGCCGGCGGGCCGCACCTGCACGTCGTAAGCGGCGCCCACCCCCGCCGGCGTCCAGACGTGCACCGAAGACGCGCCCTCCTGGCGAGCGAACAGCACCACCTCGCGACCGTCGACCGACACGGCGCTAACCACCTGGCCATTGCCCACCGCCACCCGGGTGACCTCGGCGTGGCGCAGTACCTGTGTCTGGCCGACTTCCAGCGTCAGCGGGGCCGACGCCAGGGCCATGGCTGGCCGGGCAACCAGCAGCAACACCATGCCCAGCGCCCCCGCGCACCAGCGCGACATTTTCATGGCGCCCCCGGATCGGCCATGTGGCGGACGGCATCGGCGTCGAGCGCATGCGGCGCCGGCTCGGTATCGAGCCGATCGCCATACAGAATGGGCACGGGCGGACGCGGGCCCGCCACGTTGGTATCGATGCCCATCAACGCCGCCAGGTCGCCGGATGGCGATGACTGCGGCGCCGCGCCGTCGCCGCGATGACGCAGCATGGCAGTCAGGGTGCCGCTATGCCGGGCCGCCACCAGCTTGATGGCATCCTGCGCCGAGGTATCCAGCGTAATGGCCGGGGTGGCATCCGCTGCGCCTCCCATTGCCAGAACGCGCACGCCTTGCAGCAACGGCGCCGTCAGGTGCTGGCCACGGTGCACGAACGATACGTAGAGGTCGATGAGATCGCCGGGCTGCAGCAGGCCCGGTACCGCATTGATGGCGTCGGCCGGCACGGTGACGGCGCGCCGCCCCGCCGCTACCAGGTCGGACAGTGGCGCGGCGCCGGCGTCGGGACTCAGGTGCACGTCGAGCAGCGCGTCGCCCCGTTTTATGTCGGTGGCCAGCACCATGCCGACGACCTGCCCGACCGCGTCGGGATCGAACGTGCCGCTGGCTACCCAGGGCAAGGGAATGCCGCGCACCGCCAGGTGCTCGGCTTGCATGCGGGTACCGGCCGGCAGGTCGAGGGCGGCGACCAGTTTGTCGGCCACCGCGACGTTCGCTTCGCGTTCGAGCTCGAGTACCCGCGCCTGGATGTGCTCGCGGGCCGCCCAGGCGGCCACCAGGCCGGCGGCCAGCGCGAATCCGTAGACGCCCAGGGCGCGCAGTCGCGGCAGATATACCGACAGCGCGGATGTCATGGCGTGCCCTTTTGATGCTGCTGCAACAGAATGCCGCTGCCGCCGTCGACCGCGGCGTAGGCGATGTCGAGCGAGGCGTGGCCGCGCGTACAGTGTTCGGCATCGCCCGCGCCGGCGATGCATTGCCAGCCATCGCGGCGCAGCCCCTGGGCGGCGGCCTGCCGGGCCTGGGACACCGGCAGCGGCAGGGTCCAGACCTGGTGCAGGGTGAGGCGGTCGCCATCGTGGTCGCTGAAGTCGAGGCGCAGGTTCGCCTGGCCGGGCAGCCAGGACGGCCGCCTGGCAATGTGCGCGCCGCCGGCCAGATTCAGTACCGTTACGCTGCCGCGCGTACGCCCTGGGCCGGCGGCCTCGAGCGCGGCCAGCCACATCTGGCCCGCCGCCTGCCCGGACAATATGGCAAAACCGGGGTACACCCCCAGGTCGGAAAGCATGGGATACCGTTTGGTCAGCGCGGGCACGGCCTGCGCAATGGGCAGCGGGATGTCGACAAGGCGGATATCGGCCGGCATGCCATACAGCCGCATGCCCGCGCCCAATGGCCCCTGGGTGCTGCCCGGCGGCAACGCCAGAGCATCCGGTGCCGATGCGGGCGCGGCATGCGCCGTACACGCCAGCAGGCACGCCAGTACGCCCACCGCCGGGGCCGGAAGCACGCCGCGACGGCGCCTTGAACGATGCGGTTTATTCATGGGATCAGTGCCTTGCTGCGGCGGGCGCCAGATCGGCCCATGGCGCCAGCCAATCGGTGGACCAGCGGCCGCGCCCCCAAGGCGCATCGACCGGCTGCATGCGGCGGTACACGGCCTGCGCTGCCGCCCGGGATTGCTGCTCGGCATCGGACCAACCGGTAGGCGACAGGCCCAGGCGCTGTACCGTGGCCACCGCGCCATCGGCATGCCCGGCGTTCTCGGCCAATACGGTATGGCGTTGCACCGACAGGAAGGCGGCGGGTTCGTCGTGCCGCATGAAAGCCTGGCCGCGATGCGCATGGACGCGGGCCTGGGCCACGCGCAGACGCGGATCGGCCCGCAGCCAATCGCGCGCCAGCACCACGGCCTGCGCATCGCCGGCCTGCGCGTGGGCATCGCGGTAAGACGACAAGCCGGTGGAGATCGTGGCCCGTGTCCAGGCGGGAATTTCCGCCTGGCCGCGCGCAGCGGCAAACGCGGCATGCCTGCCCAGCTGGCTGGCCTGCAAACCCTGCATCTGCAATGCACCCACCATGGCCATGCCCTGCACCAGCCCTGCCACCACGGCCAGGGCCAGCACGGCCTCGATCAGCGCATGGCCCCGCATGGCCGGGGGCCTGAAGAAAGGCGTCATAGCGATTCTCTGAAAGTATCGCCGGCCGCCACCGGGCTGAGGCGCGCCTGCCAATAAGGGCGGAACAAGCCGGCGAATTCGAGCGGCCCAGCGGCCGGTGGTGGCGCGAAATAGGTTTCTGCCGCGCTGGCGACGGTAACGGCTTCGCCCGCGCGCAGGCCAGCGTAGGCATAGCGGCCCATGGGTGCGGCGACTTGGCTGACGGCGTCGGTGGTGGAAAGTGCAGCGGCCGTCTGGCGCACCTGGATGGCGAAACGCAGCGGCTGTTCGGAAACGCGGCCGGCAAGCTCGTGGTACGACGGCAACCCGCGGCTGGACCAACGCACGCCGCCCGCCACCGCATACGAATTGGCCATGGGATTGTCGCGGCCGGAAAAGATGTCCCAGGACGTGTGCTCGTGCACCCAGCGCCAGAAATCTTGTTGCGAAAAATCTTGCGGCGGCTTGTCGATGTATTCGTCCGAGCCCAGGAATGGGCGCCCGCCCTGGCCCCACCCCATGGCGTACTCGCGGTAGTAGCAGCCGATCCAGCGATTGGAGCGCAAGGCATGATACGAAAGGGTATCCAGCGCCCCCCAGCGGCCGTCGCTGCCCAGCCAGGTGCCGCCGCGACGCCGCAATTCGTGCCGGCGCGTCGGGCAGCTGCGATGCACGATCCAGGCGCTATGGCGGGTCAGGGTGCGCGGACGCAGAAAGTCGTAGCGGCCGGCGGCCGATTCGACCATGCCGCGCAGGCTGGCGGGCGCGTTGCCGGCATACTGTTGCAGGTAGCCGGCCGCGGCGTCTGGCGATTCGCGCAGCGACAGCGGCCCGTGCTGCGCAACCGCCTGGGCGCCGTAGGCGGGGTAGAACTCGGGATAGTTCGCATGCAGCACGCGCAGCATGGTCTGGCGGCGGGCTTCGGGCAAATGAGAAACCGCCGAGGCCGATGCTTGCTGCAGCACCTGGTGCACGGCCTGGTCGTGCTGCTGGAAGGCGCGGGCCAATTCGGGCACCGCGCTGCCCGTGGCGCTGGCCCGCGCATAGGCGGTACCCAGCGTGGGCCCGAACAGCGCCCCTATCAGGGTGGCGGGCGGATTGCCGCGGGCGCGCTGCTGCGATTGCGCTTGGCCGAACTGGGCCCACGACGCCAGGGTGACCAGGTGCGCCATGGCCACCTGATGCGCGACTTGCGCGCGATTGACGTAGGCAAGCAGGTTGAGCGCGCGGGCCTGCGACAATGCACCGCTATAGGCGGCGGCGTCGGCCGCGTGCGTCAGGCGTACGCGCGCGGCGGCGGTTTGCCCGACGTTGTACAACGCCACCAGGGCCACGCCGCCGACCGCGGCCAGCGCCAGGACCAGGGGCAACGCCTGGCCGCGCTGAGCCGCCCCGCGCCGTGGGCGCCGCGGCCGCCGCATCATTTGGCATTGCCGGTAAACGACTTCAGCGTGCGCTCTTTGGTTTGCGCCGCCGCCTTGCCGGCCGCCGACTGCGCCGCGCGAGCTTCAGCACTGCCGTCTTCGCCCGCCAGCTCGCGCGCCATGGCGGCGGTTTGCGACCGCACCACCTGGCCGAACAATTGATAGACCGCGATGGCCGCCACGGCGATCAGCGCCACCACAATGATGTATTCGGTCATTCCTTGCCCGCGCTGGCGGGAAACGCATCGGACCATGTCCAGCCCCTTTTCAGTAAACAGAGGCTGTAGTCTGAATCGGGCGCGGCGGGCCGGCTATTCGCGGATACCGAGGTGGGCCGAATGCTCCCGCGCTTGATGTGGCAGGCCGGGCCGGATGCCGCGGCAACGACAACGGCCCCCGCGGGGGCCGTTGTCGTTGCCGGCCGTCAAGCCTTATTTTTCGGCGGCGGCGGCAATGGCATTGCCTGCCTTGGACATATCCTTGCCCATCCCTGCCACCGTATTGCAGCCTTGCAGTACGACACCGAAAACAATAAGCGCCGTCAGCATGACTCGTCCACGCATGATTCAGCTCCTGTATGGAAAAAGCCGCGGGCTCAGGCGATGCGCACGCGCAACTCGCCCAGGCCCTCGACGCCGCCGGCCAGGACGTCGCCCTGCACCACCGCGCCGACTCCTTCGGGCGTGCCGGTGAAGATCAGGTCGCCGGCCTTCAGTTCGAACAGGCCCGACAGGTACGAGATGCTTTCGGGAATGTTCCAGATCATTTGCGAGATGTCGCTGGACTGCTTGCGCTGGCCATTGACGTCGAGCCAGATGGCGCCGCGCTCGAGCGTGCCCACGGCGCTGCGCGAGTGAATGGGCCCCAGCGGCGCGGAATGGTCGAACGCCTTGCCCACTTCCCAGGGCCGGCCCTGCTTCTTGGCTTCGCCCTGCAGGTCGCGGCGGGTCATGTCCAGGCCCAGCGCATAGCCCCAGATGCAATCGTTGGCCTGCTCGACGGGAATGTCTTTGCCGCCCTTGCCCAGCACCACGACCAGTTCCATTTCGTAGTGCAGGTTGCTGGTCTTGGGCGGGTACGGCATGCTGCCCGTCTGGCCATCGGCCACGGACACGATGGCGTCGGCGGGCTTGCAGAAAAAGAACGGGTCTTCACGGCCGGTAAAGCCCATTTCTTTGGCGTGTTCGGCATAGTTGCGCCCCACGCAATACACGCGGCGCGCCGGCAACAGCGCGCTGCTGCCGGCAATGGGCAGCCCCACGGGCGGCAACGGAGGAAAAACGTAGTCCATGTTTTTTGGCCTTGTTGGAAAGCTTCAGGCTTTGCTGTGGCGCTCGGCGCTGCGCACGATTTCTTCTTGCGCGGCCTGGACGCCCTTCCAGCCCTTGACCTTCACCCACTTGCCCTTTTCCAGGTCTTTGTAGTGCTCGAAGAAATGCTGGATGCGGGCGATGTCTTCGGCCGGCAGGTCTTCATACGACTGGATGTTGCGGTACGGCGGGTACAGCTTGTCGACCGGCACGGCCAGCAGCTTGGCGTCGCCGCCGGCTTCGTCGTCCATTTCCAGCACGCCCAGCGCGCGGCAGCGCACGACCGCCCCCACCTGGATGGGGAACGGCGTGACGACCAGCACGTCGGCGGGATCGCCGTCGTCGGACAGGGTCTGGGGGATGTAGCCGTAGTTGCACGGATAGTGCATGGCGGTAAGCATGAAGCGGTCAACGAATACCGCGCCGGTGTCTTTATCGACTTCGTACTTCACCGGGTCGGCGTTCATGGGAATTTCGATGATGACATTGAAGTCTTCCGGCAGCTTCTTGCCGGAAGACACGCGATCGAGGCTCATGATTCAACCTTGCTTGTTTGGAAGAGAATGGGAAGGTTCGTCGCCGGCCGCGGGCTTGGCATCGGGCTTGGCATCGGACTTGGCGTCGGCTGCCTGCCTGGGCGTGGGGGTGCCATAGGTGGGCACCGGCACGTCGAATGCCGCGACGGGAATCGGCGCGCTGTCGAAGTAGTCTTCGATGTCGATGGCCGAGCGTGGCGGCGGCGCGGCCGGGGGGGCGGATTCGAGCGCCGCGGCGGCTTCTTCGCCGGCCGCGCGGGCGTACGGGTCGAGCACGTAATCGGCCGGCGCCGCTTGCGCGGGCGGCTCGGCGGAGTACGAAACGGTATCGGCGGGCAGGCTGGCTTCGGGGGGATAGGCGGAATACTCGCCTTCGGCATCCAGGTGCCGCGGGTCGGCCGCCATTTCGGCCGCGGGCAGCGCCTGGTCGGCGGCCAGCACCGGCAACGCCATGCTGGCCGCCGTGGCCAGCCGCCAGTGGCGCACGGCATCGGCCGGACGGTCTAGGCGATCGTACAGGCTGCCCAGCAGGGCATGGGTGTGGGAATCGTTGCGAAAGCCCAGGCTGCGCTGCAGGTAGCGTTCGGCCTGGCCCCACAACTGCCCGTTCAGGCACAGCATGCCCAAGGCCGCCAGCAGATCGGCGTCGGCCGGCCGCTTCTGCAGCCAGCCTTCGGCCTTGGCCAGGCGGCGCGGCACCTGGTCGGCATCGCACCGGGCATAGGCCGCCACCAGCGCGGGCGTGAAATGCACGGGCACCGCGGCTTCCAGCACGCGCGCGGCCTCGGCGGGCTCGCCAGCCGCTTCGAACGCGGTGGCGCCGGCCAGGGCGATTTCGGGCAAGGTGCGTTCGTCGCTTTTCAGGTCTTTCCAGACGGCCCGCCATGCATCGGTGCCCGAAGCGGCCGCGGCACGCACGCGCGCCGCGCCGGCGGTGTCGATCAGGTGCCCGGCTTCGGTCTTGGACAGCGCATTGCGCCGCGACAGGCCGCGCGCCAGCGTGAATACGCGGTCGTGATGGCCCAGCGCGGCCTCGGCGCGCAGCAGCAGGCGCATGGTATGCAGATGGCGCACGCCGCCATCTTGCAGCGGGGCCAGCACGGTCAGGGCGTCTTGCGCCTTGCCCTGGTCCAGCAACTGGTCTGCCGACACGGTGGCGATGGCTTCTTGCAGGCCCGCGTTGCCATCGGCGTGTTCGCGCGCCGATTCGAGCAGGCGGTCGCGGCGCTCGAATTCGCCCAGGCCGTGCGCGGCGCGCGCCGCGGACAAGGCGGCCAGCACGCGGCGGCTGGCCACGCGGGTTTGTTCGAGCAGCTTGGTCAGGTCTTTTTCGGCGTGGGCGTAGCGGCCTTCCAGCAGTTCGGTCCAGCCGCGTTCGAGCAATTCGTGGTCGCGCGCCTGGGCACGCTGGCCACGCCAGGCGCGCATGCGGTCGGGGATGGCAAGCAGCCAGGCCAGCACGCGCAAGCCCACATACAGGGCCACGAACAAGGCCAGCACGAGCAACACGGCCAGGGTCAGCGACAGCTCGATGCGCCACGGCCACACCAGCACCATCACGTTGCCGGCATGGGTGCGCAGTACGACGGCCAGCGCAACAGCGACGACAGCAAGCAGCAGAGTCCAGAACCAGGTACGCATGCGTCAGTCCTGTTTGTCGGTCGCGTCGAAACCGGCGGCGCGCAAGGCGGCCACGCCGGCCAGGCTGTCGCTGACATCGGGCAGGCGCACCGCGATGTCGGTCTGCGCCAGGTCTTCGGCCAGGCGCAGCGCGGCCTGCGTGTCGGGCGAGCGCGGATCGTAATACGCACGCAGCGCCTGCACCACGTTGTCGAGTTCGTTTTTCCAGACTTCGGGCTGGCGCATCAGCATGGCCAGCTGGGCGGTCATCAGGCGCTGGCGCAAGGCCGCGCGTGCCTGCCCGGCCTGCTCGGCCGACAGCATCAGGGCCGCCGGCTGGTCGACGCGCTGGATGCTGATGAGATCGCCCAGCTCGTGGGCCAGCGCGCTGCCTGCCCGGCCGGGCCACGAGGCGACTTCGGCGCGCCAGACTTGCCACCAGGCCGCGTCGGCCGGCAGGCTGGCGCGCGGGTCGGTGTCGGTTGGCATGGGCGCCTGGCGGCGCGGCGCCGCGCCGTCGGCATTGTCGGACTGGTTGGGCGCGGCGGCATCGGGCACCAGCATGGGCGCCTTGGACACCAGCCCGGCCAGGCGGTCGATGCGGCCGGACTGGCTGGAAATATCGATGGTCGCCACGGCGCGCAGACGCTCGAGGTCGCCGTTGATGCTCTGCTGCAAGCTGGCAAAACGCGGACGATCGGCATGGGCCAGCCGCGCCTGGGCGGTTTCGAGGGCCACGATGGCATTGTTCACGTTGCCGGCCAGCCGCAATTGCTGATTGGCCAGCACCAGCAGGCGATCGATGTCATTGGCCAGCAGTTCGTCGCTGGCGCCCCCGCTGAAGGTTTCCCAGGCTTGCTGCAGGTCGTCGTAGCGGCTCTTGGCTTCTTGGGCCTGGCTTTGCAGTTCGGCCACCCGGCCGGTCTGCGCCTGCGCCAGGGCCAGGGCCTCGCGGGCCTCTTTGCGGCTTTGCGCGACCGATTGCTCGAGCGTAGCGAGACGCATGGCGACTTCGCGGCCGGCCGTCTGGAATTGCTGGCGCTGCAGCCACAACGCCCATCCCAGCCCGACGGCCAGCAACAGCACGATGACGAGCGCCGCGGTCAGGGTGCCTACCGCGCTGGAAGGCTTCTTGGTCTTGGCCCTGGACGGGCCCGGCGACGGCGAGGCGGGCGAACCTGTGCCCGGGGCTGCCGCGGAAGCGGACGATTCGGTAGCGTGGGTCTGGTCTGTCATAGACGCTGATTGTATTCGGTGAAAAGCCAAAACTTCGATTCAAGCCGCAACAAAAGCGGCGAGGATCGCTTCGTCGAGGGGCAAGCAGATTTGTACCATCGGAGCCGGCAGGTCGCCATCGGCGTCTTGCCGCAGGCGCCGGGCCAGCGCCGGATGGGTGACGATGCAACGAGAGGCGGACCACCAGGCTTGCAGCCCATGCTGCCGGACTTGCGCCTGCACCGCCGCCAGCCCTTCGCCGCTGGTCAGCAGCCACGTGGCCGAAGCGCCCTGCCCGGCCCACTGGCGCAGGCACGGCACGGCCGCCGCCGGCCAGGGCGCGGGCTGGCGCCGATAGACGGCGTGCCGCAACACCTGGGCGCCGGCGTTTTCAAGCTGCTCGGCCAACCAGTCGCGCCCTTGCGTGCCGCGTACCAGCAAGACCCTGCGCGGCAACGGGCCGCGCGCGGTCAGCACCGTCCACAAGGCTTCTGAATCGTGGGTAGGGGCCTCCGGCGGCGGGCACAGAACTGTTGCATCCGCGCCAAAGCCCGGCAGTTCGCGCAAGGCGCGCGCGCTGGCCGGACCGACGGTGGCGGCGGGCGTGGCGGCCGGCCACGAGGCCTGGCCAGCCACGCTTTGCAGTTGCTGCAGGTACAGGCGCGCCGCATTGCCGCTGACGAACACCACCAGGTCGTAGTGTTGCGGCAACGGCAGTTGGGTCGCCTGGGCGGGCAAGGGCTGGATTTCGAGGGCCGGCAATTCGAGCACCTGCCAGCCCAGGGCGCGCAGCGGGACGGCCAGCGCGTCGTTGCGGCCGTCGGGCCGGGTCAGGATGGCAATACGCGACATGGGCACTCTCAGTGACGGCCCCGATCGGACGGCGCCGGCCGGCGCCGTCAGGAGGCCGAGGGGTCTTGCAGTTCGGCCAGGATGGCGTCGGCGCCGTTGGCCAGCAATTCTTGCGCGGCGGCCTGCCCGATGGCCAGTGCCTGGCCGGCCGGCCCGGCATGCTGGCAACGGATCGTGCGGGTGCCGTCGGGCGCAGCCACCAGGGCGCGCAACGACAGGGTGCCGCCGTCGAGCTGCGCATAGGCCGCCAGGGGCACCTGGCACGACCCGCCCAGAACGCGCGATACCGCGCGTTCGGCCACGACGCAGGCGGTGGTGCTGGCGCAGGCCAGCGGCGCCAGCCAAGTGCGCAGGTCGTTGCGGTCGTTGCGGATCTCGATGCCCAGCGCCCCCTGCCCGGCCGCCGGCAGGCTGTCTTCGGGTTCGAGCAGGCTGCGGATGCGCGCGCCCAGGCCCAGCCGCTGCAGGCCGGCGGCAGCCAGCACGATGGCGGCGTAATCGCCGCGGTCGAGCTTGCCCAGGCGGGTATCCAGGTTGCCCCGCAGAGGCTTGACCGACAGGTGCGGGTAGCGCTGGCGGATCTGGGATTCGCGGCGCAGGCTTGAAGTGCCGACGATCGCGCCGGCGGGCAGTTCGGCCAGCGAGCCATATTGGCTGGACACGAACGCATCGCGGGGATCGGCGCGTTCGAGGATGGCGCACAGTTCGAATGGCGCCTGCAGGTCGACCGGGACGTCTTTCAGGGAATGGACGGCCAGGTCGGCCCGGCCGTCGAGCAAGGCGGTTTCGAGCTCTTTGACGAACAGGCCCTTGCCGCCGACCTTGGACAAGGTGCGATCGAGGATCTGGTCGCCGCGGGTGGTGAGCGTCAGCAGTTCGACGGCGCAGTCGGGATACAGGGCGCGCAGGCGGTCGCGCACGTGCTCGGCTTGCCAAAGGGCAAGCCGGCTGGCGCGAGTGGCGATGACGAGGCGTTGCGGAACGGACACGAACTGCGTCAGATCAGGCTGGAGAAGATGACCGAGGCGATGACGCCCAGGACGGCCAGCACCAGCAGACCTTGCAGCAGGCTCAGGCCGGATTCGGGATTTTCGCTTTTACGCAGACTCATGGGCGGATTCCTTGGAGGCATTCTTACGGCTGGCAAACCACCGGCCCACAAGAATGACCAAGAGCGCGCCGATGACTTCGGCAGCGATTTTAACCGTAGTCGGCTGTACGCCGAATTGATTCACGATGACCACGTCGGTAATGAACATGCCGCCGGCGATCCAGCCCAGCAGGCCCGCGCCGAAGGTCACGACCAGGGGGTAGCGGTCGATGAGCTTCAATACCAGTGTGCTGCCCCAGATGATGATGGGCACGCTGACGATCAGGCCGAACGCGACCAGGCCGATCTGGTGGCCTTCGTGGGCGTTCTGGGCCGCGCCCGCGATGGCGATGACGTTGTCGAGGCTCATGACGAAATCGGCCACGATGATGGTCTTGACCGCGCTGGCAATGGACGTGCCGCCCTTGATGTTGCCGTGGGAGTCGTCTTCGGGAATCAGCAGTTTGACGCCGATCCAGAGCAGCAGCAGGCCGCCGACGATTTTCAGGAACGGAATGGCCAGCAGGGTCAGGGCGAAGGCGATGAGCACGACGCGCAGGATGATGGCGCCGGCGGTGCCCCACAGGATGCCCTGCATGCGTTGCTTGGGCGCCAGATTGCGGCAGGCGAGCGCGATGACCACGGCATTATCGCCACCCAGCAGGATGTCGATAAGAATTATCTGGAACACCGCCGCCCAACTCAGCGTCTGGAAAAACTCAAGCACTTTAGACCCCCAGGGAATTTATTGACTGAAACAGTAATGCACGCCGGCCGCGCACCGGCGCGGGTGGCGGGCGCAAGGCGCGCCACCCAGAGTGCGAATCTATTATTGTAGTTCAGCTTTGAGTCAGCATCTTTTGACGTGCCAGGAAAATTTTCCCTAAACCCAGCACGATCAGCGCCCCCGCCGCACCGGCAATGAGCGCCAGCTGGTGCTGCGTCAGGCCCAGCGCCGTGTCGATGCGCGCCACCGAGTCTTGCAGCGCGGGATCGCCTACCAGCAGTTCGCCGGCAATGAAGCCCAACAGCGCCGCGCCCACCCACACGATAAGGGGAAAGCGTTCGATGACTTTAAGCAACAGAGTGCTGCCAAAAATGACCAACGGGATGCTGATCGCCAGGCCGACCACCAGCAAGGTGGTGTCGCCCATGGCGGCGGCGGCCACTGCGACGACGTTGTCCAGGCTCATGACCAGGTCGGCGATCATGATGGTACGGATGGCCGACAACAGGCTGCCATGCTGTTTGCCTTCGCCGTCTTCCTCGCCTTCGGGCAGGAGCAGCGACACGCCGATGTAGACCAGCAGCAGCGCGCCGATCAGCTTCAGCCAGGGCAGCAGCAACAGCTTGGCCGCGACCAGGGTCAAGATGATACGCATGATGATCGCGGCGGCCGAGCCGACCACGATGGCCTTTTTCTGCTGTGTGGGAGGCAGCGAGCGCGCGGCGAGCGCGATGACCACGGCGTTGTCGCCGGATAGCAGGATGTTGACCCAGATGATTTGCAGCAGGGCAATCCAGAATGCGGCTGAAGTGAGTTCCATTCCTCTCTTTCCTAGATGATCCCCTAGGTGTAAATGAATGTGGACGTACAGGCCATCGTTAGGGTGCGCGAGCGAAGATGATGGCCGTTGCCGGGAGCCTGGGCGCCCGGCGGTTGTTATGGATGTACGCGAAGTGCCAGTCCGATATTATATTTTGCGGACCGGCCGAACGGCGCGCGGCCCCTGCCCGTGAAAAAGCCCGCCGGGGCGGGCTTTTTTCGGGGCAAGGTCCGCAGCGGAATTACAGCACGGACTTCAGCAGTTTGCCCATCTCGGACGGATTGCGCGTGGTGCGGATGCCGCACGCTTCCATGACTTCGAGCTTGGCGTCGGCCGTATCGGCACCGCCCGAGATCAGCGCGCCGGCGTGGCCCATGCGCTTGCCCGGAGGCGCCGTGACACCGGCGATGAAGCCGACCACGGGTTTCTTCATGTTGTCTTTGGCCCACTCGGCGGCATTGACTTCGTCGGGGCCGCCGATTTCGCCGATCATGATGACGGCGTCGGTTTCGGGATCGTCATTGAACAGCTTGAGCACGTCGACGTGCTTCAGGCCGTTGATGGGATCGCCGCCGATACCCACGGCGCTGGACTGGCCCAGACCGAGCTCGGTGACCTGGGCCACGGCTTCGTACGTCAGGGTGCCCGAACGGCTGACGATGCCGATGCGGCCCTTGCGGTGAATGTGGCCGGGCATGATCCCGATCTTGATTTCGTCGGGGGTGATCAGGCCGGGGCAGTTCGGGCCCAGCAGCAGCGTCTTGCTGTTCTTGGCCTTCATGCGGTTCTTGACTTCCAGCATATCGCGCACGGGAATGCCTTCGGTAATGCAGATGACCAGGTCCAGCTCGGCCTCGACGGCTTCCCAGATGGCGGCGGCGGCGCCCGCGGGCGGCACGTAGATCACCGACACCGTGGCGCCGGTTTTGTCTTTGGCGTCTTGCACGCTGCCGAAGATGGGCACGCCTTCGAAGTCCTCGCCGGCCTTCTTGGGATGCACGCCGGCCACGAAGGCGGCTTTGCCATTGGCGTATTCACGGCACATGCGGGTGTGGAACTGGCCCGTCTTGCCCGTGATGCCCTGGGTGATGACTTTGGTGTCCTTGTTGATCAGAATCGACATTTGTGAATCCTTGGCAATTTATTTGACGGCGGCTACGACGCTAGTGGCCGCTTCGGCCATGGTGTCGGCGCTGATGATGGGCAGCCCCGAGTCGGCCAGCATTTTCTTGCCCAGTTCTTCGTTGGTGCCCTTCATGCGGACGACCAGCGGCACGTTCAGGTTGACGGCCTTGCACGCGGCGATCACGCCTTCGGCGATGACATCGCAGCGCATGATGCCGCCGAAGATGTTGACCAGGATGGCCTTCACGCCCTTGTTCTTGAGCATGATCTTGAAGGCTTCGGTGACTTTCTCGGCCGTGGCGCCGCCGCCGACGTCCAGGAAGTTGGCCGGCTCGCCGCCGAACAGCTTGATGGTGTCCATGGTGGCCATGGCCAGGCCGGCGCCGTTGACCAGGCAGCCGATGTTGCCGTCGAGCTGGATGTAGGCCAGGTCGAACTTGCTGGCTTCGATTTCGGCCGGGTCTTCTTCGTCGAGGTCGCGATAGGCGACGATTTCCGGGTGGCGGAACAGCGCGTTGGAATCGAAGTTGAACTTGGCGTCCAGGGCGATGATGTTGCCTTTGCTGTCGCAGTTCAGGGGATTGATTTCCACCAGCGAGGCGTCGGTGTCCATGTAGCACTTGTACAGCTTCTGGAACACGTCGGCGGCCTGGTCGGCGGAACCGTCCGCCAGGCCGACGGCCTCGGCGACCTTCTTGGCCTGCCCGGCCGACAGGCCGGTCAGCGGGTCGATGTATTCGGTGATGATTTTCTCGGGAGTCGAATGAGCGACTTCCTCGATGTCCATGCCGCCTTCGCTCGAGGCGATGATGGCGACCTTCTGCGTGGCGCGGTCGGTGACCAGCGACACGTAGTATTCCTTCTTGATGTCGGCGCCCTCTTCGATGTACAGGCGACGCACCTTCTGGCCTTCGGGGCCGGTCTGGTGCGTGATCAGCTGCATGCCGAGGATTTCCGAAGCCAGCTTGCGCACCTCGTCGATCGAACGGGCCAGCTTGACACCACCGCCCTTGCCACGGCCACCGGCGTGGATCTGCGCCTTCACGACCCATACCGGCCCACCCAGCTTTTCAGCGGCAGCCACGGCCTCGTCGACGGAAAAAGCGGGGATCCCGCTCGGCACGGGTACGCCAAATTGCTTCAGCAGTTCCTTGCCTTGATACTCGTGGATTTTCATGTGTTACCTGTCAGGACGAATGAGAAAAAGAGGGGGAGTCGGAGATCGCGTCCGCCGCTTCAGCGCTATCCCCGGTGTACCACTTGGGATAGTGCTCAAGCACCACCGGGCCGTCGGTGCTCAGGGCATGACAGCCGTTCAGCTGGAATGGGCGCTGGTCCGGATTGCTGTTCTGGCGCCGGCGGTTGGCCATGGTCTGCACCGCCGCGGTAGGTAGCACCTGCGACAGTTCGGTCATGTGGGTACAGCCCGCGGTATGGCCAAAGCGCTCTTTGACCTGGCGTCGAAACCCCTTGAGCAGGTTCATGCCGACCAGCCCCGCGTAGGCGGCTTCGATGGCGGTGCACTGCTGTTCGTAGGGGGCTGCGTCATAGACCGCCTGGGCCGCCACGATGGTAAACGCCGCATCGATGGTGATGCGCAAATGCATGTGGTGGATGGGGCGGCCGGCCCGGAAGATTTCGCCGTTGTGCCGGGGAAAATCGTAGGCCTTGACGTCGATGAGTTCGGCTTCGAGATCCCATAGCCCGTCGTCGCGCCCGTAGGACTGCACGCGTATGGAACGCGTATGCAGGGGCTGGCGAGAGACTTTCGAGGGTGGCAACGGCATGGGAATGGCCTGCGCTTCAGGGCGTTTGACGCAAAGCAGCAAATCCGGGGAAGTATAACGCAGGGCCCCGAGGCCGTCGCGGGGCGGGCGGCCCCCGGGGCGCGGGCGGGCCGTTGTCCGCCCGCGCCCCCGACCGGGCCGGATCAGGCCGCCCGCAGGGCGCGCGCCGCCTCGACCATGCCCACCAGCGCGGCCTCGGTTTCGGGCCAGGCGCGGGTCTTCAGGCCGCAGTCCGGGTTGACCCACAGGCGCTCGCGGGGCAGCCGGGCGGCAGCCTTGCGCATCAGGTCCACCATCCAGCCCACGTCGGGCACGTTGGGCGAATGGATGTCGTAGACGCCCGGGCCGATGTCGTTCGGATAGCGGAAATCCTCGAAGGCCTTCAGCAGCTCCATGTTCGAGCGCGACGTTTCGATTGTGATGACGTCCGCATCCATCGCGGCGATGGACTCGATGATGTCGTTGAACTCCGAATAGCACATATGCGTGTGGATCTGCGTATCGGCCGCTACCCCGGCGGTGGACAGGCGGAAGCAATCGACCGCCCAATCCAGGTAGGCCTGCCAGTCCTGGCGACGCAGCGGCAGGCCTTCGCGGATGGCGGGTTCGTCGATCTGGATGACGCGCACGCCGGCCTTTTCCAGGTCGACTACTTCGTCGCGCAGGGCCAGCGCCAATTGGCGGCAAGTCTGCTCGCGCGGCTGGTCGTCGCGCACGAACGACCATTGCAGGATGGTGACCGGGCCCGTCAGCATGCCCTTGACCGGCTTGCCGGTGAGCGACTGGGCGTACGACGACCAGCCAACGGTCATGGGCGCGGGACGCGCCACGTCACCGAAAATGATAGGCGGCTTGACGCAGCGCGAGCCGTAGCTCTGCACCCAGCCATTGCGGGTGAAGGCAAAGCCGGCCAGCAGTTCGCCGAAATACTCGACCATGTCGTTGCGCTCGGGCTCGCCGTGCACCAGCACGTCCAGTCCGATTTTTTCCTGGAAGCGGATGACCGCCTCGATTTCCTTGCGAATGGCGGCCTCGTAGGCCGAGTCGCTCAGGGCGCCCGCTTTCCAGTCGCGCCGCAGCGCGCGGATTTCGGCGGTTTGCGGAAACGAGCCGATGGTGGTGGTGGGAAAGGCCGGAAGCTTCAGCAATGCCTGCTGGCGGGCGATGCGTTCGGCGAACGGGGCGCGATCGCGCGTCACCGACGCCGCGCCGGCCATGCGGCGGCCCACCGCCGGGTTATGGATGCGCGGCGACTGGCGGCGTGCCTGCAGGGCGGCGCGCTGCGCGGCCAGCGCCTCGGCCACGGCGGGGGTGTCCGCGTCGGCCAGCGCCCGGCCCAGCAGGCTCAGTTCGTCGAGCTTCTGCGCCGCGAACGACAGCCAGCCCTTCAGTTCGGCGTCCAGGTCGGTCTCGCCCGCCAGGTCGACCGGCACGTGCAGCAGCGAGCACGAGGGCGCCAGCCACAGGCATTCCCCCAATTGCCGGCGGGCCGGCGCCAGAGCGGCCAGGGCCGCGTCCAGATCGGTGCGCCAGATATTGCGGCCGTCGATGATGCCGGCCGACAGCACCTGGCCGGGGCGCAGGGCGGCGACGACGTCCTGCAATTGGCCCGGCGCGCGGACCAGGTCGACATGCAGGCCGCCCACCGGCAGGGCCAGGGCCGTCGCCAGGTTGTCTTTCAGTCCGCCGAAATAGGTGGCCAACAGCAGCTTCACCGGGGTATCGGCCAGGCGGGCATAGGCCGTGCGGAACGCGTCGCGCCAGGCTTGCGGCAAGTCCAGCACCAGGATCGGCTCGTCGATCTGCACCCATTGCACGCCCAGGCGGGCCAGGCGGGCCAGCACCTGCGCGTACACCGGCAGCAACGCATCCAGCAATTGCAGCTTGGCGGGGTCGCCCGCGCCGCCCGCGTATGCGTCGCCTTTGCCCTGCCACAACCAGGTCAGCGGGCCGGGAATCACCGGCTTCACGCAATGCCCCAGCGCCTGGGCTTCTTGCACCTGGTCGAACAGGAACTCGCGGGCGATGCGGAACGTCTGCCCCGGCACCAGTTCGGGCACGATGTAGTGATAGTTGGTGTCGAACCACTTGGTCATTTCGCAGGCCGCCGTGGGCGTGCCGCTGGGCGCCCGCCCGCGGCCCATGCGAAACACGGTGTCCAGGCTGACCGGCTGGTCTTCCGGTTGGCCGAAGCGCGCCGGCACGGCGCCCAGCAGCGTGGTCCATTCCAGGATGTGGTCGTACCAGGCGAAGTCGCCCACGGGCACGAATTGCAGGCCGGCCGCCGCCTGGCGCTGCCAGTGGGCGGCACGCAGCTCGCGGCCGGTCTGTTCGAGTTCGGCGGCCGTCTGCTTGCCACCCCAATAGGCCTCGACAGCGCGCTTCAGTTCGCGCTGCGCACCGATGCGGGGGAACCCCAAATTATGAGTAATAATCATATAACCATCCATGGAATTTAGTTTTTCTCAACTCAGACGCTATTCTCCCCGCAAGTTAAGTTGCGTCAAAATCAATCTCAACATATATTTCTTGAATATTTTTCATTTAAGCAGGCGCTGGCCGGAACACATGGCAGCCCTGCCCCATGCCCATGCTTGAAATCCGCCACCTGGAAACCCTGTCCGCCATCCGCGATGGCGGCAGCTTGCAAGAAGCCGCCGAACGCCTGCACCTGACGCAGTCCGCCCTGTCGCACCAGTTGCGCGACCTGGAAACCCGGCTGGGAACACCGCTGCTGAACCGCCGCACCCGGCCGGCCCGGCTGACCACCGCGGGGCTGCGGGTCGTGGCATTGGCCGACGAAGTCTTGCCGCGCATGCGCACCACGGAACGCGAGCTGCAGAAGCTGGCGGCCGGACGCACCGGCCGGCTGCACCTGGCCATTGAATGCCATTCGTGTTTCCAGTGGCTGATGCCGGCGCTGGATGCCTTCCGCGCGCAATGGCCCGACGTGGCGCTGGATTTATCGGCGGCCTTCTCGTTCGCCCCCCTGCCGGCGCTGGTGCGCGGCGACCTCGACCTGGTGATCACCTCCGACCCGCAACGGCTGGAAGCCGTCGACTATCTGCCCCTATTCAAGTACGAGCTGGTGCTGGCGGTGGCGCAAGCGCATCCGCTGGCCGCGGTTCGGCATGTCGAACCACAGCAACTGGCCGACCAGACGCTGATTACCTACCCGGTGGACCGCCAACGGCTGGACATATTCACCGCCTTCCTGGACCCGGCCGAGGTCGAACCCGCCGCCGTGCGCAAGGCCGAGCTGACGCCCATCATTGCCCAGTTGGTAGCCAGCAACCGCGGCGTGGCGGCCTTGCCCAATTGGGCGCTGACGGAATACCTGCACCAGGGCTGGCTGCGGCTATGCCACCTGGGGTCCCAGGGTGTGTGGCGCACGTTGTACGCCGCGGTGCGCACCGAAGACACCGATGCGTCGTACGTGGGGGATTTTTTGGCGATCGCGCGCGAGGTGTGTTTCAAGACCCTGGACGGCATACGGTCGGCCAAGGCCTGAGCCCATGGCGCCGGCCGGCCGGCGCGAGGGTCAATCGTCTTGTTCGGCGCCCAGCAGGCGCCGGATGACGTCGTGGGCAAACCCGCGGCCGGCCAGGAAACGGGCCTGCCTGGCGTATTCGGCCCGGTCGGCCGGCTTGGCGCCATAGCGTTTGCGCCAGACGTCTTGGGCGCGCTGGTATTCGGTGGCGCGCAGGTCGTCGCGCAGCTGCGCGACCTGGTCTTCGGCCACGCCATGCTGGCGGAGTTCCTGGACGATGCGCGCGGTACCCTGGCGGGCGGCGCGGCGATGCACCAGGCTGTGGGCGAACCGTTCGGTGGACAGCCAGCCCTCTTTTTCAAGCGCGTCGAGCACGGCTTCGAGGTCGGTGCTTTCGTCGGTGTAGGGCTGCAACTTGCGCGCCAGCTCGTTGCGCGCGTATTCGCGGCGGGACAGGTATCCCACCGCGCGCGCCTTCAGCGTGGGCCCGCGCGGGGCGGGCTTGCCCAGGGTTTCGAAGCCGCCATCGTCGGCGTCGCGCCGGCCCGGTCCGCTGCGCGCGCTACGCGACGAAGCTGCGGAACCGGGCTTGCGGATCATGCCTGGCCGCTGTCTTCGGTTTCGGCTTCGCTGGCCGGGAAGGTGGCCGCACGGCTGACGATACCCTGGTTCTCGCGCACCTTGTTTTCGATTTCGATGGCAAGTTCGCGGTGTTCTTTCAGGTATTCGCGCACGTTGTCTTTGCCCTGGCCGATACGCGTGCCGCTGTAGCTGTACCAGGCACCCGACTTGTCGACCACGCCCGCCTGCACGCCCAGGTCGATGATTTCGCCTTCGCGCGAAATACCGGCGCCGTACATGATGTCGAATTCGGCCTGCTTGAAAGGCGGCGAGACCTTGTTCTTGACGACCTTGACGCGGGTTTCGTTGCCCACGACTTCTTCGCCCTTCTTGATGGAGCCGATGCGGCGGATGTCCAGGCGCACCGACGAGTAGAACTTCAGCGCGTTGCCGCCCGTGGTGGTTTCGGGGTTGCCGAACATCACGCCGATCTTCATGCGGATCTGGTTGATGAAGATGACCATGCAATTGGTGCGCTTGATGGTGGCGGTAAGCTTGCGCAGCGCCTGGCTCATCAGGCGGGCCTGCAGGCCGGGCAGGGAATCGCCCATTTCGCCTTCGATTTCGGCCTTGGGCACCAGCGCGGCCACCGAGTCGATCACGATGAGGTCGACCGAGCCCGAGCGCACCAGCGCATCGGTGATTTCGAGCGCCTGCTCGCCCGTGTCGGGCTGCGAGATGAGCAGGTCGGTAAGGTTGACGCCCAGCTTCGACGCGTATTGCACGTCGAGTGCGTGTTCGGCGTCGACGAAGGCGCAGGTGCCGCCGATTTTCTGCATTTCGGCAATGACCTGCAGCGTGAGCGTGGTCTTGCCCGAGGATTCGGGGCCGTAGATTTCGACCACGCGGCCGCGCGGCAGGCCGCCGACGCCGAGCGCGATGTCGAGCCCCAGCGAGCCGGTGGACACGACCTGGATGTCGTGTTCGACCTCGTTGTCGCCATAGCGCATGATCGAGCCCTTGCCGAACTGCTTTTCGATTTGCGAAAGCGCGGCGGCCAGCGCCTTGGCCTTTTCCGATGCGGCTGCTTTGCTGGATTTGTCGTTCATGTGGTGTCCCGTGGATGAATGGTGTGCAACGCTGTGGTGTGCTGGTGAGCGGGTATTGCGTTCAGCGGCGATTATGGCATCGGATTATACTGTATATAAAACCAGTATGCCAGATTTCTCCAGGGATTCCCTGGGTGGGCAAGCCGTGCGCGCTGTGCCAGAATGCGCCCACCGGCCGGCGCCCCCGGCCATCGCCCGCTTTCCGTACGCATGCGCATCCTTATTGCCGAAGACGACAGCATCCTGGCCGACGGCCTGTCCCGTTCGCTGCGCCACAATGGCTACGCTGTCGACGCCGTCCGCGACGGCGTGGCCGCCGATTCCGCCCTGGCCGCCCAGGCTTTCGATCTGCTCATTCTAGACCTCGGCCTGCCCCAACTGGCGGGCCTGGAAGTGCTGCGGCGCCTGCGGGCCCGCAACTCGCTGCTGCCGGTACTCATCCTGACCGCCGCCGACAGCGTCGAGCAACGCGTCAAGGGCCTGGACCTGGGCGCCGACGACTACATGGCCAAGCCCTTCGCCCTGTCCGAACTCGAGGCCCGGGTACGCGCGCTGACGCGGCGCGGCGCCGGCGGCGGCGCCACGCTGCTGCGGCACGGCCGCCTGGTATTCGACCAGACCGGCCGCGTGGCCCTGGTCGACGACCAGACGCTTGACCTGTCCGCGCGCGAAGTCAGCCTGCTGGAAATCCTACTGACCCGCAGCGGGCGCATGGTCAGCAAGACCCAATTGGTCGACCACCTGTGCGAATGGGGCGAAGAAGTCAGCACCAACGCCATCGAGGTCTACGTGCACCGCCTGCGCAAGAAGCTCGAGCCCAGCGGCGTCAAGATCATCACCGTGCGCGGCCTGGGCTATTGCCTTGAACGGGACCAGGGTGCCGGCTACCTCGCGCACTGACCCAGGCGCGCCCGAAAAGCTGAACCAAGAGGCCCTGGACGCCATGCGCGGCGGGGCCAAGGGCCCCAGCTTCGCGCCGCCGCAGCGCTCGCTGCTGGGCGAAATCCTGGACTGGATGCTGGCCCCGCTATTCCTGTTGTGGCCCATGAGCGTGGCCATTACCTACGTGGTGGCGCAGAACATCGCCAATGTTCCCTACGACCGCGCCCTGGCCAACAATTTGCACGTGCTGTCGCGCTATGTGCACGCCCAGGACGGCCGGGCCGTGCTGCACATGAGCGAATCGGTGCGCGATGTGCTGCGCGCCGACGAAACCGACAGCGTGTTCTGGCTGGCGCTGGGCAGCCACGGCGAATACCTGGGCGGCGACCGCGCCCTGCCCTTGCCCGCCGACCTGGGCCAGCCCCAGCCCGGCACCATTCTGTACACCGACGACACCTTGCGCGGCTTCGGGGTGCGGCTGGCCTATACCTGGGTCGACCTGCACATTCCGCACACCCAGCCCGCCCTGCTGGTGGTGGCCGAAACCATGGAAAGGCGCACTCAGCTCGCCAACGACATCATCAAGGGCGTGATCATCCCGCAGTTCATCGTGCTGCCGGTGGCGGTGCTGCTGGTGTGGTTCGGCCTGTCGCGCGGCGTGGCGCCGCTCAATGCCCTGCAGCAGCGCCTGCGGGCGCGGCGGCCCGACGACCTGTCGCCCATCGACGAACGGGCGGCCCCCACTGAAATCGCGCCGCTGGTGGGCGCCATGAACGAACTGCTCGACCGCCTGTCGGCCAACGTGCAGGCGCAACGGCGCTTCGTGGCCGACGCGGCGCACCAGTTGAAGACGCCGCTGGCGGGCCTGCGCACCCAGGCCGAACTGGCGCTGCGCGACGCCAGCCCCGACGAAATGCAGTCCAGCCTGCGCCAGCTGGTCATGGGCTCGGAACGCGCCACCCGCCTGGTCAACCAATTGCTGCTGCTGGCCCGCGCCGAAAACCCGCATACCGCCGACCTGACCCCCACCGACCTGAATGCCGTGGGCTACGAACAGACCATGCTCTGGGTGCCGCAGGCGCTGGCCTTGAACACCGACCTGGGCTTCGAGGCCGCCGAAGGGCCGGTGCGCATCGCCGGCAACGGCATTTTGCTGGCCGAATTGCTCAACAACCTGGTGGACAACGCCCTGCGCTACACCCCGCCCGGCGGCCACATCACCGTGCGGGTACGCGCCACGCCCACCCACGCGGTTCTCGAGGTCGAAGACTCGGGTCCCGGCATCGCGCCCGAGGAACACGAGCGCGTGTTCGACCGCTTCTACCGCGTGCTGGGCACCCAGGCCGAAGGCAGCGGCCTGGGCCTGGCCATCGTGCGCGAAATCGCCCAGAAACACGGCGCCCAGGTGCAGATCCACGAAGGCACGGCACATTCCCAGCTGCCCGGCACCTGCATCCGGGTGCTGTTTCCGTTGCATACCCGCACTGTCGGCCCCGCTGATTCCGCCTAGGGCAAACCCTCGCCCCGCAGGCGTCTCTCCCCGCGAATGAACATTTTGTTTCAAATTTAAGTTTGGGGTAAGTGTCGCGTCAGAACCTCGTCAGCCTGCTTTTTTACCTTGCAGTTAGCCCGAGCCGGTTCACCCGCCCAGGGCCCGCACGGTGGCTCACCACCGGCCCAGAAACGAGGAGACATCATGAGCACTGCATCGCTGGCCGATCGCGGCCCATCATCGGGCCGCCGCCCGATGACCAAAGAAGAACGGCGCGTGATCTTCGCGTCGTCACTCGGCACCGTGTTCGAGTGGTATGACTTTTACCTGTACGGTTCGCTGGCCGCCATCATCGCGGCGCACTTCTTCTCGGGCGTCAACCCCACGGCGGCATTCATTTTCGCGCTGCTGGCCTTTGCCGCCGGTTTCGCCGTGCGCCCCTTCGGCGCCCTGGTATTCGGCCGCCTGGGCGACCTGGTCGGGCGCAAATACACCTTCCTGATCACTATCGTCATCATGGGCCTGTCCACCTTCCTGGTGGGCGTGCTGCCCAGCTACGCCAGCATCGGCATCACGGCGCCGGCCATCCTGATCGCGCTGCGCCTGCTGCAAGGCCTGGCGCTGGGCGGCGAATACGGCGGCGCCGCCACCTACGTGGCCGAACATGCGCCGCAGGGCCGCCGCGGCGCCTACACCGCCTGGATCCAGACCACGGCCACGCTGGGCCTGTTCCTGTCGTTGCTGGTCATCATGGGCGTGCGCGGCATGATGAGCGAAGAATCCTTCCACGCCTGGGGCTGGCGCATTCCGTTCCTGATCTCGGTGGTGCTGCTGGGCATTTCGGTATGGATCAGGCTGCAGCTCAATGAATCGCCCACCTTCAAGCGCATGAAGGAAGAAGGCCGCGGCTCTAAAGCGCCCCTGACCGAATCCTTCGCCCAATGGAAAAACCTGAAGGTCGTGATCCTGGCCCTGCTCGGCCTCACCGCCGGGCAGGCCGTGGTGTGGTACACGGGCCAGTTTTATGCCTTGTTCTTCCTGACCAAGACGCTGCAGGTCGATGCAAACACCGCCAACATCATGATCGCGCTGGCGCTCTTGATCGGCACCCCCTTCTTCCTGATATTCGGCTCGCTGTCCGACCGGATCGGCCGCAAGCCCATCATCATGGCGGGCTGCCTGATCGCCGCGGTCACCTATTTCCCGCTGTTCCAGGGCCTGACCCACTTCGCCAACCCGGCGCTCGAGCGGGCCCAGGCCACCGCGCCCGTCACGGTCGTCGCCGACCCGGCCACCTGCTCGTTCCAGTTCAACCCGGTGGGTACGTCGTCGTTCACCAGTTCGTGCGACGTGGTGAAGTCGTTCCTGGCCGCGAACTCGGTGAACTACTCCAACGAAGCCGCGCCGGCGGGCTCGATCGCCAAGGTCCGGATCGGCAACGACGAGTTCCCCTCGTTCGAAGGCGCGGGCATGGCACCGGCCGATTTCAAGGCCAAGTCGGCCGAGCTGAAAGCCGCCCTGACCGCCGCCATCCGCGACCACGGCTATCCCGCCAAGGCCAACCCGGATGAAATGAACAAGTTCATGGTGGTCGTGCTGCTGACCATTCTGGTGATCTACGTGACCATGGTCTATGGCCCGATCGCCGCCATGCTGGTCGAAATGTTCCCCACCCGCATCCGCTACACCTCGATGAGCCTGCCCTACCACATCGGCAACGGCTGGTTCGGGGGCTTCCTGCCGCCGGTGGCCTTCGCCATCGTGGCAGCCACGGGCAACATCTACGACGGCTTGTGGTATCCGATCATCATCGCGGTCATGACCCTGGTCATCGGCACGCTGTTCATCCGCGAAACCAAGGACGTCGACATCAACGCCTGACAGAACTCTCCCCCGCCAGGCAGGACTGCTGCGCCTGTCTGGCCTTCAAAGCTCCCTCGGGAGCTTTTTTTTTTCGCTGCCTGGACGGGCGGGGCCAATGGGCCGGGCGCCTTGCGGGGCAGCCGGCCGCGCATGCGGATGATTCAGGACCCTGTCAGACCGCCAGGATTAGACTGCAAGCTCAGATCACGGTCTTGCACTGCATTTTCGGACGTTTGATCCCCTGTCCGGGAATCGCAGGGCCAGTTCTCTGACACCAATGCCACGTCCCCCGCGAGCCTTTAATGGCGTGACATTGCGTGACCCTGCCCGGCCCGGCTTTCTATAAGCCGGGCCTTTTTTTTCGGCTTAGCGGCGGCGCCCCAGGCCGACCACCAGCACGCCCACCACGATGGCGGCGATGCCCGCCCAGGCGGGAATCGATACCGATTTTTCGGTTTCGGCCGTGGCCTTGACCGAACCGATCTGCAGCACGGTTTCTTCGCTGGTGTAGTTGAACCCCTTGTACACCAACGCCGCCGCCCCTAGCGCGATCAGCACGATTCCTACGATAGTCGCCGGTTTCATCGTTGTATCCTTTTCTGTGAATGACGGTGCGCCGCAAGATACCGGAACACCCGTCCACTGTCAGTGACAGAACGTGTCGTGTCAATGAGGGAACCACAGGGGCGTCATACCGCCGGCACTCGTATAGAATCAACCCTTTTGCCCGACGCCATGTGGTTCAAGAATCTAAAGATCTACCGCCTCTCCTCGCCATGGACACTGACTGGCGAGCAGCTTGAAGAAAGCCTGGCCCGGCATGCCTATCAGGCTGGCAACAACCTCGAAATGCAGAGCCTGGGCTGGATATCGCCGCGCGAAAATGCCGCCTTGTCGCATACCGTGAACCAGCAGATCCTGCTGAGCCTGCGCGCCGAAAAGAAACTGCTGCCGACCACGGTCGTCAACCAAGTGGCCCGCGCGCGCGCGCAGGAAATCGAAGAACAGCAAGGCTACAAGCCGGGCCGCAAGCAGATGAAAGAAATCAAAGAGCGCGTCACCGACGAGCTGCTGCCCAAGGCCTTCAGCATTTATCGCGATACCCGTGTCTGGATCGATCCGGTCAACCATTGGCTGGTCATCGACGCGGCCGCTTCGGCCAAGGCCGACGAAGTCATCGGCCTGCTGGTCAAGACCATCGACCCGCTGCCCCTGGAAAACCTGTACGTGGCGCAATCGCCCGCCGCCGCCATGACCGGATGGCTGGCCGCCGACGAGGCCCCGCCCAATTTCAGTATCGACCAAGACACCGAACTGCGCGCCTCGGGCGAAAGCCGTGCCGCCATCCGCTATGTCAAGCACTCTATCGATGTCGACGACGTGCGGCGCCACATCCAGTCGGGCAAGCAGTGCACCCGCCTGGCCATGACCTGGGCCGACCGGGTGTCGTTCGTCCTGACCGAATCGCTGGACGTCAAGCGCGTGGCGCCGCTCGACGTGCTGAAAGAAGGCAACGACACCGTCATGCAGAACGACGATGAAAAATTCGACTCGGACATGGCGCTCATGACCGGCGAGCTGGCCAAGCTGCTGGCCGAGCTGACCGAGGCACTGGGCGGCGAAAAGCGCCTGTGAAGGCGCGGGCGGCCTTGCGCCGCCCGCCGCGGTTCAGTCGAGCCCGTGGAAGGCCGAATCGTCGGGCCCGACGTGCGAAGGATGCTTCCATGTCACATCGCGCATCGAATGCTGCACCAGCCCTTCTACCCCCAGCAGCACCGCGAAGATCGCCATGCGGATGGGAATGCCGTTGTCGGTCTGGCGGAAGATCGCCAGGCGCGGGTCATCGTTCAAGTCGGTGCTGAGGTCGTTGGCGCCCGGCCGGCTGTCGCGCGGCAGCGGGTGCATGACGATGGTGTCGGGTCCGCAGTGGGCATCGATGGTGGCGCGGCTGATCTGGAACTCGGGCGTGTAGCCCTCGCTTTCTTCGCTGGCGAAACGCTCTTTCTGCACCCGCGTGGCATAGATGACGTCGGCGCCGGCCAGGCCTTCGGCCAGCGAGCTTTGCTGCTCGATGACGTTGCCGTTGCGGCTGGCCTTCTCGACAATATAAGCGGGCATCTCCAGCCCCGGCGGCGAAATCAGGGTGAACTTGATGCCCTTGTACAGTGCCAGCAGCTTGATCAGCGAATGCACGGTGCGGCCGTATTTCAGGTCGCCCACCATGGCGATGTGCGCGCCGTCCAGCAATTTGCCCAGCCGCGAGAATTCGGTCAGGATGGTGTACAGGTCCAGCAGCGCCTGGCTGGGATGTTCGCCGGGGCCGTCGCCTCCGTTCACGACCGGGATATTCGTGGCGCGGGCGAATTCGGCCACCGACCCCTGATCGGGGTGGCGGACCACCATGGCATCCACATAGCCGCTCATTACGCGGCTGGTGTCGTAGATGGACTCGCCCTTGGCCATGGACGAAAACGTAAAGCCCGTGGTGTCGCACACCGATCCGCCCAGGCGGCAGAACGCCGAGCCGAAACTCACGCGCGTGCGGGTACTGGCCTCGAAAAACAGGTTGCCCAGCACCGCGCCTTCGAGCACGCGCGACACTTTCTGCCGGCGGGCAATGGGCTGCATCAGGTCGGCCACGCGGAACAGCTCTTCGACCGATTCGCGCGTGAACTGGTCCACCGACAGCAACTGGTGCTTGCCCTCGACGGCGATGCGGTCGCGCAGCGGCCCACCTTGTACGCTTTGCGTATATTTTTCAAGCAGGGTGCCGTTCTGGACGATTTCGCTGACAAAACGCTCCACCACTTCGGGCATGGCGCGGAATTCCTGCGAGCCCTCCGGCAGCAGCCAGGTGTCCAGCGCACGCCGCTTGACGCCGATGCGCGTGGCAAAAACATCGCGGGTTAGGTTCAGGCGACGCATGGCGTCGCGCAAAAAAGCTTGCTGGGAAATGGACATGGGCGGACCTAGGAAAGGTTGAAAATATACGCAATGCGCATATTAAACCCGTCGATTTATCGGCCGCAAGCAGTTTTCAGAGATGCGTGGCCGTAACGGGCGGCGCGTTGACGGTATAGGATGCACCGGTGTAATCGTCGGCCGCCTCGAGGGCCAGGCCGGCCGATATCCAGCAGCCGCCGGCGAAGGCAAGCAGGCCGGCCGCATAGGCCACGGCTCCCAGCCATAGCCCCACCCCGGCGCGCCTGCCGGACTGCCCGCCGGCCGCCCCGACCTGCGCCACGCCCCAGCACAGCAAGGCCAGCCCGCAGGCCAGCACGCCCGCCAGGAACCACGCCAAGGGCTGGGATAAATCCGGCGGCGCCACGTCCGCGCCCAACACGCCCAGGCTGAAGCCGACTTCGGCCAGGGCGCCGATGGCATTCAGGCAACCCAGCCAACGCGCGGCCGAACCCAGCACCGCATAGGCTCCACCGCGCGGCGCGCCCACGGCCGGCGTCAGTTCGCCAGCGGCCGGCATACTGGCGTGGCGCTTTGGATGGAGGCCTTGGCGGCCTGGATTTCGGCTTCGTCCCAGGGCGCGCCGCCCAGCACCAGCACCGTGACCTGGGAAGCGGCCAGGCCGTCGGCCTGTGCGCGGATGATTTCCAGGATCTTGGCCGGCTCGGTTTTTTTGTAGATGCGGATCTCGTTGGGCGCGCCCTTCTGCCCCAGGCTATGGTGCGACAGGTAAACCACCCCATAGGGATGGCGCCGCTGCTCGTGGCAGACGCGCACGTATTCGCCCGCACGGCGATAGGCGGCCTCGAAATCGGCTTGTACGGGAAAAGTATCGGTGGCGCCCGGGGGGTCGCCGGACAACAGGCCCTTGCTGGCGCAGCCGCTCAGCGCGACGGCGATGCCCAAGCCTGCCAGACCCAAAATGCGCATGTTCTTTCCTGCCGTGTTGATCCAATGGTGGAATTATGCATCAGGCCCGCGCCGTGCATCAGACCCGCCCCCGGACGGCAGGACGCCGCGGCCCGGCCGGAGCCGGGCCGCGGAGGCGGTGATCACTCGGCGGCCTTCTGGATGTTTTCACCACCACGTTCGATATCTTTGCCGGCACCGGCAATGGTGTTGCAGCCGGCGGAAATGGCCGCGACGGCAAGCAGAGCGACAAGCAGGATTCTATTTTTCATGGTTTCTCCTAGGCACGATGGACAACCCGATGCGCACGGCGCGCCGGTGCCGGATCGCAGTAAGCCGGCAGTGGCAATCATGCACTGTTTCTTGCCAGACCGCCAAGCCCAGGCGCAAGGTCGTGCCATACACGCAACCGCCGCGATGGTATAGCATGGCAGCATGCAGAATAATCTTCCGCCCGGCACCGACGACACCGACCAGGATTGGGGTTGGCAACAGCCGCATTGCCATGGGCAGGCCGCGCTGGCGTTGTTCATCGACGACCTGCACCGCGTGCTGCAGGCTCACGCCGCGCAGCAGCTGGCGGCGGCCACGCCCCTGGCGGCCGCCCAGGAACAAGTCGATGCGCTGCTTGCGCACTATGTCGAAGCGCGCAAGGCGCCCGACATCTTCGAAGGGCAATCGGTAACACTGAAAGAAGGCATAGACCGCGCCGGCGTGTCGCACACCGTGCCGATATTCTCGCCCCGCCTGAAACAGGCGCTGGTGGCGATGCTGGGCCGCCCGGGCGGCCGCAGCTCGTAGCCTACGCCGCCGCGGCCCTACGATTGCAGGGCGGCGGCACCGGTGCCCTGCTCTTGCGCCGCGGCCGGCTGCATGGGGCCGTTCCAGGGCTGGGTTTCGAGCGCCAGCCGGGTTTCCTGGAACCCACCCAGGCCATCGCGCAGCAGCCCGCTTTGCAGGGCCTGGCCGACGGCACGCCGGCACAGGGTTTCGAAGTCGTCGGCCAACGACTGAAACGCGCCATCGGGAATGCGCAAGCGCAAGCTGGCATCGGCCCGCGCCGCGTCCGCGTGGCCGATGTGCACATGGGCCGGATAACCATGCGGGCACCATACGCCCACGTAGTACCTGCCTTGCGGCCCGATGTCGGCGATATAGCCGGGATGATCATACTTGGCGGTACCCATGACGCGTCTCCTGGAAAGTCCACCGGTCGGCCCTGGCATGGTATCTCAAGCCTTTGCCGCGCGGAAGCCTGGCCGGCCGGATATCGGGCCGGTTGTTGATCCAGGCAGGAAGGGGAAAACCCGCGGCGCGATGCGCGCGGCGCGCCAAAAACAAAAGCCCGGCGCTGGGGCCGGGCTTTCATCGAATTGGTTGCGGGGGCAGGATTTGAACCTACGACCTTCGGGTTATGAGCCCGACGAGCTGCCAGACTGCTCCACCCCGCGTCTGATGCTTGAAATCATAGCATACTTCGCGGCCGCCTGCAGCAGCCGCCGCGCCCAAACACGCCCGGGGCGCGCCGGCGGGATGCATAACAGACGCACCCGGGATTCGGCCACGATATGCAGCCGCGCCGCCTGTTCGTACCGGTACGACTCGCCCTGCCCCATGGCCACGCTGACCATATGCGGCCATGGCTGGTCCAGGCCGGGAACCGGTACGCTGCACCGCACCCGCCCTTCCAGACACACAAGCACCGTGCCGGCGGCATTCCACAAGGCACAGTTCGCGCCGCGCTGCAACACCAGTGGGCGGCTGGGATCGGGGTGTATATCGGTCATGGCGGCGGATTCCGTAACAAGAGTGCGGTTGCCATTCAGCTTACGCACGCGCCTTTCATCGCAACAGGCACACCAGCCGGCTTTCTGTACCGAAACAGATAGGTAAATCTCGATCTGTTATGGTTGGTTTTCCCGGGAACTGTGCCTTACGGCGGCTTTCCGCCGGGCGCATGATGCTGCATGGACGCGCAACCTCTCTACCAACGCCTGGCCGACCACTATCGCCGCGCGATTCAAAGCGGCGTTCTCGCGCCCGCCCAGCGCCTACCCTCGGTACGCACCCTGGTGCGCACGCATCGCGTCAGCCTGTCGACCGCCCTGCAGGCCTGCCGGCAACTCGAAGACGACGGCCTGATCGAAGCCCGGCCCCGTTCCGGTTATTTCGTGCGGCCCCGGTACCGGGGCACCACCCTGCCCGCCCTGGAGCCGGATCCCGCCCAGCCGCTCGATCCGGCCGGCTATGTGGGCATCCACGACCGCGTATCGGAATTCATCGCCCAATGCGACCGCCACGTCACCAGCGTCAATTTCGCGCTGGCCGCCGCCTCGCCGGCCCACTACCCGGCCGACGCATTGAAACAGGCCATGATCCGCACGCTGCGCCAGCACCCCGACATGCTGGTCAGCCGGGTTCCGCCGCTGGGCCATCCCGAATTGCGCGGGGTGCTGGCGCGGCGCGCCCTGGAACTGGGCATGAACCTGGCGTCCGACGAGATCGTGGTCACCCACGGATGCATCGAGGCCGTGAACCTGGCGTTGCGCGCCGTAGCCCGGCCGGGCGATACCATCGCGGTCGAATCGCCGGTGTACTTCGGCTTGCTGCAGGTACTGGAAAGCCTGGGCATGCGCGCCCTGGAAATTCCCACCAGCCCGCAACACGGCCTGTCGGTGGATGCATTGGAACTGGCCCTGCAAACCCACCCGCACCTGCGCGCCGTGGTGGTGGTGCCCAACTTCCAGAACCCGCTGGGCTGCGTCATGCCCGATACCGAAAAAGCGCGCCTGGCGGCGCTGTGCGAGCGGCACCGGGTCGCGCTGATCGAAGACGACACTTATGGCTTGCTGTGCGACGACAACCAGTTGCGCCCGGCCATCAAGGCCTGGGACCACACCGGCAATGTCATTTACTGCGCCTCGATGCACAAGACGCTCGCCCCCGGCATGCGCCTGGGCTGGATGACGGGCGGCCGCTGGCAATCGCGCATCGCCATGCTGAAATTCGCCCAAAGCCGTCCCAACGAGCCGTTGGCCCAGGCCGCCGTGGCCGAATACATGGGATCGAAGGCGTACGACCGCCACCTGATACGCCTGCGGCAGCAGCTGAAGGCGCAGCGCACGCGCGTGGCCGAGGCCATCGATAGATATTTTCCGCCCGGCACGCGCCTGAATGTGCCCGCCGGCAGCATGCTGCTATGGATAGAGCTGCCAGGCCGGCGCAGCAGTACCCGCGTGTTCGAACGGGCGCTGGCGCGCGGCATCCGCATTGCGCCCGGCACGATGTTTTCGAACTCAGACCGCTACGATCATTTCTTGCGGCTCAGTTGTGGGTCCGCCTACAGCCCGCCGGTCGAACAGGCCGTGCGCACGCTGGGCGACATCGTGGCCGCCGCCGACTGAAACGCGCGGTTCAGTCACGATTTGATCGTGCCCTGCAAGCCCTTGTCGCGCAAGGAAAATTCCACCCTGTGCCCAGGCTATCCCAAGACTTGTCCACAGAAGCTGTGAGTAAGCTTTGCGGATACCGGGCTATTTCAGGGCGGCCAGCACCGTGTCGCGCACGCTTTCGAAGCCCGCCACATATTGCGGATTTTCCGAACGCGCCAGCAAGCCGGAATAATTCTGCTCGAGCTGCGCCTCGATGGCTTCGCGCAGGCCCGGCGACGTCTTGGCCAGATGCAGCATCGACGCCATCACGGCATTGAGCGCGTCGATGCGCCCGCCCTGGTGCGAGATGGTATGCACGATGACGGCGATTTGTTCCTGGGTATCCATATGAGCTCGCAAGATGAGTTTCCTGCCGGGCATCCTAGCACGCGCGCCGCTTGGCAAAGCCGGCGCCGGCACGCTAGCATCTGATGCCATGTCCGACAAACTCGATGCCATCGACCGCCAGTTGCTCAGCCTGCTGCAGGCCAACGCGCGCGAGCCCGCCGCGATCCTCGCGCGCAAGCTGAATCTGGCGCGCAGCACGGTGGTGGGCCGGCTGGCGCGGCTCGAGCGCGACGGCGCCATCGCCGGCTACGGCGTGCGCCTGGGGCACAAGCTCGAAGACGCCGCCGTGCGGGCCTATTGTTTCATCAGCGTGCTGCCCAAGACGCCCGCCGCGGTCATCCGCGAACTGGCCAAGATTCCCGAAGTCGAAGAAGTGTCGTCGGTCAGCGGGCCGTTCGACTACCTGGTGTTCCTGCGCTGCGAAACCCACGAGCAGCTCGACGACCTGCTCGACCACATCGGCCTGCTTGACGGCGTCAAACAAACTCAAACGTCGATCGTGCTCAGCCGCAAGCTCGACCGCCGCAACGCGCTCGGCCCGGGTTGAGCCCGCCTTGGGCGGGCGCGCTTGCGCGAGGGCGGCCTGGTGCTTTGTAATAGCACTGATTTCATACGCGGAAACTCTATGCTGCCTCGCCTTTTATCCTGCGCCATCGCGCTTTCCCTGCTGGGCGCCTGCGCCAGCATGAGCAAGACCGTCGCGACCGGCACCGACACTTATCGCGTCACCTACAACGCAGGCGGCAAATTCCAGACCTGGGTCGAAGTGAAGAACACCGCCCGCCAGCAGGCCGAGGCGCATTGCGCATCGCTGGGCCAGCGCCTGTCGCAGCCCAAGATCACCTCGAATCATGCCACCGGCCTGATGCCCAAAGAGGCCACCATCGATTTCACGTGTGTCGACATACCGGCGCCCGAGACTGGCGGCGCCGCCAAGGGCTCATAGCGCCGCGGCGGGCGCGATCGAAAAAATCCGGCGCCCTCGGGCGCCGGATGTTGTTGCCGCGATGGCGGCGCGCGACAGCGCGCCCGCCACCATCAAAGATCAAGCTTGGAAATTTTCGCGCCGTCGATCGACACACCCGCCATCAGCCCGGCATTGTTCATGACGAAACCCACGACCGGCTGCTGGGCCGTGTTGGTATCGATATTGCCGTTGGCGCCCACCTTGGCCACCGCCACCGTCGCATCGGCGCCGACCGTCCAGCCATTGCTGTTGCGGAATTTTTGAAGCGCCTCGTCGGTCATGAACAAGAGCACCACCGCCTTCGATTGCGCGCCGGCCTGCAAGCCGATGGAGCCTGCCGTCGTACTGAAGTAGCCGGCATTCGCGCCGCCCACGCGCAGCACGCCCTTGCCGTGTTCGGCGCCCACCACGAAACTGGCGCTGATCACCGACGGGAATATCAGCACGCCCTTGGCGCTTTCCACCAGGGCCTTGGCTTGCGGAGAAGTCTGGTACAGCTTGCTCAGCGTCGCGTCGGCGCCGCTATTGATTTCTTGGCGCTGTTCGGTCGCGGTGGCTGATGCGTTGGACGATGTCGTGGTGCAGCCGGAAAATACCAACCCGGCCACGGCAACCGTCATCGCGGCCACGGCGGCACGACGCAATTTGGGCGAAGCAGTAAGCATGCGACTCTCCTATTGTTCTTAAGGGTGTAATCACTGTACTCGCCTGTTTTCACTTAAAGCATGCGAGCCGGGCACGCCCCGCCCATCAATTGCAACAAGGCGCTTCGCCGTTGCTCCGGGCCCCGGTTTAAGTATCAATTAGTTACGTTTATGGCCGCCGCCCGCGCGGGCTGGATCAGCGGCCCAGCGCATAGGCGGGGCGACGCGGATCGGCCGCGCCCCAGCGTATGCCGGTAGCGGTGTCGTGCCGCACCACGCACATCGCCCCGGCCCGCCAGTTGCGATCGCGCCACCACTGCACCGTATGGCCCATGCCCGCCAGGGCATCGCCTACCGGGCGCGGCACCAGGTCTTCGATCATCAGGCGCCCCGGCTGCACACTGTGCGGCTCGAACGACGAAGGAAAACTGAAGGTGGCAAACCGCGGCGCCTCGACCGCCTGCTGCGGGTCCATGCCGAAGACTTCCATGTTCAAGAAGGTTTGCAGCATGGCCTGGCATTGCACGTCGCCGCCGGGCGTGCCGAACGGCATTACATAATCGCCGGGCCGCAGCGCCAGCGAAGGATTGGGCGTCAGGCGTGGCCTGCGCCCCGGCCCGATGGCGCAGGCATGGCCGCGTTCGGCCCACGACTGGCTGCCGCGGCTGGATGCGCACAGCCCCGTGCCCGGAATGACGGGCGTGTTGTAAGAACCGTCGCTCGGCGTCGCCGAAAAAGCATTGCCGTGCCGGTCTACCACCGCCACGTACGAGGTATCCAGCCGCGGATCCGTGCGGCGGGTATCGCCGGGCTCGAAGGTGCGCGGCGACGACAGCCCGGCATCCCGCAAGTCGCCCGCGGCGGGGATATCGGGTCCGGCCCGGTCGGCCAGGATCATGGCCAGCCGCTGGCGCGCGTACTGCTTGGACAGCAGCACCTGCTGCGGCACCGCTTTGTGGCGCGGATCGCCGTAATGCACCTCGCGGTCGGCAAAGGCCAGCTTGATCGCTTCCGTCAGCAAATGAATGTAGGGAGCGGAATTGTGCCCCAGCGCGCGCAGGTCGCGCGATTCCAGAATATTGAGCATCTGCAGCAGCGTCGGGCCCTGGCACCAGAAGCCGCAGCTGTACAGCTGCGTGCCATGGAAGCTGGTGCTCAGCGCGGGCTCGACCTCGACCGAAAAATCGCGCAGGTCGTCGTGCGTCATCAGCCCGCCATGCGCGCGATGGTAGTCGACGATGGCCGCCGCGATGTCGCCCTGGTAGAAGGCACGCCGCGCCGCCGCCAGCCCGGCCATGCGGTCGCCCTTCGCATGGGCTTGCTCTTCATCGGCCATGTACTGCAGGCTGGCCGCCAGGTCGGTCTGCCGGAAGATCTCGCCCGCGGCCGGCGGCCGCCCGCCCGGCAGATATACCGCCGCGCTGGATGGCCAGCGGCGATAGTCTTCCTGGTGGTCGGCCAGCACCTCGGCCATCAGGGGATACATGACGAACCCATCGCGGGCATAGCCGATGGCGGCCGCCGCCACCTCGCTGAACGAGCAGGTACCGAACCGCTCCAGTGCCGTGATCCAGGCATCGGGCGCGGCGGGAATCACGGTGCGCAGCACCCCCGCCGGGATGCGGCCGCCATACTGGTCCACGAAGATATCCAGGCTGGCGGCCTTGGGCCAATGGCCCAAACCGGAGATGCTCCACACTTTGCGCGTGCTGGCCTCGTATACCAGGCATGGCGCGACGCCGCCCACGTTGACGATGTCGCTTTGCACCACACCCAGCGCGATGCCCGCCGCCACCCCCGCGTCGACGGCGTTGCCGCCGCCCTGCAGGATCTGCGCGCCGGCCTGGGCCGCCAGGTAGTGGCCGGCCGAAATCATGTGATCCAGGCCGGCCAGGGTGGGCCGCATGGACAATGGCGCGCTGCCCTGGGTCAGGTCGGGATCCGCGTGCGTCGTGGTGCTCATGATGGATACCCCGGAGTCATTGCGGCTGGATGCCGATGCGTTGCGTGACGTCTTTCCACTTACGGTATTCGGCGTCGATGAATTGCCGGAACTGTTCCGGGGTGTTGCCCTGCGCCAGCACATCGCGCTCGTCCAGCGCGGTACTCATGGCGGGCGATTTCAGGGCCGCCACGGTGGCCTGCTGGACCTTGTCGATGATCGGCCGCGGGGTGCCCGCCGGCGCCAGCAGGCCATACCACGAACCGCCCACCAGTTGCGGATAACCGGCTTCGATCGTGGTGGGTATCTCGGGCGCCTTGGCCAGGCGCTGGTCATGCAAAATGGCCAGTGCTTTCAGCTTGCCCTGGCGTATCAGCGGCAAAGTCGTTCCCGGCGTTTCCAGGGTGTACTGCACATAGCCGCCGATCAAGTCGTTGACCAGGGCCGAGCTGCCCTTGTACGGCACATTCACTGTCTTGATGCCGGCCTCCAGGTTGAGCAGTTCGCAGAAAAAATAATTGGCCGTGCTGTTGCCGGGCGATGCATAGTTGACCTGGCCGGGATGCTGGCGCGCATATTCGACGAGTTCGGGCAAGGTATTGGGCGGAAAGGCGGGATTGGCCACCAGGATGAACGGCCCGTTGCCCACCAGCGTGATGGGGGCGAGATCCGTCATGGGATCGTACAGCAGCCCCTTCATGGTCAGGGGCGCGCCCGTCAGGGGCGACGCGGTGGCGAACAGCAAGGTGTAGCCATCGGGCGCCGATCGCACCACCTGCTGCGTGGCAATGGTGCCGCTGGCGCCAGGCCGGTTTTCGACCACTACTTGCTGGCCCAGGCTGTCGGCGAACTGCTGCGCCAGCAGGCGGGCCACGGTATCGGTACCGCCGCCGGGCGGATACCCCACCACCAGGCGGATCGGCTGCTCGGGCCATCGAGCGGCGGACGCCGGCGCCGCCCTGGCCGGCAGGCCCGCGGCCATCGCCGCCCCGCCCAGCAGGCCGGCCATCAGCCGGCGGCGCCCCGGCACCGTGCCATCATTGTCCTCAGATACAGCATTCACCATAGCAGCTCTCCTTGGTTGATGCGTCCGCTTCGTTTGAAACGGCCTGGGGTGTCAGCGCACCCGTATCGGTTTATTCATCAAAGCGCGAGTAGCGAAAAGCGTGGACATCCGCGCGCGGGGCGCGGCCCAGAATCAGGTCGGCCATCAGTTCGCCGGCCGCCGGGCCGATGCCGAAGCCATGGCCCGAAAAGCCGGACGCCAGATAAAAGCCGGGGATCGCATCCACCGCCGACATCACCGGCAGCGCGTCCGGCGTAACGTCGATATAGCCCCCCCAGGCCTGCGCAATGCGGGCCGCGCCGAAGACCGGGAAGGACTCTGTCAGCCGCCGCCACGCCTGCCTGATGGCGCCGGGCGATGCGGCCGGGTCCAGCACGCGGTGCTGCTCGAACGGGCTGACGCGATCGAGCTCGAAGCGGCGCGCCATGGCCAGTTCCTGGAAAAAGCGTTTGCCGAAGCGCACTTTCACAAAAGCATTGTTGGCCAGCCAGGCCCGCATGAATTTGCCCATCAGGCGGAAGCTGTCGGGCACCACGTCGGCCATGGACGCGCCGAATTGCGACACGGTATAGCCGCCATCGGCGCGCTTGCGGCAAGTGAAATTCCTGGCATTGATCGTGGCGGCCAGCGGCGCGTCGAATGGCTGCGTGCGCAACACCGACCCCCTGACCTTCAATTGGGGAAACTCGACGCCGCTATTGCCGCAGAACAGGCGCGACCATGCCCCGCCCGCCAGCAGCACGGCCTGCGCGCGCACCGGCCCGCGCTCGGTGACCACGCCGGTGACGCGCCCGCCGGCCCTGTCCAGCCCGCGCACGGCGCAATGTTCGAACAGCATGGCGCCATGCTGTTGCGCCAATCCGGCGATGCCGCGGGTCGCCAGGGCCGGTTCGGCCACGCCGTCCGATTCGCTGTACAAGGCCCCGCTCCAGGAGCGCGGCGAGTCTGGCAGGTGCCGCAGCGCCTGGGCGCGGCCCAGCAGCGACGCGTCTACGCCATAAGCCCGCGCCGTATCCAGCCAGCGTTGGTGCCGGGCGGCGTCCTGCCGGCTTTCCTGCAAGTACAGGATGCCGGTGCGGCGAAAACCGACGTCGGCACGCGCCTGAATACCGGCCCAGAGCTGGTTGGCGCGCAGCGCCAGCGGAATCTCGGCCGGATCGCGGTCCAGCGTGCGTACCCAGCCCCAGTTGCGCGAAGACTGCTCGCCCGCCAGCACGCCTTTTTCGAACACGCACACCCGCGTCCCGGCCTGGGCCAGGGCATAAGCGGCGCTGACGCCGATGATGCCGCCGCCGATGATAGCCACGTCCACAGCCGGGGGCAGGGTCTGGTGCGCATTAGACATATCGAATATCGATAACTAAGATTTGATATTCGATTATTATTTATCGTAATAACCTGTTTGGCAATCCGGAAAATGCGTCGGCGGCCGCGGCACCGCCCGGTGATAACATCACGCACCATCGTGTAATACGCGGCCGGCCGCAACCCGGCCCGTTGCCAGGAAACTGCCCATGGCCGAATCGGCGTTGTTCATCCAATCTCTGGAAAAAGGCCTGGCGGTCCTGCAGGCCTTTCGCACGAGCGAAACCATGAACCTGCGCGACATCGCCCAGGCCTGCGGCATTACCAGCGGCTCGGCGCAGCGGGTGGCCTACACGCTGGAACAATGCGGCTATCTGAAAAAAGACGCACACACCAAGCGCTATCGCGTCACCGCCAAGGCCGTGGGACTGGGCTACAGCTACCTGGCGCGCGAGCCCCTGTTCCAGAACGCCCATGCCGTGCTGCACCAGTTGAACCAGGAGTGCGGCGAAATCGTGAATCTGTCGGTACCCGAGGGCGACAACATGGTGTTCGTCATGCGGGTCGCCACGTCTAAACATATTCCCATCTACATGCCGGTGGGCACCCGCATTCCGATGCATGCATCGTCTTCGGGCCGCGCGATGCTGGCGCACCTGCCGCCGGATGTCGCCGAGGGCAAGCTGGCCGCGGCGGCGTTGCAGAAATATACGCCGCACACCACTACCGATCTTGCGACCCTGCGCCGGTTGATCGACGAAGCGCGCCAGGACCGATATGCCTACGCCGACGAAGAATTTTTCCAGGGCGACGTCAATGTGGCGGCCACCATCTTGAACGAAGACAGCCAGCCCGTCGCGGCCATCAACATCTCGGTGCCCAAGCCCCGCTGGTCGTTGGAACGCGCCCGCCAAGACCTCGGACCGCTGGTGATTCGCGCGGCGCGCGCCATCAGCAAGAACACCGCTTGATATACCGCAAACCAACCGTACGCATCGGCCGTTTCCTGCAACACAGGGCCCGTGGTTCGTCTATCGTAGCTCCTGTGTGAAGCACCTACTCTCTCCAGGTACTACGCACACATCTTGGTAATGCTTTTAGCCCCGCCCGGCACGCCGCGCGGGGCTTTTTTTATTTCACCATGACTCCAGCACCGAACTTCGCTGGGCTACGCCGTTGCTCGATACAGCAGGTTTATCAATAACTTAGGCAGATTCATCATATGCCGGTGCTTTCTGAAACCTGACCCGGCTTCCACCCGCTTGGCTCCCAACAGGCTCCTGGAAATCGGGTCTTCCGAGGAGTCATCATGGCGAAAATCAAACTCACCAAGTCCGCAGTCGATGCGGCACAAGCCCAAGCTCAGCCCATCGAACTGCGCGATACCCTGGTTCCTGGCTTCTTGTGCAAGATCACCCCGGCAGGCCGCAAGGTGTTCATGCTCCAGTACCGGACAAACGCCGGAGAGCGGCGCAAACCTGCCTTGGGACTGTATGGAGAGCTGACCGTCGAACAAGCCCGGTCGCTAGCCCAGGAGTGGCTGGCGCAAGTGCGCCGGGGTGGAGATCCTGCCGCAGAGAAGGCTGCAGCGCGTCAGGCACCCACCGTCAAGGAACTGTGTATCAAGTTCATGGAGGACTACTCCAGCCAGCGCAACAAGCCGAGCACGCAGGAAGGCTACCAGAGCGTCATTGATCGCAACATCATTCCGATGCTTGGCCGCTTGAAGGTGCAGGATCTGAAGCGGCCCGATGTCGCTTCAATGATGAAGAAGATGGCGCACAAGCCCGCCGATGCGAACCGCACGTTCAGCGTGATGCGCAAGATGTTCAACTTGGCCGAGGTATGGGGCTATCGCCCTGACGGCACCAACCCATGCCGTCATGTACCGATGTACCCCAACGGCAAGGCGACTCACCTGATCAGCGACGAGGAAATGGGCAAGTTGTTTCGCTACCTTGGCCAGTTGGAGGTGGAAGGCCTGGAGCATGCTGTGATCCCGTTGGCCATCCGCCTGCAATTCGAGTTTGCCGCTCGCCTTTCTGAGATCGTCTCACTCCAATGGGATTGGATTGATCTGGAAAACCGGCGGGTGGTGTGGCCTGACAGCAAGACAGGCGGTATGTCCAAGCCCATGAGCGAAGAAGCCTATCGGCTTCTTTCGACGGCGGCTCGCAATGCTACGACGCCCCATGTATTACCGTCTCCGCGTCACCCTGATCGGCATCTGACCGACGGCGAGTATTACAACGGTTGGAGCCGCACTCTCAAAGCTGCAGGCGTGACGCATGTGGGCACGCACGGCATCCGTCACCGTTCAGCGACGGACATTGCCAATTCCGGCATCCCGGTGAAGGTCGGCATGGCGCTGACGGCGCACAAGACCGTGGCGATGTTCATGCGCTACGTCCACACAGAGGACAAACCGGTGCGCGAAGCGGCTGATTTGGTGGCAAATCGGCGCAAGACGATCACAGGCGTATCCCGCGCTGCGGAGGCGACGGCGTGACCGGCGACCATGCTCCCGCCTTGCCAGCCCCGATTGTCGTGTTGCTATCACGACAATCGGGTGTGCCGCCCCTTCCGGGGCGGCCTCACCGCGCCAACTTGAAAAGTGTACCCGTTACGGGTATAGTTTGGAGGTCGATATGACGCCCATCCTCAAGCGCAAGGACTTTGCTCGGTGGCAGTCGGGCGAGAAGCTGCCCGATGCTGCCTTGTGCAAGGCAGTTCAGGAGATGGAAAGCGGTCTGATCGACGCGGACTTGGGAGGCTTCCTCTACAAGAAGCGGGTGGCCCGCCCTGGCGCAGGCAAGAGCGGCAGCTATCGCACGTTGCTGTCGGCCAAGATTGGCAGCCGCTATGTGTTCCTGCATGGGTTCCCTAAGAGCGACAAGGCGAACATCACGCAGGACGAGAAGAAGGCGCTGCAATTCGCCGGCAAGGTGTTCTTGGAACTGCCTGCCGAAGCCTTGTCGAAGGCGTTGCAGTCGGGTGTTTTACTGGAGGTGCATTGTGAGCAAGATCATTGAATCGCTGCGCGGCGACCTGGCGGCGCTCCACGAAGCCGGAGCGATCAGCAAGGTGACGATGCGCGAGTTCGACGCGATTTGCCCGCCGCCAGTGCGGGAGTTTGGCGCTGCTGACATCAAGCGCCTGCGTGAAGCCTTGAAGTTCAGCCAGCCGGTGTTTGCGCTGCACCTGCATACCTCGGCCTCGACTGTGCGCAAGTGGGAGCAAGGCGAAACCCATCCCACCGGCCCGGCACTCAAGCTGCTAAACGTCATCGCCGACAAGGGCTTGCAGGCCATCATCTGATGCCTGACGAGGGAGATAAACATTGGCGACGCGAATTGATCCTTTCAGCTCACAGCATCTTGAAGCCGCTTGCCGTGTGCTTGCAGATACCGAACGGGGCCTGAGTGGAACGCAGATCGAGCGCTTGTTGCAAGAAATCGAGGTTGCCGACACGTCGCCCGGCATTACCAAATGGAAGCGGTTGTTCAATGCGCTGGCTGGCGCGCAAAACCGGCACCAGATCGGGAACCATCTCATCATGTTCATCAATCGCGCTATGAACCCGGTGAACTACGCCCGCGACCCCGTGACATTCACTTGGCGGCGCGACGAACTCAATGTCGTCCTGGCCTTCTCCGGTTTCTACATGCGCGAAGACGGCAAGGTCGGGCATGCCGACAAGGCCACGACGCTCGATGCCGCGCGCGCCCGTGCAGGACGACTCAAGGCCGCACTGGAAAGCCGTGTCGTTCATGCGGAAGTGCTGAGCTACTGCCGCGCCGAGTTGCTGGACGAAAACTACTTCCATGCCGTGTTTGAGGCAACGAAAGGCGTTGCAGAACGGATTCGCCTGCTATCAGGCCTGAACAGCGATGGCGCGGATCTGGTGAACAAGGCATTCGCGGGCCAGCAGCCTGTTCTCGCTTTGGGACCACTCGCCACCGAGTCCGAAAAAAGCGAGCAGAAAGGCTTTGCCAACCTGCTGATCGGACTGTTTGGTGCTGTGCGCAATCCGCTGGCCCATGCACCCAAGACGAATTGGCCCATGTCCGAACAGGACGCGCTGGACATCTTGACGCTGGTATCGCTGATTCACCGCAAGCTGGATGGCACCACGAAGTTCGCTGCCGCATCGCAATAGGGGCAAGACAGGAATGGACGAGGCGATCGTTGTCTTCTCTCGAAAAGGAATTTTCCAGACCACGATCGCTGCGCGCGACGTTCGCAGCCGGGAGCATGCGCGCAAGCTTTGGCCTCTAGTGTCTCCCGGCGCATCGCGGCAGATGGTGACATGGGTTAGCCCTTCCTTTGAAAGTGGGAAACTGCGTCGGCGATCCCATTTTCGTGTGCTTCCGACTCAGCACGCCTTTAATCCCAAAGCGCACTTTGACGATGAAGAAGCCAGTCGGTGGCACGCTGTCCAGGAAAGTCCCGAACACCGGCGGGCAAAAGAACTTGTCGCGGCCGAGCTCTCCCGGCGCTTGAGTGCCGGGCTTGCGATGCCCTGGGCGTTCAAGGATGCGGATGCGTCGGACTATCCGTTGGAAGGCAACATGTTGCTCGGTGCCGACCAAGTGGCAACCGAGCATCCTCTGGAAACGCCATTCGGCAGCAAATTCCGGCTCGACGTTGCCGTGCTTGGGCCACCTGTTCAAACCGAGCCGATGGTACTGGGTGGCGTTGAAATCGAACTCGGCCACGCCTTCGACGGGCGCAAGGCACTAATCGGGAAGTCGCTCGGATTTCCGCTGATTTCCATCGACATCACCGAAATGGTGCTGGACGAACTTACGCCCGAGTGGGCACAACGGGTACTAACCGCAACCACGCAGAGCCACGAGCAAGGACGCCGGCAAACCTACATCTATCTCCACGATCTGTTGTACCCCCTCTACGCGCAATTGCCGGCGTTTCTGGATGACGAGCAACGCCATCAGTTCCTTGTGTTCGCCGACGATCAGACCCTGAACAAGTTGGTGCGCTGGATGAACCTGCTCGCCGAAAAGCTGGAGTACTCGAAGGGTACGGTCGCCGTTGCGCTGGTCAACGGCAAGAACGAGCAGTCGCGCAAGATGCTTGAACGCGCGGGGCAGGTCGTTGGCCCTGACTGGAGTGAGTTCAACGCCCAGCGATGCCTTCGGCTGACCCTCCCGCGCCCCAGAAGCCCGGCGGACCTCCAGGCCCATCGCTTCCACATGACGATGGCGCGCATCCTGCTGTCGCACACGGATGCGCTCGTTGGCTACAAGTATTGCAACGGCGTGGACAACCACCACCCCGAAGAGGACGTGTGGGTGGCGCACCGCTGGATTGCCGATCTGAAAACCCATACCCAGCACCGTGTATTGCCGAAGCGGCTGGCCGAGCCGATCAACAGGTTGATCGCGGTGGTTTCAGATCTGCACCGCAATCATGTGGAAACAAGCCAAGAGGCGTGACGACCTTTCCGCCTCGCGCGGTCCTGATGAACCGATTCCAGAAGGCAATACTGCCGCGTTGCTGCTGGCTTGGCTCGTGATCGCTCGCCTGATTCTTGTGCGCTTGATCCAATTGGCTCAGGCTGGAGCGACCTGCACGCCAGCTCCTGCGGGAATCGGCGGCCCTGCTTTGCGCTTCTTGGCGGTTTCTTCCGAACGCTTGTGAACCTGTGCACGCCAGCTCTCCAGCGCGAGGATGTCTGTGAGCAGTTCGTCTGGATCAGGAATAGCAACACCGCCCATCATCGCTTTGTCATGGGCATAGTTGGAGCACTTGCTCATTCCCGCGTTGACCTGCGCGTAGTCATCGTCGCCCACACTCACGCCGACGAGCCGTTGTGTCTCCACACCTTTTCGGAAGCGGAGAATGACTTCTCGCAGGAGGACTTCTTCCACCGCGCGTTCCCATGCCATGCGCAGGCGGAAGTACGCATCAACCGTCTGCCTTTGATGTTCTTGCTCGTTGCCTTCCTTGTGCAGTTTGGCGATTGCTTGCTGCTGTGCTTTCAGCACCCCGATGCGCTTGCTCGCGTTCTTTCCTTCGAACGGCAATTCCGGGTCGGCTATGCCGAAGCCTTCAGCACGCCGCGTCAGGCTCTGCGTGACCACTGCCGCACCCACTTGCTTTGCTTCTTCGGCTAGCAGACAGAGGAAATAGATGTCGTGCGTGAAGATGATGACCTGCCGCTGCACCGCTTCAGCGGCCAGGCGCTTGGCCACGCGCTCGCGCCGACGATGATCTAGGGACGAGACTGGATCGTCGAAGACGATTCCGCCTTTCCCACCGCTCAATCCCACCTCGGCGAGGAACGAGCCGATCGCAATGGCACGCTGCTCGCCTTCGCTCAGAATCTCACCCGGACTACGAACCTGCGGCAGTTGCAGTTTCAGCTTGTGCAGCGCCTTCCCTCGGTCGGCACGGCTTTGCAGCGAAACTCTCAAGCTCCCTACGCCCAGTGCTTTGAATTCCCAGTTCAACGCATCGGCCAGTTCCTTGGAGACCACCTTTTCCGCGAGTTCCGATGCTTTGAGGGATATAGCGTTTGTCCTGACCGCAGTCAGGCAGTTCTTCAGTTTCCCTTGGTGCACCAACTTCGTCACTGCCGTAGCCACGGCCTCCTTAACTTGACTGAGTTTTACGCGCGCATCCAACTCGCCTAGTTGCTTCTGCAACACAGCGCGAGCTTCTTCATTCGAGGCTCTATCCAGGGCCTCCGCCTCCGCATTCAATTTGTCAGCGAGCACCTGTAGTCGATCCGCTGGGCTGACCAGGGCCTGATCCAGTCCCGTCCAGTCATGCGAGACGACCGCTGCCTTGATTGCTTCGTGCCGCGCCGACAGTGCGGCCTCGAAAGTCTTGGTGTCGGCCACTAGCGGTGAGTCGATTTCCGCTACTTCCGCCTGCGTCGCCTCATCAAAGTTCAACACCATGACGGAGGCCGCAAATGGGCGGTAGTCGGCGGCAAGCGCTTGGCGCCGCGCTTGCGCCGTCTTTTCCGCTTCCGCTTGTATGAACGCCTCGAATCGCAGCAACCGTTCTGCGCCCGCAGCCAGAGGCTGCTGACACAACGGGCATGCGGCATCCGTCCCCAAGTCAGGGAACTGTTTATCTGGATGAGCTTCAAGCGCGAACTTCCGGGCGGCATCAAACAATTCCCGCCACGCCTCTCCGCCAGTCCCCGGCAGCAGATTTTCGCCCTCCTTGAAATTCTTCGCTGCAAGGGCGGCGGCGACCTGTGCTGTACGGAAGCTATCAGCCAGCGCCTTCAACTTGGCGATGGCTTCGGGGCCGACGACAAGTCCTTTATCGGCTGCATTCTTGGCGATCGCCGCAATGCGGCGTGCGCGCAAACGCAAGAGACCGGCTTTCTCCTTCGGGTTGTTCTCTTTGAGGCTTTTCTCCAGCGTTTCCCGCTGCTCAAGCTCTTCCTGCTTCAAAGTGGCAAGTGCCTCAATCTGAGCCGTGGTCGTTTTCGCGGAGAGCCCCGTGATCAGCTTGCCGACGGCTGTTTCGCCGTGCAGCGGGGCGAATACGGCGAGGTCTACAGCCGACTGCTTGTGTTCCTGCTCAACGGAGTTTTTAAGCTGTTGACAGACCTTGGCGAGCGTCTCGAATACTTCAAGACCATACGGCACGTAGGAGAAGTCATCCTCACTATCCAAATATGCCCGGGCGCAATGCGCGTCGAAGATAGCGAATGAAGAAAGCTCTGGTGGAGCCTCTTTCCCTTGGTGCCAAGTCACTTCCTTGACGGCACCGTCAATCGTGATATCGAAGGATGCTTGAGCATTACCTGCCTTGGCCCCGGGCAGATTGGCATTGGGATGAATGGGCTCGGACTGATCGCGAGCGCGGCAGGCACGCTTAAGAACGCGCGAATATCCTGACTTGCCGGATCCGTTGTCGCCATAAATGACAGTCATGCCCGCCGAGCCCACCGCCAACTGCTGATTCTCGGCAATTGCGTTGACGTTAAGCAGATTCTTGATGGCCCGCAGCTCGATGTGCGTGGTCGCCTTAACCTTCGCTGGGATCTGGTCGGCGGTTAGTGGCTGAGGTTGACGATTCTTTGGGTCAGGGATTCCGTGTGCCAGCTTGAGCAAGGCATACAAATCCTCGTAGTCCTGCGGTGTCAGTGTTTGTTTCGCCAGCAAGCGAGAAATTGCATCGCTCTGCCACGCGGGAATTCCCTGGGTCCAAACCAATATCTCTTGCAATATAGCCATGACCGTCTCCCTGCCTCAGTATTTTCCTTGATATGACGTTATTTTAACGATCTGTTGCATTTCATTGTGGCAATTCCGCAGTGCGATAGCGTCCCGGCCTACCGCCGTCGGGTTCACGGGCTGCGCCCCGCGCTTGGTGCCAAATCGCGGCCATCCGGCTTTGATCCCTTGTATCTTCCATTCCACGTGATCGGAGGGCCGTTCACGCCCGGTGCCGTTTGGCACCGGTGATGGGCCGCAGCATGTAGCTCGTTATCCCTCGGTGCTTCCAAGCCCGTGCGTCAGTCCTGAGCGCATGTCTGCGACTGGTCTCTGCAAGCCCGAACAGTTGCAGGAACCACATTCGCATTTGCAAGGATGGGGCATAGAGATCATGGCCAATGGAATAGTCGTCGGTATCGATATCTCGAAGAACACACTTGATGTAGCCATCGGGAGGGATGGCGCAGCCACCGTTTTCAGTAACGACCAAGAGGGCCACCAGGCCCTGGTGGCAGTGCTGAGGAGACAACCAATTTCACTCGTCGTCATGGAGGCCACTGGCCGCTACCAATTTGCCTGTGCCTGTGCCTGCGCCCCGCAAGCCGCAGGATTCCAGGTGGCGGTAGTCAATCCCAGACAGGCGCGAGATTTCGCGAAGGCGATGGGCAGGCTGGCAAAGACGGATCGCGTCGACGTGCTGATGCTGGCAGAGCTGGCCGAAGTGATCGACAAACGCCCAGACCGGGATCGCCTCACCAGGCCGATGGCAGATGAGACGCAGCAGCGCCTGCATGCGTTGGTGACCCGTCGGAGGCAGCTTGTCCGCTTGCAAGTCAGTGAACGTCAGCGCAAGTACGCCTCTCACTCGGATGTGCAGCCTGGGATCATCGAACTGATGAACATCCTGAAGCGCCAGGTTCAGGACATCGACGCGAGCATCGCAGCGCATCTCGCCAAATATCAAGTCAGTCTGACGAAGCTCTTTCAGAGCGTCAAAGGCGTTGGGCCGGCGACTACGGCTGCGCTGATCTCCGAGCTTCCAGAATTGGGGCAGCTCAAGGCCAAGCAGATCTCCTCACTGGTCGGCGTCGCGCCAATGAATCGGGACTCGGGCCAGTCACGCGGCAAGCGAATGATCTGCGGTGGTCGGGCAACGGTGCGCAGCGCCCTCTACATGGCGGCAATCGTAGCCATGCGGCACAACCCTCTGATCCGAGCCTGCTATGAGCGGCTGGTGGCGGCAGGCAAGCCCAAAGAGGTCGCCATCGTGGCTTGCATGCGCAAGCTGCTGATCATTCTGAATGCCATGGTGAGAACCGGCAGGCCTTGGAAAGAAACGGCGGCAACTGCCCAGGACGATGCGGAGGCTCACATCGTGCCACAACGCGGCCGGGGGGCTCAGTCGTTCATCGCCTGTACGCGACCCAGCCCTTGAAAGTGAATGCGCAATAAAACAACTCGATGTGCGTGAATCCGGCCTCGCTGAGCAGATCAGTATCTTGCTCCGGCGAGAGTACGGGCAATCGCTCCTTGAGCGCCCGAATGTTCTCGGCCTGTGCCGAAGGCATTCCGGAGGCGACCGCGAAAGCAGCGTTGCGCTGGAGCCACTTGTCCTGGTCCGGACCTTCGTTGGGGAAGCTGTGATGGATGACGACCAGAGGAGCGCCGGCCCTGAGTCGCACGTGCATCTGCTTCAAGGTCTCCAGGCGTTTGGCCCGCGGAAGAAAGTGCAGCGTCAGAAGGCAGGTCGCGCCGTCGAACGGTCCCATGGGAGCCGTGTCGATATAGCCTTCGTGCAAGCGCGCACGGGATGCGAGAGGTCCCAGGGTCGTGTGGGCCAACTGGAGCATTTCGGCCGACGGATCCACGCCATCGAAGCGCCAACCCGGTTGCATCTCGGCGAAGCCCTTCAACTCAAGCCCACCGCCGGCACCCAGCACCAGGATGCGCGCATCGGTCGGCACACGCTCGGCCAGCAGCGCGCCGGCCATCTTCGGCAAGTCGCGCAGGCCGGGCACCATTCGCGTGGCGTTCTCGGCATAGCTGGAAACGATGGTCGTGCCGGAAAACGTGAACGGGGTCATGAGGCGGCAGCCTTCTCTTGTTGCACGGGTTGGACGGTCTCTGGCCAGAGCAGCGAGCGGTGCACCTGGGCGCCGGCCATGGCGCCATTGCCCACGGCCAGCGATACTGAATGGGGTGCCCGGGCCACATCGCCGCAGGCAAACACACCCGGCACCGAAGTCTTGTTCTCGGCGTCGGTGCGCACCTGCATGCCGAGGGGCGTTTCTTCCAGCGCGCAGCCCATCGCTTCGACCAGAGAGCCGGAAGGAACGGTGCGCGTCGCCGTGAACAGGCCCGCAAAGGGCAACAGCCGTCCGTCGGTCATCGCCACGTCGGCATGCCCGTCAATCCTGTCGATGGGTGCCTCCTCGATCGTCACGCCCCGGCGTTCCAAAGTGGCCCTGGCCTCCTGACTCAGTTCCACGGCACTGTTGACGAGCAAGGTCACATCGCTCCAATCGGTGAGCAGTTCGGCCTGATGGACGGACAGCGGTCCGGCGCCGATGATGCCGATGCGGCCCTGGCCGAGTTCGTAGCCATGGCAGTACGGGCAATGGAAGACCGCCTTGCCCCAGCGCTCTGCGAGTCCGGCGATGGGAGGTAACTGGTCGGCCACGCCGGTGGCCAGCAGGATGCGGCGGCCTTGGTGCGGTACGCCATCGGACGTCGTGACAGTGAATTCGTCCACCTGCCCTGAAACGGCTTCGGCCCGGCCTTCGAGCCAGGTCAACGTCGGATAGGTTTCGAGCTGGCGACGTGCGTTCGCCGCGATCTCGCCGGGAGGGACGCCATCCTGGCCGAGAAACCCGTGCGAATGGCTGGCAAAGCGATTGCGCCGCTCGCCAGCGTCGATCACCAGCACGGACCTGCGCGCTCGTACCAGTTGCAGGGTGGCGGCCATGCCCGCATAGCTCCCGCCGATGACGATGACGTCGTGGTGCATGGTCAACTCCTCTTGCGTCGTGCTGCCGCATGCCGGCGCGCGAAGTCGGCGGCCAGATCGGCCAGAGTGATTTCCGAGAACCGTTTCAGCAGCAGCGCCTCGGCCTCGGCAAAGGCGCCTTCGAGCGCGGCATTCACCGATTGCTCGACCAGGCACTCCGGTGTTTCGTTGCGATTGCCTATGGCAAACATGGCCGGCTCGCCCAGCGCCTCGTGCAACTGGAGCAGGGTGACGGCGCCAAGGTCGGCATGGATGCGCCATCCACCCGCGTGGCCTCGATCTGAAGTGACGATGCCCGCTTCTCGCAAATACCCCATGGTGCGCCGGACGACAACGGGGTTGGTACCCAAGCATTGAGCCAGGGTTTCAGAAGTGACGGGGCCATCCTGCTCAGCCATGTGCAGCAGTGCATGCAGGACGGAAGACAGGCGGCTGTCGCGTTTCATGTAACTAATGATGTTCTGTTTGAGGTCGAATGTCAAGACAGAACGTGAACGTCGGCTGCTGTCGAGCCTTCATGCTTGACATTCAAGACAGTTGCTGATGCCTTCGGCCCTTGCGGGCCTGCGCGCTGCGCTTGCCCAATGGCAAGTGTATGCAGTGGGCGGGGGTAGGCGGTCTTGCTGTTCCCTTCACCGTATCACGGCGTTCTCGCCGTCAAGGGCTGCGCGTGCTTGCACGCTTGCGGCCTGTGGCCGTCCCTGAACCCTGACTGCTTTCGCTGCGCCGTGCTCTCCACGGTTCCGGGCAATTCCGCCCGAGCAACCGGAGCACGATCATGTCACAACTGTCCTTTCCTTCCTTCGATTCCTCGCTACTGGTGCGCGACGCACACGGACGCTATCTGCCGGCATCAGCCGGCGACATTCTGGAAGCTGCGCGCCAGGTCATCGACCAGAAGATGCAGCGCGGGGCCGAGTTCACTTCGCCAGCGGCGGTCAAGGAGTACCTGCGCACCAAGCTGGCCGGCTTCGAGCATGAAGTGTTCGCGGTGCTGTTCATGGACACGCGCCATCGGCTGATCGAATACCGGGAGATGTTCCACGGCACCATCGACGGTGCTTCGGTGTATCCGCGCGAAGTGGTCAAGGAGGCGCTGCGGTTGAATGCGGCGGCGGTCATCGTTTCGCACAACCATCCGAGCGGGACCCCCGAGCCGAGCGCGGCCGACCGGGCGCTGACCCAGCGGCTCAGGGAGGCGCTGGGGCTGGTGGACGTGCGGGTGCTCGATCACGTCATCGTTGCGGGTAGCTCCACGGCATCATTCGCCGAGCGCGGGCTAATCTAGCCCAAGGGGCTTCGGCCCCTTTTGCGATATTCTTATATGGTCAAAGGAGACATCTCGATTCAATGCGGAGGTAGTAGCCCGCTCGTGGAGCCATACTAGCTCGAATCTTGAGCCATTGCGGGCCGATATGGAGCTTGCGCGGTGGCTCAAGGAAACATTGTTGGCAGAGACTTGATCACGCCAATGTGACAGGGATTTCTGCCCCCCGCACTTCTATTGCCCAAGCTTTGCTCGCAATGTTTTATAGAAGTGTCTAGTTGCATCCACCCTGAATACAGTCGTTCCAGATGAAGCTGACTCGTTGCTTGCAGTTAGCACGCGCTTGGCCGCTTCTTTGGATGTCTCAGCGTATATATCCAGATCAGAAGTGCTTTTGAGATACGGCCATTTCTTTAAATAATCTGGAAGCTCAATGTTTCCACCGAATGTGGCAAGTGGAAAATCCTTTTCCGTTGCAACACCTATTTCCCATGGCACCCACCATGATGCCTTAGTTGCATCAGAAACAACAGCCAGCAGTTGCGTGCATTTGTCAAGCTCCTTTCTGACATGTGCCGCAATATCTTCCCCGTTATTAAATTTTGGATCAATGACATCCAAATAACAATCAATGTTGTGATTTCTTTTTAAATGACCTTGAATTCTCAAGGCTAACGCCGAATCAGTTTGTTGATGAGATAAAAATATCTTCATGCCTTTCCTTTTTATACACTTTACAGGCGTTGTTTTTCAGCAAGAAGCCGATAATGCTCCCCTAGCACTGTCAACTTGCAGGACTTGCTCTGCATGGCAGCGTGCCACATATGAGGGGCATCCACAGGCGCGACCAAGTTAAGGCGATTGTATCGCTGCAGCAACGCGAATTTGCGCGTATTTTCAGGATCTGGCGGAGGCATGCCGGGATCTCTCCCCTTCAGCTCCGGCTCGAATGTAGGGTCGAGCTTGTATTCAAAACCACGTCGGGGGAAAAATTCCGTTATACGCCTGAGATCATCTAAGGAGATAGGCGGATTGACCTTTCGAAGCGAGACGAATTGACGGACGTTGGTTTTAAAAATCGGACGCTGTTCCCAAGCCCCCAGGGATTGGTCAACATGTGCATAAATGCTACCTGGCGTGATGTCGCCAGTGAGGTTGGCCGCCCCTCCATGAAGGGCATCTACCAATAGGGTCGTGAATACGCCTCTGCCGTTTTCCTCCGTTGCATACTGATCAGCCGCTGAGGCAGTAAGGATCGTCAAACCTTCAGACAAGCTGGCTAGCTCTCCAGCGACTGGAGGAGTGCCGGCTATTCCTGAGTGGCAGCTATCAAGGATGATTATCTTGTTGCGTGCTGGCGATTTGTTGGCCAACGCAAGGACTTCGGAGAGCGATAGCCCTTCGTCACCACGGCGAGAATCCGTCGCCAGCAGATATCCCCCAGTCGCCTCAATATGTCCATGACCAGCAAAATAAAAAAGAGCAATATCAGCTTGTGCCTTGAAAAGCTCCTCAACGCGATCTTTTAATAAAGACCGTTCGACGCGATCTGCTGGACCAGTCCCGGTGAACATTTTGCAATCGAAGTTGACAGAGCCATCCCCATGACGAGCTAGGACAGCTTGCACCGCGTGAGCGTCATCGACACATCCATATAAAGAGCCACCATGCTCGTAATGATTTATGCCAACGATTAGAGCTATGCGCATAACGTCACTCCGCGTATGTCAAAGACCGTTGATAAAGTTCTTTATGGCATCCCATGTCCATGCGACAGTGTTTACGCCTTCAACTTTAGTCCGATCATCGGAATAGGCCCAGACGCCCAACACTTTCTTTCCTTCCTCACGTGCGCATGCAATCTCCCATTTCTGTCCGCTAGACGCCAAGGAGTTCTTGCTAATCAAGGCGATCACGCCATCCGATCGACGAATTCGGGCACGGACTTTGTCTTTCCACTCCGATGCATAGGCCTCCTTGACTGACATATCTATGTATTCGAAAGGGGAATTCGTAAGGAGTGATTGACCTTTCAAAAAGTCCCTTTGCCTTTCGTCTTCAATAGCGAATGCAACGAAAATAACTTTCTTGTCTGCCATGTGATCCTCTTTGCCGAAATGGTGTTGGAGTGCCTGTCTCGATACTTCGTATCGAATGTAACAGATATTTCGGTATTAATCGTGTCGGACGCATAGGGCTGAAGGAACAAACATGGCGGGCGTCCCCGGCCCAAGAGCACGGCCGGCCGCGCTGTCGTGCTGCGCATCGAGCCTCGCTACGCGAGTCTCGCCCCTGACGGGCTTCCATCGTTCCCTCGCTCCGCTCGGCTGACGCCTACGGCCCGGCTTCCAGCTTCGGGCCTGCGCGCTTCGCTTGCGTGCGGCTCAGCACACAAGGGCGGCCGTTGCCTTGTCCAGCCGTCTCCCCTGACTTCATCACCTTGTCCGCGACCGTAGCCCGCTTCCGTGAGCCGTCAAGGCGCGCAGGGCCGTGTCCTCGGCTGCGCCTGCGGGCCGCACCAACCCTGCGCTTGTTTCCTTGACGGCCCCCGTCCGCGCGCTCCTTTGGCCGCGGGCGATGAACTCAGGAAAGACGGTGGCAACAGGGCCAACCGGGTTCCTCGTGCCAACCGCACCGAACAGCCGAAAGGCTGGGCTCCGAATCTTGGAATCCGGTGTGCGGTTTGAACAGCAAACCCTTTTCGTCAGGAGAAAGACCATGCAACTCGCATCCCGTTTCGCTTCCCGCTCCCCCTCACTGCGCAGCGACTACCCGCTGTCCGATGGCCAGATTCGCAGGGTGGCCCCGTCCATCTTCGCGGATGCCGCGCATGAGAGCCGTTCCGAGCGGTACACCTACATCCCCACCGCTGCCGTGTTGACCGAGCTTCGCAAGGAGGGGTTTCAACCCTTCATGGTGACGCAAACCCGCGTGCGCGATGAAGGCAAGCGCGAACACACCAAACACATGATTCGCCTGCGCCACGCCAGCCAGATCAACGGCGCGGAAGCCAACGAAATCGTGCTGCTGAACTCGCACGACGGCACCAGCAGCTATCAGATGTTGGCCGGAATGTTCCGCTTCGTTTGCAGCAATGGCCTTGTCTGCGGCGACACCGTGGCAGACGTGCGCGTACCCCACAAAGGCGACGTGGCCAGTTCCGTCATTGAAGGCGCTTTCGAGGTGTTGAGCGGTTTCGAGCGCGTGAAGGAGTCCCGCGATGCTATGCGCACGATCACGCTGGATGAAGGCGAAGCCGAAGTATTCGCCCGTTCCGCGCTGGCCCTCAAGTACGACCCCACGGACAACAAGCCCGCGCCCATCACCGAATCGCAAATCCTGATGCCGCGCCGCTTCGACGACCGCCGCCCGGACTTGTGGAGCGTGTTCAACCGCACCCAAGAGAACCTGACCAAAGGCGGTTTGCATGGGCGCAGCGCCAACGGACGCCGCCAGCAAACCCGCCCCGTGCAGGGCATTGATTCCGATATTCGCCTCAATCGCGCCCTGTGGCTGCTGGCCGATGGCCTGCGCCAGTTGAAAGCCTGATTCCCCTGCGCGGCAGGGGCAGGCAGCAGCCCTTGCCGCGCTATTCGCTGCTGCATTCCATCATCGCAAGGAGTTTTCACCATGAACGCCATTAACCACACCGAAGCCCAAGCCATCCACCCCGCAGCCAGCACTGCGCCTGCCGTGCTGCTGGAAGCCGCCGACCCGAGCAAGAATCTGATTCTGGTGCCGCTGTCGCGGCTGGTATCGCGCCCCACGGGCCGCAACGTGCGCAAGACCCCGCGCATGTCGATTCCCGAACTCGCCGCCAGCATCCAGCGTGTCGGCCTGCTGCAAAACCTGATCGTCACCGCGACCGCTGACGGCGAGCGTTACGAAGTCGTGGCCGGAGGCCGTCGCCTTGCCGCCCTCAAGCTGCTGGCGAAAAAGCACCGCATCAGCAAGGAATGGGAGGTGCCTTGCCTGTTGGTGGCCGATGGCACCGCCCGCACCGCCAGCCTGACCGAGAACGTGCAGCGCGAAGCCATGCACCCCGCCGACCAGTTCGAGGCATTTGCCGCGCTGGTGGCCGAAGGCCGCCCCATCGAGGACATTGCCGCAGATTTCAGCGTCACGCCGCTGGTGGTGCAGCGCCGCCTGAAACTCGCCAACGTGTCGCCGCGCCTGCTGGCCGACTACCGGGCCGAAGCCGTGAGCCTTGACCAGTTGATGGCCCTTGCCATCACCGACGACCACGCCGCGCAGGAAGCTGCGTTCTACGATGCGCCGACATGGCAGCGCAGCCCGCACAACCTGCGCGACCGCCTGACCGAGCGCGAGATTGATGCCCACCGGCATCCGCTGGTGCGCTTCGTTGGGCTGAATGCTTACGAGGCCGCAGGCGGTGGCACCCGCCGCGATCTGTTCGCGGAAGCCGATAGCGGCGTGTATCTGACCGATGCCACGCTGCTGGAACGGCTGGCGCAGGACAAGCTGGCCAGCCTTGCCGCCGAGGTGAAGGCCGAAGGCTGGGCATGGGTGGATGCCACCCCCGGCACGACCCATGCCGACCTGCAAGCCTTCCAGCGCGCCCCGAGGCAGCGCCGGAGCCCGAACAAGCGCGAAGCCCAACGCATCGAGAACCTGCAAGCCAAGATGCAGGCGCTGGCCGAGGCCGTGGATGCCGCCCTGGACGCCGACGATGAAGAAAAGGCCGATGCCTTGCAGGAGGAAGGCGAACACCTGGGCGTACAGTTGCAGGCGCTGGAAGATGGCTTGCAGGACTATGGGGAAGCCGTCAAAGCTGCCGCCGGTGCCATCGTCACCATCGACAGCAACGGGCAGGCCGTGATTCATCGTGGCCTGCTGCGCGAAGCGCAAGCCAAGGCACTGCGCACGCTTGAACGACTGCGGCAAGGTTTCGGCAGCGAGGGCGAAGCCGGGAACGACGACACCGGCGAGGAAGCGGGCGACGCCCCTAAGCCCGCCGCCATGTCCGACCGGCTGGCGCAGCGGTTGAGTGCCCACCGTACCGCCGCGCTGCAAATCGAAGTAGCCCGGCATCCGCAGGTAGCGCTGGCCGCACTGGTGCATGGCATGGTGCAGACTGTCTTGCACGGCAGCTACTACGGCCACGACCTTCCGCTGGGCGTGAAGCTGACCCAGCAAGACCGGCTGGAAGGCATGGCCCCTGACTGGCCGGAATCGCCCGCCGCCGTGGCGCTGCGCGAACTGCAACAGGTAGCGGGTGAAGCCTTGCCGCAGGACAGCGCCGAACTGTTTGCCGCACTGCTGGCGAAGTCGCAGGATGAACTGGTGCGCCTGCTGGCCGTATGCGTGGCATCCACGGTCGATGTGGTGACGTCCCGCGCCACGCAGCACCAGCCCGGCGCTGAACTGGCGCAGGCCGTGGCGCTGGACATGGCGGCATGGTGGCAACCGACCGCAGACGGCTATTTCCAGCATGTGCCGAAGGCCGCGATTCTGGAAGCCGTGGGCGAATTCGCACCGGAGCACGTCACCCGGCTGGCGAAGTTGAAAAAAGGCGACATTGCCAGCGAAGCCGAACGGCTGGCCGATGGAACTGGCTGGATGCCCGCAATCTTCGCCGCCGAAGCCACGCAGCAGGCCGCGCAGGAGGTGGTGACGGACGAGGCAGCCGAAGCGCCGGAGGAAGCCGCCGCCGTGGCGGATGAGCAGACGCAGGCCGAGGCACTGGCCGTTTGACCCCGTACCACAGATAGCGCCCCGGTTCCGGCCAGGGCGCGTTCATGCCGAGGATTCCCCATGAGCCACGACACCACGAACCGCCCGCGCATGGCCGCGACTTACGCCCCCGGCACGATACGCGCCCGCCGCTGGCATGGCGATGGCGACGTGCGCGGCTACCGTCCGCCTCGCGGCTGGGCAGCCTGTGCCGACCTGACCGACCTACACCCCATCACGGGCCGCGCCTTGCCGCGTGCCATGTGGTGGATCATCGAAACCAAAGAATAGGAAGCAACCCCGCGCCCAAGCCGTTCCGTCTTGGGCGCGGGGGATGCCAAAGCTCCGTGCGCGGCGGTGGCCGCGCCCGGTTTCAAGGCTCAAAGCCAAAACGCCCCTTTACCGCCTTCGGTCAGGCGGCAAAGGGGCCGCGCACAAGTCGCTTTTTGCGCAAAAACCATTGAAGCCATGCAAGTGCAGCGGCGCACGCGCCGCCGACATTCCGACAGCACCTCGCCGCAATGGGCGGCGCTTGTGGGGCTACGCCCCGGCTTGCTGCGGCAGGTTGCACGAAAGCGTGCCGTGCTCGACGCTGGCGGTTCGTTGCCTGTACGTCACGAAGGACGGTTCACCGACACACCACCTGGCCTCGATGTGGAGCTTCCACGCCACGCATCAAGCATGTGGCCGCAAGTTGTGGCAGGAGCGCTCGTACCTTGTTGCTGGGGCATTGACCTGGCCGCGTCAGGGAACAAGCCGGTGAGGTTGTCATACGGGGATGCCGAGTCGGTCATGTCTCCATTCGGGAGAGGCGACCCGTGCGTCCTTGGCTTGTCGTGAATCCTGGCGGTGGCGCGGCTGCGCATTGGGCTTTATGACCGCAACATTGCGGCGAAAACAATTTCCCCTACGCTGCGCGCATTCCTCGCGGGACAAATTCTTTTCGCCTCCAGGTTCTCCACGTTGTTGCGACCGCTCCGCGGTGCGGCCAGCCCATCCCCCGCCGGGCGGATCACAACAAGGACGCACTGGCGCGACCTTGTTCAACCCGAAAGGAGAAATCATCATGGCTAACATTGGCACCTTCACCGCAGAGAAAGACGGCTTCACCGGCACGCTTCGCACCCTGACGCTCAACGTCAAGGTCAAGCTGGTTCCCAACGACAAGGGTGACAACGAAAGCGCACCCGACTACCGCCTGCAAGCGGCTGGCCACGACATCGGCGCAGCGTGGAAAAAGACCAGCGAGGCCGGACGCCCTTATGTGTCCGTGACCCTTGACGATCCATCGTTCCCTGCAACGGTCTATGCCCGCCTGATCGAAGGCGAGGACGGCACGCACGACCTGATCTGGTCGCGCAGCAAGCCCAAGGCCGCCTGATAGTCGCTCACCGCGCCCCGCCCATTACGGCGGGGCACAACTCTATGCACGCATGACCTTATTCCAGTCGATGCTATGACCGGCAGCTTCAAGCTCACGCGCGAGTGCCTGTTTCCAGCCCCCGCCGCTATCCATCGTCTCCCAAACAACACCGGCGAAATCGCTTGGAATTTCCACCGCCCCGCGTTTGAGAGCACATACCTTGTCTCTGCCTAGGCGACCAATGAAGTACCCCAACTCCAAAAGCACATTCTGACGGGCTCTGGGCTCAGGTGTTCCTCCTTTTACGCAGCCCTCATCGTCTGGAGTAAGCAGAACTACTGCGAAACCAACATCACTGTGAGCAACCACTTTTTCGATAATTGTTCGTCCTTGGTTAGCCTGTTCGTGCAAGATGACGGCTTCAAGCCCGATTCGCTCAAGAAATCGTGCCACTGTTTCACGAGCACCATCGTCGTGACCATGAACGATAAAGACTTTGCGCGAAAATTGAGCTTTTAACATGGTATCCGTGCTCCCCTTGGTCTGGATATAACTCTTGTAATCCCGCACAAAGGGAATGATTAGCTGGCCAGTAAGTGCGTGAATTCCAGCAATGACCTTTTTTCCGGAATAGAAAAAATGGTGTCCGAAATTGGTAGCGTAGCCGGGATCTGCCGCCAGCTTCTCGATTAAAAGCAACGTCAACCCCAGCGCCTGCTTGGGGTCGTCTGGCCAAGCAAGCTGGGCGCTTCCAATCATGCTGCCCCCAGACTTTTCACTTTCAGCGATGAACGCCTCAACGTCGAGACCTTCCGTGAGCTCGGCGTTGTATGGCTCAAGGTCGGGATGTCGTAGCAGTTGAGCCAATTTTTTGAGAGGTCTTTCGTAAGTTTGAAGCTGTGAGGACTGCAAATCTAGAACTGCATTGTTTATTTCCGAGAATAAGTCTTTAGCCATCAATCATCCCCATCCGACTTCAATCTAGCTTCTGCCGCTTTTTCAAGAATACTCTCCCGATACTTTTCCTTCATTTGTTCTGCGAGAGGGCCAACGATAGGGTTCGAAGAATATTCTCCTAAGCGGTCGTCGATCATTCGATTGACCGATTGAATTGCGCCCTCAATGCTGGCGGGATCATTTGGATCAAAGTTTACGACCCCCAGTTCGCCGTCTAACTCACTCAAGGCGCGCTGCGCATCTTTCAGGTTTTTCTGAAGCTTATCCAGTCCGGTAATTTTGAACACGACTCACCTCCTTTTATTTATTCAGATGCTCGGAAAATGATGAAACTTCCCGAGCAATGTGATCCATCAGTTCGTGGGCGTTTTTGGGATCACTGCCTGCATACGCAAGGACCAGCAGCGTGAGTGGGTGAACATCCAGCACGGCACAAACATCTTCAATTTTATTCAATGTTGGGCTTTTCAGCCCTCGCTCCAAAGAGCTGAGGTAAGTTCGGCTGGACACATCCGAGAACGCCTCCTGGCTCAGGCCACGCGCCTTTCTGATCCGCCGTAGTGCATCGGGCAACGATGGCTTGAATGCTGTCATTCTGAACTTTCCCCAAAATCCAGAATGACAACCTGTTGCGCCCTATAGGGCTACAATCTATAGTGTTCATTTTTCCGTTTGTGCCTTTACTGAAATCCGCATTGGCGGCTTTCAGCAAAAGCGGAGAGCCTGATCCGTGTCTTTCCTGACTTCCGTGCATGTGCCTTCGTGCTTCTACGCTTTTGCGGATGCGTGGGCTTGCGCATCTGCGCTTTCGAGGGAATGCGGTAAAGCGTCCCTGATGTTTCGTGCATGCGTGGGAGTGCAGCCATGACCCCGCTCATCACCGCCGACGAGCGCACGCGCCTGCTGGCCAACGGCCAGGCCCGCGCTGCCGGGCAGGACACCGACCCGCAGCCCGTGGTGCGCCTGTTCACCCCGGATGCGCATGCCACCTGGCTGCTGGCTTCGCTCGACCCAGCCGATGGCGATACTGCCCACGGCCTGATCGGCTTGGGGATTGGCATGCCTGCACTGGGAACGGTGAAGCTGTCCGACCTGGCCGCCATCGTCGGGCCGCGGCAGCAGTCCGTGATGCGGGATCGCTATTTCCAGCCGGTGCGGCGGCTGTCGGAATACCTGCGGCTGGCCGAAGACAACGGCTCGATCACCGATTGAGGGCCACCGCGAAGCGGTGGCGCACTGTGTCTATTTCGGTCTGGTCTGTGACCCGTTCGGTCTGAATTGGCAGTGTTGCACCGAAGCGGTGCGTGCCAGATCGAAACGGTCATGATGCCTGGCGCGGGCTGCGGCAAGCTGACCGACGCGGCATGCCATTGGAGTGCGTTGCCGCCGTCGCACTCGGACGATTTCAGCAACGTATCGGAGTTCATCGGTCTTGACACTGCCAGTTTACGCTTCACCCATGACGTTTTGACGATGGCCTCGTAGCACGCCGTTTCGCCGTGGCGACGCATCCCCAGCACAGGGAGGTTGCCGTATGGCTGATCGCAGTGCCGAGCCGTGGTATGCCACGGCGGCCTATCTCTACGTTCTGCACTTGGATGGCCCGGCGCTGGCCTGGGAGTACCTGCGCCGTCATCCAGACTACCAGCGCGACTGGCTGCGCCGTCGTCGCCAACCGGATGCCGCCGGGCATTGGGGGCTGCGCCTGCTGGAAGATCCCGCCCTGGATGCGCGGGATGCACACCCGGCCTGGTTCCCCGATCACGATGCCGTGGTGCAGCTCTACCCGGATGCCGATCCGCCGCCCGATGCCTTGTGCTTTGCGTTCTGGAAGCTGCCGGGCCACAAACACCTGATCCATGACGGCAAGCGCCTGGTGCTGGTGGCACGCTGGCCCGGCTGCTGCCTGCGTTTCGTGCTCGCGCCAGGCTTGGCCGACGGCATGGCTTACGCCTATGCCATCCGGGCCTGCGTCGCACCTTGCGAACGCTATGCAGCCCTGGTGAGCGAATTGAACAAGATCGCCGTAGCCGCAGGTGCCGTACCTGCGGCGACCGTCCGGCCACGTCCGCCGCTGTCCGCATTGTTGGAACTGCACACGCTTCAGGCGCTGGACGCGACCCTGGCGGGTGCGTCCTTGCGGGAGGTGGCCGAAGGGCTGTTTGGTGTGGATGCCGTTGCCGCCGACTGGCACGCCGACAGCGCTTTGCGCGCCCGCGTGCGGCGGCTGGTGCGCCGGGCCAATGGGCTGATGCGCGGTGGCTATCGCCGTCTGGCGCAACTTCCCCCCGTTCCGCCGCATGAGGGGGGACGTTTCGCATCCCCTGCAGAACGTCCCTGAGCAAGAACCCCAAGTTTCTTGAGACTGCCTCCATCCGGTCGCGCTGTGTGGCCGGGCTTTACCTACCGATGGAGGTACATCCCATGCGACCCGCTCCCTTGCGGCCTGCCGCCGTTCCCGCTGCCACACCCGCACACCCCCAACGCTATCTCACCAACGATGAAGCTGCCGATTACCTGCGCCTGTCACCGCGCACGCTGGAGAAACAGCGCGTGATCGGCGGCGGCCCGAAGTTCCGCAAGTTCGGCCGCCGTGTGATGTACGCCGTGGCCGACCTTGATGCCTGGGCGGAAACGCGCAGCTTCGAGACCACTTCCGACCCCGAATATGCCGAGCACCACTCGGCTGACAGCCGTGCGCGCTGATCGGCGCATCGTCGGTGGCCATCGCCATGTTCCGCCCACCAGGGCACGCCTTGCCGCAGCGCGAACAGCTCGACCTGTTCCGCGCGCTGCCGGGCGACATGGCGCCGCGCGACAGCCAGGACTTGATGGCCTTTCCGTTCTTCTCGCTGGCGAAGTCGCGGCGCACCGCGCCGATCGATTTCCGCAGCGGGAGCATCACCATCCGCGTGGAAGGCACACAGGAACATGGCATCGCCACGATATGGGATGCCGACATCCTGATCTGGGCCGCCAGCCAGATCGTGGAAGCCCGCGACGCGGGCATCCCGACCTCGCGGCTGATGCAGGTGCGTCCCTACGAGATCCTGCGCTTCATCGGGCGCGGTACGTCGCTGCGCGACTACCAGCGCCTCAAGGCCGCGCTCGACCGGCTGCAATCGACCACGGTGGCCACGTCCATTCGAGAAACCACGGGAAGGCGATTGCATCGCTTCTCGTGGATCAACGAGTGGAAGGAGCTGGCCGACGCCAGCGGCACGCCGCTGGGCATCGAGCTGATCCTGCCGGACTGGTTCTATGCGGGCGTGGTGGACGCGGCCCTGGTGCTAACCATCCACCCGACGTATTTCCGGCTCACGGGCGGCATCGAGCGGTGGCTGTATCGCCTGGTGCGCAAGCATGGCGGCCGGCAGGAACATGGCTGGCAATTCGATTTCCAGCACCTGTACCGCAAGTCGGGCAGCGTGGCGCGCTTCTACGACTTCGCCGCCGACCTGCGCGCGCTGGTGGCGCGGCAATCGCTGCCCGGCTACGTCCTGGGCATCGAGCGGATGCCTGGCGAGAAAACCGAACTGCTGACATTCCGGCCCGTGCCGCCCACGGCACGGGGATAACTGCGGGAAAACCTGTTAATTCACTCGTGCTATCAGGCAACAGAGGACTCGTGCTATCAGGCAACAAATCGTCGTGCTATCAGGCAAAAAAATCGGCTGCAAACCCGCGCCGTTGCTGGGTTTTCTCGCCCCTTAACTTCCCTAACAGTAAATACATAACTTTTAGTAGAAGCGCGCCGTTTCGGTGGACAACCGCCAAACGGCACGGCGAACCCCGTTTCGCAGGACAGGCAAAGCCCGGCTTTCCAGCAGGGAGGGCCGCGCCATGATCTTCGCGTTTCTCAACCAGAAAGGCGGTGTCGGCAAGACCACGCTCGCCACGCACATCGCCGGCGAGCTGGCGATGCGCGGCCTACACGTCATCCTGCTGGATGCCGACCCGCAGGGTTCCTCACTGGACTGGACACAGCGCAGAAGCCAGCAGGGCTTGCCACGGTTGTTCAGCGCCGTGGGCCTCGCCTGTGAAACACTGCACCAGGAAGCGCCAGAACTCGCCAGGCGGGCCGATCACGTCATTATCGACGGGCCACCCAGGATCGCCGCCTTGGCGCGCTCCGCGCTGCTGGCGGCCGAGCGCGTGCTAATCCCGGTGCAGCCCAGCCCCTACGACCTGTGGGCCAGCTCAGAAATGGTTTCGCTGATCCGCGAGGCACAGGTGTTCCGGCCGCAGCTAGCAGCGGCCTTCGTCATCAATCGGCGCGTCAGCACCACCATCATCGGCAGGGAAGCACGGCAATCGCTGGCCGAACAGCCGCTGCCCGCGCTGCGCTCGGAGATCCACCAACGCATCGTCTTCGCCGACAGCGTGGCCGCTGGCCGGCTCGCCCGCGAAACAGCGCCCGACAGCGCCGCCGCCCGCGAAATCACCGCCCTGGTGGACGAACTGCTGCAGTGGCCGTCATGAGCGACAACAGCAACCCACCCAACGGCAAACGCCCAGCCAAGCGGGTCGGCATCGGTGCGCGCCCGCCCGCCAATCCGCACGCCGAGGCGTGGATTCGCCAGGGTGACGCGGATGCGCTCAACAAGGGCGACCTTTACACCGCTCGCCTGACCCTCGACATCACGCCTGCCATGCGGGCACGCATCAAGGTGTCGGCCTTCACGCGGGGCGTGACCGTGGCCGACCTGCTGCGCGGCCTGCTGGAGCGCGAGTTTCCAGAACACCGCAGGGAGAACACACCATGACCGCATCCGCTTTGCCTGCCGCGAACGCGGCACCGGTTACGCCGTTGCCTGCGCTTTCGACACTCGCCGGACAGGCCGGCAACGTGCCGCTGACGCGCGTTTCGCTGGCCTACATCGAGGCCCGTTTTAAGCTCTACCTGCGCTTCGGAGAACCGGCGCGCACACTCCAGCTCGACCGTTGGCGGCGCTGCGCAGTGTTCCTGCCGGGCACGATGCTATGCCGCATCCGCTGGGAGGCAAACGACTACGGCACGATCCGCTGGCAGCTCATGATGATGCAAGCCGCCACGCCGCTCGATGCCGTACAGCGCATCCCAGGTGTGCAGCCAGGCGCGCGCCTGCTGCTGCACGCAGAAGGCGATGCCAACGTGCGCGCCGTGCTGGAACGCATCGACGCTATCGAAGCGCTGGGCATCGCCGCCATCGACGTGTCGCCCGCGTACTGGCGTACGCTGGGCAACCGTCTGGCGGCTCGCCTTGCGCTGCCCGAATACACTGCCGAGCGGCACGCCGCTTGGTTGGCCGGGAAGGTGCTGCCATGACGGCCCCGACCAACACGGGCAGCACGTCGGCCGTTGCGCCGCGTCCCCGCTTGCACCCACGTTCACGTATGCGCGCTCGCGTCGTCGTGGCGACACTGGCCGCCATCGGCCTCGCGGCGCTGGCCTGGGCGGCTTTCGTATCGCCGCTGCCGCGCCTGGCCTACAACCCGTCCGACAGTGTGGCGGTTGGCTGGTATCGCATCGAACCGTTCGACCCGCGCACCGCCTCGCTGCCACGTCCGCTGTCAGTGGACAGCATCGTGCTGGTGCCGCTGCCCAACAGGGCCGCCATGCTGGCCGCGCAGCGCGGCTATCTGCCAACGCGCGTGCCGCTGCTCAAACGTGTGGGCGCGGTCGCGCCACAACACGTTTGCATCGTCGCCGGCCAGGTTCGCATCGACGGCGTGCCTGCGGCCGCCGCGCTGCCTGCCGACCGGCTGGGCCGACCGCTGCCATCCTTGCAGCTTTGCCGCCGTCTCGAACCGGGCGAACTGTTCCTGTTGAGCGTGACCAATCCGGCATCGTTCGACAGCCGGTATTTCGGCCCGGTCAGCGCATCCACCGTGATCGGCGTTGCGCATCCGGTGTGGCTGGAGTCCCGCCCATGATGGCCGCCGACTCGCTGCACGTTGCCGTGCATCTTGTCGTGCCATCGGGCATGTCGTTCTCGCTGCTGTTGCCGTGTCGTCGCGCCTGCCGTACCGGTGCATCCGCACCGCACGTCGCGCTGCCTTCGACGCAGCCTTCCAACGTGCAGGCGTCTTGCTTCGAACGCGCCCGGCCTGCTGTCTTCATGGCGTCAGTCCGCGCGTTCGCCGGCGCGCTGGCTGCTCCCGCAGCAGCGCCGCCGGGCCGACGATGCCCGGAGCGACAGCGAAGGGCAAAGGCGGAAGGCAAGACAAAAGGACGCGGCACCAGGCCGCGTAGAAAGCCTGTCTGCACATGGGGGTGGCGCGGCACGGAGCGGCTTCGCCACCGTGCCGCTTGGGGCGCGAGGCCCGCGCCAATGCAGGCATGTCCCCGTGCTTCGCACGACAGGACACGCCAGAGCTTGCAGGGAGCGCAGCCATGACCGCCCGCCGCGACGACGATTTCCGGGTGCGTCCGAGCGCCCCGAAGAACCGGGGCAAAGGCCAGGGCCAGAGCTTCGTTTCCAAGGTACTCAAGCAGGCGGGCAAGGCCAGCGGCGGCAAGTCCTCGATGCGCCATTCCGCAGCCGGCGGCAGCGGCGCACGCGCCGGCCAGCGGCCCGGCTCGCGCCTGGGGCGCGGCCATACGGCGGCGCGCTTCGCCGGGGCGAAGCTGACGTCCATGTCGCGGCGCGTGACCATCAAGACCCTACTGGTCAATCAACGCAACGCCAGCCCGCAGTCGCTCGCCAAGCACCTGCGCTACATCGAGCGCGACGGCGCCGGCCGCGATGGCGAACCGGGCCGGGCCTACGGGCCGCAGATTGACGATGCCGACCTCGATGCCTTCAAGGAGCGGGCCAACGACGACCGGCACCATTTCCGCTTCATCGTCTCGCCCGAGGACGGGGCCGAGCTGGACGACCTGCGCACCTACACCCGGCATCTTGTGAACCGCATGGAAGCCGATCTGGGGACGCGGCTGGATTGGGTGGCAGTCGATCACTGGAACACCGACAACCCGCACACCCACCTGATCGTGCGCGGGCGCGACGACACCGGCAAAGACCTCATCATCGCGGGCGACTACATCGCCCACGGCTTCCGCCATCGCGCCGCCGAACTGGCGACGGAATGGCTGGGGCCGCGCACCGAACTGGAGATCCAGCAGACCTTGCAGCGCGAGGTGGAACAGGAGCGGTGGACGAGCCTCGACCGCACATTGCAGCGTGAGGCCGGCGAGGATGGCCGGGTGCAGATCGAGCGCTTCAATGAGCCCCGCCTGCAACGCCAGCGGCTGCTGCTGATCGGCCGACTCCAACGCTTGCAGCGCCTGGGCCTGGCTGACGAGACGCAGCCCGGCACCTGGGCCGTGCATGCCGACGCGGAGAAGACCTTGCGCGCCTTGGGCGAGCGTGGTGACATCATCCGCACCATGCAGCGCGCCATGAGCGGCCAGCCGCGCGAGCAGGCGGTGTTTGAGCCCGGCGACGACGGCCGCACCATCGTCGGCCGCGTGGCCGGCAAGGGGCTGGCCGACGAGCTGCACGACCGCGGCTATCTGGTCATCGACGGCGTGGACGGCAAGGCCCACTACGTCGCTTTGAACGCCCGCGACGAGCTGGCGAACTATCCCACCGGAGCCGTGGTGGAGGTACGCGGTTCCAACGAGGTGCGGGCGGCCGACAAGAACATCGCCGCGCTGGCGAGCGATGGCCTGTACCGCGCCGATCATCACCTGGCGATCGAGCAAGGCCGAGCCAAGCCCGGCCGCGACCCGCAGGAGGTCGTCGCGGCCCATGTCCGCCGACTGGAAGCCCTGCGCCGGGCCGGCATCGTGGAACGTGTGGCTGATGGACTATGGAAGGTGCCGGACGACCTGGCCGAACGTGGCCGCCAGAACGACGCACAGCGCCTGGGCGGCGTGGCGGTGGAGCTGAAATCGCACTTGCCCATCGAGCGGCAGGCCCGCGTGATCGGCGCGACCTGGCTGGACCAGCAGTTGATCGGTGGCGGCAAGGGGCTGGGCGATCTGGGCTTTGGCGGCGAGACGAAGGAAGCCTTGCAGCAGCGCGCCGACTTCCTTGAAGAACAGGGGCTGGCCCAGCGGCGTGGGCAGCGGGTGATCCTCGCCCGGAACTTGCTGGGGACGCTGCGGAATCGGGAACTGGCAAAGGCCGCCAAGGATATTGCCGCCGAAATCGGCCTAGCGCATCGGCCCGTCACCGACGGGCAGCGCGTGGCTGGCATCTACCGGCGCAGCCTCATGCTCGCCAGCGGGCGCTACGCGATGCTAGACGACGGCATGGGGTTCAGTCTGGTGCCGTGGAAGCCGGTGATTGAACAGCGACTGGGGCAGCAACTTGCCGCGACGGTGAGCGGTGGCGGCGTGGCGTGGGAAATCGGACGGCAGCGGGGAATGGGCATTGGCTAATGCTCGAAGAGTCTCAGCCACATAACCCGGCAGGCTGTCTAGAGATATGCCGAGGCAGTTGTGAAATTCTTCGCTGCATATCTTCAACGGGTTGGATCTATGGCCCGGAAGCGGCCATCCAGATAGACGAGTGGATCGGCATATGCAGATGTGAGCACACGCTCGACACTGGCCAGCATTACCGAGTGGGTGCCGACTGCATGGTGTTCAATCAGCTCACAGAACAGCGAAGCCTGCGCCCCTTGCAGATAGGGCAACCCATTGACTTCATCAAATCGCCAGGCTTCATGATCGAAACGGTCGGTCCCCGTGGCGCTACGGCAGTGCACCGCAAGTACCTCCTGTTCTGCGCGGAGTACATTGATGCAGAATCGTCGAGCAGCCAGCAGCGGCCCATGGATACGGGTTTGCTGACCAATGCACACTAGAACCGTGGGCGGCTCCAGTGAGACTGATGTGAATGAACTGGCGATCATTACGTGTCCGTGGCCATCGGGAGCGATCGACGTGATTAGCGTCACCGTGGAGGCCACGCCGCGCATCGCCTGCCTCAATTGGGCAGCAATCAAAGGGTGTTGGGACATGTAGGTGTGCTCAATCATAGGTTACGGGTGCGTTTCACGCTTGGCCCAACCAGGGTGCTTTGTCAGCAAACCCAACATCTCGTCCATCGCGTCATAGGAGCGTTTGAGCGTGCTGTATGGATTCCCCCCGACCAATGTGCCGTCATAGCCGACGGGGCCGGTATAACCGAACGACTTGGCAAGTCCAAGAAGTGCGAAGTTGTCGAGTTCTCCTGCATCGAGCGCCTCGAAAGTGGCAATACGACTCCAGCCAAGTGGGCTGCGGGTTGCGCCGCTGAGAGTCAATTCCCGCATGAAGGGTGTTGACGCCATTAACGCTGGCGTCGGGTCTACTGCCTGATAGCCCTCCGTCGGGCTGCCTGCATTGGTTTCGTAGCCATACCAGTGATAGCTTGGAAACACGATGCCGAGATTCGGATGGTTCACGACCGAGCAGATCTGTGCCGCAATGGAGTAATGATCCATCCAGAAGCCCAGATGAAAATACAGCAGGATGTCAATTCCGCGCCGTGCGCAAATCTCAAGTGCCCGACCAAGGAAGTCCTGCAATACCTTGTCGTCCGGTGCCTTTCGATGATTTGAACCGTGGCCTGCCGTCCTGATTCCAAGATTGACAGCCTTCACGCCTTCCATCTCCTCAAGCATCCGCAAGAGTCCTGCGTTGATGGGATGCTGTGGGCCCTGATCCAGGTCGATCACCACATACACGCTAAAGACCTCCAAACCGAAACGATCTTTCACGGTGGATAGACGCTTTGCGGTTTCCCATCGGCTCCCTGACCAGACGGCATAGGTCAGGCCGTCATAACCGATGTCAGCCAGCATTTCGCATTGGACATCGAAGGCATAGGTACCAGCCGAAGAAGTAAAAGCGAGATCCCAGGCAAAAATTTTATGACCGTGCAGCATCCTGCGCCTCCTCCAAATGGGCAGTAGCGTGCGCCGGAAAGTGCGGTACGACATGCTCGCCAAGTTCCTGAACAATCTCATGCGCCGGACGTGTCGCGTATTTCAGGTTGAGGCCAATATGATTAACCCCAATATCGCGCAAGCGGCTGAAGTAGTCAGTAAAGAATCGGTGACCAGCCCGAAACCCGAGGAAGATGGGCGACGGGGGTTCATCGGGATTCTCCGACAGGTCAATATAGAAGGATTGCGTGAAGGGTTTGAATCTTGGTGTCAGCGACCGCCAATTCTTGATTGTCATGGCTTGCTGCGCGATATTTTGGGGATAGTAAAGCCAGCCATCCCCATGCTCGGCAATCCATTCGACCGACTGGCGTGAATGACCAGTCACCATCACGGGAATGTCTCTCAACGCCGGTTTCGGCAGCGTATCTGCACCCGACAAGTTCACTCGGGGCGTGGAGATTTCCGGGAAGTCCTCACGCCAGGCTTGACGCAACACAGTCAATGCTTCTTGGAACAACGTGGCTCGCGCATCCATTGTCTGACCGAAGGCCGGGAACTCTGTTGGCCGATCACCCGTGGCGATACCTAGCACCAGGCGCTGATTTGACAAGCGGTCGATCGAGGCTGCTGCTTTGGCCACAAGCAAGGGATGACGCAGAGTGGTGATGACGCTGCCAGTTGCGAGCGCGATGCGCGACGTCTGTGCCGTGACGTAGCCCATGAATGGCCACAGGTCATGGATGTGACCCACGTCGCCAAAAAACGGGACATTGAGAAATACGGGTATACGGATTTAATGGTTGGGGTATACGGATTTAATGGTTGATGGGGCACCTTCACCCCATCAATCTGATACCACCCTCAGATGGTTGATAGATCGACTCCGTAGTTGAGTTCCTCTGCGAAGTCCGGCAGTCCGTAACCGATGGTTTTCTTGTAGAAAGGAGAGACCTTCGCAGTCGGTGCCTTCTTCTTGTGCTTCGTGGTGTAGAGCATTCGTGCCCGCATCACCTCGAAGGAGTAACCGCGCCCTTCACGGTTCTTGTCCTTGGCCAGTCGGTTGATGGACTCCGTGTAAGCGTTGGTGACGGGCATGTCCGTCTCGAAGTAGGTCATGGTCTCTTCGCGCCAGTTTCCCACTGCCCTGACCAGATCGCTCCAGACTTCCTTTTGGCCCTTCGGGATGGTGGCTATCCACTCGTCCAGGGCGGCTTCTGCCTGGAGCCGTGTGGTGGCGTCCCAGATGCCGTAGAAGCGCTCCTTGTGCTCGTAGGCGGCCAGCAGTTGCGGGAACGCGCCTGTCCAGGTCTCCATGATGAGGCGCTCCCGGTCTGAGACTTCGTGAGCGCGTTTCAGCAGGATTTTCCGGTCTCCCTTGAGAGTCCGGCTCTGGGACGGTTTCGGCTCCTTTCTGAGGCCCTTGCGCACTCTCTCTAGGGCATCGTTGGCCATGCGCACCACATGGAACTTATCGACCACGATACGGGCCTGGGGCAGCACAGCCTTGACCGCTGCCCGGTAGGGGTTCCACATGTCCATGCTGACGATCTCGACCTTCTGCCGGTCTTTCAGCTTCATCAGGTAGTTGGTCACCACGTCCTGGCGGCGGGTGGCCAGCAGGTCGAGCAGGGTTCGCTCCTCAATGTTGGTCAGAATGCAGCGGTAGCGCTTGTTCAGGTATAGCTCGTCAATGCCCAGGATGCGGGGCGTCTCGAAGCGGTGCCAGCGCCCCAGGAACTCGGCGCGGGCGTTGAAGATGTCGCGCACCGTCTTCTCGTCCAGGCCGGTCTGTGCCGCCACAAAGGTGTAGGGGTGGTTGAAGGATTCCTTCTCCACGTACTCATGCAGCCGCAGTGTCATACGGAATCCGTCCACCATCTCCGGTAGCTGGGGCCTGAATGTTGTCTTGCAGGCCCGGCAGGTGTATCGGCGGCGGACCACCCAGAGAGTGACCCGCTTGCCGTGGATGGGCAGATCACGATAGGGAACGTCACGCTTGCCGAACCGCACGAACTCACCCTGCACGCCGCACCCCTCGCAGGCTACTGGTGTAGGTGCTTCAAGCCGAAAATGTATGTCTTCATTCTGCTCATCAGAATCCACCAACTGGTACCCAGGAAGGCTTAACGAATTAATCATCTCCCGCCTTGATCAGAAAAACAGGTAGGTGGCGTAACCGGCAATCATCGCCATAGCAAAAATGACTGCTAAAAACGCCGCTAAAAGCTTCAGCGTGAACAAAGAGCGCAACAGAATGAGCTCAGTCAGGCTGGCTCCGGCACTGCCGATGATAAACGCTAGCACCGTCCCGGCACCCACGCCTTTGGCCATCAGAGCCGCTGCCAGAGGTATGACGGCTTCAGCGCGAATATACAACGGCACGCCGATGACAGCGGCAACTGGAATGGCAAAGGGATTATCTGGGCCTGCATACTGCTCCAATAAGTCAGTGGGCATGAAACCATAGATCACGCTGCCAATCGCAATACCGATGAGCAGGTAAGGCAACACATCGATAAAGTCCGACCAAGCTTCCCGCCACACACCACTGTACTTCCCTTCTTTCTTAACCGTGACAGTGGGTTGACTGTCACAGCATTCGCTAGACGTAGAGACTGTTGTCTTCCTATCAGCCCCGCAAGAAGCCGTCTTCGGAGTGGTGTCGCAGCTGTTGGTGCCGCAACTCGATGCGGTCGATGTAGCACTGCACGGGCTTGCTGATGAACTACATCCACTGCTCTCTTGTGTCGCCGTCCGGCGCACATAACGCTCGAAGCCAAGCGTGTGAAGCAGCCATCCGGCACCTACCGCGACCACCAAAGCGGCGAGCACATAGATAGCAGTAAGTGTCCATCCAAACGTGGCAACCAGCAGGCCGACGACGATAGGATTCAGCAACGGAGATGAGAAAAGAAACACCATCATCGGCCCAAAACCGGCCCGTGCCCGAATCAACCCTTTCAACATGGGGATAGTCGAGCAACTACAGAAGGGCGTTATAGCTCCTAAACCAGCAGCAAGAAAATAGCCTCGCTTCCCACTGGAAGTCAGTAACGCTTCCACCTTGGATGGTGGGATGTGACGTTGAAGAACTCCGACCAGCAAGCTAATGCCAATGAATAAAACCGATAGCTCGATAGCGAGAAAGGCGAACATGCCTAGAGCGTCTTGGAGTTGAGATGACATTCAATATTACTCCTATATTTCTGGGTCAAAGAGTCCGGCCTGCCGGTCGGCACCTTTGGGTTGTTACGGCTGCGCGGGAGAGGTGTCCCGCCGCAAGCCCGCCACCAGTACAAGAAATCCCTGCACGGCTTTTTCGGAAGCGGCGCGTGGGTCGTCTGCGCTGGCGATCCACAGCGATGCGCCCAGCAGCGCCCCGTTTATCAGGCGGGCCGTCGCCAGGGGATCGACGGGGCGTATGACTGCCTCCTCGATCAACTTCTGGAGGCTGCGGCGCGTGTTCACGATGCACACGTTCTGGCAGAGCCACTGGGAGGGATCGCCCAGAACCGCTGGCCCGTCCAGCAGGACGATCCGCTGGACTTCGGGCTCGACGGCCATCTTGATGTAGCCAATGCACTCCTGAACGAAGCCGTCCCAGGTGGACTCCGCCTCCTCGACGATGACGGCCAGTCGGCCAGATATCTCTGCATCAATCTGGGCGATGACCGCCTCCAGCAGCCCTTTCTTTCCACCGAAGTGGTGATAGAGCGCTCCGCGCGTCAGTCCGGCTTGGGCCGTCAGCTCATCCATTGAACTGTCCGCATATCCCACGGTTGCGAACGCAGCGCGGGCGGCACTGATGAGCTTGGCCCGCGTTTCCTCAATCATCTCTGCACGCTTTTGTGCCATTAGGTCGTCCTCCGATTTTTCACATAAGAAGTGTATGTAAATGATTGACATACGTTGCGTATGAGTGGATGATAAATGGCATACGTCACGTATGTCAAATTTTATCAACCGGGTTTCGCCATCCCTTCGAGACTGAAAACAATGAGCACATTGCCTTACCTTGCGGTCCTGCCTTCCTGGCGCCGCGCCTTGCCGTTAGCTGCGGCGAGCTTGCTGGCGCTGTCCCTAGCTGGCTGCAATAGCGACGCCGCCGACGCGGTCGCCGCCCCTCCACCCACGGTCAGCGTGGCACCTGTGTCGGTGCGCAAGATCGTCCTATGGGATGAGTTCAATGGCCGCGTCGAGGCGGTGGAAAGCGTTGCGCTGCGGCCACGTGTGAGTGGCTACATCGACAGGGTCAATTACGAAGAGGGCCAGATCGTCAAACGTGGCGACGTGCTGTTCGAGATTGACGCTCGCAGTTACCGTGCTGCTCTGGCTCGCGCGGAAGCAGACTTGGCCCGCGCCCGCACGCAGGCCGCACTGGCACGTAGCGAAGCGGCCCGTGCTCAAAAGCTGGCTTCGTTGCAAGCAGCCTCCACCGAGGAGTTGGAGCAGCGCCACGCCGCCGCCGATCAGGCCCAAGCCAACGTGCAGTTCGCCCAAGCCGCAGTCGAGACCGCCAAGTTGGATCTGTCGTTCACCCAGGTACGTTCGCCCATCACAGGCCGCGCCGGACGTGCACTGGTCACGGCAGGCAACTTGGTGAGTGCTGACGGCCAGGCCAGCATCCTGACCACCGTAGTCTCGCTGAACCCGGTGCACGTGCATTTTGATAGCGACGAGCGTACCTATCTGCGCTACGCCCACATGGCTCGCAACGGAGAGCGCCCCGACCAGCGCAGCGAAAGTATCCCGGTGCAGGTGGGCCTGGTCGGCGAGAACGGCTATCCACACGCCGGAAACGTGGACTTCGTGGACAACCGTGTCGATGCGGCCACCGGCACCATCCGCGCACGCGCCACCCTGGTCAATCCCGACGGCCTGCTTACGCCGGGCCTCTATGCCCGAGTGCGCCTGCCGGGTAGCGGCAGTTTCGAGGCCATGCTGATCGACGACAAGGCCATCCTGACCGACCAGAGCCGCAAGTACGTGTATGTGATCGATGAGAACAACACCGCCCAGCGCCGCGACATCACGCTGGGACGCAAGGCCGAAGGCCTGCGCATCGTCGAGGAAGGTCTAAATCCCGGCGACCGCGTGATCGTCAACGGCATCCAGAAGGTTTCTGTCGGCATGCCAGTGACGGCCCAGGACATTGAAATGGCGCCTGCAGGCCGACAAATCGCCCAGGCGAGCGAATGAGCGCGGAGAGCCAGCCATCATGAACTTTGCCCGCTTTTTCGTGGACAGGCCGATTTTTGCGGCCGTGCTGTCCATCATCATTTTCGTGGTTGGGTTGATCGCGATCCCGCTCTTGCCCGTCAGCGAGTACCCGGAAGTCGTGCCACCCAGCGTACAGGTTCGCGCCACGTATCCTGGCGCAAATCCGCGCGAAATCGCCGACACGGTAGCCGCACCACTGGAGGCATCCATCACCGGCGTGGAAAACATGCTCTACATGAAGTCCGTGGCCGGTAGTGATGGCGTGTTGGTGCTGACCGTCACCTTCCGTCCTGGCACCGATCCCGACGACGCCCAGGTCAAGGTACAGAACCGTGTCGCCCAGGCAGAGCCGCGTCTTCCCGAAGCGGTGCGCCAGCAAGGTGTGGTGACCGTCAAACAGTCCCACAACGAAACGCTGGTCGTGCAGTTGCGCTCGCCGGGCGATCGCTATGACGCGCTGTACCTGCGCAACTATGCCGTGCTCCATGTACGCGACGAGTTGGCACGCATCCAGGGGGTGGGCGATGCCAAGATCTACGGCTCTGGCGACTACGCCATGCGCTTATGGCTGGACCCCGACAAAATTGCGGCGCTGGGTATGACCGCCGGCGATGTGGTCGAAGCCGTGCGCGAACAGAACGTCCAGGTCTCGGCCGGTCAACTAGGTGCGCCGCCCAACCCCTCGGGAAGCGACTTCCTCCTGTCCATCAATGCGCAGGGCCGGCTGGTGACGGAAGAAGAGTTCGGCGACGTCATCGTCAAGACCGGATCGCAGGGTCAGGTCACCCGGCTGCGAGATGTGGCGCGCGTGGAAATGGACGCATCCAGCTACTCGCTGATGTCGTTGCTCAACAACAAGCCTGCTGTCGCGATCTCTGTCCTTGAAGCCCCGGGCGCCAATGCCATCGAAATCTCGGATCAAGTCCGCGCGAAGATGGACGAGTTGGCCAAGCGCTTTCCCGAGGGAGTGGAATGGTCGGTGGAGTATGACTCAACTGTCTTCGTGCGTCAGTCGATCAAGGCGGTCGTCAACACTCTGCTGGAAGCCATCGGACTGGTGGTGCTGGTGGTGATCTTGTTCCTTCAGACTTGGCGTGCCTCCATCATCCCACTGCTAGCCGTGCCGGTGTCGGTGGTAGGCACCTTCGCCGTGCTGCTGATGCTGGGCTTTTCCATCAATACGCTCACGCTTTTTGGACTCGTGCTTGCCATCGGGATCGTGGTGGACGACGCGATCGTGGTGGTGGAAAACGTCGAGCGCAACATCGCCGAAGGGCTGGCGCCGCTGGCTGCGGCCCATCAGGCCATGCGCGAAGTCAGTGGCCCCATCGTCGCCATCTCGCTGGTGCTGTGCTCGGTATTCGTGCCTATGGCATTCCTGTCCGGCGTGACAGGGCAGTTCTACAAACAGTTCGCCGTCACCATTGCGATCTCCACGGTAATTTCGGCCATCAACTCGCTGACGCTGTCGCCTGCGCTGGCCGCGCGCCTGCTTCGCCCGCATGGTGCCGCGCCAGACCTGCCCACGCGGGTGCTGGATCGCAGTCTGGGCTGGATATTCCGGCCGTTCAACCGTTTCTTCCTGCGCAGCGCGGATGGCTATGGAAACAGCGTGTCGCGCATCCTCGGGCGGCGTGGTGCGGTGTTTCTCGTCTACATCGCGCTACTGGTGGCGACGGGAGCTGTGTTCAAGGCCGTCCCTGGCGGATTCATCCCCATGCAGGACAAGCTGTATCTCATCGGTGTCATCCAGCTACCCGAGGGTGCATCCCTGGAGCGCACGGAAGCGCTGGTCCGCCGTGTGAGCGACATCGCGCTCAAGACCGATGGCGTCTACAACGCCGTGCAGTTCCCGGGCATGAACGGCTTGCAGTCGACCAACACGTCCAATAGCGGCCTAGTGTATTTCGTACTCAAGCCCATCAATGAGCGCAAGCACACTGCAACCGAGATTGCGGAACAGTTGAACGAGCGCTTCGCTCAGGAGCAGGACGGTCTGGCCTTTGCCATCATGCCGCCCCCTGTCATGGGGCTGGGCGCGGGTTCCGGGTTCTCTCTTTACGTGCAGGATCGCAACCGTGAGGGCTATGCCGCATTGCAGACGGCGACCACCGAGCTGGCGACGGCCATCTCGCAAGAACCGGGATTCCAATATCCGATCAGTTCCTATCAGGCCAATGTGCCGCAGCTTGACGCCGTAGTGGACCGCACCAAGGCGAAGGCACAGGGCGTGGCCGTGACCGATCTTTTCGATACGCTGCAAGTGTACCTGGGTTCGGCGTATGTCAACGACTTCACGCGCTTTGGCCGCACCTTCCGGGTGATGGCTCAGGCGGACGCACCGTTCCGCAGTTCTGTCGAGGACGTGGTCAAACTGCGCACCCGCAACGCCAATGGCGACATGGTGCCCATCGGCAGCATGGTGGACGTGCGCAAGACATTCGGCCCCGATCCCGTCATCCGCTTCAACGGCTATCCATCTGCCGACCTGATTGGTGAGTCAGATCCGCGTCTGGTGTCGTCATCGCAGGCATTGCAGCAAGTGCAATCCATTGCAGACAAGGTGCTGCCGCCAGGCATGCAACTGGAGTGGACCGACCTCAGCTACCAGCAGGTCACGCAAAGCAATACCGCGCTGGTGGTGTTCCCGCTGGCGGTACTGTTGGTCTTCCTGGTGCTGGCGGCACTGTACGAAAGCTGGACGTTGCCGCTGGCCGTCATCCTGATCGTGCCCATGAGCCTGTTGTCGGCCATGACGGGCGTGTGGCTCGCGGGTGGTGACAGCAACATTTTCGTGCAGATTGGCTTGATAGTGCTGATTGGTCTGGCCTCCAAGAATGCCATTCTGATCGTGGAGTTCGCCCGTGAACTTGAGCGCAAGGGGCACAGCATCCTCGATGCCGCGCTGGAGGCATCACGCCTTCGTCTGCGCCCGATCATCATGACTTCCATCGCCTTCATCGCTGGCGTGGTGCCGCTGATGGTCGGTTCCGGCGCAGGCGCGGAGATTCGCCAGGTTATGGGAGTGACTGTGTTCGCCGGCATGCTCGGCGTGACCTTGTTCGGTTTATTCCTGACTCCTGTTTTCTACGTCGCGTTACGCAGGCTCGCGACGCGCAAGCCACGTCGCCAGGCAAATGTCGCCATGGAGGCCACCCATGTCTGACTCCACAAGGACTGATTCCGTCATGCTTCAAACGCCATCCCGCATCCGACCATGCCTACGTCGGATGCCACATCTGGTACTGCTCCCTTTGGTGGCGTTGACGCTGGCAGCTTGCGCAGTAGGGCCGAATTACAAGGCACCTGCCGCGCCCCAGGCAGTGACGTATGCCCGCCAAGACCCCGTTGCCGTGTCCCAGCTTGTACCGGAGGCCGATGCGCAATTCTGGCGGGAACTGGATGACCCGGTGCTGCACTCTTTGGTGGAGAATGCTCTTCACGCCAATCACGACATCCGCATAGCACTGTCGCGCTACGAGCAAGCCAGCGCACTGTCGCGCGAACGTCGCCAAGACTACTATCCGACGCTGGGCGCGTCCGGTGAAATCAGTACCCAGCGCGCCAGTGCTGCACAAGCACCGGATGCGTCCCGCTCCGACCGGGATAACGATCTGCATTCGGCTGGCCTATCCGTGATCTGGGAATTGGACTTCTTTGGCCGAGTGCGGCGCAGCGTGGAATCGCAGCGCGCCGAGACCGAGGCCAGCGCAGCCGACCTGGCGGGCGTACAAGTGGCTATGGTGGCCGAGTTGACCGACGCCTATTTCCGCTTGCGCGGCTTGCAAGTGCAATTACAGGTCGCGCGGGACAACGAAATCAACCAAGCCGATACGCTGCGGCTGATCGAGGTCTTGTTCGAGAACGGCCGGGGCACGTCGTTCGATGCCGACCGCGCCCGCACGCAATTGGCGCTGACACGCTCGCGCATTCCGCCGCTTGAAGCTGAGGCTGCTGTGGCCGCCCACCGCATTGCCGTGCTCACTGGCCGCACGCCTGCGGCGATGGCCGAAGTGCTGGATCACCCCGCAGCCTTGCCTGAGCTGCCCGCCCAGATCAACGCCGGTGCACCGGGCGATCTACTGCGTCGCCGTCCCGATGTGGCTGCGGCAGAACGTAGGCTGGCTGCGGCCACTGCGCGTATCGGCGTAGCCATGGCAGACCTGTTCCCTCGCTTTACGTTGGGAGGGCTGATCGGCACGCAGGCGTTGGGCTTTGGTTCGTTGTTCGAGCGTGATAGTGAAACGCGAATGATCTCGCTCGGTGTGGGTGGTTCCTTCCTAGACGTGGGCCGGGTGCGGTCGCGCATCGCGGCGGCCAATTCAGCCACTGCCGAAAACTTGGCGGTATACGAGCGCACGGTGCTGCGCGCCATGGAAGAAACCGAGAACGCGCTGGTACGCCTATCGCGCGCGCAGACCGAGTACGCCATGCTGGTACAGGCGACCGAGGCCAGCCGCCGGGCAGCCAAGACGGCTCGCCTGCAATTTGAGGGCGGCGCCATCCATGTTTTGGATGTGCTGGAGGCCGAACGTTCACGCTTGGAGTCCGAAGACTTGCTGGCACAAAGCGCCACCCGCAGGGCGACGGCGTTGGTGGCGGTCTACAAGACGCTGGCCGGCGGCTGGTCACACGCCTTGCCCGGACCGCAGGGCGAGGCAGTCGCGCAGCGCCACAAAAGCGGCGACAGGCCTGAACTGGATGAACTCGGTGAGATGAGCGGCTACAACGCTGCGACTCTCAAACGGCCTTTGTACTGACAACAGGAGGCGAAATGGAGATTCGACACTTACGCTGCTTTCTCGCTGTCGCCGAAGAACTACATTTCGCCCGCGCGGCGGAGAGGCTGCACATCGAGCAGTCACCGCTGTCGCGCACTATCAAGGAGCTGGAGGAGAGCCTGGGCGAACAGTTGTTCATTCGTACCAGCCGCAGCACGCGGCTGACACGGGCGGGCAAGCTGTTTCTGGAGCATGTGCCGCGCATCTTCACCGCCTTGCAGCAGGCGCGCGATAGCGTGAATGCAGCCACCAACGGCTTCCACGGTCAGTTGCGTATCGCACTGTCCGACGGCATCACGCCCTCGCGCCTGCCGTCCTTGCTGGCGCTGTGTCGGCAGGAAGAACCCGAAGTCGAGATTCGCCTGTTCGAGGTACCCTTGTCGCAGCAGATCAAGGGACTGCATGACGACCTTTACGACGTGGGCTTTGCCCAGTCCGATGAAGTTGGAGAAGGCATCACTGCCGAAGCCGTTTGGAGCGATGCGCTGATGGTGGCGGTTCCTGCACGTCATCCGCTTTTGAAGCACAAGCGCATCCCGCTGGAAGAAGTGCTGCGCTATCCGCTGGTGTTGTGCGATCCGCACGTATGCGAAGGCCATGCTCGCCAAGTCGAGCGCGTACTGCGCCGGATAGATATGGAGCCGCTGATTGCCGAACGTGTGGCTTCGTGCGATTTGATGATGGCGTTAGTGTCGGCGGGCTTTGCGCTGGGCCTAGCCGGAGCGCCGCATATCGCAGGCAGCCGTGAGCCTGGGATTGTGGCTCGGCCGCTGGCGGGTCGCTCACCCATGCTGACCACTTATGTGCTGCACCGGGAAGGTGGATCCTCGGACGTGCTGTCACGCTTTATCGAGCGTGTGCAGGCCATCGAATCGCCGGACGGCATCAGAGCCACGCCCCCCCTTGAACCCGATTCCCAAGAGGAAGTCGAGTCATGACCATGAAGCAGATCGCCCCATTCCTGTTGGTCGCCGCGCTGTCCGCTTGCGGCCAGTCCGAAACACCGAAACAGGCAACCAATGTACCGACCGTGGAAGAGCTGGTCGCAGATCCTGCGCGCCTGAGGGAGCTGCGCCGCCAGTGCAAGACCGAACGCCCGACGATGGGAGACGTGCTGTGCAACCGGGTGGCCGAGGCGACGAACAAGCGCTTCTTTGGCTATGGAAACACGCCCTACACGCCGCCGAAGTTCTGATTGTTGGCTTTCTGCCGCGAATCTTGATTTTTCTTTCTCGACACGCCGCCGCGCGCTCACGCCTGCGGCGTTTTTACTGGTTTCGCCTCTGCATGACACCATGCTTTTTGCATCACCTTGCTGCCGATAACGGTCTTTGACCGGCACTGAACCGGCACCGATCCTGACGCCTGCGGCACGCCTTTGTGCCGCGTTTTCCACGGGGAATCAGCGCAGGAGAAATCGGAGGCCAGGGTATGCAAGCTCAGGGCGTGTTGTTCGGGCAGATCGCCGCCGTCTTCGGCATCGTGATCGCCGGTGTGTGGGGTGCCACGCAATGGACCGCCGCCGCCTTGGGCTACCAGCTACGCCTGGGCGCGCCCTGGTTCGACTTCCACGGCACGCCGGTCTATTACCCGTGGAAGCTGTTCGAGTGGTGGTTCTTCTTCGACGCCTACGCGCCGCAGGTGTTCGACACCGGCGGCATGATCGCGGCGAGCAGCGGCCTGCTGGCCGTGGTGGTCGCCATCGCCATGTCGGTGTGGCGCTCGCGCCAGGCGCGCAAAGTGACGACCTATGGCTCGGCCCGCTGGGCCGATGTCGCCGACATTCGCAAGGCCGGGCTGACGCAGCCCGCCGGCGTCTTTCTCGGCCAGCATGACGGCCACTACCTGCGGCACGAAGGGCCGGAACACGTCCTGACCTTTGCGCCCACGCGCTCGGGCAAGGGTGTGGGCCTGGTGGTGCCGACGCTGCTGTCCTGGCCGGCATCCGCCGTCATCCACGACATCAAGGGCGAGAACTGGCAGATCACCGCTGGCTGGCGCAGTCGATTTAGCCACTGCCTGCTGTTCAACCCGACCGATGCCAGTTCGGCGGCCTACAACCCGTTGCTGGAAGTGAGGCGCGGCGCGCACGAGGTGCGCGACGTGCAGAACATCGCCGATATCCTGGTCGATCCCGAAGGGGCGCTGGAGAAGCGCAACCACTGGGAGAAGACCAGTCATGCGCTGCTGGTCGGCGCGATCCTGCATGTGCTCTACGCGGGAGAGGACAAGACGCTGCGCGGCGTGGCGAACTTCCTCAGTGACCCGGCTTGCCCGTTCGAGCTGACGCTGCATCGGATGATGACCACGCGGCATCTTGGAGATGTACCGCATCCCGTTGTCGCGTCCGCCGCCCGCGAAGTGCTCAACAAGTCGGACAACGAGCGTTCCGGCGTGTTGAGCACCGCCATGTCGTTCCTCGGCCTGTACCGTGATCCGACCGTGGCCGCAGTCACGTCGCGCTGCGACTGGCGCATCGCCGATCTGATCGCGTCTGCATCCCCTGTGTCGTTGTATCTGGTGGTGCCGCCTTCGGACATCAGCCGCACCAAGCCGCTGATCCGGTTGATCCTCAACCAGATCGGGCGACGGCTCACCGAGTCGCTCGATGGCAGCGACGGCATTGAGCGCCGCCACAAGCTGTTGCTGATGCTCGACGAGTTCTCGGCTCTGGGGCGCCTGGACTTCTTCGAGACGGCGCTGGCCTTCATGGCCGGCTACGGCATCCGCAGTTTCCTGATCGCGCAGTCGCTCAACCAGATCGACAAGGCGTATGGGCAGAACCATTCGATTCTGGACAACTGCCATGTGCGCGTGACCTTCGCCACGAATGACGAACGCACGGCGAAACGGATCTCCGAAACGCTGGGCACGGCTACCGAACTGCGTGCGCAGCGGAACTACGCAGGCCATCGACTTGCGCCGTGGCTCGGCCACCTGATGGTGTCCCGCCAAGAGACGGCGCGGCCGCTACTGACGCCCGGCGAAGTCATGCAGCTTGCGCCAGACGAATCAGTGGTGATGGTGTCCAGCGTCGCGCCGATCAAGGCCAAGAAGTTGCGCTACTACGCTGATGCCAATTTCAAGCAGCGGGTACTGCCGCCGCCTGCGCTAACGGCAGGCCGCTATGCCGATGTGCCGCCTGCACGTCCCGATGACTGGAGCGGTTTGGCGATCCCGGCCGTGCCTGCGGCACAGGCCACGGCATCTGCCGATGACCTGGGTGGCTCCGACGACGGCGGCCCCCGCCGTCAGCCCGAGCTGTCCGAAACCGTCGCCTACGACCCCGAACCCGATTACACGCCCAGCGACTTGGCGCTGCTCGATGACGACGACATGCCCCCGCTGCTTCCCGACCAGTTCGACCCCGCCCTGCAACGCACGGCGCGGCTGGCATCTCTCGACCCCAACGACGGAATCGACATATGAGCCAATACCGATTGAACCTGTTCATCCAGCACGAGCACGCCAAGCGTCTGGACGAGCTGGCCGCGAAGAAAGGCGTGTCAAAGTCCAGCATCGTCGCCGCTGCCTTGGCGTCCTGGCTGTCACCCGATGCCGGCGACCAGCGTGAGGCCGCCATCGCCAAACGACTGGATCGCCTGTCGCGGCAGGCCGAGCGCCTGGAGCGTGACCAGAACATCCAGATCGAGACGCTGGCGCTATTCGTCCGCTACTACCTGACCGTCAGCACGCCGGTGCCGGAGGCCCATCAGGATGCGGCTCGCGCGCAGGGCAAGGCGCGCTTCGAGCAGTTCGTCGAACAGTTAGGCCGCCACCTGCTGCGTGGCCGCAGCCTGGTACGGGACGTGGTGGAAGAACTGCATCCCCAGGATCGTGAGTTCGAGATGCGCATGGATGACGCGGCCGCGATGGCCGCCGCCCATGAACGCACTGCGGAGCGTGCGTCATGAGTGCCGTTCCTCAAATCCCGCCCGAACCGCGCTCATCCGCTGCAGCATCCCAGGATCGCCGCATCCAGATGCTGCGCACGGCGATGGGGCCGGTGATCGCCGCTGCGCTGGAAGACCCGGACGTGGTGGAAGTGATGCTCAACCCCGACCGGACATTGTGGGTGGATCGGCTGTCGTCTGGCCGTGCGCCGCTCGGCGTCGAACTGCCCGAAGCCGATGGCGAACGCATCATCCGCCTGGTCGCCGCCCATGTCGGTGCGGAGGTGCATCGCGGCCAACCGCTCTTGACCGCCGAACTGCCTGAAACCGGCGAACGCTTCGAGGGCATCCTGCCGCCCGCCGCACCCGGCCCGGCCTTTGCGCTGCGCAAGCGTGCCGTGAGCATCATCGGTCTGGATCGCTATGTGGCTGATGGCATCCTGACCACTGGGCAGGCCGAGTTTCTGCGTCATGCCGTGCGCGAGCGGCACAACATCCTGATCGCCGGAGGCACCAGCACCGGCAAGATCACGCTGGCCAATGCCTTGCTGGCCGAGATCGCCGCCACCGGCGACCGCGTGCTGGTGCTCGAAGACACCATCGAACTGCAATGCGCGGCCCGCGACCATGTGCCGCTGCGCACCCGCGCCGGCGTCGTGTCCATGACCGAGCTGGTGCGGGCCACGATGCGCCTGCGGCCCGACCGCGTGATCGTCGGCGAAGTGCGCGGCGGCGAAGCGCTGGATCTGGTGAAGGTCTGGGGCACCGGCCACCCCGGCGGCATCGCCACCATTCATGCCGGCTCCGCGTTGGGCGCGCTGCTGCGCCTGGAGCAACTGATCCTCGAAGTGGCGGTGAATCCGCCCCGCGCCCTGATCGCCGAGGCGGTCAATGTCGTGATCCACATCGCAGGCCGCGGCCGCAAGCGCCACGTCGAAACCATTTCCCGCGTCGTCGGTTTCGACGGCGCGGGCTACCGCCTGGCGGATGCGCTGGAAGCGACGCTTCCCGAGCTGCCGCCGGTTCCTCTTACAGCCGCTGCCGCTACGCCTTCCTCGATCCCTGAACAACCTGGAGAACTGCCATGACGCACGTTGATGCTTTCCGTCTTTCTGTAAACCCGCTTTCCCCGCTGCCCATGCTGGCGCGTTTGCATCGCCTGGCCCGACCCGCAGGACAAGGGTTGCTGCTCGCGGTGTTGATGCTGTTGCTGGCGGGCACGGCGCAGGCCGCCGGTTCCTCAATGCCGTGGGAAGGCCCGCTGCAATCCATTCTCGAATCCATCCAGGGGCCGGTAGCCCGCATCGTCGCGGTGATCATCATCATCGCCACCGGCCTGGCGTTGGCCTTCGGCGATACCAGTGGCGGCTTTCGCAAGCTGATCCAGATCGTCTTCGGCCTGTCCATCGCCTTCGCGGCTTCGAGCTTCTTCCTGTCGTTCTTCAGCTTCTCCGGCGGGGCCGTCGTATGAGCACGGCCACCGATCTTCCGGGCTTTGAAGTGCCGCTGCATCGCTCGCTGACCGAGCCGATCCTGCTGGGCGGTGCGCCGCGCACCGTGGCGATTGCCAACGGCACGCTGGCCGCCGCCGTCGGGCTGGGCCTGCAACTGTGGATTCCCGGCGTGGTGCTCTGGATCGCCGGCCATTCGCTGGCGGTCTGGGGCGCGCGCGTCGATCCGCAGTTCATGCAGGTCTTCGCCCGGCACATCAAGCACAAGCCGCTGCTGGACGCATAGGGGAGTGCCGACATGCTGAACCTTGCCGAATACCGCCAGCGGCCCGCACTGCTGGCCGACTGGCTGCCCTGGGCCGGGCTGATCGGGCCGGGCGTCGTCTTGAACAAGGATGGCTCGTTCCAGCGCACGGCACATTTTCGCGGGCCGGATCTGAACAGCGCCACGCAAGGCGAGCTGATCGCCACGTCGGCACGCTTGAACAACGCACTGCGCCGCCTGGGGTCGGGCTGGGCCTTGTTCATCGAAGCCGAGCGCTGCGCAGCGGCGGGCTATCCACGTTCCGATTTCCCCGAGCCGTTGTCCTGGCTGGTGGAGGAAGAACGCCGTGCAGCCTTCGAGGAATCCGGCCACCACTACGAGAGCGCCTATCACCTGACGCTGGCCTACCTGCCACCAGAAGAATCCCGCGCCCGTGCCGCCAAGATGCTCTATGAGAATGCGCCGGGCGATGGCGTGGACTGGCAGGGTCGGCTGGAAGCCTTCGTGGCGGAAACGGATCGCGTGTTCGACCTGCTCGACGGCGTGATGCCGGAGATTGCCTGGCTCGATGACAGCCAGACACTGACTTACCTGCACGCCACGGTGTCCACGCGGCGCTACCGCGTCGGCGTACCCGAGGTGCCATTCCACATCGACGCATTGCTGGCCGACTCCGCGCTGGTCGGTGGTCTGGCACCCATGCTGGGCGATCAGCACCTGCGCGTGGTGTCGGTGCGAGGCTTTCCGACCTCGACTTGGCCGGGGATTTTGGACGACCTCAACCGCTTGGGCTTCGGCTATCGTTGGGCAACCCGGTTCCTTTGCCTCGACAAAGCCGAAGCGGAAAAAGAGCTTGGACGCCTGCGTCGCCAGTGGTTCGCCAAGCGCAAGAATGTCGTCGCGCTGTTGCGTGAAACGATCTTCCAGCAGGAAAGCCCGCTGGTCGATACCGACGCCAACAACAAGGCCGCCGATGCAGACGCCGCCTTGCAAGAACTGGGCAGCGATCAGGTGGCCTTCGGCTACCTGACGGCTACCGTGACAGTGCTCGACACCGACCCTGCCGTGGCCGACGAGAAGCTGCGCATGGTAGAGCGCGTCATTCAGGGGCGCGGCTTCGTCACCATCCCCGAAACCTTGAACGCGGTGGATGCCTGGCTGTCGTCCATTCCCGGTAACGCCTACGCGAATGTGCGCCAGCCCATCGTCTCGACGCTGAACCTGACGCACATGATGCCGCTGTCCGCCGTGTGGGCCGGGCCGGAGAAGAACGCGCATCTGGATGGCCCGCCGCTGATCGTCACCCGCACCGATGGCGCGACGCCGTTCCGGCTGGTGACGCACATCGGCGATGTGGGCCACACGCTGGTCGCCGGGCCAACCGGCATGGGCAAGTCGGTGCTGCTCGCCACGCTGGCAATGCAGTTTCGCCGCTATCCCGGCTCGCGCATCTTCGCCTTCGACATGGGCCGCTCGATGCGCGCCACCATCCTCGGGCTGGGCGGCGAGCATTACGACCTCGGCAATGACGGGGCGATTGCTTTTCAGCCATTGGCCCGCATCGACCAGGAGGGCTACCGCACCTGGGCCGCCGAATGGGTGGAAGGCCGCCTGTTGCATGAAGGTGTCGTCATTGGCCCGGACGAGAAGGCTGCGATCTGGTCGGCACTAGGCAGCTTGGCCGGTGCGCCAGCGGAGCAACGCACGCTGACGGGCCTGTCGGTACTGCTGCAATCGAACGCACTGCGCCAGGCGCTTGCGCCCTATGTGCTGGGCGGTGCCCACGGCAAGCTGCTGGATGCCGATGCCGACCGCCTGGGTTCCGGCGGCGTGCAGTGCTTCGAGATGGAAGAACTGATGCACAGCAAGGCGGCGGTGCTGGCCGTGCTGGGCTACCTGTTCGCCCGCTTCGATGAACGCTTCGACGGCGCGCCCACGCTGCTGATCCTCGATGAAGCCTGGCTGTTCCTCGATGACCCTGTGTTCGCCGCCCGCATTCGCCAGTGGCTCAAGACGCTGCGCAAGAAGAATGTCAGCGTCATGTTCGCCACGCAGTCGCTGGCCGACATCAAGGATTCGAGCATTGCACCGGCGGTGATTGAAAGCTGCGCCAGTCGGATCTTTCTCCCTAATCCGCAGGCCACCGAGCCGCAGATTCGCACGATCTACGAAGGCTTTGGGCTGAACTCTCGCCAGATCGAGATCGTGGCGACCGCGCAGCCCAAGCGGGACTACTACTACCAATCGCGTCTGGGCAATCGCCTGTTCGACCTCGACCTGGGGCCAACCACGCTGGCCTTCGCCGGGGCATCCACCCCACAAGACCAACGCGACATGGATCGCATGCTGCTGGACGCAGGCACACCTGGCTTTGCCGGTGCCTGGCTACGTCATCGCGGCCTCGATTGGGCGGCCGACCTGTTGCCGTCCGCACCGGCGGCCACTTCCTTTCTTTCCCAACCACAGGAGAACTTGCCATGAAGACCAAGCCCCGTCTGCTGTCTGTCTCGCTTGCCGCCGTGCTGTCGGTGTCGCTGCTAATCGTTCAGCCCGCATCCGCGCTGACGGTGTTCGACCCGTCCAACTTCGTGCAGAACACGCTGACCGCCGTGCGCACGTTGGAGCAGATCAACAACCAGATCAACCAACTCCAGAACGAAGCACAGATGCTGATGAACCAGGCGCGCAATCTGGCGAATCTGGACTTCAACATCGTCAATCGCCTGCGCTCGACGCTCGCCACGACCGAACGCCTGATCGCCGAGGCACGCGGCCTGGCCTACGACGTGCAGAGCATGGATGCGACCTTCGCCCGGCTGTACCCGGAGCAGTACGCCGCGACTGTCAGCGGCGACCAGATGGTGCGCGACGCGCAGGAGCGCTGGAAGAACACCTTGAATGGCCTGCATACCGCGATGCGGATGCAGGCGCAGGTGTCGCAGAACCTGGCAAAAGACGAAAGCGCACTGTCCGATCTGGTCAGCCAAAGTCAGTCCGCCACCGGCGCGCTGCAAGCCATGCAGGCGACCAACCAGCTTCTGGCCTTGCAGGCCAAGCAGTCCATCCAGGCGCAGCAACTCCAGATCACGCAGGAACGCGCCGCCGCGCTGGAACTGGCACGCCAAGCAGCGGCTGTCGAGCGTGGCCGTGAAGTGACGCGCCGCTTCCTGGGTGATGGCACGCCGTACACGCCGCAGCGCGTGGATTTCTACGGCAACTGACGGGAGACGGCCATGCGATGCGTTTCCTTGCTGCTTCCCGTGCTGCTGGTCGCTTGCAGCCAGCAGCCGACCGAAGACCTGGTCGCTGATCCCGTGCGGCTCAAGGCTTTGCGTGTGCAGTGTGCCGCCGACAGGACGGCCGCAGGCGAAGACGCCTGCCTGCCCGCGGCCGACGCTTTCCGGCGGCGCTTCGTCGCCGGTGAAACCGGGCCTGACGAGTTCCGCACGTTGGCCGATCTGCCGCCGATCCCGCCGAGCTTCGACTCGCCCATCAGTGACCAGGGCGCCATGCCCTTCGAGGGGGACGTGCCATGAATGACGTGACCGTGATCGACCGATTTCTCGCTACCTTCTCGCGCTACATCGACTCGGGCTTTGGGCTGCTGCAGGGCGAAGTCGCGTTCCTCACCGCCACGCTGATCGTCATCGACATGACGATTGCCGGGCTGTACTGGGCGATGAGCCACGCCACCGATCAGGGCGATGATGTGATCGCCAAACTGCTGCGCAAGGTGCTTTACGTCGGTGCCTTCGCCTACATCATCAACAACTTCAACTGGCTGGCCAGCATTGTCTTCCGCTCGTTCGCGGGCCTCGGCCTGACGGCCAGCGGCTCGACGATGAGCATGGGCGAATTCCTGCAACCGGGACGCTTGGCCAAGACCGGCATCGACGCGGCGGCCCCCATTCTTGAGCAGATCAGCGACATGGCGGGCTTCCCCGAAGTGTTCGTGAACATGACGCCCATCGTGGTCATGTTCCTGGCCTGGGCGGTGGTGATCCTGTGTTTCTTCGTGCTGGCGATCCAGCTTTTCATCACGCTGATCGAGTTCAAACTGACCACGCTCGCGGGCTTCGTGCTGGTGCCGTTCGCGCTGTGGAACAAGACCAGCTTCCTCGCCGAGAAGGTGCTGGGCAACGTGGTGTCCTCGGGCATCAAGGTGCTGGTGCTGGCCGTCATCGTCGGCATCGGCTCGGGCCTGTTTGCCGAGTTCCAGGTGCATCCGGCCGAGCCGTCCATCGACCATGCAGTGGTCATCATGCTGGCCTCGCTCACGCTGCTGGCGTTGGGGATCTTCGGGCCGGGCATTGCCACCGGGCTGGTATCCGGTGCACCGCAGCTTGGCGCAGGCGCGATGGCCGGTGCTGCGATTGGTGCCGCAGGCGCGGCGGTTGCCGTAGGTGCCGCCGCCACCGGCGTGGGCGGTGCCGTGATGGCCGGAGCGCGCATGGCACCGGCTGCCGCCAAGCTCGCCGGGGCTGGCGCGCGGGCCGCGACTTCGGCGGCTGGCAGCGCGAAGTCGGCTTTCCAGGCCGGTTCTGCCGCTGCGGGCGGCGGAGCCAAAGGCGCGATGGCTGGACTGGGCAGTGTCGCCAAGGGCGGCGCACAGGCCGCTGGCCAGCGCGCCGGTGCAGGCATCAAAGCGGCGGCAGCCAAGGCGGCCGCGCCATTCAAAGCAGGCTGGCAAGGCTCCGGCACCGATGGTGGCTCAGGCGGTGGCGCTGCCAGTTCCGGGCAGGCCACCGCAGGCGATGCCGCTGGCGACACGGCCAACGCGCAGAAGCAGGAAAAACCGGGCTGGGCCAAGCGCCTGCAACGCCGCCAACGACTCACCCAGGCCACCACCACGGCCGCGCACACGCTGCGCGGTGGCGACGGCGGCGGTTCGGGCCAAGGCCCGAGTCTGCGAGATTCCGATAGCTGACTTTCAAGGAGAACGCCATGCGATTCAAACGACCGCAGGTGCGCTATGCCGATACGCCGCAGCCTGCCACCCCGTATCAAGCCGCTGCCCAGGTGTGGGACGAGCGCATCGGCTCGGCCCGCGTGCAGGCCAAGAACTGGCGATTGATGGCCTTCGGCTGCCTGGTGCTCGCGCTGCTGATGGCCGGTGGCCTGGTGTGGCGCTCGGCCCAATCCATCGTCACGCCCTATGTCATCGAAGTCGATCAGTCCGGCCAGGTGCGCACCGTGGGCGAAGCGGCCACGCCGTACCGGCCCACCGATGCGCAGACGGCACACCATATCGCGCGGTTCGTGACGCTGGTGCGCTCACTGTCCATCGACCCCATCGTCGTGCGCCAGAACTGGCTCGATGCCTACGACTACACCACCGACCGAGGCGCGGCGGTGCTTAACGACTATGCGCGGGTGAATGACCCGTTCGCCCGCATCGGCAAAGAGTCGGTAACGGTACAGATCACCAGCGTGGTTCGCGCCAGCGATGCGTCGTTCAACGTGCGCTGGATGGAACGCCGCTACGTCAATGGCGCGGCGGCCGGGCTGGAGCGATGGACGGCGGTGGTGTCCATCGTGCAGCAGACCCCGCGCACCGAAGAACGCCTGCGCCGCAACCCGCTGGGCATCTACGTCAATGGCCTGTCGTGGAGCCGTGAACTGGATTCGTCTGAAGGAGTGAAGCCATGAATGTGCCTTTCCGTTTTTACGCTTTGCCGCTTGTCGTGCTGGCCTTGGCCGGCTGCGCCACGCAGGGCAAACCCCCGCCAGTGATTTCCTTGGATGAGCCGGTACAGGCGGAGCCTTTGCCGGAAATGCCTGTGCCGATCGAGGTGGTCACTATTGCAGAGCCACTGCCATTGCCTGAGCAGTTGAAGCCAGTGCCGGAGGAAAAGGATGCGAAGCCTGCGCCTGAACCGGCTGATGAGACGGTACGTGTCTCGAAAGCCAATGCCGAGGCACGGGTGGCTCCGACGCGCGAAGGCTATGTCAATGCGATCCAGGTCTGGCCGTATAGCGATGGCGCGCTGTACCAGGTCTATGCGTCAGTAGGTCGCGTGACGGTGATCGCGCTCCAGCCTGGCGAGGAACTGGTGACGGTCGCTGCGGGCGATACCGTGCGCTGGATCGTCGGTGACACCTCCAGCGGCAGCGGGGCCGATCTGCGCGTCAATGTGCTGGTCAAGCCTATCCGTTCCAGCTTGAAGACCAATCTGGTCATTACCACCAGCCGCAGGACGTACCTGCTGGAACTGACTTCGACCGACAAGGCATGGATGGCGTCGGTGTCCTGGGACTACCCGAAAGACCGAATGCTGGCCTTGCGGCGCCAAGCCCAAGCCGCCAACGCTGCCGCGCCGGTCGATGCAGGCTTGTCGCTGGATAACATCCGCTTTCGCTATGCAATCAGCGGCAGCAATCCATCGTGGAAACCGCTGCGCGCTTTTGATGATGGCGAGAAGGTCTATATCCAGTTCCCGGCAGGCATCGCCCAGGGCGAGCTGCCGCCGCTGTTCGTCATCGGCGCACAGGGCGACGGGCAACTGGTGAACTATCGCTTCCGCTCGCCGTACTACATCGTGGATCGCCTGTTCGGTGCAGCAGAACTGCGCCTGGGGGCCGACAAGGGCGATATGGTGCGCATCGAGCGCGCGGATGGCATCGTCGGGAGGAACTGAGCATGAGCCAGGACGACACTCCCGACCTTGCCACGCCGCAGGCGGACAAGATGGCACCCGAGGCGGTGGCGCTGCGCGCCCAACCGCGCCCGGTCACGCGTCTGAACCGACGCACGCTGGCCATCCTCGCTGGCGGCCTGTCGGTTGGCGTGATGGGCGCGCTGATCTGGTCACTGCAACCGCAGCAACGCGGCGCGGGCGAATCCACCGAACTGTACAACGTGGATCGTGTATCGCGCTCGGAAGGCCTCGACCAACTTCCTGCCGACTATTCCAAGTTGCCAGCGCTGCCGCCCGACGTGCCGGAGCTGGGGCCACCGCTACCGGGTGATCTGGGGCCGGCCATCGTCAATTCGCAGCAGCCGGTCGCCGCCACCTATGCCGCGCCCGGCTACGACCCCAACGATGCGCTGCACAAGGAAGCAGAAGCGGCGGCAGCTTCAACGGTGTTCTTCCGCACCGGCTCCCCGCAGGCCGCGCCCGTGGCGCAGTCGCAAGTCGCTGCCGCGCCGGGCTTCGCCGCCAATGCCGCTTTCGATCCACTGGCCGCTGGCCCGGCCTCGACGGCGGCCCAGCCTGCTGATCCGACTGCCGTGCAGAACCGGCAAGACCAGAAAGAGGCGTTCCTGACAGGCGGTTCTACGGAAACCCGTAACTCCGGCAACCTGCAAATGCCCACCTCGCCGTATCAGGTGATGGCCGGAACGGTCATTGCCGGGGCACTGGTCACGGGCATCAAGTCCGACTTGCCGGGCGACGTGATCGCCACGGTGACGGAACCGATCTACGACACGGCCACTGGCAAGTTCCTGCTGATCCCGCAGGGATCTCGCATACTGGGCAAGTACAACAGCCAGGTCAGCTACGGCCAGAGCCGCGTGCAGGTGGTGTGGAATCGCATCATCCTGCCCGACACGTCATCACTCACGCTCGACAACCTGATCGGCACCGACCCGGCAGGCTATGCCGGTCTGGAGGACAACGTGGACTGGCATTGGGATCGGATCTTTGCAGGTGCCGTGCTGACCACGCTGCTGGGTGTCGGTGCCGAACTGGCTGCACCTGAGAACCGCCAGGACGGCGATCGCGTCATCATCGCCGGGCGCGACAGCCTGCAGGACACCGTGAACCAGGTCGGCCAGGAAGTGACCCGGCGCAATCTCAACATCCAACCCACGCTGACCAGCCGCCCCGGCTTGCCGGTGCGCATCATCGTCAACCGCGATCTGGTGCTACGGCCTTATCAGCCGCTGTTCTTCAACAAGGGGACTTCTCGATGAGCACGACCAAGAAACTGCGGCTGGGGCCGCTACCCAAGACCGAAAGCGTCAAGCTGACCTTCGCTTGCCCGGCCAGCTTGAAAGCCGATCTCGACCGCTACGCCGCGCTGCATGCGCAGGCGTATGGCGAGGCGGTCGATGCCTCGACGCTGATCCCGCACATGCTGGAGGCGTTCATGGCGGGGGATCGGGGATTCAGGAAAGGAAACGGCAGCAAGGCCGTGCCACCGAAGCCAAGCTGAAGATGCACTGGAACCAGACTGACCATCCCTCGAACGCGCAGCCCAACGCTGCGCGTTCTTCGTTCTGGATAGGCTGCGAGGGAATCGGCTAAGATGACTGAACAAGCCTGCCAGCCATTGGCAATCTCCATCGCTGCAACGCGACTCGACTCTCTTTCTCCAGGCTCTTATGTGGCTCCCAGCCCACAATGCCGCATCCTCTGCGAACGGCATGAAACAGAGCTAACCTATTGCCCCGTATATGGTTTCAAGCTTCGCGTGATTTCAACAAAATGCTTGACGCCAGCAATTTTTTATGCCTATCCCGTTCCCGTACTAGTAAAACGCCATCCCTTTCATTAGTATTTCGGCGCCTTCCCAACCGGCCCGCGCGCGGGCATGCTACGCCTTGCTCATCGCTTTAGTGCTTTACTTTAACCGCCTACCGCATTTATGAACACGGAAATCTGGCAGCAGGGCGCCCAAGCGGCCCGTGCGGGATTAAGTTTGCTGGATTGCCCTTATTACCGAGCCGCGAACCTGCCGGGGCACACCGGCGAGTCGATCCGCGACTGGCAAGCGAAAGTGCATGCCTGGGAAGCCGGCTGGCATTCCGTCGTCGACCCCAAGAACAGCGCCAACGAGCCTGCGCCGCCCGCGCTGCCTCGTTGCCTGGACGAATGAGTTATTTCGTGCTCAGTGGCGTACGGGAAAAAACGTACATCGGGCTGGTGTGCTGCACGCCTTCGGGAAACCCCAGCACGACCGGACGAAGCTCGAGCTCGTATCTGTCGAGCGGGATGAACGCGCGGTAGGCATGCGGATGCGTCGCCTTGATCGCGTCGTAGAACTCGCCGTAGAAGCGATCATAGAGCTCCGCAATAATGACGCGTGGCGGGCTCTCGGACAACGTCCGCGCAGCGCCTTTCACGGCATCGGTTTCCGCGCCCTCTATATCGAGCTTCCACACATCGAAAGCGCCAAACTGCGCGCTTAGCCGGTCGATGGTGGTCAGGTCCACGCGCACCTTTTGCAGCTCGTCGCCAAACACGGCCGGAAATATCTCGATCATTTCCGGATTCAGGCTGGACCCCTGATTGTGGGACGTCGAGACGAAAAACTCGGACTGGCCCACGGACGCCGATATGGCCTCTTTAACCGGCACCAGACGGGGCGAAGATAATTTCGACAGGCGTTCGTATAAGGCGGGAAGCGCCTCGACAGCGATGACCCTGCCTGCCCCGGCCTCCAGGCACTCGAGCGCGGTCACGCCGATATTGGCGCCCGCGTCCAGCACCGTGTCCGAATCGCGGATAAGGCGGCGAAAAAGAAACTGGTCGATATCGGCTTGCGGATGGCGCACGTCCAACAGCAGCCGTGCCGCATACGCTCTTTCGTGCCGGTTCGCCAGATCAAACGTGATGGGGCAGCCCGCCAGCAGAAACGTTGCAGTTCCGGATGTCCTGATAAGGCCTTCCAGATCGGAAAAATCCGCCGACATGATCCTGTCCCCGTAAGCGCAGTATGAATATTTGGCCGATTATGCCACGGGCGCGCATACCGCCTTACGAAAAGAAACGCCGCCATTGCTGGCGGCGGAAATGCCTGAATTCACAGGCGTTTTTTTGGTAGGCCCCCTCGGAGTCGAACCGAGCACCAACGGATTATGAGTCCGCTGCTCTAACCAGGCATGAGCTAGAGGCCCAGGAAACTTACTGTCCTTCCAGGAAGCTCTTGAGCTTGTCGGCCCGGCTGGGGTGGCGCAGCTTGCGCAGCGCTTTAGCCTCTATTTGCCGGATGCGCTCGCGCGTGACGTCGAACTGCTTGCCGACTTCTTCCAGGGTCTGGTCGGTGCTCATTTCGATACCGAAACGCATGCGCAGCACCTTGGCTTCGCGCGGGGTAAGCGAGTCCAGCACTTCTTTGACCACATCGCGCATCGAGCCATGCAGAGCCGCATCCGACGGCGCCAGCGTGGAGGTGTCTTCGATGAAGTCGCCCAGGTGCGAGTCGTCGTCGTCGCCGATGGGGGTTTCCATCGAGATCGGTTCCTTGGCGATCTTGAGGATCTTGCGGATCTTGTCTTCCGGCATGTCCATCTTTTGCGCCAGGGTGGCGGGATCGGGCTCGGCGCCGGTTTCCTGCAGGATCTGACGGCTGATCCGGTTCATCTTGTTGATCGTTTCGATCATGTGCACCGGAATGCGGATGGTACGTGCCTGGTCGGCGATGGAACGCGTAATGGCCTGGCGGATCCACCACGTGGCGTACGTCGAAAACTTGTAGCCCCGGCGGTACTCGAACTTGTCCACGGCCTTCATCAGGCCGATGTTGCCTTCCTGGATGAGATCCAGGAACTGCAGGCCGCGGTTCGTGTATTTTTTGGCGATCGAGATCACCAGGCGCAGGTTGGCCTCGGTCATTTCGCGCTTGGCCTTGCGGGCCTTGGCTTCGCCGGTGGCCATGCGCTTGTTGACGTCTTTGAGGTCTTTCAGGGGCAGCACGACGCGCGTTTGCAGGTCGATGAGCTTCTGCTGCAGTTCCTGGACTGCCGGCACCTGGCGCTCGAGCGTCTCGGCATACGGATGGCCGCTGGCGACTTCCTGCAAGACCCAATCGAGATTGGTTTCGTTGCCCGGGAACACCTTGATGAAATGGCTGCGCGGCATGCCGGCGCGGTCGACGCAGGTATGCAGCACGGCGCGCTCGAGCTGGCGCACTTCTTCGACCTGCGAACGCAGCGTATCGGCCAGCTTTTCCACCATCTTGGCGGTGAAGCGGATGCCCATCATTTCGTTCAGGATGGCTTCCTGGGACTTGATGTAGATCTCGGACTTATAGCCATCGCGCTCGTACGACTGGCGCATCTTGTCGAACTGCTTGCTGATTTCGTCGAACTTGGCCAGCGCCTTGACGCGCAGGTCTTCCAGCTGCTTGCTGGACATGCCGCCCGCCGGGCCGTCGTCGTTCTCGTCTTCGTCGGCCGTGACGCCCGCGCCGGCGTATTCTTCGCCGTCTTCGGGGTCGACCAGGCCATCGACCACTTCGTCGATCTGGGCCTGGCCTTCGCGCACGCGCGTGATGTGGGCCAGGATTTCATTGATGGTGGTGGGACATGCCGAGATGGCCATCACCATGTGCTTCAGGCCGTCTTCGATGCGCTTGGCGATCTCGATTTCGCCTTCGCGCGTCAGCAGTTCGACCGAACCCATTTCGCGCATGTACATGCGCACCGGATCGGTCGTGCGGCCGAAATCGGAGTCGACGGTGGTCAGGGCGGCTTCGGCTTCGTCTTCGACGTCGTCGTCGTTGGACGCCACCGGCGCGTTTTCGCTCATGAGCAGCGTTTCGGCGTCGGGAGCCTGGTCGTAGACCGAGATGCCCATGTCGCTGAACGTGCTGATGATGCCATCGATGGCTTCGGCGTCGACCAGGTCGTCGGGCAGGTGGTCGTTGATTTCGCCGTAGGTCAGGTAGCCGCGGTCTTTGCCCAGCTTGATGAGCTGCTTCAGGCGATTGCGGCGGGCTTCGTATTCTTCGGGCGAAACCGGGCCGCGGGCGATCAGGTCTTTGGGGTCGGCCTTGCCGCGCTTGCCGCCGCGCTTGGGCGGTTTCAGGTCGGGCAGCACCTCGCCTTCGCCGTCCATGGTGTCATCGAAACCATCGGAGTCGTTATTGGCGTTCTTGGCGGGACGCCCGGGGCGACGGCCGCTGGACGGACGCGCGCCGCCGCCGACCAGGTCGGCCAGCTTGGCTTCGGCCTTCTTGGCGCGCGCGGTCTTGGCCTTTTCGGGCTTGTCAGTGGCCGCGGCCGACTTGGTCGCCTTCTTGGCCGCGGTTTTCGTGGCCGTTTTAGTGACCTTCACTGCCGCCTTGGCAGGCGCTTTTTCCGCCGCCATGCTGACGGCGCGCTTGGCCGTCTTGACCGGCGTATCAGCCGTATCGTTCGCAGGGGAGGTTTTGCCTGATGTTCTGGTCATAGTCGCTTCCGTGGTCGTCGCAACCCGTGATGGGGCACATTGCACCACAAGGGCCGTCGCGGCGCCCTAGCGCACGCAACGGAACCGATGCGGGTAAAACAGGCAAGCCGGCTGAAGCCGCGTGCGCCCGCGTTGATCGCGGCGCGGGCCCTTGCGGGCCCCACCGGCGCTCCTTCTGGCCTTGCGGCCCAGGAGCGCCCTGGTATCGCGACTTCGTTGCGGCGGGGTTTCCGGGCGTTGCGGGGGCTGCCTTGCCTGCGACAGGCTCTGCCAGCTTGAAGGGACACCCTGCCCCAAGCTGCTTGCGATAGACACAGCTCCACCTGCAAACGCCGCCGGCCAAACCCGTGCCGAACTGCGCAACTTGCCACCTAATTGTAACTTTTCACTATAACGTCTCAGCAAGCCGATGGGCCACACCAGGCGGGGCCGGCATATATCATGCCTACCACGCCGCCTTGCCCGCCCTTCTACGGCTTGCTGCCTCGCGTTTTTTTCCTGAATCCGAGTTCGCGATTCAAATCCGATCTTGGCCCGCGGCCCAAAGCCGCTGGAAAACCTTTGATTCTACCGCATTTAACGTAATCCGACACCTTTTAAGACCGCCAGACGCGCCGACAGTTCCTGGTAGCGCTGCCGCGCCTCGTCGGAATCGAGTCCGGTTTCCGCCAGCCGGGCCATTTCGGCGCGGGCGGAGTCGAATTCGATACGGCGCAAGGCGTCGTCCCATTCGGCCTGGGGCTCGGGCAGGTCTTCCTGGGCCAGCAGGTCGGCGCGCATGCCTTTCAGCACGGCGGCCAGGTCGGAGTCCGGATCGGCGGCTTCCAACAGGGCGCCCACGTGGCGCGCTCCGCTGGCCTGCGCCAGCAGGATAAGGTCGCGCACTAATCCTAGATGGGGGCCCTTGTCCAGGACTTCAAGCTGCTGGTCGCCCATGCCGTCCACCAGTTCCGGGTGGGCCAGCAGCAACGCCAGCAAGCGCTTGGCCAGCGACGGCATGGCGCGGCGCCCCTGGTAGCCGCCTACGTCGTCATCGCGGCGCCCGCGCCACTCGCCCTTGCCCTTCTTGCCGCCCTTCCAATCGCCCCTTGAATCATTCTTCCAGCCCTGCTTGCGCTGACCCTCGCCCGCCCCGCCCTGGCCGCGCTGTCCGGCGGCCGGGAACTCGCCGTATCCCGCGCCCGGCGGCTCGTCGTCGTAGCCATAGCCGACCGGTTCGTAATCGAAATCGGGCGGCGGCATGTCGAAATGGCCGGGCTCGCCGGGATGGTCGGCGGACGACGGCGCCGCCGCCGGAGCCGCCGCCCCCCCCGCGCCGGCCGGGGCAAACGGCCGCGCCGGCGCCTGCGCCATGAGCTGCGCCATTTCTTCGGGCGTCAGCTGCACCTGGCGCGCCATTTCGCGCTCGATCTGCAGGCGCAGCGCGCATTCGGGAATGGCGGACAGCAAGGGGCGGGCCTCGTGCAGGCAGCTGGCCCGCCCTTCGGCCTCGGCCAGATTATGGCGCGACGCCAATTCTTCGAGCAGAAAGCGCGACAAGGCCATGGCTTCGCCCAGGCAAGCGCGGAACGCCTCGGCCCCCAGTTCGCGCACGTACGAATCGGGATCGTGCTCGGCGGGCAGGAACAGGAAGCGGATGGCGATATCGTCGCGCAGCACCGGCAGGCAGGCCTGCAGCGCCCGCCATGCGGCGCGGCGGCCGGCCGCGTCGCCATCGAAGCTGAAGACGACCTTGTCGCTGCTGCGCAGCAGCTTCTTGACGTGATCGGGCGTGGTGGCGGTGCCCAGCGTGGCCACCGCGTTGGCGATGCCCTGCTGCGCCAGGCCGACCACGTCCATGTAGCCCTCCACCACGATGACCTGCCCTTCCTGGCGGATGGCCTGGCGGGCTTCCCATAGGCCGTAGAGCTCGTGGCCCTTGGAAAACAGCGGGGTTTCGGGCGAGTTCAGGTACTTGGGCTCGCCCTTGCCGATGATGCGTCCGCCAAAGCCGATCAGGCTGCCGCGCGCGTTGCGGATGGGGAACATCACGCGCTCGCGGAAGCGGTCGTAGCGGCGCCCGTCTTCGGACTCGATGACCAGGCCGGCCTCGACCAGCGTGGGGTCGTCGTAGTTGTCGAACACCTTGGCCAGGCCATGGCGGTCGGTGCCGGACCAGCCCAGGCCGAAATGGGCGGCGATCTCGCCGGTAAGCCCGCGCTGCTTCAGGTATTGGATGGCCGCGGGCGAAGCGCGCAGCTGGCGCAAGTAATGCGCCTGCGCGGCATCGAGCACCTGCGTGTGGCGGGATTCTTCGGCCTTGCGGCGCGCCGATTCGGCCTGCTGGCGGGGACTGCGGTTTTCTTCGGGTACCGTCATTCCCACCGAGCCGGCGAGCGTGCGCACGGCCTCGGGGAAACTGGCGCCCGTGTGTTCCATCAGGAAAGTGATGGCACTGCCGTGCGCGCCGCAACCGAAGCAATGATAAAACTGCTTGGTGGGGCTGACAGTGAACGACGGGCTTTTTTCGTTATGGAAAGGGCACAGGCCAAGCAGGTTGGCACCGCCCTTTCGCAACTGCACGTATCGCCCGACGACGTCGGCTACGTCGACCCGGGCGAGCAGATCCTGTATGAATGATTCTGGAATCAATAGATTCTGGAATCGGCAAAATCAATACAGGCGGGGCGGCAGTTGCTGGCTACGAATCCGCTTGTAGTGGCGCTTGACCGCGGCGGCGTGCTTGCGCTTGCGCTCGGCCGTGGGCTTCTCGTAGAACTCGCGCGAGCGCAGTTCGGTGAGCAAACCGGTCTTTTCGATGGTGCGCTTGAAGCGGCGCAGGGCGGCTTCGAACGGTTCGTTTTCCTTCAGTCGGACAATAGGCATAAAGTGGCAGGCCTGCTTTGGGGTAACAAAAAGGTTGAACACACAGGGCGCTTCGACTGCAAGCCCGGCATGGCTTGTTGGTAGATTTTTGTTCCAAACGGCAAAAACAGCAAACCGCCGGGCCCGAAAACCCCAAAAAACCTTCAATAAACCACGCCTGTGCGCCCCGGCAACCCCTGTAGGGGTTTACTGGTAACCCGAGATTCTAGCATGCTGGGCAGACTTTGGCGAGCTATTGCGGCCCCGCCCGCTCCCGGCCGCCCCGGCCCGTGTCCGCGGCCCCTAAGCCGACTTCGAGCCCTTGCGGATCCAGGCCTCGAGCTGGTGCGGCCGCAGGCTGTCGTAGTCTTCGAAGGGCTGGTGGATCCAGGGATTGGTGGGCAATTTGTCGACGTAGTAGTCGGGCGTGGCCTGCGAATGCCCCTTCCACCACAGCACGGCGCTGCGCAGCTCGGAAATTTCGGGAAACTGCTGGCGCAAATGCGCCTGCACCCGGTTGAACGTCAGGCCGGTATCGACCATGTCATCGACCAGCAACACCCGCCCCGCGGGCGCCCCGCGGGTAATGGTAATGAACTGCGCGATATCGAGGTCGCCCTGCTTGGTGCCCGCGGCTTCGCGATAGCTGCTGGTGGCCAGGATGCCCAGCGGCACGTCGAAAATGCGCGACATGACGTCGCCCACCCGCACGCCGCCGCGCGCCAGGCACAGGATCAGATCGAACTGCCAGCCAGACTGGTACACCTGCAGCGTCAAGCGTTCGATGAGGCGGTTGTAGCCGTCCCAGGTAATCCACAGATGACTGTCGTCGTTGACGGGCGCGCTCATGGCGGGGTCTCCAGAAAATACGAAAAGGCCGCCCACCGGCAGGGCCGGCGGCGGCTTTGGAATGATACTCCGGCGTAAGCCAGGCCCGCAGCGGAAAGTCGCGGGCGCGGCCGTTCAGCCCTTGAGCGGATGGCGCAGCACGATGGTTTCGTTGCGGTCGGGGCCGGTGGAAACCAGGTCGATGGGCACGCCGCACAGTTCGGCCACGCGCTCGAGATAGCGGCGCGCGGCGGCCGGCAGCTTGGCGTATTCAGTAATGCCCACGGTGGATTCGCTCCAGCCGGGCAGTTCTTCGAGTACGGCCTCGGCCTGCGCCACCGCGTGCGCGCCGTAAGGCAGCACGTCGCGGAATTCGCCGTTGACGCGGTATCCCACGCCCAGCTGGATGGTTTCCAGGCCGTCGAGCACGTCGAGCTTGGTGATGCACAGCCCGGTGATGCCGTTCAGGCGCACCGAGCGCTTGAGCGCGGCGCCGTCGAACCAGCCGCAACGGCGCGGACGGCCGGTGACCGACCCGAACTCTTTGCCGATGGTGGCCAGGCGCGTGCCGATTTCATCGACCAATTCGGTGGGGAACGGCCCCGAACCGACGCGCGTGGTGTAGGCCTTGGTGATGCCCAGCACGTAGTCGAGCGACTGGGGGCCGACGCCGGCCCCGGCCGAGGCGGCGCCCGCCAGGCAATTGCTGCTGGTGACGAACGGGTAGGTGCCGTGGTCGACGTCGAGCAACGCGCCCTGCGCGCCTTCGAACAGCAGCCGCTGGCCGGCCTGCTGCATGGCGTACAGATTGCTGGAGACGTCTTTGACCATGGGCGCGATGGCCGGGGCCAGGGCCATGGCCTGGTCGCGGACCTGCTCCGCCGACACGGCCGGAGCGCCCAGGTATTGGGTAAGCACGAAATTGTGGTAATCGAGCAGTTCGGCCAGTTTTTCGTCGAACAGCTGCGGATTGAACAGGTCTTGTACCCGCAGGGCGCGGCGCGCGATCTTGTCTTCGTAGGCCGGGCCGATGCCGCGGCCCGTGGTGCCGATCTTGCCGTCGCCCTTGCGGGCCTCGCGCGCCTGGTCGACGGCGACGTGGTACGGAAGGATCAGCGGGCAGACCTCGGAAATCTGCAGGCGCGAACGGACATCCAGGCCGGCGGCTTCGAGCTCTTCGATTTCTTTGAGCAAGGCCTCGGGCGACAGGACCACGCCGTTGCCGATGAAACACGTAACGCCGGGGTGCATGATGCCCGACGGAATCAGGCGCAAGATGGTTTTCTTGCCGTTGATCCACAGCGTATGGCCGGCATTGTGGCCGCCCTGGAAGCGCACCACGCCCTGGACCGATTCGGCCAGCCAATCGACGATCTTGCCTTTGCCTTCGTCACCCCACTGGGTTCCGATCACCACTACGTTCTTGCTCATTGTACGAATCAATATCGAGTTTCTCGGGAAATCCGGAAATCTCCCTGCGGCCCTCTCGCGACGAGAGGGAGTCAGTTTTACAACGTCTGAAGCGTCCAGGCGCCGTCGCGCAGCGCCAGTTCGCGATCGCAAATGAATTCATCCTGGCTTTGCTCGTGGCCCGGCAACACCTGGACGACGATTTCGCCCGAGCGGCGCAGTTGGCGCACGGCGGCGGCCAAGGCGGCGTCTTGGCCCCAGGGCGCGCGCACCGCGCGGGCCTGGCCGGCCGGCGGCAGGCCGCGCGCCAGCTTGCGCAGGTCGAGGCTGAAACCGGTGGCCGGGCGCGCCCGCCCGAAGGCGCGGCTGACGTCGTCGTAGCGGCCGCCTCTGACCAGCGCGTCGTGCCAGCCTTCGGCGTACAGCGCGAAGGTGACGCCCGAGTGATAGCCATAGCCGCCAACGTCGGCCAGGTCGACCCCCAGGGTGACTTCGGGCATGGCATCGACGATGGCCTGCAGCGCGTCGAGGGCCGCCGCCACGCCGGGCAGCAGCGGCAGGTCGTGCCGCGCCCGCTTGATGACGTCGGAGCCGCCGTACAGGCCGGGCAAGCGCTGCAGCGCGGCCAGCGTATCGGGGCGAATGGCGCAGCCGCCACGCTGGGCCAGTTCGGCCAGGCCCGGCACGTCTTTTTCGCGCAGCAGCCGGATGATGTCCCGGGCACACGCCCCGGCGGCGGGATCGGCGTCGAGAATGGCCCGCACCACGCCGGGATGGCAGAGGTCGAGCCGCGGCTGGCTCAGGCCCGCGGTGGCGACGGTTTCGAGCACCAGCGAGATGATTTCGAGATCGGCCTCGAAGCCCGCGTGGCCGTAGATTTCGGCCCCGATCTGCAACAATTCGCGGCTGGACAGCAGGTCGGCCGGCTGCGCGTGCAGCACGTTGCCGCAATAGCACAGCCGCGTGACGCCGGCCCGATTGAGCAGGTGGGCATCGATGCGCGTGACCTGCGGGGTCATGTCGGCCCGCACCCCCAGGGTGCGGCCGGACAGCTGGTCGACCAGCTTGCAGGTGCGCAGGTCGAGGTCGCTGCCGGTGCCCGACAGCAGCGAATCGATGTATTCGACCAGGGGAGGCGCAACCAGCTCGAAGCCGTACGTACGGTAAAGATCGAGAAGCTCGCGGCGCAACTCTTCGATACGCCGGGCCTCGGCGGGAAGCACGTCGGCGAGGCTCTCGGGCAGCAACCAGTTACCCATGAGTGTTTACCTGAATGACACCTGAAATGCGTGGGCAGCGCCCAAAACAAAAGCGGCTGAGAGGGCGTAAGCCCGCTCAGCCGCATGCGGAATGTTTTCTAGCTTACGCGATATTGTACATGGTTTGGGGGCGTGTGCAGGGCGCCAGCCTAGGCGCCCTGCACCGGGCCGGACGACGGCCGGGCGCTAGTTTGCCGGAGCGGCCGCCTTGCCGGTGGAGCTCTTCATGAACTGGAAGTATTCGGAGCTGGGATCGACCACCAGGACGTCGGACGGATTCGAGAACGACGTGCGATAGGCCTCGAGGCTTTTGTAGAACTTGTAGAAGGCGGGATCTTTGCCGAAGGCCTGGGCGTAGAGCGCGCTGGCCTCGGCATCGCCCTCGCCCATGATGGTCTGGGACTTGGCGTAGGCTTCGGCCAGGATGACCTCGCGCTGGCGATCGGCCTCGGCGCGGATTTTCTCGCTTTCGGCCGCACCGATGGAACGCAGCTCGTTGGCCACGCGGGTACGTTCGGCTTCCATGCGGCGATAGACCGATTCGGAGATTTCGGGCGCGAACTCGATGCGGCGCAGGCGGACGTCGACCACCTCGACACCGAGCGGCTCGGCGCGCTTGGCCACAGTGGTGAGGATTTCGCTCATGATCTTGTCGCGCTCGGCCGACACCACTTCTTTGACGGTACGGACGTTTACCGAGGCGTTGAGCGCATCGCGGATCTGCGCTTGCAGGCGCTCTTGCGCGGCGCGCTCGTTGCCGCCGAAGGTGATGTAGTACAGGCGCGGATCGGCAATGCGCCACTTGACGTAAGAGTCGATCAGCAGGTTCTTCTTTTCGGAAGTCTGGATGCGCTCGGCGTCGCTGGATTCGATGGTGAGTATGCGCTTGTCGATGGTGACGACGTTCTGGAACGGCGGCGGGGCCTTGAAGTACAGGCCGGGTTCGCTGATGACCTTGCGCACCTCGCCCAGCGAGAACACCAGGGCGTAATCGCGCTCGCGCACGATGAACACCATGGAAGACAAGGCGGCCAGCACCAGCAGGAGGCCGACCAGGATGGGCATGAAACGTTGCATGATCTGGGGCTCCTCCGGTTAGCGCGACAGACGGTCGCGAGACAGCGTGTTGCTGCTGCCATTATTGCCGGACGAGCTGGTGCCGGGACTGGTGCTGCGCGCGGGCGGTTGCGGAACGGTGGGCTGGCTGGCGCCCGGCAGCGCGGTCGGCTTGACCTGCTGCACGTCGCGCGCGGCCTGCTGCATGATCTTGTCGAGCGGCAGGTACAGCATATTGTTGCTGTCTTTGGTGTCGACCATGACCTTGCTGGCACGCGAGAAGATCTGCTGCATGGTTTCCAGGTACATGCGCTCGCGCATGATCTCGGGCGCCTTTTCGTATTCGGCCAGGATACTGGTGAAGCGCGCGGCGTCGCCGCGGGCATCGCCGATGACCTTGGCCTTGTAGCCTTCGGCCTGTTCGGTCATGCGCGAGGCCTGGCCGCCGGCCAGCGGAACGACCTGGTTGGCATACGCCTGCCCTTCGTTGATCTGGCGCTCGCGGTCCTGGCCCGCCTTGACGGCGTCGTCGAACGCGGCCTGCACCTGTTCGGGCGGCTGCACGTTCTGGATGGCCACGGTGCTGACCTGGATGCCCGAGCGATAGCGGTCGAGAATTTGCTGCATCAGGTTCTGCACTTCGACCGCGACTTCGGTACGGCCTTCGTACAGGACGAAGTCCATGGGCTTCTTGCCGACGATTTCGCGCATGGCCGTTTCGGCGGCCTGGCGCACCGACTCGTCGGGGTCGCGCATGTTGAACAGGTAATTGGGAGCGCCATCGGCGCGCAGGCGGTACTGCACCACGAACTGCATGTCGACGATGTTTTCGTCGGTGGTCAGCATCAGGGCTTCGGGCAATACCTTATTGCGCGAACCGCCGCGGAAACCGACTTCGAAGGTGCGCAGCTGCGAGATATTGACCGTTTCGGCGTTCTGGATGGGATACGGCAGGCGCCACTGGAAACCCGGGGCCGCCGTGCTTTTGTATTTGCCGAACTGGGTGACCACGGCCACCTGGCCTTCCTGGACGATGAAGAAGCCGCTAGCCAGCCACAACAGCACCAGGACCAGCGCCACCAGGCCCAGGCCGATACGGGCGCCGCGCGGCGACGGCGGCGTCATCGAGCCGCGGTTGCCCGGGCGATTGCCGCCGCCCCCGCCCTTGCGCCCGAACAGGGAGCCGATGCGGTTGTTGAAATCGCGCCAGACCTCGTCGAGGTCGGGCGGGCCGTCGCTGTTACCCTTGGGACGCTTGGGCGGTTCGGAGCCGTTGTTGTTGCCGCTGCCGCGGCCCCAGCCCGGGTCATTCAGATTGAAGAGTTTGGTGATTCGAGGCATTGTTTCCCACAATCTGGCCGATCTCTGCAATTGCCCCGCGCAACGCATCCAGACCGGCGCGCTCGGTAGCGCTTACGAATACTCGCGCAATCGTACCATGGGCGTCGCGCTCTACCCGGGGAGCCAGGCCGGCCAGATCGATCTTGTTGTGGACCAGGATGGTGGGAATGGAGCCGGCGCCGATTTCGGCCAAGACCTTGTTGACTTCGGCGATTTGTTCATCGCGCTGGGGGCTGGCCGCGTCGACCACGTGCAGCAGGAGATCGGCGTGGATGGTTTCTTCGAGCGTGGCGCGGAACGCGGCGATCAGGTTGGGCGGCAGGTCGCGGATGAACCCCACGGTGTCGGACAGCACCACCGAGCCCGTGCCCTCGATCCAGATGCGGCGCGTGGTGGTGTCCAGGGTGGCGAACAGCTGGTCGGCCGCATAGGCGCCGGCGCGCGTCAGCGAATTGAACAGCGTGGACTTGCCGGCGTTGGTATAGCCTACCAGCGACACCGACAGCGCCCCGCCCCGGGCCCGGGCGCGCCGCTGGGTGACCCGCTGGCGTTCGACGCGGTCGAGCCGCTCGCGCAGTACCTTGACCTTGGCGCCGATCATGCGGCGGTCCATTTCGAGCTGGGATTCGCCCGGCCCGCGCATGCCGATACCGCCGCGCTGGCGCTCGAGGTGGGTCCAGAGGCGGGTCAGGCGGGTGACCAGGTGCTGCAGCTGGGCCAGTTCGACCTGCAGCTTGCCTTCGTGGCTTTTGGCGCGCAGCGCGAAAATATCGAGGATGAGCGCCACCCGGTCGACCACGCGCAGGTTGAATTCGCGCTCGAGGTTGCGCTGCTGCGCGGGCGACAGCGGCTGGTCGAACAGGACGATGTCGGCCAGCAGCGCGCCGGCCATGGCCACGGCTTCCTGGACCTTGCCGGACCCGATGAAGAACTTGGCGTCGGGGCGGTCGCGGCGCACCGTGACGGTGCCGACGATCTCGGCCCCGGCCCCGCTCGCCAGCATGGCGAATTCTTCAGTGTGCGCGACGAAATCGGGATTGCCCAGGTCGACACTGATGATCAGTGCGCGCATATGGCACCCCCTTTACAGCGAAAATGCCCGCCGACACGAGCCGTGCGGCGGGCAAGAAAGAATACAGCCGGAGCCTGACGATTATTCAGCGGGAACATCCACCTGGAAATTGACGGCGCGCGCCGGAACGACGGTGGAGATGGCGTGCTTGTAGACCATCTGGGTGACCGTATTGCGCAGCAGCACCACGTACTGATCGAAAGATTCTATTTGCCCTTGCAGCTTGATGCCGTTTACCAGATAGATGGACACGGGCACGTGTTCTTTACGCAGCGTGTTCAGAAACGGATCTTGCAGAGTTTGCCCTTTATTGCTCATTGGCCAGGCTCCAATTGTTTGTTTTGAGTGGTGGCAGACGCCGAAATATGTACTCTACAGGGTTTTCCCGGCCCGTGCCACTTGCCCCGAGGGGCAAATTCTTTCATAAGGTGTCAGGACTGTCCCGGGTGCCGCCCCGCCCCCTTTTTCAGCCCGCCAGGATGGCTTTCAAGGCATCGACCAGGCGCGTGCATTGCGCGTCGGTCCCCACGGTGATGCGCAGGAACTGGTCGATGCGGGCATGCTTGAAATGGCGCACGATGATGCTACGCTCGCGCAGCGCCGCGGCCAGCGCCGCCCCGTCGTGGCCGGGGTGGCGGGCGAAAACGAAATTGGCGGCCGAGGGCAGCACCTGGAAGCCCAGCGACTGCAATTGGCCCGACAGGTTTTCGCGGGTGGCCATGACGGCCAGGCGGGTGCGCTCGAAATAGGCCGTGTCTTCGATGGCCGCCACGGCGCCGGCTTCGGCCAGGCGGTCGATGGGATAGGAATTGAAGCTGTTCTTGACCCGTTCCAGGGCTTCGACGAGCACGCGGCTGCCGATGGCGAAACCGACGCGCAGGCCGGCCAGGGCACGCGACTTCGACAGGGTCTGGATGACCAGCAGGTTGTCGTAGCGGGACACCAGCCCGGTCGCCGATTCGGCGCCGAAATCGACATAGGCCTCGTCTACCACCACCACGATGTCGGGGTTGGCCGCCACGATGCGCTCGACCTCGTCCAGGGCCAGCGCGCGGCCGGTGGGAGCGTTCGGGTTGGGGAAGATGATGCCGCCCGCCCGGTGCCCGGCCGCGGGCAGGTAGTCTTGCACATCGATACAGAACTCGTCCGTCAGCGGGATCGCCTTGCCGGTGATCTGGTACAGCCCGCAATACACGGGATAGAAGCTGTAGGTGATGTCCGGGAACAGCAGCGGGCCATCATGCTTGAGCAGGGCCTGGAAGGCATGCGCCAGCACTTCGTCGGAGCCATTGCCCACGAATACCTGATCGGGCTGCACCTTGAAATGGTTGGCGATGGCCTGGCGCAGCCGGTCGGAACCCGGGTCGGGGTACAGCTTGAGGCTGTCGTCGCAGGCCGCCCGCAGGGCCTGCAGCACCTTCGGAGACGGCCCGAACGGGTGCTCGTTGGTATTGAGCTTGACCAGGTCTTGCAGTTTGGGCTGCTCGCCCGGCACGTAGGGACTGAGTGCCCCCACGACGGGACTCCAGTAGCGGCTCATGGATCAGTTTTCCTGCGTGTAAGGGTTGCGCGATGACTTGAATTCGATACGCAGCGGCGTGCCGGCCAGCTTGAACGCCGCGCGGAAACGGGTTTCCAGGTAGCGGCGATAGGAATCGGGAATGGCATCGAGCGCATTGCCGTGGATGACGACCAGCGGCGGGTTCTGCCCGCCCTGGTGCGCATAGCGCATTTTGGGGCGGAAGATGCCCTTGCGCGGCGGCGGCTGCTGCTCGACGGCGGCCTGCAGCTCGCGCGTGAGCTTGGGGGTGGACAGCTTGGCGAAGGCGGCGGCATGCGCCGCCACCACCGACTTGAGCACCGGCTTGATGCCCTGGCCCTTCAGGGCCGAGATGGTATGGGTGGGCGCGAACGACAGGAAGCGCAGCTTGCGCTGGAACTCGCGTTCGATGCGCTCGCGCTGGTCGACGTCGAGGCCGTCCCATTTGTTGATGGCCACCACCACCGCGCGGCCGGTTTCCAGCACGAAACCGGCAATGTGAGCGTCTTGCTCGGAAACTTCGGTCTGGGCATCGAGCATCAACAGCACCACGTTGCTGGCCTCGATGGCCTGCAGGGTCTTGATGACCGAGAATTTCTCGACGGCCTCGAACACCTTGCCGCGCCGGCGCAGGCCGGCGGTGTCGATCAGGGTGTATTTGCGGCCGTCGCGCTCGAAGTCGATTTCGATGGCGTCGCGCGTCGTGCCGGGCAAGTCGAACGCGATGACGCGCTCTTCGCCCAGCAGCGTGTTGATCATGGTGGACTTGCCCACGTTGGGGCGCCCGACGATGGCCAGCTTGATGCGATGGTCGACCGGCAGGTCGGCCGGGGAATCGGGGTCGGCTTCGGGCTCGGGTTCGGGCCGGGCCAGGTCCTGCAACGCCAGCTCGATGAGATCGACGATGCCGTCGCCGTGCGCGGCGGAAATGGGGTGCGGCGTGCCCAGCCCCAGTTCGTGGAATTCGCTGGTGGCCTTGCCCGTGCCCATGCCTTCGGCCTTGTTGACCGCCAGCACCACGCGCTGCTGCCCCGACTTGCGCAGCAGCTGGGCGATTTCGTGGTCGTGGGCATTGACGCCCGCGCGCGCATCGACCAGGAACACCACGACGTCGGCTTCGGCGATGGCCTGGCGGGTCTGGCGCGCCATTTCGCGCAGAATGCCCGTTTTGGCCACCGGCTCGAAGCCGCCCGTGTCGATGGCGATGAAGGGGATATCGCCCACCCTGCCCTCGCCGTAGTGGCGATCGCGCGTCAGGCCGGAATAATCGGCAACCAGCGCCGCGCGCGAGCGCGTCAGGCGGTTGAAGAGGGTCGACTTGCCGACATTGGGACGGCCGACCAGGGCGACGACGGGCTTGAAAGACACGGTAAGGTTGGCAGATTGAAAGTTAATTGGTGCCGATCAGCACAATGTTGCCATTGCCGTTCTGCACCAGAACGCCTTGCGGCGTGGTTTGCAGGGGCGAGACGATGGCGCCTCCGCCCACCGACAGGCGGGCCAGCAGGCTGCCGTCGCTGCGCGACAGGAAATGGACGTAACCGTCCAGGTCGCCCACCGCGACCGCGCCGCCCAGTACCGCCGGCGACGTGAGCCGGCGGTTTTTCAGGGCGCCCTGCTTCCAGACATTGGTGCCGCTGTCTAGCGCAAAGGCGCTGACCACACCATGCTGGTCGGGGGCATAGGCGAACTGGCCATCGAGCGCCATGCCGCTGGCGCTGGAGAAATCTTTGGCCCACAGCGGGCGCCCGCCCTGGGTGACGTCGAAGCACACGATGCGGCCCTGGTAGGCCACCGCGCACAGCAGGTTGCCGGCGATGCGCGGCGCCCCCACCACGTCGGTCAGGCGTTCGAGATCGCTGGCGCCGCGCGGCGTGGCGACCGTGCCTTCCCATTGGACGTTGCCGCTGCCGACGTTGATGGCCAGCAGCTTGCCGCCCGGCAGGCCGGTGATGACCAGGCCTTCGGCCATGACCATCTGGGCGTTGCTGCGCAGGGCCAGGGCCGGCCCGGGACGCTGCAGGCTCCAGAGGCGTTCGCCGGTTTCGATGTTGAACGCCTGGATGCGGTAGTCGCCGCTGCGCACCACCACGGCGCCATAGCCCACGACCGGCGCGATGGAGACATCGCTGGACGCCTGGGCCTTCCATTTGATCTTGCCGGTGTCGTCGAAGGCGATGACCTGTCCGAGCGGCGAGGCGACCACGGTGGTGGTGCCGTCGCTGCCCACGCCCGCCGACAGCTTGGTGTCGGCCGAGGACTTCCAGATGGGGCGGCCGTTGGCCAGGTCGAGCTTGGCGACCGAACCGTCGGGCGTGGCGGCATAGACCGCGTCGCCCACCACGGCCGGCACGAAGCCGAACCCGGAACCGCTGCCGATGGAAGTCGACCAGACGGCGCGTACGGACATCCCCGGCGCGTATTCGGTCAGGGGCAAAGGTTCGTAGCGGTCGTCGTTGCTGGAGAACATCGAGCAACCGGCCAGCGCGAGCAGGCTGGCGGCCAGGGCGGCGCCGCGCCATACGCGGCCAAGACGGAAATGAGGCATACGTTCAGGCTCCGCTGAGAGCGTCCAATTTCAGTTGTACGGCCTGCCGCAGGGGATCGTTGGGGCCGAGCGCGTCGAGGGCGGCCTGCCATGCCTGGCGGGCATCGTCATGCTTGCCCTGCGCGGCCAGGATGTCGCCGCGGCGGTCGGCGAACAGCGCGGCAAAGGCCGGCGGCGGGTTGTTGAGCTGGGCCAGGGCGGCGTCGTATTGCTTCTGGTCGAGCAGCAAGCCGGCCAGGCGCACGCGCGCGACCGGCTGCAGCGCCGCGTGGCCGGACTGGGCGGCCAGCCATTCGAGCTGTTCGCGCGCGCCGGCCGCGTCGTTCTGTTGTACGAGCGCGTGGGCGGCGACCAGCGCGCCGCGCGCCGCATAGCCGGTGGACGGGTAGTCGGCGCGCAGCGTCGAGGCCGCCGCCTTGATGCGCACGGCGGAATCGGTGCCACCGAGGCGGGCGGCGTCTTCGAGGGCCTCGAAGTAACCCATGGCCTGGTTGGCGCGATGCGATTGGTAGGCCTTCCAGCCCCACCAGCCGCCCCAGGCCAGCGCGGCAACGGCCGCCAGCGTGACCACCAGCGTGCCGTAGCGGGCCCACCAGGCCTTGATTGCGTCGAGTTTTTCCTGTTCTTCGAGATCGTATGCCATGCTAACCCTAGGATTTCAAAACGTCGGCCAGGCGGTCCAGCGCCACCTGCTGCTGGGCGGCCTCGGCGGCCGCTTCGGTACGCAAGAACTTGACGCTGGCGGTGCCGGCGGCCACTTCATCGCTGCCAAGAATAACCGCAACCCGGGCACCGCTGGCGTCGGCCCGCTTGAATTGCGATTTGAAACTGGCCGAACCCGCATGCACGATGGTCGCCAGGCCGGCATCGCGCAGTTGTTCGCCCACGCGCGCGGCCAGGCGCTGTGCCGCCGCGCCCTGGTGCACGATATAGACCTCGCATTCGGGTACCGGCGTGGACGGATCGCTTTGTTCCCAGAGGTCGAGCAGGCGTTCCATGCCGATGGCGAACCCGACCGCGGGCGCGGGCTTGCCGCCCAGCAGTTCGACCAGGCCATCGTAGCGGCCGCCGCCGCAGACCGTGCCCTGGGCACCCAGGCGGTCGGTGACCCATTCGAAGACGGTCAGGTTGTAGTAGTCGAGCCCCCGCACCAGGCGCGGATTGAGGCGGTATTCGATGCCGGCATCGGCCAGCAGCTGGCACACGCCGTCGAAGTGGGCGCGCGATTCGTCGCCCAGGAAGTCGAACAGGCGCGGCGCGCTGTCGGCCATGGCCTGCATGGCGGGATTCTTGGTGTCGAGCACGCGCAGCGGATTGCTGTACAGGCGGCGCTGGCCGTCTTCGTCGAGGATGTCGCGGTGGCGCTCGAGGTGTTCGATCAGGGCGGCGCGGTGCGCGGCGCGTTCGGCCGGCTGGCCCAGCGAATTGAGTTCCAGGCGGATGTCGGTCAGGCCCAGCAGCTTCCACAGGCGCGCCAGCATGACGATGAGTTCGGCGTCGACATCCGGCCCGGCGAAACCCAGCGCCTCGACGTCGATCTGGTGAAACTGCCGGTAGCGGCCGCGCTGCGGGCGTTCGTGGCGGAACACGGGGCCGATGCTGTAGACCCGCTGCGGCCGGTCGTACAAGAGATTGTGTTCGATGCTGGCGCGCACCACGCCCGCGGTCATTTCGGGCCGCATGGTGAGCGAATCGCCGTTGAGGGCATCGGTGAAGGTGTACATCTCTTTTTCGACGATGTCGGTGACTTCGCCGATGCCGCGCGCGAACAGGCGGGTGTGTTCGAGCACGGGGGTGCGCACGTTGCGATAGCCGTAGCCATGCAACCAGCCGCGCACGATGGCTTCGAATCGTTCCCAGCGCGCGCCGTCGCCGGGCAGTACGTCGTTCATGCCGCGTATGGCGGCGACTTTCTGAAAAGCTTGCGTCATCTTCATCATGCCGCGGCGGCCCGCACCGCGGCGCGCCTGGCGGCTCAGCCCTTATTTTCAGTGAGTGGCCTGCGCGCCGTAGCGGCGCGCGACGTAGTCTTCGACTATGGTCTGGAATTCTTCGGCGATGTGGTCGCCCTTGAGGGTGACCGTGCGTTCGCCATCGACGAACACCGGCGCGGCCGGCACTTCGCCGGTACCCGGCAGGCTGATGCCGATGTCGGCATGCCGGCTTTCGCCGGGCCCGTTCACCACGCACCCCATGACCGCGACGTTCATGCTTTCGACGCCCGGATAGCGCGCGCGCCATACCGGCATCTGGCGGCGCAGATACGACTGGATGCTGTCGGCCAGTTCTTGGAAGAACGTGCTGCTGGTGCGGCCGCAACCCGGGCAGGCCACCACCATGGGGGTGAATGCCCGCAAGTTCATGGTTTGCAGGATTTCCTGGGCCACGATGACCTCGCGCGCGCGATCGCCGCCCGGTTCGGGCGTGAGCGAAATGCGGATGGTGTCGCCGATGCCCTGCTGCAGCAGCACGGCCAGCGCGGCGGTCGAGGCGACGATGCCCTTGCTGCCCATGCCGGCTTCGGTCAGGCCCAGGTGCAGGGGGTAGTCGCAGCGCGCGGACAGGTCGCGATAGACCGCGACGAGGTCTTGCACATGGCTGACCTTGCACGACAGGATGATGGCATCGCCGCGCAGGCCGAGTTCTTCGGCCCGCCGCGCATTGCTGATGGCCGAAACCACCAGCGCATCGCGCATCACCGCCTGGGCTTCCCAGGGCTGGGCGCGGCGGCTGTTTTCGTCCATTTTGCGCGCCATCAGTTCGTGATCGAGGCTGCCCCAGTTGACGCCGATGCGCACGGGCTTGTCGTGGCGGCAGGCCACTTCGATCATCTGGGCGAAGTTGTCGTCGCGGCGCTTGCCGCCACCCATGTTGCCGGGGTTGATGCGGTACTTGGACAGCGCCTGGGCGCAATCGGGAAACTGCGTGAGCAGCTTGTGGCCGTTGTAGTGGAAGTCGCCGACCAGCGGCACCGACACGCCCATGCGGTCGAGCTGTTCGCGGATGGCGACGACTTCGCGCGCGGCCTCGGGCGTATTGACCGTGATGCGGACCATTTCGGAGCCGGCCTGGGCCAGTTCCTTGACCTGGATGGCGGTGGCGATGGCGTCGGCCGTGTCGGTGTTGGTCATGGATTGCACCACGACCGGCGCCGCGCCGCCGATGACGACCTGGCGATCGCCCCATTTCACGGTGACCGATCGGGTGGGCCGGCGCGGCGCGGCGCCCACCGCGGGCGGCGGAGCATCTTGGCAGGGCGGAGACAGCTCTTGCATGCGTGTACCGGTTACGGATTCACCTGGGAAAACCAGGCCGTGGGCAGCCAGTCGGCGGGCAGCCAGCCTTGCCAGAAAGCGTAGGCGATCAGGGCCACCAGCAGCGCCAGGATGATCAGCAGCCAACCCCAGGGCATGCCGCCGCGGTCGTCGTCGTGCGGCTGCACGGGCACCGCCATGGGGCGCGGCACGCGCGAGCCCGAAACTGGCGTGGGCGCGGCGGCGATCTGGGCTTCGAGCGAGGCCACGATGGCCGGCGCATCGGCGTCGAGCAGGCGCGCGTAGCTGCGGATGAGGCCGCGCAGCGACACGCCCGACGGCAATTTGCCCCATTGCTCGTTTTCGAGCGCCTGGATCTGGCGCGCCGAAAACTTGATGCGGCTGGAGACTTCGTCGAGCGACCACCCCCGCGCCAGGCGCAGCGCCTGCAGGGCCTGGCCTACCGTGGCGGCCTGAGCTTGCGCCTGCGCGGGGAATTCGCCCGCGGGAACAGCCGGATCGAGCTGCTGCGTCATGCCTGCACCTGTGCAATGGAAATGGTACGGCCGGCGTTGCGCTGCGCGACGCGGGTGCGGTCGCGGACTTCGCCGGCCAGCTGGCCGCAGGCGGCGTCGATATCGTCGCCACGGGTCTTGCGCACCGTGGTGACGATACCGGCATCCATCAGCCTTTGCGCGAAGACCTTCACGCGCGCCGACGGCGAGCGCTTCAGGCCGGAGGCCGGAAACGGATTGAAGGGAATCAGGTTGAGCTTGCAGCGCACCTGCCGCGCCACCTGGATGAGTGCCTGGGCATGCTGGTCGGTATCGTTGATGCCGTCCAGCATGCAGTATTCGAAAGTAATGAAATCGCGCGGCGCGCTGGCCAGGTAGCGTTCGCACGCGCCCAGCAGTTCGGCGAGCGGGTATTTCTTGTTGAGCGGCACCAGCTGGTCGCGCAGTTCGTCGGTGGGCGCATGCAGCGACACCGCCAGCGCCACCGGGCAGTCGCGGGCCAAGCGGTCCATCATGGGCACCACGCCCGAGGTCGAGACGGTGACGCGCCGGCGCGACAGGCCGTAGGCGTTGTCGTCGAGCATGAGGCGCAGGGCCGGCAGCAGTTGGTCGTAGTTGAGCAGGGGTTCGCCCATGCCCATCATGACGACGTTGCTGATCACCCGCGCATCGTCGCCGCCCGCGCCGCCCAGCCGCGCGGTGCCGGCATCGGCCTCGAGCACCCGCTTGGCCCACCACAGCTGGCCGATGATTTCGCTGGCGGTGAGATTGCGGTTGAAACCCTGGTGGCCGGTGGAGCAAAAGCGGCAATTGACCGCGCAGCCGGCCTGGCTGGACACGCACAGCGTGCCGCGGTCGTCTTCGGGGATGAAGACGGTTTCGATGGCATTGCCCTGCCCTACGTCGAACAGCCACTTGCGCGTGCCGTCGGACGAGCGCTGTTCGGTGTTGACCGGCAGCGCCTCGATGCGGCAATGCCGCGCCAGCTGGCCGCGGAACTCGCGGGCCAGGTCGGTCATGGCGTCGAACGAGTCGGCTCCGCGCTGGTGCATCCAGCGCTGCAGCTGGCGGGCGCGAAACGGCTTGCCGCCCCATTGCCCGACCAGCTCGGACAGGGCGGCGCCATCGAGGCCCAGCAGATTGACGCGTTCGGCGGTTTCCATGACTGGTGTCAGGCGCGGATCAGGCGATCAGCGGCTGTGGATGTTGATTTCGGGGAAGAAGAACGCGACTTCGACGGCGGCCGTTTCAGCGGCGTCGGAGCCGTGCACGGCGTTGGCGTCGATGCTGTCGGCGAAGTCGGCGCGGATGGTGCCGGGAGCGGCCTTCTTGGGATCGGTGGCGCCCATCAGGTCGCGGTTTTTCTGGATGGCGCCTTCGCCTTCGAGCACTTGCACGAACACGGGGCCCGAGACCATGAAATCGACCAGGTCTTTGAAGAAGGGGCGTTCTTTGTGGACGGCGTAGAAGCGCTCGGCGTCGGCACGCGACAGTTGCTGCAGGCGCGCGGCGATGACCTTCAGGCCGGCGTTTTCGAAGCGGGCGACGATTTGGCCAATGACATTCTTGGCTACGGCGTCGGGCTTGATGATCGAGAGAGTGCGTTCGACGGACATGGAGACTCCAAACTGGGTTTGACTGTTTTTCGGTTATGGGTGCGCGCCGCCGCGGCGGCCGGGCCCTGGCCCGGGCCGTAAAGCACCTAGGCACGTAAGGCGTTCACGCCGGCCGCGCCCCGGCGCTGCGTTCCGGGACTGGATTCGAGACTGGACCCCTACCGGATGCGAATGGTTCCGGTGGCCACCGTTTTCTTAATAAAAACAGGGACTTCTGAAAGGTTTACAGTAACCCGGCATTCTAACACGCCGTCAAGTCCCCAATACATCTTAAAATTAACGGTTTGCTTGGCCGTCTTTCGGCCTGCCCCCGTTTTTGCCGGAACCCGTAATGACCGACGCCGCAGCCCCCCTTCTTCCCGAAACCGAATCCGCCGACCTGCCCAAGAGCTTCGAGCCCGCCGAACTCGAAGCCCACTGGTATGCCGAATGGGAGCGGCGCGGCTACTTTGCCGCCGGCCAGCACGTAAAAACAGGGACCGACCCCCAGCCCTACGTGATCCAGTTCCCGCCCCCCAACGTCACGGGCACGCTGCACATGGGGCATGCCTTCAACCAGACCATCATGGACGGCCTGGTGCGCTACCACCGCATGCGCGGCGACGACACGGTGTTCGTGCCGGGCACCGACCACGCCGGCATCGCCACCCAGATCGTGGTCGAGCGCCGCCTGGACGCCGACAAGATCTCGCGCCACGACCTGGGCCGCGAGAAGTTCATCGAGAAAGTCTGGGAATGGAAAGAGCAGTCGGGCAACACCATCACCGGCCAGGTGCGCCGGCTGGGCGCCTCGGCCGACTGGCCGCGCGAATACTTCACCATGGACGAACGCATGTCGCGCGGCGTGGTGGAAACCTTCGTGCGCCTGTACCAGCAGGGCCTGATCTACCGCGGCAAGCGCCTGGTGAACTGGGACCCGAAGCTGCTGACGGCCGTGTCCGACCTGGAAGTGCAGTCCGAAGAAGTCGACGGCCACATGTGGCATATCCTGTATCCGTTCGTCGACGGCCCGCAGACCATCGTCGATAAGGACGGCCAGACGGTCACCCTGCGCGGCATGACCATCGCCACCACCCGCCCCGAGACCATGCTGGCCGACGGCGCGTTGTGCGTGCACCCCGACGACCCCCGCTACGGGCACCTGGTGGGCAAGATGGTCGAGCTGCCGCTGTGCGACCGCAACATTCCCATCATCGCCGACGACTTCGTCGACCCCGAGTTCGGCACCGGCTGCGTCAAGATCACCGGCGCCCACGACTTCAACGACTACGCCTGCGCGCTGCGCCACGATCTGCCGATGATCGTGATCTTCACGCTGGACGCGCACATCAACGAAAACGGCCCCGCGCAATTCCAGGGCATGGAACGCTACGAGGCCCGCAAGGCCGTGGTGGCCCAGCTCGAGGCCGAGCAGTACCTGGTGAAGGTCGAGCCGCACAAAATGATGCAGCCCAAGGGCGACCGCACAGGCGTGGTACTGGAACCCATGCTGACCGACCAATGGTTCGTGGCCATGAGCAAGCCCGCGCCCGAAGGCACGCGGCATCCCGGCAAGAGCATCACCCAGGTGGCGCTGGACGTGGTGGCCGACGGCAGCATCAAGTTCTACCCCGAGAACTGGACCACCATCTACAACCAGTGGCTGAACAATATCCAGGACTGGTGCATTTCGCGCCAGCTGTGGTGGGGCCACCAGATTCCCGCCTGGTATTCCGAAGACGGGCAGGTATTCGTGGCGCATTCCGAAGCGCAGGCGCAAGAGCAGGCGCGCGCGGCGGGCGTCACGGGGCCCCTGGCGCGCGACCCGGACGTGCTGGACACCTGGTTCTCGTCGGCGCTGGTGCCCTTTACCACCCTGGGCTGGCCCGAAGACACGCCCGACCTGCGGCGCTACCTGCCGTCCAGCGTGCTGGTCACCGGCTTCGACATCATTTTCTTCTGGGTGGCGCGCATGGTCATGATGACCACCCACCTGACCGGCCAGATTCCCTTCAAGCACGTCTACGTGCACGGCCTGATCCGCGACGCCGACGGCCAGAAAATGAGCAAGTCCAAGGGCAACACCCTGGACCCGGTCGACCTGATCGACGGCATCGACCTGGACGGCCTGGTGGCCAAACGCACGTATGGCCTGATGAACCCCAAGCAGGCCGGCGCCATCGAAAAAGCCACGCGCCGCCAGTACCCCGACGGCATTCCGGCCTTCGGCACCGACGCGCTGCGCTTCACGATGGCGGCCTACGCCACCCTGGGCCGCAACATCAACTTCGACCTGAAGCGCTGCGAGGGCTACCGCAACTTCTGCAACAAGCTGTGGAATGCCACCCGCTATGTGCTGATGAACACCGAGGGCCATGAGCTGGGCGGCGACCAGCCCGCGGAACTGTCTTTCGCCGACCGCTGGATCGTCAGCCAGCTGCAGGCGCTGGAAGCCGAAGTCGAGCGCGGCTTTGCCGACTACCGCTTCGACAACGTGGCCAATGCGCTGTACCGCTACGTATGGGACGAATACTGCGACTGGTACGTGGAACTGGCCAAGGTGCAGATCCAGCAAGGCACGCCGGCCCAGCAGCTGGGCACGCGCCGCACGCTGATCCGCGTGCTGGAGGCCGTGCTGCGGCTGGCGCATCCCGTCATTCCCTTCATTACCGAAGCGCTGTGGCAGAAGGTCTCGGTAGCGGCCGGCAAGCGCCAGCCGGGGGCCACCGACAGTGTCAGCGTGCAGCCCTACCCGCGCAGTAATGCCGCGGCCGTCGACGCCGCGGCCGAGGCCGACGTCGCCGAGCTGAAGGCTCAGGTGGAAGCGGTGCGCGCGCTGCGCGGCGAAATGGGGCTGTCGCCGGCCCAGCGAGTGCCGCTGGTGGCCCAGGGCGATGCCGCCACCCTGCGGCGCAACGGCCCTTACCTGGCCGCGCTGGCCAAGCTGAGCCAGGTCGACGTGGTCGACACCCTGCCCGACGCCGGCGCGCCGGTGCAAGTGGTGGGCACCGCGCGGCTGATGCTGCATGTCGAGATCGACGTGGCGGCCGAACGCGCCCGCCTGGACAAGGAAATCGCCCGCCTGGAAGGCGAAGCCGCCAAGGCCGGCGGCAAGCTGGGCAATGCCAGCTTCGTCGAGCGCGCGCCGGCCGCCGTGGTCGAACAAGAAAAGGCCCGGCTGGCGCAGTTCAACGAAACCCTGGCCAAGGTACGGGAACAGCGCGCCAAGCTGGGCTGAACACGGCGGCGGGGGCTACACCCCGCCGTCGTTCATGCGGTACCACGTCACCACGGCATTGACGTAAATGCGCCGCAACGGATACAGCGGAAAACCCTTGATGGGTGTCAGCGGTACCGGCAGGGCGTCGGCGCCCTCGCCCGCCGTATAGGCGGCCAGGGCCTGGCCCATGCGGGTCTGCAGGCCCACGCCGCGCCCCTGGCAGCCGATGTCGATCAGCAGGCCGGGTTCGGGCTCGTGCAGGTGCGGCAGATAATCGCGCGTGACCGCCACGCGGCCGCACCAGCGATATTCGAACGGCATGCCGGCGGCCTGCGGGAACATCTTGGCCAGCACCCGTTCCAGATGGGCCCAGTCCTGCGGCCCCTTGGGCTCGCGAAACGGCCCTCGCCCGCCCATCAGCAGGCGCCCCTCGTGGTCCAGCCGGAAATACAGCAGCAGATTGCGCGTGTCCGAGCATACGCCGCCCTTCGGGAAAATCGTGGTCCGCACGTCGTCGGGCAGCGGCTGCGTCGCCACCTGGAAGGTATTGGCGTCGATGATGGATTCGCGCAGGCCGGGCCACAGGCCCGCGCCGTAAGCATTGGTGCACATCACGACCCGCTGCGCCGTCACCTGGCCGCCGCCGTCCGTGGCGGCTACCCAGTGTCCGCCGTCGCGCCGCAAGGCCGTGACCGGCGTGCCGGTATGCAGGCGGGCCCCCGCCGCCAGCGCCGCCCGGGCCAGCCCGCGCGCATAGCTGAGCGGCTGGATGGCCCCGGCACGGGGATCGATCCAGCCCCCCAGGTAGCGATCGGTGCCGGTCAGCGCGGCCACCTGCGCCTTGTCCAGCACGCGGGTAGCGACGCCGCGGCGCGCCCATTGTTCGGCCCGCGCATGCGCGATGCCCAGCGCCTCGCGCGTATGCGCGCCCTGGATCCAGCCAGCCCGTTCGCGCGGCACCTGCATGCCGTGCCGCTCGATCAGGTCGAACACCAGATCGGCCGTGCCGCCGGCAAACTGCGCCAGGCGTTCGCCGCGGTCGGCGCCGTACATGCGCACCAGTTCGTCGGGATCGTATTTCAGCCCGGGGATCACCTGCCCGCCGTTGCGGCCCGAGCCGCCGAAACCGATTTCGCGCGCTTCGAGCAGCAACACGTCGACGCCGCGCTCGGCCAGGTGCAGCGCGGTGCTCAGCCCGGCGTAGCCGCCGCCGATGACCAGCACGTCGGCCCGCGCCGAGCCTTGCAGCGCCACGGTATCGGGCGGCGGCGCGGCCGTGGCGGCCCACAATGAATGCGACAGCGGATAGGGCGCCTGCGCCATGATGGAGGGTTCCTTACATCGGATGCAGCACGCGGTGCAGGAAATCCTGCGTGCGCGGATGCTGCGGTTGGTTCAACACTTCGCGGGCGGCGCCCTGCTCTACCACCACGCCGCCGTCGATGAACAGCACGCGGTCGGCGACCTCGCGGGCGAAGCTCATTTCGTGCGTGACGACCACCATCGTCATGCCCGCCTCGGCCAGCTTGCGCATCACGCCCAGCACGTCGCCCACCAGTTCGGGGTCGAGCGCCGAGGTGGGCTCGTCGAACAGGATGGCCTTGGGCTGCATGGCCAGCGCGCGCGCGATGGCGACCCGCTGCTGCTGGCCGCCCGACAACTGCGGCGGATGGGCGTTTTCCTTGTCGGCCAGGCCGACACTGGCCAGCAGTTCGCGGCCCCGCTCGATGGCCTGGGCGCGCGGCTCTTTCTTGACGAACACCGGCCCTTCGATGACGTTTTCCAGGGCGGTACGATGGGGAAAAAGATTGAAGCGCTGGAACACCATTGACACCTGGGTACGGATCGACACGATGGAAGGCGCGTCGCAGTCGACCCGCTCGCCGTCGATAGTGATGGTGCCGCCGTTGTAGCGTTCCAGCCCGTTGATGCAGCGCAGGATGGTCGACTTGCCCGAACCCGACGGGCCGATCACGCACACGACTTCGCCCTTGCTGACCTCGGCGTCGATGCCCTTCAGGACTTCGAGCTTGCCGAAACTCTTGCGCACGTCTTGCAGCAGGATCATTTGGCCGCGCTCCTTTTTTCCAGATGCCTGACGAACAGGATGAGCGGCACGCACATCACCAGGTACATCAGCGCCACCAGGCTGAACACGGTGGCGTTCTTGAAGGTGGACACCGCGATCAGCTTGCCCTGCAAGGCCAGCTCGGCCACGGTGATGGTGGAAGCCTGAGAAGAATCCTTCAGCATCATGATCATGATGTTGCCGTAGGGCGGCAACACGATTTTCACTGCCTGCGGCAGCACCACGCGCCGCATGGTCATGCTCCAGCTCATGCCCATGGCCATGGCGGCCTCGATCTGGCCGCGGTCGATGGCCTCGATGCCGGCGCGGAAGTTTTCGGCCTGATAGGCCGAATAGGCGATGCCCAGACCGATGATGGCCGCCTGCACGGCCGTCAGCGCGATGCCCATGTCGGGCATGACGAAATAAATGTAGAACAGCAGCACGATAATGGGGATACCGCGCAGCACGTTGATCATGCCGGCGCTGAACTTGGCCACCGCCTTGATGCCGGATACCCGCATCAAGGCCCAGACCATGCCCAGCAGCGTGGACAAAACCAGCGACCCGAAAGTCACCAGAATGGTCAGCGTGGCGCCTTGCAGCAGGATGGGCAAGAACTCGCGCGCATCATTGAAAAAATCCATCATCGTTCGGTTCATCCTAATGGGGGTGGTGGAAAGCGCCGCCGGGCGCGCCCGGCGGCCGGCGGGGGCCGGCGCCGCGGCGGGCGCCGGGCGCTCAATCCGCCAGGTTCCACTTCTTCAGGATGCCGTCGATAGTGCCGTCGGCCTTCAGCTTTTCCAGCGCCTTATTGACGCGCGCGAGCAGTTCGGTGTCGTCCTGGCGCGTGGCGATGCCCAGGCTGCCGACCACCGTGGGCTGATAGCTCTTGGCCATCTTCAGGTTGGGATAGGCGCCCTTGGCGATGATACTGGCCGCGATGGGGTAGTCCATGAAGCCGCCCTGGATACGGCCTGCGTTGGCGTCGCGCATCATGTCGGGCGGGTTGTCGTACAGCTTGACCTCTTTGAACATGCCGCTTTTCTGGATCGGTTCGACGAAAGCCGTGCCCACTTGCACGCCCACCGTCATGCCCTTCATGTCGGCAAACGACTTGTATTCCTTGTCGTCGTCCTTGGGCACCATGAAGCCTTCGCCGTAGCGGTACACGGGCTCGGAAAAGCTGACCACTTTCTTGCGGGGCTCGGTGATGAACATGGCGGCCGAGATCAGGTCGATGCGCTTGGAGGTCAGCGAGCCGATCAGCGCCGAGAACGCCATGGGTTCGATCTGCACTTCGAAGCCGGCTTCCTTGCCCACCGCCTTGATGATGTCGACCATGACCCCTTCGATGGTGTTGGTCTTGGTGTCCAGGAACGTGAACGGGCTGCCGGTGGGCGTGGACCCGACCTTCAGCACCGTCTGCGCCTGGGCGGCGCTGCCCAGCGCAAGCGTGGCGGCCAAGGCTGCCATCATGATCTTCAGTTTCATGGATATTCCCCTACTGTCGTGGAAAGCAAAGCGCGCATTGCGCGCCGGTCGTGCGCAGGCTCCGGCACCGGCGGCGCCGGATCGCGCGTGTTATGGGCTGGCCTCCTGGTCGATGCGGCTGATGGCCCAGATGACTTCGGCGACATCCGAGCCGGGATTGCGCCAGCGCCGCGGCGTGCGGCTGGCATAGCAGAAACTGTCGCCCGCCCGCAGCAGCAGGACCTGGTCTTCGATCCAGAGTTCGAGCGTGCCCCGCAGCACCAGGCCGACCTGCTCGCCCATGTTCGAAGAGAACAGGTCGTCGCCGGTGGAGCCGCCGGGGTCGATGCGCGCGCGGCACAGATCCAGGCTGCGGCCGGCGGGCGGAGTGTACATCTCTTTGCGGATGCCCTTGTCGGACAAGTCGATACGCCGGTGCGAACCCGAGCGCGCCACGCGGCCGGCGGCTTCGCCGTCGCTCTGGCCGGCGCCGCGCAACAAGGCGTCGGCCGACACTCCGAACTGGCTGGCCAGCAGGCCCAGGATTTTTACCGAAGGCGAACTCAAGCCCCGTTCGACCTGGCTGAGCATCCCCACCGAAATGCCGCAAGCCCGGGCCACGCGCACCAGCGACAGACCGTGCTGCTTGCGCAATTGGCGCAGGTGCTGTCCCAGCCAGAAGTCGATCACCGAAGCGGACGCAGGCGCCGCGGCGGCCTCGCGGGCGGATGGCCGGGGCGGCGGATCAGGCTGGGGGGATGCGGCCAGACTGGGCATATGAAAATTTCATATAAGAATAATTTTCAATGCTAGCAGCGGCGCCATGGCGGGAAAATGGGGACTTCCCTAGTCGGACGGTTGTTGAGCCGTGCGACGGTGTCCGACACCCTTCGGGAGTCGGACACCTGGATCATTGCGCCTTATTGCCAGGGGTCTGACTCCCGAAGGGTGTCGGACACCGCTGCGTGCAGGGGCCAGGCATCGGCGCCCGACATTTTGCGCAAGCCAGGTGCCGGGGATCAAGGCTTGCCGGACGGCGGGGCAAGCGTGGCCAGGTAGCGTTCGTCGGCCTTCGTCAGCCAACCCTGCTTGCGGGCGCGCTCGATCAGTTCGGGCCGGCGCGCGGCGGTGAGCCGCAGCGATTGTTCGCGCCGCCAGCGCGCGATATTGGCGTGATGGCCGCTCAGCAGTTCGGGCGGCACGGCCTGGCCCGCATGCACCTCGGGGCGAGTGTAATGCGGGCTGTCGAGCAGGCCCGACAAGGTGTCGTTGAAGGAGTCTTGCAACGCGGAATCGCCGTCGTTCAAGGCGCCGGGCAGCAAGCGCACCGCCGCATCGATGACGGCCAGCGCGGCGATTTCCCCGCCGGACAGGACGAAGTCGCCCAGCGAGATTTCGTCGGTGACACAACGGTCGATGAAGCGCTGGTCGATGCCTTCGTAGCGGCCGCAGATCAGGATGCTGCCGGCGCTGTCCGCCAGCGATTGTGCCGCCTGCTGATCGTAACGGCGGCCGGTAGGCGACAGCAGCACGACGGGCGCCGGCCCCAGCCCCTGGGCGGCGCGCGCCGCCTGCGCCGCCGCCACGGCGGCCTCGAGCGGGGCGGCCATCATTACCATGCCGGGGCCGCCGCCGTAGGGGCGGTCATCGACCGTGCGGTGGACGTCGTGGGTGTAGTCGCGCGGATTCCAGGCATGCAGGGCCCACAGGCCCTGCGCATGCGCCCTGCCGGTGACGCCCAGGTCGCGCACGGTTCCGAACATGTCCGGAAAAAGCGTGACGACGTCGAAACGCATCAGAATTCCGTGGGCCAGTTGCTGTCGATACGGCGCGCGGGCAAATCGACCGCCAGGATGTGGGCGCCGACGAACGGCACCAGCATTTCGAGCGGACGGCCCTTGGCATCGCGCCGGGGTTCGGGTTCACCGCCGGGCGCGGGCGCGCGCTGCAGCACCACGCGCAAGATGGCATGCGCGCCGTTGTCGAGTACGTCTTCGACGACGCCCACGCGCGCCTGCTCGCCATCGGCGTTGGTATAGAACGCGCAGCCGATGAGGTCGACCCAATAATATTCGTCGTCGGCCGCGGCGGGAAATACGCTGCGCGAGACCCGCACGGCGCAGCCGCGCAAGGCTTCGGCCTGGTTGCGATCGGCGATGCCGGCCAGCTGCGCCACCACGCTGGCGCCCTGTGGGCGCGCCTGCAATGCCTTGTAAGCCACGGGCTCAGACGTGACAACGCCTCGCGCCGTTTCAGGAGCGAGGCGAGTCAGCCACCACGTGGATGCCTGGCGCAGGACGTCGGCCTGGGCGGAATGCGGCTGCACCTTGACCCAACCCTTGACCCCGTATGCCCCGACGATGCGGCCCAGTTCGACCAGGTCGTCGGGGACCGCGGCGGGCGTTGCGGCGTCGGGCATGGGGCCAGCCGGCAAAGCTAAGCCAGGTTTGCGCCGGGCGCGCCGTCAGGCGGCGGCGGAAACCTTGGCCGAGTAGTCTTTGACCAGGCGTTCGACGGCGGGCGACAGTTGCGCGCCGCTGTTGGTCCAGTACTGGACGCGGTCCAGCGAGATACGCAGCTTTTCCGCGCCTTCGCTGGCAACCGGGTTGTAAAAGCCCACGCGCTCGATGAAGCGGCCATCGCGGCGGTTGCGCGTATCGGTAGCTACCAGATTGTAAAACGGACGCTTCTTCGACCCACCGCGGGCCATGCGAATCACCACCATAGGTAATCCCTTGAATTAGTTGTGAAAAACGGAAGATTCTAGCATTGAAAAGAAGGCCCTGGCAAGAAAGCCTTCGATTTATGCCGGACAGATAGCATACACCCGGGGCCGGCCGCCGCCGCCCCGGGCCGGCGGCGCTAGCGCCGCCGCAGGAAATGCAGCGCGCTGCCCTGCCCTTCGTGCTGCGCCACCAGCGCGTTGCCGCTTTGCTTGGCGAAGGCCTGGAAGTCGCGCACCGCCTTGGGATCGGTGGTAAGCACCCGCAGCACCTGGCCGCTTTCCATCTGGGCCAGGGCCTTCTTGGCGCGCAGGATGGGCAGCGGGCAGGTCAGCCCGCTGGCATCGACCTCGTGCTGGAAACCGGGCAGGTCGGCGGCGGGTTCAGAGGCGTTCATCGACCCACCCCTGCACGCTGGCCACCGCCGCCGGCAAGGCCTGCGCGTCGGTGCCCCCGCCCATGGCCATGTCGGGCCGGCCGCCACCCTTGCCGCCCACCTGCCCCGCCACGAAGCCGACCAGTTCGCCCGCCTTGACCCGGCCCGTGAGATCGGCCGTGACGCCGCCCACCAGGCTGATCTTGCCATCGCCGCCGGCGCTGGCCAGCAGCACGACGGCGGGCTTGAGGCGGTCTTTCAGGTTGTCGACCATGCCGCGCAGGGCCTTGGGATCGATATCGCCCAGGCTGGCGGCCAGCACCTTGATGCCCTTGACGTCGGCGGCCTTGGCCGCCAGGTCATTGCCGGCGCTGGCGGCCAGCTTGCCGCGGGCCTGTTCGAGATCTTTTTCGAGCGTGCGGACCTGTTCTTGCACCTGGGCGATGCGATCGGGCAAATCGGCGGGCGTGCTGCGCAGCAGGCCCGCGGCGCGCAGCAGCAAGGCATTCTGGTTCTGTACCCAGGCCAGGGCGTTGTCGCCGGTGATGGCCTCGACGCGCCGCACGCCGGCGGCCACGCCGCCTTCGGCCACGATCTTGAACAGGCCGATGTCGCCGGTGCGTGCCACGTGGGTGCCGCCGCACAGTTCGCGCGAAAAGCCGATGTCGAGCACGCGCACGGTATCGCCGTATTTTTCGCCGAACAGCGCCATGGCGCCGCCCTTGACGGCGTCGTCGTAAGCCATGACCCGCGCCTGGGTGGACTGGTTGGCCAGTACTTCGGCATTGACGATGGCTTCGACCTGGGCGATTTGTTCGGCCGACAAGGGCGCGTCGTGGGCGAAGTCGAAGCGGGTTTTATCGGGGTCGACCAGCGAGCCGCGCTGCTGCACGTGAGCGCCCAGCACCTGGCGCAGCGCCTTATGCATGAGGTGGGTAGCCGAGTGATTGCGCACCGTGCGCGCGCGGCGCACGGCGTCTACCCGCGCCAGCAGGGTATCGCCCACGGCCAGCGAGCCGGATTCGAGCACGCCATGATGGCCGAACACGCCGGCCTGGATTTTGAGGGTATCGGCCACCGCAAACCGCGCGCCGCCGCCTTCGAGCAGGCCGGTGTCGCCCACCTGGCCGCCGGACTCGGCGTAGAACGGGGTGGCGTCGAGCACCACCACGGCGTTCTGGCCGGCCTGTACGCGCTCGACCTGGGTGCCGTCGACATACAGCGCCGCGACCTTGACGTTATCGAGCTCGAGCTTTTCGTAGCCCTCGAAGCGGGTATCGACGCCTTCGTAGCTGAGCCCTTCGGCCATCTTGAACTTGCCGGCGGCGCGGGCCTGGTCGCGCTGGCGCGCCATGGCGGCATCGAAGCCGGCCATGTCGACCTCGACCTGGCGCTCGCGGCAGATGTCGGCAGTGAGGTCGACCGGAAAGCCATAGGTGTCGTACAGCGTGAACAGCGTGGTGCCGTCGAGCTGGCCGCCGGCCGGCACCCCGGCCAGCGCGCCGTCGAGGATTTTCATGCCGTGCTCGAGGGTTTCGCCGAAGCGCTCTTCTTCTTGCTTTAGCACCTGGGCCACGCGCTCGGCGGCTTGCGCCAGTTCGGGATAGGCCTGGCCCATTTCGGCGACCAGGTCGGGCACCAGCTTGTAGAAGAACGGCTTGGTCTGGCCCAGCTTGTAGCCATGGCGCAGGGCGCGGCGCACGATGCGGCGCAGCACGTAGCCGCGGCCCTCGTTGCTGGGAATGATGCCGTCGACGATCAGGAAGGAGCACGCGCGGATGTGGTCGGCGATGACCTTCAGGGAATTGTCTTCGAGGTTCTTGATGCCGGTTTCGCGCGCCGCGGCCCGGATCAGGTTCTGGAACAGGTCGATTTCGTAGTTGGAGTGCACGCCCTGCAGCACGGCCGCGATGCGCTCCAGGCCCATGCCGGTGTCGACACAGGGCTTGGGTAGGGGTTCCATGTTGCCGGCGGCGTCGCGCTCGAACTGCATGAACACCAGGTTCCAGATTTCGATGTATCGGTCGCCGTCTTCTTCGGGCGAGCCCGGGGGGCCGCCCCATACGTCGGGGCCGTGGTCGTAGAAGATTTCGGAGCACGGGCCGCACGGCCCGGTGTCGGCCATTTGCCAGAAATTGTCGGACGCGTAGCGGGCGCCCTTGTTGTCGCCGATGCGGATGATGCGCTCGCGCGGCACGCCGACTTCGTTGGCCCAGATGTCGTAGGCCTCGTCGTCTTCCTGGTAGACCGTCACCCAGAGTTTTTCGGCCGGCAGCCGGTAGACGCTGGTGAGCAGTTCCCAGGCGTACTGGATGGCATCGCGCTTGAAATAATCGCCGAAGCTGAAGTTGCCCAGCATTTCGAAGAACGTGTGGTGCCGCGCCGTGTAGCCGACGTTTTCCAGGTCGTTGTGCTTGCCGCCGGCGCGCACGCTGCGCTGCGACGAGGTGGCCCGGCTATAGGCCCGCGTTTCCTTGCCGGTGAAGACGTCCTTGAACTGCACCATGCCCGAATTGGTGAAGAGCAGCGTGGGGTCGTTGCCCGGCACGAGCGAGGCCGAAGGAACGATGGTGTGCCCTTTCGACTGGAAGAACTGCAGGAATTGCTGGCGAATCTCTGAGGATTTCATGCTGGACGAACCGGGATTTAGGCGAATTTTTGATTATAGAGGGTCGGCAGGCCGGCGCCACACCCCCCGCCCCGCCGGAAAAGACGGCCCGCCTACCCCGGCGCCACGCACACATACGAGAACGTGACGGAGCCTTCTTGCGACCAGAGGTCTTTGGAGACCAGTACCGGCGTGTACCCGCCGGGGCAAGAGCACCAGCCGGTCAGGGGGTTGACACTGGAATAGGCGCCGCAGCCCTGCCCCTGGGTGGCATAGGCTCCGCCGAATGCGCTGCCGAAGGCCGCCGTCCAGCGGCCGCCCCGGCATTCCAGCAGGCCGCCCGCGGTGGCGCGCGCGAACAGCCCCGTGCCGGAACAGGCCGTGCCCGCGACCGCGGTGCCGCCGACCGCCAGGTATTCGCCGATTTGCAGCCGGCCCTGGGAAGACAGGTCGCCCGCGACGGACAGCGGCCCGCGCAGTTCCGGGTCGCGGGGATCGTGGCGGCGCACGTACAGGTCGTAGTCGGCCGTGCCGAACCCGGCCCACACGACCAGCGTGCCCGGCGGCAAGGCAGGCATGCCGGGCGCGGGCGGATTGGCGAAATCGAAATTGGCGCCCCGCACCCGGGCCGCGCTGGCCGAACCGCCATAGCCGCCCGCGGCCTCGATCGCCGCGCCGATGCGCATCAGGTCGGGGGCCGTGCCGCCCGCCGCCAGGACCGGTTCGGTGCCGTAGGCCAAGGCGTCGAGCCGGCAGCCGGCCCCGGGACAACGGGCATCGCGCAGCACGCGGATGGCCACGCCTGCGCCCATGGCGCCCGTGTCCGGAAAGCCGGCGGGCAGGTGGCCGTGGGCCTTGAGTTCGGCCAGGCGCGGAGCCAGCAGATCGGCGTACAAAGGCACGCCATTGGGGTCCAGGGCAGGCACGCCTTCGGCCAGGCTGTCGAAATGCTGCCGCAGCATGTTGTCCAGCCCGCGCTTGAGTTCCAGCATCCAGACGCCGGCCGCGCGCGCGGCCGCGTCGTCGGCCCGGTGGGCCAGGCGGTTGGCGCCCCAGATCAGGAGCATGGTGGTCAGGGCGAGTGCCACGGCCAGTTCCAGCAGGGCAAAACCCGCCTGCCCGGAATGGCGGCGCGCGCGCGCGAATGCGGCGGCATGAAGTTCCATCGTAGGCACGGGCGTTGCCTCAGCGGACCGTGAACACGAAAGTATTGTTGTCGCCCTCGGCGCACTGGGCCTCGGCGGCGGCCGCGCTGTACGCGACACGCGGCACGACGGTGGTGTCTTTGATCCGGACCGCCCCGCCCCGGCCCTCGATCGTGATGATGTCGGACATGCGCTGCATGACCGAGGCCAGGCCCGGACAGGCGGCGTTGCTGACGTTGGTCAGGGTGATGGAAAAACCCGAACCGGCTCCGCCGCCGGCCACCGAGGCCGGGGCCACGGCAATGATGCCGTTGCCGCCATTGCCGGTGCCGCCCAGGCCATGCGCGACCACGGCGCCGGCGCCCGTGCCGCTGGCCGCCACCACGCTGGAATCGCGCAAGGCATTGGCCAGCGAACCGGTGTCGAGGTCGCTGTACGGCGCCGGGCCGGATCCCTGCGCGTGGCTCTTGGTACGCGCCACGAAGCGCTGCAGCTCTTCGCCGACTTTGGGCACCTTGTTTTCGATGACGTAGGCGCCGATGGCCGGAATGCCGATGATCGCCACCAGCAATACGATGGCGGTGACGATCGACACCTCGATCAGCGAAAAACCGGCCTGGCGGCGTGGTGTGGCAATGCACGAAAAATGATGCATGGAGGGCTCCTGGAGAGTGATAAGGAAAATGCCGCCGCGTGCCATTAGCGGCTGGCGTAGTAGTTCGTCAGGGCGCGGCGCAGTTCGTCGATGACTCCGTAGTGCCATAGCGCCAGGCCCAGGACCGCGCCGACCGAGGCCAGCAGCAGCGCCCAGCGCAATGCCAGGGCCTCGCGCCGCACCCGTGCCAGGGCGCGCGTTTCGGCCCGCAGGCGCGCCTGCGCCACGCCGGCCTCGACACCGCGCGCCGCGATGACGTCGGCCATGAACCAGGCCGTTTCGCGATCGAACAGCCCGGTGTCGAAGGTCTCGGCACCCACGATGCCGTGTTCGACGCGGGCCAGCATGGCGCCGATGTGCCAGTCCAGCCAGGGCGGCGCGTGCCACGACAGCGCCGCCAGCGCCTGGCGCAGCCGCGTGTCGATGTTGCCGCGCTGGCGCAGCATGACGGCCAGCATCGCGAGGAAGCGGATGGCATGGAAATCGCGATACAGCCGCCATGGGAACAGCCGGTCGAGCCGCGCGCGCCACGGCCCGGTGAACACCGGCATCGCCCAGGACGCCAGCCAGGCCCCGCCGGCCAGCAGCACGGCCCAGAACGCCAGCCAACGCCGCAGCCACTGCGCCAGTGAGTACAGGCCCCGGGTGAGCTCGCCGTAATAGTCGGGCGGCACGCCCTGGAATACCTGCTGCAGGCGCGGCACGGTGAAATACGGCACGGCGCAAAACAGGCTGAGGGCCACGGCCAGCGCCACGATGCCCGCCGCCGAGGTACCCGCGAGGGTGTCGCGAGCCCGCTGTACCAGCCGGGCCGCCTCGGCCAGGCCTCGCAGCGCATGCGGCAACGCATCGCCTCCTGCTTGCTGGGCCGCGGCAATCAACTGGCATTCGTCGTCGGGCATGGTGCCGGCCCAGGTGGCGGCAAGGTCGCCGCCGGATTCCTGGTAGGCCCGCAGCCAGCGCCGCGCCAGGCGCCCCCGCGCCGCATGCGGCCCGTAGCGCAGCGCATCGTCTTCGAACATGTCGCGCAGGGTCTTGCGGCCCTGCAGGCTATTGATCAGGTCGGCCAGGTATTCGTAGTAATCGGCGCGCTGCCGCTGAAAACGGCGGCTGTCGTACCAGCCCGCCAGGCGGTGCGCCATGGCCATCAGGGTTTGCGCGCGGTCATGCATCGCGGCCTCCGGATAGCAGGCGCAACGTTGCGGCGCAGCGCGGATCGGACGGCAGCTCGAACTGCGCGGCGACGAGGCGTGGATCGACGAGGCCGCGCGAGACCTTGTACAACGCGCAGTCGAGTACGCTTTTGCCGGCCATGTCGGGGTCGCCGGGAGCCGTGCGCGGCAAGGCGCGCACATGGCGCAGCAGCCCGACGTTGTCGCGATGCCGCAGCTTGTGCAGGAAGTGGTCGTCGTGCCCGGGCTCGATCATTTCGGCCACCACCGTGCGCCCCGCCAGGCCATGCAATTGCGGCAATTGCGCCCGGCGGCAGGCCGGACAGCCCGCCGGATTGCGGGCCCGCAGCATGGCCGGATCCAGTTGATGGGCCTGCGCGAAGCTCATTGCCCAGTCGGCGCCCGGCGCCGCCCCAGCATTGCGCGGCAGCGCGTCGAACGGCAGCGCGCAGGACGGGCACAGGCGCGGCAGCAGCGCCTGGTAGACCAGCAGCTTGAGCACGCCGGGCGTGGCCAGGAAGTCGCGCGAGACGCCGATGAAATCGGAAGCCAGGCGTTCGGGAATCATGTGGGCCGCGCCCGTATGCGTGGTGGTGTAGACATTGATGCCGCACCCGGCCAGGTCCATGAAGGCGCGGCCCGTGTCGCGGTCGCGCACCTCGCCGATCAGCAGGTCGTGCATGGCCGAGCGTTTGAGGGTTTTGAGCTTGGCATCGAACACGGGCGAGTCGGCGGCGTCCAGCGCGCGGCTCACGGTGTTTTGCAGCGCATTGCCGATGCGGTATTCGACGGGATCTTCCAGCGTGATGAGTTTGCGCGTGGCGGCAATGCCGCGCATCAGCGTGGCGAGAGATGTGGATTTCCCCGAGCCCACGACGCCCGCCAGCACAATGGCGCCGCCGCTGCGTTCGCGCGCGCGCTCGAGCATGGCGATCTGCGACGGCAGGTAGCCGAGTTCCGCCAGGCTGGAGCCGCCTTCGGCGGCATCCAGCCGCAACAGGCGCAGGCAGACCGAAGGGCCGGCATCGGTGGCCAGCGAAGCCCAACGCACGGTGACGGGGCGCCCGCCTATATCGAGGGAGATGCGGCCTTGCTGTTCGGCCAAGGGATCGAACACCGCGCCGTTGCCGCCGCGCACGTCCATCCAGGCCACCGCCAGTACGTCGAGCAGCGTGGCGGCCGACATGTTGCCGAAGCAATCGGGCAGCACGTAGGCGCCATCGATGGTGTAGCGCACCTCGGATTTGCCCGGCGGCCGGATGACGTTGATGTGCACGTCGCTGGCATGCTGCTCGAGCCCCCAGCGCACCAGGTCGAGAAACATGGCCGCCAGGGCCGGGCGCCGCGTGGCGGGAGCCGCGCCGCGGCCTTCTCGCAGGGTGGCGGCCGTGACCTGGCCGCGCGCGACGGGCAGCAGCAAGGCCGCCGGCAGCGCATAGCGCGATACCGCGGCAAGCCGGTATCCGCGCGCGCGCAGCATGCGTTCGATCTCGGCGATCGGGTCGCCCTGCAGATATTCGTGCAAGGCAAAGACGGCGGCCTGGCCGCCCTCGAGCAGCACCGGGCATAGCCGCCCCGCCAGCAAGGCCAGGTCGAATTCGCCGCCGAGCGTGCGGACGAACGCCGGGTCGAGGCGCGCCAGGTCATCGGGCGTATGCAGCCAGAAGGTATCCGGGCCGTTAACCAGCGGCGCGGCGGCCAATGCCGGACGGTCAGTCATGGGCGGAATCGGCATGCAGCAGGCAGGCCGTGTAGGGTTCGCCGGCCTTGCGCAGACGCACGCAAGGCGCCTCGATGGCATGCAGCGAGTACGGTTGCGCGCCCAGCGGGCTGCTGGCCAGCGGCAAGGCACGGCCGGCCCGATAGCGCGACAAGCGGCCGTTGATGCTGATGTCGGCGTGCAGGACCTTGCCCACGCCGTAGATGGCCACGACGTCGATCCGGTCGGCGGCGCCGGGCGCGTCACCGGCCTCGGGGCCCGCGTAGCCGCCGGCCCGGCCGATACGGGCGGCATGGGCCGCGACCTGGGGCGTGCCCGGCCGCAGCCAGTCGGCCGCCTGCCGCGGTGCCGTGACCCGGGCCGCCTGCGCGTCGAGGCGCAACAAGTCGCGCACGGTATCGCCCTCGGCCCAGCCTGCCTCGCCGGCGGGCACGGCGGCGTCGGCAACATCGGCAACATCGGCAACATCGACGGCATCGGCCGCCCCGGACGGCTGGGCCGGGCCGGGCATGGCGGCACCGCAGCCGAATGCCAGCACCGCCAGCCAGCCGGGGCGCCGCCGGCGGCCTATTCTGGCGCGGGGGTGCGGATCAGTCTTGAGCATCTTGTTCATAGAGGATTCCTTGGAGTTCGGCCGTCAGGGCGCTGACGGCAGTACTGGGCACGCGGTCGGCCGCCAGGCGCAGCACCACCGACGACCAGGCGACGGCCAAGCCGGACTGGTCGGCCAGCAAGGCAACGGAGCGCAGCGGCCCCTGCAGCGCCAGCGCACGCTGGCGCAACACCGGCCAGCCAGCAGGCGCGGCCACGGCCAGGCCCTGCGAGTCGCGCGGTGGGACCATGGGCGCCGCGACGGCCGGGCCCAGCGTCACCTGGGTAAAGGCCGGCCGCGCCTGCTGCAGCGCGCTGGCCAGCACGCCGTCGAGGTGCGCGGCGCCAGGCAGGGCGACCTGCGCCAGCGATGTGTGATTGCCCGGCAGCGTCCAGGTGAGTTCGGCGCCATCGAGCGGCTGGAAGCGCAGGCCCCAGCCCGCGGGCAAGGCCTGCGTGAACGCGTGGTTGGTGGCGTCGGCCTGCGCACGCACATAGGCGGCGCTGCACGACCAGGCCCGCTGTGCCGGCAGGCAGCGCGCATCGCGCAGCAGCCAGCCCCGCACGTTCAGCGGCAGGCGATGCAGCGTAGCCAGCAAGCGGCCCAGTTCGGGCATGGGCTGCACGGTGAGTTGCTGGCGGAACTGCAGCGCGGCCTGCCGCCAGGCCTGGACGGCATCGAGGGGCGGTGGCGCGGCCGGGGCGCGCGTGGCGGGCTGCCAGGCCTGCCGCGCCAGCGGCACGGCCGACGCAAGCACCAGCACACTGGCGAACACACGCACGGGCAGCGGCACGCGCGACCAACGCGACCCCACCGGCTGCAGCAACGCGGCGGGGTCGGCGGCCGCCAGCAGGGCCTGCAAGGTTTGCGGCCCATCGTGCTGCCGCAGCGATGGATACTGGGCCGCCAAGGCCTGCATGGCCTCGGCGGCCTGGGCTGCATCGGGGTACAGCACATCGGCGCGCGCCAACACCGCGCCGTCTTGGGCCGCCGCCAGCCACCAGCGGCCATCCGGCAGCGGCGCAATACAGGCCACCGTGCCCTCGGGATAGTGCCGGGCGAAGGCCTGGGCCGCGGCCAGCACGGGCCGGCGCCGCGCGGCAGGGCCAAGCCGCGCGCAGCCGCCCGACATGGCGCCCTGCCCTCCGGCGACGAAATGCGTGGCGCGCATGCGGCGCGCGCGGGCTCTTGCCATGCTGGACGCATGGCTGCCCACCAGCGCGAACCACGATAGTCCGAACGCCAGGCTGCGGGCGCCGCCATCGGTGTCGATCAGCAACAGCCGATCGGAAGCCAGTGCCGCGCCCATTCAGATGCCCTCTTCGACCTGCGCGGTAACGAGAACCACGGTCGTCAGCCGGTCGCTGGACGCACGGTCTTGCCCGCCCGCCAACAGCGGCGCGTGGGGGGCCAGGCGGCGACGGTCGTATTCGTCCTGGCGCCGGTCGAAGCCGGACAGAATGACCGGCTGGCCCGGGCTGAGCGCGACCTGCTGCACGGTGCCGTTGCCATCGATGGTGATCTGCTGCACCTGGACCTGGTTGCCGTGCTCGCCGAACGTGATGCTTTTGATCGGTTGCGCGACGGTGTTGTCGTAGGCGATGGACAACAGGATGCGGCCATCGGCCTGGGCATCGGGCACCAGGGTCAGGAACGTGCCGACGGTTTCCTGCTTCTGGCTGATGGATACCGACGGCAGGACCGCGCTGCCCAGCGAGGCATCGACCCCCGGCACCGCGGTGCTCTGGACCTGGTCGATGTACGAGAAAGTGGTGCGCACGGCATGGGTGACCGGACGGCGGTTCAGGGTGAGGACCGGTACGCTGCTGTGGCGCAGCACCGCGCCGGTCTGGCTGAGCGCCGAGATGATGGCGCGCGAACCCTGGAAGGGCCCGCCGTCGACCGTGGCGCCCAATGCCGCGGCGGCATTGCCGGCCGCGGCGGGCATCGCGACGGTAAGCGCTGCGCGCGCGCTGTCGTAGACGGCTTTCCAGTCGATGCCGCCCTCGGCGCTGTCGGTGGCCACTACCGTGATTTCTTCGAACAGCAGGCGCACGCGCCGCGTCAGCGCCTGGTTTTCGCCTTCGATGAACTGGCCGATGCGGTCGAGCACGTCGGGGATATCAGTGACGACCAGCGAACTGCCGCCACCGTCGAGGTCGGCGATGGTGCCGGCCTGCGTCAGGAACGGAATGATGCGGGCGCGCACGGCCTGCAAGGCATGGTGCTCGCCCGACGACAAGGCGGTGGTGGAGGTGTTGTCGAAACCGCCGGCCTCGGTGGTGCCGGCGCGGCCCAGCCGGGCGTCGACGCGGCTGGCCAGCGTCAGCGCGCGCACATCGAACACGCGCGTCTGCGTGCGATAGAACTCGATGGCGTTGCGATGGTAGCGCCATTGCACGCCGAAGCTGGCAGCCAGCGTGTCGAGGGTGTCGGGCAAGGGACGCGGCCCGGCCAGTACGGGCACGCGCAGAGGCGCGGACAGCTCGGCTGGCGCCGGCTGGCCCAGCCGCGGCAGGAACAGCGCCTGCGGCAACAAGGCGTCGGGAGCGATGCGCACGGCGATGCCGGTCGCGCTGGTCAGCCGCTCGGCCAGCGAAGGCAGGTCGAGCCGCCCCGCAAACAGCAGGGTCGTGTCCACGTCGCCCCGCAACGCGGGCGGCAGCACGATGTCGCGGGCCAGCGGCTGCGACTTGCCGGCCAGCCAGGGCTTGCCGACATCCTGGGCAGCGATGCGCGCATTGCGATCCGACACGGCGGCGGCGAACTGCCGCTGGCCCGTTTCGACTTCGGCGCGCGCCGTGGAAATGGCTACGCGCAAAGCCTGCAGCGACTGCTGCGCCGAGCATCCGGCCAGGGCCAGCAACACGATGCCGGAATATGCCAGGCGGGCCTTCATGGGCGGGCTCCGGGTGCGGTGGAACGGTCGCAGGCCTGCGTCAGCGGCACGACGCGCAACACCTTGTTGGTATAGAAACAGGGCTGCACCGGCCGGTCGGCCAATTCGGTCGAGGCCAGCAGGCTGCGCGCGGCCGTCTTGAAATCGGCGGGGAAATCGGCGCTGCCCGCCAGCGGGATATCGGCATCGACCGCCCAGTGCTGCGGTTCGAAAGACCAGCCGGCGTCGGCGGCCCAGCGCGCCAGCACGGCGCGCAAGGTGGCGTCGGGCGGGCCGGCGCGAAAACGCGCGGACGCATCGGCTGCGCCGGCGGACGACGCGGCGGATGGCGTGTCGGGCGGCGCGGCCGGCGCCGACACAGGCGCGGCCGCGCGCATGGCGGGAAGCGCCGCGGATGCAGGGGCGGGCTCGATGGCGGGCATGGCGGACATCGCGGCCGGCGCCTCGGCCTGCGCCAGGGCGGCCTGCGGGCCGGGCCGCTCGATACGCGCCTGGTGCCGCCCGCCCTGCAGCACCAGGGCCGGCCAGATGCCGTCGACGATGAGGTACGGGTCGCGGCGCGTGTACGGCAAGGGCTGCAGGCCGGCCGGGGTTTGCGCGAACAACGCGGGCGCCGTGCGGCCCGGCGCGAACTGCAGCCAGGTACGCCCTGCTCCGCTGAACACCTGCAATGGGGCGACGGCCGGGTCGCCCGACAACTGCCAGTTGAAATCGTAATGGCCGGCCGGCGCGCCTTCGGCCAGCCAGCCCGGCACGCCGCCCGGCCATTGCGCGCAAGCGGCCAAGCCCAGCGGCAGCAAGCCTAGAAGTAAGAGTCGAACCATGCTCGTCCTGAATCGGTGCGCGCCCCGAATGGGAACGCCTGGACGGCATGGTGGCCTGCCCCGGCCGATGCGGCTAGACAGACATGTACGGACGGAATTTTTTGTTCATTCGGACTGCCACGGGCATAAAAAACCGGCCTGGCGGCCGGTAGGCAAGTCGCGAGCCATGGCGGCCGCAGCCGCCATGGCCGAGCCCGCGCGCTAGCGCTGCTGCGCCAGCTTGCGCGCCTGGTCGGCGGCGCGGTTCAACGCCGCCACGGGCGGCGTCTTGCCGTCGAAGGCTTCGTTCAGTTCGTCGTTGAGCACGGCCTCGACGCGATCGTAGTTGGCCATGCGGAAGCCGCGGCTGGTGGACGCGGACTTGCCCAGCATGGACTGCACCAGGGCGTGCGCGCCGGGCACCTTGTCGTAGAACGAGACATCGGCGGCGCGGAACGCCGCGTCGGTCAGCGGCAGGTAGCCCGTGCGCTGATGCCATTCGGCCGCGTTGACGGGCTTGGCCAGCCAGGCCAGGAACTGCGCCGTGGCTTTTTCCTGCGCTTGCGGATGGCCGTCGATGGCCCACAGCGCCGAGCCGCTGATGAACGGACTGCCGGCTTCTTTGGTGGCCTGGTCGTAGTACGGCAGCGGCGCCACGCCGAACGACAGCGAGCGCGTGTTCATGAACAGGCCGGCCGCGCCCGAGCCCGAGGTCAGCACGGCGCAGTCGCCCTTGGCGAACAGCTTGTCGCTCTGGTCGTCGTCGGAATGCGCCATGAACAGCAGCGAACGCTTCCAGCTGACCATCAGCGAGATGTGCCGCATGTACAGCGTGTCGAACTTCAGCGCGGGCGTGGCCTTGCTCGACGCCAGGCCGTTGTCGTTGCTGGTGAACATCTGCTTGTTGACGGGCGCCAGGTTTTCCAGGTGGATCTTGACCTGGTTGCTGGACGCGTACGGGCATTCGATGTTGGCCACGTCGCGCAGCTTGAGCAGGTCGCCCTGCAGGTCGGCCCAGGTGCGGGCGGGCTTGTTGGGATCGAGGCCGGCCTTTTTGTAATAGGCCAGGTTGTAGTACATGATGGGCACTTCGGCCATCCAGGGGAAGGCCAGCAGGCGGCCCTTGCCGTCGCGGGTGAAGCTGGACGTGGAAGGCAGGAACCAGTTCAGGTCTTTGATGGGGTATTTGGCCAGCAACTGGTACAAGGGCAGGATGGCCTTGTGCTGGGACACGACTTCCGGCGAGCGGTTATCGGCCAGCTGGACCAGATTGGGCCCGCTTTTCTTTTTCAGCGCGTCGGCGCCCGCCAGCTGCAGTTCTTGCGCGTTGGCGAAACCGCGCAGCTCGACCTCGACGTCGCTCTGTTCTTTGTTGTATTTCTTGACGAGCTTTTCGAATTCGGCTTTGTTGGGGCCCGAAAGGGTGTGCCAGACTTCGATTTCGACTCCGGCGGCGTGCGCTGCGCCCGCGACCAGCATCGCCGCTCCGAAAGCCCAGGTGCGCCGGCTGGCGACCAGTGCGCGGGCCAGGCCCGCCAATTGCAGTGTCTTCATAGGTTCATAGACCAAGAAAAGGAAATTCGGGCTCTGGCTTGCGTCCGCTGAGCAGCTCGGCCAGGGCCCGGCCCGAACCGGCCCCCATGGTCCAGCCCAGCGTGCCATGGCCCGTATTCAGATACAGGTTGGGAATGCGGGTACGGCCAATGAGAGGCACGTTCGAAGGGGTGGACGGGCGCAGGCCCGACCAATAGCTGACGCTCTCGAAGTCGAGGGCATCGGGAAAGAGTTCGCGCGCCAGGCGCGTCATGGCCTCGCAGCGGCCGGTGTTCAGCGCCCGCGTATAGCCGGAGAGTTCGGCGGTACCCGCCATGCGCAGCCGGTTGCCCAGGCGCGAGAACACCACTTTGTGGCTGCTGTCGGTCAGGCTGACCGACGGCGCGCCGGCCGGATCGCGCACGTCGAACGTGGCCGAATAGCCCTTGGCGGGATAGACGTTGCAGGGCACGCCCAACGGCCGCACCAGGCGCGCGCTGAAACTGCCCAGCGCCACCACGTAGGCATCGGCCACGACGCGGCCGTAGCGGCCATCGGGCTGGATGACTTCCAGGCATTGCACCTGCCCGCCCTGGCTGACCAGGCGCGTGGCGCTGGTTTCGTAATGGAATTCGACGCCCGCCGCCTCGCATTGCCGCGCCAGGCCGGCGGCGAACAGGTGGACGTCGCCGCTTTCGTCTTCGGGGGTATAGTCGCCGCCCACGATGGTGGCGCGATGCGGGGCCAGCGCCGGCTCGATGGCGATGACCTCGTCGGTGCTCACGACCCGGCGCTCGACGCCGAAATCGCGCATCAGGCCGGCGGCCTTCTGCGAGGTTTCGAATTCGTGCGGGTCGCGATAGAAATTCAGAATGCCGCGCTCGAGGTGATCGTAAGGAATGCCGAGTTCGGCGCGCATGGCCCGCAGCGTGGTCCGGCTATATTCGGCCAGCCTGACCATGGCGCGGATATTGGGCGCCAGCCGGCCGGGCAGGCATTCGCGCAGGAAGGCCAGGCCCCACATCCACTGGCGCCAGTCGAGCTGGGGCCGGAACAGCAGCGGCGCGTCGTCCTGGAACATCCATTTGAGCAGTTTCAGGGGGGCCTGCGGATTGGCCCAGGGCTCGGCGTACGAGACGGAAATCTGCCCGCCGTTGGCCAGGCTGGTTTCCTGGGCCGGGCCGGGGCGGCGATCGACGACCACGACGTCGTGGCCTGCCTGGCGCAGCCACCAGGCGCTGGAAATGCCGATGATGCCGCTACCCAATACCGCTACTTTCATGCGCGCCTTGCTCCTTGCGCCGCTGGCCGCAGCGGGGCATGCCCCCTGCTGTCGCGGCTCGATCCGATCGTGGTGCCGGTGCGGCAGTTTACTGCGCCCGCCCGGCCCCGCCTATAACATAAAAGAAGGGCCGGTATCCATTTGCACCCGAACGTTTCCTGTCCGCGCGTCACGCCGTGGCCTCAGGTGCCGGCATGGGCCAGGTCGGCCTCGGACGTGAACGCATCGGCGTAGAACTCGTCGGCCGGCAGCCCGCATTGCGCCGTGAATTCGCGGCGCGCGGCGTCGACCATGGGCGGCGCGCCGCAGGCATACACCTGGTAGCCCGACAGGTCGGGCAGATCTTGCAGCACGGCTTCGTGCACGAAGCCGGTGCGGCCGGTCCAGCCGTCTTCGGGCAGGCCGTCGGACACCACCGGCACGTACCGGAAATCGGGCAGCGTCCGGGCCCACGACTGCGCCAGGTCGTGCATGTACAGGTCGCGCGGCCGGCGCCCGCCCCAATACAGCACGGCGGGACGGCGGATGCCGTGGTGCGCCATGTGTTCGACGATGGCCTTGACCGGCGCGAAACCGGTGCCGCTGGCCAGCAGCACGATGGGCTTGGTGCTGTCTTCGCGCAGGAAGAACGAGCCGAACGGGCCTTCCAGGCGCAGGATTTCGCGTACTTTCATCTGCGTATCGCCGGCCCCGAACACGTGATCGGTGAACACCCCGCCGGGCATGTGCCGCACGTGCAATTCGAGCGGGCTGCCAGTGTGGGGCGCGCAGGCCATGGAATAGCTGCGGCGCTTGCCGTCTTTGAGGATGACCTCGATGTACTGCCCCGCGTAGTAGCGGAACGGCTCGGCCGCCGGCAATTGCAGGTGCAGCACGGTGACATCGGGCGCGGCGAGGTCCATGGCCTGCACGCGCGCGGGCAGCTTGCGGATCTGGATGTCGCTGGCCAGCCGGATTTCGGTGGCTTCGATGACCAGGTCGGATTGCGGACGCGCCTGGCAGAACAGCGTATAGCCTTGCGCCAGTTCTTCGGGCGACAGGATCTGGGCCGGATACTCGCCGGCATCGGCCTGCCCGGCAACGATCTTGCCCTTGCAGGTGGAACATGCGCCATTGCGGCAACTGTACGGCAACACGATACCCGCGGCCAGCGCGGCATCGAGCACCGTCTGGCCGGCTTCGACCGGAAATTGATGCTGGCTGGGTTGTACGGTGACCTGGAAACTCATGGGTACTGTCTATAGAAAACAATGCGTGGCGCCGGACGGCGGCGGGGGCGGACAGGCGCCCCGTCGCGCCGGCGGTCAATTTGGTATTCTATAATTTTTACCGCTCCGGGACGGCCCGGGGTGGGCGCCGGCCTCTGTACCGGCGGCATTCTCCCGGGGACGGCCCCATCGCCGGCAAGCGTGCCGGCTCTTGTTATTGGGGCATTCCATGACCTGGGTCATTCTTGTATTCGCGGGGCTGTTCGAAGTGGTGTGGGCCGTCGGCCTGAAGTACACCCAAGGATTTACCCGCGTGGTTCCTTCCGTGGTCACGCTGGTAGCCATGCTGGCCAGTTTCTGGCTGCTTTCGATCGCCATGAAAACCCTGCCGCTGGGCACGGCCTACGCGGTATGGGTGGGCATCGGCGCGCTGGGCGCCTTCGTGGCCGGCATCGTGCTGTTTGGCGAAGCGCTGAGCGCGATGCGCGTCATCAGCGTGCTGCTGATCGCCGCGGGGCTGGTCGGGCTGAAGCTCTCGGCTTGAGCCCCCGCCCTTAGAAATCCAGTTCGATTGCCGCGTCGTCCCCCACCCGCAGGCGGGCATCGGAAGGAGCATCGACGATGGCGTTCTGGCCGAACACGATGCCGACCTCGAACTGGCGATAAGCGGCCAGCGTGCGGCCGGGCTCGTCATGGCGCCGGGCGGTGCGCTGGTCGATGTTGGGCATGGGGCAGCGCGTGCATGGCTTGACCAGCGCCATGCTGACAGGCCCCACCGACACCATGGCGGTGTGGTCTTCGTCGTACGCTTCCCATTCGCCCTGAATCACGATATTGGGCCGGAAACGGTCCATGGGCACGGCGGGCTGCCCCTGCGCGGCCAGCCGGGCGTTCAGGTCGTCCAGCGAAGCCTGGTTGGCGATCAGCAAGGGGAAGCCGTCGGCGAACCCGAACACGTGGTCGCCCTGGAACGCGCCGGCCAGGTCGGAATGCGCCGCGCGCCAGCGCTCGACCCATTCGGCGCGGGCAGGCCGCCGCGCCTGTGCGTCGATCTTCACCAGCACGCAATCCTGGTCCAGCACCCGGCTGATCCAGGCCGACGCCGCGGCGCTTTCTTCGCGCGCGGGCACCGTGTCGTTCCAGACCGTGACGCGGCGGACGGTGGCCGCCAGTTGCGAGCCGTCGAGCGGAATGCGCAGGGGCGGCTGGCCGGGTGCGCGCAATTCCAGGCTGCCGGCCGCCAGCGACGGCCGGATCAGCGCCATGGCGGGCCATTGGCGCTGCGTCATGAACTGGCCCTGTGCCGTCAGGATCATCCAGCGCCGGTCGCCCGCCAGGCCGGCCCGGTCGATGGGCGATTCGGCCAGGTCGATGGCGGCGCACGATTTGATGGGGTAGATGTGCAGGCTGGCGATGCGGGCGGTCATGGGGACACGAAGGCGGGCGGTGATGGCCGCCAAGCATAGCATCGGTGCCTGACACCCGGTTTCCGAGAGCCAGGTACCTGACACCGCCACGCGCGGACCGGATGCTCACATCGGTGTCTGACACCTTGCGGGAGTCAGACACCTGGCTGATCTGGCTTCAGGCGGACTCGCCGCGCAGGCGGCGCACGGTGTCGAGCGCGGCGCGCAGGTGGGATTCGAGCGATTCCAGCGCCGGGGAACCGGACGGGCCCGGCGCGGGAACGGCGCCGGCCGGGCTGTCGCCCGCCGGCGCGCCCGGCAGCGCCGCGTGGATGTGCTCGCCCGCGGGGCTCACGTCCACGTCGAACACCAGTTGCTCGGCACGGTGCCAGGTGGTGAACCATTCCAGCGGCTGGCCGTGCTGGTCGTAGCCCTGCCCTTCCAGCATCAGCAGCGGGCTGCCGGCCGCCACCTGCAGTTCGCCGGCCAGCGCGGCATCGGCGCCCACGGCGCGGATGCGGTTGCGCCCCCGGCCCGGGCGCAGGCCGAAGCGCTGCGCCAGCGTGCGATGCAGCGAGGCGTCTTGCAGATGCTCGGCGGCCAGTCCGGGCAGGCGCGCGCGCGGCAGCCAGGTGCGCACGAACGCCAGCGGCTCGTCGGCGACGCGGCGCAGGCGCTCCAGCAATAAGGTGTCGTCGGTGCCGAAAAAGGCCGCCACGTCGGGCGGCGGCGCGGCCGGCTCGAAGCGCCGCACGCGGGTCAGCAGCGCGGTGCCGGTGTGGGCGAACTGTTCGTACAGCCCGGTGGACCGCTGCACCATGCGGCGGTGTTCGCGGGCCGGCGCCACGGTGGGCGCGCGGCCGGGATCGCGGCGGATGAGGCCTTCGGCCACCAGGGCCGACAGGGCCTGCCGCACTACGCTGCGGGCCACGCCGAATTGCCTGCACAGCGCCGCCTCGCTGGGCAGCACCGTGCCCGGCGCCCATTGCAGGTCGCGGATATCGCGGCGCAGCGCCTGGGCGACTTGCGCGTGCAGGGGGTGGCCGCCGGATCGGTCGAGCGGCGCACCGGGATCGGCGAGGAACGCCATGGAATCAGCCTCCGGTGGTGGAGCGCGCAGTTTCCCATACATGCGACCAGCCCGGGGCCAGGTGAGCGGCGCGCTCGGCCGCCAGCACCAGGCTTTCTTCGCGCGCCACGCCCTTGCCGGCGATGTCGAACGCCGTGCCATGGTCCACCGACACGCGCACCACCGGCAGCCCGACGGTGATGTTGACCCCGTCGTCGCCGTACACGGCCTTGAACGGCGCGTGGCCCTGGTCGTGATAGCAGGCGATGACGAACTTCCATTTGCCCCGCACGGCCTGCGGAAACAGGGCATCGGCCGGAATGGGGCCGGCCGCGCGGATGCCGGCGGCATTGGCTTCGGCCACCGCGGGCGCCAGGATCTCGGCGTCTTCGCTGCCGAAGATGCCGTTCTCGCCGGCATGCGGGTTCAGGCCCGCCACCGCCACCGGCTCGTCGCCGCGGCCCAGCGCGCGCGCGAACGAGCCGGCCAGCCGCAATACCGCGCGCATGCGCTGCGGCGTCACGTCGGCGATGGCCTGGCGCAGCGAGACGTGGGTGGTGGCGTGGAAGATATACAGGTCGCCGGCCGACAGCACCAGCGAGAACGTCTTGACGCCGAACTCGTGCGCCAGCAATTCGGTATGGCCCGGCCATTTGTGGCCCGCCAGGTGCATGGCGGCCTTGTTCAGCGGGGCGGTGACAATGCCGTCGATCCGGCCCTCGCGCGCCAGCGCGCAGGCCGTGGTAACAAAGCGCACCGAGCCGTCGCCCGCGTCGGCGCTGAGCTCGCCCAGCGGCACATGGTCGAGCGCCGGCCCGGCCTGGATCACCTCGATCAGGCCCGGGGCGTTCTGCGCCTGCTCGGGGCCGTCGATCACCCGCACGCGCGATGCATCGGCGCCCAGGGCCTGCGCGGCCTTGCGCAGCGCTCCCGCGTCGCCCACCACCACCAGCCGCGCGCGCTGGCGCAGGTCGTCGTGGCCCAGCAGCATCTTGGCCGTGATCTCGGGCCCGATCCCGGCCACGTCGCCCAGGGTGACGGCCAGGGTGGGAATGCGGGGGGGCGTTGCGTCTTGCGTCATGATGGGAATCTCCGTTCGCGGACCGCGCGGGCGGCCCGGATCAATACATCGTCGGTGCCAAAGCCGCCGGCCTTGGTCACGATAGGCAGGCCGGCCGCCGGCCCGCCGGTCAGCGTGCCCAGGGGCACGCCGCCAGTCACTTCATCGACCAGGGCGATGCCGCCGGCCTGCAAGGCGGCCAGCACGGCGCTGGCGCCGTCGCCGCCCGTCGCCACCACGCCGGCCGTGGCGCCCGCGCGGACCAGCTGGCCGGCCAGCGCGCCCAGGCGGGCCGCCACAACCTCTGAATCGAGGCCGTCGCGCCGGCCCTCGGGGGCCAGCAACAGCAGCGTGGCGCGCGGGCCCGCGGCGGCGGCCGCCTGGCTGGCTTGCGCCGACCAATCGCGCCAGGCGGCGGCGTCGGCCAATTGCGCCAGCGTGGGCGACCAGACTTGCGCGCCGTCCGCTTGCAGGGCCGCCGCCTGGCGCCGCGCCGCGCTGTGCTGCGACGTCACGACCACCAGGACCGCGCCTTGCGTTTCGGCGCCCGCCCACAGCCTTGCCAGCGGTATCGCCAGGCCGCCCGAGCCGACCGGCAGCGCGCGTTCGCCCAGTAGCACGATGGCCTGCGCCAGGCGGTCCAGGTCGGCGCTACGGTGCGCATCCACCACCACCACCGCGCCCGCCGCCAGAATGCGGTCGGCCAGCGCGCGCGGGGTTTCGCCGTCGCGCACGGCCAGCTGGGCGCCGTCCAGCAGCGTAGGAATATGGCTTTCGGTCACGGGCGTGACCGGATCGGTGGCCGCCGAGGTCGCCGTAACCGGCTGGTCATCCACGTACAGAATGCCGTCGCGCACCGTGCGCCCTGTGGCCGGAAACGCCGGGCACACCACCGCGATCGCGTCGTCGCGCCATGCCTGGCGCGCCGCGTCGATCTCGGCCTTGAAGGCGCCGCGCAGTGTCGAATCGACCTTTTTATACAGGCGCCGCACGCCGGCGGCGCGCAGGGCGGCCACGTCTTCGGCCACCACCGCCGCGGCCCGCGGGCCCGGCAGCGGCCGGCTATGGGTGGTGACCGCGATGACCTCGGCCCGGCTGGCGGCCGGATCGGCCAGCGCCTGGCGGGCGCGCCCCACCGACAATTGCGTAGGCCAGCCGGCGCGCACGAACTGCACGGCGGTGTCGCCCGAGCCGGTCAGGTCGTCGGCCACGATGGCGATGAAGGCGGCCATGCTCAGACCCTCGCGTCGGGGATCGGCTGCGCGGATTCTTCCGGGGCGAGCCCCACGTCTTCGGCCGGCTTCAGTTCACCGGCCCGCTTCAGGAAATACGAGGCCAGCAAGGGCGCCATGATCGAGCTGATCAGCACGCAGGCGGCTACTTGCGCCGTGGCGGTGCTGACGTAGTGCTGCAGCGTGGGGTCGGCCGCCGCCACCACGGCCGGCGTGGCGATGGCATTGCCGGCCGTGGTGCCGGCCGCGAAACCGATGCCGCTCTTGCCGCCGCGCCGCAGAATGAACCGGTAGCCCAGGTACACCAGGAAGCCCGTGATGGGGCTGATCAGCAGGCCCAGTATCAGGCCGGTCAGCCCGCCCGACACCACGGCGCCCAGGTTGATGCCTGTACCCAGCGCAAAGGCGAAGAACGGGATCACGATGTTGGGCACGGGCTTGAGCACGTTGCGCCATTGCACATCCAGGTTGCCCACCACCACGCCCAGCAGGAACGGCACCAGCGCGGCCACCAGCGCCACCAGGGGAATGTCGGCCAGGCCCGAGGCGCCCAGGAACAGCAGGCTGAAGAAGGGACCATCGTTCACCGCGCTGGCCACATAGGCGCCGCGGTCGCGGCTGTCGCCGTACTGCCCGGTATAGGCCAGCCACAGGCCGCCGTTGCTGTTGTCGAACGCCGCCAGCATCGCCAGGATCGATACGCCCAGCACCCCGTCCAGGCCGACCATGCTGCCCAGCAGCACGATCAGCGTGGCGGGCACCAGCGTCTTCATCAGCAGGATCGTGCCCGCCGTGGCCAGAATGGGGCCGCCGGTGCGCATGTTGACCTGCGTGCCGGTAGCGAAGATCAGCAGCGCGATCAGCGGCAGCGCGCTGTTCTTGAACAGGGCCGTGGTAAAGCCGCCGATCGCCAGCGCGTCGGGCGCGAAAGTACCGATGATCGAGCCCAGGATCAGGGGCAGCAGCATCAGCCCGCCCGGCACTTTCAGCATCGCCGAGAACATCGGAACGCGGGAAACTTCGGAGGTCATAGAAGGTGTCTCCAGTATTTTTTGGCTGCGGGCCGGCCGGCCCGCGGGAATCCGGATGCTCCGGCGCGAAAAAACGCTAGTGTACATTGATACGTACAGGCTGTACGTACCAAACATCTTCCGGACCGCAGCGCGGGCAATGAAAAAAGCCCCGGGACGGCAAGGTCCCGGGGCTCGGTACAGGCAAGAAACGCCGGGGCGCCGCCCTATTCCACCAGCTTCAGCGTATCCAGCGGCGTCACCGCCTTGAACGCCTTGCGCGTGGCAATATGCTCGGGCCGCGGATCCAGCCCGTACTTGGGCGGGTTCAGCGTGTTTTCCATGCTGTTGTAGACCATGAACACGTTGGCGCGCGGCCACGGCGAGATGTTGCTGTTCGACCCGTGCATGGTGTTGCAGTCGAAGAACACCACCGAACCGGCCTTCGCCATCATGGTGCGGATGCCGCCCTGCTCGGCCAGCAACTGCAGGCTGACCGGATCGGGCACGCCGTATTCCTGCTTCTTCAGCGACTGCTTGTAGTGGTCGCGCGGCGTTTCGCCCACGCACGAAATGAACTGGCGATGCGAGCCCGGCACCAGCATCAGCGGGCCGTTGCACTCGTTGTTGTCGCTGAGCAGCACCGAGCAGCTCAGCGCGCGCATCGACGGCATGCCGTCTTCCACGTGCCAGGTCTCGAAATCGGAATGCCAGTAGAACTCTTTGCCCTTGAAGCCGGGCTTCATGTTGGCGCGCGACTGGTGGATATACACCTCGGAGCCCAACAGTTGGCGCGCCACATTGGCCAGCCGCGGGTCGCGGGTCAGGCGGGCCAGCATCGGGTTGAGCACATGCACCATGAAGATCGAGCGCACGGCATTGCTGCCGGGTTCGGTAATGGCCTCTTCGCGGCGCACGATGGCGGGGTCGCGCGTCATGCGCTCGACTTCGCCGATCAGGGCTTGCACTTCGGCTTCGGAAAAAATGTTTTCCAGCAGCAGAAAGCCGTCGCGGTCATAGTTCTGGACTTGCTCGGCCGACAGCGCGTCGGCGTACTTGCCGTCGCCATAGACCACCGGGTCCTGGCGGGCAATGATGGCGGAACTGCGATCCGTACGCGAGGCGTACGGATCTTGCGCAGGTGAGATCATAATCAGCCTCCTTGTTCTCAGGCCGCCGCGACTTCGGCAGGCAGCGCATAGACGCCCTCGGCGTCGTGCACTTCCTGGCCGGTCAGCGGCGGGTTGAACACGCAGATGACGCGCAGCGGCTCTTTGCCGCCGCACAGCCAGTGCTCGTCGTTTTCATTCAGGGCGTACACCACGCCCGGTCCCAGCTCATATTTCTTGCCGTCGGCGATCGTCTCGATCGAACCGTCGCCTTCGATGCACCAGACCGCTTCAAGATGGTTCTTGTAGTGGATGTGCGTGCGTCCGCCGGGAAAAATGGTGGTCTCATGGAACGAAAATCCCATGCCGTCCTTCTTCAGCAGCACGCGGCGGCTGACCCAGGTGTCGGTGCGGACTTCGTCCTGAGTTCCGATCACATCTTTCACATTGCGTACGATCATCGACGTTTTCCTCCAAATTTCAGAACACGGGCAGACTGCCCCGATTCACCCAGCGCGTCGGCCACCGCGGCCTCGATCGTTTCCAGGCCGCGGGTCAGCAGCTCGTCTTCGATCGTCAGGGCGGGCAGCAGCTTCAGCACTTCGTCTTGCGCGCCCGAGGTCTCGATGACGACGCCGCGCTTGAATGCCTGATGCGCGATGCGGTTGGCCAGCGCCGGGTCGGCGGTGGTCACCAGGCCCTGGATCAGGCCGCGCCCGCGCACGGCCAGGCCGGCATTGGGGAAGCTGTGGGCCAGGTTTTCCAGCCAGTCGCGCACCAGGCGCTCTTTGCGCTGCACTTCGGTCGAGAAGGCATCGCTGGCCCAGTACGTGTCGAGCGCCTGCGTGGCGGTGACGAAGGCCAGGTTGTTGCCGCGGAACGTGCCGCTGTGCGCGCCGGGTTTCCAGATGTCGAGCTCGGGCTTCATCAGCACCAGCGACATGGGCAGGCCGAAGCCCGACAGCGATTTCGACAGCGTGATGATGTCGGGGCGGATGCCGGCCGATTCGAAACTGAAGAAGCTGCCCGTGCGGCCGCAACCCACCTGGATGTCATCGACAATCAGCAGCATGTCGTGGCGGCGGCACAGTTTTTCCAGCTCTTTCAGCCAGCGCAGCGTGGCGACGTTGACGCCGCCCTCGCCCTGCACCGTCTCGACAATGACGCCGGCCGGCTTGTCCAGGCCGCTGCTGGGGTCTTCCAGCATGCGCTCGAGATAGGCGATGGTATCGACATCGGGGCCGAAATAACCGTCGTAGGGCATGAAGGTCGTGTTGCCCAGCGCATAGCCGGCCGCGTCGCGGAACTTCATGTTGGCCGTCGCGGCCAGCGAGCCGCCACTGACGCCGTGGAATCCATGGGTGAACGAAATGATATTCGAGCGGCCCTTCACCTGGCGCGCGATCTTCAGCGCCGCCTCGACCGCATTGGTGCCCGTCGGGCCCGTGAACTGCAGCGTGTATTGCCAGTTGCGCGGCTTGAGCAGCACGCGATCGACGGCTTCCAGGAACTGCTTCTTGGCGCTGGTGGCCATGTCCAGGCCATGCACCACGCCGTCCGCCTCGAGGTACTCAAGCAGCTTCTCTTTGAATACCGGATTGTTGTGGCCGTAATTCAGGGTGCCCGCGCCGCTGAAGAAGTCGATGTACTCGCCACCTTCCTCATCGATCAGGACGGAGCCGCGCGCCTGATTGAATATCACCGGAAACGACCGGATGTAGCCACGTACCTCCGACTCCATCCGGTCAAAGATTTTCAAGTCCATAGAATCCTCCCTTCATTTCGTGAATTGACAGACACAGCGGCCGCCAATGCCCATGCGGGCATGGGGTCGACTGCGTCCCGGTTCGACAGGCTCCGGGCTGCAAAGCCCCTAGCGGGGCGGCAGCGTGAACGGGCCTATCTTCAACAACATCTCGTCGTCGTGGTCGGCACCGCCGAACAGCTGCCGGTCGAAAAATGGCTGTTCGGCGATGTGCGCGCCCAGCTCGCCGGCCAGGCCGGCGAAGGTGCGGCGCGAAGCCTGGTTGTCAGGCCCCACCGTGGTTTCAAGATGACGAACATGCTCGAGCTCGGGGCGTTGCAAGAGCTCGCGTAGCATGGCGCGGCCCAACCGTTGGCCACGTGCGCGGGAATGCACGGCAACCTGCCAGACAAAGATCACGTCGGGCCGGGTTGGCGGCAAATATGCGGAAATAAACCCATCGATGCGGCCGCCGGCGCTTTCGGCCACCACGCAGGTGGCGCTGAAATGCTCGCACAGCAGCAGATAGGCATATAAAGAATTGACGTCCAGCGGCGGGCACTCGGACACCAGGCGGTGCAGTGCGGCGCCATCGCTGCGGCGCGGAGCGCGCAAGTGCAGGCGCTGAGAAGCGGCGGCCGGCTGGGCGGCCGTAGAGAGTTGGGGAGATTGCAGGTCTTCCCCCCTCATACGACCAGCCCCGATTCGGGCGGCGCACCGCCGGTAGGCACTTCCAGTATGGGCGAAGACACGTCGCCGTGCGTTTCGACCGCATGGCCTTCTTGTTCCATAAGCGCCACGATGCGCTCCAGCGACAGCGTGATGGTGGCCTGTTCGAGTTCGGGCAGCGCGTTCAGCGCGTCGGCCAGGTGCTTTTGCAGCGGCGACGGCGCCTGTACGGCCAGCTCGCGGCCCGCATCGGTGGCGGTCACGAACACGATGCGGCGGTCTTCGCGGCCGCGCTCGCGCCGCACCAGGCCCTTGTCTTCCAGGCGGTCGAGAATGCCGACCACCGTGCTGGGGCTGACGTGGATTTCGCGGCTGATGGCGGTAGCGGTAAGCGGCCCGTTGGCGATGACCGTGCGCAGGCACATCAGTTGCGGCGCCGTAATGTGGCTGACCGCCGCAAGCTGGCGCGAATGCAGCGCGATCGAACGCGTGATGCGGCGCAGGGCCCGCAGGATGCGCAGATCGTACTGCTGGGACGGATCGGACGTAGACACGTTGTTCATGACTGAAAATAGTTCAGTAGGATTAATTTCTACTCAAATGATTCTACCCAGATAATATGCGCTCGACCGCCCCAGGTCAACCCGAAACGCCACGAAAATGTGAATAAATGCGTACGAATTTCCGGAAGTTAATGAAAAATATCAACTTTTAGAAAATTGTCCGGGAAAATTTTCTACACCCGCCCAGAGTGGGCGGGGCGCTGGCCCAATTCATCGGGGAATACCCTTGCCCGCAAAAAAACATATGTTTTTTATTTGAGTGGTTATTTATCATGTGTTTTTTTGATTCCCCAGGCCGCCGATCGTGCCGCTGCCCTCGCCGCCCCTGCTGGTCCTGCAACGCCTGCAAAGCTTGCTCGAGCAACTGTCGCCCGAGCTGCAGCGGGCGGCGCACTGGGTCACGGACCACCCCGCCGAAGTCGGCCTGTGGTCGATGCGGCGCCAGGCCCAGGCCTTGGGCGTGGCCCCCGCCACCATGCTGCGGCTGGCACGCGCGGCGGGCTACGACAGTTATGAAGATTTCCGCGCCCCGTTCCAGCAGGCGCTGGCCGGCGAACGGCCGGCCAGCCTGCGCGAGCGCGCCGCCGAGCTGCAGGCCCTGCACGGCAACACCGGCAGGCCGGGCCACGATGCGCTGACCGAGCTGCAGGCGCGCGCCATTCAGTCGGTGTGCACGCTGAACAGTTCGGCCGCCTTCGACGCCACCGTCAAGACCCTGCTCGACGCGCGGCAGGTGGGCTTTCTGGGCACGCGGTCGGCCTTCGGCATCGCCTTCCAGATGCACTATGTCTATCAGCTGGTGCGGCGCAACAGCGTGCTCATCGACGGCCTGGGCGGGCTGCAGGCGGAATCCGTCGACAACTTGCGCGACACCGACGCCCTGATCGCGATTTCGCAATCGCCCTACCCCGCCGCCACCGTGCGCCTGGCCAGGCAGGCCGCCCAGCAGGGCGTGGCGGTAATCGCCCTGACCGACGACGCGCTGTCGCCGCTGGCGGTCGATGCCCGCCATGTGCTGCTGTTCGAACGCCCCGACCGCGAGGGCGTGCGGCACCGGCCCATGCAGCGCGGGCCGGGTTCGTTCTTCCACACCACCGCCGGCCTGCTGGGCCTGGCCGAACACCTGATCGCGCGCCTGACCGCGCGCGGCGGCGTGGAAGTATTGAATCGCCTGAGCGAGATCGAAGACCGCATGCATGCCGACAAGGTGTTCTGGCCGACCCATGCGGGGCAGCAGAGCCCCTGACCGCCGCGCCTCGTCCTGTTCCGCGTCGCGCGACGCCCTTTTATCGCCCCTTAATCACTTATACGACCGACATGAGCACAACCCACGTCTTTCACCGATCATTGCGCGCCACTCCTGCGGTGGCGGTGCGCGGCCAGGGTGCCTGGCTGTACGACAGCGCCGGCCGCGCGTATCTCGACGGTTCCGGCGGCGCCGCCGTATCGTGCCTGGGCCACAACCACCCCGACGTGCAGGCCGCCATGCACGCGCAGATCGACCAGCTGGCCTATGCGCACACCAGCTTTTTCACGACCGAGGTCGCCGAGCGCCTGGCCGACCAGCTGGTGCAGGATGCGCCGGCCGGCACCAGCCACGCGTACTTCGTGTCCGGCGGCTCGGAAGCCGTCGAAGCCGCGCTGAAGATGGCGCGCCAGTATTTTGTCGAGATCGGCCAGCCCCAGCGCCGCCACATCATCGCCCGCCGCCAGAGCTATCACGGCAACACGCTGGGCGCTCTGGCGGTCGGCGGCAACGAATGGCGCCGCGCGCAGTTCAAGCCGTTGCTGATCGACGTAACGCACGTCTCGCCCTGCTACGAATACCGCGACCGCCGCGACGGCGAATCGCCCGAGGCCTATGGCGCGCGCCTGGCGCAAGAGCTGGACGACGCCATCGAACGCCTGGGCGGCGACAACGTGATGGCCTTCGTGGCCGAGCCCGTCGTGGGCGCCACCGCCGGCGCGCTGACGGCGGTGCCCGGCTACTTCCAGCGCATCCGCGAAGTGTGCGACCGGCACGGCGTGCTGCTGATCGCCGACGAAGTGATGTGCGGAATGGGCCGCACCGGCAGCCTGTACGCGGTCGAACAGGAAGGCGTCGTGCCCGACCTGATCACCATCGCCAAGGGCCTGGGCGGCGGCTACCAGCCGATCGGCGCCGTGATGGCGCAGGAAAAAATCGTGGCCGCCATGAGCGCGGGCACCGGGTTCTTCCAGCACGGCCACACCTACCTGGGCCACGCCACCGCCTGCGCCGCCGCGCTGGCCGTGCAGAACGTGATCCGCCGCGACGGCCTGCTGCAGCGCGTGCGCGACCAGGGCGCGGGCTTGCGCCAGCGCCTGCAGGCCGCGCTGGGCGAGCACCCCCACGTCGGGGACATCCGCGGCCGCGGCCTGTTCATGGGCGTGGAACTGGTGGCCGACCGCGCCAGCAAGCAGCCGTTCGACGGCAAGCACACTCTGCACGCGCGCATCAAGCGCGAGGCCATGGCGCAGGGCTTGATGGTGTACCCCATGGGTGGCACCATCGACGGCCAGCATGGCGACCACGTACTGCTGGCGCCGCCCTTCATCATTTCGGACGACGAGCTGGACCAGCTCGTCGAACGCCTGGCCGGGGCCATCGACGCGGCCATCGCGCAAACGCGCTCATAGGAACCGCGCACAAGGTCCAGGCCTATTGAATTCATCCGGGGCACCGCCCCGGCACAGCACGCCGGCGCACCCAGGCTCGGGCGCGCCGATCGCCGGAAACACCGGTATTTTCACGGGGAAAATCCTCAAAAGGAGTTTGTATGAGCAAGTCTGTCAAACACACCTTGGGCAACAACAAGAAAACCTGGGGGCTGGCCGCGGCCTGCACGGCGGTGGCCCTGGCCTTCGCGCCTCTGCCCGCTGCGGCGCAGCAGAAGTTCGTCAGCATCGGCACGGGCGGCGTCACGGGCGTGTACTACGCCGCCGGCGGCGCCATCTGCCGGCTGGTCAACAAAGACCGCTCATCGCACGGCATCCGCTGCTCGGTGGAATCCACCGGCGGCTCGGTGTTCAACGTGAACACCATCAAGGCGGGCGAGCTGGACCTGGGCGTGGTGCAGTCCGACGTCGGCTACAACGCCTATAACGGCCAGGGGCAGTTCAAAGAGGCCGGCGAGTTCAAGAAACTGCGCTCGGTCTTCTCGATCCACCCCGAGCCGTTCACCGTGGTGGCCCGCAAAGAAGCCAACATCAAGTCGTTCGAAGACTTCAAGGGCAAGCGCTTCAACGTGGGCAACCCGGGGTCGGGCACACGCGCGTCCATGGAAGAGCTGCTGGCCACGATGGGCTGGACCCTGAAAGACTTCTCGCTGGCTTCCGAGCTGCGCCCCGACGAACATGGTTCGGCGCTGTGCGACGGCAAGATCGACGGCTTCTTCTACGGCGTGGGCCACCCCTCGGCCAACATCCAGGACCCCACCACGACGTGCGGCGCGCAACTGGTGTCGCTGACGGGCCCGGCGGTGGACAAGCTGGTCGACAAGTATCCGTACTACGCGCACGCCACCATCCCGGGCGGCCTGTATCCCAACAACCCCAATGACACCAAGACCTACGGCGTGACCGCCACCTTCGTCACCTCGTCCGACGTGCCCGAAGAAACGGTGTACACGGTCGTCAAGGCGGTGTTCGACAACCTCGACGACTTCAAGAAGCTGCACCCGGCCTTCGCCCACCTGAAAGCCGAAGACATGGTCAAGAACGGCCTGTCGGCGCCGCTGCATCCGGGCGCCGAGAAGTACTTCAAGGAAAAAGGCCTGCTGTAAACGTCCGTACCGGCCGGCCCGCGCGCGATCCCGCGGCGCGGCCGGCCCCGCCTTCACCATGAAGCCAGGGCGCGGCCCGCACGACCGGGCCGCGCCAGCTGGCAAAGCCGCATACGCTGGGGAAATTCAATGAAGACCGAGCCGTCCACCACGACAGCCGATCTGGAACAGTTGGTCGCCGATGTCGACCGGGGCGGGCGCCAGGCCGGCGGCATCGCCGGCGCCACGCTCGCACTGGGCGCACTGCTATGGTCGCTGTTCCAGCTCTGGTATGCCTCGCCGCTGCCCTTCTCGTTCAGCTGGGGCATTTTCAACGACACCGAGGCGCGCGCCCTGCACCTGGGCATCGCCATGTTTCTGGGCTACCTGGCCTATCCGGCGCGCAAGAGTTCGCCGCGCGACCGCATGCCCTGGCACGACTGGGTGCTGGCCGTCATCGCGGCCTTCTGCGGCGCCTATCTGTTCCTGTTCTATAAAGAGCTGGCGGGCCGCCCCGGCCAGCCCACCACCATGGACGTGGCCACGGCGGCCATCGGCCTGCTGCTGCTGCTGGAAGTCACGCGCCGCTCGCTGGGGCTGCCCATGACCGTGCTGGGCGCGGTCTTCGTGCTGTACGTGCTGGCGGGCCCCTGGCTGCCCGACGTGCTGGCGCATCGCGGCGCCTCGATCGAACGCCTGGCCTCGCACATGTGGCTGACCACCGAGGGCGTCTACGGCGTGGCGCTGGGCGTGTCGGTGTCGTACATCTTCATCTTCGTGCTGCTGGGCTCGCTGCTGGACAAATGCGGCGCCGGCAACTACATGATGCAGGTCTCGTTCGCCCTGCTGGGCCACCTGCGCGGCGGGCCGGCCAAGGTGGCGGTGGTGTCGTCGGCCGTCAATGGCCTGGTGTCGGCCTCGTCGGTGGCCAACGTGGTCACCGGCGGCATCTTCACCATCCCGCTCATGAAAAAGGCCGGCTATGGCGGGATACGCGCCGGCGCGATTGAAACCGCGTCATCGGTCAACGGCCAGATCATGCCGCCGGTGATGGGCGCCGCGGCGTTCCTGATGATCGAGTACGTGGGCATTCCGTACACCGACATCATCCGCCACGCCATCCTGCCGGCCTCGATCTCGTACATCGCGCTGTTCTACATCGTGCACCTGGAAGCCCTGAAGCTGGGCATCCAGCCCATGATGTCGGCCGGCAAGCCGCGCACGCCGCTGCAAAAGGTGGCCGGCTGGGGCATGGGGATCTGCGGCACGCTGATCGTCATGGGCCTGATCTACTGGATAGGCATAGGCGTCAAGGCCGTGGCCGGCGCGGCCGCGCTGTGGATCCTGCTGGCCCTGCTGGTGGCGCTGGACATCTGGCTGCTGCGCATCGCCGCGCGCCATCCCGACCTGCCTGAAGAAATCAGCGTCACCAATCCGGTGCGGCCCGAACCCTGGCCCACCGTGCGGGCGGGCCTGCATTTCCTGATTCCCATCGGGATCCTGGTGTGGTGCCTGAGCGTCGAAGAACTGTCGGCGGGCTTGTCGGCCTTCTGGGCGGCGGTGGCCATGCTGCTGCAGATGGTCACCCAGCGGCCCATCGTGGCGTGGTTCCGCGGCCAGCAGATCGCGCCCGAGGCGCGGCGCGGCTGGCGCGACGCCATCGGCGGCCTGGAAGACGGCGCGCGCAACATGATCGGCATTGCCATTGCCTGCGGCACCGCCGGCCTGATCGTGGGCGCCATCACGCTGACCGGCCTGGGCCTGCGCATGACGGCCTTCGTCGAACTGGTGTCGATGGGCAATGTGCTGCTGATGCTGGTGTTCACGGCCGTGGTCTGCCTGATCCTGGGCCTGGGCATGCCCACCACCGCCAACTACATCCTGATGGCCACGCTGATGGCCCCGGTGGTGGTAGAGCTGGGCGCGCAGAACGGCCTGGTGATCCCGCTGATCGCGGTGCACATGTTCGTGTTCTATTACGGCATCATGGCCGACATCACCCCGCCGGTGGGGCTGGCCACTTTCGCGGCGGCGGCCATCTCGGGCGAAGACCCGATCAAGACCGGCATCCAGGGCACCACCTACGCCCTGCGCACCGCGGTGCTGCCGTTCATGTTCGTGTTCAACCCGCTATTGCTGCTGATCGACGTGCATGGCTGGTGGGAACTGCTGCTGGTCGTGGGCGGCGCCACCCTGGCATCGCTGACCTTCGCCGCCGCCACGCTAGGCTGGATGCGCGTGCGCTGCACCTGGCTGGAAGTCGGCGTGCTGCTGCTGGTGACTTTCATGCTGTTCCGCCCCGACTGGTTCATGAACCACCTGGCCGACAAATACGAAGACCGGCCCGCGGCCGAACTCGTGGCCACCGCGGGCGACATGCCGGACGGCGGCCGGCTGGTGGCGGTACTGCACGGCATGAACATCGAGGGCGACGAGCTCACCAAGACCGTGGCCGTGGCCCTGCCCGCCCTGCCCGAGGGCGATGCCAGCACCGGCGTCGCGGCCGGCCGCAAGCGCCTGAACGAGGCCGGCCTGATGGTCACCGCGCTGGGCGACCAGGTGCAGATCGGCGCCGTGCAATTCGGCAGCCGGGCGCGCCGCGCCGGTTGGGAACAAGGCTGGGATGTGGTCAGCGTCAAGATCCCCAATCCGCATCGCCCGTCGGAGTTCTGGATCTACGTGCCCGCGCTGGTCTTGCTGGCCCTGGTCTGGGCCATGCAGGGGCGCCGCGAGAAGCGCCAGAACGGCGGCCTGGCCGTCGCCTGAACGGGCGCCTAGGTCGCCCAGGTGTCTGACTCCCGCAGGGTGTCAGACACCGTTCTATTGAAACAGCTTGGCCATTGACGGTGTCTGACACCCTGCCGGGAGTCAGACACCTGGCTTGTGCCTGGCTTGACCGAGCCGGACACCCGGCCCGGCCGCTTGCCCCCTACAGCACGGGCGACAGCACCGGCTGCTTGGGCCGCACGTCCAGCACGCGGCCCTTGCGCGCGCGCTTGCCCACGTACGGCGCGAGCGCCGCGGCGGCCAGGATGTCTTCGGTGGGCTTGTTGCGGTAAATGCCGGCGGCGCGCAGGCCGCCCGCCCCGATGGGCACCGTCTGGGCCAGCTTGTCGGCCGCGTCCAGGCCCATGAGAATGGTGCCGCGGCCGCCGCCCGACAAGACCTTGACCTCGTCCAGGCCGAACACCAGCAGCTTGCCCTTGGCCGACAGCAGCGCCAGTTGCCGCGCGCCGTCGAACAGCGGTACCGGGCGCAGCAGCGCGTCGCCCTGTTCCAGGGTAATGAACTGCTTGCCGCCGCGCTGGCGCGACACCATGTCGCCCAGCCGCGTGGCAAAGCCGAAGCCGCGCTGGGTGGCCAGCAGCCAGCGGCTGTCGGGGGCCGCGACAATGCTGTGCACGATGCGGGTGCCCGGGGCCAGGTCGATCATCGAGGTCACCGGCTGGCCGTCGCCGCGCGCCGACGGCAGGCCCGCCACCGCCACGGAATACACGCGCCCGTTGTCGCCCACCGCGATCAGGGTATCGGTGGTGCGGCATTCGAAGGCACCGTAAAGCTGGTCGCCCTGCTTGAAGCCGAACTGCGAGGCATCGTGGCCATGGCCCTGGCGGGCGCGCAGCCAGCCCTTCTGCGACACGATCACCGTGACGGGTTCGTCGACCACCTTGGTTTCCAGCACGGCGCGTTCGGCGGTCTCGATCAGCGTGCGCCGGTCGTCGCCGTATTGCTTGGCGTCGGCCTCGATTTCCTTGATCAGCAGCCGCTTCAGCGCGGCCGGATTGTCCAGCAATTCTTGCAGGCGGGCCTGCTCGTCGCGCTTGTCGGCCAGTTCTTGTTCGATCTTGAAGCCTTCCAGGCGCGCCAGCTGGCGCAGGCGCATTTCCAGGATGTCTTCGGCCTGGCGCTCGGACAACTGGAAGCGCTGCATCAGCGCCGCCTTGGGCTCGTCGGATTCGCGGATGGTCTGGATGACTTCGTCGACATTCAGGTACACCACCATGCGCCCTTCCAGCACATGGATGCGGTCGATGACCTTGTCCAGGCGATGGCGCGTGCGTCGTACCACGGTGTCGGTGCGGAACGCCACCCATTCGGTCAGGATATCGCGCAGGCCCTTCTGGCGCGGCCGTCCGTCGGTGCCGATGCACACCAGGTTGATCGGCACGCTGCTTTCCATGCTGGTCTGCGCCAGCAAGGTATTGACGAACTCATCGCGGTCCACGCGCGAGGTCTTGGGCTCGAACACCAGCCGCACGGCGGCGTCTTTGCCCGATTCGTCGCGCACGGCATCCAGCAGGTTCAGCATCACGGCCTTGGCCTGCTGCTGGTCGGTGGACAGGCTTTTCTTGCCGGCCTTGACCTTGGGGTTGGTGATTTCCTCGATTTCTTCGAGCACCTTCTGGCAAGACGTGCCGGGCGGCAGTTCGTGCACCACCAGCTGCCATTGGCCGCGCGCCATTTCCTCGAACCGCCAGCGCGCCCGCGCCTTGAGCGAGCCGCGGCCGCCGGCATAGATATGGGCGATATCGGCGGCCGGGGTGATGATCTGGCCGCCGCCCGCGAAATCGGGGCCCGGCACCATGGCGTACAGGTCTTCGTCGGCCAGCCGGGGCTGCTTGATGAGCGCCACGCAGGCCTGCGCCACCTCGCGCAGGTTGTGCGACGGGATTTCGGTGGCCATGCCCACGGCGATGCCCGACGCGCCATTGAGCAGCATGACGGGCAGGCGCGCCGGCAGCATCTGGGGTTCTTGCTGGCTGCCATCGTAGTTGGGCGCGAAATCGACCGTGCCCTCGTCCAGCTCATCGAGCAGCAGGCGCGAGAACGGCGTCAGGCGCGCCTCGGTGTAGCGCATGGCCGCGGCGTTGTCGCCGTCGCGCGAACCGAAATTGCCGTGGCCGTCGATCAGGGGATAGCGCAGCGAAAAGTCTTGCGCCATGCGCACCATGGCATCGTAGGCGGCCTGGTCGCCGTGCGGGTGGTACTTGCCCAGCACGTCGCCGACCACGCGCGCCGACTTCACCGGCTTGGCGCCGGGGCCCAGCCCCATGTCCTGCATGGCGTAAAGAATGCGGCGCTGCACGGGCTTCTGGCCATCGCCCACGTCGGGCAAGGCGCGGCCGCGCACCACGGAAACGGCATAGTCCAGATAGGCCTGTTCGGCGTAGCGGCCCAGCGTGATGGCCTCGTCGGCCTCGCTGGCGCCTTCGTCGAACAAGCCGGGTTGATTGGTGTCGGTCATGTGTCTACGGAGTTGCGTGTACGGTCAGGCGGGCCCGGCGCTCAGATGTCGAGCTCGGCCAGGTTGCCCTTTTCTTCGATCCAGGCGCGGCGCTGCGACGATTCGCCCTTGCCCATCAGCATGTCGAACATGCGCGTGGTGTCGTCGGGCGTCAGGGTGCCGTAGCCCACCGGCAGCAGCCGCCGCGTGTCGGGGTTCATGGTGGTTTCCCACAGCTGCTCGGGGTTCATTTCGCCCAGGCCCTTGAAGCGGCTGATGCTCCAGGCGCCTTCGCGCACGCCTTCTTTGCGCAGCTTGTCTTGCGCGGCCTCGAGTTCGCCCGAGTCCAGGCAATAGATCTTGCGCGCGGGGCGCTTGCCCTGCGCGGGAACGTCGAGGCGAAACAGCGGCGGCTTGGCCACGTAGACGTGGCCGGCTTCTACCAGCCGGGGAAAATGCCGGTAGAACAGCGTCAGCAGCAGCACCTGGATGTGCGAGCCGTCGACGTCGGCGTCGGACAGGATGCAGATGCGGCCATAGCGCAGGCCCGACAGGTCGGGCGTATCGTTGGGGCCATGCGGATCGACGCCGATGGCCACGGCGATATCGTGGATTTCGTTGTTGGCGAACAGGCGGTCGCGATCGACTTCCCACGAATTGAGCACCTTGCCGCGCAGCGGCAGGATGGCTTGGAATTCTTTGTCGCGGCCCATCTTGGCCGAGCCGCCGGCCGAATCGCCCTCGACCAGGAACACCTCGGTGCGGCTGGCATCGGACGATTCGCAATCGGTCAGCTTGCCGGGCAGCACCGCCACGCCCGAACTCTTGCGTTTTTCGACCTTCTGGGCCGAACGGACGCGCGCCTGGGCCTGGCGGATGGCCAGCTCGGCCAGTTTCTTGCCGTATTCGACATTGCTGTGCAGCCACAGGTCGAGCGCGCCTTTCGCGAAGCCGCCCACCAGGCGCACCGCGTCGCGGCTGTTCAGGCGCTCTTTGATCTGGCCCTGGAATTGCGGATCGAGCACCTTGGCCGACAGCACGAAGCTGGCGCGGGCGAACACGTCTTCGGGCAGCAGCTTGACGCCCTTGGGCAGCAGGCCATGCAGCTCGGCGAACCCCCTGACCGCGCCATACAGCCCTTCGCGCAGTCCCGATTCGTGGGTGCCGCCGGCGGGCGTGGGAATCAGGTTCACATACGATTCGCGCACCGCATTGCCGTCTTCGGTCCAGGCCACCACCCATTGGGCGCCCTCGCCGTCGGCAAAGGTTTCGTGGTCGGCCCCGGCGTACTGCTGCCCTTCGAAAAAGGGCACCATCAGCTCGGCCCCGGCCAGGGCCTCGGCCAGATAGCCGCGCAGGCCGTCTTCGTACTGCCAGACCTTGGTGTCGCCGGTTTTTTCGCTGACCAGCGTAACCTTCACGCCCGGCAGCAGTACCGCCTTGCTGCGCAGCAGGTGGGTCAGCTCGCCGAGCGGAATCTGCGGGCTGTCGAAGTACTTGGGGTCGGGCCAGACCCGCACCCGCGTGCCCGACTTCTTGCGGCCCGCCTCGGTGTGCGGCGCCAGCGGCTCGGCCACGTCGCCGCCCTTGAACACCAGGCGGCTGGCACCGCCGTCGCGCCAGACCACGACTTCCAGCCGGGTGGCCAGGGCATTGGTAACGGAAACCCCGACCCCGTGCAGGCCGCCCGAAAAGGCATAGGCGCCCCCGCCCTGCTTGTCGAACTTGCCGCCGGCGTGCAGGCGGGTGAACACCAGTTCGACCACCGGGGCCTTTTCTTCGGGGTGCAACCCTACCGGAATACCGCGGCCGTCGTCTTCGACCGACACGCTGCCGTCGGTGTGCAAGATGACCTGGATCTGCTTGCCGTAGCCGGCCAGCGCCTCGTCGGCAGCGTTGTCGATGACCTCTTGCACGACGTGCAGGGGGTTTTCGGTGCGCGTATACATGCCCGGGCGCTGGCGAACCGGCTCCAGCCCCTTCAGGACTCGGATAGAGGCTTCGGTGTAACGTGGTGTAGCCAAGTTATCCCCAACATCTGTGGAAAAAAACCGACATTTTACGGACAAGTCCAGATTCTGCGCGGCCTGAGGTGGGATGCGCACGACCTGACCAGCCCCGAATTCGGTACGATGACAAGTCTGCGGCCCCCGCTGCCGCAACCGTGATTGCCGGCAATGCCCCTGGGGCCGCGCCGCCACATCCTACACAAAAGCGGCAAGCCCTGTTGTTATCAACAGTGGTATGCTTAACTCCTTACTTTTCAGTAGAACAAACGGCAGGGCCGCCGGCGCGACCCATGCTGCCGAACCGAGAGTCACCATGAGCGAGCAAATCAAGAACGTCAGCGACGCAAGCTTCGATGCCGATGTGATCAAGTCCAGCCAGCCCGTGCTGGTCGACTACTGGGCAGCCTGGTGTGGTCCGTGCAAGATGATCGCCCCCATCCTGGAAGAAGTCGCCTCCGAATACTCCGGCCGCCTGACGGTCGCCAAGCTCAACGTCGACGAAAACCAGGGTACCGCCGCCAAGTACGGCATCCGTGGCATTCCCACCCTGATGCTGTTCAAGGATGGCCAGGCCGCCGCTACCAAGGTCGGCGCCCTGTCCAAGTCGCAACTCACCGCATTCCTGGACGGCGCGTTGTAAACTACATGCCGTGAACCGCGCCGGCCCCCGCCGGCCGCCCCTATACCGCGCGGGCCCGTCCGTGGCCCGCCGCCCCAGCCCTTCTTTGATATTCCCCTTTCACCGCGATGCACCTCAATGAACTGAAGGCGCTGCACGTCTCGCAGCTGCTGGAAATGGCCGCCGGCCTGGAAATCGAAAACGCCAACCGCTTGCGCAAGCAAGAGCTGATGTTTGCCATCATGAAGCGGCGCGCCAAGCAGGGCGAGCAGATTTTCGGCGATGGCGTGCTGGAAGTGCTGCCCGACGGCTTCGGCTTCCTGCGCTCGCCCGAAACCTCGTACCTGGCCAGCACCGACGACATCTACATCTCGCCGTCGCAGATCCGCCGCTTCAACCTGCACACCGGCGACTCCATCGAAGGCGAGGTCCGCACCCCCAAAGATGGCGAGCGCTACTTCGCGCTGGTGAAGGTCGACAAGGTCAACGGCGTGGCGCCCGAAGCGATCAAGCATCGCATCATGTTCGAAAACCTGACGCCGCTGCATCCCAACCAGCCGCTGCGCCTCGAACGCGACATCAAGAGCGAAGAAAACCTGACCGGCCGCATCATGGACATCTTCGCGCCCATCGGCAAAGGGCAGCGCGGCCTGATCGTGGCCAGCCCCAAGTCGGGCAAGACGGTGATGATGCAGCACATCGCCCACGCCATCACCACCAACTACCCCGATGCCGTCATGATCGTCCTGCTGGTGGACGAACGCCCCGAAGAAGTCACCGAAATGCAGCGCACCGTGCGCGGCGAAGTGGTGGCGTCCACCTTCGACGAACCCGCCACGCGCCACGTGCAAGTGGCCGAGATGGTCATCGAAAAGGCCAAGCGCCTGGTCGAAATGAAAAAAGACGTGGTGATCCTGCTGGATTCCATCACGCGCCTGGCCCGTGCCTACAACACGGTGGTGCCGGCCTCGGGCAAGGTGCTTACCGGCGGTGTCGACGCCAATGCCCTGCAGCGCCCCAAGCGCTTCTTCGGCGCGGCGCGCAACCTCGAAGAAGGCGGCTCGCTCACCATCCTGGGCACGGCGCTCATCGAGACCGGCAGCCGCATGGATGAAGTCATCTACGAAGAATTCAAGGGCACCGGCAACTCCGAAGTCCACCTCGAGCGCCGCCTGGCCGAAAAACGCGTCTACCCGGCCATCAACCTGAACAAGTCGGGCACCCGCCGCGAAGAACTGCTGATCAAGCCCGAACTGCTGCAAAAGGTGTGGGTGCTGCGCAAGTTCATCCACGACATGGACGAAGTCCAGTCGATGGAATTCATCCTGGACAAGATGCGCGCCACCAAGACCAACGCCGAATTCTTCGACATGATGAAGAAGTAGTCCCCCCCGAAGCGCTGCGCGCGTCCCCGATCGGGTGACGCTCGCTTCATGCCTGGTGTCCGTTTGATGGCCAGGTATGCCCAGGTATCTGACTCCCGTCAGGGTGTCAGATACCGATGATGCATAGACCTTCCGCTCGCAACGGTGTCTGACACCTGCGGAGTCAGACACCTCGGCACGCTCGCTTCATGCCAGGTGTCCGTTCACCTGGATGGAATTCTCTGACCGCAGTCTCGCGGCGTCTGGCCGGGCGGGGGCGGCGCGTTGGGCGGCGGGGCAGCCTGCGCAGCAGGCCGAGGGCGCCTGCATGCGCCCGAGCCCGACGCACGTGCGCCGCTCCCGCCCGGCCAGACGACGCGGGACGGGGCTAGAATTCTCCGCAGGTGCCAGACATCGATGATGCATAGACCTTCCGCTCGCAACGGTGTCTGACACCTGCGGAGTCAGACACCTGAATAGAATTCTCCGACCGCAGTCCCGCGGCGTCCGGCCGGGCGGGGGCGGCGCGTTGGGCGGCGGGGCAGCCTGCGCAAGCAGGCCGAGGGCGCCTGCATGCGCCCGAGCCCGGCGCACGTGCGCCGCTCCCGCCCGGCCGGACGACGCGGGACGGGGCTAGAACTCAACCAGCCCCCTCCGGATCAGTGCTCGATATAGTTCTCCGGCCCCTCTTTCGGATCGGAAGGCGGCTTGGTTTCCACCGGCTGCAGCTTGGGATCGTCCCACGAACCGGTCACCGTATATTCCATCGTCATGGCGCGCGCCAGCGGCTGTTTCAGCAGCCACTGCGTCACGAACGCGCCCAGCCCGATCAAGGGGTTCACCGCCAGCGCGGTCACCACCGCCGCCCCGCTGGCGTCCAGGTTCGGAATCACCACCGCGCGCAGGTTCCAGGTCTCGGCCACGATATCGGCATCGCCCGCCAGCACGATGGTGGCCACCGGACTGTTGAGCTTATAGCCCTCGGTGTGCAAAATGCCCCGGCTCAGCGTCATGTCGCCGCGGATGGTATCGAACGGAAAGCCGTCGCGCACCAGGTTGGCGGGATTGAAATCCAGCTTGGCCAGCCGCTGCAGCGATTGCAGCGACAACAGTTCCAGCAGGCGCGCGCTGCGCGAATTCACATTCACCAGGCGGCCCTTGTCCAGGCTGAGGCGCGCCTCGCCGTCGATATTGGCCAGGTCGTGCGACCAGGGCAGGTCGCGCCAGGTCAGCTTGCCCTGCACCGTGCCGGTGCCGCCGGCCACCACCTGCTTGTAGCCGATGCCGTCCAAAAAGGCGCCCAGGTCCTTGAACTCGCCCTTGGCATCGACCGTCAGGCCGCGCTGCGCGCCGTCCAGCCGCCAGTTGCCCGTGGCATCGAGAGTGGCCGCCTCGTTCGAGACACGCAGCTTGTCCAGGCGCCAGGACTTGCCGCGTGCCAGATTGGTGCCCAGCACCTCCAGCGTCCCCAGCGGGCGCCCATACAACGAAAACTGCTCGGCGCGCAGGTCAATGGCGGGAATATCGGAAAGATCGTCGTCCACCATCGGCGTATCGTCGCGCGTGGCGGCCTGCGCCTCGGCGTCGCCCAGCGCCAGGTGCGACAGACGCGCCGTGACCTGGCCGGCGATCGCCCCCGAGGCCTCGCGCCATGCCAGCGAACCGGCCGCCTGGCGCGAATCCAGGTTCACCTGCCAGTGTTCGGGCTGCGGCCGGGTGGCGTTCAATTTCAGGTCGTTCAGCGTCCAGCCGCCCACGCGCAGCACCGCCGCCTGCAGGTCGATGCGGCTGAGCATGGGCAAGGCGGCGCGGCCCGTCTTGCTCGCCTTGCCCCCCGCCCGGGATGGCGACGCCTGCTCGGCCAGGGCCTCCCAGGCATCCAGGTCCAGTTCGGGTATCTGGATATCCGCCGCCAGCCCGCTCGCCGGCAATTCGGCCGGCCGCCCCACCCCCATCGCGCCGCGCGAAAAATACGGCGCGCGGCGCGGCGCGGCGCGCTCGTGCTCGAGCAGCAGCGCCAGGCCGGGCTCCAGGCTGACCGACAACTGGTCGCGCTGGCCGGCCGCCGACTTGGCGGGGCCCCAGCGGGCCTTCAATGGCCGGCTTTCGGCGCGGGCCTTGCCCAGCGGCGCCGGCAGGTCGATGGCCAGCCCCGCCAGATCGGACTCGACGGTGATGTCCAGCACATTGTCCGTCCCGTAGGCCAACTGCCCCCGGTACGGCGTCTGGCCCGTGAAGCGCGCCAGAATGGGGCTGCGGCTCAGTTGCGCCAGGCCCGACGCCGGCAGCGTGCCGGCCAGCCGCAGGGCATCGCCATCATGTTCCAGCCGGCCCGCGATCGTGGCGGAGCCGCCCAGGAATTCCGTGTGCAGCGAATCAATGCGCAACCCGCGCTCGGAAAAATGCAGGTCGCCCCGCAATGCGCTCAACTCGGGCATTTGCGGCACGAAGCGGAAAGTGTTGCCGGCGAACGAGATCCGGCCATCCACCTGGGTGTTCTCGGCGTCGAGCAGCGGCACGTCCAGCTTCAGCGCCACCTGCCATGCTCCCGTGCCCTGGGCCGAATCGAGCGCCCCGTCGAGCAATTCGCCCAGCGGCGAATGGGCCGCCAGCGCCAGGTAGGCCGGCACCGGGCCAGAGGTCTGCCCGTCGACATGCAGGGTGGCCTGGTGTTCCATGTCGGGAATGGCCGCGGTTACCGCACCCAGCGTTACCGTGTGCCCGTCGCCGGTGTGGGCAATCGCGCCGCCGGGGCTGTCGAGCGACAGGCTGACCTTGTCCACCGCGAAATTGCCCGACAGGTTCTCCAGCCGGGGCCAGCCCTTGGTATCGCCATGGGCGGGCGCATAGTCGACGATGGCCCCCGAATACGCGCCGGCGATGCGGAACTCGCCCACGTCGCCTTCGTCTTCGAACGGAAAGTCATCGAGGTCGCCCTTGACCGTGACCGCGGCGTCGCGCGCCTGGCCGGCCGGCAAGCCGCGCGCCAGCCATTCGCGCGCATCGGCATTCACCTCGAGCGGCAGGTATTTGTAGATGGCCGGCATGGCGGCGCGCGCCAGGTTGCCCTGGAAATCGGCGGTGCCGGCGGCCGTCTTGCCCTGGCTGGTCCAGCGGCCGCGCAGGCGCGCGTCCAGGTCGGCATTGACGATCTCGAGCTGGCGCACGTCGATCACGGCCGGCTGCTGCGCGGGGCGCCGCAGGCTGGCGTCGACGCGCACGGTATCGGCCTGCAGCAGCGCGGGATCGAAAGTATGCGGCAGATTGGCGCTCAGGCCGGCGAGTTCGCCGCGCAGGGCCACGCCGGCATTTTCGTCGCCGCGCGCCAGCGGCACGTCGGCCCATTGCACGATATCGCCGGGCGCGCCCTGCAGCCGCAGCGTGCCTTCGGCCAGGCCGACCCAGGTCGCGTCATCCGGAGCCCGCCAGCGCACATCGCGCAGCGCCGTATCCAGCGTCACGTCGGTGACCTCGCCCTGGTCCAGGGTCAGCCAGGCCCGCGCGGCCGCCCGGCCCGCGACGCGCGGCGCCGGCAGCCAGGGCGCCCAGGCCGAGGGTTCGGCGTCGTTGATTTCGGCGTACAGTTCGCCCGTCCAGCGCTGCGCGCCGGCCAGCAGCGGATTGCGGGCAAAGCGCCCGCGCAGCGACAGGTCGCGCGCCAGGGCGGCGGGCGGCTCGGCGCTGAGCGCAAAACGGTGCGCCAGCGTGCCGTTGGATAGCCGCAGGTTGACGTTGCGCAGCGCAATGTCCGGGGCCTGTCGGTATTCGTCGTGCCAGTGCACCGTGGCATCGACCAGCGCCAGATCGCGCTGCGCGCCCAGCCAGCGCAGCAGGCGCGACGAGCCGGCGGCGTCGTGCCGGGCCTGCAGATCGACGGACTGCCCCGCCACCCACAACCGATTGCCGGCATCGCGCCGCACCTGCAGTTCGGGCCCGTCGATGCGCAGGCTGAGCAGGGAAGGCGACAGCCGCAGCACGCTGCGCCAGCCCAGCACCGCCGAGACCGACGGCAAGGTCAGCACCGGCGCCGTATCGTCGGCGTACAGCGCCACCGAGCTGAGCTTCAGGCTGGGATTCAGGCCACGCCAATCGGCCTCGATACGCCCGATCTCGACCCGAGCGCCCAGCGTTTCGCTGGCATAGGCCTCGATGCGCGGCCGCCAATCGTCGATGCGGGGCAGCACCCAGTACCGCAATCCGAGCAGCGCGGCGGCCACGACGACATACACGGCCAGGGCGAACCAGCAAAGAAAACGGGTGGCTTTGGCGGACAAGGACACGGATGGGTGGGCAGGGCAAGGCGTCTTGGGGTATCGTCCCCTTATACCTGAAACGCGCCATTCCGTCTGCCCGCCCTCCCCATGTCCGCCTCTCTGCTCGCCCCCGCCCTGGCCTGGTCCGGCTACTTGCGCCGCCGCGTCGATGCCCATCCCGACCTGGCCGCCTGGCTCGAGACCGCCGCCCGCCATCCGGTCACGCCGAACTCGCTGGCGGCATGGCAGGCCGAGCTGGCCGGCCCCGACGCGCCCGAGATCCTGCCGGTGGCGCTGTGCCGCGAAATGCTGCGCAAACTGCGCGAGCGCGTCTTCACGGCGCTGATGGTGCGCGACCTGGGCGGCCAGGCCAGCCTGGAAGAAGTGGTGGGCGCCATGTCGGCGCTGGCCGATCTGGCCGTGGCGGCCGCCTACCGCAGCGTGGCCGCCGAACTGGCCGCCGTGCATGGCGTGCCGCGCGATCCGGCCACCGGCGCCCCGCAGGAAATGCTGATCTTGGGCATGGGCAAGCTGGGCGGCTGCGAACTGAATGTGTCGTCCGACATCGACCTGATCATGCTGTATGGCGAAGAAGGCGACACCGACGGGCCGCGCCGCATCAGCCACCACGAGTTCTACGGACGCCTGACGCGCCGCATGATGCCGGTATTGTCCGAGGCCGACGCCCACGGCCAGGTGTTTCGCACCGACCTGCGGCTGCGCCCCGATGGCGATGCCGGCCCGCCGGCCTGGAGCCTCGACGCGTTGGAGCATTATCTGGTGGCGCAAGGCCGCGAATGGGAACGCTATGCGTGGCTGAAGGCGCGCCTGATCCCGGCGCAGGCCTTCGCCGACAGCGACGCGGCCGCGCAGGCGCGCCAGCTGGAAAGCCTGCGGGTGCCGTTCGTGTACCGCAAGTATTTCGATTTCGATGCCCTGTCATCGCTGCGCGCGCTGCGCGAACGCATCCGCCAGGACTGGCAGCGCCGCGCCCTGGCGCGCAATGGCGTCGACAGCGCCAACAACATCAAGCTGGGCGATGGCGGCATCCGCGAAATCGAATTCGTGGTGCAGTTGTCCCAGCTGGTGCGCGGCGGCCGCATGCCGGCCCTGCAGCGGCGCGGCCTGCTGGCCGCCCTGCACGCCGAGCGCAACGCCGGCCTGATCGGCGCGCAAGACGCGCAGCGCCTGGAAGAAGCCTACCGGTTTCTGCGCCGGGTCGAACACGCGCTGCAATACCGCGAAGACGAACAGACTCATTTGCTGCCGGGCGACCCCGCCCTGCGCGCCGGCCTGGCGGCGGCGCTGGGCATGGCGCCCGACGCCTTCGAGCGCACCCTGGCTGGCCACCGCGCCTTCGTGGCACAGACGTTCCGCAACGCGTTCCGCCTGGCCGGCATGGGTGATGCCGAAGAGCCCGCCGCCGCGCCCTGCGCGGCGTCCGGCCGCGAGCCCGATTCCGAGCACGATGCCGAGAGCCGCCTGGCGGAACAGATACGCCAGGCCTTCGGCGACGAGGCCGACGACCTGCTGCGGCGCGCCGAATCGCTGCTGGACAGCCATCGCGTGCGCAGCCTGCCCGAAAGCAGCCGGCGCCGCCTGGACGCCCTGCTGCCGGCCGCCATCCAGGCCGCCCGGCAGACGCCCGCCCCACGCCAGGCGGCGGTGCGCCTGTTCGACCTGATCGAGACCATCGCGCAGCGCAGCGCCTACCTGGCGTTGCTGGCGGAATTTCCCGACACGCTGGCGCGCGTGGCCCGCATGGTGGCGGCCAGCCCCTGGGCGGCGCAATACCTGACCCAGCATCCCCTGCTGCTCGACAGCCTGATCGACTGGCGCACCCTGTTCGAGTCGCTGGATTTCGCGCAGATCGCGCAGCAGTTGGCGGCCGACCTGGACGCCTGCAAGCTGCCCGACGGCGACCCCGACATCGAGCGGCAGATGAACCTGATGCGCGACGTGCAGCGCCAGGCCAGTTTCCAGCTGCTGGCGCAAGACCTGGAAGGCCAACTCACCGTCGAGAAACTGGCCGACCAGTTGTCGGCGCTGGCCGACATGCTGCTGGCCGAAACGGTGCGGCGCGTGTGGCCGCTGGTAAACCGGCAGGCCGGCGCCGAGCCGCGCTTCGCGGTCATCGCCTACGGCAAGCTGGGCGGCAAAGAATTGGGCTACGCGTCGGACCTGGACCTGGTGTTCTTGTTCGACGACCCGCGCGAGGACGCCGCCGAGGTCTACGCCAAGCTGGGGCGGCGCATGACCTCGTGGCTGTCGACCATGACGTCGTCCGGCCGCCTGTACGAAACCGACCTGCGGCTGCGCCCCGACGGCGAAGCCGGCCTGCTGGCGGTGTCGGTCGAGGCGTTCGAGCAATACCAGCTGAACCATGCCTGGGCATGGGAACACCAGGCGCTGACCCGCGCCCGCTACGCGGCCGGCGACACGGCCGTGGGCGCGCGCTTCGAGCGTATCCGCGCCGACGTGCTGGTGCAGCCGCGCGACACGGCGGCGCTGCGCAACGAGGTGCTGGCCATGCGCGACAAGATCAGCGCGGGCCACCCCAACCACAGCGGCGACTTCGACCTGAAGCACGATCGCGGCGGCATGGTGGACGTGGAATTCGTGACCCAGTACCTGGTGCTGTGCCACGCCGCGGCCCACCGGGTGCTGGTGAACAACCTGGGCAACATTACCTTGCTGCGCCTGGCCGGCGAAGCCGGACTGATTCCGGCCGATCTGGCGCGGCAGGCAGGCGACGCGTATCGCACCTTGCGGCGCCAGCAGCATCAGTTGCGCCTGCAAGGCACCGAGAAAGCCCGCGTGCCGCAAGACCAGTTGACCGAAGAACGCGCAGCCGTCAAGGCCCTGTGGGCGCAAGTATTGGGCGAAGCCGCCCCGGCGTAGGGCCGCAGGTGTCAGGCTCCGCAGGTGCCTGACACCGCTGTGTACCGACGATCTCGCCACACTTCGGTGTCTGACACCTTCGGAGTCAGACACCTGGCCGAGGCCTGGACCCGGGCGCAACTCAGCGTAAAATAAGGGTTTTTACCGCTGCCCCCCTGGTTTCAATGTCTGAATTCGTGCGCCCCAAACTCGAACTGCCCGCCGGCCGCCGCAAGGTGCTGCTGCACTCATGCTGCGCGCCCTGTTCCGGCGAAGTCATGGAAGCCATGCAGGCGTCGGGCATCGACTATTCCATATTCTTCTACAACCCGAACATCCATCCGGTCAAAGAATACGAGATCCGCAAGCAAGAAAACATCCGCTTCGCCGAACAGCACGGCATCGAATTCATCGACGCCGACTACGACATGGATAACTGGTTCGACCGGGTCAAGGGGCTGGAAAACGCCCCCGAACGCGGCGAACGCTGCACGGTGTGTTTCGACATGCGGTTCGAGCGCACGGCGCTGTACGCCCACGAACACGGCTTCGACACCATCAGCAGTTCGCTGGGCATCTCGCGCTGGAAAGACATGAACCAGATCAACGGCTGCGGCGAACGCGCCGCCGCCCGCTACGACGACCTGGTCTACTGGACCTACAACTGGCGCAAGGGCGGCGGTTCGCAGCGCATGATCGAAATCTCCAAGCGCGAAAACTTCTACCAGCAAGAATATTGCGGCTGCGTATATTCCCTGCGCGACACCAACCGGCACCGGCGCTCGCAGGGCCGCGACCGCATCCACATCGGAGTCCGGTTCTACGGCAAGGACGAACTGGTCGACAAGACGACGCTGCAAGATTGACGCGGCTGGGCCACGGCCAGGCGCTATGGCCAGGTGTCTGACTCCGGGGCCAGGTGTCTGACTCCCGCAGGGTGTCAGACACCGATGTGTGGCTAGAACCTCTCAACTCCACGGTGTCTGACACCCTGCGGGAGTCAGACACCTGGACACCTGGCCTGCCCGCCCAAGCGCCCCTACCTGCGCAACGATTCCCACGTCTTCATCAGCCGCTTCACCGACACCGGCATGGGCGTGCGCAGTTCCTGGGCGAACAACGCCACGCGCAACTCTTCGAGCAGCCAGCGGAACTCGTCCAGCGCCGGGTCGGGTGCCCCCTTGAGGGCTGAACGGGCCCGCTGGTATTGGGTCAGCAGCGGCGCCATGTCGGACATCAGGCGGACATCGCGGGCCGGGTCGGCGCGCAGCTTGTCGATGCGCGCCACCGCGGCCTTCAGGTAGCGCGGATAGTGCGCCAGCTGCGCGTGCGGCGTGTCGCGCACGAACCATTTGGGCATCAACGCGCCGATTTGCTGCTGCAAGTCGGCATAGGCGGCCCCGTGCGGCTTGGCTTGCGGCAGCTTGCGCTGCAGCGCCCCGTATTCGGTCAGCACCGCGTGCGCCAGGCGCGCGGCTTCCTGGGCCAGCAGCCCCAGGCGGCCCTTGCCTTCCTGGCGGCGCGCCTCGAACGCGTCGGCATCGGCCGGCCAGGGCTCGGCCAGGCAGGCCTGCGCCACGGCGCAGTCGATGATCTGGTCGCGCAGCTCTTCCTGCGTGCCCAGGTTCATGTACAGCATGCTCATCTTGGTGAGATCGGGCAGGTTCTTTTCCAGGAACTTCACCTGCTCGCGCAAGCCCAGGCGGAACAGCCGCAGCAGCCCGGCCCGATGATGGCGCCGCGCTTCGTCGGGATCATCGAACACGTCAAGGTCGCAGTGGCTGCCGCGGTCGATCAGCGCCGGGTAGCCGATCACCGACTGCCCCTTGCGTTTGATCTCCATGATCTCGGGCAATGGGCCGAACGTCCACGCGGTCAGGTTCTCGTGCGCGAGCGCCTGCGCCACTTCGGTGTCGCGCCCGGCCAACTGCTGGAAAGTGGCCTGCGCCTGCTTGCCGAGCTCGGCCTTGAGTTGCGCCAGGTTGCGTCCGGCGGCCAGCATGCGGCCGTGTTCGTCTTGCACCTTGAAGTTCATGAACAGATGCGCGGGCAGCGTCTCGAGCTTGAAATCACCCGGCGCGGGGCGCACCTGCACCTGCGTCCACATGTCGGCGATCAGGGCATCCACCAGGCCGCGCCGCGGATCTTCCAGCTGTTCGTACCAGCGGTCGTAAAAGCCGGCGGCGTAGTCGGGCAGCGGCACGCAATGGCGGCGCAGCTTCTGCGGCAGCGACTTCAGCAGCAGATGCACTTTTTCTTTCAGCATGCCGGGCACCAGCCACTCGCAGCGCGCCGGATCGATCTGGTTCAGCGCGAACAGCGGCACCGATAGCGTGACGCCATCGCGCGGCGAGCCGGGTTCGAAGTGATAGTCCAGCGGCATGGCAACGCCCTGCCATTCGACCTTTTTGGGGAACACGTCGGTGGTCACGCCGGCCGCCTCGTGGCGCATCAGTTCGTCGCGCGTCAGCATCAGCGCCGCGGCGGCCGGCTGGTCCAGCCCGCGCACCCATTTTTCCAGCGTCGCGGTCTGCGAAATATCGGGCGGCAGCTGGCGGTCGTAGAAGGCGTAGATAAGCTCGTCGTCGACCAGAATGTCGGGGCGGCGCGACTGGTGTTCCAGTTTCTCGATGCCGGCGATCAGCTTGCGGTTGTGGGCAACGAACGGCAGCCGCGTATCGATGTCGCCCGGCACCAGCGCCTGGCGGATGAACAGCTCGCGCGCATGCCGCGGATCGACGCGGCCGTAATGGATGCGGCGGCCCGCATAGACGATCAGCCCGTACAGCGTGGCACGCTCGTTGGCCACCACCTGCCCCGCCTTTTTTTCCCAGCGCGGGTCCGACCAGCTGCGGCGCAGCAGGTGCGCGGCGGCCCGTTCCAGCCAGACGGGTTCGATGCGCGCCACGCAACGCGCATACAGGCGCGTGGTCTCGACCAGCTCGGCCGCGACGATCCAGCGGCCGCCCTTCTTGGCCAGGCGCGAGCCGGGATGGATATGGAAGCGGATGTCGCGCGCGCCCCGGTACAGGCCGCCCTCTTCGCCCTTGAAGCCGATGTTGCCGAGCAGGCCCGCCAGCAGCGCCATGTGCAGTTGTTCGTAAGTGGCTTCGGCCTGGTTGACGCGCCAGCCCTGCTCGCCCACCAGCGCGGCCAGTTGCGTGTGCACGTCGTGCCATTCGCGCAGCCGGATGGGCGACAGGAAATTCTGGCGCAGCAGGCCCACCAGCTTGCGCTGCGAGGCCTTGTGCTGCACCTGGTCGCCATACCAGCGCCACAGCTTCAGGAACGACACGAATTCCGACTTGTCGTCGGCAAACTTGGCGTGCGCGGCTTCGGCCGCCTCGCGCTCGGCCATGGGGCGGTCGCGCGGATCTTGCACCGACAGGGCCGAGGCGATGATCAGCATTTCCGCCAGGCATTGCTGCTCGCGCGCGGCCAGAATCATGCGGCCGATGCGCGGGTCGACCGGCAGCTTGGCCAGCTCGTGGCCGATGCGGGTCAGCGCGTAGGCGGAACCGGTGCGCGCGGTGTCGGGGGCCTCGGCATCGGGCTCGGCGGCCGTCACGAGTTCGATCGCGCCCAGTTCCTGCAGCAGATGGTAGCCGTCGGCAATGGCGCGCCCTGGCGGGGCTTCGACGAACGGGAACTGCTCGATGTCGTCGAGCTTCAGCGACTTCATGCGCAGAATCACCGACGCCAGCGACGAACGCAACACTTCGGGGTCGGTAAAAGGCGCGCGGGCGTCGAAATCCTGTTCGTCGTACAGGCGGATGCACACGCCCGGCCCCACCCGGCCGCAGCGGCCGGCGCGCTGGTTGGCCGATGCCCGGCTGATGGGCTCGATGCGCAGCTGCTCGACCTTGTTGCGCCACGAATAGCGCTTGACCCGCGCCAGGCCGCTATCGATGACGAAGCGGATGCCGGGCACGGTCAGCGAGGTTTCGGCCACATTGGTGGCCAGCACGATGCGGCGCGCATTGGTGCGCGGATGGAAGATCTGTTCTTGTTCGGCCTGCGACAGACGGGCATACAGCGGCAGCACTTCCGTGCCGGCCGGATGATGCTTGCGCAGGGCTTCGGCGGACTCGCGGATTTCGCGTTCGCCGGGCAGGAACACCAGCACGTCGCCCGGGCCGTGACGCGCGCACTCATCGACCGCATCGACGATGGCATCGATCAGGTCGCGCTCTTCGTCGGCGGCCGGGCGCTCGCGATTCGGCCTGGCGCCGGCGGCGGGCTCGCCCTCGGCGGCATCGTCGCGCACCGGCCGGTAGCGCAGTTCGACCGGGTACAGCCGTCCCGACACCTCGATGACCGGCGCCGGCCGGTCTTGCGCGGCGCCGAAGTGACGGGCGAAACGTTCGGCGTCGATGGTGGCCGAAGTGATGATGACCTTCAGGTCGGGGCGCCGGGGTAGCAGCTGTTTCAGGTAGCCCAGCAGGAAATCGATGTTCAGGCTGCGCTCGTGCGCCTCGTCGATGATCAGGGTGTCGTAGCGGCGCAGCAGCGGGTCGCGCTGGGACTCGGCCAGCAAGATGCCGTCGGTCATCAGCTTCACCGACGCGTTGGGGCCGGTGCGGTCGTTGAAACGGACCTGATAGCCGACGATCTCGCCCAGCGGCGAGTTCAGCTCTTCGGCGATGCGCTTGGCCACCGACGTGGCGGCCAGGCGCCGCGGCTGGGTATGGCCGATCATGCGCTGGCGGCCGCGGCCCAGTTCCAGGCAGATCTTGGGCAGCTGCGTGGTCTTGCCCGAGCCGGTCTCGCCGCTGACGATGACCACCTGGTGGCCGGCGATGGCGCGCGCGATCTCGGCCCGCCGCGCGCTGACGGGCAAGTCTTCGGGATAGGCGATGGCGGGGATGGGCCGCTCGGGGCGCTGCGCGGTGCCGCGCGCGGCGGGGCGGGAAACTTCAGGCATGTACGGATTATCCTTTGAACGCCTATTATAAAAACTTGCGATGCCGCCACCGGGCGGCCACAAAAGGAGCAATGCGATGGATCTGGGAATCGGGGGCCGGCGCGCCCTGGTATGCGCATCGAGCAAGGGGCTGGGCCGCGCCTGCGCCCTGTCGCTGGCGCGCGAGGGGGCACAGGTAGTGATGCTGGCGCGCGGCCGGGAAGCCCTGGAGGCGGCCGCGGACGACATCCGCCGGCAGACCGGCGCCCAGGTGGATACGGTGGCCGCCGACATCACCACGCCGGAAGGCCGCGCGGCGGCGCTGGCGGCCTGCCCCGATCCGGACATCCTGGTCACCAACGCCGGCGGCCCCAAGCCGGGCGATTTCCGCGAATGGTCGCGCGACGACTGGGTGGCGGCGCTGGACGCCAATATGCTGACCCCCATCGAGCTGATCCGCGCCACGGTGGACAAGATGATAGAACGCCGCTACGGCCGCATCGTCAACATCACCTCGGCCGCGGTAAAGATGCCGATCGACATCCTGGGCCTGTCCAACGGCGCGCGCGCCGGCCTGACCGGCTTCGTGGCCGGCCTGGCGCGCCAGGTGGCGGCCCATAACGTCACCATCAACAATCTGTTGCCCGGCCCGTTCGCCACCGACCGCCTGACCCAGACCGCCGTCAAGACCGCCCAGAACACCGGCAGCAGCGTCGAAGCCGTCATGGCCGCGCGCCAGGCCGGCATCCCCGCGCGCCGCTTCGGCGACCCGGCCGAATTCGGCGACGCCTGCGCCTTTCTGTGCAGCGCCCAGGCCGGCTACATGACCGGGCAGAACCTGGTACTGGACGGCGGGCTGTATCCGGGCACGCTGTAAAAATGGAAGAACGAGGTGTCTGACCCCTGGTGTCTCAAGCAGGTGTCTGACTCCCGTCAGGGTGTCGGACACCGGGGTGTGGCCCGGACTGTCTCAGCGTGTCGGTGTCTGACACCCTGCGGGAGTCAGACACCTGATGAGCGGTGTCAGGCACCCTGGCGGGAGCCAGACACCAGGCAAAGCAGAACAGCAAGCGGCAGACACCGGGCCAGTTCGGGACCCGGCCTCCAGTCATATAATTTCCGCCAGCGCCCGCCCCGTTTCGGCCGGCGCCGGCCGCGCCGTCCGGCGTGCCCCTTTTTTCCAGGAACCCCATCCTTCCATCATGCCCGACCAGGAACCCGATACCGTCTCCGCCCAAGAAGCCCCTGAATTCGCGCCCGCGCAATTCGTCCGATGGTTCCGCGAGGTCGCCCCTTACGTGCACGCCTTCCGAGGCAAGACCTTCGTGGTCGCCTTCGGCGGCGAACTGGTGCAGGCGGGCGCGCTCAATGCGCTGGTACAAGACCTGTCCCTGTTGTCGGCGCTGGGCGTGCGGCTGGTGCTGGTGCACGGATCGCGCCCGCAGGTCAATGAACAACTGCGCCTGAAAGGCTATACCCAGCAATTCGACCGCGGCATGGCGCCCACCGATCCGGCCGCGCTGGAATGCGCCAAGGAAGCCGCCGGCGAAATCCGCCTGGACATCGAAGCCGCGTTCAGCCAGGGGCTGCCGAACACCCCGATGTCGCATTCGCACATCCGGGTCATCTCGGGCAATTTCGTTACCGCCCGCCCCACCGGCGTGGTCGACGGCATCGATTACAAACATACGGGCCAGGTGCGCAAGATCGATATCGACGCCCTGAAATTCGCCATCGAAAAGGGCTCGTCGGTGGTGCTGTTGTCGCCGCTGGGCTTTTCGCCCACGGGCGATGCCTTCAACCTGGCCATGGAAGACCTCGCCACCAGCGTCGCGGTGGCCCTGCGCGCCGAAAAACTGATCTTCCTGTCCAGTTCGTCCGGCGTGCTGGCCCCCGACGGCGGCGTCGACACCGAACTGGCGCGCGTCGATGCCGACAGCCTGCTGCAGCAAGGCCAGCTCGACGAAGACACGGCGTTCTACCTGCGCCACGCCTCGCTGGCGGTCAAGCGCGGCGTGGCGCGCGCGCACCTGGTGCCCTACGCCCTGGACGGCAGCGTGCTGCTAGAAATCTTCACCCACGACGGCGTGGGCACCATGGTGGTCGAAGACACCCTCGATGACCTGCGCCCCGCCACGCTCGACGACGTGGGCGCCATCCTGAGCCTGATCGAACCGCTCGAGGCCGATGGCACCCTGGTGCCGCGCCCGCGCAGCGTGATCGAACGCGAGGTCGAACGCTTCACCGTGCTCGAGCACGACGGCGTCATCTATGGCTGCGCCGCGCTGCATCCGTATACCGATGAGCACATGGCGGAAATGGCCTGCCTGATCGTCCACCCCGAATGGCAGGGCTCGGGCGAAGGCGAGATCCTGCTGCGCCACATGGAATCGCGCGCCCGCGCCATGGGCGCGCGGCGGCTGTTCGTGCTGACCACCCGCACCTCGCATTGGTTCATGAAGCGCGGGTTCGTGCGGGGCGGCCTGACCGATCTGCCGCGCGAGAAGCAAAACAACTACAACCGTTCGCGCAACAGCCTGGTTTTCATCAAGAAACTGTAACCGCGGATGGCGGGTACGGCCGGCCGGGCGCCCACTTGCCTGGCGGGCCGTTAAAATGGCCAGTCCACCACTATTACCGGCAGCACACCATGTCCCGTACCGTCAATTGTGTAAAGCTCAAGCGCGAAGCCGAAGGGCTCGATTTCCCGCCCTACCCCGGCGAACTGGGCACCCGCATCTGGCAAAGCGTCTCGAAAGAAGCCTGGGAAGACTGGAAACAGGTGCAGACCCGCCTGGTCAACGAAAACCGGCTCAACCTGGCCGACGCCCGCGCCCGCAAATACCTGCAGCAGCAAATGGAACGCTACCTGTTCGAAGACGGCAGCGTCGAGGCCCAGGGCTTCGTGCCGCCGTCGGCATAACGGACATCACGGGCATACGGATCATCGGGCCTCGTGCCTGATTGCCAGCGCTTCCTTCAGCATGGCCACCCGCGGGTTGGGCGGGCCTGCGCGAAAAATCAGGGCCACCGCGCTGGAAGGCGGCGCGGGCGCCACGCGTATCTGCTCCACTGTGCCGGCCTGCGCCGCGCCATGCCGCAACAGCGCCACGTCCGGCACGATGCCAACGCCCAGGCCCGCGGCCACCAGCTGAACACTGGTGGTCGGGCTGGTCGATTCCACCACGGGCAACGGCGCCGGCACCCCGGCTTGGGTAAAGCATTGCTCGATCAGCTTGCGGCCCATCGACCCGTCGGCCGGCATCACCCAGCGTTCCCGTGACAAGCGCGCCCAGTCCACGCGGCGCGCGCGCGCCAGCGCATGTCCCGCCGCCGCGATCACGGCGAACCTGACCTCGAACAGCTTGACGTACTGCAGGGCGCCCGCCCCGGACTCGGACATCGGCTGCGGAAAAGTGGTGATCAGCGCGTCGAGTTCGCCCTGTTGCAGCGCGTGGATCAGCGCCGGGACGCGTTCTTCCAGCAATTGCACCCGCACCGGCTCGAAGCCCTGCACCAGCCTGGCGATGATCCCGGGCAGGTAGACCTGCGCCACGAATGGCGGCGCACCGATACGGACGGTGGCGCCGAAACGCCCGGCGGCCTCGGCCTCGGCGCGCAAATGCGTGAGTTCTTGCAGCAGCAGCGTGGCGCCGCGCAGCACCACGCTGCCCTGGGCCGTGGGCGTCAGGCCGCGCGCGCCGCGCGCAAATAGCGGGAAACCGAAAGCGCTCTCGATTTCGGTCAGCGCTTTGCTAAGGGCGGGCTGTGTCAGATTCAGCGCCTGGGCCGCGGCCCGCAGGCTGCCCCGGGCTTGTACTTCGGTCAGCAGGCGCAGATGACGAAAGCGCAACCGGCTGACCAGGTGATCGGGTTCGAGCGTGGCGGGCATCGCGATACCTAAAACCTAAAGTTATCGTTATATAAAAACATATCACTTTTTCTATTCGCTGCGATTGCTTATTCTGCAAGCATTACAAGGAGACAACATGCAACGCCGCGAATTCTGCCTGGGCGCCGTGGGCGCCGGCCTGATGCTGACCCGCGCCGCGCACGCGGCCGAGGCCTATCCCGCGCGGTCGGTGCGGGTCGTCGTGCCCTATGCCGCCGGCGGCGGGCCGGACGTCATGATGCGGCAGTTCGCCCCCAGGCTGGGCACCACGCTGGGCCAGCCCGTCGTGGTCGAGAACAAGGTCGGCGCGGGCGGCGTGCTGGCCGCGCAGTACGTCGCGCAGGCCCCCGCCGACGGCTACACCGTGCTGCTGGGCTCGAACTCGCACTTGATCCAGAAGGCGCTGCAGCCGAGCCTGGCGTTCGATCCCATCCGCGATTTCGTGCCCGTCACCGTCATTGCCGCCTCGCCCAGCGTGCTGGTCGTGTCCGCCAGTTCGCCCTACCGCAGCGTGCAGGACCTGGCCGACGCGCTGCGCGCCCACCCCGGCAAGATGAACTTCGGGTCCGGCGGCATCGGCTCCGCCGCGCACCTGGGCGGCGCCACCCTGGTATCGCTGCTGCATGCGCAGGCGGTGCACGTGCCGTTCAAGGGCTCGGTGGAAATCCCGGTGTCGCTGCTGCGCGGCGATACGGATTTCGCGTTCACCATCGCGGGCACCGCCATCCCGCAGGTCAAGGGCGGCAAGCTGCGCGCGCTGGCCGTCACCAGCCGCGAGCCCGTGGCCGAACTGCCCGGCGTTCCGCCGCTGCACGAGGTCTTGCACAGCGAACTGGCGGTGCAAGACTTCTGGTTCGGCTTCTGGCTGCCCCGCAATCCGCCCGCCGAGGTGGTCGACACCCTCTACCGCGCCACGACGGCGGCACTCGAAGACCCCGCGGTCGCGCGCCAGTTCCAGGCGGCCGGCACGCGCGTGATCCACAGCGACAGTCCGCAAGCCGACGCGGCGTTCGTGCGCGACGAATACCGCAAGTGGGCCGACATCATCAAACTCACCGGCGTCACCGCCGGCTGACCCGAGGTTTTCATGTCCAAACCACTCGAAGGCGTGCGCGTGCTGGACCTGTCGCACGTGATCGCCGGGCCGCTCGCCTCGTTCTACCTGGCGCAGCTGGGCGCCGAAGTCATCAAGGTCGAGCCGCCGCTGGCCGGCGAGGTGCTGCGATCGATGAAAGACTCCGGAGACCCCGACACGCCCAATGCGTTCGCCGCGATCAACGCCGGCAAGCAGTCGCTGGCGCTGGACATCCGGGCCCGGCAGGGCGCCGAGCTGCTGCGCGGGCTGGCCGCCTCGGCCGACGTTTTCATCGAGAACTTCCGCCCCGGCGTGGTGGCCCGCTACGGGCTCGACTACGCCGCCATCCGGGCCGTCCGGCCCGACATCGTCTATTGCTCGATCTCGGGTTTCGGCCAACAGGGCGACTGGGCCGGGCGCGGCGCCTACGACCACGTGGTCCAGGCCCTGACCGGCATGATGATGATGTCCGGCGAAGGCGACGATGCGCCGCCGATCAAGGTGGGTTTTCCCGTCATCGACGTGGCGGTGGGCATGCTGGGCGCGCTGTCTATCGTGGCATCGCTGCACCGCCGGGCCCGCGACGGCAGCGGCCAGTATATCGATGCGTCGATGGTGCAGGCCTCGCTGATGCTGATGTATCCCAACACCTGCGCCTACCTGAACGACGGGACACCGACCCGCCGCGTCGGCAACCGCGGCTACACGGGCAGCCCCGCGGCCGACACGTACCGGTGCGCCGACGGCTGGCTGGCGGTGGCCGCCAATACGCCGGCCCAGTTCCGCAGGCTGGCGGCCGTGCTGGGCATAGAGGCCTTGTGCGACGACGCGCGGGCGCTGGACTTGGCCGCGTTCAACCTGCCCAACGGTTTCGTGGTGCCGAACGACCGCGCCTATGTCGTGGCGCGCCTGCGCGAAGCGTTCGCCGCCCGCACCGCGGCCCAGCTGGAAGACCACCTGAGCCAGGCCGGCGTGCCCGCGGCCAGGGTGCGCAAGCTGGAAGAATTCTTGCACGAGGTCGACGCGACCGGCTGCGTCAACCTGCCCGATCACCGCTACCGCCAGGGCGAGCATGAATTGCGCACGCGCGGGATCGGCTTCGCGTTCGAGCGCGACGGCGGGCCCACGCAGGCCGGCGCTCCCGCGCCGGGCCAGCACAGCCATGCCGTGCTGGCCGCGGCCGGGCTGTCGGCGGAAACCATCGCCGATCTCGAACGCGCCGGCATCATTCGCACCCAGGGCACCGCCGCGCCCCTGGTACTCTGATTATTTCAACCCCTCGGAAAACGCCATGACACCTTTACTGCAAGGCCGCATCGCCATCGTGACCGGCGCCGGCCGCGGCCTGGGCCGCGCGCACGCGCTTGAACTGGCCCGCCACGGCGCCAGGGTCCTGGTCAACGACCTGGGCGCGGACCAGCCGGACTCCGACGCGCAGGCGGTGGTAGACACGATACGCGCGGCCGGCGGAGACGCCCGCGCGCACGGCGCCGACGTGACCGACCCGCGGCAGGCGCAGGCGATGGTCGAGCAGGCCGTCGCGCAATGGGGCCGCGTCGACATTCTGGTGAACAATGCGGGCATTCTGCGCGACAAGACCTTCGCCAAGATGAGCCTGGAGGACTTCCGGCTGGTGCTGGACGTGCACCTGATGGGCTCGGTGCACTGCACGCACGCGGTATGGAACCTGATGCGCGCCCAGAACTACGGTCGTATCGTGATGACGACATCGTCGTCGGGCCTGTACGGCAATTTCGGCCAAGCCAATTACGGCGCGGCCAAGATGGCGCTGGTCGGCCTGATGCAGACCCTGGCGCTGGAAGGCGAGCGCCATGGCGTGCGCGTGAACTGCCTGGCTCCCACGGCCGCCACCGCCATGACCGAAGGCTTGCTCGACCAGCAAGCGCTCGACATGCTGGCGCCGGCCTCGGTCAGCCCCGCCCTGATCGCCCTGGTGGCCGACAACGCCCCGACTCGCGCCATTCTGCTGGCGGGCGCCGGCAGCTTCGAGCAAGCGCACATCACCATGACCCGTGGCATCTGCCTGGATCCGGCCGGCCTGTCGGCCCACGAGCTGCTGGAACGGCTGGACGAAATTGCCGACGGCGACGGCGCGACCGTGCCGGCCACCGGCTTCGACCAGCTACGCCACGAGATCGCCAAGGCCCAGGCCCGCCGGCCCGCATCGACCGCGCCCCAGCCCGCCTGACCCGCCCTGCCTGGAAGCCGGTGGCCTGAACATGCGCGGGCCATTCTTGCGCCACGGTGTCTGACACCCTGACGGGAGTCAGACACTTCAAGGCAGGTGTCTGGCTCCCGTCAGGGTGCCAGACACCGAAGCATCAGGTTTCGTCGGCGGGTTGTTCCGCCGGCGTGTCGTCTTCGCCGCGCGCCTGCCGTTCGGCGTTCTTTACGCCGGTGTGGCGCACGTCGGCGCCCTTCACCATGTAGATGACCCGTTCGGCCATGTTCTTGGCGTGATCGCCGATGCGTTCGAGCGCGCGTGCGATGAACACCATGTCGATGGCGCGCGAAATGGTGCGCGGGTCTTCCATCATGTAGGTGATCAGGGTGCGCAGCGAGCCCTTCCATTCGCGGTCGACTTCCTTGTCGCTGCGCACCACCTGGGCGGCCAGGATGGGGTCCAGCCGCGCGAAGGAATCGAGCGCGTTGTGCAGCATGCGGCCCACGCTGTCGGCCATGTGGCGCAGTTCGATCACCGGAATGTGGCGTTGCTCGTTCTCGTACATGCGGCGCACGGTGTTGGCGATTTTCTCGGCCTCGTCGCCGCAGCGTTCCATGTCGGTCAGCATCTTGGACACGGCCAGCAGCGTGCGCAGGTCGATGGCGGTGGGCTGGTGGCGCGCCAGGATCAGGCTGACGCGCTCGTCGATTTCGACTTCGTGGCGGTTGACCTGCTTTTCGCGTTCGCGCACTTTTTCGACCAGTTCGAGGTCGCCGGTGGGTATGGCATCGACTGATTCCTGGATCATGGCCTCGACCACGCCGCCCATTTGCAGAAACTGCGAACGGACGCTTTGCAGATCGGCGTCGAATTGCTTGTTGGTGTGCTCCGTCATCCGGACTCCCTGCGTAGGTGTGTACATGGCGATGCCCTTTGTGCGCGATGCGTGATGGGCCTGCCGACCCGCAAGGTTATGACCTGAGTATGACAGGATTATGAATCGCCCCCGCGCGGCCGGCAAGCCGCCGCCCCGCGCCGGACGCGGGCACGCGATGCCGCAAGCGGCGAAACACCGGAAGGCGGCCTACGGCCGTTCGAGCCGGCGGATGCCGTTCTGCGTGGCCAGCAGGGCCACGTCGGCGCCGGGCCGGGCGAACAGGCCGCAGGTAACCACGCCCGGCAGGTCGTTGACCGCGGCTTCGAAGCCCGGCGCGTCGTCGATCTGCAGGCCCGCCACGTCCAGGATGAGATTGCCGTTGTCGGTAGTGTAGCCCTCGCGCAGGCGCGGCTGGCCGCCCAGCGCGGCCAAGGCGCGAGCCACTGCCTGGCGCGCCATGGGAATGACTTCGACCGGCAGCGGGAAGCTGCCCAGCCGCTCGACCAGCTTGGATTCGTCGGCGATGCAGATAAAGCGCCGCGCCACCGACGCCACGATTTTTTCGCGCGTCAGCGCGCCCCCGCCGCCCTTGATCATGTGCAGCCGGGCATCGATTTCATCGGCGCCGTCGACATACACGGGCATGGCGGCGACGTCGTTCAGGTCGAGCACCGCCAGGCCGTGGCCGGCCAGGCGGGCGGCGCTGCGTTCGGAACTGGCAACCGTGCCGCGCAGGCGGCCGCGGTAGCGGGCCAGGCCGTCGATGAACAGGTCGGCGGTGGACCCGGTGCCCACGCCGATGACGACGTCCGGGCCCAGGACGGGTTCGATAAGGGCCAGCGCCGCGTCGGCGGCCTGCTGCTTGAGTTCTTGCTGAGTAAGCATGTTGCCAGGGCGCGCCGGGCGCGCGGAAAGTCGATGAGAAACCAGACGCAATTTAGCAGATACCCGGCCAGGCCCGCGCCAGGATGGCGTCCGCGTCGATGCCCGGCGGCAGCTCGCCGACGATGCCGCCGGGCTGGGCCAGGCGGCTGGCCACGAAGGCATCGGCCACCGCCGCCGGCGCGTGCCGGATCAGCAGCGCGGCCTGCCACAGCCGCGCCAGGCCGGCCGCCAGCCGGCGCGCCTGGGCGGGATCGGGCGCGGCGCCGGCCTGTTGCGCCGCCAGCGCACGCCAGTCGTCCCAGGCCCGGTCGTAGGCGGCCCAGGCGCCGCGCGCCGGGTCCAGTTCGGCATGCAGGGCGGCCAGGCAGTCCGGGTCTTTTTGCAGGGCGCGCAGCACGTCCAGCGCCATGATGTTGCCCGAGCCCTCCCAGATGGAGTTGACCGGCGCCTCGCGATACAGGCGGGCCAGCGGGCCGGCTTCGACATAGCCATTGCCGCCCCACACTTCCAGGCATTCGGCAATGGCGGCAATGGCGCGTTTGCAGACCCACAGCTTGGCGGCCGGCGTGCCCACGCGCACCAGCGCGCGCGCCTCGGCCTGGCCGCGCTCGTCCACGGCGCGGGCCAGCCGCAATGCCCAGGCGGTGGCGGCTTCGCTTTCCAGGGCCAGGTCGGCCAGCACCTGGCGCATCAGCGGCTGGCTTGCCAGGGCCCGGCCGAACACCTGACGGTGCTGCGCATGATGCGCGGCCTGCACTACCGCCTGGCGCAGCAGGGCCGCGCTGCCCAGCACGCAATCCAGGCGGGTGGTGGCGGCCATGCGCAAAAGCATCGGCAACCCGCGTCCGGGTTCGCCCATCAGCATGCCCCAGGCCTCTTCGAATTCGACTTCACCGCTGGCATTGCTGCAATTGCCCAGCTTGTCTTTCAGGCGCCGGATGCGCACGGCGTTGCGCGGCCCGTCGGGCGTCCAGCGCGGCACGAAGAAGCAGCCCGGCCCGGCGTCGGTATTGGCCAGCACCAGGTGGGCATCGGCGTGAGGCACCGACAGGAACCACTTGTGTCCGGTAAGCAGGTAGGCCTGGCCGCGCCCCTCCGGCCCGATGGGCCGGGCGCGCGTGGTAATGCCGCGCAAGTCGGAACCGCCTTGCTTTTCGGTCAGGCCCATGCCGATCAGCGCATTGCGCTTGGCCGGCAGCGGTGCGTCGGCGCCATCGTAGTCGTGCGCCGCCAGCGCGGGCAGCCAGTGCTGCGCGAAATCGATGACCCCCGCAGGTTCGTCCTGCAGCAAGGGCACCGCGGCGAAGGTCATGGTAGTGGGGCACAGCGTGCCCGCCTCGACCTGCCCCTGCATCAGGTAAGCCGCCGCGCGCGCCGCCTGGGCGCCGGGCGCGGGCCGCAGCCAGGCGCGGCTGTGCAGGCCGCGCGCGACAATACCGGCCATCAGCGCATGCCAGGCCGCGGTGAACTCGACCTGGTCGATGCGATTGCCATTGCGGTCGTAGCCCTGCCAGCGGGGCAGGCAACGATTGGCCTCGTCGCCGGCCGCCAGCATGTGCGCACGCCCCAGCCAGGCGCCATGTTCGCGCAACTCGGCCACCGAACCGCCGGCGCCTTCGCGCAGCACCGCCTCGTTCAGCGCGATGTCGGTGTCGTACAGTGAATAATCTTCCAGGGGAGCGACCTGGTTCGCCACGGTATGAGTCTGGAACGGCGGCATGCGGGTCTCCTCACGCGCAACCAAACCCCACCGTTAGCATTTTTTATTTACGCGTGCAAGGCTCGCGGCAAGGGACCGACTTTTTTTTCTCATCGGCGCGGACGGGTTAGAGTGTTATTTTTTGGCCTATGGGAAGCCCCGCCATGCCCAACGATATTCGCCACGCCTTGAACATCGCGCCCGGCCATAACAGCGCCACCCTGTCCGCGAAACAGAAGAAGTTCAATGCCCTGATCAAACAGATCGACAAACGCCGTGCCCGGCTACGGCACTGGGAGGCCGTCACCCCCGTTTTCCAGCAGCAGTACGCCAGCGAATTATTGCCGCTCGAGCAACGATTGACCGGCCTGCAAAGGCAAATGGTTCTTCGGCTGGACGACGCCTGGGGCAACAAAGCGCTCACCAAGACGGAACGACGCACAGCCTCGGAACTTATCGTCGACTTGGCGGCTGCTCTACTCGACGACGACGAAGACGACGGCGGCCAATTGAAGGCCATTTTCAATAAGCACAGCGAATCCGACTACGAAAGCAAAACCGCCGCGGATCTCGAAGAGATGAAATCGGCTATCGAAGAAACGCTGGGAATCGATCTGGGCGACGACCTGGACATGGCCTGTCCCGCCGACGTGCTGCAGCGTATGCAAGACAAGATGCAAGAAGAACAGGAACGCGAAGAAGCCGAGCATCACGCCGCGGCACAAGCGCGCGCCCGACGGAAAAAACCGGCCCGCCCACAGGCCGCCCAAACCCGCCAAGAAGCAGAACAGGCCGAGCTGAGCCAGTCCGTTCGCGAGATCTATCGCAAACTTGCCAGCGCGCTGCATCCCGACCGCGAACCCGATCCCCACGAACGGGAACGCAAAACCGGACTCATGCAGCAGGCCAACCAAGCCTATGAAAAAAACAATCTGCTCAGATTGCTGGAATTACAGCTCGAACTCGAACACATCGATCAAAAGGCCATCAGCGACATCAGCGACGCCAGGCTGAAGCACTACAACAAGATTCTGAAGGAGCAGATCGAGGAACTGGACCAGGAAATCGAGCAAGTCGAAAACGCTTTCCGAGAGGCCTGCGGAGTGCTACCGCTATTCGATGTTGCTCCCGATACGATCCTGCACTATTTGGCCGAAGACATCCTGGGGCTGCGGCAAGGCATAGCCGAAACGGAAAAAGACCTGCGCGCCATTGACGACCCGAAGCGTTTCAAGACCTGGCTGAAAAAAGTGAAACGCCAGCGGGAAGCCTATGACTTCCATTCACCGCTTTATTGAAACGACGGGGCACGCAACGGTATCAGGCACCCTACGGGAGCCTGATACCTGGCAATTGCCAGATGTCCGACTCCCGCGAGATGCCTGATACCTGACGATCGCCAGGTGTCCGACTCCCGCAGGGTGTCGGACACCGAAGTGGGCCCTATCCCTCCGCCCATAACGGTGTCAGGCACCTGCGGAGCCTGACACCTGCCCCCGCGGCTCGCCCTGGCCCTCGTCGGGGCCGGCGGACGGCGCGTCGTCGCCCAGCAGGCCGCGCGCTTCGTCGTCGGGCAGGGCTTCGACGGTCTTCAGGTTGCGCAGCATGGCGCGGGTGCGCACTTCTGTTTGTCCCAGCTTGGTGCTGGCGGACTCCAGCGTCTTTTTCACGCTGGCCAGCGAATCGCCGAATTTCGCGAATTCGGTCTTCACGGCCCGCAATACTTGCCATACCTCGGACGAGCGCTGCTCGATCGCCAGCGTGCGAAAACCCATCTGCAGGCTGTTCAGCAGCGCCGCCAGATTGCTGGGGCCCGCCACGTTCACTCGCAGGGCCTGCAGTTTGTCGATCAGGCCCGGGCGGCGCAGCACCTCGGCATACAGGCCCTCGGTCGGCAGGAACATGATGGCGAAATCGGTGGTGTGCGGCGGCGCCACGTACTTGGCCGCGATCTGCCGCCCCTGCAATTCGACCGCGCGCGCCAGCGCGGCGCCGGCCGCGCGCTCGGCATCGGCGTCGGCCGCGTCATAGGCATCCATCAGCCGCTCGTATTCTTCTTTGGGAAACTTGGCATCGATGGGCAGCCAGACCGGCTCGGCGCCGGCCGCGCGGCCCGGCAGGCGGATGGCGAACTCGACGATGGCGTCGCTGCCGGGCACCGGCTTGACGTTGCCGGCGTACTGGTCGGCCGTCATGGTGTCCTGGATCAGGCGCGCCAGCTGCACCTCGCCCCAGGTGCCGCGCGACTTCACGTTGGTCAGCACGCGCTTCAGATCGCCCACCCCGGCCGCCAGCGACTGCATTTCGCCCAGGCCCTTGTGCACCGCCTCGAGCCGGTCGGACACCAGCTTGAACGATTCGCCCAGCCGCTGCTCGAGCGTGGCATGCAGTTTTTCGTCGACGGTGCGCCGCATCTCGTCGAGGCGGGCGCCGTTGTCGGCCTGCAGGGCCTGCAAGCGCTGGTCGACCGTCTGGCGCACGTCTTGCATGCGCCGGTCGTTCAGGGCCACCAGCCCTTCCAGCCGCTCGCCGAACTGCGTGGCAAAGCGCGCCAGCGAATCGGCATATTCGGCGCGGGCGGCTTGCGCGTCGCGCGACAACACCGCGCGCAGGGCTTCGTGGCCCTGCGCCAGCTCGGCGCGCAGGCCGCGGGTGGATTCGGCGAACTCGCTGCGCAGGCCGCGCTGGCTTTCGTCGAGATCGGCGCGCAGCGCCCTTTCAAGGCGGTCCAGGCTGTCGGCCAGCTGCGCCATGCGCGCGTCGCCGGACGGACGCAGCCACAGGCTCAGTGCCACCAGCAACGCCAGCACGGCCGCCGCGGCCGTGATCCAGGGCAAGGCTTCGCTCAAGGGCAGTCTCCTGAAAGCGCCATTGTAGGCGTGGCACGGCCCCGATCAGCGCGCCGCCCCACTTACATCGGCTTGAGATCGATCTCTTTGGCGATCTTGCCGAAAGCCTCCAGGTCGCTCCGCACCCGGGCAGTGGTCTCGGCGGGCGTGGACACGCGCGGGATCATGGCCAGGTCCAGCAGCCGCTGCTGCATCTCGGGCTTGCCGAACTCGCGCGCCAGGGCCTGCTGGATCTTCTCGATCACGGCGTCGGGCGTTCCCTTTGGCGCGGCCAGGCCGAACCACGCCACGGCCGAAAAGCCCTCCAGTCCGGCCTCGGCCGCCGTGGGCACGTCCGGCAGCGCGGCCACGCGCTCCGGGTTGGTGACGAACAGCGGCCGCACCTTGCCCGCCTTGATGAACGGCGTTTGCACGCCAGTGTTGTCGAGCACGGCATTGATATGCCCGCCCAGCAGGTCGTTCATCGCCGGGCTGCTTCCCTTGTAGGGCACGATGTTCACGTCGATGCCGGCCGCGCGCGCGAACATGAGCTGCGTCAGATGTTGCTGCGTGCCCAGGCCGGCATTGCCGAAGGTGATGCCATTCGGATGCTGCCGGCCGTAGTCAATGAATTCTTTCAGGTTTTTGCCTGGGAATTCGTTGTTGGTGACCACCACGAAAGGCAGATCCACCAGCACGGTGATCTGCTTGAAGTCTTCCAGCGGCTTGTAGCGCAGCTTGTAGACATAAGGGTTGACGGCCATGGTGCCGCTGGCGGTCATGACCAGCGTATAGCCGTCCGGCTCGGCCCGGGCGACATACTCGGTGCCCAGCACGCCGCCGGCGCCCGGCTTGGCTTCCACGATCGCCGGCTGGCCCAGTTCGCTTTGCAGGCCCTGCGCGGCGAATCGGGCCAGCATATCGGCCGACCCTCCTGTGGCGTACGGCAGGATGATGGTGATCGGCTTGCTGGGAAAGCTGTCGGCCGCCGCCGCCGGCGCGGCGGCCAGGGCCGCCAGGCAGGCCGCCGCCAGAAACTTCAGGTTCTTGACCATCGATGACTCCCCCTTTATCGGTTTGAAACGGCTCTGGAACGTGGGCAAGGTTAAGCGGTCTGCCGTTATATTTCCAATCAACAATCAAAATAAAATATCATCACTATTTTTGATAACGATTCCATGCTTGCGGCCATCGATTTGAACCTGTTGCGCATTTTCGACGCGGTCATGACCGAGCGAAACGTAACCCGCGCGGCGGCGGCATTGCACATGACGCAGCCCGCCGTCAGCAATGCCATCAACCGCCTGCGGCTCACCCTGAAAGACCCGTTGTTCGTCAAAGTGCAGGGCGGCGTGCTGCCCACCCAGCGCGCCGAACTGCTGTGGCCGCCGATCCGCGATGCGCTGGCCAGCATCGCGGATACGCTCAAGCACAATGAGTTCGACCCGGCCCGTTCCGAAGCGGTGTTCCGGCTGGCCATGTCGGATTACGTGGCCGACCAGGTGATCCGGCCGCTGTTCGTGGAACAGCAAGAAGTGGCGCCCAGCATCCGCATCCACCTGCATCCGTATTCGCTGGACAACGCCGGCGTGCTGCTTGAAAAAGGCGAAGTCGACATGGCGGCCGGGGTCTACTCGAATTTCGGCTCGTCGCTGCGCACCCTGCCCCTGGAAACACTGACCTACGTATGCGCCATGCGCAAGGGCCACCCCCTGTTGGCAAAGCCCCGCCTGACGCTGGACGACTTCCTGCGCGCCCGTCATCTCGTGGTGAGCCTGCTGGGCTCGCCCGCCCTGATCGACCACGAACTGGCCGCTCATGGCCATAAGCGCAATGCGGTGCTGACCATCAACCAGTTCGCGCTCGCGCCCCGCCTGCTGGCCGAAACCGACCTGGTGTGCGTAGTGCCCGCGAACACGGTGCGCAACAGCCCCTACAGCCACCTGCTGCGGGCCGTAGAGGCCCCCTTTCCATTTGCACATCGAACCGTCAATCTCATCTGGCACGAGCGTTCGGACAATTTGCCGGCGCACCGCTGGCTGCGGGAAGAGATTCTCAAGGTGTGCAAAGCGCAGGGCATGGTGTTCGAGCAGTCCCCGCCGCCGGAATCCCATGCTTATTGAGCCAGCCAAGCGTCCACATTATTTATATTGGTGATAACAAATAATGCAAATCTTTGATTGGACCGTATAAATCGGTGCCGATAGCATGCGGGCATTCCATTCTCGGCGCCGCGCGCGCCCGCATGCTGGAGGCCCTTCGTGACCCAGATATCCCCTGCCCCGGACGCCCGCCGCTTTCGCGTCGGTTTCGACGTGGGCGGCACCTTCACCGATTTCACTCTGCTGGCTGAACACACCGGCGAACTGCATTATTTCAAGGTGCCCTCGACACCGCGCGATCCCTCCGAAGCCATCCAGGCGGGGCTCGCGCACCTGATGCGCGAACACGCCATCGCCGGCTCAGAGCTGGCACACGTGGGCCATGGCACGACAGTCGCCACCAACATGGTGATCGAGCGCCGGGGCTCGCGCAGCGCCCTGTTGACCACGCGCGGCTTTCGCGATGTGCTCGAAATCGGCAGGCAGACGCGCCCCCATCTTTACGACTACAACGTGACCAAGCCGGTGCCGCTGGTGCCCCGCGAATGGCGCTTCGAGATCACCGAGCGCGTGGCCGCCGATGGATCGGTGCTTCAGCCGCTCGAGGAAGACGAAGTCCTGGCGGTGGCGCGCGAACTGGCGGCGGCCAAGATAGAGTCGGTATCCATCTGCTATATGCACAGTTATCGCAACGATGCGCACGAGCGCCGCACCCGCGACATACTGGCCGAGCACCTTCCCGGGGCCTACCTGAGCGTATCCAGCGAGATTCTGCCCGAGTTCAGGGAATACGAACGCCTGTCGACGACCGTACTGAATGCCTACGTCGGCCCAAGGATGGCGGGTTACATGCGTAACCTGGTCAGCTCCGTGAAGAACATGGACGTCACGGCCGAACCCGCCACGGTGCACTCCAATGGCGGGCTGATGTCCGTCGAATCCGTGCTGTCGGCGCCCGTGCGCACCTGCGTATCGGGACCGGCGGCCGGCGTCATCGGCGCCGCGGAACTGGGACGCGCGGCCGGCTTTCCCAATCTGATTACCTTCGACGTGGGCGGCACCAGCACCGACGTGTCGCTGGTGGCGGAACTGCAGCCGCTGTTCACGTCGAGCCGGCTGGTCGCCGACTACCCGGTCAAGACGCAGATGGTCGATATCCATGTCATCGGCGCCGGCGGCGGCAGCATCGCCCGCATCGACGATGCCGGCGCACTGAAGGTCGGCCCGCAGAGCGCCGGCGCCGTGCCCGGCCCCATCGCCTATAACCGCGGCGGCACGGTCGCCACGCTCACCGACGCGCACGTCGTGCTCGGCCGCCTGAATCCCGTTGCACTGCTCGAGGGCCGCATGGCGATCCATGCCGCGGGGGCGCGGGCGGCGCTGCAGGCGCAAATCGCCGATCCCCTGGGCCTGAGCGTGGAAGAAGCGGCCTACGGCATTCTGCGTATCGCTAATTCGAACATGGCGCGCGCCGTGCGTGCCGTTTCGACAGAGCGGGGCCACGACATCCGCAAGTTTGCCTTGTGCGCCTTTGGCGGCGCCGGCGGACTGCACGCCGCGGAACTGGCGCGCGATTGCGGCATCGGCACACTGCTCATCCCGCAAGAGCCGGGCACCATGTGCGCGCGGGGCATCCTGCTTTCCGACATCTCGATGGATTTCGTGCAAACCCTCATGGCCCATGCCTCGCCAGACGGCTGGACCGTCAGCCGGCAAGCGCTGGACTGGCTGGCCGCCAAGGCGCGCGCCTGGCTCGGCGACGAGGGCGTGGCGGAGCGGGCGCAACGGCTCGCAGCCGTTATCGAAGCCCGCTACGAAGGACAGAACTTCGAGATCTCCGTGCCGCTGAACGGCACGGAACTCATGCCTCTGGAAGCGTTCGTCGCCGCATTCAGCGCCGCGCACGTGCGTGAATATGGCTATGACGCGGCCGACCGCAGGGTGGAAATCGTGAACCTGCGCATGCGGGCGGTGGGCCTGGTGCCTCGCGCGCCGCTGGCGCGGGTGGCCGGCGGCGCGAGCCTGGCCGACGCCGTCAAAGAACGGCGCAACGTTTACTTCGAGGCCAGCGGGTGGGTCGACACACCGGTTTACCGCCGCGCCCGATTGCCCGTAGAGGTGCCCGTGGACGGGCCGGCCGTGATCGAGGAAATGAGCTCGACCACCGTCGTGCTGCCGGGGCAGCAGGCGCGCGCCGACCAATACGGCAACCTCATCGTGAATCTCAACCTGTAAGGCGCATCCATGGCCACCGCACCGATTGCCCGCGGCGACGCGGATGTCTTCGACCCCATCGAAATGGAGGTCTTCAGCAACCGCCTGCTGTCCATCACCGAAGAGATGGGCAACACGCTGATCCGCTCGTCTTTCTCGAGCAACATCAAAGAACGCAAGGACTGCTCGGTGGCGTTATTCGACGCCGCGGGCCGCCTGGTTTCACAGGCCGCCCATGTGCCGGTGCACCTGGGATCCCTGTCGGGCGGCATCGAGGCCGTGCTGCGGCGCTACGGCAGCGCGGGCATACGTCCAGGCGACGCCTTCCTGTGCAACGATGCCTATCTGGCCGGCGGCACCCATGCGCCCGACATCACGGTCGTGACGCCGGTATTCCACGAAGGGCGCTTGCGTTTTTTCACCGCCAACATCGGCCACCACACCGACGTGGGCGGGGCGGTGCCGGGTTCGACCTCGCATCATCTCAAGACTGTCTGGGAAGAAGGCCTGCGCCTGCCCGCCATGCGCATCGTGCGCGAGGGCGAGCTGGATCTCGATCTGCTCGAGATGATCGCGCACAATACGCGCGAACCCGACAACCGCATGCATGACATACGTGCGCAGATCGCCACCAACGAAAAAGGTACCCGGCTGATCCTCGAACTGGTCCGGCAGTCGGGGTTGGAGACCGTACTGGGCGCCATCGAAAGCATTCTGCAGTACACCGAACGGCGCCTGCGCAATCGCATCGCGCAGTTGCCGGCGGGCAAGGCATCGTTCATCGAGCGCATGGACGACGACGGCATGGGCGGCGATCCCGTCGTCATCCAGGCCACGGTGCATGCACACGATGGCCAGCTGTATGTCGATTTCACCGGCACGGGCCAACAGGCGCGCGGAGCCTTCAACCTGCCCAACAGCGCCCTTCGTGCCAGCGTGTATTTCGCTGTGAAGGCCATGCTGGACCCCGAGCTCATGCCCAATAACGGGATGTTCCAGCCGATTGTCATCAGCGCCCCCGAAGGCACCATCGCCAACCCGCGCTTTCCCGCCGCGGTCGGCGCGCGGGTCACCACCGCGCAGCGCGTGGCCGGCACGGTCATCGGCGCGCTGGGGCAGTTGCTGCCAGCCGACAAAGCCATGGCGTCGTGCAACGACGTCATGCCTTCGATGCTGTTTTCCGGCCCGCTGCGCGACGGCAAAGGCACGTTCGTATATCTGGAAACGCTGGGCGGCGGCGCCGGCGGCCGCGCACAGGGAGACGGCATGGACGGTATCCAGGTGCACGTGACCAACACGTCGAACCTGCCCGCCGAAGCCCTGGAAATCGAATATCCCCTGCTGGTCGAAGAATATGCGCTGGTCGCCGATAGCGGCGGCGCGGGCCGTCATCGCGGCGGCATGGGCATCGCGCGCCAGATCCGTTCGCTGGACGACCGGCTGACCTGCTCTGTGCGTTGCGATGCGGCCTTATTCGGCGCCGCCGGTCTGAACGGCGGGCTGCCGGGCAGAACCTCGTCGGTCGTGCAGAACCCCGGGCGGCCCGACGAGCTGCGCCTGCCCAACAAGATCTCCGGACACTCTCTGCCCGCCGGCCAGTCGGTGCGCCTCGAAACCCCGGGAGGTGGCGGCTACGGCGCGCCAAGCGAGCGCGATCCGGCGGCCATCCGCCGCGATGTTGCGGGCGGCAAGGTAAGCCGCGCGGCGGCCCGGCGCGACTACGGCGCCGAGCCAGTGCGGCGCGCATTGGAGGAAGAGACATCATGAACGGCGCCGCAACGGCTCTGCAAAGTGGTGGCGAACTGCTGGTGGCGCAACTGCAGGCCTACGGCGTGCAGCGTGTGTTCATGGTCCCCGGCGAAAGCTTCCTGCCCTGCATCGACGCACTGCATGCGCGCCGGGACAGTATCGAAACGGTGATTTGCCGCCAGGAAGGCGGCGCCGCCTACATGGCCGAAGCGCACGGCAAACTGACCGGGCAGCCGGGAATCTGTTTTGTCTCGCGCGGGCCGGGGGCCGCCAATGCGGCGATCGGCGTGCATACCGCCAGGGAAGACTCCACCCCGATGATCCTGTTCATCGGCCAGGTGGGCAGCGATACTGCCGACCGCCAGTGCTTCCAGGAAGTGGACTATCGGGCCATGTACGCGCCGTTGGCGAAATGGGTGGCGCAGATCGAACGCGCGGAACGCATTCCCGAGTACCTGGCCCGGGCCTGGGCCGTCGCCACCGTCGGCCGCCCCGGTCCGGTGGTGCTGGCGCTGCCGGACGACATGCTGGGCCATGCCACCCAGGCCGCGCTGTGCGCGCCGCCCGCCACGCCGCAAGCCCGCCCGGTTCCCGCGGACATGCAACGCCTGCGCGAGTTGATCGAATCGGCCGAACGCCCCCTGCTGCTGCTAGGCGGATCACGCTGGTCGCAGGCCGCACGCGCATCGGTGCGCGACTTCGCCCTGCGTTTCGGCCTGCCGGTGGCCACAGCCTGGCGGCGCCTCGAGCTGTTCGACAACGACCATCCTCATTTCGTCGGCCAGGTCAGCGCCAGCATGCCCACCCATCAGAAAAAAATCGTCATGGAAAGCGACCTGGTGGTCGCCCTGGGGACGCGACTGTGCGAGCCGACCACCATCAACTACCAATGGCTGGCCTCGCCCCGGCCCCGCCAGGCGCTGGTGCACATTCATCCCGATGCCAACGAAATCGGCCGGCTCTGTGTGCCTGAACTCGGCATCGTAGCCAGCCTGGACGGTTTCGCCGAGGCGGCGAACGGACTCGCGCCGACGCCAGGCTGGTGTCCGCGCCGGCCGATTGCGCCCGCCGCTCCGCCCGGGCACGAACTGCCTCCCACGCCGGGCCCGCTGGACTTGAACGCGGCGGCCCGCCATGTGGCCCGCACCCTGCCCGCGCGATCATGCGTGACTGTCGGTGCCGGAAACTACGCGCTTTACGCCCACCGGCACATTGCTTTCAAGGGCCTGGGCAGCCAATTGTCGCCGGCGGTCGGCGCCATGGGCTATGGCCTGCCGGCGGCCATCGCCGCCAAGTTGCACGACCGCGAAGCAGCGGTCGTGTGTTTCGCGGGCGACGGCTGTTTTCAGATGACCATGCAAGAGCTCGCCACCGCCGTGCAAGTCCGGGCGGGCATCGTCATTCTGATCTTCAACAATGGCCTGTACGGCACCATACGCCTGCACCAGGAGCGCGCCTATCCCGGCCGGGCGATGGGCACCGAACTGGTGAATCCCGATTTCGCGCTATTGGCGCGCAGCTACGGCGCATTCGGCCAAGCCGTGAGGTGCAGCGAAGAGTTCGAGCCCGCGTACGACGCGGCCACCGCGTTCGCGCAAGAGCATGCCCTGCCGGCCGTGCTCGATCTGCACTACGATGCAGACATCATTTTGCCGGACCGAACGCTGTCTCAAATACGGTCCGCCCGTTCTCCAGCATGAAACCCTTGATCCGTCGTGTGCATACTCCCGCCGCGCCTCTCTTGCGGCTTACCTGGAATGGCCTGCCGCTGCAGGCCTACACCGGCGACACCGTACTGACCGCGCTGCTGACGGCCAGCGACCATCTGCGCCTGACGCTGGGCGACGGCGCACCCCGCGCTGGCTTCTGCCTCATAGGCGCCTGCCAGGACTGCTGGGTCCAGACGCAGGGCGGACAGCGCCTGCGGGCGTGTACCACCCTGGCCGAAGACGGCATGAGCCTGGTCAGCGCACAGCCGGGAGCGGTCGCATGCCGCTGAACCTGTCCCACCCGCACCGATCGACAACCGGCGCCGCGCCCCGCATGGTCATCGTGGGCGCCGGCCCCGCGGGCGTGCGTGCCGCGCAGGCCCTGTTGCGGCATGGCGTCAGGCCCGTTGTCATCGACGAGGCCGCCCTGCCCGGCGGCCAGATCTACCGCCAAGGTGCCGTGGCGCGAGCCAGCGTGCGCGCACGCTACGGCTTCGACTGGAGGCGGGCGCGGGCCATTCATGCCGCCGGCGCCGAACTCATCGCCCGTGCCGACTACCGTGCCGGCACCGTAGTGTGGAACGCCGCTCCCGGCCATCTGGACCTGATGCGGGACGGCAACGCCGACGAGCTGCCTTACACGCATCTGCTGCTCGCCACCGGCGCCACCGACCGCGTGCTGCCCTTTGCCGGCTGGACGCTGCCCGGGGTCTTCTCGCTCGGCGGCGCGCAGATTGCCTTGAAGGGCCAGCATTGCCTGATCGGGCCACGCATCGTATTCGCCGGCTCCGGCCCCTTGCTCTACCTGGTGGCCTACCAATATGCGCGCGCCGGCGGGCAGGTACAGGCCGTACTGGACCGCTCGTCGCCGGCTTCGCAGGCCGGCGCGCTGCCCGCCCTGATGAACCAGCCGGGCACCCTGGCCAAGGGGCTGTACTACCTGGGATGGCTGCGCGCCCATGGCGTGCCGGTATACCGCGCCGCGCAAGTCGAGGCCGCGCTGGGTGCCGGCCGCGTCGAATCCGTACGGGCGCTGATCGACGGCGCACCGCGCGAGATCGGCTGCGATGCGCTGGCGGTGGGCCACGGCCTGCGCGCCGAAACCCAGTTGGCTGACCTGCTGGATTGCGCCTTCGACTTCGACGCGGCACAGCGTGCCTGGCTGCCCCGGCGCGACGCCGATGGCCGCAGCTCGGTCGCGGGCGTATATCTGGCGGGCGATGGTGCCGGAATAGGCGGAGCCGTCCTGGCCGAACTCGCCGGCGAACGCGCCGCGCTGGCCATGCTGGCCGACCACGGCGTGCCGGTGGACATGGCGCGCATACGCGCGCTGGCGCGACGCCAGGCAAGATGGGCGCGCTTCCGGCGTGGCCTGGACCGTGCCTTCGAGTTGCCATCGGACGACACGCCTTGCGACGACGAGGTCATCGTGTGCCGCTGCGAAGAAATCCGGGCCTCGGCCGTGCGCGCGGCCGCCCGCGAATACGTCCTCGACGATCTGAACCGGCTCAAGGCGCTGACGCGCGTCGGCATGGGCTTGTGCCAGGGGCGCATGTGCCAGGCGGGCGCCGCGGAACTGCTGGCCAGCTGCCGCAACGTGCCGTTGTCGCAGATAGGCCGGCTGCGCAGCCAGGCCCCGGTCAAACCCGTGGCGCTGGGCAGCCTGGGCGGTACCCAGTCATGAATCCACTGCATGTCGACGTGGCCATCATCGGTGGCGGCCTGGTCGGGGCGAGCTCCGCGCTGGCGTTGCGCCAGGCCGGCGTGGCAACCGCGCTGATCGAGCGCGGGCGATGCGGAGCGCGAGCCAGCGGGGTCAATTTCGGCGGCGTGCGCCGCCAAGGCCGGTCGCCTGAACAGCTCTATTTGGCGCAGCGCGCGCATGGCATCTGGGCGCGGCTGCCCGAGCTGATCGGCACCGATGCCGAGTATGTGCGCTCGGGCCATCTCAAGCTGGCGCGCTCCCCGGCCGATCTGGAAAAGCTGGCCGCCTACCGGGAAAAGGTCCGCGAATTCGACCTGGGGCTCGAAATCATCGAAGGCGCGGCCTTGCGTCGCCGCTTCCCGGCCTTGGGCGGCAGCATTGCCGGCGGCTCGCTGTGCCCAGACGACGGGCAGGCCAATCCCCGTCTCGTGTCGCCCGCCTTTGCCCGCGCCGCCGAGCGCGCCGGCGCGCATTTGCTGGAATACTGCGCCGTCGAGCGTGTCGACACGCGGGGCGGCGATTTTCTGTTGACAGGAACCGACGGCCGGCAGATCCGCGCAGCAACCGTCATCAACGCATCGGGAGCCTGGGGCGCCGTTGTTGCGGGCTGGTTCGGCGATACGCTTCCGTTGCAGATCAAGTACCCCACCATGCTGGTCACCGAGCCGCTGACGCCGCAGATCGGCGTGTCGCTCGGCGTCGAGGGCGGCGGCTTCTATGCCCGGCAAGTAGCGCGCGGCAACGTGGTCATGGGCGGAGGTTACGGAACCGGGCTGCCAGGCGATCGCTCCCGCCCCGGCCGCGAGGCGCTCGCCGCGCTCGGGCGGACGGCCCCCCAGGTGCTGCCCGCCCTGGCGTACGCCAGCGTCATCCGGTGCTGGTCGGGCATCGAAGGCTATTTTGCCGACAAGAACCCTGTCATCGGCTTCAGCCGGAACACGCCGCGCCTGCTGCACGCCTTCGGTTTTTCGGGGGGCGGCTTCCAGATCGCCCCCGCGGTAGGCGAAGTGCTGGCGGACATGGTCACGGGACGCGGCGGGCTGGCCATGGCCGAGCGGTTCTGTCCCGGCCGATGGGCGTAAGGCGGCGGGCATGTCGCGCGGGGCGGCCCGTCAAGACCCTTTGCGCTATCAAGTTGCACAAATCCGCCCGAACTTCGACAATTCCGGAACACTCAAGAACAAGCATCGATTTTTTTACTGTGCAACACGATTTCGCCACCCTGGACACCGCCCTGCGCGGCGTCCAGGGTCTGCTCGCCGCCGCGCCGGCCGCGCCCGCGGGCGGCTACGCCGCGGTCTTCGGGCCGCTGGATCTGTCCGGCGCCCAGGTCATGGCCCAGGGCGCCGACCGCTACGTGTTTCAGCACCCCCACGTGCCGTCGCTGCTGGTCAAGGTCATCAACCTGGAAGCTTACGCGGCCTACCTGGAACGCAAGCCGTTCAAGCGGTTCTACAAGCGGTTCCAGCGCGACAGCGCCTACCGCGTGTACCTGGACGAGCTCTCGGAATACGTCACCACCACCACCGTGCCGTCGGGCGTCTGGAACGTGCCCATGGCCCGTGTCGTGGGCCTGGCCCAGACCACCCTGGGGCTGGGCCAGCTGGTGGAAAAAATTACCGATGACCACGGCAGGCTGGCTCCCACCCTCGAGCACATCATCGCGCGCGACGGCCTCGGCCCGGCCCTGGGCGCGCGGCTCGACGCATTCTTCGACGACCTGATCGACGCCCACATCGTCATCAGCGACATGTCGGCCAGGAACATCGCCCTGGGCCGCAATGCCGACGGCAAGCCCGGCCTGTACCTGATCGACGGCTTCGGCGTGCTGCCCCTGATTCCGCTATATGCCTGGAGCAAGCGGCTGAACAAATGGCGCATGCGTCACAAGTACGCGCGGTGGCGCGCCCGCCTGCAGCGCCAGCACGACGAAGCTCGGGCTCAGGCCAGGATCGCGCCGTAGCGATCCATCCAGTCGTAGTCGCGCCCCGGCTGCTGGCCGCGCCGCAGCGGGTTGCGCGTGCAGAACGCCGCGTAGGCGGGGTCGACGAACCGGTAACGCAGGTGTTCGTCGCGGCCCGACGGAATGCCCAGCCGGGTGGTGCACACCACCCGTTCGGGCGACTGGCCCACGTCTTCCACGAAAAACCGGGCCGGATCGAAGCGATGCGCGTCCCAGTCGGGCACTTTCAGGCCCAGGGCGCGGCACAGCAGGGTCTGGCCCGCGCACAGCCGGGCGGGCGCGCGCGGCTGGCCGCTGGCATCGGGGTTCAGCACCTGCATGCGGGCCAGCGCCGCGGGCCCCGATACGTCGTCGACCCACGGGTGCCCCGACTTGATCAATACGGCATTGCCCGGCCCGCCGGCGCTGAAATTCAGCGAATCGCCGCCGCGGGCGTAATACATGTAGACGGTGCCGCCGTCCATGAACAGCGCGCGCCGCTTGTGCGTATAGCCCAGCGACGCATGGCTGCCCTTTTCCACCAGGTAATAGGCTTCGGTTTCGATGATGCGGGCCGACAGCCACAGGCCGTCCAGGCGCCGGCGGATGACCTTGCCCAGCAGCTCGCGCGCCAGTTGGCAGGGATCGCGGTCGAAAAAGCTGTCGGGCAGCGCGGGCCCGGGCGCGCGGCCGCGCCGGGCAGCCGTCCGGGGACGCCTGGCGGGTTCGTTCGGCATATTCAGGCGAAGCGCTCGCCGTAGCGCTTTTCGGAAAAGCCCACCGTCACGTCGCCGTCGGGCGTTACGGTTACCGGCCGGCGCACCAGCGCCGGATAGTCGGCGATCAGGGCGGTCCAGTCGGCATCGGTCTGGGCCGCCTTGCGCTCGTCGGACAGGGCGCGCCAGGTCATGGACGTGCGGTTGACCAGTTTTTCCCAGCCGCCCACCTTGCCGGCCCAGGCGCGCAGCGTGGCGGCAGGCACCGGATGATCGCGGTAGTCGATGAATTCGTGCGCCACGCCATGGGCGGACAGCCAGTCGCGCGCCTTGACGCAGGTGCTGCACTTGTTCAGGCCATACAGGGTTGCTTGGTGCTTCATTTGGATTCGGATTCCTTGCGCCATTGCAGGCGGTTGACCAGGATGACGCCTATGCCCACCGCCAGGATGAACAGGGTAGCCAGCGCGTTGACCTCGGGCTTCAGGCCCAGCCGCACTCGCGAAAACACTTCCATGGGCAGCGTGGTCGAGCCCGGCCCCGACAGGAACGACGCCACCACCACGTCGTCGAGCGACAGCGTGAACGACAGCAGCCAGGCCGACGCCAGCGCGGGCGCGATCAGCGGCAGCGTGATGCGGAAAAATACCGTGAGCGGCGTGGCGCCGAGATCGAGCGCGGCTTCTTCGAGCGAGCGGTCCAGGTCGCGGATGCGGGCCTGGATGATGACCGCCACGAAGGCCATGCACAGCGTGACGTGGCCCACCCAGATGGTGAACATGCCATTTTCGGCCGGCCAGCCCAGGGTGCCGCGCATTTCCACGAACATCAGCAGCAGCGAAATGCCCAGCACCACTTCGGGAATGACCAGCGGCGCGCTGAGCATGCCGACATACAGCGCGAAGCCGCGGAACCGCCCCATGCGCACCAGCACGTAGCCGGCCCAGGTGCCGATGACCACCGCCGCGGTGGCGGTCAGAGCGGCGATCTTGAACGACAGCCAGGCGGCGCGCAGCAGCGCTTCGTCGTGCAGGAGCGACGCGTACCAGCGCAGCGAAAAGCCGCTCCAGGAAGTGACCAGCGGCGAATCGTTGAACGAAAACACCATCAGGCTGACGATGGGGGCATACAAGAAGAAGTATCCCAGCCCCAGCGCCACCCCGCGCGCGGTTTTGTTGGGCCCCGTCGTCATGCCCGCCCCCGCTGCGCCGCCTCTTGCTGGCGCACCTGGCTGTACTGGAACAGCGCCAGCGGCACCAGCAACAGCAGCACCATGACGCAGGTCACGGCCGAGGCCATGGGCCAGTCGGCATTGTTGAAGAACTCGTTCCACATGACGCGGCCCATCATCAGGGTATCGGCCCCGCCCAGCATTTCGGGAATGACGTATTCGCCCACCGACGGAATGAACACCAGCATGGCCCCCGCGATCACGCCCGGGCGCGACAGCGGCACGGTGATGCGCCAGAACGCCTGCCAGGGCCGCGCGCCCAGGTCGTAGGCGGCTTCGAGCAGGCGCAGGTCCATCTTGACCAGGTTGGCATACAGCGGCAGGATGAAAAACGGCAGGTAGGCATACACCAGCCCTATATATACCGCCAGGTCGGTGCGATAAATTTCGAGGGGGCTGGAAATAACGCCCAGGCCCATCAGCAGCTTGTTGAGCAGGCCGTCATTGCGCAGGATGCCCACCCAGGCATACACGCGCAGCAGCAGCGACGTCCAGAACGGCAGTATCACGCCCAGCAGCAGCACGTTGCGCACCGCCGGCGACGAACGCGCGATGTAGTACGCAATAGGATAGCCGATCAGCACGCAGCATATCGTGGTAACGGCGGCCATCTTCAGCGAATTCAGGTACGTGGCCAGGTACAGGCTGTCGGTGAACAGCAAGATGTAGCCGCGCAGGTGCAAGCTGAAATGCACGGCCTCGTCTTTGAATTCGGCCAGCGCCGTATAGGGCGGAATGCCGAATTGCAGTTCGGCGAAGCTGATCTTGAGCACCAGCAGGAACGGCACCAGCAAGAACAGCGTCAGCCACAGGAACGGCGGGACCACCGCCAGGGTGCGGCCCGACGGTATCCAGTCGCGCACGGCGAAGGGCTTCATGAGGCCAGTACCAGGGCGCTGTCGGCGTCCCAGCTGACGAAGATTTCTTCGTCGATGCCGGGCGCGTCGATCTGGGCCAGCTGCAGGCTGGGCACGCTGGCCTCGACGATCTTGCCGGAATCGAGCCGCACCTGGTAGAGCGCGTAGCTGCCCATCCAGGCCATGTGGCTCACCATGCCATGCGCCCAGTTGTATTCGCCCGGCGGCTGCGTGCGCGACACCACCAGGCGTTCGGGACGGATGGACACGTGCACTTCCATGCCCAGCGGCTCGCTGACGCCGTGGCTGACATACAGCGGACGCGTGAGCTCGGCGCACTCGATGGCGACGTGGTCGGGTTCGTCGACCACGATGGTACCCGTGAGCAGATTGGTGGAACCGATGAAGCCCGCCACGAAGCGCGAATTGGGAAACGCGTAGACGTCTTGCGGCGTGCCGCATTGCACGATCTGGCCTTCGGTCATGACGGCCAGGCGGTGGGCCATGGTCATGGCTTCTTCCTGGTCGTGCGTGACCATGATGCAGGTCACGCCCACCTGTTCCAGGATCTTGGTGAGTTCGATCTGGGTTTTCTGGCGGATCTGCTTGTCGAGCGCCGACATGGGTTCGTCGAGCAGCAGCAGCTTGGGCCGCTTGACCAGGCTGCGCGCCAGCGCCACGCGCTGCTGCTGTCCGCCCGACAGCTGGTGCGGCTTGCGCCGCGCATAGCCGGCCATTTGCACCAGGTTCAGCGCCTGGAACACGCGGTCGTGGATTTCGGCGCGGTCGACCCCTTCCTGCTTCAGGCCGAAGGCCACGTTGGCCTCGACCGTCATGTGGGGAAACAGCGCGTACGACTGGAACATCATGTTCACCGGGCGCCGGTACGGTGGCACGGCGGTGATGTCTTCGCCGTCGAGCACGATCTGGCCCGAGGTGGCTTCTTCGAAGCCCGCCAGCATGCGCAGCAAGGTCGACTTGCCGCAGCCCGAGCTGCCCAGCAGCGCGAAGATCTCGTTGCGCCGCACGGTCAGGTTGACCGAGCGCACGGCGACCACGTCGCCGAAGATCTTGACCAGGTCGGACACCCGCACGAATTCGTCGGGGTCGGCCGCATGCTGCGCCGCGTAACGGCTGTCGCTCATGATGACTATCGTCCGGACTTCAGTTCAGCCCACATGCGGGTCTGCAGGCGCTGGATGTTCAGGGGCTGGGCCTTGATCACGTAGAGCGTCTTGGCGACCTCGGGCGGCGGGTAGATCATGGGATTGTCGGCCACGTCTTTCACCACGAACTCGCGCGCCGCCTTGTTGGCGTTGGGGTAGAACATGGTGTTGGTGATGGCCGCGTGTACCTGCGGCGTTTCGATATAGTTGATGAACGCATGGGCGGCGTCGGGATGCGGCGCGTCTTTCGGAATGGCCATGACGTCGAACCAGGCCGGCGCCCCGCTCTGCGGGATGAAGTAATTGATTTCGTACGGGCGCTTGGCTTCTTGTGCGCGCTTGCGGGAAATCATCACGTCGCCCGAAAAGCCATACACCATGCACAGGTCGCCCACGGCCAGTTCGTCGATGTAGCCCGACGAGCTGAACTGGCGGATGTACGGGCGGATCTGCTTCAGCAAGGCCAGCGCGGCCTTGTAGTCGTCGGGGTTGTCGCTGTTGGGATCTTTGCCCAGGTATTTCAGCACCGCCGGAAACACCTGCGCGGCCTCGTCCAGCACCGATATGCCGCAGTCTTTCAGCTTGGCGGCGTTCTCGGGCTTGAACAGCATGTCCCAGCTGGCCAGGTCGACGCCGTCGCCCATGATCTGCTTGACCTTGGTGACGTTGTAGCCCAGGCCGTTGGTGCCGTAGCCCCACGGAATGACGTGCTCGTTGCCGGGATCGACCGACGCGACCAAAGCCATGATGTCGGGATCGAGGTTTTTCCAGTTCGGGATCTTGGACTTGTCCAGCTTCTGGTAGAGCCCGGCCTGGATCTGGCGCGAGGCATAGTGCGTGGACGGCACCACGACGTCATAGCCCGACTTGCCGGTCAGCAGCTTGGCCTGCAGCGTATCGTTGTTGTCGTAGACGTCGTAGCGCACCTTGATGCCGGTTTCGCGCTCGAAACCCGGAATGGTATCGGGCGCCGTATATTCGGCCCAGTTATAGACATTGACGACCTGGTCTTGCGCCCACGCGCCCGCGGCGGCGGTGGCGGCCAGCGCCGCGCCCAGCGCCCATTGCATTCCCGCCTTGATTTTCATTGCGAGCCCCTTGCCTCTCAGTGCAAAAATTTGCCAAAGGGCAAAATGATAAAGCCTTTTTACGCGGGGTTGTCCAGGAAAAGCCGGAGAAGCCGGGCTTTTTGCCCCCGACTCGCCAGGTATCAGGCTCCGCAGGTGCCTGACACTGCTGTGTGCAGATACCGCCGCCCGCTTTCGGTGTCCGACACCCTGCGGGAGTCGGACACCTGGAGACCTGGAGCCCCCACCCCGCCGATCAGTCCAGGCAGGCCCGGTATGCCTGGTCGAGCCGGGCCCAGAAGGCCAGGCCGGCCTGGCCGCCCACTTTTTGCAGCGAGCGCCGCAGGCGCAGCAGGTTGGCGCGGCGGGCGCGGGGCGACACGCCGCCCGCCGTGCCCCGGTCGAAGTCGATCAGCCACGCGCGGCCCTGGGCGTCGAGCAGGATGTTGTAGGCGTTCAGGTCGGCATGCCACACCCCCAGCCGGTGCATGGCGGCAATGGCGCTGGCCGCGGCATCCCAGGCGGGCTCGTCCAGCACCTGCGCCAGCGGCCGCACCTGGGGAATGCGTTCCACCAGGATCGCGGCGCGGTAAGCCAGCCCCTGGCGCCAGTACGCCGCCGCCAGCGGCGCCGGCACGCTCAGGCCGCGCTCGCGCATCCAGGCCAGCAACCGGTATTCGCGAAAGCTGCGGGTGCGGGACTCGCCCTGCCACCCATAGGCATCGCGGCTGATCCGCGCCACCAGGCCGCCGCGCCGGTAGCGGCGCAGCACGCCCTGCCAATCGTCGTGCTGTACGAACCAGGCGGCCTGGCGCCCGCCGGCCTGCACCGGGCTGGCCTGCGCGCCATACCATTGCGGGTCGAGCCAGTGCGGGCCGGCCGCCCCCAGGCGGGGATCGCACAGCATGGCGCCGGCCGGCGGGCCGGCCCAGGCCAGCCGCTGCGCGCCCGCGTCGCGGGGCGCTTCAGTCGTCACGGTTGCGCATCCAGTCGGCCACGCCATAGAACGCCTCGAGCAGCCGATCGATGAGTTCGGGCGCCAGCCCCTGGTCTTCCATGGCGCGTCCCATGCAGGCCAGCCACTGGTCGCGTTCGACGCGGCCGATGGAAAACGGCAGGTGGCGCGCCCGCAAGCGCGGATGGCCATAGCGCTCGATGTAATAGTTGGGGCCGCCGAAATAGCCGCACAGGAACAGGAACAGCTTGTCGCGCGCCGAGTCCAGGCTGGGCCCGTGCGTGGCGCGCAAGGCGGCCAGGTCGGGCTCGATGTCCATCAGGTCGTAGAACCGATCGACCAGCGCGCGGATGGCGGGTTCGCCGCCCAGCGTGTCGAACAGCGTCGACGAGGTCTGCAGCGATTCGACCTGGGGTTGGACACGGGTGGGAGTCATCAAGCTTCTCGCAAAGTCAGTAAAGGCGGGGCCCGCAGCACGCCGCGCAGCGCCATCGCGGCCCCGGCCCAGGCGGCCGCCATGCCGACGCCCACGCCCGCCAGCCAGGGCCAGGCGCTGAGCGTAATACGGAAATCGAACACATAGGCGGACAAGGCCCAGGCAACGACACTGGCGCCGGCCGCCGCCAGCAGGCCGGCCAGCCCGCCCACGGCCAGCACTTCCAGGCGCTGGGCGCGCGCCAGCTGGGCCCGGGTGGCGCCCAGCGCGCGCAGCACGGCGGCCTCGCGCACCCGTTCGTCGCGGGTGGCCGTCAGGGCCGCGGCCAGCACCAGCACCCCGGCCGCCAGCGTGAACACGAATAATAGCTGGACCGCGGTGATCACCTGGTCCAGCACCGCCTGCAGCTGGTTCAGGATCGATCCCACGTCGAACACCGTCAGGTTGGGAAACTGGCGCAGCAGTTCGCGCGGCAGCTCGGCCTGGCCGGGCGGCAGGTGAAACGACGTGATCCAGCTTTGCGGCAGCCCCTGCAGCGCCGCCGGCGACAGCAGGGCGAAGAAGTTGACCTGCATGGAATCCCAGTCGACGCTGCGGGTGCCCGCCACCGTGACCTGGACTTGCTGGCCGCCGATATCGAAGGTCAGCACGTCGCCCGCCGACAGGCGCAGCGCGGTGGCCAGGCCGGACTCCAGCGAGACCTCGTGCGCATCGGGGCGCAGCCAGCGCCCCTGCTCGATGCGGTTGCCGGCCGGCAGCGTGGCGCCGTACGACAGATTGAATTCGCGGTCGACCAGGCGCTTGGCGCGCGGCTCGTCGTAGTCGGCCGGGCTGACCGCGCGGCCATCGACCGCGACCAGCCGGCCCCGCACCATGGGCCACAGCGCCACGCCGTCCAGGCCATGACCCGCCAGGAAATCGAGCACGGGCTGGCGCTGGTCGGGCTGGATGTTGATCAGGAAACGGTTGGGCGCATCGGGGGGCAGCGTGCGCTGCCAACCCGCCACCAGGTCGGTGCGGGTCATGGCCAGCAGCAACAGCGCCATCAGGCCGATGGCCAGCGCGCATACCTGGGTGATGGTGGCGGCGCGCCGGCGCACCACGCCGGCCAGCGCGAAGCGCAGCGCCGGCAGGCCGGCCACCGCGCCGCGCAGGCGGGCCAGGCCCAGCACACACAGCCAGGCCACCAGGGCGTACACCGCGAAGGCCCCCAGGAAGCCGCCCGCCACCACCGCGCCCAGCCGCGCGTTGCCGGCGAACCACCAGATCAGCAGGGCGAAGCCGGCCGCGCCCAGGGCATAGCCGGCCACGCCGCGGGCGCGCAGCGTGTCGGCATCGCGGCGCAGCACGCGGGCCGGGGGCACATGGCGCAACTGCGCCAGCGAGGGCAGCGCGAAGCCCAGCAGCAACAGCACCCCGGTGACCAGGCCCTGCAGGGCCGGAATGCCCGACGGCGCGGGCAGCCGGGTGTCGATCAGCCCGCCCAGCACCCATACCAGGCCCTGGTGCGCGGCATAGCCCAGCAGGCAACCGGCCGCCGAGGCGAACAGGCCGACCAGCGTGAATTCCAGCACCAGCATGCGCGAAACCTGCGCCTGCACGGCGCCCAGGCAGCGCATCACCGCAATGCCGTCGCGGTGCCGCTGCATGAACCGCCCCGCCGCCAGCGCCACCGCCACCGCCGAGATCAGCACCGCCAGCAGCGCCACCAGCGACAGGAAGCGCTGCGCGCGGTCGAGCGTGCGCTGCACTTCGGGCCGCCCGGATTCCAGGGTAGCCAGCTTCTGGCCGCGCTGCAGGCGCGGCCGCAGCCAGTCGGTATACGCGGCCACCGCGGCCGGTTCGCCGGCCACCAGCAAGGCATAGCCGATGCGGCTGCCCGGCGCCACCAGGCCGGTGGCCGGCAGGTCGTCGGCGCGCATCATCACGCGCGGCGCCACGTTCACGAATTGCATGCCGCGATCGGGCTCGTAGGTGATCACGCGCGCCACGCGCAGCCGGCTGTCGCCCAGGCCGATGGTGTCGCCCACCCCGATGTCCAGCAGCGCCAGCAATTGCGGGTCGGCCCAGACCGTGCCGGGGGCCGGGATGTCGCGCGTCGGCGCGCCTTCGGCATAGGCTGCGTCGGCCACGCTCAGGCTGCCGCGCAGCGGATAGCCCGGCTCGACCGCCTTGAGCGACACCAGCTGGGCGGCATCGCCCGCGCTGGCCATGGACGGAAACTGCAGGGTGCGCGACACGGCCAGCCCGCGCTCGCCGGCGGCGTCGGTGAACGCGGCCGCGATGGGTTCGTCGGCATCGAGCACCAGGTCGGCGCCCAGCATCTGGCTGGCATCGCGCTGCAATGCGCGGCCCACCCGGTCGGCCAGGAACCCCACACTGGTGACGGCCGCCACCGCCACGACCAGGGCCAGCACCAGCAGGCGCAGTTCGCCGGCGCGGGCGTCGCGCATCATCATGCGGGCGCCCAGGCGCAGGGCCGCCAGCAGGCCGGGCGGCCGGGCGCGGGAAGAAGAATCAGGGAAATCCATCATTCTGCAATGGTAACCAATGGCCTGTTTGACAGGGGAATCCCGCTATCATGCGCGCTGGGCGTAACATGCGAGCGCCATACCAATATTTGCTCACCGGAGAAGACACCATGCGTAAGACCTGGCTTGCCGCCACCCTTTTCGCTGCCTGCGCGGCCACCGCCGCGCTGCCCGCAGCCGCCCAGAACACCCTGAAAATGGCCTATGCGCTGTCCACCTCGTCGCACTACGGCGCCGGCGCGGAAGCCTTCGCCAAGTCGATCGAAGCCTCGACCAACGGCAAATACAAGGTGCAGCAGTTCGCCAACAGCGCGCTGGGCGGCGAACGCGAAGTCATCGAAGGCCTGCAGATCGGCACCATCGACCTGGCCATCGTGTCCACCGGCGCCACCCTGAATTTCGTGCCCGAGACCGGCGTCTTCGACATTCCCTTCCTGCTGCGCGACCTGCAGCACGCCCGCAAGGTGCTCGACAGCAAGATCGGCCAGGACATGCTGGCCAAGTTCCCCGACCGCGGCATCGTGGCGCTGGCCTGGGGCGAACAAGGCTTTCGCCACCTGACCAACAACGTGCGGCCGGTGAAGACGCCCGCCGACGCCAAGGGCCTGAAGATCCGCACCACCGAAAACCCCATCCATATCGCGGCTTTCCGCGCCATCGGCATCCTGCCCACCCCCATGGCCTGGCCCGAAGTGGCCACCGCCCTGCAGCAAGGCACGATCGACGGCCAGGAAAACCCGTTGTCGGTCATCACCTCGGCCAAGCTGTCGCAGATCCAGAAGTACCTGTCGCTGACCGGCCACGTCTACGGGCCCGCCCTGGTGCTGATGTCGGCCAACGTGTATGACGGCCTGTCCGATGCCGAGAGGGCCAGCTTCAAGGAAGCCGGCAAGGCCTCGGCCCAGGCCATGCGCGACTACGTCGACAACATCGAGAAAACCGGCGTCGAACAGCTGCGCAAAGAAGGCATGCAAGTCACCACCGACGTCGACCGCGACGCCTTCGCCGCCGCCGTGGAACCGGCCTACGCCGAGTACTACAAGAAGTACGACAAGAAGTTGATCCAGGCGATCCGCGACACCAAGTAAGGCCGTCCCGGCCCGGCCGGGCCGCCGCGCGCGGTCCGGCCCCGTCTGCTTCATCCCGTATTCCCGCCCTTCTCCCGCATCCGGACTTCACCATGCGCCAGCTTCGTCTTGCCGAAAGCGCTCTGTTCAAGGGTGTATCGGTCATTGCCCAGGTCCTGCTCGTGGCCTCGGCCGCCGCCGCCTTCTATCAGGTCATTGCCCGCTTCATCCTGCACGAACCCTCCGACTGGAGCGAGGTGCTGACCCGCGCGCTGCTGATCTGGACGGTGCTGCTGGGCATCGCCCTGGCCTTCCGCCGCGGCGCGATGATCAGCGTAGAGCTGCTGCACAACCTGCTGCAAGGCCACAAGCGGCGCTTGCTGGAACACCTGATCGCCATCATCTGCGTGGCCTTTCTGGTGTTCATCGCCTGGGTGGGCGGGCAGATGACTTACCGGGTGCGCTTCCAGAACGTGCCCAGCCTGAATATTTCGATTTCCTGGATTTACCTGGCGATTCCGGTGGGCACCTCGCTGGCGGCCATTGCCGTACTGGCGCGCTGGCTGCTCGGCGCCGACGAGCCCGCCCTGGTGCGCAACGACGCGCAGGGATGAGGCCCACCCCCGAAGCGCTGCGCGCGTTCCACCTCGCGGCTGGCAGGCCGCTCGGATTCGCCAGGCAGGGAACAGTCCTCAAGGACTGTTCCCTGCCCGGGCTCATCCCCCTCAAGGGGGCGGCGCTGGCGGACCGGCGGAGCCGGAGCCGCGGCGCCCCGGATCGAGGCGCGCTGGTGCCATGTGGCGACAAGGAGCGCGTAGCAGCCGGGGAGCAGGCAGTGACGAAGAACTTATATGTACTAACTAAAGAAAGTACGCCATGTCTCAATTAATGATCTTGACGATGCTGATCTTCTTCGGGCTGTCGGTGCCCGTGGCGGTCGCGATCGGTCTGGCCAGCCTGGCTGGCGTGTCGCTGGGCGGGCTGCCCTGGCTGGTGGTGGCCCAGCAGCTGTATGCGGCGCTCGACAAATATCCGCTGGTGGCCGTGCCCTTCTTCATTCTGGCCGGCAACCTGATGGAAGCGGGCGGCATTTCGGACCGCATGGTCGAGTTCGCCAAAAGCGTGGTGGGCGGCGTCCAGGGCGGGCTGGCCTGCACCTGCGTGCTGACCTGCATGATCTTCGCCGCGGTGGCCGGCTCCAGCGTAGCCACCACCTTCGCCGTGGGCGCGATCCTGATCCCCGCGATGGTCCGCCACGGCTACCCGGCGCCCTTCGCCGCGTCGCTGCAGGCCAGCGCGGCGGAACTGGGCGTGATCATCCCGCCGTCCATCCCGATGATTCTGTTCGCCGTGTCCACCGACACCTCGACCGGCGAGCTCTTCATCGCCGGCGTCGTGCCCGGCATCCTGATCGGCGGCGCGCTGATGCTGTATGTGTGGCTGTACGCCAAGCGCCACGGCCTGGGCAAACGCGACGGCGAAGGCCGCCTGCCGCTGTGGCCGGCCTTCAAGCGCGCCTGGCTGGCGCTGCTGATGCCGGTGATCATCCTGGGCGGCATCTATGGCGGCATCTTCACGCCCACCGAAGCCTCGGTCGTGGCGGTGGTGTACGCGGTGGTGGTCGGCAAGTTCGTCTACGGCAAGCTCAGCTTCCGCACACTGTCCGACACCCTGCACCGCTCGGTGATTTCCACGTCGGTCATCATGTTCATCATCGCCAACGCCGGCGTGTTCAGCTTCCTGCTCAACCGGGCCGGCGTGCCCGACGCGCTGGGCACCTGGCTGGCGCAACTGTTCCACGACAAGACCGCCTTCCTGCTGGGCATGAATGCCGCGCTGTTCATCATCGGCATGTTCATCGAAACCTCGGCCTCGGTGGTGGTGCTGGCCCCGCTGCTGCTCCCGGTCGCCATGCAGTTCGGCGTCGAGCCGGTGCACTTCGGCGTCATCATGGTGGTCAACCTGGCGCTGGGCATGATCACGCCGCCATTCGGCGTGAACCTGTTCGCCGCTTGCGCGGTGGCCGGGCTGCCGTTGGAACGCCTGGTCCGCCCCCTGATTCCATTCGTATTGGTGGTCATCGCCTGCCTGATGGTCATTACCTACTGGCCCGGCCTGTCGCTGGGGCTGCGCGACCTGGTCTACGCCAAGTAGCCGGCCGCCGCGTGTGATACCGTTGCTGGCGTGATGAATGTTCCGTTTCCCATCCGCCAGGAATGCCCGCCCGGGGCCTGTATCTGCGACCGCGACCGGCTGCTGGCCGCGCCTGGCGGCGATATCCGCATCCTGCGCCTGACCCGCGAAGAAGAAAAAAAACTGGTGGCGCGCCTGGAAAACCTGGCCAGCCTGGACGATCTGCGGCGCATGCAGCAGCTGATGCATGCGCAGCTGGGCATTCTGCTGACCATCGCGCCGGGCGCCCACGAAGTGCGCACGGTGCGCGGCCTGCGCATCGAAATCGCCGACCTGCCCGGGCTGTGCAACAAGACCCGGCAAACCCTCCCCGCGGCCATCCGCCGCGGCCTGGAACGCAAGCCGGAAATCGTTTATACGCTGCTTGATTCGTACGACCTGCTGGGTGGCGCCTGAACGCCGCCGCCCACTGTAGCGCCGCGACGGCTCATCCAGCCGCGTCGCTGCCCTGCGCAGGAAACACGCCGCCCAGGCGAACCGTCAGTTGCCGGGCCGCCTGCAATACCGGCCCGGCGAAAGCCGGATCTAGACGTTCGGTAGGCATGGTAAGCGTCAGCGTACCGGCCAATTGCTGGTCGGCGCCGAATACTGGCGCGGCCACGCCGGCCACTTCGGCAAGACGATCGCCCGCCAGCACCGCCACCTGCTCGCGGCGGATGCGCGCATAAATCTCGCCCTGCTCGCCGCTGTAGGCCAGCATGACCCTGCCGCCTGCACCATGGTCGAGCGGCAGCAGGTCGCCCACCCGGATATGGTCGCGCACCGGCCGCGGTGAATCGACCCGGTGCAGGCACAGCCGCCTGGCCCCCTGACGAATGTAAAACGCGGCGCTTTCCTGCGTTTGCGCCACCAGCTCGTGCAGCACGGGCATCACCAGGGGTTCCAGCGAGAACGAGTTGGCATACACCAGGTGCAGACGCGCGATTTCCGGCCCCAGCGCATAGCGGCCATCGGGCAGCTTGACCACGAAATGCGCGTGTTCCAGTGACGACAGCATGCGCAACACCGTGCTTTTGTGGATGCGCGTACGCGCCGCGATATCGGCCAGCGAGGGATGGGGCAATTCGCCCGAGAACACGGCCAGCACGGCCAACGCGCGGTCCAGCGTAGCGACACCGCCGGCGGCGGCATTCAGATCGGCAACTGAAGGAATGGCGGGTCTGCGGGGCATGCGGGCAAGGGGGAACAACCAAAACCAGGCAGTGTAGCTTGACACCTGCTTCAGTCGCGCCATATCATAAAGATAGAATATCGTTCTATCTTAACAATGTCCCTTGCCACAGACAACCTGCGCATCGAACGGCACTCCGGCTGGTCAGTAATCCATATCAACCGCCCCGACAAGCGCAACGCTCTGAACCGCGCCATGCGCACCGGCCTATTGGCCGCCCTGCGCAGCCTGGAACACGAAGCGCACGCCATCGTGCTGACCGGCAGCGGCAGCGCCTTCTGCGCCGGTCTGGACCTAAAAGAGCAGGCGGCCGACCGCGCCGCCGGACGCGACACGGGCTCGGCGGAATGGCTGGAACTCAATGCCGCGATCCGCGCGCACCCCGCGGTGTTCATTGCGGCGGTCAACGGCGTGACGCTGGGCGGCGGTGTCACCTTCATGAATTCTTGCGACCTGGCCCTGGCCAGCACCGAGGCCAGTTTTGCCTGCCCCGAATTGGGCTTCGGCTCTTATGCCAGCGCCTCCGGCCCCACCACGCAGTTGTCGGGCATCGCCCGCAAGCGTGCCGCCTGGCTGCTGCTGACCACCGACCGCCTGGACGCGGCCACGTTCGAGCGCTGGGGGTTGATAAACGAAGTTGTTGCGCCGGCAGCCTTGCTGCCGCGCGCCACCGGCCTGGCCGCGCGCCTCGCCGGGCATGACCCGACGGTGCTCGCCGCCGTCAAGCACGCCCTGGACCACATTCCCGCCGTGGTCCGCGGCTGGCGCGAAGCCATGGAGTACGGCCAACGCGTCAATGCCGATCTCCGGCGCCACAACCCACGCAGCTCTATTCCCGCACAGGAGACAACTCCATGACTATCCGCCTTTCCCGCCGGTCGATGCTGGCTTTGCTGGGCGCCGCCGCCCTGGCGCCAGCCCATGGTCAACAGTCCTATCCGAACAAGCCTGTCACCATCGTGGTGCCCTTCTCGGTAGGCGGCAGCACCGACCTGGTGGCGCGCCTGATCGGCGACCAGCTCGGCGAGGCACTGGGTCAGCCCGCCATCGTCACCAACCGCACCGGCGGTGGCGGTGTGGTGGGCTGGAGCAATGTGGCGCGCGCCGAACCCGATGGCTACACCGTGCTCACCACCGAAATGTCGTTCGCCATCGCGCCCGGCCTGCTGTCGAACCTGCCGTTCGACGCCAAGAAAGGCTTCACGCACATCACCACCGCCGTGCAGGTGCCGCACGTGCTGGTGGTCAACCCCAACGTGCCGGCCAAGACTGTGCAGGAACTGATCGCGCTGGCCAAGCAAAAACCCGGCGAGCTGTTCTACGGCTCGGGCGGCAACGGCACCAACACCCACCTGGCGGCCGAGTTATTCAAAGACGCGGCCGGTGACCTGGACATCGTGCACGTGCCCTACAAGGGCGCGGGTGCCGTACTGGCCGACCTGATGGGCGGCCAGGTGCAGATGCTGATCACCTCGCTGCCCACGGCCCTGCCCCACATCCAGTCGGGCAAGCTGCGCGCCTTGATGATGGCCAGCGACAAGCGCAGCCCCGCGCTGCCCGACGTGCCCAGCGCGCCCGAAGTGGGCCTGCCGCGCATGGACATCAAGTTCTGGATCGGCTTCGCCGCCCCCGCCGGCACCCCGCAGGCGGCCATCGACAAGCTCAACCAGTCCATCATTGCCACCCTGCGCCTGCCCGCCTCGCAGCAGCGACTTGAGCAGATGGGCATGGAAACCATCGGCAATACACCGGCCGAGGCCGCGCGCCTGGTCCAGCAAGAGATGGACCGCTGGGCCGAGGTCATCAAACAACGCGGCATCAAAGTCGACTGAGCCTTCAGACATGGCATACCGACCTTTGCACGACATCCGCGTCCTGGACCTGACCAATGTGCTGGCAGGCCCCTTCGCCTGCCACCAGCTTGCCCACCTGGGCGCCCACGTCATCAAGGTCGAGGCGCGCGGCACGGGCGATCTGGCGCGCCAGCTGGGCGCCGATCCGGTCCTGAACCAGCGCGGCATGGGCGCTTCTTTTCTGGCACAGAATGCCGGCAAGCGCTCGATCACCATCGATCTCAAGCAACCGGATGGCAAGGCGGTGTTCCGCCGCCTGGTGCAACAGGCCGACGTGGTGGTCGAGAATTTCCGGCCGGGTGTCATGCAGCGGCTGGGACTGGGCTTTGAACAGTTGCGCACCGACAATCCTCGGCTGGTCTACTGCGCCATCTCGGGTTTCGGGCAGGACGGGCCGCTGCGCAACCTGCCCGCCTACGACCAGATTGTGCAGGGCATGTCGGGCGCCATGAGCATCACGGGCAGCCCCGAGTCGGCGCCACTGCGGGTGGGCTATCCGGCGGCCGACACCATCGGCGGCATGACGGCCGCGTATGCCATCGCGGCGGCACTGGCCGACCGTCAGCGCACGCAGGCTTGTTTCATCGACATTTCCATGCTGGAAGCCATGATGGCCACCATGGGTTGGGCGGTTTCCAACTACCTGGTGGCCGGCCGCGAGGCACGGCCGATGGGTAACGAGAACATGACGGCCAGCCCCTCGGGCACCTTCCAGACCGGCGCCGGGCTGCTCAATATCGCCGCCAACCGGCAAACCCAGTTCGAGGCGCTGTGCCGCGTCATCGGTCGTCCGGAGCTGGTACAGGACGCACGCTACGCCGAACGCGAAGCGCGCCTGCGCCATCGCTACGAGCTCAAGGCCGATATCGAACAAGCGCTGCAGGCCAGAAGCGCCGAAGAATGGTGGCCCCTGCTGACTGCAGCCAGCGTGCCGGCGGGCCCCGTCTACACGGTGCCGCAGGCGCTGGCGCACCCGCAGATCGCCGAGCGCGGCATGATCGCCACGTTTCCCGACGCGCCGGGCGTACAACGCGATGTCAGTGTGCTGCGCACCGGCATCAAGCTGGATGGCCAGGCGCCGGCCGTGGATACCCCTCCTCCGACGCTAGGCCAGCACACCGACGCCATTCTGGCGGAACTGGGCTACAGCGCGGCTGACATTGCAGCACTCAAAGCGGAGCAGGCAGTATGAGCAACAGGCAAACCGGCAAAGTATCGGCCTTTGAGGAACTGATGCAGGTGCGCAACCTGGGCGCCATCGACCCGGGCGAAGTCACCATCTCGGGCCACGACCCGTTCTACAACACGCCGTACCGCGTGGGCGAGGCCGTGGCGGCCAGCATCGCCGCGGCAGGCGTGGCGGCCAACGACATCTGGCAACTGCGCACCGGCCGGCGCCAGACCTTGAGTGTGGACGTACGGGCCGCCGCCGCCACGCTTCGTACGGTCGACTACACCCGTGCCCGCCAGCCTGACGGCAGCTACGCGCACGTGCCGATCCCCCAGGCTATGTCGCATATGCTGTTGGTGACCCAGCCGTGGCCGACGCGCGACGGCCAATGGCTGTTGCCGCATCTGAATCTGCCGCACCTGTCGGCGCGCGTGCTTGATGTCCTGCAATGCGAAAGCACGCCGGCCGCGGTCAGCGCGGCCGTGGGCCGCTGGGACGCCGACGCGCTGGAAGACGCCATTGCCGCGGCGCGCGCCTGCGGCGGCAAAATCCGCACCGAAGCTGAATGGCTGGCTCATCCGCAAGGCCGCTATCTGGCCGGCCAGCCGGTGATCGAGATCACCAAGCTGGACGATTCGGCGCCCGAGCCGTTCCTACCGGGCGCTCGCCCCCTGTCGGGCGTGCGCGTGCTGGACCTGACACGCATCCTGGCCGGCCCCGTCGCTGGCCGCAGCCTGGCCGAGCACGGTGCCGACGTGCTGATGGTAACGGCGCCGCACTTGCCGCAAACGCCGGAGCACGTGCGCGACACCAGCCATGGCAAGCGCAGCTGCTTCCTGGATCTGCGCCAGCGCGGCGACGCGGACACCATGCGTGCGCTGTTGCGCGAGGCCGATGTCTTCATCGACGGCTACCGGCCCGGCAGCCTGGCCGGCCTGGGCTTCGCGCCCGACGAACTGACGCGCCTGCGGCCAGGTCTGGTGCAGTTGTCGGTCAGTTGCTTCGGTTCGGGCGGCCCATGGGCTGATCGGGCCGGTTGGGAACAGGTGGCGCAGGCCGTGACCGGCGTGTGCCATCGCAACGGCCAGCTAACCAACCAGGGCCGGCCCAAGCTGGTGTTCGCGCCGCTGTGCGACTACACCACCGGCTACCTGGGTGCGTTGGGCGTGATGCTGGCCCTGGCGCGCCGTGCGCGCGAAGGCGGCAGCTACCGGGTGCACGTTTCACTGTGCCAATCGGCCATGTTCGCGCAACGCCAGGGGCTACTCGATACCTACCAGAATGCCCCTCAACAACTCGACGCCGATGAGCTCGAGACCTACACAGTGGCGTCGGATACCTGCTACGGGCCCCTGAAAACCCTGGGTCCGGTGCTGCGCATGTCTGAAACCGCGCCGCGATGGGCCATTCCCACGCCACGCCTGGGCGGCAACCCCGCCGCCTGGCAATCCCGCTGATTCTCCGAGGTGCCATGACCACTCCCGACTCCGATTCCCGCCAGCTTGCGCAAGACTGGTGGCGCACGTCCATCATCGACATGCAGCCCGGCGTAATCCGCTATCGCGGCTATGCCATCGAAGACCTGATCGGCCACATCGGGCTGGCGCACATGATCTGGCTGCTGACACGCGGCGAGCTGCCCGGGCCGCAGCAGGCCGGTCTGCTCGAAGCCGCGCTGATGTCGGCGGTGGACCACGGGCCGCAGGCGCCCAGCATTGCCATCGCACGCATGGCGGCCACCTGTGGAGTGGGCCTGAACAGCGCCATGGCCTCGGCCGTGAATGTGTTGGGCGACGTGCACGGCGGCGCGGGCGAACAGGCGCTGCAGCTGTACCTGGATGCAGCCGCGCGCGTCGATGCCGGCACGCCCCTGGCGCAAGCCGTAGCCGATGCCGTGGACGCTTATGCCGAAGTGCACGGCCAGACCATTCCTGGTTTCGGCCATCGCTTCCATCCCGTGGATCCGCGCAGCGCGCCGCTGCTGGCGCTGGTGGACCGTGCCGCGCAGGCCGGTGCGGTCAGCGGCCGCCACGCCGCCACGGCACGCGCCATCGAAGCCCTGCTGCATGCGCGCAAGGGCAAGCCCATTCCCATGAACATCGACGGCGCCACCGCGGTGATTTATGCCGAACTGGGGTTCGCCCCGGCGCTGGCGCGCGGCCTGTTCTGCCTGTCACGCTCGGTGGGCGTACTGGCGCACGCATGGGAACAGACCCTGCAGGGCGGCCGCATCAAGGGTCCCATGCCGCGCCAGTTTCTGCCCACCTACGACGGCCCGCCGCCCCGGCCGCTACCCGCCACGGAGTAAGCCATGTGGAATCTATCGTTCGAGCCACCCCAGGTCGTGCCGGCGCACGCACTGGCTTCCCTGCCCGAGGCCTTGCGCCTGCGCCGCCCGAGCGAATGGGCCGCCGCCAATAAGCCCGGGCAGACCGTCGACAGTTTCCTGGAAGGCCCCGCGTTCGACCGCGCGGGCAATTTGTATCTGACCGACATTGTGCATGGACGCATCTTCCGTCTGGCACCCAACGGCCAGTGGCACACGGTCGCCGAAACCGGTGGCTGGCCCAACGGCATCGCCATCGATCCCGACGGCGACCTGTGGGTGGCCGACTACCGGCGCGGCCTGCTGCGCGTGCGGCCGGCGGACGGCGCGGTGGAGACCGTGCTGGGACACCGCAACTCGGAAAGCTTCAAGGGCCTCAACGACCTGCACTTCGACCTGCAGGGCAATCTGTATTTCACCGACCAGGGCCAAACCGGCCTGCACGACCCGAGCGGCCGCGTCTATCGCCTGCGGCCGTCCGGACTGCTGGATCTGTTGCTGTCCAACGGCCCCAGCCCCAACGGCATCGCGCTGGACCCAGCCGGCCACGTGCTGTATGTGGCCATGACCCGCGCCAACGCCATCTGGCGTGCGCCCTTGCTGGCCGACGGCTCGCTGTCGAAAGTGGGCGCCTTCCGTACCTTCTTCGGCGCCAGCGGCCCCGATGGTCTGGCAGTGGATGCCGCGGGCCGGCTGGTCGTGGCCCACGCCAGCCTGGGTGGCGCCTTTGTGTTGAACCCGCGCGGAGAAATCACCCATTTCATCCGCAGCCCGGCCGGCACCACCGTCACCAACCTGGCTTTCCGCCCCGGCACGCCCACCTTGGTAATGACCGAATCACAAACCGGCACGGTGCTGGAAGCCACCCTGCCCGACCCGGGCGCACCGTTGTGGTCCCATGCCGACGCAACGCGTACCTGAAGCGGAATATGGCAAGGTCTGGCTCTGCAGGTGCCAGACACTGAAATGTGCAGGCGTGCGCGGTGTCTGGCTCCGTAGGTGCCAGACACCGCGCAGCAGAGAAGCTCTGCCCAGTTCGGTGAGCCCGGCCAGGCATCGGTGTCTGACACCCGCTACGCGGGAGTCAGACACCTTGAAGCGTCAACGCGGCCGCTTGTCCACCACCCGCCGCGCCTTGCCCGTCAGGGTGCGTTCGACGAAACCGCAGTCGGCCACGCGCACCCGCGCGGTGACGCCGATGTACGACTTGACCGCATGCTGCAGCTGCTTGCCCAGCGCCTCGCGCTCGGCGTCGGCCAGGCTGGCGAATTCGTCGCGCACTTCGGTCAGGATCTCCAGCTCGTCCAGATGGCCGGTGCGTGTCAGCACCAGCTGGTAGTGCGGCGCCAATTGCGCGATTTTCAGCACCTGCTCTTCGACCTGGGTGGGAAACAGGTTCACCCCGCGCACGATCAGCATGTCGTCGCTGCGGCCGGTGATCTTGCCGATGCGCCGCATGCTGCGCGAGGTGGGCGCCAGCAGCCGGGTCAGGTCGCGGGTGCGATAGCGGATGATGGGCATGGCTTCTTTGGTCAGCGAGGTGAACACCAGCTCGCCCGGCTCGCCGTCGGCCACCGGCACGCCGGTATCCGGATGGACGATCTCGGCATAGAAATGGTCTTCCCACACCACCGGGCCGTCTTTGGATTCCACGCATTCGCTGGCCACGCCCGGCCCCATCACCTCCGACAAACCGTAAATGTCCACGGCATCCAGCCCGGCTTCGGCTTCGATGTCCTGGCGCATCTGCCCCGTCCAGGGCTCGGCGCCGAAAATCCCGACGCGCAGCGAACTCTGGCGCGGGTCGATGCCCTGGCGGCGCTGCTCTTCGATGATGTTGCAGAAGTACGAGGGCGTCACCATGATGATGTCTGGACGCAAATCGTTGATCAGCTGCACCTGCTTTTCGGTCTGGCCGCCCGACATCGGAATCACGGTGCACCCCAGCCGTTCGGCGCCGTAATGCGCGCCCAGCCCGCCGGTGAACAGCCCGTAGCCGTAGGCCACGTGCACGATGTCGCCCGGCTTGCCGCCCGCCGCCCGGATCGAACGCGCCACCAGGCCGGCCCAGTTGTCGAGGTCGCGCGCGGTATAGCCCACGACCGTCGGCTTGCCGGTGGTGCCGCTGGACGCATGCACGCGCGCGACCTGCTCGCGCGGCACCGCGAACATGCCAAACGGATAATTGGCGCGCAGGTCTTGCTTGGTGGTGAACGGGAACCTGGCAAGATCGGATAACTGCTTCAGGTCGTCCGGATGCACGCCGGCCGCGTCGAACGCCTGCCTGTAGTGCGGCACGTTCTGGTAGGCATGCGCCAGGGTCCGCTTCAGGCGCTCGAGCTGCAGCGCTTCGATTTCATCGCGGCTGGCATGTTCTATGGGATCCAGCCCGGGCCTGCTCTCGGTATTGGACATGAGGTCGTCTCCTGGAATGCTGTGCGGCGCGACGCCGCTTTATCGTAATAAGTGTGGCGGTACAGAAAAATCGGGGCCTTCACACGTCCGGCGGCACGCCGACGATCTGCCCCTTGATCCGGTGTGAGCGGCCGCGGAACAGCGCCAGCTGCCGCCCGTCCTGGTTGGTGACGACCACGTCATAGACACCGGTGCGCCCCGCCAGCGACCGTTCCTGGGCCACCGCCGTCAACAGGTCGCCCTCGAGACCCGGGGCCAGGAAATCGATGGTGCAGCCCGACGCGACGGTACTGGCGTTGCGCGAGTTGCAGGCAAAGGCGAACGCACTGTCGGCCAGCGCGAAAAGAAAGCCGCCATGGCAGGTCTGGTGGCCGTTCAGCATGTCGGGGCGCACGCGCATGGTCAGGCGCGCGAAGCCGGGGCCGATCTCGGCCACCTGCATGTCCAGCCCCTGCGTGGCGGCATCCACCGCATACATGGCGGCGCCCACGGCCTGGGCCAGTTCGTGCGGGTCGCCGGGCACATCGACGGCGGGTACGTGTACGGTCATCAGCGCCCCTTGAATTGCGGTTCGCGCTTGCCCAGGAACGCGGCCACGCCTTCGGCGTAGTCGGCGCTGCGGCCCAGCTCGCGCATCAGGTCGCGCTCGAGATCCAGCTGCGCGGACAAGTCGTTGTGCAGGCTGGCCTGCAGGGCCTGCTTGGTGCTGGCCAGCCCCCGCGTGGGCGCGGCGGCGAAATGCGCCGCCAGCTTGTCCAGCGCGCCGTCGAACTCGTCGTCGGCCACGCACTGCCAGATCAACCCCCAGTCTTGCGCCTGCCGCGCGCCCAGCTTGTCGCCCAGCATCGCCAGCCCCATGGCGCGCGCCCGCCCCACCAGCCGCGGCAACACGAAGGTGCCGCCGGTGTCGGGAATCAGGCCCAGCCGGCAGAACGACTGGATGAAGCTGGCCGATTCTTTGGCGATGACGATGTCGCCCGCGAATGCCAGGTTGGCGCCCGCCCCCGCGGCCACGCCGTTCACGCCCACCACTACCGGCAGGGGCAGCGCGTTCAGGCGGCGCACCAGCGGCGCGTAGTACTTGTCGACGGTCTCGCCCAGGTCGGGCGGCGTGCCGTCGGCCGCCATTTGCCGCTCGCTCAGGTCTTGCCCGGCGCAGAAACCCCGGCCCGCGCCCGTCAGCACCAGCACGCGCGCCCCCTCGCGCTCGACGCGGGTCAGCGCGTCGGCCACCTCGCCGTGCATGGCGGCCGTGAAGCTGTTGAGCTTGTCGGGGCGATTGAGCGTCAGCCGGGCGATGCCGCCGGACAGGTCGAACAAGATGTTCTGGTAAGTCATGGCGTGCCCTTTCAGATGTGGCGGCGCGTCTGCACGACGCGATAGCGGTTGGCCACGAAGGCGGAATCCGACAGCGCCGCGTTGGCGGCGGGGTTGGCGCCGGTACCGTGAAAGTCGCTGAAGGCGGCGGTCTGGTTCACGAACACCGGGCCGGTCAGGTTCAGCGACAAGGCCACGCCCGCGACCTCGGCGGCATCCTGCACCTGGCGGGCGACGGCCTCGTCGGTGGTGTAGGCCGACAGCGACAGCGCGCCGTGGCGCACGACGCTGTCGCGCGCCAGCGCAATGCTGTGCGCCGTGGAATCGGTAGCCACCACGAAGGCGATGGGGCCGAACCATTCTTGCGCGATGGCCGGATTGCCGGCTTCGGCGCGCAACAGCAACGGCGTGCGCACGCGGGCGCCGTCGAACTGCGGATGCGCCAGCGCCTGGCTGTCGGCCACCACCGGCAGCCCCAGGGCGCGCGCCTGGTCGATGCGCGCCGCGATGCCTTCGTTCTGGATGGCGCCGGTCAGTTCCACCGCCTTGGCCGGATCGGCGCACAGCTTCTGCAGGGCCGTGCCCAGCGCCGCGGCGACCTCGTCGAAGCTGGCGTGGCCATCGGCGGTGTCGATGCCGTCGCGCGGCACGTAGATATTCTGCGGCGCCGTGCACATTTGGCCCGAATACAGTGCCAGCGAAAAGGCCAGGTTGCGCGCCATGCCTTTCAGGTCATCGGTGGAATCGACGATCACCTGGTTGACGCCGGCTTTCTCGGTGTACACCTGCGCCTGCCGCGCATGCTGCTCCAGCCAATTGCCGTTGGCGCTGCTGCCGGTGAAGTCGATGATCTTTACCGCCGGGTCCTGCGCCAATTGCCGCGCCGTGTCGTCGTCCGCCGCATGCGCGGCCAATTGCACCACGTCGGCGTCGAAGCCCGCTTCGGCCAGCACCTCGCGCGCCACCTGCACGGTAATGGCCAGCGGCAGGATCGCGCCCGGATGCGGCTTGACGATCACCGTGTTGCCGGTGGCCAGGCTGGCGAACAGGCCCGGATATCCATTCCAGGTAGGAAAGGTCGAGCATCCGATCACCAGCGCGACGCCGCGCGGCACTACCGTGAAGCGCTTTTCCATCTTGATGGGATCATTCTTGCCTTGTGGCTTTTCCCAGAGCGCCACGCCCGGAATGCGCGCCATTTCCTGCCAGGCATAGGTCACGGCCTCGACCCCGCGATCCTGCGCATGCGGGCCACCCGCCTGGAACGCCATCATGAAGCCCTGCCCCGTCGTGTGCTGCACGGCATGGGCGACTTCAAAACTGCGCCGGTTCAGGCGCGCCAGGATTTCCAACGACACGCCGACCCATGCGCGCGGCCCGGCGCGGCGCCATTGCTCCAGCGCGCGGGCGGCGTTCTGCACCAGGGTGGCGGGCGGCACGCGCGCATAATCGATATCCAGCGCAAAACCGTAAGGCGACTGCTCGCCGCCCACCGTGCCCTGGGCGCCGGCCGGCGCCAGCGGAAAGGCCTGGCCGCGCAGGGCCTCGAAGGCCGCGCGGCCGTCTTCGCCGGCCGTTTCCCCGTAATGGCGCGGGCTGGGCGATTCGGCAAACGGGCTCCAGTAGCCACGCTCGGCCGCGGCGGCCTGGGCTCGTTCAAGCAAGGCCTGGTGGCGTTCGAAAAAATCAGTGGGCACGACAGTCTCCAGATGAATTGAATGTTGTTGGCAAGCGGGTGTCCGGGCGGCGGGTCAGGTTTCCTGGTCGAAGTCCAGCACCAGGCGGTCGCTGACCGGAAAGCTCTGGCAGCTGAGCACGAAGCCGCGCGCCACCTCGTAGTCTTCCAGGGCGAAGTTGGCGTCCATATCGACCTCGCCTTCGACGACCTTGCAGCGGCAGGTGGAACACACGCCGCCCTTGCACGAATACGGCAACTCGATGCCTTGCGCCAGCGCCGAGTCCAGCACGCTGTCTTGGTTCTTGGCGATGAAAAAGCTGCGGCGGTGGCCGTCCTGCACCACGGTGACCTCGCACTGCCCCTTGCCGGGGGCCACCGGCGCGTCGCGGCCCGTGCGCAACGCGCGCGGGCCGCGCGGCGCGCCGAACAGCTCGAACTTGATGTTCGGCTTCGGCACGCCGCGCGCCTGCAGGTGCTGCACCACGCTTTCGATCATGGTCTGCGGACCGCACACGAAGGCATAGTCGATCTCTTCCGCGGGCATCCAGGCCGACAACAGCTGGTCGACCTTGTCGCCGTCCAGGCGGCCGTTGAACAGTTCGATGTCCTGGCTTTCGCGGCTCATGATGTACACCAGCGAAAACCGTTCCATGTACAGGTTCTTCAGGTCTTCGATTTCTTCGCGGAACAACACCGACGACGACGCGCGATTGCCGAAGAACAGGGTGAAGCGGCTGTGCGGTTCGGTGGACAGGGCCGTCTTCACCAGCGAAAACACCGGCGTGATGCCGCTGCCCACGGCAAAGGCCACATAGTGGCGGCGCTGTCCGGGCTCGAAGTCCACCGTGAAATTGCCGGCCGGCGGCATCACCTCGAGGGTCTGGCCGGGCTGCAATTCATGGTTGGCCCAGCTCGAGAACGCGCCCTCGTCGACTTTCTTGATGGCCACGCGCAGCACCCCGTCGCCCGGGGCCGAACAGATGGAATACGAACGGCGCAATTCCTCGCCGTTCAGTTCGGTGCGCAGGGTCAGATACTGGCCCGGCCGGAACGCGAAGCGCGGCCGCAGATGCTCGGGCAGGTCGAAGGTAACCACCACCGCGTCGCGCGTGTTGCGCGACACCGAGGCAACTTTCAGGGAATGGAATGACGTCTCGCTCATGGCGCGTCGCTGCCTGCTCAGTGTGTCTTGAAATAATCGAACGGCTCGCGGCACGCGCCGCAGCGATACAGGGCCTTGCACGAGGTCGAGCCGAAAAGGCTGATCGGGCGCGTCTGCGCCGAACCGCAATGCGGACACGCCACGACCGGCGCGGCCGCGCGCCGGCTGATGCCCGACACGTCGATGGCGCGCTCGGCCGGCGCCGCGATGCCATAGCCCTTCAGGGCCGCCCGCCCGCGTTCGCTCATCCAGTCGGTGGTCCAGGCCGGCGCCAGCCGGGTTTCGACCCGCACCGCCGCCACGCCATGGCCGGCCAGCGTGCGCTCGATGTCATGGGTGATCTCGCGCATGGCCGGGCAGCCCGAATAAGTGGGGGTGATGGTGACCACGCAAGTATCGCCATCCCAGGCCACCTGGCGCACCACGCCCAGATCCACCACCGACAGCACGGGGATCTCGGGGTCGGGCACGCTTTCCAGCCAGGCCATGACCTGGCGCGGCGTGGCCGGCGCGGCGACGGCCCCGCTCACCACACGGCTCCCGGATGGGCGCGCGGCAGCGATTGCATCTCGGCCAGCAGGTAGCTCAGGGCCTCGGTGTGCCGCCCCTGGCGGCCGCCCTGCAGCGCGGCGTGATGCGCCTCGGCGTCGTCGGGCAGCGCCAGCGTGGCCTCGTCCATCACTTCGCGCACGTGGGCCAGCCAGGGTTCGCGCAAGGCCGCCAGTTCGCAGCCGATGCCGCGCGCGGCCAGGTCGCGGTCGACCGCGTCGTCGATGAACAGCTCGCCGGTGTAGCGCCACGCGGCCTCGACGGCCTCTTGCATGCGCGCGTGGCTTTCCGGCGTGCCGTCGCCCAGCCGCACCACCAGGTCCGACGAGCGGCGCACGTGATAAGTGACTTCTTTCAGCGATTTGGCGGCGATCGCGGCCACCCGCTCGTCGCTCGATTGCGCCAGCCGCTGCAGCAGGAAGTAGTGCCACGCATCGAAGAAAAACTGCCGCGCCAGGGTATCGCCGTAGTGGCCGTTGGGCCGCTCGACCAGCGTCGCGTTGCGGAACTCGTGCGCGTGGCGCAAATACGCCAGCGCGTCTTCATCGCGGCCCGCCCCCTCGACCTCGCCGGCCAGGGTCAGCCACATGCGCGCCTGGCCCAGCAGGTCGAGCGCGGTATTGGTCAGCGCCAGGTCTTCTTCCAGCGCCGGGCCGTGCCCGCACCATTCGGACAGGCGCTGCGACAACACCAGGGAAGTATCGCCCAGGCGCAGCAGGTATTCGAAAAAAGGCTGGTCCATGTCGGCGCCCTACATGTGCTTGATTTCGTCGGGCATCGGAAAGAACGTGGGGTGCCGATAGACCTTGCTGTTGGCCGGATCGAACAGCGGCTCTTTGTCGCCCGGGCTGCTGGCCACGATATCGGCGGCGCGCACTACCCAGATGCTCAGGCCCTCGTTGCGCCGCGTGTAAACGTCGCGCGCATGGTTGATGGCCATTTCGGCGTCGGGGGCATGCAGGCTGCCCACGTGCTTGTGCGCCAGGCCGTGCTGGCTGCGGATGAACACTTCCCACAGCGGCCATTCCTTGCTCATGATGCGTATCCTTCAGGAACGGGCCGGCGGCGCGGCCCGGGTAACCAAGATCGATGCGGCGCTTCAGGCTGCCTTGCGGCGCGCCTGCTTGTCGGCGTAGGCCGACAGTCCGTCGCGCACCCAGGCGCCGGCTTCGTGCGCCTGCTTGCGCGCCGCCAGGCGCTCGCGGTTGCAGGGGCCGTGGCCCTTGATCACCGCATAGAACTCGCTCCAGTCGATCTCGCCGAAATCGTAGTGGCCGCGCTCGGCGTTCCACTTCAGGGCGGGGTCGGGCACGGTCAGGCCCAGGTAGTCGGCCTGCGGCACGGTCTGGTCCACCATCTTCTGCCGCAATTCGTCGTTCGAGAACAGTTTGATCTTCCAGGCCATCGATTGCGCGCTGTTGGGCGACTCGGCATCCGATGGGCCGAACATCATCAGCGCCGGCCACCACCAGCGGTTCAGGGCGTCCTGGCACATGGCCTTCTGTTCCGGCGTGCCGTGCAGGCACATCTGCATCAACAGATCGTAGCCCTGGCGCTGGTGAAACGACTCTTCCTTGCAGACGCGCACCATGGCGCGCGCATACGGGCCATAAGAACAGCGGCACAGCGGGATCTGGTTGATGATGGCCGAGCCGTCGACCAGCCAGCCGATCATGCCGATGTCGGCCCAGGTCAGCGTGGGGTAGTTGAAGATGCTGGAATATTTGGCGCGCCCGGCGTGCAGGTCGTCGACCAGTTCGTCGCGCGATACGCCCAGGGTCTCGGCGGCGCTGTACAGGTACAGGCCGTGGCCGGCCTCGTCTTGCACCTTGGCCAGCAAGATGGCCTTGCGCTTGAGCGACGGGGCGCGGGTGATCCAGTTGCCTTCGGGCAGCATGCCCACGATTTCGGAATGGGCGTGCTGCGAGATCTGGCGGATGAGGGTCTTGCGATAGGCCGCTGGCATCCAGTCTTGCGGCTCGATGCGCACGCCGTCATCGATGCGGCGCTGGAACGCCTGTTCGGGCCCGGTGAGTTGATCGCGGCTTCGAACCTGCGTGACGCCGGTTTCGACAAGCTGTGCGTACATGTTCGTCTCCTTGGGTCGCGCCGCGCCGGCGACGGCGTGCGCGCCGGCCATTCGGGTGGCCCGGCATGAGACGATTATTTAATACACAAATTTAATTGTCAAACCTATTTTTGTATCACATTAGATATGTGTATCATGTTGACCGTTGTCATACGAGCCCCGATTACATGGCCGATTCCCCTTCTCCCATCAGCCGCTATATCGCCCGGCTGCTCAAGGAAGACCCGCCGCGCGCCAAGTCGCTGTGCGTCAGCCTGCTGGGCGACGCACTGGCCTGCCATGGCGGGGCCATCTGGCTGGGGGGCATCATCGAATTGCTGGAGCCGCTGGGCATCAACGAGCGGCTGCTGCGCACCAGCGTGTTCCGGCTGGTGGCCCAGGGTTGGCTGCAGGCCGAACGGCACGGGCGCCGCAGCCTGTATCAGTTGTCGGACCAGGGCCGCCGCCACACGGCGCATGCCTCGCAGCGCATCTATGTGGGTCCGGCCGCCGAGTGGAACGGCGAATGGACGCTGGTGGCCCTGCCGCGCCTGGGCCACAATGGCCTGGCCGAACGCACCGAACTGCGCCGCGAACTGGCCTGGGAAGGCTTCGGCATGATCGCGCCGGGGCTGTTTGCCCATCCGCAGGCCGACGCGCACACCGCCCACGACATCCTGGAAAAGCTCGGCATTCCCGACAAGGCCCTGGTGCTGTCCGGGCGCGATCTGGCCGGCGCCGGCGGCCTGCCCATCGCCAGCCTGGCGCCACAGTGCTGGAGCCTGGACGCGCTGGCCTCGCAATACCGCCATTTCTCGCGCCAGTTCGGCCCGCTGGAAAAACTGCTGGACGATCCGCCGGATCCGGCCGACGCTTTCGCCGCGCGCATGCTCTTGCTGCACACCTGGCGCCGCATCGTGCTGCACGACCCGCAACTGCCGGTGCCGATGCTGCCCGAACGCTGGCCCGGCCACCCCGCCCGCGCGCTGTGCGGCCAGATCTACTGGAAATTGTTCGACGCGTCGGAACAGCACCTGAACGCCGTGGCAGGCCGCGACAACGAACGCTACACCCCCCTGTCGCCCGCCGCCTACACGCGCTTCGGCGGCCGCCCCGACGCCCAGGTGTCTGACTCCCGCAGGGTGTCAGACACCGATGGCACGACACTTTAAGACACAGAACCGCATTTGTGCCGCGCATGGCCAGGTGCCTGACACCCTGGCGGAAGCCAGACACCTGGCAACCGTTGCGCCCCGCGCCTAGCCGATCGTCACGCCCAGCGTATCCAGGTGCCGTTCTCCGGCGGCCTCGCGGCCGGGGCCGCGCACTTCCAGGCCGCGCGCCGTGCCGATGAAAGACAGCGTCCAGCGCGCCCTGACGGGGCGGCCCAGGACGCGGCCGTTGTCGGCATCGACGCCGCTGGGCACATCCAGCGCCAGCACGGGCAGACTCAACGCATTGACCTGATCGACCAGCGCCTGCCAGTCGGCACCCAAGGGGCGATTCAACCCGATGCCGAACAGGCCGTCGATGAGCACGCCGGGAAGCGGGTCGAGAGACAGGCCCGGATGTTCCACCCCGCCCTGCGCGCGCCAGCCGGCGTAGGCCCGCGCCGCGTCGGCGGGCATCCCGCGCGGCCCCTTGGGCATCGCCACCCGCACGGCATACCCCGCCGCCAGCAGGCGCGTGGCCGCCACCAGGGCATCGCCGCCGTTGTTGCCCGGCCCCACCAGGGCCAGCACGGCGCTGCCGGCCGGAAAACGCGCGGCGATGAAGCCGGCCGCCGCGGCGCCGGCCAGGGGCATCAGGGCGCGGCCCTGCGCCAGCGCCTGCTGTTCGGCCCGGCGGATCTGGGCGACGGAATAAGACGGCGTGCGTGGTGCCTGGTACACGGGCGGACACACGGCAGGCACCCTACACTTTCAGGAAGTGCTCGCGGTAGTACTTCAGTTCGTCGATGGACTCGTAGATATCGGCCAGTGCCTCGTGCTTGCTTTTTTTGTCGAAGCCCTTGTACACCGCGGGCACCCAGCGGCGCGCCAGTTCTTTCAGGGTGCTGACGTCGAGGTTGCGGTAATGAAAGAAGCGTTCCAGGTTGGGCATGTAGGCATACATGAACCGGCGGTCCTGGCTGATGGTATTGCCGCACAGGGGCGATTTGCCCGCCGGCACGTGCTGCGCCAGGAAATCGAGCAAGGTCTGCTCGGCCTGCGCTTCGGTCAGAGTGGACGCGCGCACTTTGTCGATCAGGCCGCTTTTGCCGTGGGTGGACTTGTTCCAGTTGTCCATGGCGTCGAGCAGGCTGTCGGGCTGGTGCACGACCAGCACGGGGCCTTCGGCCACGACGCTCAGGTCGGGCTCGGTGACTACCACCGCCACTTCGATGATGCGTTCCTTGGTGGGATCGAGGCCCGTCATTTCCATGTCGAGCCAGACCAGGCGATTTTCGTTCGCAGCCATATAATTTGCCTTTAAAACACTACATTTTCTCATACGCTTCCCCTATCCGTGCCGCTGACTTATCTGACCCTGCTTTTTGTTTCGTTCCTGTTGGCCGACATTTGCGTGCGCCTGTGGCTGGCCACGCGGCAGATCCGCCACGTGGCCAGCCACCGCGACCAGGTGCCGCCAGAGTTCGCGCCGCGCATCGGCCTGGCCAGCCACCAGCGCGCGGCCGATTACACCGTGGCGCGGGTTCGGCTGGGCATGCTTGAACGGGTCTACGACGCGGTGCTGTTGGTGGCGCTGACGCTGCTGGGCGGGCTGCAGGCCATCGACCTGCTGGTGGCGCAGGTCACCTCGAACGACCTGCTGCGGCAATTGCTGCTGCTGGGCAGCGTGGCGCTGCTGCTGGGCCTGCTGGGGCTGCCGTTCACCCTGTGGCGGCAATTCCGGCTGGAAGCGCGCTTTGGCTTCAACCGCATGACCCCCGGCCTGTTCGCCGCCGACCTGGCCAAGGGCATCCTGGTCGCGCTGGTGCTGGGGGCGCCGCTGGCGGCCGCCATCCTGTGGCTGATGGCCGAGGCCGGCAACCTGTGGTGGGTGTGGGCCTGGGGCCTCTGGACGGCCTTCAACCTGCTGCTGCTGTTCATCTACCCCAGCTTCATCGCGCCGCTGTTCAATAAATTCACGCCGCTGTCCGATCCCGAGCTGGCCAGCCGCATCAAACAACTGGCGCAGCGCTGCGGCTTCGCCCTGAACGGCTTGTTCGTCATGGACGGCTCGCGCCGCTCGGCCCACGGCAACGCGTACTTCACCGGTTTCGGCAAATCGCGCCGCATCGTGTTCTTCGACACCTTGCTGGCGCGCCTGAACTCCGATGAAATCGAGGCCGTGCTGGCGCACGAACTGGGCCACTTCGCCAAGCGCCACATCATCAAGCGCATCGCGCTCAGCTTCGGCGCCGCCCTGCTGTTCTTCGCGCTGCTGGGGTGGCTGGCCCGGCAGCCGTGGTTCTACGAAAGCCTGGGCGTCTTGCCGCGCCTGGACGGCCACAACGACGCCATGGCGCTGTTGCTGTTTTTCCTGGTGATCCCGGTGTTCACCTTCATGCTGACCCCGGTGGCCAGCTGGTATTCGCGCCGCGACGAATTCGAAGCCGACCGCTACGCCGCCACCCAAAGCTCGGCCGGCAAGCTGGTGTCGGCGCTGGTCAAACTGTACGATGACAACGCCGCCACCCTGACCCCCGACCCCGTGCATTCCGCCTTCTACGACAGCCACCCTCCCGCCGCCGTGCGCATCCGCCACCTGACGCAGGGCACATGAGCCCGCCGGCCCGCCCCAAGGGCGAACACCAGGACGCGGAACGCGAAGGCGCGCCTGCAAACCCCGCCGGCGCGCCCCTGGAAGGCCGCATCATCGCGGCCCATGGCCGCCACTATGTGGTGGAATTTCCCGATGGGTCGATACGCCATTGCTTTCCCCGCGGCAAGAAAGCCGGCGCCACCGTGGGCGACCGGGTGCGCGTGGCGCCCCAGGGCCGCGACGAGGGCGCCATCGACACCATCCTGCCACGCGCCAACCTGCTGTTCCGCTCCGACGAAACCCGCGCCAAGCAATTCGCCGCCAACGTCGACCAGTTGCTGATCGTGGTGGCGGTCGAGCCCACGTTTTCCGACGACCTGGCCGGGCGCGCGCTGGCTGGCGCCTGGAGCGCCGGCATCGAGCCCGTGGTCATTCTGAACAAGGTCGACCTGGCCGCCGGCCTGGAAGACGCCCGCGCGCGGCTGGCCTCGGTGCAAGCCCTGGGGGTGCCGGTCATCGAAGTCAGCGCCCACGACGCCGCGGCCGTGCGGGCCCGGTTGGCCCCGCGGCTGGCCGGGCGCACCACCCTGTTGCTGGGACAAAGCGGCATGGGCAAATCCACCCTGCTCAATGCCCTGGTGCCCGACGCCGACGCGGCCACGCGCGAGCATTCCACCGCGCTCGACATGGGCCGCCACACCACCACCAGCACCCGGCTGTACCACCTGCCGGCGCCCGGCGGCGACCTGATCGACTCACCGGGATTCCAGGCCTTCGGCCTGCAACACCTGTCGGGCGAGGACATCCTGCGCGGCTTTCCGGAATTCACCCCGCATATCGAGCACTGCCGCTTCTACAACTGCACGCACCGCCACGAACCCGGCTGCGGCGTAGTGGCGGCGCTGCAGGCCGGCTCCATCGACGCGGGCCGGTACGCCCTGTACCGGCGCATCCTGGAAGAAAGCGAAGCCGCGCAGCAACGCTATTAAGAGCCGCTGCAGGCCGGACGGGCCAGATGCAGCCCAGGTGCCCGACTGCCCAGGTGTCTGACTCAAAGGCCCGAGGTGTCTGACTCCCGCAGGGTGTCGGACACCGATGGGTACGAAAGGTATCGCGTGCTCCGGTGTCCGACACCCTGCGGGAGTCAGACACCTGACGAGCACCCGATGCCCGCGAGCCTCAGCCCTGGCCGTGGGCCAGCCGCTCGCGCACCAGATGGTACAGGTTGCGCAGCATGCCCGCCGTGGCGCCCCAGATGAAGTGCCCCTGCCACGGCATGGCGTAATACTGCCGCTCGCGCCCGTCGGGCAACGGAGCCCGGTACAGCCGGTGATTGGCCGGGTCCATCAGGAAAGCCAGCGGCACCTCGAAAACCTCGGCTACCTCGAAGGAATCGGGGGCCAGGGTAAATCCGGGCCGCACCAGCGACACCACCGGAGTGATCGAAAACCCGGTCGAGGTCAGATACACCGGCATGCTGCCCAGCACGTCCACATATTCGTTGCCCAGCCCCGTTTCTTCTTCGGCCTCGCGCAGCGCGGCGGCCACGGGAGTGGCGTCGAACGTTTCCAGGCGCCCGCCCGGAAAACTGATTTGCCCGGCATGGTCGTGCAGGTGCGCGGCGCGCTGCGTCAGCATGACGCGCACGCCGCTGGGATGCGCCACCAGCGGGATCAGCACGGCGGCCAGCACCGGCGCGCCTTCGCGGCCGGGATGACGGTATTCAGTGGAACCCAGCGGATCTTGCGGCCAGGGCCCCGGGCGGCTGAACGCGCCACGCAGCAAATCGGGAACGAGCCGGTCGGGCGAAACGGGGGCCAGGTCGGTATTGGCCGGCTGCCAGACCTGTGCGGCGGGATCGAATGGCGGCGAAACGCGAGGCCGGCGGGGTCGGGACGTAGGATCAGGCATACCTGCTGCGGAAATGAAAAAGGCACCTTTGCAGGTGCCTTTTTAACCCGGAATGCGGACAAGCGCGGTAATGTCCGGCCATGGCCGGTACCGCGCCCGGGATCATCAAGCCTTTTTGGGCTGCTTGAGGACCAGCTTTTCCTTGATGCGCGCCGACTTGCCCGAACGGCTGCGCAGGTAGTACAGCTTGGCGCGGCGCACGTCGCCGCGGCGCTTGACTTCGATGCCGGCGATTTGCGGCGAGTACAGCTGGAACGTACGTTCGACGGCTTCGCCCGACGAAATCTTGCGGACGATGAACGACGAGTTCAGGCCGCGGTTACGCTTGGCGATGACGACGCCTTCGTAGGCCTGCACGCGCTTGCGGGTACCTTCGACGACATTGACGCTGACCACCACCGTGTCGCCAGGGGCGAATTCGGGCATGGTTTTGTCGCCGGTCAGGCGCTTGATTTCTTCCTGTTCCAGGATAGCGATGAGGTTCATGTGAACTCCGAGACCATCGTACCTTGCGGTGTTTTTACGCTGCGGGCCGGCGAAACCGGCCACTTTGCTGTGCGCGAGGCAGAGGATGAGGTTAGGTAAACCCGGTATTCTACATCAAAAAAACCTTTGCCCAGGTGTCTGACTCCCGCAGGGTGTCAGACACCGAAGCCAGCAAAGGCAGCCTCCTGCTCACTCAAGCGCGGTCAGGCATCCTGTCGGGAGCCTGACCCCTGCCACCGCAGCCGGCCCCCTTCGGGCAGCGAATAAGAGTACGCTTTAGGGTTTTTGCGCCTACGTTGTCACAAACTCGCCATTTTCACCCCGCGCAGCGCTTCCCTTCATGTCTCTTGCGTCCCTGATATTAGTCATTCTGGCGGCAATGGCGCACGCCACCTGGAACCTGCTGGCCAAACGGGCCGCGATGGTCGGACCGGTGTTCGTTTTTGCCTATGGCCTGTGCGCGGTCCTGGTGTATGCCCCGTGGGTCACCTGGATCCTGCTGCACGAGGGCATGGCCTGGACCTGGCCGGTGGTGCTGTGCATTCTGGCCTCGAGCGCCCTGCACCTGGGCTACAGCCTGTGCCTGCAGCGCGGCTACCAGGTGGCGGATTTATCGGTGGTGTACCCCATTGCGCGAGGGACCGGGCCCTTGCTGTCGACCACCGGGGCCTTCTTGCTGCTGGGCGAGCCGGCAACGGCCACCGGCATCGGCGGCATGCTGTGCGTCGTGGGCGGAGTGCTGCTGATCGCCACGCAAGGGCGCCTGTCGTTGTTCCGCCAGCCCCAGGCGTGGGTGGGCGTGCGTTGGGGCGGGGTCATCGGCCTGTTCATTGCCGCCTACACCGTGGTGGACGCCTATGGCGTCAAGGTGCTGCTCATTATGCCGGTGTTGTTCGACTGGTTTACCTGCCTGGCCCGCACCGTGATGATGGGGCCGCATATCATGCGGCGGCGCGCCGAAAACTGGCAGGCCATGCGCGGCCATTGGCACCTGGCCCTGGCCGTGGGGGTGTTGTCGCCGCTGGGCTACATCTTGGTGCTGTATGCCCTGCGCAACGGCGCGCCCCTGAGCCTGGTGGCCCCTGCGCGGGAAATGTCGATGATGCTGGGCACGCTGGCAGGCATGTTCCTGCTGCGCGAGAAAGTGGGTATCGGCCGGCTGGCCGGCTGCGCGGCGATTCTGGTGGGCGTGGTGCTGCTGGGATCGAGTTAGGGTTCCGTGCTCGTGCCCGCGGCCACCCCGGCCCTTAGAACCCCGCCGCGGCGCCCAGCCACATCAGGCCGGGAATCAGTGCGCCCCACATGGCCACCAGCAGGACATCGACCACCATCTGGCGGACCGTGACGCCCTGCCGGGCGGCATGCGCCACCGAGCCCAGCGATTGGCTGTGCGCGGCCTGGCCGGCGACGGCCCGAGGGGTGGCGGTACCGGTGCCGGTACCTGGCACGGCGGGCACCACCGGAGCCGGCGGAACCGGGCGTTGTGCCTGCGGCACGGCCGCCGGGCTGGGGCCGCGCGACAGACCCGTGGAAAAAGGCCACCTGGCGGGCTGGCGCAACACGCCGCCGGCCGCCTGGGCCAGCATGCGCGGCAACCACGCCGGCAGGCGCGAGGGCGCCAGCGAGGCAACGGAATCGGGGGCAAGCGTAGCGGTGGTCATGGAGAGGCTCCGTTCAAAATAGCGATAACTGCGACACGGCTTGCCGCGACAGCGACGAACCGGAAGACCGGCCGCCCCGCCGGGCGGCCGGGGCCGCCGCGGGCGATGTGGGCAACACGGGCGCCTGGAACAAATGGGTGGCCAGCTGCGGCCGGGTGATATTCAGGCCCAGCTTGCGCACCGCCAGGCGGAAGCGCTGGCGCAGCAGGTCGGCCCACAGGCCGGTGCCCCGCATGCGGGTGCCGAAATTGGGATCGTTGCGCCGGCCGTTGCGCAGGTCTTCGATGCGGTGCAGGACGCGCTGGGCGCGGTCGGGGTAATGGGCTTGCAGCCATTCTTCGAAGACGGCCCTCACTTCCCAAGGCAGGCGCAGCACCGTATAGCTGGCATAGCAGGCGCCCGCCTGGCGGGCTTCCTGGAGAATGTGTTCCAGGGATTCGTCGTTGATGAACGGAATGACGGGCGCCACCAGCACGCCCACCGGCACGCCGGCGTTGGCCAGGGTGCGCACGGCCTGGATGCGGCGCCAGGGGGCCGAGGCGCGCGGTTCGAGCGTGCGGGCCATGTCGGTGTCGAGCGTGGTGATGCTGACGTACACCGTGACCAGGCGCCGTTCGGCCAGGGCCTGGAGCAGGTCGAGGTCGCGCTCGACCAGGGCGTTCTTGGTGACCAGCGTGGCGGGGTGGCCGGTTTGCAGCAGCAGCTCGAGCACGCCGCGAGTCAGTTGCCATTGGCGCTCGATGGGCTGGTAGACGTCGGTGGCCGACCCGATGTTGATGGGCGACACCCGGTACCCCGGCCGGGCCAGTTCGGCCCGCAGCACATCGACCGCGTTGGCCTTGGCAATGAGGCGGGTTTCGAAATCGAGGCCGGGCGAATAGCCCAGGTAGGCATGCGTGGGCCGCGCGTAGCAGTAGACGCAGCCGTGTTCGCAGCCCCGGTACGGGTTGACCGCCACGTCGAAGGGGATGTCGGGCGAATCGTTGCGCGACAGCAGCTTGCGGGCCTGCTCGGGCTTGACGCTGGTTTTCAGCGGCGGCTCGGCCGCGATGGGAATGTAACGGGCGGAGGACTCGGCGACGGTGCCGTGGGGAGCGTCGGACGTGGCGGGCTCGGCCCAATCGGCGCTGCCTAGGGTGTCGGCCGGCAGGTGGGTGGCGGCCCAGCCATCGTCGGCGGGCGCGCGGTCGGTTTGCTGGAAACGGTGCCGAACATTAGTAACCGCTCCCCGGCCGCGCAAGGCGGCGGGGGCGGCAGCCGGGGACCCAGAACCGGCGGAAAAAGCGTGATCGGTGCGTTCCATGAAAGTACTGTACAAAAAACCAGTACTTTCAGCAAGCCCCTTGTGCCCTGAACAGGCGACGTCCCACTTTACCGCAAGACGCGCCGGCCGTCTGAAGAATTCATTTCGCCACTTGGAAAACGGCCGTAAACCCGCGTCGTTATTGAGTTTTGCCGAAAAACAACAGGGCTCGGCCGCCCGGCCGCCAGCCGCGCTCGCGGGATGCGCGCGTCAGGCGGAAACCGACGGCGCCCGCTCGACCGCCACAGCAATGACGCGGTTGCCGGCATGCAGGCCGCATTCCTTGGAATCCGACGATTCCCACCACCAGCGCCCGGCCCGCACGTCTTCGCCGGGGCGCACGGCACGCGTACACGGTTCGCAGCCGATCGACGGATAGCCCTGGTCGTGCAGCGGGTTGTACGGGATGTCCAATGCGCGGATCACGTGCCACACGTCGTCCTCGCTCCAGGATGCCAGCGGGTTGTACTTGTACAGGCCGAACACCGCGTCTTGCTCGGCCTCGGGCAGCTCGCCGCGGGTCGCGGCCTGCCCGCGGCGCTGCCCGGTGATCCACGCGCCGCGCCCGGCCAGCGCACGCTTCAGGGGCTCGACTTTGCGGATCTGGCAGCAGGCCTTGCGCAATTCCACGCTTTCATAAAACGCATAGGCGCCGTGCGCCTGCACATGAGCCTGCACGGCCGCGGCGTCCGGGCGGTACACGGTAATGCCGCGGCCGTAGCGGGCCTGCACCGCGTCCAGCATGCCCAGCGTTTCGGCGTGCAGGCGTCCCGTATCCAGCGTGAACACTTCCAGGTCGATTCCGCCGTCATAGATGGCATGGGTCAGCAGCATGTCTTCGGCCGCCAGCGACGAGGCCAGCGCGGCATCGGGATACTGCCGGGCGATGTCGCGCAGGCGTGCCTGCAGCGCGTGCCAGCGGGCCGCGACGGCGGGTGCCAGGACGGTGGCGGGATTCAGGGCGGTAGCGGAATGCGTCATGGTTGCACGGCGAAAACGCGTGCGCGGCGCGGCCGCGCCAGCAGGCTTTCGCCCTCCTTCAAGTCAAGTTGGCGATACAGATGCTCGGGCACCTGCGCTTCGATGGTGGCCTGCATGTCCAGGCGCTCGAGTTCCAGGTAGGCGCTGGGACCGGCCAGATAGACATGATTCAGCCGCACCGGAATGCCCTGCCCCAGCCCGTTGTCGCGCGCCAGGTCGATCTCGTGCGGCCGCACGTAGGCCACCGCCTGCTCGTGCTGGACGTGGGTCAGGTCGGGCGCCGGCAGTTCGACTCCGTGCGCATGCCAAACGCCGTGGCTGGCGTGGCCGCTCAGTTGATTCACGTCGCCCAGAAAGCCGTACACGAACGGCGTGGCCGGGCGCTCCCAGACCTCGCGCGGCGTGCCGACCTGCTCGATGCGGCCGGCGTTCATCAGCACGACCCGGTCGGCCACTTCCAGCGCCTCTTCCTGGTCATGCGTGACGAACACGCTGGCCACGTGCAGTTCGTCGTGCAGCCGGCGCAGCCAGCGGCGCAATTCCTTGCGCACCTTGGCATCCAGGGCGCCGAACGGCTCGTCGAGCAGCAGCACGCGCGGCTCGACGGCCAGGGCGCGGGCCAGCGCGATGCGCTGGCGCTGCCCGCCGGACAGCTGCGCCGGGTAGCGGTCGGCCAGCCAGTCCAGTTGCACCAGGGCCAGCAATTCATGCACCTTCGCGCGGATCTGCGCCTCGGACGGCCGGCTGGCGCGCGGCTTGACCCGCAAACCGAAAGCCACGTTCTCGAACACGGTCATGTGCTTGAACAAGGCGTAGTGCTGGAATACGAACCCCACCTGGCGATGCCGCACGTCGACACCGGTAGCGTCTTCGCCGGCGAACAGCACACTGCCGCTGTCGGCGGTTTCCAGCCCCGCGATGATGCGCAGCAGCGTCGTCTTGCCGCAGCCCGACGGGCCCAGCAAAGCGACCAGCTCGCCCGTTTCGATATGCAGCGACACATCGTCCAGCGCGAGGAAATCGCCGAAGCGGCGCGACAGGTTCCTGACTTCGATACTCATGCAGACCACTCCTTCATGCGGCCGCCGGCCGGGCCAGCCCGGGCGCGGCGGCCGGCTCGGGCGGCACGGCGGCGGCCAGCGGGCGGGCGCCGCGCCATTCGACCAGGTTCTTGACCACCAGCGTCACCAGCGCCAGCAAGGCCAGCAACGACGCCACCGCGAAGGCGGCCGAAAACTGGTATTCGTTGTAAAGAATCTCGACGTGCAGCGTCATGGTGTTGGTCAGCCCGCGCACGTGCCCCGACACCACCGACACCGCGCCGAACTCGCCCATGGCGCGGGCATTGCACAGAATGGCGCCATACAGCAGGCCCCACTTGATATTGGGCAGCGTGACGCGCCAGAAAATCTGCCAGCCGCTGGCCCCGAGCGTCAGCGCGGCCTGCTCTTCTTCGCTGCCCTGTGCCTGCATCAGCGGAATCAGCTCGCGCGCGATGAACGGGAAGGTGACGAACAGCGTGGCCAGCACCACGCCCGGCACGGCATAGACGATCTTCAGGTCGTGATCCTGCAGCCACGGGCCCAGCCAGCCCTGCGAGCCGAACAGCAGCACGAACACCAGGCCCGCCACCACGGGCGATACCGAGAACGGCAGGTCGATCAAGGTGATCAGAAACTGCTTGCCGCGGAACTGGAACTTGGCGATGGCCCACGCGGCCGCCACGCCGAACACAAGGTTCAACGGCAGCGCGACCGCGGCCACCCACAGCGTCAGCTTGATCGCGTCCCAGGCATCGGGCTCGGTGATGGCGGCCAGGTATAGTTCCCAGCCCTTCTTGAAGGCTTCGGCAAATACCGCCACCAGCGGCGCCAGCAGGAACAACGCCAGAAAGCCCAGCGCCAGCGCCAGCAACAGGCCGCGCACCCAGCGCGCTTCGGTCAGGTGATCGGGCCGGGCGTCAGCCGCCGCGCCCGCGCTCATGCCAGTCTCCCGCCGCGCCGCGCCTGCCAGCCTTGCAGCAAATTGATCAACAGCAGCAACGCGAACGACAGCACCAGCATCACCGTGGCGATGGCGGCGGCGCCGGCGTAGTCGAATTGCTCGAGCTTCGAGATGATCAGCAGGGGCGTGATTTCCGACACCATGGGACGGTTGCCGGCAATGAACACCACCGACCCGTATTCCCCCACCGCGCGCGCGAAGGCCAGCGCGAAACCCGTGAGCAGGGCCGGCAAGACCGTGGGCAGCAGCACGCGCCGCACGGTTTGCCAGCGGCTGGCCCCCAGGCTGGACGCGGCCTCTTCGATTTCGCGTTCGATGTCTTCCAGCACCGGCTGCACCGTGCGCACCACGAACGGAATACCGATGAAGATCAGCGCCACCACGATGCCCAGCGGCGTGAAAGCCACCTTCAGCCCCAGCCACTGTTCCAGCGGGCCGCCCAGCCAGCCGTTCTTGGCGTACAGCGCGGTCAGCGCGATGCCGGCCACCGCCGTGGGCAGCGCGAAAGGCAGGTCCACCAGCGCATCCACGATTTTCTTGCCCGGGAACCGGTAGCGCACCAGCACCCAGGCCACCAGCATGCCGAACACCAGGTTCACCAGCGCGGCCAGCAAGGCGGCGCCGAAGGTCAACCGGTACGATGCCAGCACGCGGGGCGCGGTCACCGTATCCCAGAATCCGCCCCACCCCAGCCCCGCGCTCTTGAGCGGCAGCGACGCCAGCGGTATCAGCACCAGCAGGCTCAAATACAGCACCGCATAGCCCATGGAAAGGCCGAAGCCCGGCAGGACACCGGGCCGCCGCCTGGGGCGTCCACCGGCGGCAGCGCCCGCCTTCGCCGTTGCAAAGGGACTCGTGTTCATGTTTGCATTCCGCCGCCGCGCCGCTTATTTGCCGTTGGGCAAATAGATCTGGTCGAAGGTGCCGCCATCGCTGAAGTGCGTTTTCTGCGCCTTCTGCCAGCCGCCGAAGACCGGGTCGTCGATGGTGACCAGTTTCACTTTGGGGAACTGGTCGGCGAACTTGGCCGCCATCTGCGGATCGGTGGGCCGGTAGTAATTGCGGGCGATGATCTCCTGCGCCTGCGGCGTGTACAGGAATTCAAGATAGGCCTGCGCCGCGGCGCGCGTGCCCTTGCGGTCGACGTTCTTGTCCACCACCGCCACCGGCGGCTCGGCCAGGATCGATAACGATGGCACGACGATGTCGAACTGGTCCGGGCCCAGCTCTTTCAGCGCCAGGAAGGCTTCGTTTTCCCAGGCCAGCAAGACATCGCCCACGCCGCGCTCGACGAACGTGGTGGTCGCGCCGCGCGCGCCGGTGTCCAGCACCGGCACATGGCGAAACAGCTCGCCCACGAAGGCCTTGGCCTGCTCGGCGCTGCCGGCGTGGTGCTCCAGCGCGTAGGCCCAGGCCGCCAGGTAGTTCCAGCGCGCGCCGCCCGAGGTTTTAGGGTTGGGCGTAATCACCTCGACGCCCTCTTTGACCAGGTCGTTCCAATCGTGGATCTGCTTCGGATTGCCCTTGCGCACCAGGAACACGATGGTCGACGTGTAAGGCGAGCTGTTGCGCGGCAGGCGGCTCTGCCAGTTGCCGGGCAGCAGGCCGCGGGCCGCGATGGCGTCGATGTCGTAGGCCAGCGCCAGCGTCACCACGTCGGCGTCCAGGCCATCGATCACCGAACGGGCCTGCTTGCCGGAACCGCCGTGCGACTGGCGGATAGTCAGGGCCACGCCCGACTTGTCCTGGTATGCCTGGATGAAGGCCGCATCCACTTCGCGGTACAGCTCGCGTGTCGGGTCATACGACACGTTCAACAACGACTGCGCTTGTTGCGCCTGTGCCGGCAGGCCCAGCACGAAGGTGGCGGCGATGGCGGCCAGCGAGGCCCAGAGTCTTTTCTTTTGCAGCATGCCTTGCATCCGATTGATATCAGCAATGCAGGCAAGTGTGCGGGTTGACCCTACTAAACGGAACTAACCATTTTTTGGTTGCTCATCGCTGGCAGGTATAAGCGCCGTTGCGCGCCGGGCAAAAAAAACCGCGCCCAGAGGGCGCGGAGGCGGCACCTGGCGCGGGCAAGGCGCATGTGCCCCGCCCACGCCTGGGGTTATTTACTTATTCGGCTGGGGCGTGACGCGCAGGTACGGACGCACTGCCTTGTAGCCTTTGGGAAATTTCTGCTTCAGCACGGCTTCGTCTTGCAGCGACGGCACGATGATGACGTCGTCGCCGTCTTCCCAGTTGACCGGCGTGGCCACGCTGTGGCTGTCGGTCAGTTGCAGCGAGTCGATGACACGCAGGATTTCATTGAAATTGCGGCCCGTGCTGGCGGGATAGGTGATGATCAGGCGCACCTTCTTCGCCGGGTCCACCACGAATACCGAACGCACGGTAACGGTGGCGCTGGCGTTCGGATGGATCATGTCGTACAACTCGGACACTTTCCGGTCGTCGTCGGCGATGATCGGAAAGTTGACCTTGGTGGACTGTGTATCGTTGATGTCTTCGATCCACTTGTTGTGCGAATCCACGCCGTCTACCGACAGCGCCAGCACCTTGACGTTGCGCTTGGCGAACTCGTCGGCCAGCTTGGCGGTGTAGCCCAGTTCGGTGGTGCACACCGGCGTGAAGTCGGCCGGATGCGAAAACAATACTCCCCAGCTGTCGCCCAGGAACTCATGGAAGCGGATCGGGCCGATGGACGATTTTTGCTCGAAATCCGGGGCGGTGTCGCCCAGACGAAGTTGGCTCATGGAAGTCTCCGTGCGGTAAGTGCCGCCGGCCTGTCGGCCGGCAGTCTGCAAAAGGCGACCCCGCGGGGCGGGATCGATGCGTCAGACGATTCTTACATCAATTCGGTATGACTGGAAATACGTTAGGGGCATATGCTTAATAATATTAAGCAATATGTGCTTGCGCGGCGCACGCATCGGCCACATCGCCCGCCCGCGCCGCGGCCGACAGCGACAAGGCGCGCGGCAAGATCTGCGCGCCGTAAAACAAGGCCGTGGACAGCTTGGCCCGGTAAAAGGGGTCGGTGGTGCCTTCGGCCAGCTGCTGCTGGCAAGCCAGCGCCGCGCGCGCCATTTGCCAGCCGCCATGCACGATGCCGGCCAGCATCAGGTACGGCACACTGGCCGCATAAACGGCGCGGATATTCGACTGCGCATGCTCCAGAATGAACGCCACCGCGCCGTCATAGGCCTGGACGGCCTGGTCCAGGTTGACGCGCAGCAGTGTCAGCGCGCCCCGGTCGGCGGGCTGGGCGCGGCTGGCCGCGGCATCCAGCGCCTTGAGCGTGTCGCGCATGGCGGCAATGCAGGCGTAGGCCGTGGCGCCGCCGTCGCGCAGCGTCTTGCGGCTTACCAGGTCATTGGCCTGGATGGCGGTGGTGCCCTCGTAAATGGGCAGGATGCGGGCATCGCGGTAGTACTGGGCGGCGCCCGTTTCTTCGATATAGCCCATGCCGCCGTGCACCTGGATGCCCAGCGAGGCCACCTCGACCGCCGACTCCGTGGAAAACCCCTTGACGATGGGCACCAGGTATTCGTAAAAGGCGCGATTGCGCGCGCGCACCTCGGCATCCGGGTGGTGCACCCCCTTGTCGTGCGCGGCGGCCGCCACGAACGACACGGCCCGCGCGGCCTCGGTCAGGCCGCGCATCGTCAGCAGCATGCGCTGCACGTCGGGATGGCGCACGATGGCCACCGGCCCCGCCGACCCTTCCACCGCCCGCCCCTGCACGCGCTCTTGCGCGTAGGCCAGCGCGTGCTGATAGGCCCGCTCGGCCACCGCGATGCCCTGCTGGCCCACGCCGAAGCGTGCCGCGTTCATCATGATGAACATGTATTCCAGGCCGCGGTTCTGCTCGCCCACCAGGTAGCCCACCGCGCCCTCGCCGGCCTCGCCCTTGCCCGATCCGTACAGCAGCACGGCGGTGGGACTGCCGTGGATGCCCAGCTTGTGTTCGAGCGAGGCGCACCAGACGTCGTTGCGCGGGCCCAGGCTGCCGTCGTCGTTGACCAGGAACTTGGGCACGATGAACAGCGATATGCCCTTGACCCCGGCCGGGGCGTCGGGCGTGCGCGCCAGGACCAGGTGGACGATGTTCTCGGCCAGGTCGTGGTCGCCGTAGGTAATGAAGATTTTCTGCCCGCTCAGGCGATACGTGCCGTCGCCTTGCGGCACGGCGCGGGTCGCCACCTGGGCCAGGTCCGAGCCGGCCTGCGGCTCGGTCAGGTTCATGGTGCCGGTCCACTTGCCGGCGATCAGGTTGGACACGTAGGTCTGGCGCTGCGCGTCGGACCCCACCGTCAGCAAGGCCTCGATCACGCCGTCGGTCAGCATGGGGCACAGCGAAAACGCCAGGCTGGCCGCCTGGATGTTTTCGCTGGGGGCCACGGCCACCAGCTTGGGCAGGCCCTGGCCGCCCCATTGCGCCGGATGCTGCAGCCCCTGCCAGCCGCTGGCCGCGTATTCGGCAAACCCCTCGCGAAACCCCGGCGTGGTGGTCACCTGGCCGTCTTCCCAGCGCGGCGGCTGGGTATCGCCCGGCACGTTCAGGGGCACGATGGCCTGTTCGACGAAACGGGCGTTCTCGTCCAGGATGGCGTCGACCAGGTCCGGCGTGACTTCTTCGAAGCCAGGCAGCTTCAGGATTTCGTCCAGGCCGGCCAGCGCCTTGAGGGTGAAACGAAAGTCCTGCAACGGGGTGACGTAGGGCATTGTTTCTCCAGGGGTCAAATGGCGATTGTTGTGCTCTCCCGGGCCAATCTTAAACCTTTTGGGCTTCTATCAAGGTGCCCTTCGGTTAAGGTGTCTGACTCCCGGACTGTTAAGGTGTCTGACTCCCGCAGGGTGTCAGACACCGCGCTTTATTGGGCAATCCCTGCACACTTCGGTGTCTGACACCCTTGCGGGAGTCAGACACCTTCATAAACTAAAACCGGGCGTGCCCCGCCGGAAGCTTTCGGCCAGGCACGCCCGGCTCAGGCGTGGCGCGCGGTTTACAGCGCGTTGACCAGCTCGGGCACGACCTGGAACAGGTCGCCCACCAGGCCGTAGTCGGCCACGCCGAAGATCGGCGCTTCGGCGTCTTTGTTGATCGCCACGATGACTTTCGAGTCTTTCATGCCCGCCAGATGCTGGATGGCCCCCGAGATGCCCACCGCCACGTACAGCTGCGGAGCGACGATCTTGCCGGTCTGGCCGACCTGCCAGTCGTTCGGGGCATAGCCCGCGTCGACCGCCGCGCGCGAGGCGCCCAGCGCCGCGCCCAGCTTGTCGGCCAGCGGGTCCAGGATCTTGAAGTTCTCGGCGCTGCCCAGGCCGCGTCCGCCCGACACCACCACGCGCGCGCCGGCCAGCTCGGGGCGGTCGCTCTTGGCCACTTCGCGGCCCACGAACGACGATTTGCCCGAATCGGCCACCGCTTCGACGCTTTCCACCGCGCCCGCGCCGCCCGAGGCTGCCACCGCGTCAAAGCCGGTGGTGCGCACCGTGATCACCTTGACGGCATCGGCCGATTGCACCGTGGCAATGGCGTTGCCCGCATAAATGGGGCGCTGGAAGGTGTCGGCCGATTCCACGCCGATGATGTCGGAAATCTGCGCCACGTCGAGCTTGGCGGCCACGCGCGGAGCCACGTTCTTGCCCGAGGCCGTGGCCGGGAACAGGATGTGGCTGTAGTTCGAGGCCACGGCCAGCACCTGGGCGGCCAGGTTCTCGGCCAGGCCATCGGCCAGTTGCGGCGCGTCGGCCAGCAGCACCTTGGCCACGCCGGCGGCCTGCGCGGCCTGCTCGGCCACGGCCTTGGCATCGCTGCCCGCCACCAGCACGTGCACATCGCCGCCCACCTTGGCCGCGGCCGCGATGGTGTTCAGGGTGGCGCCCTTCAGTTGGGCGTTGTCGTGTTCGGCAATAACCAGCGTCGTCATCAGAGCACCTTCGCTTCGTTCTTGAGTTTGTCGACCAGCGCGGCCACGTCGGCCACCTTGATGCCCGCCTTGCGGGCCGGCGGTTCGCTGACCTTCAGCGTCTTCAGGCGCGGCGCGGGATCCACGCCCAGGTCTTGCGGCGTGACGGTATCCAGCGGCTTTTTCTTGGCCTTCATGATGTTCGGCAGCGTGACGTAGCGCGGTTCGTTCAGGCGCAGGTCGGTGGTGACGATGGCCGGCAGCTTCAGCTTGATGGTTTCCAGGCCGCCGTCGACCTCGCGCGTAACGGTGGCTTCGCCGTCGGCGATGTCGACCTTGCTGGCAAACGTGGCCTGCGGCCAGTCCAGCAGCGCGGCCAGCATCTGGCCGGTTTGGTTGGCGTCGTCATCGATGGCCTGCTTGCCCAGGATGACCAGCTGCGGCTGTTCTTTGTCGACCAGGCTCTTGAGCAGCTTGGCTACCGCCAGCGGCTGCAGCTCGGCATCGGTCTGGACCAGGATGCCGCGGTCGGCGCCGATGGCCATGGCGGTGCGCAGGGTTTCCTGGCATTGCGCCACGCCGCAAGACACGGCCACGACCTCGGTGGCGCCGCCCTTTTCTTTCAGCCGCGTGGCTTCTTCGACGGCGATTTCGTCGAACGGGTTCATGGACATCTTCACGTTCGCGATATCCACGCCCGTTTGATCCGACTTGACGCGAACCTTGACGTTGTAGTCAACCACGCGCTTAACAGGTACCAGCACCTTCATCCAGCAGCCTCCTAATGATAAATAATTGGCCGGCGCAGCCGGCCCCGCATTGCACAATTCGTTGATTCTACAACTTTGCCAGCGTCCGTATATGGGCGACCACGCTGCGCCCCAGGGCGGACAAGTTGTAACCGCCCTCGAGCAGGCTGACGATGCGCCCCTGGGCATGGCGGTCGGCGACCTCGGCCACGCAATCGGTGATCCAGGCGTAATCGGCTTCGACCAGCCCCATCTGGCCCATGTCGTCTTCGCGGTGGGCGTCGAAGCCTGCCGAGAACAGGATCAGTTCGGGCGCATGCGCCTGCAGGCGCGGCAGCCAGACGTCGCGCACCACGTCGCGAACGGCCGCGCCATCAGTGTACGCGGGCACCGGCACGTTGGCCATGTTGGCGGCCGGATGCCCGGTGCCGCTATTGGGAAAGAAAGGATGCTGGAAGAAACTGCACATCAGCACCCGCTCGTCGCCGGCGAACGCCTCTTCGGTGCCGTTGCCATGGTGCACGTCGAAATCGACGATGGCCAGGCGCCGCACGCCATGCACATGCAGCGCGTGCTGCGCCGCAATAGCCACGTTGTTCAGGAAGCAGAATCCCATGGCCTGGTCGCGGCGCGCATGATGGCCGGGAGGGCGCACCGCGCAGAAGGCATTGGCGGCCTGCCCGCCCATGACCGCGTCGACGGCGGCGATGCCCGCGCCCGCGGCGTGCAGCGCGGCCTCGTAGGTATGCGGATTCATCATCGTATCGGGGTCGATGCTGCAATAGCCCTCGGCCGGCGAACGGGCCCGCAGGCTGTCGAGATAGCCGGGCGTATGCACGCGCAGAATGGCCTCGCGCGTGGCGGGCGGCGCTTCCTGTTCGAGCAGGAACGGCATCAGGCCGCTGGCCAGCAGCTGATCGGCGATGGCGTCCAGCCTCTGCGGGCTTTCGGGATGCCAACTGCCCATTTCATGCAGCTTGCACGACGGGTGGGTAAGATACATGGTCTCCATAAGGAAGATTATGTTCATCTGTCGGCGATTCCTGCAAATCGGCATGCTTTCCGTGGTCATGGCCGGTTGCGCAAGCTCACCTCAACCGGGCTCGCCCCAGGCCCGCACCGCTTCCGAAACCGCCCACGGAACGGCCCCCATCCGCATCGGCCCCACCCAGCCGCCGGGCGAACCGCCGGCCGCCTCCACCGCCACGGGCGAACTGCGCCCCCAGGCACGCGCCTATGCCGAACAACTGGCCGCCGAACGCGGCCTGCCGCTGGACCCCATCGTGGCCGCGCTGGCCGATTCCCGCTACAACGCCACGGTGGCCCGGCTGATTGCCCCCGCCCCGCCCGGCCGCAAGGTATGGCGCAGCTGGGTCACCTACCGGGCCCGTTTCGTCGAACCCAAGCGCATCAAGTGGGGCGCCCAGTTCTGGGAAGAAAATCAGACTGTGCTGAACCAGGCTGCGCAGCGCTACGGCGTGCCCGCCGCGATCATCGTGTCCATCATCGGCGTCGAAACCCTGTATGGGCGCAACATGGGCAGTTTCCGCGTGCTCGATGCCCTGGCCACGCTGGCCTTCGACTACCCCGACCCGAACAAGCCCGAGCGCGCCGACATGTTCCGCGGGCAACTGGGCGACTTCATCACCCTGGCGCTGCAAGACAAGCTGGCCCTGGACGCGCGCGGCTCGTATGCCGGCGCCATCGGCATGCCGCAATTCATGCCGGGCAGCATCATGCGCTACGCGGTCGACGGCGACCACGACGGCCATATCGACCTGGCCGGCAGCGTGGCCGATACGGTGATGTCGGTGGGGAATTTCCTGGTCGAGCACGGCTGGCAGCGCGGCCTGCCGGTATTCGCGCCGGTGGTCCTGCCGCCCGACCCGTCCGCGCTGGCCTCGGGCGGGCTGCAGCCCACGCAAACGTGGGCCAGCCTGCGGGCCGCGGGCGCGCGGCTCGCCCCGGGCGCCGACGGCGCGGGCTGGATCGACCATCCGCTGGGGGTCGTAGACCTGCAGGAAGAAGCGCGCGGCACCGTGCAATACCGAACGGCCACGCCAAACTTTTTTGCCCTGACGCAATACAACCGCAGTTATTTCTATGCCACCGCGGTTGCCGACCTGGCGGCCGCGCTACAGGCCCGCACGGGATACTGACCGTGCCGCGGGCGCCGGCCGGCGCCCGCCCCGCTTAGCGGGTTTCGTTGAACACGCCGGTCGACAGGTAGCGGTCGCCGCGGTCGCAGACGATGAACACGATGGTGGCGTTTTCGACGCGCTCGGCCACCCGCAGCGCCGCCACCAATGCCCCCGCCGACGAAATGCCGCCGAAAATGCCTTCTTCGGCGGCCAGCCGGCGCGCCATGGTCTCGGCCTCGGCCTGGCCGATGGACTCATAAGCGTCGACCAGGCTGCGGTCGAAGATTTTCGGCATGTAGGCCTCGGGCCACTTGCGGATGCCGGGAATCTGCGAGCCTTCGGCCGGCTGCGCCCCGACGACCTGCACCTGGGGGTTGCGCGACTTCAGATAGGTGGACACGCCCATGATGGTGCCGGTGGTGCCCATGGCACTGACGAAGTGGCTGACGCGGCCGTCGGTCTGCGTCCAGATCTCGGGGCCGGTGCTCTCGATGTGGGCGCGCGGATTGTCGGGGTTGCCGAACTGATCCAGTACCGTGCCCTTGCCTTCGGCCTGCATGGCGGTGGCCAGGTCGCGCGCGTATTCCATGCCGCCCTTGCTGGCCGGCGTCAGGATGAGCTCGGCGCCATACGCGGCCATGGCCGCGCGGCGTTCCACCGACAGGTTGTCGGGCATGATCAGCACCATGCGATAGCCGCGCATGGCGGCCGTCATGGCCAGCGCGATGCCGGTATTGCCGCTGGTGGCTTCGATCAGGGTGTCGCCCGGCTTGATTTCGCCGCGCTCTTCGGCGCGCAGGATCATGGACAGCGCCGGCCGGTCTTTGACCGACCCCGCGGGGTTGTTGCCTTCCAGCTTGGCCAGGATGACGTTGCCCCGTGCCTGGCCCGCCGCGCCCGGAATGCGCTGCAGGCGGACCAGCGGCGTGTTGCCGACGGTTTGTTCGATAGTGGGATAAGTAGTGGTAGCCATGCGGCCGATAATAACCGCTGGCGCGGCGGCGCGGCACCAAAGCCGCGCTTGCGCCAGGGATACCGCCGGCCGGCGTTCAGCGCGGGGTAAGCCCGGGCAGCGCCGGGGCGAACTGCGGCATGGCCACGCTGCCCGGGGTCAGCACCGGCACGCCCTGCCCGGCCGTCAATCCGGCGGCCCGCAGGCTGCCCAGGCGCTTGGGGCCGATGCCCCGCACGCGGTCGGACAGGTCTTCCAGCGATTCGAACGGGCCGGCGCGCTCGCGCTCTTGCACGATGATCTGCGCCGTGCGCGGGCCCACCCCATGCAGCGCCTCGAGCTGGTCGGCCGTTGCCGCATTGACGTCCAGGGATTGGGCGGGCAGCGCCGCCAGACTCAGGCCGCCGGCCATCGCAAAGCGCCCCATGCTGTGGGCCAGGGGGCGGCGCACCGGCGCGGTGCCGGCCCGCCCGGGCTGGCGCGGCGCCACCAGGGGCCAGCGCGGGGCATGGCGAAAGACAGAACGCGGCGGCGCCGGCAAAGGCGCGGCCACCGGGTCGTGCAAGAAAGGATTCATGGCGAGGCTCCGTACTAGACCGGCGGATCGGCCGATCCGCCTGGCCTGCCATGATGCGGTCCGGCGCGCGCGGCCAGGCCGCGCGTGAACGGAAAGATCAGCCGCGGAAACTACGCAGCGCGCCGGGTCAGGCCTTGCGTGCCCGCCAGTAGCGCACGTACTCGGCCACGCCGGTCTGCACATCGCGCATGGGGGCCGTGAAGCCGGCGGCGCGCAGCTGCGTCGCGTCGGCCTGGGTATAGCTTTGGTAGCGGCCCTTCAGGTCGTCGGGAAACGGTATATAGCGCAGCAGGCCCTGCTCGACCAGCTTGTCCAGCGGCAAGGCGGTTTCGCCGCGCTCTTCGCGCAGCGTATTGACGACCGCGGCGGCCACGTCGTTGAAGGGCTGCGCGCGGCCCGTGCCGCAATTGAAGATGCCGGACACCGAGGGGTGGTCGAGGAAATGCAGATTCACCGCCACCACGTCTTCGACCGAGATGAAGTCGCGGCTTTGACCGCCGTCGGCGTAGCCGTCCCAGCCCGAGAACAGCCGTACGTGCCCTTCGGCCAGGAACTGGTTCATGTTGTGGAACGCCACCGAGGCCATGCGGCCTTTGTGCTGTTCGTGCGGCCCGTACACGTTGAAGTAGCGCAGCCCCACCACCTGGGCGGTGAGCCGGCTCATGCGCGTGCGCAATACCTGGTCGAACAGCAGCTTCGAATAACCGTATACATTCAGCGGACGTTCGTTGGCCGGGTCTTCGACATACACCGACGAGCCGCCATACACGGCCGCCGACGAGGCGTACAGGAAAGGAACGCGTTGCGCCTGGCAGTACTCGAACAATTCGAGCGTGACCCGGTAATTGTTGTCGAGCATGTAGCGGCCGTTGCGCTCGGTGGTGTCCGAGCACGCGCCCTGGTGCAGCATGGCGCGCACCGGCGGCAGCGAGCCCGCCAGCACGCGGCGGCGGAATTCGTCTTTGTCGAGATAGTCGGCGATCTGGCAATCGACCAGATTGAGGAACTTGTCGCCCTCGGTCAGGTCGTCGACCGCGATGATGTCCTGGATGCCGCGGCGGTTCAGGCCGCGCACCAGGTTGCTGCCGATGAAACCGGCGGCGCCTGTGACGACGATCATGTGGATTCTCCTGCGAGTTCTGCGGCGGTGACGATCGAGGTGCCCAGCTTGCCGACGACGATGCCGCCGGCCCGGTTGGCCCAGCCCATGGCGTCGACCCAGGGCTGGCCGATGGCCCGCATGGCGGCCAGCGTGGCCAGCACGGTATCGCCGGCGCCGGACACGTCGAATACTTCGTGTGCCTGCGCATCGACGTGTTCGCGCCCCGCCGCGGTGAAAAGCGTCATGCCTTGTTCGGAACGGGTGATCAGCAAGGCTTCGAGATCGAGATCGGCGCGCAGCCGCTGGGCGCGCTCGGTCAGTTGCGATTCGGAATTCCAGCGGCCCACGGCCTGCTGCATTTCGGCCCGGTTGGGGGTTACCAAAGTGGCGCCCCGATAGCGCGTGTAGTCGTCGCCCTTGGGATCGACCAGCACCGGCACGCCGGCGGCGCGTGCCTGCGCGATCAGGGGTTCGACCCGTTCGAGCGCGCCCTTGGCGTAGTCGGACAGCACCACCACGTCGTGGCCGGCCAGGTGGCGCGCCACGCGCGCCTCGAGGTCGTCGAGCGTGGACGCGGTCGGCGGTTGCTCGAAATCGACGCGCAACAACTGCTGCTGGCGGCCCAGCACGCGCATTTTCAGCGTGGTGGGGTGCTCGGTGTCGGCCACCAGGTCGGCCTGCACGCCCGCTTGCGCGGCCAGGCGGCCGATGCTGTCGCCGGCCTCGTCGGCGCCCACGATGCCCACCAGGGTGGCCTGCCCGCCCAGCGCGGCGACGTTGCGCGCCACGTTGGCGGCGCCGCCCAGCCGGTCTTCGCGGCGCGCCACGCGCACCACGGGCACCGGCGCCTCGGGCGAGATGCGGTCGACCTCGCCGAACCAATAGCGGTCCAGCATGACGTCGCCCACGACCAGCACACGGCTGCGCGCGATGGCCTCGGCGGGAAATGGCTTCATTCGAGTTCTTCCAGACGGCGCGGCGCGTAGGTTTCCCAGGCATTGCAGCCGGGACACTGCCAATAGTAACGCCGCGCCTGGAAGCCGCAATTGCGGCAGGCGTAGCGGTCCAGGCGCTGCGTATGCTTGTGGATCAGGCTGCGCAGCAGGCTGAGATCGGCGCCGCGCACCGGTCCCTGCTCTTGCTGGCTGCCGTTGGCGCTGCCCAGCTCGGCTTCGAGCAGGCGGTCGAGCCCCAGCAGCGAAGGATGGTGCCGCAGCGCGCCGCGCGCGAAGGCCCAGGCGGGGGCGGCGCCCTGCTGCACCCGCAGCTCGCGGAACACCACGTTGAAGAGGTCCAGCGAGGGGTGATGCGCGTACTGCTTCTGCAGCACTTCCAGGCCTTCGGCGGCCTGGCCGGCGGCGCGATAGTTGGCGAGCAGCTGCTCGGCCACCAGGCCGGCGAATTCGGGCGCCTCGGCCAGGATGCCTTCCAGGTACATGCGCTCGCGCTTGGGATCTTGTTCGAGCTGCGCCAGGCGGGCGCGCAGCATGGCGGTGCGCACCTTGCTGGACTTGCCGGCGGGCTCGCCCTGGCCGGCCTGGCGGGCGGCGTGATCGGCGGCGTCCAGGGCGGTATGCGCCGCGTCGGCGTTGAACGGCTTGGCCGCCAGGGCCGACTGCGCCTGCTCGCAGTAATAGTGCACGATCTGGGGCACCGGCTCGTCGACCAGGCCGTGCAGCGTCTTGACGGCCTCGATGGCGCGCGGCCAATCGTGCTCGGACTCGTAGATGCGGATCAGCGAGCGCAGCGCCGGCAAGGCATAACGGGTGTCTTTCAGTTGCTCGAAGGCGGCTTCGGCCCGGTCGAGCATGCCCGCCTTGAGGAAGTCGTGCGCCAGTTCATGCTGGGCATGCTCGCGCTCGGCCTCGGGCAGGTCGGAGCGGCTGAGCAGGCTTTGATGCACCCGGATGGCGCGTTCCATTTCGCCGCGCCGGCGAAACAGGCTGCCCAGGGCGAAGTGCAATTCGGTGGTTTCGGGATCGAGCTTCGCGACTTCGACGAACGCGTCGATCGCGCGGTCGGGTTGCTCGTTGAGCAGGAAATTCAGGCCGCGGAAGTACGAGTCGGGCAAGGTGCGCGTTTCGCGCAGCATCTGCCGGAAATCGAAACGTGCCGCCAACCAGCCCAGTGCGAACAGCACGGGCACGAAAATAAGCCACCAAGGTTCAAAATCCACGCTGCGAGCCCTATACCGTTCGTAGAAAAAGCGGGACGGCGCTGCTTACAGCGGCGACATGGGGGCAATGGCCTCGGGCGCCACCACGGGCTGCGCGCCATTGGCGGCGGCCTGCAGGCGCTCGACCTCGCGGCGCAGGCGCATGGCCTCGCGGCGGCGGCGCATGGCGGCCGGCACGGTCAACAGCAGGCCGAACAGCGTGCCCAGCACGAAGGCGGCCAGCATGACCACGATCAGGGGAACGTCTTGCACCACATAGTCGGCATAGAACTTGACCACGACAGGGTCGGTGTTCTTCAAGGCGAACATCAACACCGCAATGAAAACGAGCAATCGCAGGGCCCAGACAAAGTAGCGCATGACGCATGCTCCAGAGGTTCGAGACTTTCAATTGTAAGCGGAAGCCGGGCCGGCAAAACAGCGAATAACGCATGGCCATCGCCAGTCATGGCAGGTGTCTGACTCCCTCAGGGTGTCAGACACCTGGGGGCAAGACTGTCTGCCCATATCGGTGTCCGACACCCTGCGGGAGTCGGACACCTGCCGATATCGCCCTCCACCAAAAACAAAGCCCCTTGCATGATCAAGGGGCTTTGCCATCGGTACAGTCAGGCACGGGCGGGAAGAGCCCGCCAGCGCTACATGGCGTGCAGGCCAAGCAGCGTGGGCTGGGGTTCGTCCGGGGTGTCGTCGGCTGGCGCGTCGGCCAGGCCGCCGGCCAGGTCGACCCGCTCGCGCAGTTCCTTGCCGGCCTTGAAGTGCGGCACCTGTTTGCCAGGCACCAGCACTTGTTCGCCCGACTTGGGATTGCGCCCGATACGGGGTGAGCGCTGCGACAGCGAAAAGCTGCCAAAACCGCGGATCTCGATGCGCTGACCCGAGGCCAGGGCCTGGGTCATTGCCTCGAGCATGGCTTTGACGGCGTCATCGGTGTCGCGGGCGGCCAGCTGGGGATAGCGGGCCGCCAGTGCGGCGATCAGCTCCGACTTGGTCACTATCAGCCGTCGTTGCGCTGTTGATCCAGCTTGGCCTTGAGCAGCGCGCCCAGGTTGGTGGTACCCGAGGAGGCGCTGGCTTCGGACATGCGCTGGATGGTGTCGGCGGTTTCGGCGTTGTCGCGCGCCTTGATCGACAGCTGGATCGAACGCGTCTTGCGGTCGATGTTGACGATCATGGCTTCGATGTTCTCGCCCGCCTTCAGCACGGTGGTGGCGTCTTCGACGCGGCCCGACGAGATTTCGGAGGCACGCAGGTAGCCTTCGACGTCGACCGACAGCGTCACGACCGCGCCCTTGGGCTCGACCGACTTGATCACGCCCGGCACCACGGCACCCTTGTCGTAGGTGGCGACGAAGTTATTGAAGGGGTCGCCTTCCAGCTGCTTGATGCCCAGCGAGATGCGTTCCTTGTCGGTGTCGATGCCCAGGACCACGGCTTCGATTTCGTCGCCCTTCTTGAAGTTGCGCACGGCTTCTTCGCCCGATTCCGTCCAGGACAGGTCGGACAGGTGCACCAGGCCGTCGATGCCGCCGGGCAGGCCGACGAACACGCCGAAGTCGGTGATCGACTTGATGGCGCCGCGGACCTTGTCGCCACGCTTGAAGTTGGTGGCGAACTCTTCCCACGGGTTCTGGCGGCACTGCTTCATGCCCAGCGAAATGCGGCGGCGGTCTTCGTCGATTTCCAGGACCATGACTTCGACTTCTTCGCCCAGGGTCACGACCTTGCGCGGATCGACGTTCTTGTTGGTCCAGTCCATTTCGGAGACGTGCACCAGGCCTTCGATGCCGGCTTCCACTTCGACGAACGCGCCGTAGTCGGTCAGGTTGGTAACCTTGCCGAACAGGCGGGTGCCTTGCGGATAGCGACGGGCCAGGCCCACCCACGGATCTTCGCCCAGTTGCTTGACGCCCAGCGAGACGCGGCTCTTTTCCTGGTCGAACTTGAGGACCTTGGCTTCGACTTCCTGGCCCACTTGCAGGACTTCGGACGGGTGACGCACACGGCGCCAGGCCATGTCGGTGATGTGCAGCAGGCCATCGATGCCGCCCAGGTCGACGAACGCGCCGTAGTCGGTGATGTTCTTGACCACGCCCTTGACCACGGCACCTTCGTGCAGGGTCTCGAGCAGTTTCTGGCGCTCTTCGCCCATGCTGGCTTCCAGCACCTGGCGGCGCGACAGCACGACGTTGTTGCGCTTGCGGTCGAGCTTGATGACCTTGAATTCGAGGGTCTTGCCTTCGTACGGGGTGGTGTCCTTGACGGGGCGCAGGTCGACCAGCGAGCCCGGCAGGAACGCGCGGATGCCGTTGGTCATGACGGTGAGGCCGCCCTTGACCTTGCCGGTGATGGTGCCGGTGACCAGCTCGCCGTTTTCGAGGGCCTTTTCCAGTTGCAGCCAGGCCGACAGGCGCTTGGCGCGGTCACGCGACAGGATGGTGTCGCCGTAGCCGTTTTCCAGGGAATCGATGGCCACCGAGACGAAATCGCCGGGTTGCACTTCGAGCTCGCCCTGGTCGTTCAGGAACTCTTCCAGGGGGATCAGTGCTTCGGACTTCAGGCCGGCGTTGACGACGACAAAGTTGTGGTCGACGCGCACGACTTCGGCGCTGATGACTTCGCCGGACTTCATGTCCTGGCTCTTGAGGCTTTCTGCGAAGAGGTCGGCGAAGCTTTCGCCGCCGGTGGCGGGGGTGGAAACGGAAGACATGGGGTTGAAATCCATTGGGCCAAAATGGCCGTTAAAAACACACCGAAGCGGATTGCCCGCGACAGTGGAGTGAATGAACCTGCCAGGGCCCGCGGCCCCGGGACGTTGCCCGGTAACTACGAACCGCCGCCAGGGACGGAATTTTTCCAGAAATCGAGTACTGCCTGCACCGTTTGCTCGATGGTCAGGTACGACGAATCGAGTACGTGCGCGTCGGCCGCCGGTACCAGCGGCGCCGCGCTGCGCTGCATGTCGCGCGCATCGCGTTCGCGCATATCGTGCAAAAGGTCGGTTAGCTTAGCAGAAATCCCCTTTTCGATCAACTGCTTACAGCGTCTTTCGGCCCGCGCCTCGACGTCGGCCACCAGGAATACCTTCAGGGCGGCGTCGGGAAATACCACCGTGCCCATGTCGCGGCCGTCGGCCACCAGCCCGGGGGGTACCCGGAACGCGCGCTGGCGCTCGAGCAGGGCCTGCCGCACGGCCGGATACGCGGCGATGCGCGAGGCGAAGTTGCCGACGCGCTCCTGGCGTATGGCCTCGCCCGCCTCGACGCCGTCCAGGTAGATGTGGCGGCCTTCGAAACGGGCGTTCAGGTCGCGCGCCACGCCCGCCACCGCGCCCTCGTCTTCGGCCGCCAGGCTGCGGTTCAGGGCCGCCAGCGCGGTCAGGCGGTACAAGGCCCCGCTGTCGAGCACGGCCCAGCCCAGCGCCTTGGCCACGCGATGGGCCACCGTGCCCTTGCCCGAGGCCGTGGGGCCGTCGATGGCGATGACGGGCACCGCGGCCTCGGCGGAAGAAACGGAGTCAGTCGTCATGGCGATGAGCGCCGGACACCAGGCCGGCATAGACGTCGAAGTAATCGGGAAAGGTCTTGCTGACGCAGCCCGGATCCAGGATGCGCACGGCGGCCGGCCCGAAGGCGGCCAGCGAGAAACACATCGCCATGCGGTGGTCGTCCCAGGTGCCGATCCGGGCATCGCGCCAGCCGTCCGCCGGCGGCGGGGTAATGCGCAACCAATCGGGGCCGGACTCGACCTGCGCGCCCAGCTTGGCCAGTTCGGTGTGCATGGCGTGGATGCGGTCGGTTTCCTTGACCCGCCAGCTGCCGATATTGCGCAGGCGGCACGGGCCGTCGGCATAGAGCGCCAGCGCCGCCGCGGTCATGGCGGCGTCGGGGATCAGGTTGAAATCGGTGTCGAACGCCTTCAGGCGACCGCCCTGGTCGACCCGCACGCCGCGCGCCTCGATCCAGTCGGGGCCGTAATCGACCTGCACCCCCATGTCGGCCAGGGTGCGGGCGAACGCCACGTCGCCCTGGATGCTGTCGGCGCCCACGCCGGTGACCCGCACCGGCCCCCCGCCGATGGCGCCCAGCGCCAGGAAATAGGACGCCGACGACGCGTCGCCCTCGACCGCGATGGCGCCGGGGCTGCGATACGCCGCGCCGGCCTCGATGGTGAACCGTTGCCAGCCATCGCGCCGCACCTGCACGCCGTACCGCGCCATCAGGTTCAGGGTGATGTCGATATAGGGCTTGGAGATCAGTTCGCCGGCCACTTCGATAACCACCGGCTGGTCGCTGCCCTGCGCCAGCACGGGCGCGGCCAGCAGCAGCGCCGTCAGGAACTGGCTGGACACGGCGCCCTGCACGCGCGCCGGCGCGTCGGCCCGGATCCGGCCGGCGCGGATGTCCAGCGGCGGGTAGCCCTCCTGCCCCAGGTATTCGATTTGCGCGCCCCATTGCCGCAATGCGTCGACCAGGTCGCCGATGGGGCGCTCGTGCATGCGCGGCACGCCCGACAGCCGGTATTGCCCGCCCATCAGGGCCAGCGCCGCGGTCAAGGGCCGGAACGCCGTGCCGGCATTGCCCAGGAACAGATCGGCCTGCCGCACCGGGAAACGGCCGGCGCCGGTGACCGCCGCGCGGCCCGCGCCCGCCTCGGTCAGTTCGATCCCCAGCTGGCGCAGCGCCGCCAGCATCACGCGGGTATCGTCGGAATCGAGCAGGCCCGAGATGTCGGTGCGGCCGGCCGCCAGGGCGGCCAGCAGCAGCACCCGGTTGGATATGCTCTTGGAGCCCGGCAAGGCGACCCGCCCCCGCGCCTGCCGGGCACGGGGCAGATCGAGATACGGCTGTGCGGTCATGGCAACTACTCCTTGCGCCAGTTGCGGCGCGCCCGGGCGGCGCGTTCGAGCAGCGCCTCGAGCGCCGCGCCATCGCCGTCGGCCATGGCGCGCTCGGCCTGGTCCAGCACCCCGCGCACCGCCGCCAGTTCGGCGCGCAGCGCGTCGCGGTTGGACAGGAAAATGTCGCGCCACATTTCGGGCGACCCGGCCGCGATGCGCGTGAAATCGCGGAACCCCGAGCCGGCCAGGGCCAGCCGCCCCGCCGCGTCGTCGGCGGCCGCCACCTGGGCCATGTACGCCGCCGCCAGCAGATGCGGCATATGGCTGACCGACGCCAGCACCCGGTCGTGCGCATCGGCGTCCATGTCGATGACATGGGCACCGCAAGCCTGCCACAAATCGCGCACCCGCGCGACCGCGGCCGGCGCGTTTTCCGGCAAGGGCGTCAGAATGACCGTGCGGCGCCGGTACAGCGCCGCGTCGGCCGCCTCGGGTCCACTGCGCTCGGCGCCGGCCACCGGGTGGCCGGGCACGAACTGGCCGATGCGGTCGCCCAGCGCGGCCCGCGCCGCGGCCACGACCTCTGCCTTGGTGCTGCCGGCATCGGTAAGCACCGTGTGGGCGCCCAAATGCGGGCACAATTGCGCCAATACGGCGCCCAGCCCCCCTACCGGCGTGGCCAGCAGGATGACGTCGGCCCGGGCGGCCTCTTGCGGCGTCACGGCGGCATCGATCAGGCCCAGTTCCTGCGCCCGCGCCAGCGACTGCGCATTGCGCCCGACCCCCAGCACGCGCCCCACCTGGCCCGCCTGGCGCAATGCCAGCGCGGCCGAGCCGCCGATCAGGCCCACGCCCACCACCGCCAGGACAGGAATCAGGGGGCCCGCGGCCCCCTGTGTCGTGTTGCCGGCCGATGGGCGCGTCATGCGGCCAGGATCTCGGTCAGCGCGGCCACGAACCGCTGGTTTTCTTCGGGCAGGCCGATGGTTACGCGCAGCCATTCGGGCAGGCCGTCGCCGGCCACCGGCCGCACGATCACGCCGCGCTTGAGCAGCTCGACGTTGATGCGCGCGGCGTCGCCCACATGCACCAGCACGAAATTGCCGTAGCTGGGCACGTAGCGCAGCGACAGGGCATCGAACGCCGCGCACAATTGCTGCTTGCCGGCCAGGTTGGTTTCATAAGAGCGCGCCAGGAAACCGGCATCGCCCAGCGCGGCGATGGCCGCCGCCTGGGCCAGCGTGTTCACGTTGAACGGCTGGCGCACGCGATTGAGCAGATCGGTCAGGGCCGGTTGCGCCACGGCGAAGCCCACGCGCAGTCCGGCCAGCCCGTAGGCCTTGGAAAACGTGCGCGACACGATCAGGTTGGGATACTTGCGCACCAGGGCCACGCTGTCGAAGCGCAGCTGCGGATCCAGGTATTCGTTATAGGCCTCGTCCAGCACCACCGTGACGCGCTCGCCGTGCGCGGCATGGACGCGCTCGAGGAACGCCGCCACCTCGGCCCCCGGCACGAAGGTACCGGTGGGGTTATTGGGGTTGGCAATGAACAGCAGCCGGGTGTCGTCGTCGATGGCCGCGAACATGGCATCGAGATCGTGCCCGTAGTCTCGCGCCGGCACCTGGATGTGGCGCGCGCCGCGCGCCTGGGTGGCCAGGCGGTACACCGCGAACGAATGCTGCGCATAGACCGCCGACAGCCCGGGCTCGAGCAGCGCCAGCGCGGCGATTTCAAGAATGTCGTTCGAGCCGTTGCCCAGCGTGATCCATTCCATGGGCACGCCATAGCGTTCGGCCAGCGCGGCCTTCAGGTCGAAGCCGTTGGGATCGGGATAGCGGGCCAGCGAACCGGCCGCCGCCGCCAGCGCCTGGCGCGCCGATTCGGGCATGCCCAGCGGGTTTTCGTTGGAGGCCAGCTTGACGATGCTGGCCGGGTCCAGGCCGAACTCGCGCGCCAGTTCTTCGATGGGTTTGCCGGCCTGGTAAGGCGCAATGGCGCTTACGTGGGCGGGGGCGGTCAACGGCTTGATAGCGGTGGTCATGACGGTGCGCGTACGCGTGAAAAATTTACTGCGCCGGGTACGAACCCAGCACCTTGATGAAAGCAACCTGGTCTTGCAGGTCGGCCAGGGCGCGCGCCACGTTGGGATCGTCGCGGTGCCCCAGCACATCGACGTAAAAATAATATTCCCACTGGCCGGTGCGGGCCGGACGCGACTCGAAACGGGTCATGGACACGCCATTGGAAGCCAGCGGCGCCAGCATGTCGTAGACGGCGCCGGCGCGGTTGGGCACGGCCAGGATCAGGCTGGTCTTGTCCTTGCCGGTCGGCAGCGGCTGGAACTCGCCCACCGCCAGGAAGCGGGTGCGGTTGTTCGGGTCGTCTTGAATGCCCGCGGCCACGATCTGCAGGTTCCAGGCGGGCGCGGCGCTTTCGCCGGCGATGGCGGCAATGGCAGGGTTACCCGCGGCCACGCGCGCCGCCTCGGAATTGCTGGCCTCGGCCACGCGTTCCAGCCCGGGGTAATGGCGATTCAGCCAGGCCTGGCACTGCGCCAGGGCCTGCGGATGCGCGGCGACGGCGGTAATACCGTCCATCGTGCCCGATTGCGTCATCAGGCAATGACGGATATCGAGCGAGCGTTCGCCCAGGATTTTCAGCGGCGTATTGAGCAGCAGGTCGAGATTGCGGTTGACGGCGCCCTCGGTGGAATTTTCCACCGGCACCATGCCCACCTCGGCCTGCCCGGCCTCGACCGCGCGGAAGACTTCGTCGAACGACGGACAAGGCAGCGAGCGCACGGCATGGCCGAAATGTTCGTATGCCGCCTGCTCGGAAAACGAGCCGCTCGGCCCCAGATAGGCCACGGTCATGCCGCGTTCGAGGCCGCGACAGGCCGAGATGATTTCCGTCCAGACCGACGCCACGGCGTCGCGCGGGAAGGGCCCCGGGTTCAGCTGCTGCAAGCGGCGGATGACCTCGGCCTCGCGCTCGGGCCGCAGCACCGGCCCGTCGGCGGCGACGGCGTGCTTGACCTCGCCGACGTCGAGCGCGGCGCGGGCGCGCTGCGACAGCAGTTCGAGAATTTGCGCGTCGAGCGCGTCGATGCGCTCGCGCAGCGGCTTGAGTTTGTCTTGCAGGGAATCAGCCATGGCGACGCTCGAACTCTTGCAGATAATCGACCAGCGCGCGCACGCCGTCGAGCGGCATGGCGTTGTAGATCGAGGCGCGCATGCCGCCCACGCTTTTGTGCCCCTTCAATTGCATCAGCCCGGCCGCTTCCGCGCCCTGCAGGAAGGCGTCGTTGAGCGATTCGTCGCGCAGCACGAACGGCACGTTCATGCGCGACCGTACCGGGGCATGCACCGGATTGCGATAAAACTCGGTACTGTCCAGGTACCCGTACAGCAGGTCGGCCTTGGCGCGGTTGGCGGCTTCCATGCCGGCCACCCCACCCTGCCCCTTGACCCACTTGAACACCAGGCCGGCGACATAAATGGCGAAGGCCGGCGGCGTGTTGTAGCGCGAATGCTCGGCCGCCACGTTGGCGTAGTCGAAGGCCGACGGGCAGATCGGCAGGGCCTTGCCGATGAGGTCGCGGCGGGCCACCACCATGGTGACGCCGGCCGGGCCGGCGTTCTTCTGGGCACCGGCGAACAGCAGCCCGGTGCGCGTGACGTCCAGCGGGCGCGACAGGAAATGCGACGAGGCATCGACCACCAGCGGCACGTCGGGCGCGCCCAGCGCGGCCAGATCGGGCCAGTCGGTGAATTCGACGCCGTGGATGGTTTCGTTGCTGCACAGGTGCAGGTAGGCCGCCTCGGGGCGCACCTGCCAGCTGTCGACCGGAGGCACCCAGGTCCAGGGCGCCTGCTCGCGGCCATCGACGACCGCGGCCACGCCGCTGGTGGCGGCCACGTGCGCGTCGCCGTAGCGGCCGGCCTCTTTGTGCGACCGCGTGGACCAATGGCCGGTCAGCACGAAGTCGGCGGCCGGCGTGCCGCGCCGGCCGATCAGGTTCATGGGCACGATCGCGTTTTCGCCCAGCCCGCCCCCCTGCATGAACATGACGGCGTAGTCGGCCGGCACATCGAGCAATTCGCGCAGGTCGGCTTCGGCCTGGTCGCAGATCTGCACGAAGTGCTTGCCGCGATGGCTCATTTCCATCACGGACATGCCGCTGCCGTTCCAGTCCAGCATTTCGGCGGCGGCCTGCTGCAGCACCGCCTCGGGCAAGGCCGACGGGCCTGCCGAAAAATTCCAGGGGCGAGCCATTATTGCTCCGTAGGTTCGGTCGGGTCGGACGAAGCGCCGGATTCGCCGTTGTCGGCGTCCATGGCTTCGGAGTCTTCATCGTCGGCGTCGGCGTCGCTTTCGACCACGCGGCGCACGCCCGACAGGCTGCTGCCGTCGTCGACGCTGATCAGCGTGACGCCCTGGGTGGCGCGGCCCATTTCGCGGATTTCGCTGACGCGGGTACGCACCAGCACGCCGCCGGTGGTGATCAGCATGATTTCATCGGACGGCATCACCAGCACGGCGCCCACCACCTTGCCGTTGCGCGACGAGGTCTGGATGGCGATCATGCCCTTGGTGCCGCGGCCATGGCGCGTGTATTCGGCGATGGAGGTGCGCTTGCCGTAGCCGTTTTCGGTGGCGGTCAGCACGCTTTGCGTTTCGTCGCCGGCCACCAGCAGCGCGATGACGTTCTGGCTGTCTTCGAGCGTCATGCCGCGCACGCCACGGGCGTTGCGGCCCATGGGGCGCACGTCGTTCTCGTCGAAGCGCACGGCCTTGCCGGCATCCGAGAACAGCATCACGTCGTGCTTGCCATCGGTAAGATCGGCGCCGATCAGGTAGTCGCCGTCATCGAGGCCCACCGCGATGATGCCCGCCTTGCGCGGATTCGAGAAATCGGACAGCGGCGTTTTCTTCACGGTGCCGCGCGAGGTGGCCATGAAGACGTAGTTGTCTTCGCTGAATTCCTTGACGGGCAGCACCACCGTGATTTTCTCGCCGTCGGCCAGCGGGAACATGTTGACGATGGGCCGGCCGCGCGAACCGCGCGTGCCCTGCGGCACTTCCCAGACCTTCAGCCAGTACACCCGGCCGCGATCGGAGAAGCACAGCAGGTAGTTGTGCGTATTGGCGATGAAGAGCTGGTCGATCCAGTCGTTTTCCTTCATGGCCGTGGCCTGCTTGCCGCGCCCGCCGCGCTTCTGCGACCGGTACTCGGACAGCGGCTGGCTCTTGATGTAGCCGGCGTGCGACAGGGTGACCACCATGTCGGTCGGCGTGATCAGGTCTTCGGTTTCGAGTTCGGTGGCGTTGAACTCGACTTCGGAACGGCGCGTATCCTTGGCGCCGGTAGAGAACTCGGCCTTGATGGCCTGCAGCTCGTCGCCGATGATGGTGGTGATGCGCTCGGGCTTGGCCAGGATGTCGAGCAGGTCGGCAATCGTGGCCATTACGTCTTTGTATTCGCTGACGATCTTGTCTTGCTCGAGGCCGGTCAGGCGCTGCAGGCGCATGTTCAGGATTTCCTGCGCCTGGGTATCGCTCAGGCGGTACAGGCCGTCGCCCTGCAGGCCGAAGCTTTCGTGCAGGTCGTCGGGGCGGAACGATGCGCGCCCGCCCACCGCGTCGAGGTCGGCGCGCGACAGCATTTCGCGCACCAGCGACGAATCCCACGAACGCGACATCAGTTCCTGGCGCGCCACCGGCGGCGTGGGCGCCGCCTTGATGATGGCGATGAAATCGTCGATGTTGGCCAGCGCCACCGCCAGGCCTTCCAGCACGTGGCCGCGTTCGCGCGCCTTGCGCAGCTGGAACACGGTGCGGCGGGTCACGACTTCGCGGCGATGCTGCAGGAAATAGGTGATGAGCTGCTTCAGGTTCAGCAGGCGCGGCTGGCCGTCGACCAGCGCCACCAGGTTCATCCCGAAAGTGTCCTGCAGCTGGGTGTTCTTGTACAGATTATTGAGAATGACCTCGGGCACTTCGCCGCGCTTGAGCTCGATGACCAGGCGCATGCCGTCTTTGTCGGACTCGTCGCGGATGTCGGAGATGCCTTCGATCTTTTTCTCGTTGACCAGCTCGGCAATGCGCTCTTGCAGCGTCTTCTTGTTGACCTGGTAGGGAATGGCATCGACCACGATGGCCTGCCGGTTGCCCTTTTCCATGTCTTCGAAGTGCGTCTTGGCGCGCATGACCACGCGGCCCCGGCCCGTGCGATAGCCTTCGCGCACGCCGGCCATGCCGTAGATGATGCCGCCGGTGGGGAAATCGGGCGCGGGGATGATCTCGATGAGTTCATCGATCGAGCATCCGGGGTTGCGCAGGCAATACAGGCAGCCGTCGACCACTTCCTGCAGGTTGTGCGGCGGAATGTTGGTGGCCATGCCCACCGCGATGCCCGAGCTGCCGTTGACCAGCAGGTTGGGCAGGCGCGAAGGCAGCAGCAGCGGTTCTTGTTCGCTGCCGTCGTAGTTGGGCCCGAAATCGACGGTTTCCTGGTCGATGTCGGCCAGCAGCTCGTGGGCGATCTTGGCCAGGCGCACTTCGGTGTAACGCATGGCGGCGGCGCTGTCGCCGTCGATCGAGCCGAAGTTGCCCTGGCCGTCGACCAGCATGTAGCGCATGGAGAAGTCTTGCGCCATGCGCACGATGGTGTCGTACACCGACTGGTCGCCGTGGGGGTGGTATTTACCGATGACGTCGCCCACGATACGGGCCGACTTCTTATAGGCGCGATTCCAGTCGTTGTTCAGCTCGTGCATCGCATACAGCACGCGCCGGTGCACCGGCTTGAGGCCGTCGCGTACATCTGGCAGCGCCCGCCCGACGATCACGCTCATGGCGTAATCCAGGTAGCTGCGGCGCATCTCTTCTTCCAGCGATACCGGAAGCGTCTCCTTGGCGAAGGAATCCATATATATAGAGCGACTGAATCAAGTAAGAGGAAACCCGGGCCGGGTAAACAGGAAATTCTATCATCCGATTACCGAATGACCGACCCGGCCCGCGTATCGGGCGGCATCGGGGCCGGTCCGGCGCCGCGCTTGCCGCCTGTTGTCAAAAACCAACATCCCTGCGGTACACAGGGAAGAAAAGATCATATCCAGCACCAATGCGCCTTTCCAGGGAAGCCAAAGGTCATCAAATGCCTTAAGATTGTTTCCAGCACGCAGGAGACCCAGTAGCGATCCTTTGAACCTTTTCTGGGCGTTGCTATACTGGCCCCGTTTTCCTGATATGCGGCGGGGGTTCGCTGCGAGTCACTTATCCAGCTTCAAGCTCAACGAGGAGAAACATGAACAAACCCTCCAAATTCGCTCTGGCGCTCGCCTTCGCCGCCGTTACGGCTTCCGGTGCAGCTTCCGCGCAAACCGTGGACAACTGGCGTAATCCGTTCGGCGACGTGTGGATGAACGGCACGAATGAACTGTGCTGGCGCGATGCCTTCTGGACCCCCGCCACCGGTATCCCCGGTTGCGACGGCGTGCCGGTTGCCCAGGCTCCCGCCAAGCCCACCCCGATGGCTACCAAGGTAGTCTTCAACGCCGACACGTTCTTCGACTTCGACAAGTCCACCCTGAAGCCCGAAGGCCGCCAGCTGCTGCAACAAGTTGCTCAGCAAGCGCAGGGTATCAACCTCGAAACCATCATCGCCGTCGGCCACACCGACTCGATCGGTACCGAAGAATACAACCAGGGCCTGTCCGAGCGCCGTGCCGCTTCGGTCAAGGCCTACCTGGTGAGCCTGGGTATCGACCCCAACCGCATCTACACGGAAGGCAAGGGCGAACTGCAGCCCGTCGCCACCAACAAGACGCGTGAAGGCCGTGCTCAGAACCGCCGCGTTGAGATCGAAGTGGTCGGTAGCCGCCGTTAATCGACGCGCTAACCGCTACAATGAAGGGCCTCGCAATGCGAGGCCCTTTTTTTCATTCCGGCGCGGCCGCGCCCTGCTGCCCATGACAACTCCGACCTCTGCATCCGCCCGCCCCGGCGTCAACGCCGACCAGGCAGAACTGGACAAGTTCGCCGCCCTGGCCGCCCGCTGGTGGGACCCGGAAAGCGAGTTCAAGCCCCTGCACGCCATCAATCCGCTGCGGCTGGCCTGGATCCAGGAATGCGCGGGCAGCCTGGCGGGCAAGACCGTGCTCGACGTCGGCTGCGGCGGCGGCATCCTGTCCGAAAGCATGGCCGTGGCAGGTGGCCGGGTTACCGGTATCGACCTGGCCGAGCGGTCCCTCAAGATCGCCCGCCTGCACGGCCTGGAATCGGGCGTGCAAGTGGAATACCGCGCCGTGCCCGTGGAAGACCTGGCCGCCGAACAGCCCGAACGCTACGACGTCGTCACCTGCATGGAAATGCTCGAGCACGTGCCGGATCCGGGCTCGGTCGTGCAAGCCTGCGCCGCCTTGGCCAAGCCGGGCGGCTGGGTCTTTTTTTCGACCCTCAACCGCAACGCCAAGTCGTTCCTGTACGCCATCGTCGGCGCCGAATACCTGCTGCGGCTGCTGCCGCGCGGCACCCACAGCCACGACCAGTTCATCAAGCCCAGCGAACTGGCCGCATCGGCACGCCAGGCCGGCCTGCAGCCCGCCGGCATGCGCGGCATGGAATACAACCCTATTACCCAGGTCTACAGCCTGACTGACAACACCTCGGTGAACTACCTGATGGCCACCCGCAAATGAGCGCCCTGATCCTGTTCGACTTCGACGGCACCCTGGCCGACACCGCCCCCGACCTGGCCGCCGCGGCGAACCGCCAGCGCACCCGGCGCGGCATGGAACCCCTGCCCTACGAAACGCTGCGCCCGGTGGCTTCGCAAGGGGCGCGCGGCTTGCTGCGCATCGCGCTGGGCCTGCTGCCCGACCATCCCGACTACGAACCCGCCCGGCTGCAGTTCCTGGAAGACTACGCGGCCGGCTCCACGGTGCACAGCCGCCTGTTTCCCGGCATTGCCCCCCTGCTCGAAGGCATCCAGGCGCGCGGCCTGGCCTGGGGCATCGTGACCAACAAGGTTACCCACCTGACGCTGCCCATCGTCGAATTCCTGGGCCTGACCCGCCACAGCGCGGTGCTGGTCTGCGGCGACACCACCGAACACTCCAAACCCCATCCGGCGCCGCTGCTGCACGCTGCCCGCCAGGCCGGATACGCCACCGACCGCTGCGTCTATGTGGGCGACGACCTGCGCGATATCCAGGCCGCCCATGCCGCCGGCATGCCGGCGGTGGCCGCCGCCTATGGCTACCTGGGGCAAGACGAAAACATCACCACCTGGTCGGCCGAAGCCTGCGCCGACACCCCCGACCAGCTGTGGGGCGTGATACAGCCCCTGCTGCCGGCCGACACCCGCTAGCCGGCATCGCCGGGCGCTCCGCCCGGCCCCATCGGCCGCCGCCGGCCACTGTTCGCCTGACATGAATAGTCATGCCGGGCCAGCCCTCTTTATCCTCTTTGCGTGTATCAGTACAGTCGCTCACTGATGCACCGCCCTGCCGCCCGGCCCTCCGCGCCACTTCCCGGATATTCCATGTTATTGCCCATTCTGCTGCTCTCCACGGCCGGCTTTACCATTCTGACGACAGAATTCCTCATCATCGGCCTGCTGCCTCCGCTGGCGCGCGACCTGCAGGTCACGGTGTCGCAAGCCGGCCTGCTGGTCACCCTGTTCGCCTTCACCGTGGCGGCGACGGGCCCCCTGCTGACCGCGCTGATGACCAACGTGGACCGCAAGCGCCTCTTCATCGGCGTGCTGGCGCTGTTCGGCGCCTCGAACACCGTGGCGGCCCTGGCCCCCAATATCGGTGTCATGGCGCTCGCCCGCTTCGTACCGGCGCTGGCGCTGCCGGTATTCTGGTCCCTGGCCAGCGCCACGGCCGTCGAACTGGCCGGCCCGGCCCGCGCCGGCCGGGCCATCTCGATGGTGGCCTTCGGCATCGTGGCCGCCACCATATTCGGCATCCCCATTGGCGTGCTGGTTTCCGACGCCTACGGCTGGCGCGCCGCGTTCGGCCTGCTGGCCGTGGTCGCCTATGCCAAGGCACTGCTCTTGTGGGCCCTTTTCCCGCGCCCGCCCCGGCTGGCGCAGAACGTCAAACTGGCCGCGCAGCTGCGTATTCTGCGCAATCCCCGGGTGGTCGGGCACGTACTGTTGTCGCTGCTGATCTTCACCGGCATGTTCACCGCCTATACCTACCTGGCCGACATGCTCGAACGGCTGGCGGGCTTCAATGGCCAATGGATAGGCTGGACGATGATGGCCTTCGGCGCCATCGGCCTGCTCGGCAACTGGGCGGGCGGCCGGCTGGCCGATCGCAGCGCGCTGCGGGCCACCCTGCTCTTCGCCGCCCTGATGGCCGCCGGCCTGGCGGTGCTGGGACCCGTGATGCGCGCCCCCGGCCTGCTCGCCGTGGCCCTGGGCGCATGGGGCATCGCCCAGGCCGCCCTGCTGACCGTCTGCCATGTACGGGTCATGCAATCGGCGCCCGACGCGCCGGCGTTCGCCGCGTCGCTGAATATTTCAGGGGCTAATATGGGCATCGGCCTGGGCGCCATCGTGGGAGGCGCCGTCATCGACCACCAGGGCCTGGCAAGCCTGGGGCCCGCCGCGGCCGCGATCGTGGCGGCCGCCATGGGCCTGGGCGCCCTGCTCGCCCGCGCCGGGCGCCATCCCCGCGACGTGGCGCGGCAACCCTGCGCCAACGCCTGAACACCGCAAAATCCTGTCCGTTCCCGTCGCGTTGGAGTACAATACGAACAACTTGGGGCCGATCCGGATTCGACGTGGGTCGCGAAACAACTCAGGGCATGCCGAGCACCAGTAAGCTCGTTAATCCACTGGAACACTACAAACGCCAACGACGAGCGTTTCGCTCTCGCCGCTTAAGCGGTGAGCCGCTGCACTGATCTGTCCTTGGGTCAGGCGGGGGAAGGCAACTTCCCAGGGGGCAACCCCGAACCGCAGCAGCGACATTTACAAGGAATCGGTCTGCACTGGGGTCACACGGTTCAGGCTTAAATTACGTGAATCGCCCTGGTCCGGCCTGTCGGTTGGCTAAGTCCAGGGTTAAAACCAAATAGGCCGACTACGCATGTAGAACTGGTTGCGGAGGGCTTGCGGACGGGGGTTCAATTCCCCCCGGCTCCACCATATTCCCGCATCGTCTCAAACCCACGCAGCGGCATCGCCGCTGTGTGGGTTTTTTTCTGGCACGCCACGAGGCTTGCCCCAAGCATGACCCGCGGCGGCCTCGAAGATCCAGCCATCGATCTCTGCGTTGCGGAGGTCAGACAAATTTCCGTGCTTCATGCGCAGCCGCTGCAGTTCTTCATCGTCATTCTGGTAACCGAAGTACGTCCAGACCAGCTCGCACTCGGTCGGGCTGCGCGGCACCATGTGCCGCATCGCCTGCGTGTTCATATGCTGCCGCAAATGCACACTGGGAAAAACCTGCATCTGCGCATACAGCCCATCACCGAACTCATCCTTCGCCTGGACACTTTCTGTGTCATTGATCTTGAAGTCTTCGCGATAGCTATTCAGCTCTTTGGTCGCCTCCGATGCATGATATGGGTCGCGGGTGTTCTCCCAATAGAACTTCCAATTGCTGGGCGGCGACTGACGGTCGTAGCCCAGCATGCGCAACGGCTTGTCGAAAGCGCGAACCTCCCCCAAGCCACCTTCGCCTCCAAAGTCGAAATTGCCGGAGACAAGCTCAGCGTCACTCGCGAAGTCGATGGCGGCCTGGAAACCCTGAATCTGTCCATGCCCGCCGTCGTCACCACGGATCTGCGCCTCAACGAGCCGCGTTATTGCAGAGCACGCTAGCACTTCGATCAAGGGCGTAACCCTGAACGCCATCACCGCGGCCAGGGCTTGCGATTCAGATGTGCACGTGCTGATTGCCGGCGCAGACGCCGCAACTGCCGGCGGCAAGAGCGTCGCTCCGCGCGTTGCCGCCAAGCTGGATGTCGCGCAAATCAGCGACATCACCAAGGTCGTGTCCATCGACACGTTCGCCCCCCCCGATCTACGCGGGCAACGCGATTGCCACGGTGCAATCGGCCGACAAAATCAAAGTGATCGTGGATGCCGGGCTTCAGCAGCATCTCTGACAGCTCACGCTACCTGGCTGGGCCGGAAAGCCGACGCGCCCGCGCAAACGAGTCCGCCGCTTTCCGCCACGCGCCCCGTGGCTTCAAATACGGTGTCGATGCTGGCAATATGTCATCGTTTCTCCGCCCCACATGGAGTCTTCCGATGAAATCCATCGTCGCAGGCGCGCTACTGGCCAGTTGCGTCCTTTCCACGACGGCGCAAGCCGCCGAAGCAACCGTGGCCTTTCAGATGCCGCTCAACATCGAAAACTGGAAACCGGATATCCTCGGGCGTAACGGCATGTACCGATTCCGGCAGGTGCGAGGCGCGTGCCAGATCACCTTCGCGCAGAATCTCGGCGCCGACGCTGCCAAGGCGGCGGGCCGCACGCCACGCGACACGCTCGAGGTCTACGTCCGTCAGTTGGGCACCCGTATGCGCGACGTAACGAGAAGCAAAGCGCCAGACCTGGAACTACGCGCCAATACCGGCGATCCGATAGCCTTACTGTCGGAAGAAGTTGCCTATCGCGGGAACGATGGCGTCGACTATCGGAACCGCCTCTCCGCCCAGTGGGTGGGCTCCGTGGAATTGCTGATCATCGCGGGCTGCCCCGCAACCGAATGGGGCAGGCAACAGGCTGCCATCAACGCCTTCATCGGCAAGGTTTCCGTCCACAGGTGACGGCGCGGCCATGCCGGCAACGAACCTGCCGGCCGTGCGCCCCGCATGCTCGCGGGTCGGAGCAGCGATGCCAATTGCCGATATGCCAGGCTAATTCGACCAGGTGAACTGCATTGGGGTCACACGGTTCAGGCTTAAATTACGTGAATCGCCCTGGTCCGGCCTGTCGGTTGGCTAAGCCCAGCACACACTCTTGTGCCAAAACCCATAAAGCGCCCGCCAGGAGCTTTATGGGTTTTTTCTGATGTCGCCTTTGAGAAGATCAAAGGAAGCGTGCCGGGATACGCCCGGCCCACGGCGCGGCGCGCTCGAGCTCGGCCGACAGCCGCAGCACCAGGTCGTCTCGCCCGAACTGCCCCATGATCTGCACGCCGATAGGCAAGCCGGCTTCGGTCCAGTACACCGGCACGCTCGCGGCCGGTTGGCCCGACGCGTTCATGATGGCCGAGAAAACGGCGTACTGCGCCACCTTGTAGCGGAAATCCCGGAACGGCCCTTGCATGGCCAGGAACCCGAGGGGCGCGGGCGGTTGCGCCAGCATGGGGGTAAGGATCAGGTCGAACTGGGCGATGTCCGTCTGCAGCACGCGCCCCACGTGGTGAAACGTGTTGATGGCGTTCACGTAGTCTTCGGCGGTCAGGCGCAAGCCCTGTTGGTAGCCGTCGTGCATTGCCGGCTCGAGATCGTCGTCGCGCAACGAGCGCTTCATGCCCGCCAGCCGGGCATGCACCGAGGCGACAATGTTCGCCTCCAGGACCTGCAAGTGCGCCTGGAAGAACTGCTGGTAGTCCAGGGACGGCGGCGCGGCCTCGATGATTTCGTGGCCCAGGTCTTTGCACAGACTCGCGGCGTAGCGCACGGCATCCAGGCACTCGGGCGCCAGCGGGATGCCATCCCATGCCGACGTCCAGACCGCGATGCGCAGCGGGGCGCGCCTGGCTTCGGTGACGGCCGACAGGAATGATTCGTTCGGCGGCGCCGAGTCGTAGGGCGCGCCCACTTCCCGGCCGCATATGGCGTCCATGACGGCAGCCGTGTCGCGCACGCTGCGGCTCAGCACGCCGTCCGTGCCCATTCCTCCCCAGATCTCGCCCTTGGTCGGCCCGGTCGGTACGCGGCCGCGCGTTGCCTTTAAACCGTACAAGCCGCAGCAAGACGCCGGGATGCGAATCGAGCCGCCGCCGTCGCTGCCATGGGCCAGCGGCACGACGCGCGCGGCGACTGCCGCGGCGGCCCCGCCGCTGGAACCGCCCGCCGAACGCGTCTCGTCCCAGGGGTTGAGCGTTACCGCGCCATTGGCCACGGCCTCGGTGGTGGGCGCCATGCAGAACTCGGGCACGGAAGTCCGCGCAAAGGGAATCAGGCCCGCGGCCTCGAAGCGCTGCGTCAGCGTGGCGTCGAAGGAAAACGGTGTGTCGGTGAACAGGTTCGACCCCAGGCTCATCGGCAAGCGCTGCGACGCCAGGCTGGAGTCCTTGAGCAGGAACGGAATTCCCTGGAACTGCCCTTGATGCCGCCACTGCCCCGCCCACTGCAGCGCGTCGTCGTAGCGCTCGTAGCGAATGGCATTGAGCGCCACGCCACGCGTGCGCGACAAGGCAATCGCGTGTGTCATCAGTTCCGTCGACGACACTGCCTTTTTCTTGAGCAAATCCGCCAGGGCCAGGCCGTCCAGGTCCTGGTACTCGTTCTCCGTCATGATTCGTCCTTAATGTAACTGGCTCATTGATGCGAATTCCACAGGCTCAAGGCACGCGCAGCCTCGATGGCCAGTGGACTGAAGCGTTTATAGAAAACCTCGGCGTTCCAGTCGCTGAGCGAACCAGCGATATGGATGGCCCCCACCGGCACGCCGTCGTGGCCGCGGATGGCGGCGGCCAGCACCACCTCGCCCAGCAGCGTTTCTTCTACTTGAGAGGAATAGCCATCGCGGCGGGCGGCATGCACTTTTTCCCAGATGTACTCGGGGTCGATCCGGGTCTTGGGCGTTATCAGCGTCAGTTCGGAGTCGGCGATGATCTGTTCGACGACTTCGTCGGGCAGCGCGGCCATGCAGGCCCGCCCTCCGGTGGCCACGCAGGTCGGCATGCGCCTTCCGGGCAAGGTTGCGTAGAAGCGTTCGCGCTTGCTCTGCATGCGCGCAGCATAGACGATGGTCAGGTTGTCGTGCTCGGCATCGAACAGGCTCAGATCCACGCGCTCGCCGGTGGTGGTGCGCAAGTCGCTGAGAATGGGCGCGGCCTTTTCGATCAGGGGATTGGACCGCAGGTAATCGAATGCCCGGTCCAGCAACAAATGGCCCAGCGTGAGGCCGCCGCGCTCGGTCTGCTCTAGGTAGCCCCGGTTAAGCAAGGTCTGGCTGATGCGCTGCGCGGCGCTCTTGTTGATACCCGCCGCCGCCGCGATCTCGCTCAGGGATTTTGCGTCGGGTTTTTCGGCAAAGGCCTCCAGTACGTCGAGCGCCCGGGATACGGACTGTAGTAGCAAGCGCTCATCGATGGGAGGAAAGCGGTGTTTGATGCTCATGGCTCATTCTGCTGATTGGGCCTGCGCGGGCCAGAGGCGTCGAGGCGTCATATCTGCGCGGCGGGCAACCTGACCGTCAAGCCATCCAGCGCCTCCGACATTTCGATCTGGCAACACAGGCGGCTGTTCGGGCGACGCTCGCAGACGGTCGCGTCGAGCATTTCATTTTCCAGGTCGGATACGGAAGGCAGCTTATCCGTCCAGGCATCGTCTACATAAACGTGGCAGGTCGCACAGGCCAGCGAACCGCCGCACTCGCCCAGAATGCCTTTGACATGGGCGCCCAGCGCGGCAAGCATGACACTTTCGCCGCTGGCCGCCTCGACTTCGGTGCTGGAGGCCTCGGCGTCGGTGAATATGATTTTCGGCATGAAGAAGTTTCCTGTAGGTAAGGTCAGGCAGCCTTCAACCGCAAGGGCAGGTGCTTGAGGCTGCGCAATACGTTGTTGATGCGGCGCACAGGGGCCCCTTCGAGGCTGATGGCGCTCACGCGCCGGGCGATCTCGGTCAGGATGCACTCGCCTTCCAGGCGGGCGATCATCTGGCCGATGCACATGTGGATGCCGTTGCCCAAAGCCACGTGTCCCAAGCGGGAACGCGTCATGTCGTAGTCGTCGGGGCGGTCCCAGAAGTCGGGGTCGCGGTTGGCCGACGCCAGGAACATCATCACCTTCCTGTCGGCGGGAATGCGCGTGCCGTCTACGGTGACGTCGCACAGGGTCAGGCGCCCCACCGTCTGGATGGGCGTTTCGAGGCGCATGGCCTCTTCCAGGGCGGGCCGTGCCTGGGCGGGGTCGTCGCGCAGCAGCGCATACTGCGCCGGATTCATGGCCAGGTACCAGAGCGCGGCCGAGATGGCGCTACTGGTGGTGTCCAGGCCCCCGCGCAAGAACGAGCGCACCAGCAAAGGGGCGAGTTCGGGTTCGAGTTCGCCCGCGTCGACCGCCTGGTACAGGCGGTCGCCGAAGCCGCCCGGCAGCAGGTTCTCGCGCCGCATCATGGCGTCGTGCCACGGCATGATTTCGTCGGCGCGCTTCTGCGTTGCTTCGTAGCGGTCGTTCTTGGGCCCTTGCGCATCGAAATTGAGCGCCCCGAGCAAGAACAGGTTGTCGCGGGTTTCGGGCGTGATCTCCAGCCCCAGGGCCGGCGGGAAGGTCGTGGAGATGTATTGCTCGGCCAGATCGTAGACGCCATCGACGTATTCGCGTTGCAGCAGCTCGTCGACCAGGCGTTCCGCTTCTTTGGCGAAGGTCTCGCGCCACGAGCGGATCAGCTGGGGCGACATCGCCTTTTGCATGGCCGAGCGCACGTAGGTATGCCGCGGCGGATCGACCTCGACGATGGCGCTGGCGGGCCGCCAGTTGCCGGGCTTGCGGATGTCGGCCACGCCCGAGCCACCGGTGGACGAAAAGGTCTTCCAGTCTTTGATGGCGGGGTGCACGTCGCGATGGCGGCCCATGACATACATGTCGTACTTGGGCAAAAACGCCACCGGCCCGGCCTGCCGCATGGCCGCGTGCATCGCGTAGGGCGAGTCCAGCACGTCTTCGGCGTAGGGGTCGATGGTCAGTTCGGGGGCCTGCCTGGGGTTATCAGCGATGGCGTCAATCATTATCAGCTCTCACCCGCTATTTTTCGTTGACATCGATCCAGGCCTGGGCAACTTCCGCCCCGGTGGCGAACCACACGCCCGGGAAAGTCTTGATGTACTGGATCATTTCGCGCAGCAGCGCAATGCGGCCGGGCCGCCCCGTGACCTGCGGATGCATCACCAGGTCGTACAGCCCGCCCCACCGGTATATTTCGCGGAACTCGGCCTTGAAAATGTCGGCCATATGGGCATTCGAGCAGATCGTGCGGGGGTTCTTGATCGAGAACAGCGCGTACGGCGCGTCGTCCAGGCTCCAGTGCCACGGAAGTTCGATGACGCCTTTGCTGCCGTCCGGCATGGTGTGGCGATACGGATTGATGTCGTCCATCAGCGACGTGTCATACAGAAAGCCGTGCTTCTTGAGCAGCTCGAAAAGCATGGGGCTGACCTCGCCCGCCGGCGAACGATAGCCTTTGGGCACCACGCCGACAGTGCGCTTGAGCGCCTCCAGCCCCTTTTCCATTTCTTCGATCTCGGCATCGGTGTCGCCGTCGGACCAGCGATGCGAGTAGCTGTGGTGCCCGACCTCGTGGCCGCCCTTCAGGATCAGCTCGACCTTGTCGGTGTGGTGTTCGGCCGTCCAGCCCGGCACGTAGAACGATGCCTTGACGTCTTCTTCATGAAGCAGCTCGCAGATCTTGGGCACGCCCACGTTGGCGCCGTACGCGCCCTGGCTGAGAATGCCCGGCCGCTTGGCGTTGGCCGGGTCGCGCGACGTCCACAGGGTTTCCGCGTCGAAATCGAAAGTCAGCATGACGGCGCAACGCGCTCCGTTGGGCCATTTGACACTCATGTCGTGTTTCATCATTGATACTCCTGGCGTATGCGACACGCCGGTCGTGGATCAGTAGTTGGGAATGTATCGGGCGGACAAATAGCCGCCATCGACGGGCAAGGTCACGCCGCAGACAAACGAAGCATCGTCCGATGCCAGGAACGCGATCGCGGCGGCCTGCTCTTCGGGCTGGCAAACGCGGCCCATCGGGGTCGAGGACACCATCAGCTTGACGTAGTTGGGGTTCTGCAAATGCGCTTCGGTCATCGGCGTCACCACCACGCCCGGGGCAATGGCGTTGACCCGGATACCCAGGTGGGCGACCTCGCTGGTCAGCTGCTGCGTGAACTGGGCCACCCCAGCCTTGGCCACGGCGTAAGCGGTGGTACCGGGATACCCCACCAGGCCGAAGATCGAAGACAGGTTCACGATGCTGCCGCCCGGCCTGGGCAGGTGCGGCAGCACGGCCCGCGTGATGCGCATGAGGGACCCCAGGTTGATATCGACGATGCGCGCGAGCAGCGCATCGTCCGAATCTTCCAGCCGCTTGGAACCCCCGACGCCGGCATTGTTGACCAGCACATCGATGCGCCCGAACGCCTTGAGCGCCGCAGCGACGATAAGCTGCCCCGCTTCCGGGGCGGCGACGTCGACAGCCAGCCCCTCGCCGCCCGCGGACCGGGCGGTCTCGACGACTTCGGGCAGCACGTCGACCCACAGCACCGATGCCCCCTCGTCGGCAAAACGCCGGGCGGTTGCCGCGCCGATACCGCGCGCCGCGCCGGTGACGATAATGGACTTTCCCTGGAACCGCTGCATCGTGGCCATGCTTTCTCCGTAAGTCCGCTTACCTCAGGCCCGCAGGCGCAGAGGCAGGGTTTTCAGGCTGCGCAGGGCATTATTCAGCCGCTGCGTCGTGGGCCCTTCCAAGCTCAACCTGCCGACCCGCTTGATCAAGGCATTGAGCACGCACTCGCCTTCCAGGCGGGCGATCATCTGGCCGACGCACATGTGCACCCCGTGCCCCAGCGCCAAGTGGCCGACGGGATTGCGCGCAACGTCGAATTCATCGGGCCTGTCCCAGAAGGCGGGATCGCGATTGGCCGCGCCCAGCTGCAGCATCACTTTCTTGTTTGCCGGGATGGCCACGCCGTCCACCACGGCATCGCGCATGGTGAGCCGGTAGGCTGTCTGCGACGGGCTTTCCAGGCGCATGACTTCGTCCAGCGCCGGACGGGCCAGCGCGGGATTTTCACGCAGCCGCGCATACTGGGAAGGATCGCGGGCCAGGTAATACAGCACCGCGGAAATCATGCTGGTGGTGGTGTCCAGCCCGCCGCGCAGGAAAGAACGGATCAGCAACGGAGCCAGCTCCGGCGCCATCTGGCCGGCATCGGCCGCTTCGAAAACCTTGATTCCGAAGCCGCCCGGCATCATGCTTTCGCGCTGCATGCTGGCCTGCTGCCAATCTTTGATGAGCGCGTCGGCGCGCTGCTGCGTAGCCAGATAGCGGGCATTGCGGGGCCCCTGGCTATCGAAGTTGAGCTCGCCCATCAGGTACCAGTTCGCACGCAGCTCAGGCGTATGCCGAATGCCCATGGCCTTGGGAAACGACGTGGACACATAGGCTTCCGCCAGGTCTTGTACGCCGTCCACGTATTCTTTCTCGACCATCTCGCCGATCAGCCGCTCGGCTTCTTCTTCGAATCCCGCGCGCCAGCCACGGATGACCTGCGGCGACAGGATGCGCTGTATGACCGTGCGCACCTGCGTATGGTCGGGCGGATCCACGTCGCCGATGGGGCTTTGGGCGCGCCAGGTGTCCGGCTCGCGCACGTCGGTCAGGCCGATGCCGCCGGAAGACGAGAAGGTCTCCCAGTCTTTCATCGCGTCGCGCACCTGCCGATAACGCCCGATGGCGTAGACGCCGTGGCGCTTCAGATACACCGCCGGCGCCTGGCGGAGCTGTTCGAACATGGCAAACGGCGACTCGAGCACGGCATCGTCGTAAGGATCGATGTCGAGTTCGGGGGCCGCGACTGCAACCGCGACTTGGGTCATGGTCTGGTTCCTTTTCGTCTGGACCGGTGCTGGACAACCTCGCTCGTCAGGCCTTCAGCCCCCCATCGACCGGCATCGTCACGCCCGTGGTGTAGCTGGCGGCGTCGCTCAGGAAATACATGACGGCATCGGCGATCTCGTCGGCCTGGCCGAACCGTCCCATTGGAATGCGGTTGCGCATGACATCGACGGTTGGCGGCGCGGCGCCGCCCAGCTCGCCTGCTTTCACGAACATTTCCTGCGCCATGGGGGTGTCTATGGTGCCCGGGCATACGCAATTGACCCGGATGCCTTCGCGCGCATGATTCAGCGCCAGGCTGCGCGCCAACAGCGCCACGGCGCCCTTCGAGGCCGAATACGCGGGCAGGAAGCCCGAACCGCCGAGGCCGGCGGTGGACGAGAACAGCACGATCGACCCCTTGCCCAGTTCGCGCATCTGCGGAACGAGCGCCTTGACGGCCAGCCAGGCCCCCTTGACGTTGACATCGAAAAGCCTGTCCCACTCTTCTTCGGTGTAGTCGATGGCCGGCTTGGGAATGCCGTTGATGCCCGCCGAGGCCACGAGAAACTCGGCGGGGCCGAAGGCCTGGCGCGACCGTTCCGCGGCCGCGTTCACGTCCGCCGCCACCGATGCGTCGCCCACATAAGTGACAGCGTCGGGGCACAACGCCCGGATCTTTTCCAGGCCGGCCGCATCGCGGTCGAACAGCATCAGCTTCGCGCCGCCGCGGGCCAGCCTCAAGGCACTGGCCTTGCCCAACCCCGAGGCCGCTCCGGTCACGAAAGCAACACGGCCCTGAAAGCGCGATTCAGACATGCTCTTTACCTCCAAGATAGAATTCGCGCAGTTCGTCCATGGCCACGCCATCGCCGACCTCGCGCTCATAAGCGATACGTCCGCCGCGAATCACATAGATGTAATCCGCGATGTCCAGCGCCATCCCCACGTTCTGTTCCACCAGCAGCAGCGTCAGGCCCAGTTCGCGCAAGGCGAGAATCGCTTCGGCGATTTCTTCCACGACCCTGGGCGCCAGCGCGGCCGACGGCTCGTCCAGCAGCAGCATGGAAGGACGCGACATGAGCGAACGGCCGATGGCCAGCATCTGGCGCTCGCCGCCGGACAGCATCCCGGCCGCCACATTGCGGCGCTCGCGCAAGCGCTTGAAGCGCTGGTAAACGCCTTCGAGGTCTTCGGCGATGCCGGCCTTGTCGCGGCGGCGGTGATAGGCCCCCATCATCAGGTTTTCCTGGACGCTCATGCCCGCGAAGACTTCCTTGCCTTGCGGCACCAGCGACAGGCCCATGGCTGCGCGGCGCTCGACCGGGACGTCGTCGATGTCCTTGCCGTCGAAGACGATGTTTCCTTCCTGCAATGAAACCAGGCCCACGATGCTTTTCAGGGTGGTGGATTTCCCCGTGCCATTGCCGCCCAGCAACGCGACCAGCCCGCCTTTGGGCACGTCCAGCGTCACGCCATGCAATATGCGCGTGCGGCCGTAGCCCGCGATGATGTTGTTAAGCTTTAGCACGGCGCTTCCATCCTGAACCGATATAAGCCTCGACCACGACCGGGTCATTGACCACGGCCTCCGGGTGTCCCTGGGCGATCATGACCCCGCTGTCGAGCACGACCACCTGGTCGCACAGTTCGCGCACCACGCGCATATCGTGCTCGACCAGCAGGATGCTCATGCCGAATTCGTCGCGCATCCTGCGGATGATGCCGACCAGCCGGTCGACGTTGGGGGGCGACAGCCCGGCCGCCGGCTCATCGAGCAGGAACAGCTTGGGCATGCTGATGAGCCCGCGGGCCAGCTCCACCATGCGCTGCTGCCCGATAGACAGGTCGGTCGCCGGCCGTTTCGCGAATTGCTCCATCTCGAACCACTGCAGCAGTTCACGCGCCTTGGCCCGCACGGCGTCTTCTTCCTGGACGGCCTGGGCACGCCCCAGGATGGTGTCCAGCGTGCTGGATTGCATGCGGATGTGATGCGCAAGCAGCAGATTGTCTTCGACGCTCAGCGAGCCGAACAGCCGGATCATCTGGAAACTGCGCGCCATGCCCAGGCGAGCCCGCTTGTAGGGCGGCAAGGCCGTGACGTCCTGCCCGCCGAACAGGAACGATCCCCCGTTCGCCTCGAGCTCGCCCGTGATCAGGTTGACCATGGTGGATTTGCCCGAGCCGTTGGGTCCGATCAAGCCGACGATTTCGCCGACGCCGACCGACAGGCTGACATCCTTGACCGCCACCACGCCGCCGAACCGGCGATGGATGCCCCGGGCTTCCAGAATGGGAGCGGTGCTCATGCCTGGGCCTCCTTGGTGGCGCGCAGTTTACGTACCCGGCCCGCGATGCCTTCGGGCATCAGGGCAATGGCCAGTACCAGCAGGACGCCGAAGAACAGCATGCGATAGCGGGCCCAGTCGCCCAGCATTTCGGGCAGAAGGGTCAAGAGCGCGACGCCCAATATGGGGCCATAGAACGAACCCTTGCCGCCGATGATCATCATTGCCACGATCGTGCAGGAGATCCAGATGGTGTAGTCGTCGGGGGCGATATTGCCCATATAGTGGGCCATGAGCACGCCCGCGGCGCCGGCAAAAGCCGCCGAGGCGACGAAAGCCGTCAGCTTGGCCCGGGTGGCGTTCAGGCCGATGGCCGACGCCAGGACCTCGTCATCGCGCACCGCAACCCATTCGCGCCCCAGCCGCGACTTCACCAGCCGTTCGGCGATGACCACCAGCACGACCGTCGCCGTCAGAATCAGCCAGTAGTTGGCCCTCAAGCCGTCGATCGTGAACAAGTGCGCGCCGAACAATGAGACATCGCCTACCGGTTCCACCGGCAGTCCGTTCTGCCCCCCGGTAAAAGACGTCCACTGCACCAGCCCCAGATACACGATGGTCTGGAAGGCAATGGTCACGATGGCCAGAAAATGCCCCTTCAGGCGCAGCGCGGGGATGCCCAGCAGCAGGCCGCACAGACCGGTGATGATCATCCCGGCCGGCAGGTGCACCCAAAAGCCGGTATGCAGGTCGCGCGACATGATGCCGGCGGTATAGGCGCCGATTCCGAAAAACGCCCCCTGGGCGAACGAAAACTGCCCGCAGAACCCGGTAACCAGGTTCAACCCGGTCGTCAGGATCACGTACACCAGCATCAGCAGCAGCAGCGACACGATATAGCTGCCCTGCACAAGGAACGGCACCGCGGCCAACAGCAGCACCAGAATGACGAGGGAAAGATTTTTCTTCATGAGCGTTGGAACGTCCTTCCGAACAGACCCTGCGGACGCAGCAACAGGACGGCGATGACGATCACGAATCCGACGATGTCGCGCAAGCCGTTGCCCAGGTAGGCCGAGGTGAGAGATTCGACGATACCCAGCAGCAGGCCGGCGGCGGCCGCACCGGCCACGTTGCCCATGCCCCCCAGGATGACAACCGTGAATGCCTTAAGCACGATCATGTTGCCGATGATGGGGTACACCATGTACACCGATGACATCAGGAAACCCGCGATACCCGCCAGCAGGGCCGACACGATGAAGGTAATGACGGCAACCCGCTGCACGCGCACGCCGCACATCCTGGCCACTACGGCATGCTGAGCCATGGCGCGCAGGCTGCGCCCGGTCCAGGTGTAGCGCAACACCAGGTACAGCACCGAAATCAGCGCCACCATCGCCACCGGGATCAGCAATTGCTGCAGGGGCAGGTAGACCGGCCCCATTTCGACCCCTATGGTGGAATACTTGGTCTGCATCAGCATGGGACTGGGGCCGAAGCCGATCAAGGCCGAGTTCTGCAGCACTACCGCCAGGCCGAACGACGCAATAATGGAACTGGTTGCGTCTCGCTCTTTGAGCATTTTGTTCAGCAGCCCTTCGGCGCCCAGGCCCAGAATGACGGCCACCACCAGCACGCCGGCCAGGGCTGCCCAGATGGGCAGCCCGTAGTTGATGACCAGGATCAGCCCCGTGTAGGCGCCCAGCATATAGAACTCGCCATGGGCGAAGTTGACGACGCCCAGGATGCCGAATACCAGGGTCAGCCCGACAGCCACCAGCACATAGTTGCTGCCGTTGACGATGCCGTTGGCGAGATACTGCAGTAGAAGGTCCACGATCGCTTCCGCCTCGATTGATCAATGATCGAGAACGCGCTTGCCGTTCTTGATGATCGCAATGAAATAGGGATAGTCGACACTGCCCTTGTCATTGAAGTCCGCCGTGGTTCCCTCGGGCCCCAGGCCTATCGGGAAGTCCTTCATGCCATTGGCCAGCATCTGCTGGATCGCGGCGCCGTCCGGCTTGCCCACGCGGCGCAGCGCCTCGATACCGATGGCCGCCGAGTAATAGCCGAGGGCATTGAGCATGCCCGGGTCGTATCCGTACTCTTTGCGGAAGCGCTCGCCGAAAGCGCGGCCGACCTTGTTCGGCGTGCTGGCCTCGTAGGCGGTGGCCACCGCGAAATTTTCCGACGCCGGCCCCGCCAGCTTGATGAAATCGTCGCTCAGCATCGAGCCGGAACCCACGAACTGGGTGCGCAGCCCCACCGACGCGGCCTGGCGCACGATGGTGGCGCCGTCCGCCGCCCAGCCGCCTATGTAGACCACGTCGGGCTTGAGGGTGCGGATCCGGGTCAGGATGGTGGAGAAGTCTTGGTCGCCAATGTTGTACGACTCGTTGGCCACGATTTCGCCGCCCGCGCCTTGCACCACCTCGGTGGTCTGCTTGGCCAGGTCGGTGCCGTAGCCGGTCGTGTCATGCAAGATGGCGACACGCTTGGCGTGGAACTTGTTGATGATCGCGTTCGCGGTGTCGTAGCCCTGGCCCGTGCTGTCGGAAAAGAACCGGAAGAACCAGGGATCTCCCGGCGTGTTGGCGTCCGTGGCGATAGCGCCGGTGGAGCCGCCCGTCAGCATGGGCACCTTGAGCTCTTTGGCCACCTTCATGCTGGCAACGACCACGGCGGAGGCATAAGTGCCGATGATGAGAGGCACGTGCTCCTGCTCGATGAGCTTGCGAACCGCCAACACCCCCTTGGAGGTATTGCTTTCGTCGTCCTCGACCGCGAGTTCGATCTTGCGCCCCAGCACACCGCCCGCGGCGTTGACTTCGGCGACGGCGAACTTGACGCCCTTGAAAACCTGATTGCCTTCGATGGAACCGTTACCCGACAAGGGCAACATGCAGCCAATGCGTATGGGCGACGAGTCTTGCGCTTTGACCAGAGCCGGCAGCGCAATGCCAGCCCCCAGCAACCCGAGCATATGACGACGAGAAATCCTGGACATGGAAGCCCCCTTTTTTTGGGTATATGGAACAGGTACCTACACTCGATGACAGATCCATCATCGTATCGCTTAACAATACAACCGTATTTAATAATGAACCCAGATCGAAACTCGGGCAATAGTTTTCTTGCTCGGGAAAACCCTTGATTAATAAGGAATTCACGGGTTAACCCGGCCGCTTTATGGCGATTTTGGGATCGCCGGTGCAAAAATGGCCCGCATCGATATACAATTCAACCGTATTGAGGAAAGATACGGGGTATCTTTCTTTCCCAGACTGCCAGCGGGGCCTCATGCAGCGTATCGTCATCGTGGGGGGCGGCCATGCCGCCTCGCAGCTTTGTGCCAGCCTCGCCGAGGCCGGGCTTCGAACCGGCGTCACCCTGGTAAGCGCCGAGGCCCACCTTCCTTATCACCGCCCGCCGCTATCCAAGGGATACCTCAAAGACACCCAGGCCGCGCCCCAGCTGCTGCGTCCCGAGTCGGCCTACGAGGGGATGACCGTGCATCTGAACGCGCGCGCCGAGCATATCGATGCCGAGGCACGCAAGGTCACGCTCAGCGACGGCCAGGTCCTGCCCTACGATGCCCTGGTCCTTGCCACCGGCACCCGCCCGCGGCGCCTGCCCGGACTACCCGAGACGCTGGACAACCTGCACTATCTGCGCAGCATCGACGATGCGCTGCGCCTGCGCGTGTCGTTAGCCGAGGCAAGGTCCGTCACTGTGCTTGGGGGCGGTTTCATCGGCCTGGAAATTGCCGCGACCGCGGCGGCGCTGGGCAAGCGCGTCACGGTCTTCGAGATGGCCGACCGGCTGCTGGCCCGCGCCGTCTCGCCCGACGTTTCCGAGCATGTCGCAAACACGCTTCTGCAGGCCGGCATCACCTTGCGGCGCAATTGCGGGCCGATCGAGTTCCAGTGCCAGCAGCGGCGCGTCGATGCGCTGATCTGCCAGGGCGAGACGCATCCCGCCGACCTGCTTGTGGCCGGCATCGGCGCCGAGCCCGATACCGCGCTGGCCCAGTCGGCGGGCCTGGCCATCGACAACGGTATCGCCGTCGATGGCCATATGCGGACATCCGCCGCGCATATCTATGCGATCGGCGATTGCGTGAGTTTTCCCTATGCGCGCTGGAATCGGCGCCTGCGCCTGGAATCGGTACAGAATGCCAATGACCAGGCGCGCACGCTCGCGGCGCTGCTGCTGGAGCAGCAGCCGGCGCCCTACGCCGCCGTGCCCTGGTTCTGGTCCGATCTGGGCAGCCTGCGCCTGCAGATGGCCGGCCTGGCCCCCCAGGGGGCCGAGCGCGTGACGCGGCCTGGCGCCAAGCCCGGCAGCTTCTCGATACTGCATTTCGCCCAGGGCAGGCTGGCTTGCGTGGAATCGATCAACGCGCCGGTCGATCACATTGCCGCGCGCAAGCTGCTGGAAAAAGACGAGCTCCCCGGCCAGGCGGTGCTGGCCGACCCGGCCATACCGCTCAAGACCCATCTCTGAACGGCCGGCACCGGCCATTAAAAAAGCGCCACTTTTTAGTCGTATCGCGACGTTTCTCCAGTAGTATGTGAACACCCCGCACATACGAACTCAGATGATCGCCTCCCTGTTTGCCCAGGTGCCGTTCGAGCAGAACCGGATCGTGAATACCGCCGATCTCGACCAGGCTCGGCACCAGATCGGCCAGGTCCTGAATTCGTATCGGCTGCGAGTCGTGCGCGGGCATATCCTGCACAGCCGCCTCGACCTGCTTGCCTGCGGGCGCCTGTCGCTGATCAAGCTCAGGCATGGGTACGGAGCGGACATCAACATCGACCCCGACTGCGAGGGCCTGGACGGCTACTACCTGCTGGTGCTGCCCACCCAGGGGCAGGCGGCGTTTTATTTCGATGGGCGCCGCATCGAGGTTTCGCCGAGCAAAGCCTTTCTTCTCAGCCCCGACAGGCGGTTTCATTTCACGGCCAGCCACGACTACGAACAGGTCCTGCTGCGCCTGGACCGCACGGCCATCGCCGAAGCCTGGCGCCGCCTGACCTCGCAAGAGCAGGCCCCCGACATCTGCTTCGACGCGGTCATTCCCATGCATACGGCCGGCTGGCAAGCGCTGCTGCCCATGCTGCAATGGGTGGTGCGATGCTCGGGCATGGGCCAGGGGCACGATGCCGCCCAGGCCGCCTTGCTGGAGCAAACCGAAGTCCTGGTGGCGACCACCCTGCTGCTGCACCAGCCTCACAGCATGGCGACGCAGCTGTGGCCGGCGCCTCCGCCCTCCGCGCCCCAGGCCATCCGCCGCGCCCAGGCCTATATGCTTGAACACATAGGCGAACGCCTGCCGGTGGCCATGGTCGCCAGCCACTGCGGCCTGTCGGCCAGGCGCCTGCAGGCCTTGTTCCGCGACGAATGCGGGCAGTCTCCGCTGCACTGGCTGCGCGTGCAGCGCCTGCAGGCGGTGCGGCAGACCTTGTCGCAGGCCGGCGAGGCGCACAGGGTCAGCGAAATCGCATCGCGGTACGGCTTCACCCACCTGGGCGAGTTTTCGCGGGCGTACCGCCAGGCGTTCGGCGAAACGCCGCAACAAACGCGCGGCAAGTAGCGCCGGGCGCGCTCAATTCCCGAGCCATTCCTTCAGCACTTCCTCGGTATGCGCCCCGGGCTGGGCAGGCCCGCCGCGCACGCGCGCGGGGGTTCTGCTGAACCGGGGGGCCGGCGCGGGCTGCACCACCCCGTCCACCCGCACGAAAGTGCCCCGCGCCACCATCTGGGGATGCCCGGGCGCCTCGGCCATGGAAAGCACGGGCGCATAGCAGGCGTCGGTGCCCGCCAGGCGCTGCTCTATCTCGTCCAGCGTCATGGCCGCCACGGCGCCGGCGATGGCCTCTTTGAGCCGCGGCCAGGCTTCTTTGTCGCTACGAGGAGGCAACGTCCCGGCGTCCAGGCCCAGCCGCCGGACCAGCTCATCGTAGAAGCGCGGTTCGACCGCGGCCAGCGAGACGTGGCGCCCGTCGCGCGTCCGGTACACGCCGTACCACGGTGCGCCGCCATCCAGGACATTGGATCCGCGCGCGTCGCGCCATACCCCCGCGGCGCGCAGCCCGTATGAACTGGCCATCAGCAGGCTGGCGCCGTCGACCATGGCGGCATCGACCACCTGGCCCTGGCCGCTGCGCAGCGATTCGATGTACGCCGCCAGCATGCCGGAAAGCAGCAGCATCCCGCCCCCGCCGAAATCTCCGACCAGGTTCAACGGCACCACCGGATCCGCGTCCCGCGGCCCGATTGCATCCAGCGCCCCCGTCAGCGCGATGTAGTTCAGGTCATGGCCCGCCGCATGGGCCATCGGCCCCGCCTGGCCGAAACCGGTTACGCGGCCGTAGACCAGCGCCGGCGCGCGGGCCAGGCATTCTTCGGGCCCCGCGCCAAGCCGCTCCATCACGCCCGGCCGGAAGCCTTCGATCAGCATGGCCGATTTCTCGACCAGGCGGAGCAGCGTGACCCTGCCCTGCGGGGTTTTCAGGTCCAGGGCCACCGAGCGCCGCCCGCGATTGAGCACCTCGAACCTGGCCGGTATCGGAATGCCGCGCTCGGGCGCATGGGCCCGCTCGATCCGGACGACGTCCGCCCCCATGTCGGCCAGCACCATGGCGCAAAACGGCGCCGGCCCGAAGCCCGCCATTTCGATGACGCGCACGCCGTCCAGCGGTCCGTGGCCCGAGCCGGTCTGTGTCATCGCGGCTTACTCCAGCCCCAACTCTCGCCGGGCCGCCTGCATGGCGTCCTGGCCGTCGCGCCGCCCGATGATCCAGCCTTCATGCGGCTGCAGCGCCTTGGTCCTGACCTCGACGAGCTGCTTCCAGTCCTGGATCAGGGTGCGGCGCGCGATCCGCCACCGTCCGTCCTGCCGCTTCATCAGATCCAGGTAGCGCGACGACGTGAACATGTCCATGGCCGCATCCGGATCGCCGCTGGCGCCTCCCGTCAGCTGCGCGAGCTGCGCCTTGGCCTCTACCGGATACTGCTGGATCGTCCGCACGTAGGTTTCGACCAGGGCCACGTCCTCGGCGGCGAATTCGATCAGCAGGTTGCCCACGAAGTGGCTGGAGAATCCGATGGGCTTGTGCCGCTCCATCAGCCAGTCGACCAGGCCCTCGATGGGCCCGATGTAGGGGCCATGGCTGTCTATCGCCCCGGGATAGAACAGGTCCAGGATGCCCTGGCGGTCGAGCCGGTCCACGGCCCGGCACCAGCGGTAGATCACGTCCTGTATCTGGGCCCGGTCGGCAAGGCGCTCGGGACTATATTGTTCAATCACAGTCGTACTCCTCTGTTGGAAAGGGATCACGCAGGCTTGAAGTCGACCTGCTCGGATAGCGCGCGGATCGTGTCCGCCTCTGAGGCCATCAGGGCACGGATCTGCGCCGGCGTGCCCCCGACCGGCGTGGCGCCATAAGATTCCAGAAGCTTGCGAACCTCGGCGTCGTCAAGCATGCCGTTCAGGACGAGATTCAGTTTTTCCACCACGGCCGTGGGCGTGCCCGCCGGGGCCGCCACGCAGAACCACGGCGCCATGACATACCCGGGCATGCCCGACTCGATCATGGTGGGCAGCTCGGGCAGCAACGGCGAACGGTTGCGGGAAGTGACCGCGATCGCATGCAGCTTGTTGCTCTTGATCAGTTCCAGCGACGATGAGATGTTGTCGATCGTAAAGTCGATAGACCCGCCCATCAGGTCGGTAAGCATCGGCGTGCTGCCCTTGTACGGCACGTGCTGCGCCTGCACGCCGGCGCGCAGCTTGAAAAGCTCGGCCGATACATGCGAGCTCGAGGCGAGGCCCGGGCTGCCATGGTTCAGCTGCCCCGGGTGCGCCTTCATGTAGTCGATCAGTTCTTGCACCGTATTCACCGGCAAACCGGGCCGCACGATGACGACGTTCGGCGTTTCGGCGATATTGATGATGGGATCGAACGCGTCCATCTTGAAGGGCAGGTTGTCGTAGACGAAGTGATTCGTCACGACCGTGCCGATCGAGCCCATCAGCAGCGTGTAGCCATCGGGGGCCGCGCGCGCCACCGCGGCGGTTCCGATGGTTCCCGTGGCGCCCGGCAGGTTCTCGACGATCACGGGCACGCCCAGCCGCTTCTGCAAGTAGTCGGCGGTGCGGCGCCCCAGGATGTCGGTCGACCCGCCGGGCGGAAACGGCACGACGATGCGGATATTCCTGGCCGGCCAGGCCGCGGCGGCTCGCGCCCACCCGGGAATCGCGAGCGCTCCCGCCATCGCGCACGCCATGAATTGTCTGCGTTCCATACCCATTCTTGTCTCCTTTGGTTTGTGTCGGTTGTCTGTTTATGAGTGCATCGTGCAAGCGGGCCGGTCAGCCTCTCCAGGCCGCCTCCAACGCCTGCGCCAGTTGCAGGCCCTGGGCCAGGCCCGCCTCGGCGCTGGGGCGCCGGCCCGCCGGATCCAGCACGTTGTCGCCGATGGCCGCCCGCGACCGCGCATCGGGCACCGCCACCTCGACGCGGGCACCCGCGGCTCGAAGCGCCTGGATTTCGGCACGCAGATGGCCACTGACCGGGTTGTCGTCGCAATACCCCAGCGGGGCCAGCACCAGCACGTGGGCGGCGCCCCGCGCAAGATCCGCATTGGTGATCGAGCACAGGCCGCCGTCCATCAGCTGCCTTCCCTGGAACGGCACCGTGGGCCATACGCCGGGCACCGCGCAGCTGGCCATCACGGCATCGGCCAGCGCCACGCCCGACCGGGCGTCCAGCACGATCCGCTCGCCCGTATCCGTGTCCACGGCGGTCAGTCTCAGGGGCGTGCGGGGCCAGGTGGAATGGCTCAAGCGCGCTTCAATGATGGCGCGGCGCGCGGCCAGCGCGGGCGTCTCGGCGCGCCGCGCATAGGCGCCGATTTTCTGGCGGGCTTGCGCCAGGTCGCCCTGGACCTTATCCATCAGCACCCGGTTCTTCTGGTGGGCCGCCTGCTGCGAGTATTCGCGGAAGACCTCGCCGAAGGCCTCCGGCGGCTGCAACTGGCGGGCCAGCAGCAATTCGGCCGGCACGCCATGCGCGAGTTCCGCGCTGGTGACCGAGCCCGCCGAGGTGCCGATCAGCAGGCAATCCGGCGTTACCTTGATCGCCGCCCGGGACAGGCCCGCCATGATGCCGACCTCCCAGGCAATCCCGGTTACCCCGCCGCCGCCGAACACGAAGCATTTCTGGACCTGGCCCGGCATCAGATGACCTTCTTGATGCGCAACTGCTTCAGTTCCTCGGGCGACAGCCCCAGCAGGCCCGAGTAAATGGTTTCGTTGCAGTCGCCCAGTTCCGGCGCGGGCGCGATGGCCTGTTCGGCCACATTCGAAAACTTGGGAATGACGCCCGTCATGCGCACCGGGCCGATCCTGGGGTCTTCGACCGCAACGATCGTGCCCCGCGCCTGGTAATGCGGGTCGTCCACCATGTCGGCCACGCTATAGATGAACGAATACGCGAGCTTGGCCTCGTCCAGAATGCGGCAGATCTCTTCGACGGGTTTGCTCAAGATCCATTCGGCCACCGCCTTGTTCAGTTCGTCCACATGCTCCCAGCGCGACTCGTGCGACTGGAACCGGGGATCGGCGGCCCAGTCGGAACGCGCCATTGCCTGGCACAGGCGCTCGAAGCCGGTATTGGCCGAGATGGTCAAGATGATGTAGCGGCCGTCGCTGGTAAGAAAGTGCTCGCCCGGCGCCGACGCGAAGTGCGTATTGCCGCGGCGCTGGCGCGCCTTGCCCAAGCGGTCGTAGGTGGGGATCAGCACATCGGTGAACCGGGCAATCGACTCGTACATGGCAAGATCGATTTCCTGGCCGCCGCCCCCATGCGTGTCGCGATGATAAATGGCCATCATCAGCGAAAACGCGCCCAGGATGGCGGTCTGGTAATCGGCGATCGAGGTGCCGATTTTCACGGGCGGCCGATCCGGAAAGCCCGTAATGCCCATGACGCCGCCGAACGCCAGCGCGATGCGGTCGTAGCCCGCGCGCGCCTTATAGGGGCCGGTCTGGCCGAAGCCCGAGATGCGCAGCAAGATGAGGTCATCGTTGTGTTCCTTCATGGCCTCGTACGACAGCCCCCATTTTTCCAGGGTGCCGGGCCGGAAGTTCTCGACCACCGCGTCGGCATGCGCCACCAGCTTGAGCAGCAGGTCGCGCCCCTCGGGCTTACGCAAGTCCAGGGTGACCGATTTCTTGTTCCGGTTCTCCACGCTCCAGTACAGGCATACATCGTCCACATACGGGCCGATGTCGCGCACGGTATCGCCCCGCTCCGGCACTTCGACCTTGATCACCTCGGCCCCGAAATCGCCGAACAGGGTGCAGGCCACCGGCCCCGCCACCATCGTGCCCAGATCCAGGATGCGCAAGCCGCTGAGCAGATGCTTTCCTTCACCCTTCTTCGCCATGTCCATCGATTACTCCACTTCCTGGGCCTGGTCCGCACAAGCCGCCTTCACGTTCACCTGGAAATCCGCGATCCGGGTGTCTCGCAGCATGTGCCAATAGTCGTCATTGCGAAATGGCGTGGGCGCCACGACCTTGCCGGTGGCCGTGCGGTACCAGTTCGACATCCCCTTGTGCGTCCAGATCATCTTGTCGTGGGCGCTCTGCACGCGCCGGTTGAAGTCGTCGCATACCTCGCGCCGCACCTCGATCTCGAACCGCTCGCCGCCGGCGCGCTCCATGGCCTGGCGCAGCACGCCCATGACATAGCGCACCTGGATTTCCAGCGACGCGACCACGCTGCCGCCGTGGCCCAGGGCCGTGTTGGGGCCCGCCAGTACGAAGAAATTCGGAAACCCCGGAACGGTCAGGCCCAGATAGGCCTCGGCCCCCTCGTTATCCCAGCGCTCGCGGATCGACTCACCGCCGCGCCCGCGGACCTCGATCGAAGACAGGAAGTTGATCGCATCGAAACCGGTCGCCACGATCAGTACGTCCAGTTCGTGCGACTGGCCGTCCCGGGTCACCACCCGGTTGCCGTCGACCTCCGCGATGTGGCTATTGACCAGCGTGACGTTCGGCCGGGTCATCGTGCGGTACCAGCCGTTGTCCATCAGCATGCGCTTGCCGAAGGGGGGGTAGTCTGGCAGCACATCGTCGAGCAGGTCTTGCCGGTCGCCCAGTTCGGCCTTGATGTAGTTGGTGAAGAATTCCCGGTGCTTGTCGTTGCGCCGGTTGATCGCGCGCTCGGGATGCGGCCATTCGGGATCGACCTGCAAAGAGGTATGGATGCGGTCGTTGAAGACCCAGGCCAGGCGCTGGCGGTACCACTCTTGGTAGAAAGGCACTTCGCGCAGCAAAAAGCGCACATCCGCGGGCACTGCTTTCTTGAACCGCTCGAACGGCGCGGCCCACTGCTTGGAGCGCTGGAATACCGTCAGGTGCTTCACCGTGCCGGCGGTCGCGGGAACAATCTGCATGGCGCTCGCGCCGTTGCCGATGATGCCCACCCGCTTGCCCGCGACGTCGAACCCGTCGGGCCAGCGCGCCGTATGGAAGCAAGGCCCCGCGAAGGTGTCCAGGCCCTTGATGGCGGGGAACTTCGGCACGTTCAGAATACCCACGGCACTGATCACCACGTCGGCCGTCACGGTTTCGTGCCGCCCGTCCGGACCGGCCAGGGTGACCGACCAGTTGGCCTCGGACTCGTCATAGGCCAGGCCGACGCAACGGGTCTCGAACCGGATGCGGGGCCGCAGCTTGAAGTCATCGACCACCTTGACGAAATAGTCTTGTATCTCGTCGCGCAGGGCGAAGTATTTGGTCCAGTCCCGCTTGGCGAACGAGAACGAATAGATGTGGTTGGGCGTATCGACGCCTGCGCCCGGGTAGCGGTTTTCGTACCAGGTGCCGCCGGCCTGGGAATTTTTCTCGATCACCGTGTAATCGATGCCGGCCCCCTGCAGCCGGATCGCCGCGCATATCCCGGCCACGCCCGCGCCGATCACCAGCACCTTGAAGCCCGGGCGGGGCTGGAACCGGTCTTGCTGGTCGAGCGCGAATTCCGGATCCAGGCCCAGCCAGGACGAGATCATCGAGCCGTACGAGTCGGGAACCGCCTCGCCGATGCTGGTGGCCAGCATCTCGACCAAATCGCGGGGCGCGGGATCCGGAAGGGCCGCCTTGCCGCCCGACTTCCAGGCCAGGATGGCCGCCAGGGCCGCCGCGCGGATCTCGGCCTGCACGTCGTCCGGCAAGCCACCCGTATCATTATCGTCGAGCCCCGCGATGCGGCTGCACTGAAAGCGCTCGGACAGCCATTTCCGGTCGCCGGTCAAATGCACCAGGACCATCAACAAGGTCGGCAAATTGGCCGACTCGAGCGCCTGGCCCAGGCGAGAAGACCAGTCCTGGTCCCGGTCGGAATGCGTAATAGACATGCGTTTTTCCTGCTTGAAAGAAACAGCTGTCCCCTGCCATGCCGAAAACTCGGCAGGGATATCGGGTGTAGCGGATGGAATGCCGTTCCGGGGAACGGCGCGGTGTGGGCTTAGCGGAACATTCAGCCGGCCGTCATGCCGGATTTGCGAACGACCTCGCCCCACTTGTCGAAGTCCGTTTCGATGGTCTGCTGCAGGCCTTCCGGCGTGCTGCCGGCGGGCTGGAACCCCAGCGACATGAGCTTGTCCTTGAACTCGGGCATCGCGACGACCTGATTGATCTGCTGGTTCAGCTTGGACACGACGTCATCCGGCGTGCCCTTGGGCGCCAGCAAGGCAATCCAGCCCACTGCGTCGTAGCCGGCCACGCCGGCTTCCTGCATGGTGGCCACGTCGGGCAGCACCGGCGAGCGGGTGTTGTCCAGAACGGCCAGCGCGCGCAAATTGCCTTGCTTGATGTTGTTGAGCTGGGCGCCGATGCTGTCGATCATGATGGGCACACGGCCGGCCATGACATCGATGGAAGCGGCCGCCCCGCCCTTGTAGGATGCCGAGGTGATCTGCACGCCCGCGCTGTGGTTCAGCAATTGCAGGGCCAGCTCGAAGGCCTGCGCGCCCGAGGCGAACATCATATTTCCCGGCTTGGCCTTGGCCTCGGCCAGCATCTCTTGCACCGTATTCTGCTTCAGCGCGGGCCCGGCCAACAGCACCATGGGCACCTTGGCCACCATGGCGATGGGCGCGAAATCGTGCTTGGGATCGTACAGCTGGTTTTTCTGCAAATGCGGTCCGGTGACGAGCGTGCCACTAACGCCCAGTCCCAGCACATAGCCGTCGGCCGGGCTTCTGGCCACCGAACTCAGGCTCAGCATCCCGCCCACGCCGGGCTTGTTTTCCACCACGAAGGGCTGCTTGTTGAGATCTTCCAGTTCTTTGGCCAGCAGCCTCGCCACCATATCCGAGGCGCCTCCGGGCGGGTAGCCCACGACAATGCGAACCTGCTTGTCGGGATAAGCCCCGGCCTGGACGGGCGCGCCCACCACGGCCATGCCGGCCAGTGCCCACAGCAACATGCGTTTCATTCTTCCTGTCTCCCGTTCTTGGTTTGGTGAATTCGACGATGGCGAGAGTATTTGCGTGTCAATGAGGTGGGTCAAAGCACATATGGAAAAAAGTTCATAGTGTGCACATTCGTTGGAAAACCTCGCATGCCACAGAGGGAAGAGTGTTCATAATATGCACATCGATAACGCGGCCCGGATCCTTCCCGATGTCTGCACAACCTAAAACCACCGGCAGCCAGGCGGTATTTCGCGCACTGAACCTGCTTAAGCTGGTCGGCATGAACCACGAAGGCGGCGTCGTTCTGCGTTCGCTGGTCGAGGCTTCCGGCCTGGACCGCACCACCACCTATCGGCTGCTGAATTGCCTGGTCGAGACGGGCATGCTGGAACGCGACAGCAAAAAACGTTATCGCCTGGGCCTGGAAGCCATGCAGCTGGGCCTGAAGTCCATGAGCCGCGTGCCCATACTCGAACGCTGCCGGCCCTTGATGATCCGGCTGGCTCGCCGCACCGAAGACACCGTCTATATCGTGGTCCGCAATGGCGACTATGCGCATTGCATCCACTATGAAGAAGGGTCATTCCCCATCAAGGCCCTGGTGCTGCAGATCGACGGCCTGCGCTTGCTGGGCGTGGGTTCGGCCGGCACGGCCCTGCTGTCGACATTGAGCGACGCGGAAATCCGGGAATTCCACCGACGCCAGCACAAGGAACTTCCCGCGCAGCGGGCCAAGCTGCCGACCCTGCTCAATGAGGTACGCACCATCCGCAAGCTGGGCTATGCCCGCACCGACAATCTGGTGGCCGATGGGGTCAGCGGGGTGGGCATGCCGTTCGAGATCACGCCGGGCTCGTATGCGGCCATCAGCGTGGGGGCCATCCGCAGCCGCATGACGCCCGAACGGTCTCAGTGGATTGCCAAGCTGATGCGGGAAGAAATCAGCGCGACCGGGTGGAAATTCGGCGCTTGATGTCAGATCAAGAGTTTGCCGTGCCACCGGCCTTCGCGTATGGCCAGGCGCATCGATTCCTTGATCTCGGTTGCCATCGCCATGCCCGCGATGCTTTGTGCCTTCATGCCCCTGAACGCCAGCGACATGCGCCATTTCATATCCGGCGGCACGATGGGCACGAAACGCAATTCGCCCTTCGTGACTTCTTCGTGAACGGCTACATAGCCCATCAGCATATAGCCCCCGCCCGCTTTGATCAGCTCTAGAGAAAGAGCAAGCGATTCCGATTCGAGCGCGATATTCGGAACGGCGCCCACGCTGCCGCAGGCCTGCTCGAGCGCGATGCGCATCGAGTTGGCCCGGCTCTGCAGGATAAGGGGGAACGCGGCGGCTTCGGCGAGCGTCAGCCGCTTGCGACCCGCGAGCGGGTCTTTGCGGCCCAGGACCTTGGCCGGCGGCGCGACCAGCCCGATCTGCACGTCGAGCAGCGGCAGCATCGTGGCCGCCGCGCGCCTTGCCTGCGCGTATGTCAGTGCCAGATCGATCTTGCCGTCGGCCAGCATTTCCATCAGGTCGCTGGACGAGCCTTCTTGCACCTGCAGCAGGACGCGCGGGTACTTTTTGCGATATCTGAGGATGGCGTCGGGAATCAGGTGCTTCGCGACCGCCGCCGTGACGCCGATGGTGAGCCGCCCCGAAGGTTCATTCGCCGCGACGTCCATCATGGAATTGATCAGTTCCATGCGCTCGATGATGTCCCGGGCCTGCTCGAACAGCACCCGCCCCGCTTCGGTCAGTTCGACACCGCGCCCTTCGCGGCGGAACAGCCGCATTCCGTACTGTTTTTCTATGGCCTGGATTTGCCGCGTAATGGCCGGCTGGGTAATGCGCAGGTGCGCCGACGCCCGCGAATAGCTGCCGCGCTGGGCAACCGCCACGAAATATCGCAGCGCTTTGATATCGGTTTCAGCATTCACGGGCGCGGTTCCTTCGAGATGCCGGCCGCGGATCGCGGTCCGGGCGGCGGAGCTTACACGTATGCCGAAATAATAACATTTCGGCATAAACGAAATGCCTTTATATGCCCTTGTTCTATTGATTTGCGGCTTTTACCATCGCCTTCACAGCCTGTTCACGGGCCACTGCACTAGGCGATATGACACATCACTCAGCAATTCCGCCATTCATCGAACCGCTGCTCAAGCGGGCGGACCACCCCGCGACACTTGCCGCGGCCTTTATCCGATCAGTCGACGCACACCGGCCGAAGGCCGCCATCAAGCCGCTGGATGGCCCGGAAATCACCTACGCGGAACTCGAGCAGCAGGTTCGACAGTTTGTGCTGGTGCTGCGTCACCTGGACGTGGCCGCCGGAGACCGGATCGGGGTCTGCCTGCCGAATTGCGCGCAATGGGCCGTCATCGTCTATGCCTGCGCGATTCTCGGTGTTTGCGTGGTTCCCATAAACATCCGCTACCGCACGGACGAGCTGGCCTACGCCATCGGCCAAGCGCGCATGAAAGCGCTGTTCACGCAAAACGCGTTTCTTTCGAACCAGATCGTGGAGCGCCTGCAGGACATTGCCGGCGGGCCATTCGAAACAGCGGCCGCCGGCCCCATCAAGGGCTTCGACGACCTGAAGCACATTGTGCTGATCGACCAGGCCAGCGTCGCGGGTACGCACAAGCTGGGGGAGCTGATCCAGCGGACGGCATCCGGTTCCGTCGACCTGCGCGAGCTGGCCGCCGAACGCCGCGGCACGGAACCACTGTGGCTGTTCTGGACCTCGGGCACCACCAGCAGGCCGAAAGCGGCCCTGTTGCCCCAGTCCGCCGTGGACATCGTCGCCGGCTGGACCGCGCTTGCCGCTTACGCGGACAGCGACCGCGTGCTGACGGCGCGTCCGCTTTTTTATATTGCCGGACAGTTCTGGTGCATGATCGGCCCCATGCTGCATGGGGCCTGCATGGTGATCGCGAACCGATTCACGCCCGACGAAGCCATAGCCTTGTGCCGGCAGGAAAAGATAACCATCTTGTCCGGCAACCCCTTGATGTTCAAGCGGATACTGGAAGACCCCGAATTCGACCCGCGGGCGTTCGCGTCAGTGCGGCTGGGATACTTCGGCGGATCGACCATGCCCCTGGAAGACATGCGGAAGATCCATGCCGCATTCGGGTTCGAACAATTCATGCAGACCTATGGCATGACCGAGTTCGGCGGATTCATTACCAGTACCCTGCCTTCGGACGGCATCGATGCCGCCTGCGATTCCTGCGGCTTTCCCGTTGCGGACGTCGAGATGAAAGTGGTCGACATGGACAGCGGCCGCCCTGTCGGCGCGGGCCAGGTCGGGATGCTGCTGACGCGCGGGCAAAAGCTGCTTCGCTACGACAATCTCAGCCCCGAGGAAAATGCCCGCCTGTTCGACCAGGATGGCTGGTTCATCACCGGTGACCTCATGCGCACGCTTGAAGACGGGCGGTTCCAGCTGGTGGGGCGGCTTAAAGACCTGATCAAAGTGGGCGGCGAGAACGTCACCGCCGCCGAGATAGAAGAAAAACTGTCCGGACACCCCGGCGTGGCGCTGGTTGCGGTGATTCCCCGCAAAGATGCCGACCGCGGCGAAGTGCCCGTTGCGTTTATCGAAACCAAGTCCGGCGAGCCGCTGCCGGAAGATGAAATTCGCGCGTGGAGCAAGCGCAACATGGCGCCTTTCAAGGTGCCCGCCGCGTTTCACTGGGTACGGCCCAGCGACTGGCCCATGACCTCATCGGGCAAGATCGCCAAGCATGAGCTGGCGCAACGGCTCAACGATACCGAGGCGCGCCCATGACCCCGAACCCCACTCCAAGCTGGGTGTCCGGCGAGCGCTGCGAGATCGGCGAGAATCCGCTCTGGGATCCCGCATCGTCTACGTTGTACTGGATAGACATCTCGGGGCCGGCGGTATTCCGCCGCTCGGCGGGAATCGTGCAGCGGGTGGCCTGCCCCAAACCCGTCGGCTCTATTTACCTGGCACGCGGCACCCGCCTGCTGGTCGCCCTGCGCGGCGCGCTGGCCTGGCTGGACTGGTCCACCGAAGCGCTCCGGTTGCTGGACATTCGCCCGCCCACCAGCGAAGAACGCTTCAACGACGGCCGATGCGATCGCGACGGCAGGCTGTGGATCAGCACCATCGACCGGAAGGTAAGCCGGGACCTGGGCTCGATCGTCCAGTTCGATTCGTCGCTGGCCATCGCCGGCATCACGCCGGCGCTCGCGAAAATCGGCAATGGAATCTGCTTTAGCCCGGATGAGGAATTTCTGTATTTTTCCGACAGCCGGAGCCGGCGCATTTATCGCTATCCCAAAGGCAGCGACGGCACGCTGGGCCCGCGCACCCTGTTCGCGGAACTCGACGACGACCCCGGCCGCCCCGACGGCTGCACGGTCGATAGCGAAGGCTGCCTGTGGAGCGCCCGGGTGGGCGGCGGCCGGATCGACCGGTATTCGCCCGATGGCAGATTGATCGGCTTTTTGAAGCTGCCGGTATCGCACCCTACGCACTGCACCTTCGGAGGCCCGGACCTGAAGACCCTGTACGTGACCAGCGGGAAATTCGAACACGAGCCGGTCGAAGGCTACGATCCGGCGCTCAACGGAGCGGTATTGGCCTACGAACTCGACGTTCGAGGGATGCCGGAACACAGGTTCCCGGCCCCGGAATGAAACGGCGCCCGAGCGCCGGACACTATCCGCACTGATTTTCACCGGCAAATCGCGATGATTTTGAAAAGCAAGGAGACAACATGAGTTTCACTGGTTATTTGAGCGGCGCCGCCGCCGCCCTGTTGGCCGCGGTGTTCACGACGGGCGCGGCGGCCGCAGCCCCCGACTGGCCCAACGCCCCGATCCGTATCGTGGTGCCCTATTCGGCGGGCGGGTCGACCGACAACGTGTCGCGCAAGCTCGCGCAGGAACTCGCCGAACGATTGAAAACCACGGTTTTCGTCGAGAACAAGATCGGCGCCATGGGCATGATAGGGTCGGGAGAAGTCGCGCGCGCCAAGGCGGACGGCTACACCCTGCTGGCCAATGATGTCGGCTTGATTATGCTGCCCCACGTGCGCCGGTCGGTGCCCTACGACGCCCATAAAGACCTCAAGCCGATCGGCGCGTTTGTCTTCTCGCCGTTTCTCGTGGCCGTGAACGCGGACAGCCCGTACCGGACCCTGCAAGACCTGGTGGCAAAAGCCAAGTCCAAGCCCGACGCGGTCACGTACGGTTCGGGCGGTGTGGGAACCAGCCCCCACCTGGTCACGGAGCTGTTCGCCAACAAGATCGACGCGCAGCTTTATCACATTCCCTATAAGGGCGCCGGCGAGGCCGTTCTGGCCCTGATGTCGGGCACCATCGATATGCAGATGGGAACCACCGCGAGCCTGATGAGCCAGTTGAAGTCGGGCAAGTTGCGCGGCCTGGCGATCTCGGGCGAACACCGGCAGGAGTCGCTGCCCGACGTTCCTACATTTGCCGAAGCGGGAATGAAGGACTTCGGCGTTTTCCACTGGATCGGCCTGTGGGCCCCGGCCCAGACGCCTCCCGAGGCGATCCAGCGCCTGCAGGCCGCTCTGGAGGATGCCATGAAAGACCCCGACATGCAGGCCTTTTCCCGCGGGATAGCCGCCGAGCCGAAGCTCGTGGTGGGCGCCGAGCTTCAAGAGCTGATCGCCAAAGAAGACCGGACCTGGGAAGACACGGTGGCACGCATCGGACTGGAGAAACAGTAACCGCCAATGGCATCTTAAGGACACATCTATGTCGACAGAATCAATCGCCGGCTTCGGCACGCTGAGAGATCGTTGCGCCGTCGTCGGCGTGGGCACCACGCCATACGGCAGTTTCCCCGAATTGGACGAGTACGGCCTGGGCGCCTGGGCCTTCCGCAACGCCGTGGAAGATTGCGGCCTGGACAAGAACCAGATCGACGGCCTGGGCGTATGCCGCGTTCCCTTCTATGGCCGCATGGGAGAAATACTGGGCCTGGATCCCAGGTGGACATTGACGCTGCCGGCGCATGGCCGGATGTCGGGCGTTTCGATCGTGGAAGCGGTGGCCGCGCTGAATTCCGGCCTGGCCAATTATGTGGCCTTGATATACAGCAATATTGGCCGTTCGCGGCGCGTTCATTACGGCGGCGCCGAGGCCCCGAACTTTTGGAACCCGTGGGGCCACACCTCTCCGGGCGGGGGCCATGCGCTGATGTTCCAGCGCCATTCCCAGCTGTACGGCACGAGCAGCCGCGACCTGGCCGAGATCGCCGTCGCATTCCGACGCCACGCCTGCATGAACCCGGATGCGGTCATGAAGCAGCCGATCACGGTGGAAGACCATGAGAAATCGCGGTTCATCGTGGCGCCTTTGCGGCTGCTGGACTATTGCCTGATCAACGACGGCGCGGTATGCCTGATCCTGACCACCAAGGAGCGCGCCCGGGACCTGAAACGTGCTCCCGTGATGATTTCGGGGGTGGGCGCGCAGGACAGCTATACCGATGTGTCGCTGACCAACTTCCAGCATGACTTCTGGTACGGGGCCCTGCAAAAGGTCGCGGCGGAGTCCTACGGCATGGCCGGCATCGGGCCTTCGGATGTGAAAACCCTGATGTGCTACGACAATTTCAGCCCCACCGTGATCTTCAGCCTGGAAGGGCTGGGATTCTGCGGCCAGGGCGAAGGCGGGGCCTTTGTGCGCGACGGGCGCCTGCAAGTCGGCGGCGCATTGCCCACCAATACCGATGGCGGCCATTTGTCGAACTCGTATATGCAGGGATGGGCGCTGAACGCCGAAGCGGTGCGGCAGATTCGCGGCGAATGCGGCGACCGCCAGGTTCCCGATTGCGATGTCGCCCAGTATGTCGCGGCCACCCCTTGCACTCGTTCCATCATTTATACGGCGGGCTGACACCATGGAAAAAACGCATTCGATGACTCCCGGCTTCCCCGCGCCCAACGTGGACGTCCTGAGCGAGCCTTTCTGGAGCGCCGCGCAGCGGTCCCAGCTCGTGATCCAGCAATGCTGCAAATGCGCGGACATCCACTTTCCTCCGGCGCCCGTCTGCCCCCGCTGCCTGGCGGCCGAGCAACGCTGGATTCCCGCCAGCGGCCGCGCCACATTATTCACGTGGGCCGTTTTTCATAAGGCGTACTGGGATTCGGTGGCCGAATTGACGCCCTACCTGGTCGCGGTCGTCGAACTCGAAGAAGGCCCGCGCCTGATGACCAACCTGGTGGGCATCGATACCGAAGACCAGCTGCGGCTGGGCATGCCGCTTGAAGTGACGTTTCGCCAGCAGTCGCCCGACTTCCAGGCACCGGTTTTCCAGCCCGCGGCCGAGTAGCCCATAAATCCAAAAATGCGGTTTCAGCGACGACTAATTACTAGAACTTATATGGATAAAAAGGATTAGTCGTTCGCTCAGCCCCGCCGCCGTCCTAAGATGGCCGCCTGCCGCAACTCAAGCTGGAACCTCCTTGTCCCGCCTTTCTCCGATTGATCCCGCCACGCTGGATCCCGCCACCGCCGCACTGCTGGACGGACTGCTGACCGAATACGGACCTTACGCGAACATGCTCAATGCGTTCGCGCCGCGGCCGCCGGCCTTGAAGCACTTGTTCTCGTACCTGGTGCAGTCGCGCAAAGACGGCCTGATCTCGCCGCGCCACCTGGAAATCGCGCTGCTGACGGCGTCCAAGGCCCACGCCTGTCATTATTGCGTGGCGCTGCACACGCCCAAGCTGGCCTCGCACGGCATCTCGCAGGACGCCATCGACCATCTGCTCGACGCCGAGGTACCCGGCCTGGACGAGCAAGACCTGGTGGTGCGCGACTACGCCGTGCTGGTCACGCTTACGCCCAACCGCGTCACCGATGAGTTCTATGCGCGGCTGCAACGCTTTTACAGTGAAGAACAGATCGTAGAGCTGACCATACGCATCGCGCTGTGCAGCTTCTTCAAGCGTTTCAATGAAGCGCTGGGCGTGCCCGCCGAAGACGTCGTCGCGTTCGAGCTCGAACACGGCGAAAGCTGAGCGGCCGGCATGTCCCTAGAAGCCCCCAAGCTGGAGATCCGCAATCTCTCCAAGTGCTTTCATACCGACAGCGGCACGGTCAATGTGCTGGAAGACATCAGCCTGAACGCGGCGGCCGGTGAATTCGTCAGCATCATCGGCCCCTCCGGCTGCGGAAAATCGACCCTGTTCAACATCTTGACCGGCCTGGTCGAGCACGATTCCGGCGGCATTCTGCTGGATGGCAAGCCGCACGCCAACCTGCGCGGCCGCGTGGGCTACATGCTGCAGCGCGACCTGCTGATGCCCTGGCGCACGGTGCTGGACAACGTGCTGGTGGGCCTGGAACTGCGCGGCACGCCGCGCGCCGAATCGGTCGAACTGGCGCGCGAATACTTGCATACCTTCGGCCTGCTGCCGTTCCAGGACAGCTACCCCAAGGCCTTGTCGGGCGGTATGCGCCAGCGCGCCGCACTGGCCCGAACCCTGCTGCCCGATCCCGACATCCTGCTGCTCGACGAACCGTTCTCGGCGCTGGACTACCAGACCCGCCTGTTCCTGGAAGGCATGCTGGCCGACACGGTGGCCCAGCAAGGCAAGACCGTGGTGCTGGTAACGCACGATATCGACGAGGCCATCGCCCTGTCGGAACGCATCTTTGTGCTGAGCGCCCGACCCGGCCGCCTGAAGAGCGAGCACCGCATCACGCTGAACACGCGCTCGCCGCTGGAGGCGCGCCACGACAGCCGCTTTTCCGCCTATTTCGACCTGCTGTGCCAGGAACTCGACATCCAGACCGCTCACGCATGACCCAGCCCTCTTCCACCGCCGCCGTCGCCGCGCCCGCGCCTTCCTCGTCCGCCCCCAAGCCGCGCCTGCCGCCCGTCTGGCTGGCCCAGCTCGTCATCGTCGGGGTGCTGGTCGCCGCCTGGGAAATCGGGGTGCGCCAGGGCGCCATTTCGGGCTTTCTGTTCGGCTCGCCCAGCGGCATCTTGCAGGCCGGGCAACGCCTGGTCTGGTCGGGCGAGCTGTGGGTGGACGCCAACTACACGCTCTGGGCATCGGCCGTCGGCTTCGTGGTCGGCACGGTGATCGGCACCATACCGGGCCTGGCGCTGTGGTATTCGCCGTATGGCGCCAAGGTCGTGGAACCCTTTCTGGTGGCGATCAACAGCGTGCCCAAGATTGCCTTCGCGCCGCTGGTGATACTGTGGTTCGGCACCGGCGTCATTTCCAAGGTGGCGCTGTCGGTGTCGCTGACCTCTATCGTGGCGCTGCTGGCCGCGTTCCAGGCCGCGAAAGACGCCGACCTGGACATTCAGCGCATGCTGGTGTCGCTGGGCGCCACCAAGCGCCAGATTTTCACCAAGGTCATCGTGCCGTCGGCCACGCCTTACATCATCAGCACCTTTCGCATCAACATCGGCTTCGCCCTGGTCGGCACCGTGGTGGGCGAGTTCATTTCCTCGAAATACGGTATCGGCCACATCATTTTCGTGGCCTCGTCGCTCTACGACCTGAACACGGTCTGGGTGGGAATCTTCACCCTGATGGCGCTCGGCTTCGTGCTTTATGCCGGCGTGGACATCGCCGAGAACCGATTGCTACGCTGGAAAGACCAGACTTACGCCACGAACTTCAAACTCTGACATGACGACTCGTAAAACATCTTTGCGCCTTGCCGCCGCCGCGGCCTGCCTGCTCAGCGCCTCGGCGTGGGCCAACGACAAGGCCGTGGTCTCGGCCGCCTTCAAATCGGTGTTCTACCTGCCGGTGTACTACGCCGAGGAACACGGCTACTTCAAGAACGAAGGCCTGGACGTGCGGATCGACGTGGCGTCGTCGTCGACCAACGCGCTGGCGGCGGTCATTTCCAAAAGCGCCGATTTCTCGCTGCACGGCCCGGAATGGACCGCGATATCGTTCGGCCGGGGCGCCCCGGTCAAAGTGGTGGGCGGCACGCTGAATCGGTTGGGCGTGTGGCTGACCTGCAAGCCGGCATTCAAGTTCGACGGTTTCGCGAGCCTGAAAGGCGCCAAGATCTCGACCGGCGCCATGCCCACCACCAGCACGTCGGCCTTTCTCAAGCTCGTGGCGAACGCCGGCCTGGATCCCAAGCGCGACCTGGACCTGCTCGAAGTCCCGATGGGCAACGAAGTCGGCCCGCTGAGCGCCGGCCAGGCGGATTGCGCCGTGCTGTACGAGCCGGGCGCCTCGCAGGCCGAGGCCCAGGGCTTCAAGGTGGTATCGGCCTTCTCGCGCGAGATGGGCCCCTACACCTTTTCGGCCATCTCGACCCGCCAGGACATCGATCCCGAGATATCGCGCAAGCTGGTCTCGGGCATCGACCAGGCCCTCAAGGCCATCCACAAGAACCCCGAATCCGCGGTCGAGAGCGGCCTGAAGCTGTTCCCCAACCTGGACCCCGCCGTGGTGCGCGCCTCGGTGCAGCGGCTGGTCGCCGACGGCGTGTTCGCGGAATCGGTCGCGGTGCCGCCGCAATCGCTGACCGACGCGCTCCAGACCCAGATCGACCTGGGCAACCTGCGGGAAATTCCGCAGGACCCCAAATGGCTGGACCTGGACTGGGCCAACCAGCTTGCCGACCAGACCTGAGTAAGCGTGCGCGGCGGGCCTGCCCGCCCTGCACACAGCCCGGGACGACATCGCCTAGAACGCGTACGACAGGGTCATCCCGGCGCTCCAGTTCCGTCCGGCGGCGGGCTCGAAGTAGCGCCCATTGCCTTCGTTGACGATGACCGAACCGACATATTGGCGATCGAACAGGTTGTCGACGCGCGCATAGGCGTCCCATGTCCAGGCGTCGTGCCGCCACCGGTAGCCGGCGGACACCGCGGCCACGAAGTAGCTCGAGGCGGCATCGCTATTGGCGTCGTTCACGTACACCTTGCCGAGATAGCGCCCTTCCAGGCCGGCCCGCCACCCCTGGGCGGGCGCCCACGCCAGCGCGCCATACAGCATCTGGCGCGCGACACCGGGAATGCGGTTGCCGGAACGGATATCCGAGTCGGCAATATCGTCGCGGTAGCGGGCGTCGATCCAGGTAAAGGCCAGATCCGCCCGCCAATCCGATGCCAGGCGGCCGCTCCAGCCGGCCTCGATGCCGTTGCGGCGTGTGCGGCCGCCATTGCGGTAGGACGTACGGCCATTGTCGCTGCCCGCCGCCACGATTTCGTTGCGGGTATCGGTGTGGAACACCGCTACGGAAAACAGGCCGTCGCCCACTTCGGACTTGAATCCGAGTTCGTAGTTGTCGCTGATGGCGGGCTGCAGGCCCAGGTTCAGCCCCGCCTCGCCGTCGGGCCGATACGAAACCTCGTTGGTGGTGGGCGTTTCGAAACCCCGGCCGTACGAGGCATAGACAGTGCTGGACGGCGTTATTGCATAGCGTAGCGACGCCACGGGCAAGGCCTTGCGGTAGCGCGTAGAGCCGCTGTCGTCGACATTGCCCGCCGCGACGTAGTGGTCGTCGGAGTCAAAGCTGACGGTGCTGTAGCGCAACCCCGCATCCATCGTCCAGTCGGGCGCGAAATTCCACGAGGCCTGCACATAAGGGTCGATGTTGTAGACGCGGTTGGTTTCGTCGCGGCGCAGCCGCCCCTTGACGCCCAATTCGGCGGGCGCATACGCCGGGCCGATATAGTTTTCGTAGCCCTTGCGGTCTTCGCGCAGGCTGTCATAGGCCAGCCCGCCCACCAGCGTGAAGGGCCGGTCGGCCAGCCGCATGCGGGAAGTCCAGCGCAGGTCCACGCCGCCGTACTCGCGTTGAAGGCCGATGACGCCGCCGGCCTGGCCGGGATTCAGCTGGACCACGGGCGGAATTGACAGGTACTGGGTCATGTCCCGTTGTCCGTAATACACCATGGCCCGCAGTTCGTTGTCGGCATCGATCTGCCGTTCGTACAGCAGCCCCCCCTGGGTCTGCCGTACCGTCTTGCGCGTATTGAACTGGCTGGCCTGCGGCGTGGCCTGGCGCGGGTCCTGCTCGTACTGATCGCGCGTCAGGCCGAGCGGATCCTGAGCGGTCAGATCGACGCTGTTGACCACGAGGGTAAGGCGGCTGTCATCGTCGATCTGCAGCCCCAGCTTGGCATTGCCCAGGTTCTTGCGCGCGGCGCTGTGCTCGCGATAGCCGTCGGTGGTGAATCGGTTGGCGCTCAGCACGTAATCCAGGTCGCCGGCGGCGGTGCCGGTGGCGCCGCTGGCTTTCACGCCGTACTGATAAGTGTCGTAGCTGCCCGCCGAAAATCCGGCCTGTATGCGGGGCGGGCGCTCGCCGTCTTCGGTAAATACCTGCACCACGCCGCCCGACGAATTGCCGTACAACGCCGAAAAGGGGCCGCGCAAGACTTCGATGCGCGCGGCCGAGGCCAGGTCGATGTTCGAGGTCTGCCCCTGGCCGTCGGGCATGGTGGCGGGAATGCCGTCTACATACAGCCTGACGCCGCGCACGCCGAACGTCGAGCGGGCGCCGAAGCCGCGCACCGATATTTGCAGATCCTGCGCATAGTTCTGGCGATTCTGGATTTGCAGGCCGGGCACGCCGCCCAGGCTTTCGGACAGGTTGATCCCTGGGGTGTCGAAGCGCAGGCGGTCGCCATTGACGATGTCGACCGAGGCCGGCGTGTCCAGCAGCGTAGCGCTGTAGCGGATGCTGGTGACGACCACCGGCTCGAGCGTCGGGGTGTCGGGGGCTGGCTGCGCCTGGGCGCCGCGCCCCATGAGCGTCATTGCGCCGCACACAGCCAGCGCGGCCCAGCCGGCCGGGTGGCGCCCGCCCGCTGGCGGGGCATGTTTCATGCGGCGCGGGCCGCGCGTGATGTACTGGACATTGACAGGGAATTCGGCGGAAGCGGACATCGAGAAAAGTGTAGCGTGGGCGAAGCACCTTTCAACAGGCATTGTACTGACGGCGGTGTCAGGCACCTGCGGAGCCTGACACCTGTTGATGCGTCCGGTGTCTGACACCCTGACGGGAGTCAGACACCTGGAACCGGGGCAGGCTATCCGCCCTGCGCGGGCCGGGCCGGTGTGATGCGCCAGATCGTGTTCGAGAGATCGTCGGCCACGATGAGCGCGCCGCGCGGGTCTACCGTTACGCCCACCGGCCGGCCGCGGGTCGTGCCGTCGCTGTCGCGAAAGCCGGCGACGAAATCCACGGGCGGGCCCGACGGGCGCCCGTCGGTGAACGGCACGAAGACCACCTTGTAGCCGACGGGGTCGCTGCGGTTCCAGCTGCCGTGTTCGCCCACGAACACGCCGTTGGCGAACGGGCCGCCCATGGCATCGGCCGAGAAGTCGACGCCCAGCGCCGCGACGTGCGACCCCAGGGCGTAGTCGGGCTTGATCGCCGCGGCGACTTTCTCCGGATCTTGCGGCCGGACACGCTCGTCGACGTTTTGCCCCCAATAGCTGTACGGCCAGCCGTAGAAGGCGCCTTCCTGGACGGCCGTCAGATAGTCGGGAACCAGGTTCGGCCCGATCTCATCGCGCTCGTTCACTACCACCCACAACTGGCCCGTATCGGGCTGGATCGTGAGCGCGGTGGGATTGCGCAGGCCCGTGGCGTACGCCTTGTGTTCCCCGGTGCGCGCATTGACGCGCCAGATGCGGGCGCGGTCGGCTTCCGCCGTCATGCCGCGTTCGGTGATATTGCTATTGGAACCGATGCCCACATACAGGTATTGCCCATCCGCGCTGGCGGCCAGGGCCTTGGTCCAGTGGTGGTTGATTTCCGACGGCAACGGCGTCACGATTTCGGGCGGGCCGCTCGCCTGGGTCTGCCCCGGCTGGTAGTCGAATCGCACCAGGGCATCCTGGTTGGCGACATAAAGATTGTTGCCCACCAGGGCCAGGCCGTACGGGGCGTTGAGGTTCTCGGCGAACGTCGAGGCTTCGTAGGTGCCGTCGCCCTCGGCGTCGCGCAGCAAGGTCAGGCGGTTGCCGCCCTTGACCGGGCTGGTGCCCCTGGCCTTGATCATGCCGGCGATCACGTCTTTGGGCTTGAGTTTCGCGGCATTGCCGCCCCGGCCCTCGGCCACCAGGATGTCGCCGTTGGGCAATACCAGCGTCTGCCGCGGGATGGCCAGACCCGTGGCGATGGCGGTGATCGTATAGCCGTCGGGCACCGTCGGTACCTTGTTTCCCCATTCCGCCGGTTTTGCGATCACCATGTCGGGCAGCAACCCGCGTTCGGGCTTGGGCAGGTCGGGCGCGGCGCCGACCTGCGAGGGTCCGGCCTGGCCGCTGCACACACCCAGCACCGCGGACAAAGAAATGCCGGCAAGCAAGCTAAGGTGTTTCATAGGGCGCCTCTGATATGCGGGGTGCGAAAGCCCAGCCATGTGGCCGCGCACGCAAGCACCACCACGATGATCGACAGAACCAGGCCGGCGGGCATGCTTGCCCAAGCGTCGCGGGCGTGCATCAGCGCATTGAAAAAGCCGACGATCCACGTGGCCAGCAACACCACAAAATAAAGCAGGGTTCCCCGCGTGCGCCGATGAGGCAGGCAAAGTTCGACGACCGCGAAGATCAGGGCGATACCGCCGAACACCAGTCCGCCGGCCAGCAGCCACGATGCGAAGTTATTCCACTGAATATGAAAAAACTTCGCATAGGCGGCATCGGCAAGCGCGGCGCCCAGAAACAAGGGTACGGTTCCCGCTAGAAAAACGGCATGCAGCGGGTGCACGGTGAGGGCATGCCGAGGTTCGACAATTTGGGTCACTTTTGATCGCCTCCTGGTAGCGGGTTTTGAGCGCGGCCTGGAGGAACGCAGCAAGTGACATGCCTGTGCCGCGCCATCGCGGCGCGTCGGAAAAATCTCACAAGTTGGACTTTTTGCCCGTATGGCTTTGGAAATTTCGCAATAAATCCCCGTGTGTCCGCTTGGTCTTTTCCTGTAGCTCACATTGTGGGCTTTTTCCCATTGTCCCTACGCACCTGGATTTCTATCATTTGCCGGCGTCAGATCGCTTCATCGAAAAGCGGCTGCGCCCGGCACATGCCGGCACACCCCTTCGATAAACAAGGAGACATCCGTGCCGTCCAAGAATCCATTCAAATATCTGTCCGCCCTGGCCGGGCTGGCGTTCGCCGTGAACGTCCCGGCCGCCGAGGCGTTCCCTTCCGAGCCGATCAAGCTGATCGTGCCCTACGCCGCGGGCGCCAGCACCGATGCCCTGGCCCGCCTGGTAGGCCAGGACATCAGTACCGAACTGAAGCAGACGGTGGTGGTAGAGAACCACGCGGGCGCCGGCGGCACCATTGCCGCCGATTACGTCAAGCGGCAACCCGGCGATGGCTACACCATCATGCTGACCACCGACGGCATCCTGTCGGTCAATCCGTCCATCTACAAGAAGCTGAACTACGACTCCGTCAAAGACTTCACGCCCTTGTCCATTGCCGTCTCGGCGCCGCTGGTACTGGCGGTCAGGACCGACTCGCAATTCAAGACGGCCCAGGAACTCATCGCATACGCAAAAAGCCATCCGGAAAAGCTGAGCTACGGCTCGGCCGGCGTGGGCAGCTCGCAGCACATGGCGGGCGAACTCATGAAAGCCATGGCCGGGGTCAATATCACGCATGTGCCCTATCGCGGCGGCGGACCGGCCATGACCGATCTCCTGGGCGGCCACATCGACATGATGTTCGTGCAATCCGCATCGGCAAAAGAACTGGCGGACAAGGGGTCGCTGCGCATCCTTGCCATCGGCAGCCCGCAGCGGAACAAGCAGTTGCCGGACGTGCCCACGTTCTCGGAAATCGGGCTGCGGGGATACGACTCGGACACCTGGTACGGCTTCAACATGCCGGCCCAGGCCGATCCCAAGGTCGTCGCGGCCCTCAATACCGCCATCGTCCACTCGCTCAAGAAGCGGCACGATCACCTCGAGAACCTGGGGTATGGCGTCGTGGCCAGCTCGCCCGGCGAAATGAAGAAGACCGTGGCGCAGAACATCGCCAAGTGGCATGACGTCGCCAAGCAGGCCGGAATCTACCAGATGCAATAAGGCCCCGGCCCGCGCAATTTCGAATGGACTTACATACATGACATCAATGCCAGAAGCCATGGCACTGGCCGGAATCACGGTATTGGACGTGGCCGGTCCCTTGGGAAACTATTGCGGCAAGCTGTTCGCCGATCTCGGCGCCCGGGTCATCGTGGTCGAGCCGCCGGCCGGTTCGCCGTCGCGGCACGTCGAGCCGCGGGTCGCGGGCCGGGACGACCTCGACGCAAGCCTGACGTTCCAGTACCAGAACACTAACAAGCAGAGCATCGCACTGGACCTGGACAGCGACGCGGGCGTACAAGTGTTCCGCCGCCTGGCCGACCGTTGCGCGCTGATCGTTGAAAGCGAACAGCCCGGCAAGATGGCGGCCCGAGGGCTGGACTACGCCCGGCTGCGCAGGTCCAATCCCGCGTTGGTCCTGACCAGCATCACCGCGTTCGGACAAACGGGTCCGTTCTCGCACTGGCTGGCCACCGACCTTACCGCGATGGGCATGGGCGGCATGCTGTACCTGGCCGGCTATCCCGATACCGCCCCCATGGTGGCGTGCGGCGAACAAGCCGTGGGCGCGGCGAATCTGTTCGCCGCCGTCGCCTCGCTGGCCGCCGTCTACGACGCCGAGGCCAGCGGCTCGGGACAGCACGTCGATGTATCCATGCAGGAATGCGTGGTCATGGGCATGGAAAACGCCGTGCAGTTCTACGATCTGGAGGGAACCATCCGCCGGCGCAACGCGGGCACGCAGCGCCTGGCGGGAACGGGCGTCTTCGAATGCAAAGACGGCTACATCTACCTGATGGCCGGCGGCATCGGCAGCAACCGGTTCTGGAAAACCACCACTGACTGGCTGGTCGACGAAGGCGTGGCCGGTGCCGGACAGTTTCGCGAAGACCGCTGGAACGACCAGGATTTCCTGGCGAGCGACGAGGCAAAGCGCATTTTCGGCGAGGTTTTCACGCCCTATGCCCGGACGCGCACCAAGCAGGCGATGCAGGCCATGGGGCGTGCCCGCCGGATTCCGCTGGCGCCCATCTGCGACGCGCGGGACATTGCCGGCAACCCCCAGCGCGACTTCCGCGGCTTCTTCGTCGATATCCAGGATGCGCAAGGAAGCCCGCTGCGCATGCCGGGAGCGCCCTATCGGTTGTCGGCCACGCCCTGGAACCTGCGCCGCCGCGCACCGCGGCTGGGCGAACACACGCGGGACATTCTGAGCTGGGTTGGCTACACCGACGCAGAGCAACAAGCCATGAGACAGCAGGGAGCCGTACGATGAAAAAACTGCTGGCGAATGTGCGCGTGATCGATTTTTCGTGGATCGGCGCGGGCTCGTACACGACCAAGATTCTTGCCGACCTGGGTGCGGATGTCATCAAGATCGAGAGTTCGCAAAGGCTGGACACGCTGCGCGTGACCAAGCCGTTCAAGGACGGCAAGCCGGGCGCCAACCGCAGCGGCTACTTCGCCGACCGCAACTCCAGCAAGCGCAGCGTCACGCTCAATTTGAAGACCGCGCAAGGCCTGGCCTTGGCCAAGCGCCTGATCGCCGACGCCCAGCTGGTCACCAATAATTTCACGCCCGGCGTCATGGAAAAACTCGGCCTCGGCTACGAAACGCTGAAGGCCGTCGCGCCGCACCTGGTCTTTGCCTCGATGTCCATGCAGGGCGCCACCGGCCCCGAGAAAAATGACCTGGGCTACGGCCTGACCATTGCCGCGCTGACCGGCTTGCAGCACATGACCGGCCTGCCCGACCGCCAGCCAGCCGGCACCGGCACCAACTATCCGGATCATATTCCCAACCCCGGACATGGCGCGTTCGCCATCCTGGCGGCGCTGCGCCATCAGCGCCGCACCGGCCAAGGCCAGTTCATCGACCTGGCTCAGATGGAATCCACGCTGGCCATGACCGGCCCCAGCCTGATGAATTTCCTGGTGAACGGGGTGATCGACGGCCGCCATGGCAATGCGCGCCCCGGCCATGCCCCCAGCGGCGTCTATCCGTGCTCGGGCACGGACCGGTGGATTGCCATGGAAATCAGCGACAACGCGCAGTGGCGGGCCCTTGTGCGTGTCCTGCGGCTGCCCGACCGGGCGGAATGGCACGACCGGGAAACGCGCCTGCGGCAACGCGACGCAATCGACGCCGCCATCGCCGCCGTCACGCCGTCGCACGACATGGCGCGGCTGGCAGCCGCGCTGCAAGAGGCCGGCGTGCCGGCGGGCTCCGTCTATGACGCGCGCGACGTGATGCGCGACCCGCAACTGGAACAGCGCGGGCATTGGGTCACGTTGAATCATCCGGAAATGGGTCCCAGCACCTACAACTCGGCACCGTACCGGTTTTCCGACGCGCAATCCGCGCCCACGTCGCCCGCGCCTTTGCTGGGCCAGCATACCGGCGAGGTCTGCCGCGAGCTGCTCGGGCTGGACGAGGCCGGGATAGCCGCCTTGCGCGCGGACGGCGTGCTGTCCTAACCCGTATTCCATATCAGAACCAGGAGAAAGACATGCCCTTGGACATCACCGTGGACGAGCACGTCGCCACGCTGACTCTGAATCGCCCGGACGCGATGAACAGCATCGACCCGGAAATGCGCGCCGAACTGCGCGCCGCCTGGGCCCGCATCAATGCGGACGACACCATTCGGGTGGCCGTGCTGACCGGCGCGGGCGACAAGGCGTTCTGCACGGGTTCGGACCTGAAGAAAACCATGCCTCCCGCAGAGAGCGCCGCCGAGCTGATGTTCGGCCAACCGCGCTCGGACCACCTGCTCGAAGGGCTGGACACCGACAAGCCCCTGATCTGCGCCGTCAACGGCTATGCCATGGGCGGCGGCATGGAGATCGCGCTGGCGTGCGACATCCGCCTGGCCTCGGAGAACGCGGTGTTCGCCTTGTCCGAAGTGCGCATCGGCAGTATTCCGGGCGCGGGCGGAACCCAACGCCTGCCCCGCGCGGTGGGAGCATCCGACGCCATGCTGATGCTGCTGACGGGCGACCGCGTCGACGCGCAAGAGGCCTTGCGCATCGGCCTGGTCAGCAAGGTGGTGCCCCGGGATGCGCTGTTGCCCGCCGCGCTGGAAATCGCCCGGCGCATTGCGCAGAACGCCCCGCTGTCGGTGCGGGCCGTCAAACGGCTGGTGTACAGCGGCCAGGACATGCCCCTGCCTGCCGCGCTGGACAGCGAGCGCTATGTATTCGGCCTGCTGCGCGACACCGAAGACCGGATCGAGGGCCGCCGCGCCTTCCAGGAAAAACGGGCGCCCGCCTACCAAGGCCGTTGATCCGGCGCCACCAGGAGAAAACATGGATTTCGAACTACCCGAAGCCTCGCGCATGGTGCGCGACACCGTGGCGCGTTTCACCGCCGGCGAGCTGGTGCCGCTCGAGGCCCTGATCATCCGCCGCGAGGCCGAGCGCGGTTACTCCGACGCCCCGCTTATTCCACCGGAACTCGAGGCCGCGCTGCAGGCCAAGGCCAAAGAGATAGGCCTGTGGGGCATCGATGTGCCGGAGGAGTTCGGCGGCCAGGACCTCGGCATGCTGACGAAGTGCCTCGTCATCGAGCAGCTGAAGCACAGCATCGTGCCCTTTGTGCTGCCGCCGGAAAGCCCCAATCTTTTCATGCTGAAGGAACTGTGCAAGGGCGGCCAGGTCGACCGCTACCTGCTTCCGTATTCGCGCGGCGAGAAGAAAAGCTGCCTGGCGCTGTCCGAACCCGGCGCCGGATCCGACGCGGCGGCAATCAAGACGCGGGCCGAGCGCAAGAACGGCAAATGGGTGCTTAACGGCACCAAGCTGTGGATCAGCAACGCGCGCCGCGCCGATTTCATGATCGTGATGGCGGTGACGGACCCGGCGGCCGACAAGCGGTCGGCCTTTACGGCCTTCCTGGTGGACAAGGGCACCCCGGGCCTGAGCATTCCGGCGTCGTTTCCGATGATCGGCGAATATCTGCCTTATGAGGTGGTGCTGGACAATGTGGAGCTGGATGACGGCCAGGTGCTGGGCGAGGTGGGCGCGGGATTCGGGCCGCTTTCGCAGCGCCTGGGCGTGCGCCGTCTGGAAATCGCGTCGCGCTGCCTGGGGCTTGCCACGCGCTGCCTGGAAATGATGATCGAGCAGGCCAACGCACGCAAGACCTTTGGCTTGCCGCTCGCGGACCGGCAGGCAGTCCAATGGTGGATCTCCGACTCTTATCAGGAACTGGAGATGGTGCGATTGCTCGTCTACCAGATGGCCTGGAAGATGGACCAGGGCCGCGCCGATGTGCGGCTGGACGGCTCCATGGTGAAGGTGCAGGGAACCGAAATGATCACCCGGGTCGTGGATCGCGCCATCCAGCTCTTCGGCGGCATGGGCGTATCCAAGGAGCTGCCGCTGGAATACATTTCTCGCATGTGCCGCGTCATGCGCATCGTGGAAGGCCCCAGCGAGGTCCATCGCTGGGTGGTCGCCCGCGAATTGCTGCGCGGCGGCTTGCCGGCGAACTGACCGAGGGGCGGCCATGGAAAAATTCGCCGCTATATCTCCCGCCGTCCGCATCCACGCCGGAGATCATGCGCTGGACATGCTGCCGCGCGAAGCGGCGCGCCTGGAGGCGCGCAACGCCTTCGTGCTGTGCGGCAACAGCGTCGCGACGCGCACGCCTCTGTTGCCGCGCATCCGGGGCCTGCTGGGCGACCGGTACGCCGGCGCCTACACGCAGCTGCGCAAAGACGCGCCGCTGGAAGATGTGCAACGGGCTGCCGCGGCGGCCCGTTCGCGGCGCGCGGACCTGCTGGTGGCAGTGGGCGCGGGCAGCGTCTTGAAGGCCGCGCGCGTCGTCGCCATTGCCCTGGGCGAAGACCGCCCTCTGACCGAGCTGGCGACGCGCTACGCCGATGGCCTGCCGCCGCACAGCCCCAGGCTGTTGCGCCCCAAGCCGCCCATTTTCAATGTGCTGACCGCGGCCACTTCGGCCCAACACCGCGGCGGCGCCGCGTTGCGCCGCGACGACGGCGGCCCCCGCCTGGAGTTCTTCGATCCCAAAACGCGGCCAGCGAGCATCTTCTGGGATTCGGATGCCCTGCTGACCGCCCCGCCGAGCCTGGCGCTTTCCACTGGGCTGGGCGTCTACTGGCGGGCCCTGATGAATATCGGGGCCCTCCGGCAAGCCAATCCCCTGGTCCAGGCATCGCGGCTGCACGCCTACACCCTGGCGCGCGCTGCATTGCCGCGCATGCCGCACGCCCAGGACGCGCAGGCCCGCCTGGACATGTGCGCCGCCGCGCTGCTGCAGAACCGCGACGAAGACGATGGCGGCCGGCCGTTCGATGCGCATTGGGTGGCCCGCTCGGTTTATGCGCTGGCCGCGGCTCTTTTCAACCGCGTGCCGCACCTGGACCAGGGCGCGACCCAGGCGTTGTTGACGGCACCGGCCATCCGGCATTTCGGCGACCTGTGTCCCAATGCCATCGCGCAAATGGGAACCGCCCTGGGGCTGTCTACCGTCGACGCCGCCATACCCGGCCAGGTTGCCGGGGCCGTACAGCGGCACTTTCATTCCCTGGGCGTATCCCGCAAGCTGAGCGGCGTGCCGGCCGCCGACCGCGAGCATGCGCTGCAGGCCGCGCTGTACAACTTCAACGCCGATCGCGCGCGCGAACTGGACGGCCACCGAGACCGCCTGCGCGCCATCCTGGCGGAGGCAGCATAGATATGGACACGAGCCCCGCATCGATTCCCTACGCCCTGTTTCGTGGCGGCACCAGCAAAGGCGTCTTCATGCCGCGCGACCATTTGCCCGCGGACCGCGGCGCGCTCGTTTCCGTGCTGCTTGATATCTTCGGCAGCCCGGATCCCCGCCAGATAGACGGGCTGGGCGGCGCCGACAAGCTGACAAGCAAGGCGGGCATCATGGGCCCGCCCACCGTGGCGGGCGCGGACATCGACTACCTGTTCGCGCAGGTGGGGATCCACCACGCCGAGGTCGACTTCAACCTCAACTGCGGCAACCTGACCGCCGCGGCCGCCGCCTATGCGGTCCACGAGGGCTACGCGCGGGCGCGGGGCGACCACGCCATGGTGCGCATCCACAACGTCAACACGCAGCGCATCATCGTGGCCAGGGTCCCCTTGCGCGGCGGCACCGTCCTGGAAGAAGGCACGTTCTCGATCGGCGGCGTGCCGGGAACCGGCGCCGCGATCGACCTGGATTTCCATCGGGCGACAGGCGCCATGACGGGCGCCCTGCTGCCGCTCGGGCAGGCGACCAGCCGCATCGAGGTTCCCGGCCATGGCCCGCTGAACGTATCGGTCGTGGACGGTCCCAACCTGATCGTGCTGGTCTGCGCGGAAGATCTGGGCATGACGGGCGTGGAAGCGCCGCATGACATAGATGGCAACGCCCAACTGACGGGCGTGATGCAGCGCGTGCGCGAAGCCGTGGCCGTGCGCACGGGGCTGGCCGGCTACTGGTACGGCCGCGCCGCGCCGTCGACGCCGATGCTGGTTGCCGTGCAGGCTCCCCGCGCCTATCGCGCCTATACGACCGGGGAGCAGATCGCGGCGGACGACGTGGACCTGATCTGCCGGCAATACTCGACTGCCGCGACCAGCAAGGCGCTGGCGGCAACGGTATCGGCCGCCGTCGGCATGGCATGCCGTATTCCCGGCACGCTGGCCGCGCGGCATGTCCGGCCTGACCGCGACGGCCCGATACGCCTGGGCCATCCGAGCGGCACGATCAGCGTCGACGCCGCCGTGCGGCAAGACGGCGCCGCGGTGCATATCACCGCGGCTACCATCCAGCGCACCGCGCGCCTGCTGGCGCGCGGCGAACTGTACCTGAAGCATCGCCATCTCCGGAGTCTTCATGGCTGAACATACAACCCTTACCGCCTCGCGGCGCATCGCCCGGTTCTCGCGGGCCTTCGACCCGCATGCGCTGCAGGCGGAACCGCGGCGCCAGGTGGGCCGGGCACTGATCGATACGGTAGGCGTCGCGCTGGCCGGACATGGAGAGCCCGCGGCACAGACCCTGCTGCGCTATGCCGCCGGACGCGGCGGCCCGAGTTCGGCCGCGACGGCGTGGGGTCTGGGCGCGCCCATGCCCGCCGAAGACGCCGCCCTGTACAACGGCGTAGCCGGGCACGTGCTGGACTACGACGATGTCAACAGCCCGCTGCGGGGCCACCCCAGCATCGCGCTGCTACCGGCGCTGGCGGCCCTGGCAGAGGCTCGAGACCTGGACGGCATCCGCTTGGCAAGCGCCTATGCCGTGGGCTTCGAGGTGATGGTCCGGCTGGCTCGCGCCATGGTGCGCGATCACTATGCCAAGGGCTGGCATGCCACCACCACGCTGGGCACCATCGGCGCGTCGGTCGCGTGCTGCCATCTATTGGGGTTGTCCGAGACGCGAACCGTCAATGCCATCGGGCTGGCTGTCGCGCAAGCGTCCGGCACGCGCGGCAATTTCGGAACCATGGCCAAGTCGTTTCAAGCGGGGCATTGCGGCGCCAGTGCGATCCGCGCGGCCGTTCTGGCCGAGCTGGGCCTGGACGGGGCGGACGACGCGCTGGACGGCGCCGAGGGTTTCGCGGCGCTGTACGGCAACAGCGACCCTCTGGGCCCAGCCCTGGACGGCCTGGGCGAAGATGCACTGGAACTGGAGCGCAGCGGCATCGACATCAAGAAGTATCCGATGTGCTACGCCGCGCATCGATCCATCGACGGCATGCTGGCCCTGCGCGACAAGCACGGGCTGCGTGCTGACGCCGTGACGGCCATCCATGTGAAAGCGAATCGGCGGGCGATGGTGCCGCTGATCCACACCCGGCCGCAGACCGGCCTGGAGGGCAAGTTCAGCATGCAGTACGCCATGGCGGCCGCGCTGCTGGACGGCCACGTACGGCTATCCAGCTTCACCGACGAGGCGGTACGCAGGCCCGCCGCACAGGCTCTGATAAAGAAAGTTCATTGCGCGGAAGACCCGGGCCCTGAGACGCCCCGCTGGAATACCCTGGACATCACGCTCGAGTCGGGCCAGGTGTTGCATAGTGAAATCCGCGCATTGCGCGGCTCGGCCGCCTGCCCGCTGAATGACGAAGAACTACAGGAAAAATGGCGCGATTGCCTGCGCCAGGCCGGCGCCAAGGACCGCGGCGACGCATTTTTTGCGTCGGCCCTGGCGCTGCACCGGATCTCGGTGCGAGACCTGATGCGCAAGCTGCCGGCCCTGGCCTAGCCGGCCCGCGCCTTGCGGGCGTGCGCAGCCGCGCACGCCCTCGTGTCATCGAGTTATTGATTCAGCGTGAACTTCGGTACCCGATAGCCATCGGGATGGTCGGCGTACACCATGCGCACCGGCGCATCCAGCGCGATGCCGGCCAGCTCGGCGTGGTCCATGTAAGACACCATGATGGGGCCTTCTTCCAGCTGCACCGCCACCACCAGGTGGGGCGCGGGATAGGCGGGCAGGTACTGCCGATGGAATACGGTCCAGGAAACGATTTTGGCCTTGCCGGAGATAGGGGTCCACTCGTAGTCCATGCCAAGGCTGACCGGGCACACCGGGCCGGGAGGATAGCGGAACGCTCCAGACTCGGGGCAGCGCTGCAGCTTCATCTTGCCTTCGGCAATGCTTTCCCACATGGGCGCGTCGTAAGGCGAGTACAGACGGGGCATCTTGCTCATGATCAGGGTCCTCTTCAGCGTCCGTAGATAATGGACATGGCCTTGCCGGCCACATCCGAGACGTACTGCACGTGGCGGCAATCCGCCACCTGCCGCTTGCCCAGTCCGCCGCGCACCTGGCGGACGGCCTCGACCTGATGGCTCCAGCCCTGCATATAAGATTCGGACAGGTGGCCGCCGTGCGTGTTGACGGGCAGTTTGCCGCCCACTCCGATGCCGTGCTCGGCAATGAACTTGCCCGCCTCACCGGGACGACAGTAGCCAAAGCCTTCGAGCGCGAACAGAATGTGCGGACTGAAGCTGTCGTAGACCATCAGCGCGTCGATATCTTTGGGACCCAGGCCGGCGGCGGCATATACCTGCTCTGCCGCGCGCTGCTGGGCGGGCAGATAGAAATCGACCAGGCGGGGGCCCAGGCTGGTGGCGTGGTGGTTCAGATCGCTGCGACCCAGGCCGTGGATCTTGACGGCCTTGCCGGACAGGCGCCGGGCGCGGCTCGCTTCCATGATGATGAGCGCCACGCCGCCGTCGTTGATCAGGCAGTAGTCGTTCATACGCAGCGGCTCGGCGATGTACTTGACCGCCAGATAGTCATCCATGCTCAACGGCTTGCCGTGCATGATGGCGTTCGGATTGATATTGGCCCACTGGCGCTGGCCTACCGCCACCTGCCCGAGATCCTGGTCCGTGACGCCGTGCAGTGCCTTGTAGCGCTGGAACATCAGCGCATAGAGCGCCCCTTGTGACGTCAGGCCCCAGGGGCTGTGATACACGTACGACAGGAATGCCCCGCCGCCCATGGCTTCCGGGCCGCCGTACTGCACCGCCGCCGAACGTTGATCGTTGCCGTATACCAGCGCCACGACCTCTGCCATGCCGGACTTGATGGCCATGACCGCCTGGAACACCGCTTGCACGGCATCGGCCTGGCCGCCCCAGCGCGGATCGATGTTCAGGATTTCGCCCATGCGTTCGTAGGCCGTCGTCGGCCCTACGATCAGGCCATCGACATCGTCGCGGCTCAGGCCCGCATCGTCAAGCGCCCGCTTGAACGCCAGCGCCGCGTACCCGTAGGAGTCGTACGGTTTTTCGCCGTTGCGCACGCGCCGGTAATCCTGGACCCAGTCGGTGTGGCCGATGCCTGCCACGGCGGAAATCTGGGATGTATCAGTGTCCAAGGTCGTCGTCTTCACCTGGTCGGTCTCCCTGTATGTGGACTATTTTTCACAGCGAATTTGAAGTTCTACGATTATCCGCTGATAATTCGAGCCTACCCACCAAACACAGCCCACATAGTGAGACTCCATGCATAGCGAACCTGATGCAGGAGAAAGCCGCAGCGGCGCACAGATGGTGCAGCGCTGCGCGACGTTACTGAAACTGATTACCGCATATAACCGCACGGGCATGCGGCTGGTCGAGCTTTACCAGAGCTCGGGCCTGACCCGGCCGACCACTCACAGGATCCTGCAGGCGCTGGTCGCTGAACGCCTCATCCGGCAAGACGAAAAGTCGAAGAAATATCACCTGGGTTCGCTGGCCTATGAAATGGGCCTGGCGGCTGCCATGTCGTTCGACTTGCGCGACGTATGCCAGCCTTTTCTTGAACGTATTGCCACTGCGACGGGCGACACCGCTTTTCTGACCATACGCTCGGGATTCGACGGAGTCTGTGCCGGGCGGGCCGAAGGCGCCTACCCCATCAAGGCATTCGTCCTGGATGTGGGCCGGCACCGTCCGCTGAACATCGGCGCGGGCGCGGTCGCGCTGCTCAGCGGCCTGCAGGACGAAGAGATCGAGCGCATCTACCAGGCCAACAGCAGGCGCATCGCCCGCGACTACCCGGGATTCAGCGTACGGACCATGTGGGAGCGCGTTGAACACATTCGGGAAAAAGGCTATTTCATCAACGAAGTCCTGGAACTCCAGGATATCCGCGCCCTGGCCATACCCATCTTCGGCCCGCACGGCATTCCAGTCGGAGGCCTCAGCGTTTCCGCGCTGAAGAAGCGGCTGTCCGGCAATTTTCTGCGGGAAAAGCTCCAGGTACTGACGGAGGCAGCGCGCGAAATCGAGGCCAAGCTGCGCGACGATGACAAGGAAGAGCAGCACGGCCAGAGGTAGGCGCCTGGCCCTGCCTTCAGGCCCTTAACGCGACGGCTTTCCCGCCCCGGTGTCGAGCGCGCGCATTTCGTCCAGCACCACCTTCAGCACGGCCCGCGCCGCGTTCGACAGCGGATGCTTGCGCGTCGTGTCGACAAACGCGCTCTGGCGCAGAACGGGGTCTTTGACAGGCGCCATGGCGAGCGTGCCCACGCGTAGTTCGTCCGCCACCGCATGGTAGGGCAGCAGGCTGTATACCTCGCAATTGAGTACGACTTCTCTGATGAGCGTGCCGCTGGTGGCTTCGAGCACCACGTTCAGCTTCATGCCGCGCCGGTTGCAGATCTCGTCCAGGTACGACCGCATGCCGTTGGGCCGCGCCGGCAGCACCAGGGGCAGCCGCGCCAGCGCGCCCAGCCGCAGCGGCTGCCCGGCCAGCGCGGGCGCCCCCGCCCTGCCCACCAGGTGCAGTGGCGCGCTGAAGACGGCTTCGCGGGCGCCACGCGGCATCGGCCGGTAGCGGTTGAAAATACCGATGTCGGCGCGGCCTTCGGCCAACATGTTCTCGACTTCGCCGCTATAGGCTTCCACCGCCTTCAGGCGGATATCGGGATAAGCGGCCAGCAGGCGCCGCAGCACCCGGCTCATGAGCGGACGCGACAGCCCCGGCAGCACGCCGATCGTGACGCTGCCCGCGGGCTGGTTGCGCTGGGCCAGGACGTCATCCACCAATTGGCCCGCCGTCTGCAGCATGGTTTGCGCGCGCGGCAGGATGGCGTGCCCGATTTCCGTCAGCGAGACGCCGCGCCCGGTGCGATGAAACACCCGGCACCCCAGCAAGGACTCGAGTTGCGATACCTGCCGGCTGAGCGCCGATTGCGCCATGCCCAGGGCGCTGGCCGCGCTGCTGAGGCTGCCGTGCTCGGCGGCGCTGACAAAGCAGCGGATGCTCTTCAAATCCAACAGCGGGCTGTCTAAATTCTGCATGACTGATATCCAGGATATGCGGGTTCCGGTGCGCGGTGCCGCTACCTATACTCGGTGCGACGATTATTCCACTGAAGCGATTGCCATGCCTGATGCGCACGATCCCACCACTTTCCCGGGCCCACTGAAAGGCTTGCGGGTACTCGACCTGTCCACGGTTTACGCGGGGCCGTTCGCGGCTACCCTGCTGGGCGACCTGGGCGCCGACGTGCTCAAAGTGGAACTGCCCGGTGCGGGCGATTCGCTGCGCAACCTGCCGCCCCACAAAAACGGCGTGCCGCTGTGGTGGAAGGTCACCAACCGCAACAAGCGCGGCATCACCATCGACCTGCGCCGCCCGGAAGGCCGCCGGCTGCTGGGCCGGCTGCTGCCGGACTACGACGTGGTGGTCGAGAACTTCCGGCCGGGCAAGCTGGACAGCTGGGGCATCACCAAAGCGTGGATGCACGGGATCAACCCCGACCTGACGATTCTGCGGATCACGGGTTTCGGACAGACCGGGCCCTACAGCCACCGGCCCGGTTTCGCGCGGGTGTTCGAGGCCATGACCGGCTTCACCAATATCTGCGGCGAAGCCGACGGCCCGCCGCTGCACCTGGGCTTTCCGATTGCGGACGCGGTAGCGGGCTTGTTCGGCGCCGTTGGCGTGCTGGCCGCGCTGTACCAGCGCCACGCGGGCGGCGTGGCCAAGGGCGAGGAAATCGATTGCTCGCTGATGGAATCGATGTTCCGGATCATGGAGTTCCTGCCCATCGAATACGACCAATTGGGCATCGTGCGGCAGCGCTCCGGCAGCTTCAGCCAGTATGCCGCCCCGGGCAACATTTATAAAACGCGCGACGGCAAGTGGGCGTCGATCGCCGCGTCGACCCAGAGCATCTACGAGCGCTTTTGCCGCGCCCTGGACCGGCCGGACCTGGCCGCCGACGAGCGCTTCCTGGCCAACCCGGAGCGCGTGGTGAACCGGCAAGCACTCGACGCGATCATCCGGGAAGAAATCGCCAATTACACGCTGGACGAACTGAGCACCAGGCTGGACGAGCACGAAGTCGGGTTCAGCCCCATCTATGACATCGCCGATATCTACGCGGACCCGCACTTCGCGGCCCGCAAGGCGTTGGTGGAAGTGCCCGACGGCGAACTGGGTACCGTGCGCATGCAGAGCGTGGCGCCCGTTTTCATGAATTCGCCCGGCGCGGTGCGGCATGCCGGCCCGTCTATGGGGCAACACAATGACGACGTGCTGCGCGCGCTGGGGCTGGACCATGAAGAAATCGCATCGCTGAAGGAAGCGGGCGTTATTTGAGACGGGCCATGGTGGGCCGACCAAGAAAACAGGAGACAGGAAAATGAAGATGCTTGCCAAATGGATGGCGGCCGGCGCGCTGGCCATCGCCGCGTCGCCCGCGTGGGCGGCCTACCCGGACAAGCCCGTGACCATGATCATCGGGTATCCGCCCGGCCAGGCCACGGACATCGTCGGGCGCCTGGTGGCGGAAAAGCTGGCGCAGAAGCTGGGCCAGCCGGTCATCGTGGAAAACAAGCCCGGCCAGGGCGCGAGCCTTGCGCTGGCCCAGCTGGCCAAGGCCCCGCCCGACGGCTACACCATGGTGCTGTCGGCAACCGCGGCCTATGTCACCAACCCGCACCTGTACAAATCGGTCGGCTACGACACGCTGAAAGACTTCAAGCCCATCGGCACCCTGATCGATTTCCCGCTGCTGATGGTGGCCCGTCCCGATGCGCCGTTCGACGATTTCAAGGGCTTCCTGGACTACGCCAAGGCTCATCCCGGCGAGCTGGACCACACTTCGTCGGGCAGCGGCACGCTGTCGCACCTGGGCATGGAGCTACTGCAGCGGGAAACCGGCATCGAACTCGTGCACGTGCCTTATAAAGGCAGCGCGCGCGCCATGACGGACATCGCCGCCGGCAACGTGGATGTCGGCATCGAGACCGTCACGGTGACGAAGCCCTTCATCGATTCGGGCCGGCTCAAGCTGCTGGCCGTGACCGTGCCGGAACGGTTGAAGCTGTTCCCGGATACACCCACGCTGGACGAGCTGGGCGTCAAGGGCTTCGACGTAGCGGCCTGGCTGGGGATGGTGTTTCCCGCGGGCACGCCCGACGCCTGCGTCCAGGCCATCAACGAGCCGTTGCAGGCCATTTTGCGCGACCCGGAAGTCGCCGCCAAGCTGCAGTCGCTGGGTGCGTTGCCGCGCCCTTCCAGCCCCGAGGCCTTTGCCGAACTGCTGAAGCGCGAATACGCAACCTGGGGCGAAATCGTGAAGCAGTCCGGGGCGAAGGTGGACTAGGCGCCGCCCAGGGATCAGCAGTTTCCTTTCTTGGCCTGGCCCGGCGGGCAGAAACCGCCGCCGCCACCGCCATGCGGGTCTACGATCACGGCGCCGTCGGGCGTGTAGACGGCGCATCCGCCAAGAAGAGAAGCCATGAGCGCCAGGGCACAGAGTATTTTCATTTTTCTGGGATACAGGAATGGAACCGCCGCCAGTGTATTGCACGGACATGCAACCGGGCTTCGTGCTTTGTAACGATTCCTGCTAAAAAATGCGTTTCCCGGGGGGAGACAAGGCGCGGTCATGCCGCGGGCGCCGCGCCGTTGCGCGGCGGCGGGTTGACGGATTGCGCCATTTTGGTCTGGCAGACCTTCTTGGCCCACTGGGCCAGCAGGGCCAGGGTCGGGGCCGAAGGGCCATCGAAATAAGCCGTACAGAAGTTCAGCGGCGTGAGCTTCAGTTCGGATTCGACGACCACCAGCCGCCCCTGCGCCAGCGAATCCGCGATGGTCAGTCTGGGCAAGGCGGCGATGCCCAGGCCCTTTTCCGCCAGCAGGGCGGCCGCATGCAATGAAGAAATGGCGCTCAGCCTGGGCAGCGCATCCGCATGCTCGAGGTCTTTTCGCAGCATCCGGTACGGTTCAGTGCTGCGGTCGAACGACAGCATGTTGTATTTGTTCAAGTCGTGGTAGCGCATGGGTTCATGGTGCAGATTGAGCGATGGCGCGCAGGCCAGCACCATTTCCAGCGAGCACAGGGGCTCGACCACCAGCGGGCCGGGCGCCGACGGCTGCATCAAGAAGGCGATGTCCAGGCGCTGGTTGATCACGTCATCGAGCAGCCCCGGCGACGAGGCGACCTGCAGATCGAAGCAGATGCCGCTGTGCGTAGAGGACAGCTCGAGCATGAAGTCGGGCACCCAGGTCAATGCCATCGAGTCGGAAGCGCCCAGGCGGATGGCGCTCTTGGCGCCCCAAAAGCCGGCGATATCCGCCATGGCGGCGTCTTTGAGCTTGAGCAGCCTTTCCGCGTATTCCAGGAACCGGTGCCCGTCGATGGTCAGGACAGCCCGGTATCCTCTGCGGTCGAAGAGCGTCGTCTTCATGGCGTCTTCGAGCGTCTTGATGCGGGCCGAAATCGTGGGCTGGGTGGCATGCAGCCGCTCGGCCGCTTTCTGGAAAGATCCCAGCTGGGCGACCAGATAAAAGCTGTGGAGTTGTTCGAAGGTCATTGTGCTCGTTCACCAGGGCGGACGCTGCGGTAACACAGACGATACCGGATACCGCCCCGGCGCGCGGCACATTGCCTTCGTTTCAGGTTTGCTCCAGGGCGGCCAGCAGGCGCTGCGCCGAGCCCGCCGCGCAAGTCCAGCCGAAGCCGCCGTGGCCGGTATTGATGAACAGCCCCGGAACATCCGTAGCGCCGATATACGGGGCGGAGCTGGGCGATACCGGCCGCAGGCCGGCCCAGCCCTGGCTGGCGGCATCGGCATCGTACCGGACCAGGTCGGGAAACCAGTGCCTGGACACGTCGAGCAGGCGCCGCACCTTGCCGGGCGGCACCGCGGTCGAGGAAGAAAAGTAAGCGCCGCCGGTGATGCGCAGCGAATCGCCCAATACGCTGAACGCCACCGCGCGCTGCGCATCGGTGATCGTGCCCTTGGGGCCCGGCCCGAGCAGCGGCAAGGTGACGCTATAGCCCTTCAGCGGCGCAATCGGATACGCCGCGCGCAATCGCGCAGGCAGCAGGTGCCGGGTGCCCATCGCCGCGGTCAGCACCACGATATCGGCCTCGACGATACCGTCGGCAATGCGTATGCCCCGCAAGCGCCCCTGGTGGTACACGCTGGCGCGCGCCGGCGTATCGTATTTGAAGGCAACGCCCCTGTCCGACAGGCTGCGGGCCAGTTGCCGGGTAAACAGCGCGCAATCGCCGACGCTGGAGTCCGAGGCATAGATGCCGCCGGCGAAATCCAGCCGCGACTGCCCCAGCAGGGGTTCGATGTCGGAGCATTCGCGCCGGTCCAGCACGCGCACGTCGAACCCCATCTGGCGCCGCAACTCGAGCAGCTGGGTCGGCGCGCGCAGCGCGTCGGCCGAGCCGTACAAGTACAGCTTGCCGCAATTTTCCCGGTAGCCGAAGTCCAGCTCGTGCCGCCGCATCAGGCCATGCAGGGCCCCGACCGACTCGCGGGCCAGCCGCAGCATGGCGCCGCTGTTGTCCCGGTAGCTCTGCCGGTCGCAGTTCCGCATGAACTTCATCAGCCAGGGCATATTCCCGGCGACATCCTTGATGCTGGCGCCCACCCCCAACCCCGCCAGCGCCTTCTTGAAAAACCCCGGCAGAAAGCCGGGGGAACCGAACGGCAGGCAAAACGGCGCGCACAGCTGGCCCGCATTGCCGGCGCTGGTGGCCATGGCCGGCTGGCTGTTTTTCTCGATGACGGTGACGTCGTAGCCGCGGTTCCACAGCGCTTCGGCGGTTACCGTGCCGACCACCCCCGCCCCCACCACGATGGCGCGTCGTTGCTTCATTTGGGAATTCATTGTGAATGTCGGAAGTCTGGCTACACTTTGTTCGGCAGGTACAGCGCGATTTGCGGATAGAGAACCAGCAGGAGCAGCATGACCAGCATCGCCAGTACATACGGAACGGCGCCGATGACGACGTCCAGGATGCTGCCCCGGCCCCGGGATCCCTGGACCACATAAAGATTCAGGCCGACCGGCGGCGTGATGAGCGCCATTTCGATCAAGACAATCACCACGACCCCGAACCACACCTTGTCGAAGCCCTGTGCGAACACCAGCGGCGCCAGCACGGGCAGCGTAATCACCATCAGCGACAGGGTTTCGATAAAGAAGCCCAGCACGACATAAATGGCGAAGACGATCAGCAGGGTTTCCAGCGGCGACAGGTTCAGCCCGGCAAACAGCGCCTCTATCCTGTCGTTGATGCCCAGCGTCGACAGCACGAAATTGAGAAAGTACGAGGCCAGCACGATCAGCATGATCATGGCCGTCGTGCGCAGGCTGCCCATCAGGGCGTCGATGAACTTCGCGAAGCTGAATGCGCCGCCGCACACGGCGATGGCGAGCGCGGCGACCACGCCGACCGCCGCCGCTTCGGTGGGAGTAGCCACGCCGGTATAGATGGAGCCCACCACGATGAGAAACAGCAAGAACAGCGGCATGAGCTGGAACAGGCCCACGAAGCGCTCCTTCCAGGAATAGCGGGCCCGCGCGCCACTGATGGAAGGCTTGGCCAGGCTGCAGACCATCGTGGCGACGACGAACAGCCCGCCCAGCAGCAGGCCGGGCAACACACCGGCGGCGAACAGCTTGGGAATGGAAGTCTCGGTGAATATGCCGTAGATGATCAGGCTGATGGAAGGCGGAATCAGGATACCCAGCGTGCCGCCGGCGGCGATCGCCCCGCAGAATATGCCCTCGCTATAGCCCAGCCGGCGCCCCTCCGGCAAGGCGATGGTGCTGATGGTGGCCGCCGTGGCCACGCTGGACCCCGACGTGGCCGAGAACAGCACCGATGCGCCGATGTTGGCGTGGATCAGGCCGCCCGGCAACCATGAAAGCCACGCGTCCATGATGGAGTACGCCTTGCGCGCGCTGCCGCTGCGCACCAGGATTTCGCCGATAAGAATGAACAGCGGAATGGCGATCAGTGTGTAGTTGTCGGAGTTCGACCACAGCACCTCGCCGGCGGCGAGATAAAACGGAAAATCCGAAAAGAAGAATCCCAGGACGAAGGTCAGGATGATCAGCGCGATGGCGACGGGTATCGAAGCCGCCATCAACGCCAGCAAGGCGGTTACCGCGAATATGAGCATGGCCGGGTCTCGTTCAGGATGTCAAAGAGGCGCTTCGTCGCTGACGCCGACCGCGGCCACCATGCCGGGCCGGTCTTGGTTCAGCCATGCCAGGATGGCCTTGGCGGCCAGCAGGCCCGCGCATATTGCTAGCCAGATGAAACCCAGCGCCCAGCTGGCTTGGGGTATCCACAAGGGCACCCGCTGGGTGGTGTTGGACACCACGCCGAATTCGAAAGAATCCAGGGCTAGGTAGGTCGTGGTCCATGCCAGGAATATCGACACCACGAAAAATGACGAGATCGACAGGATGTCCAGCAGGTTCTTGGTGCGGTCCGACCGGGCCCGGTACAAGAGATCGATGCGGACGTGGCATTTTTGAAGCAGCGCGTAACTGCTGGCCCACGCGATGATGCTTGCCATGACATAGCCGGAAAGCTCCACGGAAACCGTGGTGGCGTAGCCATAGAACCGGGCCACGATCTCGATGATGATCGCCGCGATGGCGACCAAGAACAGCGCTGCGTAGATTTTCAGTATTCCCGCCGTGGCGCGGCTGGCCCAGCCCAGCGCCCGATCGAGTGTCTGCGTATTTATTGTTCGTGCCACGACGGTTGCTCCTTTTTCTTATTCGGGCTTGCCTTCGTACTTCAGGCCCGTGTGCTCGCCTATGGTGCTGTTCCAGGCCTTCAGGTTTTCTTTCGAAACGCGGCTGGCCCAGCTGGGAATGACTTTTTCCCGCAGGATTTTCCGGGCCAGTTCCACGTCTTCGGGCAACACGGGGCTCATGACCATCTTGCCGCTTTGCCCGAGCGGACATTCCGCGCGTCCGGTCAGGCAGTTGATGCCCGTTTCGAAATCCGCCTCGGCCGACTTGAGCGCCGGCTCTTCGAAGTTGGCGGCAATGCTTTTCTTCAGGGCCGCCTGGTCTTCTTTCGACAGAGAATTCCACGCCCTTCCGTTCATGACCGTCATGGTGTAGCCCCAACCCCCGACGGGAACGGGCAGGAAATGAGTGGTGACCTGGTGCCACCCCACCGCATAGGCGGACAATATGCCGGTCGTGGCGCAATCCAGCGCGCCGCGTTCCAGCGCGGCGGTGACCTCGGCAAAGGGCATGTTCACGGGCGATGCGCCCAGGGCTTCGACGAACTCGGCCGAAGAGCCGCCGGGCACGCGGATTTTCTTGCCTTTCAGGTCTTTCAGCTGCTTGAGCGGGAAATTGCAGAACACCGCCTGCTGCGGAAAGCGCGTAATGGCCAGCAACTGCGCGCCGCGAAAACGCTCGGCGAAAATGCGCTCGAGCTGCGGACGGTAGACCTCGACGATTTCCCGGGACTGTTCGGCCGTGGTGACCAGCATGGGCAGGTCCACGCCTTCCATTTCGGGCGCCGAGCCGATCGCATAGGCGGACATCGTGGTGCCGACGTCGAACATCCCCTGGCTCAGCATTCTGAAGATTTCGCTGCCATTGAGCCCCATCTGGTCGAAGCTGTTCACGCTGACGTCGAGCTTGCGGCCCAGGATTTTTTCTCCGGACGTCCAGTATGGCCGCTCGAAGTCCTTGAACAGGCTCAGGTTGCTGTAGGTGCCCACATAGCGCAGCTTGTCGGGCGCCGCGCTCGCGTTGAAAGCGGATGCCGACGCAATGAGGCTGGCGGCCGCGATGGCCAGGGTTTTGATTTTCATGTTGTCTCCTCTTAAATGATCATCAAGAACGCATCCTGAACGTTTCAGGATAGTCGATCTCGTACTGGCTGCCGTCCCATTTGACGGCCACCTTGTAGTCGCGCCTGGCGCTGTCGACCGAGACATTTCCCAGATGCACGTCTTCCAGCACTTTCTCTACCGGGCGCTCATGCGCCGGCCCGTAGCCGCCGCCGCTGGCCATGTCGTGGATGAAGAGATCGCCCTCGAACACCGTGATGGGATCTTTCAGCATGACGGGCAGGACTTCGGTGGCGCCGTCGGCGCGGCGCAGCAGGCTCATGGAGGGCTTGCCCGTCGAACCGCCGAACAATCCATGAGGGGGGTGGTCCCGCTTGTCCGACCGGACGTTCAGCGTCGCCTGTTCTGAAAGAATGCGATAGGACCGGCGAATGGCCATTCCGCCGCGGTGGCGTCCCGGCCCGCCGCTGTCGGACACGTAGCCGTATTCCTCGATGCGGATCGGATAGGTCTGCTCGATCATTTCTACCGGCACGTTGGACTGGTTGGCCCCGATGTGCGCCACGCCCTCTTGTCCGTCGTGCTGCAGGGTGCCCCCGCCGGTGCCCATCAGGGTTTCGCAAAAAATGCGGGCCTTGCCATCCACATACATGGATATCGTCGGCAGCGTGGAGCCGCCGGAGCTGTCCGCCGCCACCTTGTCGGGCAGCGCCTGCGCCAGCGCGCCGAACAGGCAATCGATCTGCCGGTACCCCGTGATGCCGCGGGCGCCGCAGGCGGCCGGCGAACGCGGGCGCACGATCGTGCCTTCCGGGGCGCGCACTTCGATGGCGCGCGTGTAGCCATGGCAGTTCGGAATGTCCGACGCCATCACCGACCGGATGGCGGCGTACGCGCATGCCTTGCTGAACGGAAACGGCGAATTGATGCCGCCGTCGACCTGGGCCGACGTGCCGTCCCAATCGACGGTGATGCGGTTGCCGGCGATGGTGATCTTCGCCGTCAGGGTGATGGGCTGCGGGTCGGACCCGATGCCATCGATATGATCGATAAAGCGATAGACGCCGTCGGGCATGTCCTGCAGCTCGGCTTCGATGAGCGCCTGCGCATAGTCGTGCAGGTCTTCGAAGGCTTGCTCGAGCTCGCCGGCGCCGTACCGGTCGAACAGTTCCCGGTACGATTTGTCGGCGGTGTGGCATGCGGCCACCTGGGCTTCGAGGTCGCCGATGACCCATTCGGGAGTCCGCACATTGATCTTCAGCATCTCGATCAGCGTGTCGTTGCGCCGGCCGGCTTCATACAATTTCAGGATGGGAATCCGGATGCCCTCTTGCCAGATTTCCGTGGCGCCCAGCGCATTCGAGCCGGCCACGATGCCGCCTACGTCGGAATGGTGGGCCAAGGTGGCCGCCCAGCCGCGCAGCCGCGACTCGTAATAAACCGGCTTTACCACGTAGATATCGGGAAGGTGCTGGCCGGCGGCTTCGTAGGGGTCGTTCATGATGAAGATATCGCCCTCGCGCAGATTGGCCGATTCTCTGCGGATCAGCAGCGCCAGCGCGTCTTCGAATGCCCCCATGTGCATGGGCGTGCACAGGCCCTGCGCCAGCGTCCGTCCTTGCTGGTCGCAGATGGCCGTAGAGAAATCCAGGCTGTCGCGCACGATGTTGGAATAGCCCGTCCGGATGATCGTCAGGGTCAGTTCTTCGGCGATCATTTCCAGCGCGTTGCGGATGACTTCCAGCTTGAATTTGTCGGTATGCATGTCAGTGCGCTCCGTCCAGGTCGATAACGATGTTCCCGATTGCGTCCAGCGAGGCTCGGGCATCCGGCGGAACGATGGTGGTTCCCTCGTACTCTTCGATCACAAGCGGCCCGGCCAGCTGCTTTCCGGCGATGTAGGCGCGGTTTACCACGGGGGCCTGGTGGCTGCCCCGCTCGCCGAAATGCACCTGCCTGTGGCCCAGCTGCTTGCCTTCGGCCACCTGCATCCGTATGGACTTCGGCGGCTTGTAGGTCGTATCCGATACCGAGATCCGCAGCGCCACGATCTCGATCTCGGCGGCCGGATCGGGCTTGTGGCAATACCGGACTTCATATTCGTCGACGAAGCGCTGCACGATCTCGTCCACGTACTTGTCCGAAAATTCGGCATGGCCCAGGTCTACCGATATTTCGAAGGCCTGGCCCTTGGCCCGCAGGTCGAGCTGCATCAGGCAAGCGGTTTCGGCGCGCGACCGGCACAGCAACTTTGCCGCTTTCTGGTGCAGTTCCGCATAGAGGGCATTGGCGCTGTCGTTCCGCGCCTGGCGCAGCGGCACCAGATAGGCGGTTGCCAGGGTCACCTTGCGCTCGGCCACCGCCAGGCCCACCGCGCTGAACACGCCGGCGCACACCGGAACGATCACGCGTTTCATGCCCAGGCTGCGCGCCACGCCCACGCCATGAATGCCGCCGTTGCCGCCGAACGCGATCATGGTGAAATCGCGCGGGTCCCGGCCTCGATACGTGGTGACGGCCTTGATGGCTTTCACCATTTTTTCGTTGGCCAGCATATGAATACCGTAGGCCACCTCTTCCACCGAGGACAGCTTCAGTTCTTTCATGACTTTCCCGGTCAGGCACCGGTGGGACAGGTCCCGGTCGATATTCACCGTGCCGCCCGCCAGCTGGCGCGGGTTCAGGTACCCGAGCAGCACGTTGGCGTCGGTGACGGTCACATAGGCATCTTGTATGCCGTAGCAGGCGGGTCCGGGGTTCGCGCCGGCGCTTTCGGGGCCCACCTTCAGCGCGCCGGCTTTGTCTATGGAAACGATGGACCCGCCGCCCGCGCCCACTTCGGCGATGTTGATGACGGGCAGGCGCAGGGAATACCCGCCGCCGCCGGCGATGGTTCCCGAATTGCTCATCGACGCGCCGACCTCGTAGTCTTCCGAGTAGGTCAGGCGGCCCGTTTCGATCATCGACGCCTTGGCGGTGGTGCCGCCCATGTCGAACGTGATGACGTTCGGCTCGCCCAGCTGCTCGGCGATATACTGCGCCGCGATGACGCCGGCCGCCGGGCCGCATTCCACGATCTGGGCCGGAATCTGCTTGACGGCCTCGCTGTTCAGCTGCCCCCCGGAAGACTGCATGACATAAACGGGGGCCCGGCAGTCTTTGCGGCTCAGTTCGGCGTCCAGCTCGTCCAGGTAGTTCTTGACTGGCGGCCCCACGTACGCATTGACGACCGTGGTGGACGTGCGTTCGTATTCGCGGATCTGCGGCAGCACGTCGACCGACAGCGAGATGAATGCGTCGGGCAGCTCCCGCCGCAGAACCTCGCCCACCATGCGCTCATGGGCCTCGTTGGCATAAGAATGCAGCAGGCATACCGCGACCGCCTGCACCCCGCGCAGCCGCAATTGCCGGGCGACGGCCTCGACGTCTTGCTCGGAGAGCGCTTGCACGACCTCGCCCGAGGCACTGACACGCTCGGCGACCTCGAAGCGCAGGTCGCGCGGGCACAGCGGCTTGGGTTTGACATATAGCGGCTCGTACAGCCGGGGCACGCGGATGCGGCGCAGTTCGAGCACGTCTTTGAAGCCCTGGGTGGTGACCAGGGCGGTCAGCGCGCCCTTGCCCTCGAGGATGGCGTTGGTCGCCACCGTGCATCCGTGCAGCACCTCGGCCAATTCCCGCACCTGGTACTTGCAGGTTTCCGCCAGCAGCGAAATACCGTCCGCCACGCCCTTGCCATAGTTGTCGGGCTGCGAAGGCACTTTGGCCGTATGCAGCACCCCCTGCTCGTCTACATGCGCAATATCTGTGAATGTCCCGCCTACGTCCGAGGCAACGCGCCAATCCATGAATGCTCTCCTAGCGAACTCATGGGGGGCATTCTAGGGAGGGGTCTCCATAAAAGCTAACTGAAATTTTGGATCGAATTCAATAGAATTTTTTTATTATGTTGGCGGCGGCCCGGCGGTCGGGCCCACGCGCTCAGGCCGCCAGAAACGCCCCCACGCCGCGGGCCGCCACGACGCCGCTGGCCATGCAGGCAGTCAGCAGATAGCCGCCGGTGGGGGCTTCCCAATCGAGCATTTCGCCGGCGCAGAAGACGCCCGGCGCGGCCTCGAGCATCAGCGCCGCATCGAGCGCTTCCAGGCGCACGCCGCCCGCGCTGCTGATGGCTTCGTCGATAGGCCGCGTGCGCAGCAGGCGCAGTGGCAGCGCCTTGATGCGGCGAGCGAGCAGCGCCATGTCTTGCCAGGCCGGCTCGCCGGCGCATTCGCGCAGCAGCGCGGCCTTGACGCCCTTGAGCCCCAGCCGGCTCTGCAGATGGCTGGCCATGGAACGCGCGCCGCGCGGATGCGACACCTGCGCCAGCACGCGTTCGGCGGGCAGGTCGGGCAGCAGGTCCACCCACGCCAGAGCCGCGCCTTGCGCGTCGATGGCGTCGCGCAGGCCGGCCGACAGGGCGTACACCAGGCCGCCTTCGATACCCGCCTCGGTCAACATGAATTCGCCGCGCCGCCATGCGCCGGGCGCGCCGCCATCGTCGAGCGCCATGGCCACCGACTTGACCGGCATGCCCGCGCAGCGCTCGCGCAGGTGCGCGCTCCAGTCGGCCTCGAAGCCGCAATTGGCCGGCCGCAACGGCGCTACGTCTATTCCCTGCGCCCGCAAGCCCGGCACCCAGGCGCCATCCGAGCCCAGGCGGGACCAGCTGGCCCCGCCCAGCGCCAGGATCACGGCGTCGGCGTGCACGACCCGCGCGCCCTGCGGCGTTTCGAAAAGCAGCGCGCGCGGGCCGGCCGCCGCGCCGGCAGCCCAGCCGTTCCAGCGATGCCGCATGTGGAAACGCACGCCCGCGGCGCGCAGCCGCGACAACCAGGCGCGCAACAGCGGCGCGGCCTTCATCTCGCGGGGGAACACGCGGCCCGAGGACCCGACGAACGTATCGATGCCCAGCTCGTGGGTCCAGTCGCGCAGGGCCTGGGCATCCATGTGGCGCAGCCAGGCGGCCACGGCCGTGCCGCGCGTGCCATAACGCTGCGCGAAACGCTGCGGCGGCTCGCTGTGGGTAAGGTTCAGCCCGCCGCGGCCGGCCATCAGGAATTTGCGCCCCACCGACGGCATGCTGTCGTAGACGTCGGCCTGTATGCCTTGCCGCGCCAGCGTATCGGCCGCCATGAGGCCGGCCGGGCCGCCGCCGATGACGGCGACACGGACCAGGACGGGGGCGGCGGGCGGGATGGGGTCGGGCATGGCGGGCGGAAAGAAAGATTTGCGACGCGATTGTCGCACGGCGCGCCGCCCTACCCGCCTATCGGCGCGCCACGATGATCGCCAGCCGCGCGGGGCGGCTACTTGTTTTTTTCTTGCCGGCTGACCGCGATGAGGTGTTCGAGCAGCTTGCGCTCGGTGGCGTCGCGCTCGGATGGCTGCCAGGCATAGGTGCCCTGCCCGGACTTGGCGCCGGTATGGCCCGCTTCGACTTTGTCGCGAAACATGCGCGGCGCCTGCTTGGCGTCGCTGAGCGAGGGCGCCAGGTAGTCCATGATGTCGCTGGTGAGGTCCAGCCCGATGAAATCGGCGTTTCTGAGCGGGCCGATTTCGGGCAGCCGGCGCCCGAAGGTCAGGCGGGCCACCAGGTCTACGGTTTCGGGCGCGCAGATGCCTTGTTCGACGATGTGCGCCGCTTCGCGCACCAGCGCGAACTGCATGCGATTGCCCACGAACCCCGGCACGTCGCGATAGACCTCGACCGGGATCTTGCCGGCTTGCTCCAGCCAGGCGATGACGCGCTGGACGACGCGCTTGTCTGTTTGCTCGCCATGCACGACCTCGACCAGAGGCATCAGATACGGGGGGTTCCACCAATGCGTGCCCACGATGCGGTGCGCCAACGCGGAGCCCGCCGCGATTTCGGTGATGCGCAGCACCGAGGTGTTCGAGGCAACGACGCAGTGCGGGTTGGCGGCATCGATGGCCCGCACCAGTTCGCGCTTGATGTCGAGTTTTTCGGGCGCGGCTTCGACGGCCAGGTCGCAGCCTTCGACACACTGCTCCAGCGTGTCCGTGATGCGCACGTCCACGGGCCGGTTCTGGCCCAGCAGTTCGAGGTGTCCGGCAATGCGGCGCGGCACGTCGGCGCGCACGGCCGGGTCCGGGTCCCAGATGGACACCTGGGACCCCGCCACCATGAAAGCCTGCGCAATGCCATGCCCCATCAGCCCGGCGCCCAGCACCGATACCCGCGCGCGGCTGTCTGTTGCTTGATTCATGTTGGTTCTCCGATGAGTTCTGCGCCCGGCGCGGCGCCAGGCGATAAGCGGCGGCCCGGGCGAGCTCGGCGATGCAGGCTCAGCGCCCGCGATACCGTTTGCGTGCCTCGCATGCCTTAGCGCAGGCGTGTTGAAGACGAAATGCCCAGATACACCATCTTCGAATACGGACACATCAGTTCCGTTTCTTCGATCAGTTCTTTGGCCCGGTCTTGATCGAGGCCGGGCAAAGAGACTTCGAGGTCGGCGGTGATGCAGAAGCGCCCGTCGACCGGGTCGCGGGCGAACGAAACCGTGCAATAAATGGCGAAGTCGTGCGGCAGGTCGACGCCGCGCTTGATGGAGACCAGCCGCAGGGCCCCGTGAAAGCATGCGGCATAACCGGCGGCGAATAATTGTTCGGGGTTGGTGCCCTTGCCCTCGCCGCCCAGTTCGGGCGGCATTCCCAGGGCGATATCGAGCGCGCCGTCGTCGGACCGCGCATGGCCCGAGGCCCGGCCATGGCCGGCGGCGCCGCCGGTCAGGGTGACGGTGGTGGTATAGAGGGGCAGTATTTCGGTGCCGTCATAGGGGTCCAGGATCGACACGGGCGGTATGGCGGGGGTCATGATGTGGCTTACCTCGGGGACTGTCGGAAAGCTGGCAATGCAGCAGGCGCCAGGCGGCCACGGCAGCGGACCATGGACGCCCGTATTATGACGCCAAGGCGATTCCAGGTGGGTGGTGGTGTCTGGCTTGCGCTGGGTGTGTTGCAGGCCAGGTAGGTCCAGGTGTCTGACTCCCGCAGGGTGTCAGACACCGGCGGGATCTGCTCACTACATCGGTGTCTGACACCCTGCGGGTGTCAGACACCTGGCTGATCCGGCTGCCCTGGCCGCCCCGGCTGCCGCGCGGCAACAACCGGCAGGCTCATGACCACGCTGCGGTAATTCACTTGCTTCCATTGCGTGTATTCGATGAAGCGATAGCCGCGCCGGGCGTACCAGTCGATCAAATGCGCCGCCTGCTCTGAGGTATCGAGCGCCAGCTCACGCGCGCCGGCCTGCGCCGCGCGCGCTTCGACGAAGGTCATCAGGCGTCCGCCCAGCCCCTGGGACTGCCACGCCGGATCCACCGCGAACTGGGCCAGCGAGGCCACATCGGGGCGGTCCAGCCAGGGGGAGCCCGCCGTCGCTTCCGTGGGCTTGAAGATGATCGTGCCTACCAGGGCGCCATGTGCAAGCGCCACATAGCACTCGCCCTGCTCGATGCGCTGGCACGTGATGTCGACGGACTGGTGCGAGGCCACGTAGCGCAGGCCCATGGCCGCCAGGCGGGCGTAGGCCTTGTGCAGCAGGGCCGTCAAATCGGCCAGCGAATCTTGCGGCGCGATGCGCCGCACTTCGATAGTAAGAGGATCCTGCACGGCGGGCGGTTTCCTTGAGCGGCCGGAAAAGTTTATCGTACCAATACACGGCTTTTGACAATGCCCCATTCAAGCAGCGAGCGCCCCATCATGACCACCGCCGGAACGCACATCGAACCCGCCCAGATGGGCCAGTTGCAGGGCTGGCGGGTGCGCACGCCGCATGGCAGCGCGCTGGTGGCGCGGCAGGGCGCGCAGTTGCTCAGCTATGCGCCGGCCGGCGGCCGGCCGTTGGTGTGGCTGTCGGAACAGGCTCATCTGGCGCCGGGCAAGCCGGTGCGCGGCGGCATTCCCGTATGCTGGCCCTGGTTTGCCGTGTATGCCCGCAACCCGCAAGCGGTGCGCGACAGCGTGGCCGCGCCGCCCGGCGCGGGGTCGCACGGCTGGGTGCGCCAGGCCGACTGGCAACTGGTGGAACAACACGCCGGTACCGATGCGGCCGACCTCGCATTCGAGTTCACCGCCCTGCCCGGCCATGCGCCGGGGTGGCGGCATCATGCCCAATTGCACCTGCGCATGCGCTTTGGCCAGGAGATAAGCCTGGTGCTGTCGGTGCGCAACCTGGGCGCGCAAGCGTTCACCACGGCCCTGGCCCTGCATACCTACCTGGCGATATCCGACAGCCGGCGCATCGAAATCCACGGGCTGCACGCACGCGATTATCTGGATATGGCGCACGACTGGACGCGCCACCGGCAGGCCGGCCCGATTACGCTGGACGGCGAAACCGACCGCATGTACCTGGACACGAGCGCCCCGGTTACCGTGCGCGACCCCGGCTGGCGGCGCACGGTGCGCGTGCAGGCCCGCGGCTCGCACACGACGGTGGTGTGGAACCCGGGCACCGCCAAGGCCGCGCGGCTGGACGACTTTGCCGACGACGCCTGGCAGCGCATGGTGTGCGTGGAAACCGCCAGGGCCCTGGACGACGCCCTGGCCGTGGCGCCCGGGGCAGCGGCCGAGGTCGCGCTGGCACTGAGCGTGCAGCCCTATACGGCCTGATCCGGCGCTTGACTGGCACCTGATCGGCACCTGCCCCGGCGGCCGCCGGCGGCCGCCGGGCGCGCGCGGCGCTGGGCAGGGGCGCGCGAATATGCTCAAATCACACGCCTGCTACTCTAGACAGGGCGCCGCGCGGCGGCGCCCAGACTGCAATGAACGCTCGCTTCAGCTATCTAGTGGCCGCGGTGCTCGCCTGTGCGTCCGGCGGGGCCGTTCATGCCGGACAAGTGCAAGTGGCGGTCGCGGCCAACGTGGCCGCGCCGATCCGCGTCATTGCCGACGATTTTCAGCGCAAGACCGGCAACGTGGTGGTGCTTTCCAGCGCCCCGACCAGCCAGTTGTATGCCCAGATCCAGCAAGGCGCCCACTACGACGTGCTGGTGGCCGGCAACGATGTGCTGCCCGCCCGCCTCGAGGCGGCCCGCAAGGCAGTGCCCGGCACGCGCTATACCTATGCCACGCGGGTGCTGGCGCTGTGGTCGCCGCGCGAAGGCTATGTCGACCCGAACGGCGCCATACTGAAAAACAACCAGTTTCAACGCCTGTCGGTCACCAGCCCCGACCTGCTGCCGTATGGCCGCCCGGCCATGCAGGTGCTCGACCGCCTGGGGCTGAGCGGCGCGGTCACGGGCAAGCTGGTCGAACGCCACAACGCCCTGGATACGCAGCGCTTCCTGGCGGGCGGCAACAGCCAGCTGGGCTTCGTGACGCTGTCGCATGTGTACAAGAACAGCCGCATCGAACGCGGCTCGGCATGGATCGTGCCGACCTCTTTGTACGATCCGATCAGGCAGGACGCGGTGCTGCTGGAAAGCGGCAAGGAAAACCTGGCGGCCCGCTCGTTCTTGTTCTACCTGAAAGGCCCCAAGGTCGGCCAGATAATGCGCTCATACGGATTCCATCGCTGAAGCCCGCCTGCAGCGTGGCCGCGGAGCGGCCGATTCAACGTGACAACAGGCCTTCGGCCAGCTGGTAGGCGCCCAGCGCGGCCAGGCTGACCATGAAACACAGGCGGAACACCCGCGGCGACAGGGCGCGGCGCAGGCGCTGGCCGGCGGCCATGCCCAGCAGCGCCGGCGCCAGCATCGCAAACGAGGCGCCCGCCGCCCCCAGGCCATAACTGCCGTTGAGCCACAGGCCGGCGGCCAGCGCCACCGTAGACACCGTGAACGACACGCCCATGGCCTGGATCAGTTCGTCTTTGTTCAGCCCCAGCGATTGTAGGTAAGGCACGGCCGGCACCACGAACACGCCGGTCAGCGCGGTGACCACGCCGGTCAGCAGGCCGGTGCAGGGGCCCAGCCAGGGTTCGGCGTGGACCGGCAGCGCGGGCGGCGTACCGAACAGCCCCCAGGCCGCATAGGCGAGCAGCGCCGCGCCCAGCGCCGCCGCCCCCCAGGCGCCCGCCGGCGGCCCGAACAGGGCCGCTCCCGCCAGCGTGCCCACGCACACGCCCAGCTGCAGGGTACCGATGCGCCGCAGCAGCGGCGCCAGGGTGCGCACGGGCCGCGCCTGCCACAGATTGGTGATGAGCGACGGCACCACCAGCAGCGCCGCCGCCGTGGCCGGCGGCATGAATAGCGCCAGCAAGGCCATGGAAATCGTGGGCAGGCCCAGGCCCACCACGCCCTTGACCATGCCGGCCAGCAAGAACACGGCGGCCACGGCGGCCAGCAGCCCGGGCGCGGGGCCCGGCAGGAAATCGAAGGAGTTCATGGCGATGAGCTTCGGAACAGGCGTAGGCGGTAATACCCGCGCCACGCCGGAGATATGCGGGATTTTGGCTATTGTTGCCTGCTGGCGCCCTGCCGCCAATGCGGATGTGCCGTACCCAGGCTCAGGCTGTACCTGATACTGGCGTGCTAGCATCGACGCATGCGCTTCGATCTGACCGACCTGCGGCTGTTCCTGGGTATTCACGAAGCCGGCACCATTACGGGCGGCGCCCAGCGCAGCCACATGACGCTGGCCTCGGCCAGCGAGCGCGTGCGCGGCATGGAAGACGCCCTGGGCGTGCCGCTGCTGGTGCGCGAACGCCACGGGGTGCGGGCCACGGCGGCGGGCCGCACCCTGCTGCACCATGCGCGCGCCGTGCTGGCGCAAGTGGAGCGCATGCGCGGCGAGCTGGACCAGTACGGCCACGGCATCAAGGGGCATGTCAGGCTGCTGTGCAACACGGCCGCGCTGAGCGAATACCTGCCCGACCTGCTGGGCGGCTTCCTGGAGCAATACCCGCGCATTTCGGTGGACGTCGAAGAACGGCTCAGCGCCGACATCGCCGACGCCATGCGGGCGGGCACGGCCGATATCGGCATTGTGGCGGATTCGGCCGACGTGCAAGGCCTGCAGGTTCATCAGTTCCGCTACGACCCGCTGGTGCTGGTGGCGGCGCGCGGCCACGTGCTGGCCCGGTCGGCCAGCGTCGGGCTGGCCGAGATCGCGGCCCACGACTTCATCGGCCTGGCCGAGGGCAGCGCGCTGCAGGACCATATTGCCCAGCACGCGCGGCGCGCGGGCGCGCCGCTCAATTACCGCGTGCGGCTGCGCAGCTTCGATGCCGTGTGCCGGCTGGCGGGACGGGGCATCGGCGTGGGCATCGTACCGCGCGCCGCGGCACGGCGCTGCGCGCGCGCATCCGGCATCAAGACCATCGCGATCGACGCGCCCTGGGCGCGCCGCAATTTGCTGCTGTGCGTGCGGCACGCCGAAGACCTGCCCGCCTATGCCGCGCAGATGCTGCAGTACCTGCGGGCGGCCTGACTCGCCCGGGCACCGGGATGTTTGCTCACTGGCCGTCAGGTGTCTGACTCCCGTCAGGGTGTCGGACACCGGCTGTGTGCTTGCTGCGGGGTCAGGCACCTGCGGAGCCTGACCCCTGTGGATTCTAGGTGTCTGACTCCCGTCAGGGTGTCGGACACCGGCTGTGCGCTTACTGCGGGGTCAGGCACCTGCGGAGCCTGACCCCTGTGGATTCTAGGTGTCTGACTCCCGTCAGGGTGTCGGACACCGGCTGTGTGCTTGCTGCGGGGTCAGGCACCTGCGGAGCCTGACCCCTGGCAAGTCACCGAGGGGACTCAGTCCGGCCAGGGCGCCTGGGCGAAGTGAGAAGCCAGGAAATCGAGCAGCGCGCGCACGCGGGGGGGCACATGGCGGCGGGTGGGATAGACCGCGTAGATGCCCAGTTCGGCGCAGCGGTAGTGCGGCATCAGCTCTACCAGCGTACCGCCGCGCAGGGCGTCGCCGACCAGGAAGGTGGGCTGCAGGATGACGCCCTGGTGCGCCAGCGCCGCCGCCATGCAGGTATCGCCGTTGTTGGCGCGCATGATGGGCTGGATGCGCACGCCGACTTCGCCCTCACGGCCATGAAAGCGCCATTCGTCGCGGCCGGACCAGTAGCTGTAGGCAATGGTGGCGTGCGTGACCAGTTCCCGCGGATGCTCGGGCTGGCCGTGCAGCTCGACATAGCGGGGCGAGGCGCACAGCACCATGCGCGTGGATGCCAGGTGGCGGCTGACCAGCGTGGAATCCGCCAATTGCGAGATGCGCACCGCCACGTCGTAGCCCTCGTCCACCAGGTCGACCAGGCGGTCGGCCAGGGTGATGTCCAGCACCAGCTTCGGGTGGCGTGCCTTGAATTCGGCCCATAGCGCAGCCAGGTGGCGCACCCCGAACGTCAGCGGCGCGTTGATGCGCAACAGCCCGCCGACTTCGCCGCTGCGGCTGTTGACCTCGGTTTCGGCGTCTTCCACTTCAGCCAGCAGCACCTTGCAGCGTTCGTAGAACAGCTGCCCTTCTTCGGTCAGCGACTGCCTGCGCGTGGTGCGCTGCATCAGGCGCACGCCCAGCCGGGCCTCGAGTTCGGTGACGTGGCGGGACACGCCTGCCTTGGACATGCGCAGCGTTTCGGCCGCCTTGACGAAGCTGCCGGCCTCGACCACGGCGGTGAACACGCGCATTTCTTCAAATCGGTCCATATTAGCCACCACCCTGGAACAATGTATCCATAAACGGGCTATTTATCTCGACCCGCCGGCCCATTAAAGTCTGGTGAACGGCCCGCCCTGCCGCGGCCGACCCTTATCGGAGATTGATGCCATGCCAGCCCAGCCTACTCTTTTCGTGTCGCACGGCGCGCCCACCTTCGCGCTGGAACCCGGCCGCGCCGGTGCGCTGCTGGCGGCCCTGGGGCAGCGCCGGCCCGCGCCCGCCGCGATATTGATCGTGTCGCCGCACTGGATGACGCGCGGCCTGGCCGTGACGGCGGCCGCGCGCCCCCAGACCATTCATGACTTCGGCGGATTCCCCGCGCCGCTGTACGCCTTGCAGTATCCCGCCCCCGGCGACCCGGCCCTGGCGGCGCGAGTGGCGGCGCTGCTGGGCCAGGCCGGCCATGAGGTCAGCCTGGATGCGCAGCGCGGGCTGGACCACGGCGCCTGGGTGCCCTTGCTGCATATGTATCCCGCGCACGACGTGCCGGTGGTACAGCTGTCGCTGCCCGCCAGCCTGACCCCGGCGCAGGCCTGGGAATTGGGCGGCCACCTGGCGCCGCTGTCGCGGGCCGGCGTGCTGATCGTGGGGTCGGGCAGCCTGACCCACAACCTGTACGAATTCCGTCAGCGCGACGGCGCCGACGAAGCCTACGTGCGGGACTTCGCCGAGTGGGCGCGCGCGGCGGTGCGCGCGCATGACCGCGAGGCCCTGGTGGGCTACCTGGAGGCCGCGCCGCAGGCGCGCCGCGCCCACCCGACCGCCGAACATTATTTGCCGCTGCTGATCGCCGCCGGTGCCGCCGCCCCCGAAGCCGATGTAGAAGTGCTGGACGGGGGCATTACGCATGGCGTGCTGGCGATGGATGCTTATGTGTTCAATGCGCCGGCGGCGGATTGATTCCGGCCGCGGGAATGGCGGCGTTCTGCCTCAGCCATTGCAGGGACTTCTGCCCCGCCCGGCCGTCGGCCGCCAGGCCGGCCTCGCGCTGCACGGCCTGCAGCGCCTCGCGGGTGCGCGCGCCGATCAGGCCGTCGGGCTTGCCGATATCGAAGCCGCGCGCGATCAATAGCGACTGCAGTTCGCGCCGTTCGGCGCGCGACAGGCCGGGGTCGTCCGTGGGCCAGGCCTGCGCGAACGGGCCGCCGCCGCGCAGCCGGTCGGACAAATGGGCGATGGCCAGCGCATAGCTTTCGGCCGCGTTGTACGAGTACACGGCATCGAAGTTGCGCGTTACCAGGAACGCCGGCCCCTGCGGGCCGGCCGGCAGCAGCAGGCCCGCCTGGATGTCGGTGGCGGGCAAGGGCTGGCCGTCGACGCGCTTGACGCCCTGCGCGGCCCACGCCGACATGGGTTGCTTGTTGCGGCGGCCGGCGTTGCGGGTATCCAGGCCGGCCGGCAGGCGGACTTCGAAACCCCAGCCCAGTTCGGGCTTCCAGCCGGCGCGCTGCAGGAAATTGGCGGTCGAGGCCAGCGCATCGGGCACGCTGTCGACCAGATCGCGGCGCCCGTCGCCGTCGAAATCGACCGCCAGGCGCAGATAGGTGGACGGCATGAATTGCGTCTGGCCGAACGCGCCGGCCCAGGATCCGTTCAGGCGCCCGGGCCGCACGTGTTCTTGCTGGATGATCTTCAGGGTAGAGAAAAACTCGCCGCGGAAATAGCTTTGGCGGCGCCCGAAGCACGACAGCGTCGACAGCGAGGTCAAGAGCGGACGCCCGCCCAGCTTTTTGCCGAAATTGCTTTCCACGCCCCACACCGCCACCACGGTGGCGGGGTCGACGCCGAATTGCGCCTGCGCGCGGGCCAGTTCGGCCTGCCATTGCTGCAGGGCCTGCCGGCCGTCGGCGACACGCTCGTCGTCGACCAGCGCGGCCAGGTAGTCCCAGATGGGAGTCTTGAATTCGGGCTGCGCATCCAGCGATGCCAGGACGCTCATGTCGGGCGCCAGGCCCTGGGTGTGCGTGTCGTAGGTGCTGGCGGACACGCCCTGCTTGAGCGCCTGGCCGCGCAGTTGCGCCAGGCAGCTGGCGAAGGCGGCGGCGTCGTCGGGCGTGGCGGCGGGGGCCGGCGCGGCGCGGACGCCGCCGGCCAGCGCGGCCATGCAAAGCAGGGAAAGAGAGTATCGAGAGATCATGGCGTCGATTCTATAGGCAGGCAGGCGCCGGTGCCGGCCCGCCGTGCCCCGCCGTAGTATCGCGCTGTAACCGCCGGCCGCCTAGGGTTGCTGCAGCGCCTGCAGTTCGGCCTCGTCGAAACCCGCCTGGCGGCGCGCCGCCAGATTGAACGGCCCCCGCAGCCGGGGGGCGCCATAACGCGCGGCCAGTTCGGCATAGCATGCGAGCGGGTCCACGTCGCGTTGCGCGCACAAATACCGGTACCAGTGGTTGCCAATGGCGACATGCCCGATTTCGTCGCGCAGAATGATGTCCAGGATGGCCGCGCCGGCGGCGTCGCCCGCGGCGGCCAGCTTGTCGCGGATCAGCGGCGAGGCATCCAGGCCGCGCGCCTCGAGCGTGCGCGGCACCAGGGCCAGGCGCGCCAGCAGGTCGTCGCGGGTTTTCTCGGCCATTTCCCACAACCCGTTGTGGGCCGGAAAATCGCCATAGGCATGGCCCAGGGTGCCCAGATGGTTGTTCAGCAGTTCGAAGTGGCAGGCCTCTTCGCGCGCCACGCGCAGCCAGTCGCGGTAGTAGTCGGGCGGCATCGCGTCGTAGCGCCATACGGCGTCGAGCGCCAGGTTCACCGCGTTGAACTCGATGTGTGCCAGGGCGTGCAGCAAGGCGGCCCGGCCCTCGGGCGACTGCACCGAGCGCTGCCTGACCTGCGCCGGCGGCACCAGCGCCGGCGCGTCGGGCCGGCCGGGCAGGCCGGCGGGCGCGGCCAGGCGGGCATCGGTATCGATGGGCGCGCCGGCATCGATGGCGCGCACGGCGGCCAGCTTGTCGGGCCAGGCGCGCGCGGCCAGCGCGGCCAGCGCCAGCGGGCGGACGGAATCGGGCATAGCGGCAGTGGTCATGCGTAGGTTGGGCAGCCGGCGGCGGGGCGCGCCGCGGCTCTAGACTTTATCATTGCGCGATGGACTCCCCTGCCCGTCTCGGTATAGAAACTTCGTTGTCCCAGGTGGACGCGCGCCAATGGAACGCGCTGGCGGGGCCCCAGCCCTTTGTGCGCCACGAATTCCTGGCCGCTCTGCACGACACCGGCTGCGCCGCGCCGGACACGGGCTGGGCACCCTATTACCTGACGCTGCGGCGCGACGGGCGGCTGGCCGGCGCGGTGCCGCTATACCTGAAAGCGCATTCACGCGGCGAATATGTGTTCGATTACGCGTGGGCGGACGCCTTCGAGCGCCATGGGTTGCGCTACTACCCCAAGCTGCTGGCGGCGATACCCTTTACGCCCGTGGGCGGGCCGCGCCTGCTGGCCGCCGGCCCGGACGACCGGCTGGAACTCGCGCGGGGGCTGATCGAACTGGCGCAAGGCCTGAAGGTATCGTCGCTGCATGTTCTGTTTCCCGCCGAGGATGACCTGGCGGCCCTGCGCCAGGCCGGCTACCTGCTGCGCGAAGGCGTGCAGTTCCATTGGCGCAACGCCGGCTATGCCCGGCTGGACGATTTTCTGGCCGCGCTGAATCACGACAAGCGCAAGAAGATCCGCCAGGACCGCAAAAAGGTGCAGGCGGCCGGCATCGAATTCCGCTGGCTGCGCGGGCCGCAGATCGACGCGGAGGCGCTGGCGTTTTTTTATCGCTGCTATCGCCATACCTATTTTTCCCACGGCAACCCGCCCTATCTGAGCGCCGATTTTTTTCGGCGCCTGCACGCCGGCCTGCCGGATACGCTGGTGCTGATCCAGGCGCTGCGCAACGGCGAACCGATGGCGGCGGCGTTGAACATGCAGGGCGCGGATACGTTGTACGGCCGCTATTGGGGCGCGCTGGAGTTTGTGCCGGGGCTGCATTTCGAGACCTGCTACCTGCAATCCATCGACTACTGCATCCAGCATGGCCTGGCGCATTTCGAAGGCGGCGCGCAGGGCGAACACAAAATGGCGCGCGGCCTGCTGCCCACCCCGACGTGGTCGGCCCACTGGATCGCCGACGCGCGCTTCGCGGCCGCCATCGAAGATTTCCTGGAACGCGAGACCGGCGCCGTGGGCGACTATCTGGGCGAACTCGAAGCCCATACGCCGTTCCGGCGCGCCTACAAGAAGTGATCGAGCAGGCGGCGGCTGGGCTTGTCCAGCGCGCCGACATCGCGCACCAGGTAATGAATGCCGTGGCTGTCGGCGATCAGCAGCGCCTGGCCGGCCAGCCGCCGGATGTCTTCTTCGCCTTTCAGGGTGAACTCGGTGGGGCCGCGATCGGTATCCACCTGCCAGACTGACGGCGTGGCGGACGACGACACCGCGATGATGCGCCGGATTTCCGGCATGAATTCGCGGCTGGCCAGCGCTTCTTCGACCTGCAGGCGCACGCGCGGCGGCAGGTTGTCGAGCGTATCGAGCCAGGCCAGCTCGCGGCCGTCGGCGCTGAGAATGGACACGCCTTCGGATGGCGCGCTGACGGGAAACGCCCGCACGGCATGCACGCCCTCGTGCGCCAGGCCGGCGGCCGGCACGTACACCAGCCGGCCCTGGGCATTGCGGTATAGCTCGAAAGCGGCGTGGTTCATGAGAGGCTCGCGGTCAGGGCTGGGATGCATCGTCGATCTCGTCGTCGCCGTCATCGCGCAGGTCGGCTTCACCGGTGCGGGCCTGTGCCTGGTACAGGCGATAGTAGGCGCCGCGGCCCGCCATCAGCGCCTCGTGCCGGCCCTGCTCGACGACGCGGCCGTGATCCAGCACGACCAGCCGGTCGGCGCGCCGCAAGGTGCTCAGGCGATGCGCGATGGCAATGGTGGTGCGCCCGCGCACCAGGTTGTCGAGCGCCTTCTGGATTTCTTTTTCGGTAGTGGTGTCGACCGACGACGTGGCCTCGTCCAGGATCAGGATGCGCGGGTCGATGAGCAGCGCGCGCGCGATCGAGATGCGCTGGCGTTCGCCGCCCGACAGCGCCTGGCCGCGCTCGCCGACCAGCGAATCGTAGCCGTGCGGCAGGCGCAGGATGAATTCGTGGGCATGGGCGGCGCGGGCCGCGGCCACGATCTCGGCGCGCGTGGCTTGCGGCTTGCCGTAGGCGATGTTTTCGGCGATGGTGCCGAAGAACAGGAAGGGCTCTTGCAGCACCAGGCCGATGTTGCGCCGGTAGTCGGCGATGCGCAGGTTGCGGATGTCGATGCCGTCGACCAGGATGGCGCCTTCGGATACGTCGTAGAAGCGGCAGATCAGGTTGATCAGCGTGCTTTTGCCCGAGCCGCTGTGGCCCACCAGCCCGATCATTTCGCCCGGCGCGATGGCCAGGTCCAGCCCCTGGATGACCGAGCGGTTGCCGTAGCGGAACGCCACATTGCGCAGTTCGATGCGGCCGGCGACGCGTTCGAGCGGCACGGGGGCGTCGGTTTCGGGCACGCTGGACACGTGGTCGAGAATGTCGAAAATGCGCTTGGCGCCGGCGGCCGCCTTTTGCGTGACGGACACGATGCGGCTCATCGAGTCGAGCCGTGTATAGAAGCGGCCGATATAGGCCAGGAAGGCCGCCAGCACGCCCACCGTGATCTGCTTGTTGGCCACTTGCCAGATACCGAACACCCACACCACCAGCAAGCCGATTTCGGTCAGCAGCGTTACCGTGGGCGAGAACAGCGACCACAGGCTGTTGACGCGATCGTTGACTTCCAGGTTGCGGGTGTTGGCGGCGCGAAAGCGCTGTACCTCGCGCTTTTCCTGGGCGAAGGCCTTCACCACGCGGATGCCGGGTATGGTGTCGGCCAGCACGTTGGTGATCTCGGCCCAGATGCGGTCGACTTTCTCGAAGCCGTGCCGCAGCCGGTCGCGCACGGCGTGGATCATCCAGACGATGAACGGCAGGGGCGCCAGCGTGACCAGCGCCAGCCACGGATTGATCGTCACCAGGATGGCCGCGGTCATGGCGATCATCAGGACATCCGTGGCGAAGTCCAGCAGGTGCAGCGACAGGAAAATACAGATGCGGTCGGTTTCGCTGCCGATGCGCGACATCAGGTCGCCGGTGCGCTTGCCGCCGAAATACTGCAGCGACAACTGCTGCAGGTGTTCGTAAGTGGTGGTGCGCAGGTCGGCGCCGATGCGTTCGCTGACCCGGGCCAGAATGTAGGTGCGCGCCCACCCCAGCCCCCACGCCACCGCCGCCGAGGCCAGCAGGCCGGCCAGGTACAGGCGCACCAGCGCGTAGTCGATGGGCGCGCCGTTCTGGAACGGGATCAGTACCTTGTCCATCAGGGGCATGGTCAGGTACGGCGGCACCAGGGTGGCGGCCGTGGCCAGCAGGGTCAGCACGAAGCCGGCAGACAGCGCGCCGCGATAAGGCCGGGCAAAGCGCCACAGGCGCAGCAGCGCCCAGGTGGAAGGCGGCCGGGCCGGCGCCGCCGCGCACGCGGGGCAGGCGGCCTGGCCCGCCGGCAACGGCAGGTGGCAGTCGGGACAGGCCGGCGCGTCGGCCTGCCGGCCGGCCTGCAGGGCCTCGAACCTGGCCTGCAAATGCAGGGCGGCAGGGTTGCGGGCCAGGGTGAAACGCCAGGCGGCCAGGCGTACCGGGCCGTTGCAGAGTTCCAGCGCGGCCGCGCCGGCGTGGTCGTGCAGGCTGAGGCTCAGGCCCGGCGCGCATGGCCATTCGTGCCACAGGCCGTCGTCGGGCGAGCGGGCCAGCAGGCGGCGGTCGGTCAGCACCACCAGCCCGGCGCGGAACGCCAGGCGCGCATCCAGGTCGGTTTCCAGCCACGCCAGGATGGCTTCGCCCGGCGCGAGGCGGGAATGCATCGCGTCGTGCCGGGCGGCCTGGGCCTGCCCGCAAGCGCCGGGAAGTAGCGGATTCTTATTCATGGATGGCGACCGCCGTGGGCCGGGTTGTCGGCCTGGCCGAACGTGTCCCTTCCGTACAACAACGCGAGTTTATCGGCGCGAAAAGGCGGCGTATAGTAGCAGCCGATTTCACCCTTTTCCATTCTAGGAATCCACCCGCCCACGCATCGGCCCCGCTTCCTGCCCGACATCCCCGCCCGTCATCCGGGGTTTCCTGTCCGCCGACGCGCCTACTCCAACGAAAACATGAAAGACAAAGACATTGAATTCCTCGATGTCGTGGCTTTGCGCGGCCCGAACATTTGGACGTACCGTCCGGTACTTGAAGCGTGGGTGGACATCGGCGAGCTGGAAGACTGCCCTTCCAACACGATTCCCGGTTTCTACGAGCGGCTGTCCGGCTGGCTGCCCGGCCTGATCGAACACCGCTGCAGTCCGGGGGTGCGCGGCGGATTCCTGCAGCGCCTGCGCGAGGGCACCTGGCCGGGCCATATCCTGGAGCACGTCACGCTGGAATTGCAGACGCTGGCCGGCCTGCCGGGCGGCTTCGGCAAAGCGCGCGAAACCTCGACACGCGGGGTGTACAAGGTGGTGGTGCGCGCCTGGCAAGAGCAGGTGACGCGGGCCGCGCTGGACGAAGGGCGCGCGCTGGTCATGGCGGCCATGGAAGACCGCGCGTTCGACGTCGGGCGCGCCGTGGGCCGGCTGCGCGACCTGGCCGACCGCCATTGCCTGGGCCCCAGCACCGCATGCATCGTCGATGCCGCCGACGACCGCGATATTCCCTGCATCCGCCTGTTCGAAGGCAACCTGGTGCAGTTCGGCTACGGCGCGCGCCAGCGGCGCATCTGGACCGCCGAGACCGACCGCACCAGCGCCATCGCCGAAGGCATTTCGCGCGACAAAGACCTGACCAAGACCCTGCTGTCGGATTGCGGCGTGCCGGTGCCCGAGGGACGCCACGTCGACAGCCCCGCCGACGCCTGGGAAGCCGCGCAAGACATCGGGCTGCCGGTGGTGGTGAAGCCCTGCGACGGCAACCATGGCCGCGGCGTGTTCACCAATCTGGCCAGCCAGGCCGAAGTGCTGGCGGCCTACGCGGTGGCGGTGGAAGAAGGTAGCGGCGTACTGGTGGAACGCTTCGTGCCCGGCAACGAGCACCGCCTGCTGGTAGTGGGCGACCGCCTGGTTGCCGCGGCCGCCGGCGAGCCGGCCTGGATCACCGGCGACGGCCGGCATACGGTGGCGGACCTGGTCGAGCGCCAGATCAATAGCGACCCGCGCCGCGGCCGCACCGAGAACCATCCGTTGAACGTGGTGCGCCTGGATTCCGCGGCGCGCCTGGAACTGGCGCGCCAGTCGCTCACGGCCGACAGCGTGCCCGCGGCGCAGCGGCGGGTACTCATCCAGCGCAGCGGCAACGTGGCCTTCGACGTCACGGACCGCGTGCATCCCGAAACCGCCGCCACGGTGGTGCTGGCCGCCCGGGTGGTGGGCCTGGACGTGGCCGGGGTGGACCTGGTCGCCGAAGATATCTCGCAGCCCCTGCATGCGCAGCGCGGCGCCATCGTGGAAGTGAACGCCGGCCCGGGCCTGCTGATGCACCTGCGTCCGGCCGACGGCCCGCCGCGGCCGGTGGGCCGCGCCATCGTCGACCACCTGTTCCCCGCCGGCGACGACGGCCGCATTCCGGTGGTGGGCATTACGGGCACCAACGGCAAGACAGTCGTGGCCCGGCTGGTGGCGCGCCTGCTGGCGCTGTCGGGGCAGTACACCGGCCTGGCCTGCAGCGAAGGCCTGTACCTGGGCGCGCGGCAGGCGCAGGCCGGCGACCGCGCCGACTGGGCCAGCGGCCGGCGACTGCTGATGAACCGCAGTGTCGAAGCGGCGGTCATCGAGAACGACAGCGCCGTCATCCTGGGCCAAGGCCTGGCGTACGACCGCTGCCAGGTGGGCGTGGTCACCAACATCGGCCACGGCGACCACCTGGGCGACTTCGACATCCAGGACGTCGACCGGCTGGTCGGCGTATTCCGCACCCAGGTCGACGTGGTGCTGCCCGGCGGCGTGGCCGTGCTGAACGCGCGCGACCCGCGCGTGGCCGGCATGGCGCCGCTGTGCGACGGCGAAGTGATGTATTTCGGCACCGACCCGGCCTTGCCCGCCATCGCGGCGCAGCTCGCGCAGGGCAAGCGTGCCGTGTTCCTGCGCGATGGCGCGATCGTGCTGGCCGAAGGAACGTGCGAAATCGCGCTGGCCGGCATCGCGGCCATTCCCCTGACCCACGGCGCACGGGTGGGATTCCAGGTCGAGAACGTGCTGGCGGCGGTCGCCACCGCCTGGGCCCTGGGTATTGCCGAGCCCATCATCCGCGCCGGCATCGAGGCTTTCGACATCGACCAGGCCGACGCGCCCTGGCAGTTCACCTTGTTCGAGCGGGCCGGCGCCACGGTGGTGGTCGACGACGTGCACAATGCCACGGCGCTGCAGGCCTTGCTGGACGCCGCCGCGCGCTTTCCGGCCGCGCGCCGCTGCGCGGTGTATGCCGCCGGCGCCGATCGCCGCGATGCCGACCTGATCGAACAAGGCCGCCTGCTGGCGAGCGCGTTCGACCGCGTGGTGCTGTACGACGATGCCACCGTCGCCAGCCGGCGCCCGGCCGGACAGGCCCGCGCCCTGCTGCGGCAGGGCCTGGCCCAGGGCGCGCGACCGGTGGCCGTGCACGACGAACCCGATCATGCCCGCGCCATCGACAGCGTGCTCGCGCAGATCCAGGCGGGCGATTTCGTGCTGCTGCAATCCGACGAGGCCTACTCTGGCCCCACCATCGATCGCGTGCGCCGCTGGATCCAACAATAAACAAGGCCAGGAAGTCAGCCATGGAAGTCTCCCGTATCCGAGCGTTGCGCGGGCCCAATCTCTGGAGCCGCAATACCGCGATCGAAGCCATCGTCACCTGCGACGACACCGAATGCGCCATCGATGAGCACCTGCCCGAGTTCGAGGCCCGGCTGCGCGCGCGTTTTCCGCAGATCGGCCGGCTGCGGCCCGAGGGGCAGCAAGAAGCGCTGCCGATCGCCCATGTGCTGCAGGTAGCCGCGCTGGCGCTTCAGGCTCATGCCGGCTGCCCGGTGACGTTCGGCCGCAGCGCCGCCACCATTGAACCGGGCGTGTTCCAGGTGGTGGTGGAATACAGCGAAGAAGCCGTGGGGCGGCTGGCAATAGAGCAAGCCGCGCAATTGCTGGAAGCGGCCCTGGACGATACGCCGTTCGACCTGGCGGGCGCGCTGGCGCGGCTGCGCGAGCTCGACGAAGACCTGCGCCTGGGCCCCAGCACCGGCGCCATCGTCAATGCGGCCGTGGCCCGCAACGTGCCGTTTCGCCGCCTGACCCAGGGCAGCATGGTGCAGTTCGGCTGGGGCAGCCGCCAGCGCCGCATCCAGGCGGCCGAAACCGATGCCACCAGCGCCATCGCGGAATCCATCGCGCAAGACAAGGACCTGACCAAGATGCTGCTGGACGCGGCCGGCGTGCCGGTGCCGCGAGGCGCCTCGGTCGCGGATGCGCAAGCCGCCTGGGACACCGCTCGCGAACTGGGCGGGCCCGTGGTGGTGAAGCCGCGCGACGGCAGCCAGGGACGCGGCGTGGCGGTCAATGTCGAAACGCGCGAACACGTGCTGGCCGCCTACCAGGCCGCCGCCGAGGTCGGCAGCGAAGTCATCGTCGAGCGCTATATCCCGGGCCACGATTTCCGCCTGCTGGTGGTGGGCGGCAGCCTGGTGGCGGCGGCGCGCCGCGACCCGCCGCAGGTCACGGGCGATGGGCGCCACACCATCCGCGAACTGGTGGACGCGGTCAACGCCGATCCGCTGCGCGGCGACGGCCACGCCACGTCGCTGACCAAGATCCGCTTCGACGATATCGCGCTGGCCACCCTGAAAAAACAGGGCTACGACGCCGATTCGGTGCCGCCGGTGGGCACGCTGGTGGCGCTGCGCCACAACGCCAACCTGAGCACCGGCGGCTCGGCCACGGACGTTACCGATGAAGTGCATCCCGAACTGGCGGCGCGCGCGGTCACCGCGGCCCGCATGGTGGGGCTGGATATCTGCGGCGTGGACGTGGTGGCCGAGACGGTGCACCTGCCGCTGGAAGAGCAGCATGGCGGCGTGGTCGAGGTCAATGCCGCGCCCGGCCTGCGCATGCACTTGAACCCGTCGTTCGGCAAGGGCCGCGCGGTGGGCGAAGCCATCATCGCCAGCATGTTCGCCGACGGCGACGACGGCCGCATTCCGGTAGTGGCGGTGGCCGGCACCAACGGCAAGACCACCACGGTGCGCCTGACGGCGCATTTGCTGGCGGCGGCGGGCCGGCGGGTCGGCATGACCAATTCCGACGGCGTCTACATCGGCGCGCAGTGCATCGACACGGGCGACTGCAGCGGGCCGCGCAGCGCGCGCCGCGTGCTGGCCCATCCGGGCGTGGACGCGGCGGTATTCGAAACCGCGCGCGGCGGCATTCTGCGCGAAGGACTGGCGTTCGACCGCTGCGACGTGGCCATCGTCACCAACCTGGGCATGGGCGACCACCTGGGGCTGGGCTACATCAGCACCGTGGAAGACCTGGCGGTGGTCAAGCGCGTCATCGTGCAGTACGTGCACGCGGGCGGCACGGCGGTGCTGAACGCCACGGACCCCATCGTGGCCGACATGGCCGCCGCCTGCCCGGGCTCGGTCGCGTTCTTTTCCAGCGACCCGGCGCATCCGCTCATCGGCACGCACCGGGCCCAGGGACATCGCGTGGTCTATCGCGACGGGTCGTCCATCGTGGCGGCGCAGGGCGACGCCGAAACCCGCATCGCCCTGGCCGAGGTTCCGCTGACCCATGGCGGCGCCATCGCCTTCCAGGTCGATAACGCCATGGCCGCGGTCGCGGCGGCCTGGTCGCTGGGCATCGACTGGGCCGCGATCCGCCGGGGCCTGGCCAGCTTCGTCAGCGATGCCCGGACGGTGCCGGGCCGCTTCAATCTGTTCGACTACCGCGGGGCCACCGTCATCGCCGACTACGGCCACAACCCGGATGCCATCCAGGCGCTGGCGCACGCCGTCGAAGCCCTGCCCGCGCGGCGCCGCAGCGTGGTCATCAGCGGCGCGGGCGACCGGCGCGACGACGACTTGCGCCGCCAGACCGAAATCCTGGGCGACGCCTTCGACGAGGTCGTGTTGTACGAAGACCAATGCCAGCGCGGCCGCGCCGACGGCGAAGTATTGGCGTTGCTGCGCCAGGGGCTGGCGGGCGCGCGGCGCGCCCGCCACGTGGAAGAAATCCGCGGCGAATTCCTGGCCATCGACACAGCCCTGGCGCGCCTGTCGCCGGGCGACTTGTGCCTGGTGCTGGTGGACCAGGTCGAGGCGGCATTGACGCACCTGCAACGGCGCGCGGCCGAGGCGAGCGCTCATCAGGTGTCAGGCTCCGCAGGTGCCTGACACCACGGTCGACTCAGGTGTCTGACTCCCGCAGGGTGTCAGACACCGACGTGGATCGCAGGCTCACAGCGGTGTCAGGCACCTGCGGAGCCTGACACCTACCCTAGGCGGCCCGATAAGCGCTCGCCCCCGGGGAATGGCCGGTTACGCCGGCCCGTCAAAGCGGCTCAAAACTTTACTGAACTGTAACTCCGCTTGCAGCGTCCAGCGCGTTGCGCAGCTTCACAAGAGGAGCCGCGGACGGGCTTACATTTGCCTACAGCCGCATTTGACACGTCTGGACGGCGCTCGTACGGTGGTAACACGCTCATCAACCAGGAGGACCACCATGAACAACGACATCGTTGCAGGCAAGTGGAAGCAGTTGACTGGTAAAGCGAAAGCCGCGTGGGGCGATCTCACCGACGACGAACTGACCCGCACGGAAGGCAATGCGGAACGACTGGCCGGGCTGATCCAGGAACGCTACGGCAAGACCAAGGAAGAAGCCGAAAAGGAAGTCCGGGCTTTCTTCGACGCCAATCGTTGATCCCGCCTGACCGAGGAGAACTCACATGCTGTACTACGCCGCTGTTTTCTTCGTCATCGCCATCATCGCCGCGGTATTGGGCTTCGGCGGCATTGCCGCCGGCGCCGCGGGCATTGCCAAGATCTTGTTCTTCGTGTTCCTGATCCTGGCCCTGCTGTCGATCCTGAGCGGTGCCTTCAGGAAGAAATAGGACACGGGCGGCCAGGCTCCCGGCCGCGCCGCCCCCTGCCCCGCAACATAAGGAGCACTCCATGCAAATGCGCAAACTGATCGTTGCCGCCGCCGTAGGCGCCAGCACCCTGCTGGGTACGGCGGCTTACGCCGCCGAGGGCGATGCGCCCAAGCAATCGATGGGCGAATACGCCTCGGACGCGGTCATCACGACCAAGGTCAAGGCAGCCTTCGTGGCCGATGACACGCTCAGCGCGCTGGACATCGCCGTCGAAACCAACGACGGCACCGTCACGCTGTCCGGCACCGTCGGCACCGAAGCGGAAACCGAACAGGCCGCCCGCGTGGCGCGCGACGTCGAGGGCGTGACGCAGGTGCAGAACGACATCAAGGTCGACCCGGCCAAGGCCAAGCCGAATTGATGTGCCCCGCGTAGCAACTGGACCGGGAACGGCGCGGAGCGCTTCGGCCGCGGGACTATGCAGGAATGCTCACCGTGCCGCGGCCCAGTTCGATCACGTGGCCGCCGACCCGGATAGCGCCATCGCGCGCCACATCGAGGTATAGGCGGCAGGGGCGGCTGACCTGGTCGCCCTGGTGCACCACCACCCGCGCGGGCAGGTCCTTGCCCTGCGCGAGCAGCCAGCCGCCCAGGTTGGCGCAAGCGGATCCGGTACCCGGATCTTCGGCCACCCCGCCCCCGTCTTTCGTGAAGAAATAACGCGCCCGCACGACCTGGCGGCCGTCGGGCCCCGGCGCGGGATCGAACGCGAACACATAAGCCGTCTTGCGCCCCAGGCTGCTGGGCTGCCAGTGCTGCAATTGGCTGCTGTCGGGCTGCGCGCGCCGCACGGCTTCGACCGAGTTCAACGGCACCAGCAACTGGTCCGCGCCGGTATCCACCCACAGCGGCGCGCCCAGCAGATCGCCGGCATGCAGGCCGAGCTGGCCGGCGATCTCGCTGGCGGACAACGCGGCGGCGGCCGTGCGGGGCGCCCTGGCGGACGGCGCGGTGAAGGTCCAGGTATCGCCCTGCGCCGTGACCGGCACGATGCCGGCGGCGAATTCCAGCTTCAGGCTGTCGCCCGTGGCCGCGAGTTCGCGCACCACCTGGGCCGTGCCTAGCGTGGGATGGCCGGCAAAGCGCATTTCATAGCCGGGGGTAAAGATGCGCACGCGCGCGTCGGCCTGCGCGCTGGGCAGCACGAAGGTGGTTTCGGACAGATTGAACTGGCGCGCCAGGTCGAGCATGGTCTGCTCGTCCAGGCCGCGCGCGTCTTCGAACACGCACAAAGGGTTGCCGCCGAAGGTGGCGTGGGCAAAGACATTGAGCAGGCGGAACGCGTAAGTGTGCATGGGTGTGGTCAGGTGTTTGACTAGTTGTCAGGTGTCTGGCTCCGCAGGTGCCTGACACCGCTGTGCACAGACCATCTCGCCATGCCAGGGTGTCTGACACCCTGGCGGGAGTCAGACACCTGAAACATGATAGCGCGCGGGCCGCCCGTTACCACACGGCGAAGAACAGCACCCAGGCGACGCAACAAGGCACCAGGCCCGCCGCCATCAGCAGCCATGCCCCCAGCTTGCGCGGCCACGCCACCGCCCGCTGGGCCAGCAGGCGCCAGCCCAGCCGCAGCGACCAGGCCACGGCCAGCGCCAGCAGGGTGAAGCGCACCGGATCGGCCCAGCCGGCCGCCACGCCCTCGTGCTTCAGCAGGGTGATGGTGGTGGCCGACAGGCCCAGGAACACGCCGATGCCGGCCACCGGGATCAGCGCCTGCGCCAGCTTGTGCAAACCGGCCAGGCGGCCGCCCGGCAGGCCGGCGGGCGCGACGCGGTCGGCGGCCCACAACGCTACGAACGCTCCGCCGCCCACGATGACCGTGCTGCCGACCACGAACAGCAAGATGCCGGCGCCATCCAGCCACGAAAAACTGTCGTTCATTTCCGGATAGTGGGTCAGGATGAACCACGGCGCGTTGTCCATCAGGGGCCACATGATGTCGTGCTCTACCAACCAGACGGCGGCCCATTGCTTGGCCGTCACGAACCACGGGCTGGCGCTCCAGAGGAACGCACCGATGGCAATGCCCATCAGCCCGAAGCAGATGAGCGCCGTCTGCCAGGCATCGCCGGCGGCGACGTGCACGATTTCTTCTTCGGGCGAGCGCGGTGTCAGCGTGATGGCGCCGCGGTAGTCGCTGCAGCGGCCGCACACATGGCAGTCGCCCGCGCCCTTCATGTGCCGCAACGGCACCAGCGGCGCGCAATTGACCGGCTCGATGCGGATCACCGGATGGCGCCAGGCCTCTTCGTTGACCTTGAAATGCCACGGCGCCAGCTTGGCAAGCAGGTTGAACACGCCATTGACCGGGCACAGGTACTTGCACCAGACACGCTTGCTGCGCCCATAGCGCCAGCCCACCACCATGGCCGCCATGGTCGAGCCGCCCAGCACTGCGAGCACCGCCAGCGGATACTGGTACACGCTGACGAGCTGCCCGTAGATGGTGGTGAGCGCGAACGCCACGAAGGGCCAGCCGCCCCAGCGCATCCATTTGGGAATGGCGCGCCCCTGCCCGCGCTCGCTGGCCCATTCGGTCAGCATGCCCTCGGGGCACAGCCAGCCGCACCAGGCGCGGCCCAGCAAGGGAATGGACACCAGCACGAACGGCCACCACACGCCCCAGAAGGCGAACTGGGCCACGATGGTGAGGTTGTTGAAAACCGAGGCCGTGTTGTCGGGCAACGGCAGCAGCGGCGGCACGATCAGCAAGAACGCGTAGATGCAGACAATGCCCCACTGCAGCTTGCGCAGCAGCGGAGCATGGTCGCGCAGGAAATCGGCGAAGCGGGCGGCGGAACGCCCGAGTACGGCTGCCATGAGTCAACCTTCAAATGCAATGGCCGGCAAGCGCGCCGGCCGGTCAGGCAAAGTATGTCAAGCGGGTACTGCCGCCCGCGCGGGCGGCCTGCCCGCCCGCCGCAACAAGGCCCATACCACTACCCAATAGGCCAGCCACAACAGCACCGACATCAACGCGGGATAGGCCCGGTACCCGGCGAAGTCGGCCAGGATCTTGCCCACGCCGCTGCTGTCGTCGAGCAGGCCGGAACTGTCCCAGACCGGGTCGACCAGCGTGGGCAGCACGCCCAGCGAGATCAGCCGGTCGAGGCCGCCCATCAGCAGGGCGCCGGCCAGCAACAGCAACAGGATTTCGGTCAGGCGGAAAAACCGCCGCCAGGTGATCAGCTTGCCGCCCAGCTGCAGCAGCCAGAAGGTGAGCAGCGCAATCGCGAAGCCCGCCAGGCCCGCCAGGGCCAGCACGACCGTGTCGCTGCCCTGCCCGGCCGCCACGCTGCCATACAGGAACACCACGGTTTCGCTGCCTTCGCGCGCCACCGCGATCATGACCAGCACCAGCAGGCCCCACCAGCTGTCGTGCGCGAGCGAGGTGCTGGCGCCGGATTCGAGCTCGCTTTTCAGCGTGCGGCCGTGCTTTTTCATCCAGACCACCATTTGCACCACCAGGGCGCAGGCCACCAGCGACATGCCGGCCTGGAACCATTCTTGCCCTTCGTCGCTGAGCCACGAGGACACGCCCAGCAGCACCAGGGCCAGCGCCACGGCCAGGGCCAGGCCGGCCGCCACGCCGCCCCACAGATAAGGCAGCCCGCGCCGCCCTTCGGGGCTGGCGCGCAGCCAGGAATACAGAATGCCCACGATCAGCAGGGCTTCGACACTTTCGCGCCAGACGATGAAAAGTACCTGTTCCATGAATGCGCCGGATCAGTCTTTGGGAAGCACCACCAGCGTGCCGCGCACGTCTTGGTGGAAATCGTCGAAGAAGGGATATTCGCCGGGCCGCGAAATGGTGATCACCACGAACGAGCTGACGCCGGGGCCCATGACCTTTTCTTTGCGCAGCGGAATGCTTTCGAATTCGACCGGCTCGTTGCTTTCGTTGACCAGTTCGATCTTGAAGCGGCCGGCCGGGACTTCCAGTCGGGCCGGCTCGAACGTGCCGTCGGGCTTGAAGGTGAGCCTGAAGGTGGGCAGTTCGGCGCGCGCCACGCCGGGCAGCGCCGCGGCCAGGCCGGCGCACAGCGCCAGCGCGGCCAGCCAGGCGTAGGGGCGGCGCACGATCAATACCCGCCCTTCTTGCCGGTGCCGGCGAAGACGAATTCGTACTCGAGCTCGAAGGGCTCGAACCACGGGCCCACGCCGGTTTCTTTGTCGATGTGGCGGCCGAAGTGGCTCATTTTGTCGGCCGTGGGCGGCAGGATGGTGTATTTCAGTTTGTACTTGCCGGGGCCTTCGAGCTTGACGTTGTCGCCATAGTGCGGGCCGTCGTTGGCCACCATGGGCATGAACGTGCCCTTTTGCACGTTCTGGCTGCCGGATTTCTGGATTTCGTACTTGACCACCAGATACGGCACCCATTCGCCTTCGGGAAAGCCGGTCTTGTTGTCGGCGGTGGCGTGGATGTCGGCCTCGAGGTGCACGTCGGAGTCTTTGGCGGCGCGCATCATGCCCGGGGGGTCCATTTCAATGGGCTGCAGATACACTGCGCCGATTTCCATGCCGCCTTTTTGCACGGGCTCGCCGATGGGGTATTCGATCGCCAGGGCGCTGCCCGACAGCGCCAAACCCACGGCCAGCGCCAAGACTTTTTTCAACATATGCGGAGCCTTAAGAGACAGAAGAGGAAAACGGCCTGTTAAACAAGAACCGTTTTCATTACTGTATCGTGAACGACCTGACAAGCTCCTGACATATCGCAAGCCGCGCTATTTCGGGCGGCCTAGTCTCTTATTTTCGGCCGCCCCCCTGCGTGCCGCTGCCCTGCGCGAACGGGAAGGTCGAGAACATGGCGCGGGTCTGGTCCTGCATTTGGTCTTGCATCTGCACGAACAGGTTTTTGCTCTGGTCGATATAGTTGTTCATCATGTTCTGCAGCATGGGGGTCTGCACGTTCATGAACTGCGTCCAGGCTTCGGGGCCGAACTGGCTGCCGTACAGGCCCTTGGACTGCTCGGCCATGCGCTGCTGGATTTCCATGAACGCCTGGATGTTCTTTTCAAGGTACGACCCCATGATGCCCTGCATGGCATGGCCGTAGAAACGGATGATCTGCGACAGCATGTTCGACGAAAACATGGGCATGCCGCCGCTTTCTTCTTCAAGAATGATCTGCAGCAGGATGCTGCGCGTCAGGTCGTCGCCGCTCTTGGCATCGACCACCTGGAATTCTTCGCTGGCCAGCACCAGTTGCTTGACGTCGGCCAAGGTGATGTAGGTGCTGGTCTGCGTGTCGTACAGACGGCGATTGGGGTACTTCTTGATCAGGCGTAGGCTGGCGCCGGGTTGTGCTTGCGTCATGGTGGTCCCCGAGATCGGGCGATCTCTTTAACTTTGAAGTATTCCAAGTGTAAGCCGGAAAGACTGCCTGGCGCCCTTCCGGCCGTTTGTCATCAGCCCATATGCAGGCCGCCGTTCAGCGAAAAATCGGCGCCCGTGGCAAAGCCCGATTCGTCGGAAGCCAGCCACGACGTGATGGATGCGATTTCTTCGGGCGTGCCCAGGCGGCGCACCGGAATCGTGGCCACGATTTTTTCCAGCACGTCGGGCCGGATGGCGCGCACCATGTCGGTACCGATGTATCCCGGCGATATGGTGTTCACCGTGACGCCCTTGCTGGCCACTTCTTGCGCCAGCGCCATGGTGAAGCCATGGATGCCCGCCTTGGCGGTGGAATAGTTGGTTTGTCCGAACTGGCCCTTCTGCCCGTTGACCGAACTGATGTTCACGATGCGCCCCCATTGGCGTTCGACCATGCCGTCGATGACCTGCTTGGTGACGTTGAACAGGCTGTTCAGGTTGGTGTCGATGACCGCGCGCCAGTCGTCGGCCGACATCTTGCGGAACAATCCGTCGCGCGTGATGCCGGCGTTGTTCACCAGCACGTCGACCGGCCCCAGTTCGCTGACGACGCGCTCGAACGCCGCCACGGTGGAGTCCCAGTCGGATACATTGCCCACCGAGGCATGGAAGGTATAGCCCTGCGCCGCCTGCTCGTCGATCCATTGCTGGTAATTGCGGCTGGGGCCGCAGCCGGCCACCACGCGAAAACCGTCTTTGGCGAGCCGGCGGCAGATCGACGTGCCGATACCGCCCATGCCGCCCGTAACGTATGCCAGTTTCCCGCTCATGTGCCTTCCTCCTGCGCGCTGGGCGCCTCAATGACTGCCTGTTGCTCGGCGGCTCGGCCCACTGGGCCGTTCAAGTCGCCCTTACTTTTACATAGCTGCCCGGCGCCGGTTGCAGCGGGCGGTAACGCGTATTGCCCAGGCGCGTGGCGGCCTTGCGCCGCGCGCCGGCGTGTTCGGCCAGCCAGCCCGACCAGTCGGGCCACCAGCTGCCCGGCCGCTCTTGCGCGCGCGCCAGCCAGGCGCCGGCATCGCCGGGCAGCGCCGGGTCGTCGCTGGCCCAGTAGCTGCGCTTGCCGGCGGCGGGCGGGTTGATGACGCCGGCGATGTGGCCCGAGGCCCCCAGCACGAAGCGCCGCGCGCCCCGCAGCAGTTGCGTGGAAGCATAGGCCGAGGTCCAGGGCACGATGTGGTCTTCGCGCGAGCCGTACAAATAGGCCGGCATGTCGAGCAGCGTCAGGTCCAGCCCCACGCCCGCGGCCTGCGCGCGGCCCGGCACCTTGAGATTGTTTTCAACATAGGTGTTGCGGAAATACCAGGTGAAGAAGGGCCCCGGCAGGTTGGTGCTGTCGCCGTTCCAGAACAGCAGGTCGAACGCCGGCGGCGTCTGGCCTTTCAGGTAGTTGCCCACCACGTAGTTCCAGACCAGTTCGTTGGGCCGCAGGAACGAGAACGTGGTGGCCAGGTCGCGCGCCGGCATCAGCCCGCCGTGCCCCAGCTGGCGGTCGCGCATCAGGGCGTGGGTTTCGTCGACGAAAACCTGCAGCACGCCGGTATCGTGGAAATCGAGCAGCGCGGTCAGCAGCGTCAGCGAGGCCGCCGGGCGCTGGCCGCGCGCCTGCGCCAGCGCCAGCGCCGACGCGAGCATCGTGCCGCCCACACAGAACCCCAGCGCATTGACCTGCGGCTGGCCGGAGATGTCGCTGGCCACCTGCAATGCCTTCAGCACCGCGTCGTCGAGATACTGCGACCAGGTGGCGGTGTCGCTGCCGTCGTTGTCGGAGGCCAGCGGATTGCGCCACGACACCATGAACACCGTATGGCCTTGCTCGACGGCGTAGCGCACCAGCGAATTGGCCGGCTGCAGGTCTAGGATGTAGTACTTGTTGATGTTGGGCGGCACGATGACCAGCGGCCGCGCGTGCACGGTGGCGGTTTGCGGCGCGTACTGGATCAGCTGGAACAGCGGGTTCTGGAACACCACCTGGCCGGGCGTGGTGGCCACGTTGCGGCCGATTTCGAACTGGCTTTCGTCGGTGTGGCTGATGCGCCCCTTGCGCAAGTCGTTCAGCAGGTTGGCCAGCCCGTCGGTGAGCGTCCGCCCGGCGGTGTCGATGATCGACTGCTGGACATCGGGATTGAACGCCAGGAAGTTCGACGGCGACAGCGCGTCGACCCATTGCATGATGGAAAACCGCAGCCGGTTGCGCAGCGCTTCGCTGACCTGCGCGGCCTCGACCATGCGCGACAGCGCGCGGGCCGACAGCAGGTAGGCATGCGCCAGCAGCACATGCTGGCCGCTGGCGGCCCAGGCCTGCCCGCGGAAGCGGCGATCGGCGGGCGCGGCCAGTACGCCGCGCCGGGCCTCGTCGCAGACTCGCAGCCAATCGCGCGAGAACTCGGCCTGTATGTCTGCCAGGGCGTCCGGCGCCACGCTGACCGGAACAGGCCATGCAGAGGAAAGAGGGGCGTTCACTTCGACACCATATTATGGTCGGGTACGGGTACAGAATGCGGGCCCGGCCCCGGCGTTAAGACTGCGCGACAGCCCGATGTTGCATGGCGGCATAGGGGCTGTCAATGCGGGTATACCTAGGATACCGGGCCGATATGACGCGGCGCCGACAAGCCCCCACGATGCGGTGCAGCGAGCTTATTCGCGCCAGGCCAGCAGCGCCATGCGGCCGGTGACGCCGTCGCGGCGATACGAAAAAAACCGTTCGGGATCGGCCACGGTGCACAGCCCGCTGGCGTGCGCGTCTTCGACGCCGGCGCGCCGCAGGCGCAGCAGCGCCAGGGCCGGCAAGTCGGCCAGCCACTTGCCCGGCATGGCGGGGCGCGCCGCGAAATGGGCCAGCGCGTCGGCCCCGCCCGCCGCGAACGCGGCGCGCACGTCGTCGCCCACTTCGAAGGCGCCGGGCCCGATGCCGGGCCCGATCCAGGCGCGCCAGCCCCGGGCGTGGGGCGCCTTGGCGCGCAGCCGCTCGAGGGTGCGCTCGAGCACGCCCCCGGCCAGGCCGCGCCAGCCGGCATGGGCCGCGCCGGCCACCGTGCCGTCCAGGTCGGTAATGAAGACAGGCAGGCAATCGGCCACCATGATGGCCAGCACCCGCCCCGGCGCGGCGGTCACGCTGGCATCGGCGGCGGGCTCGTCGGGCAGGCGGCCATCGGCATCGACCACGTCGGCGCCGTGCACCTGGCGCAACCACAGGGGGTCGGCGGGCACGGCCGCGCGCACGCGGCGGCGGTTTTCGCGCACGGTGTCGGGGTGGTCGCCGGCCCGCAAGCCCAGGTTCAGGGTGTCGTGCGGCGCCACGCCCGCCCCGCCCGCGCGGGTGGTGCAGAAGTAGCGCACACCGGGCCATTGCGGGCCGGTAATGACGGGCAGGCCGTGGATTATTCGTTCCATTGCAGGGCCTCCTGGACTTGGCGCATGTCGTCGGGCGGCGCCGCGCGGAACTCGGCCGGGCCGCCCCCGCCCGGGTCGTCGAAATGCAGGGCGCGCGCATGCAGCATCTGGCGGGCGGCGCCGGCGCAAGGCCGGCCGCCGTACAGCCCGTCGCCCAGCAGGGGATGCCCCAGGCTGGCCAGGTGCACCCGGATCTGATGGGTGCGGCCGGTTTCCAGCCGGCAAACGACTTCGGTGACCGGCTCGCCGGCCGGCGCGCGGCCCAGGCGCGCGGGCGCGTAATGGGTAATGGCGGGCTTGGGCGCGATGGGCCGTTCGACGCTCATGCGTACCGGCACGCGCGGGTCGCGGCCGACCGGACGCTCGACCCGGCCGGCGGCCGGCAGCCAGCCATGCGCCAGGGCCAGGTATTCGCGGCCCATGCTGCGCGCCTGCAATTGGCGCACCAGGTGGGTCTGGGCCAGTTCGTTGCGGGCCACCACCATCAGCCCCGAGGTGTCTTTGTCGAGCCGGTGCACAATGCCGGCGCGGGCCACCCGGGTCAGTTCGGGGTAGCGGTGCAGCAGGCCATTGAGCAAGGTGCCATGCCAGTTGCCGGCCCCGGGGTGGGTGACCAGCCCGGCGGGCTTGTCGACCACGATCCAGTCGGGGCTGTCGGCCACCACGGCGAAATCCACGGGTTCGGGCGCGAAGGCCAGGCTTTCGGGCGCGGGCTGTTCCCATACGGCCAGCACGTCGCCGGGCCCCACCACCTGGCGCACCTTGGCCGGCGCGCCATTGACCCGCACCCAGCCCGCCTCGATCCACCCCTGCAGGCGGCTGCGCGAATGCCCATCCAGCAGGGCGGCCAGGACCTTGTCGAGGCGGTCGGCGCGGGTGCCGGGGGGGACCGTGATGAACTGGGGTTCGTCATCCGCCGCGAGGCCGGCGGGGGCGGCGGCGGGGGCGTCTGTATGAGGCATGAAGACAAATCATATAATTCAGCGTGCCATCCTAACACCAAGGAAACCCATCTCGTGATTTTCCGCACTGCCGCCCCCTCGAACCGCCCTGTCCGCGGATGGCCCCTGCGCGCGGCCATCGCGTTGTCTGTTGCCCTGGTCGTCGCCGGCTGCAGTGGAACCGATAGCAAGTATGACAAGACCGCCGGCTGGAGCGCCGAACAGCTGTACGCCGACGCCAAGGCCGAAACCGCGGCGGGCGCCTGGACCGAAGCGCGCGAACGCCTGACCGCCATCGAAAGCCGCTATCCGTTCGGCGTCTATGCCCAGCAGGCCCTGATCGACCTGGCCTACGTCAACTGGAAAGACGGCGAGAACGAGCAGGCGCTGGCCGCCATCGACCGCTTCCAGCAGATGTACCCGAATCATCCGGGCACCGACTACATGCTGTACCTGAAGGGCCTGATCAACTTCACGCCGGCCAGCGCCTTCATGAGCAACCTTACCGGCCAGGACCCCGCCGAGCGCGACCCCAAGGGCCTGCGCGCGTCGTACGACGCCTTCAACGAGCTGATCAAGCGCTATCCGGCCAGCAAGTACACGCCCGACGCGGAAAAACGCGTCACCTGGCTGGTGAACGCCATTGCCATGAACGAAGTCTACGTGGCGCGCTATTACTACGAGCGCGGCGCCTACGTGGCCGCGGCCAACCGCGCCCAGACCGTCATCACCGATTTCGAAGGCGCGCCCGCATCGGAACAGGCCCTGGTGATCATGGTGGCCGCATACGACAAGCTGGGCCTCACCGACCTGAAAAACGACGCCCAGCGCGTGCTGAAAACCAACTACCCCAACAGCACCGTGGACGAAAAAACCCTGCTGTCCGACAAGAGCTGGTGGAACCCGTTCTCGTGGAAGTGATCCTGGCGCGCTAGCTAGCCCCTCGGTGCCCTGCTAGCCAGGTGTCTGACTCCCGCAGGTGGCCAGGTCGCAGGTAGCCAGGTGTCTGACTCCCGCAGGGTGTCAGACACCGAAGATGGGCAAGAGTGTCAAAACAAGACGGTATCTGACACCCTGCGGGAGTCAGATACCTGGCCTCAGATTCCCGATTCCTGGCGCCGCGCGTAGAACGCCAGCACTTCGTTCAGGTCGCGGGTGCGCGAGAACGGCGGCAGGCCGCGCCACAGCCGCTTGCCATAGGGTTTTTCGACCAGCCGGGCATCGCCCACCATCAGCACGCCCCAATCGCGCTCCGTGCGGATCAGCCGGCCGGCGCCCTGCTTCAGTGAAATCGCGGCCTCGGGCAACTGGTATTCGGCAAACGGATTGCCGCCGCGCACCCGGCACGCGCGCAGCCGCGCTTCAATGACCGGGTCGTCGGGCGGCGCGAACGGCAGCTTGTCGATCGCCACCAGCGTCAGCACGTCGCCCGGCAGGTCGATGCCTTCCCAGAAACTGGCGCTGCCCACCAACACCGGATGCTCGAGCTTGCAGAAGCGTTCGAGCAAATCGCGCCGCGTGGCATCGCCCTGCTTGAGCAGCGGCCATTCGTGCCCCTGGTCGTCGAAGGCATCGGCCAGCAGATTGGCCACGCGGTCGACGGCGCGCAAGGTGGTGCACAGCACCAGCGTGCCGCCGGGGCTGGCTTCGAGCAGCGGCATCAAGGTCTGCACGAAACGTTCGGCAAAGCGCGGCGATTGCGGCTCGGGCATGTCGCGCGGCACGAACAGCAGGCCCTGTCCCGTGTAGTCGAATGGCGATTCCCAGCGGCCGGTGCGCGCGTCGTCCAGGCCCAACTGGCTGGTGTAGTGCTTGAAATCGCCGTGCACCGACAAGGTGGCCGAGGTCAGTATCCAGGCCTGGCCCGGTTTGCGGAACCGCGAGAACGCCTGCGCCACCGACAGCGGCGCCGAATGCAGCCGCACATGGTGCTGGCCGTGCTCGACCCAGCGCACCGCGGGCCCGGTGTAATCGTTGGCCGCCGCGACCCCTTGCAGCACCGCCTGGGGCACGGCCGGGCCGTCGTCGCCGGCCTGCGCCAGGGCATGGACATCGCGGCCCCAGCCTTCATCGGCGTCCGGATCGGCGCCCTCGCGCGCCGGCAGGGCCCAGCGCGCCAGCCGCAAAGATATTTCGGCGCCGCCGCGCGCGGCGGCCGCCAGGTCGGGATGTTTTTCGGCCACCGCGCCCAGCGCCCGCGTGGCGGCATCGATGGCCTGCCGCAGGGCCGCCAGCGCGGCGTCGAACTGCGCCGCATCGGGAATGGCCTCGAAGGTGGCCTTGCGGCCCGGCAGCTGGTCCAGCGGCGCGCACACCAGGCGCAGTTCGCGCGCGGCGGTTTCCACCTGCCGGCTGACGTCGCTCCATTTGCCGGCCTCGCGCGCGTAGGCCAGGCCGGCGGCTTCGAGCGCCCGGCCGAAATCCAGCAGCTGGTGCGTGGACACGCTGCTGCCCAGGAAGCGCGTGGCCGTATCGGGCAGCTGGTGGGCCTCGTCGAAGATCACCGTGTCGGCTTCGGGCAGCAGGTCGGTAACGCCCTCTTCGCGCAGCACCAGGTCGGCCATGAACAGGGCGTGGTTCACCACCACCACGTCGGCGTCCTGCGCCTGCCGGCGCGCCTTCACCACGAAACAGTCGCGGATGCGCGGACACTCTTGGCCCAGGCAGTTTTCACGGGTGGAAGTCACCCGCTGCCAGATGTCGGCGTCTTCGGGCACCTTGCCCAGGTCGGCGCGGTCGCCGGTCTTGGAAATGCCGGCAAACACCTGGATCTGCCGCAGCTGCGATATTTCGGCGCGCGATTTCAACGCGCGGTCGTCGCCCTGCAGCCGGTCGAGATGGTAATGGCATACATAATTGGCGCGGCCCTTGAGCAAGGCCGCGGTAACCGGCGCCGCCAGCGCGGCCCGCACGCGCGGCAGGTCGCGCGTGTACAGCTGGTCTTGCAGCGTGCGGGTGCCGGTCGAGATGATCACCTTGCCGCCGGCCACGAAGGCCGGCACCAGGTATGCCCAGGTCTTGCCGATGCCGGTGCCGGCCTCGGCCACCAGCGTGGCGCGATCGGTGATGGCCTGGCCGATGGCCTGCGCCAGTTCGACCTGGGCCGGCCGCGGCGCATAGCCCGGCAGCGCCGTGGCCAAAGGGCCGTCGGCGGCGAAAAATTCAGAAATATCCAGGTCCAGCATCGAGGAGGCAGGCGGTAAAGTGGCCCAAATGATACTCTGGCCGCCGGCCCCGCCGTGCCTAAAATGACGCGGCGCCAGATAGACCGGCGCCGCCTTGTGGCAAAATCCGCCCCTTGTTTTCCCTTTGCAGCCGTATCGAGATGCCTGACACTTCCGCCACCACGAGCACTGCGCCCAGCGTCGATCAAGCCCGTATTCTTGCCCAGCTTGCCACTGAACTCGGCAGCCGCCCGTCGCAAATCGCCGCTGCCGTCGAACTGCTCGACGACGGCGCCACGGTGCCCTTCATTGCGCGCTATCGCAAAGAAGCCACCGGCGGGCTCGACGACACCGTGCTGCGCAACCTGGAAGTCCGCCTGGGCTACCTGCGCGAACTCGAAGAGCGGCGCGGCGCGATTCTGGAATCCATCACCCAGCAGGGCAAGCTGACGCCCGAGCTGCAACGAGACCTCGCCGCCGCCGATACCAAGCAGCGGCTGGAAGACCTGTACGCGCCCTACAAGCCCAAGCGCCGCACGCGCGCCCAGATCGCCCGCGAAGCCGGGCTCGAGCCCCTGGCCGATGCCATCCTGGCCGACCCGGCCTGCGATCCCGCGGCGCTGGCGGCGCAATACCTGAATCCGGAAGCGTCGATCAACGACGCCAAGGCCGCGCTGGACGGCGCGCGCGACATCCTGGCCGAACGCTATGCCGAAAATGCCGACCTGCTGGCCGACATGCGCGAGCATCTGTGGTCCACCGGCCTGCTCTATTCCAAGGTCGCCGAAGGCAAGGAAACCGAAGGCGCCAATTTCCGCGACTGGTTCGATTTCAACGAGCCGCTGCGCACCCTGCCCTCGCACCGCATCCTGGCCCTGCTGCGCGGCCGCCAGCAAGGCGTGCTGGAACTGCGCCTGGGGCTGGACGCCGAACTCGAGGCCCAGACGCCGCACCCCTGCGTCGCGCGCATCGCCAACTTCCTGCAATTGGGCAACGGCATGTTCGCGCTGGATGCCGCGCCGCGCGCGCGCTGGCTGGGCGAAGTCTGCCGCTGGACCTGGCGCGTGAAACTGCTGACCGCGTTCGAAAGCGAACTGATCGGCCGCCTGCGCGAAAGCGGCGAAGCCGAGGCCATCCGCGTTTTCGCCGCCAACCTGAAAGACCTGCTGCTGGCCGCGCCGGCCGGCCCCAAGACCGTGCTGGGCCTGGACCCCGGCATCCGCACCGGCTGCAAGGTGGCCGTCATCGACCGCACCGGCAAGGTGGTGGACACCGCCACCGTGTATCCGTTCGAGCCGCGCCGCGATCGCGCGGGCACCATCGCCACGCTGGCCGCGCTGGCCGCGCGCCACCAGGTCGAACTGATCGCCATCGGCAACGGCACGGCATCGCGCGAAAGCGAAAAGCTGGTGGCCGACATGATGAGCCAGTTCCCCGACCTGAAACTCACCCGGGTGGTGGTGTCCGAAGCCGGCGCGTCGGTCTACTCGGCGTCGGAAACCGCGGCACAGGAATTCCCCGATCTCGACGTCACGCTGCGCGGCGCCGTGTCCATCGCGCGCCGCCTGCAAGACCCGCTGGCCGAACTGGTCAAGATCGATCCCAAGGCCATCGGCGTGGGGCAATACCAGCACGACGTCAACCAGCGCGAGCTGGCGCGCTCGCTCGACGCGGTGGTGGAAGATTGCGTCAACGCCGTGGGCGTGGATGTGAACACGGCGTCGGCCGCGCTGCTGGCGCGCGTGTCGGGCCTGAATTCGCTGCTGGCGAAAAACATCGTGTCGTGGCGCGACGAAAACGGCGCCTTCCCGACGCGCGACCAGCTGCGCAAGGTGCCGCGCTTCGGCGAAAAGGCCTTCGAGCAGGCCGCCGGCTTTCTGCGCATTCCGCACGGCCAGAATCCGCTCGACGCATCGGCGGTGCACCCCGAAGCCTATCCCGTGGTCGAACGCATCGTGGCCAAGATCAAGGCCGACGTGCAGCAGATCATCGGCCAGCGCGAGGCGCTGAAGGGCGTATCGCCCAGCGACTTCACCGACGACCGCTTCGGCCTGCCCACCGTGCGCGATATCTTCGCCGAACTCGAAAAACCCGGACGCGACCCGCGCCCCGAATTCAAGACGGCGCAGTTCAAAGAGGGCGTGGAAACGCTCAACGACCTGTACCCCGGCATGGTGCTCGAAGGCGTAGTGACCAACGTGGCCAACTTCGGCGCGTTCGTCGACATCGGCGTGCACCAGGACGGCCTGGTGCACATTTCGGCGCTGGCGGAAAAATTCGTCAAAGACCCGCGCGACGTCGTGCGGGTGGGGCAAACCGTGACCGTCAAGGTGCTCGAGGTCGATGCGGCGCGCAAGCGCGTGGCGCTGACCATGCGGCTGAACGACACCGCCCAGCCGGCCCGCCGCGGCGGCGCCGAAGCCGCGCGCGGCACCCCGCGCCCGGCCGGCCGCCGTCCGCAGGCCGACGCCGGCCGCGCCGAGCCGCGCAACAGCGCCATGGCCGATGCTTTCGCCCGCCTGAAGCGCTAAGGCGGCGCCGCCCCGGCCCCGGGCAGGCCCCGGAGCCGGGCACATCGCTTGCGCAGCAGTGGGCCGCCGGCCGGCCCCTCGCGGCCCGGCCCTTTCACGGCCCGACTCGCGGAGGACGCAAGTGACTATCCTGAATCGCATTGCCACGCTGGCGCTGGGCGCCACGGCCATGTATTACTTCGACCCGCAGCTGGGCCGGCGCCGCCGCGCCCTGCTGTGCGACAAACTTACCGCCATGCGCAACGACGCCGCCGACTGCCTGCTGGCCGACGGCAAGCGCGCCGCCGACCAGGTACGCGGCTTCACCGCCGCGGCCCGCAGCGGACTGGGCCTGGACGAACCGCCGTCCAGCGACCGCCAATTGACCGAGCGGGTGCGTGCCCAATTGGGCCGCCTGGTGAGCCACCCCGGCGCGGTCACCGTCACCGCCACCGCGGGCGACGTCACCCTGAGCGGGCATATCCTGGCCGCCGAGCACGACGCCCTGCTGACCGCGGTGACCGCGATGGCGGGCATCCAGCGTGTGGACGACCGCCTGCAGGTGCACGAGACCGCCGGCAACATCCCCCAGCTGCAGGGTGGCGCCGGCGGCTGAGCGCGTTGCGGTTGCCGGTAAAAATTGCCTGGGGCCAGTAGAACTTTCGGCCGTTCCGGCCGGGCTTACGCCGCCAGGGGCAAGGACGGCGCCTGGATGCCCAGTTGCTCGTCCAGCCAGGCCCACCCGCGCGGCGTGACGCGGATGGCCCGCGAGCGCGCATCCCGGCGCAGCCAGTCTTGCTCGCACAGGACGGCCAGCATGGCGACCCCCAGCGGGCCCGCCAGGTGGTGGCGGCGTTCGGTGCAATCCAGGCATAGCCGCGCCAGGCCGCGCCGCGTGGGGGCCAAGGCGCCGACGTCGATGCCGATGCCGCGGAACCAGGCCGCGCCGGCCGGGGTGATATCGAACTGCTTGTCGGGCGCGGCCACCAGATACCCGCGGTACTGCAGCGCCTGGGCGACGGCCACGCCCAGCTGCCCCGCCAGGTGGTCATAGCAACGCCGGCAAAAACGGAATTCGCGCGCCTGCGGGCTGAGCGCGGGACGGCGGTCGGCTTGCGGCTGGATCACCGATAGGGTCTCGAGCAATTGGGCGATATGCGCGCCGGCCAGCCGGTAATAGCGATGGCGCCCCTCGGTTTCCACCTGCAGCAGCCCGCCCTCCAGCATCTTGGCCAGGTGGGCGCTGGCGGTCTGCGCCGTCACGCCCGCACTGCGCGCCAGTTCGCCGGCCGGCAAGGCCCGGCCGTCGAGCAGCGCGGCCAGCATGGCGGCGCGCGCGTGGTCGGCCAATAAAAACGCGGTGGCGGCGAAGCCGGGCTGATAAGTCATGCGGCGCTCCTGGGATGGCAGAGACTCTACCGCGATGTTAGCGCCGCGCGTTTCGATGCCGGACGAAACATCGCCCCGCGGCGGCGCGCGCGCCCGAGCCTTGCACTAGGGTTTGTCCCTAACCCGGCCGACGCGAAAAACCGAGCGTCCATCGGTTGATTAAGAAAAAATATCTAGTTGTGTCAAAATAATAATATGGACTGCCCCGCCGCGCGCGGGCATCCCCGTTATGGAAGAACGCGGTGGGCCGCAAGATCGGCACATGCGCCGGCCCGCTCTCTTGCCGGTTTCTTCTCGACTGCGCCCTTGCCGGAGATTTTTTCGCCATGCGAAGCACGACTCTTGCGCTCGCCGCCAACGCGTCGCAAACCATCACTTGCCAGGAAGCCGGCCCCGCGACCACCTACGACGAAATCACCCTGGGCCAGTATGCGCATTTGATTCTGGATGGCGTAGAGGCATCGGCCAAGCAGATCACCCTGGAACGCCTGGGCACGCGCGTCATCGAACTGGTCAACGGCGCCCACCTGCATGCGGGCGCGCTGGGGTTCGCCAGCATGGGCGCCAGCATCGTCTACCGCATCGGGGCGCACTGCTCGATGGTGTTCGACGCCAGCCAGTGGGATCCGGAAGTGGTGGCCAACACCACCTTCGAATTCGCCAGCCAGGGCACCGGAAAACTGAAGTACTTTCCGTTCATCAACCCGGAATGGCTGGACTGCCCCGCCGTGGCGGGCTATACGGCGGGCGACACCCTGGAAATCGCCGGCCAGGGCGGCGTTCCGCGCTTCCAGGTGCAAGACGGCCGCATCGTGGCGGCCGGTGTGCGTTAGTCGGCTGGACGGCGGGCGTCAGCCCGCCAGCGAGGCCAGGGCCTGGCGGGTTTGCGCCAACAGCGCGTCGCGCTGCGCCTCGTCGGCCGCCTGGGGGCCCTGCGCCACCGTGTCGCCGTCGAGCACGACCGAATAGACCGTCCCGTCGGCCTGCAGCAAATCTTGCGCGGCCCCCGATTGCAGGCGCTGCAACAGCGCGCCCGCGTCTTTCGGGTTGGCGAAGCCGCGCGAACGCAGCAGCTCTTGGCCATCGGCCGCCAGCAGGCGGAAGCGGAAGCTGCCGTCGTCGTCGCGGAAGCTGACGAAGCGCGCGGCCTTGCCGGATTTCTTGGCGGCCGTTTTGGCGGCCGCGGGCGTGGCCGCGCGCAGCCCCACCGCCTGGCGCAGTTCCTGCATGAACGGCACGGCCAGCTTGCGCGCCTTCTGCGCGCCGGCCTGCAGGATGTCTTCGATGCGGGCCGGGCTGGCCATCAGCGCCTGGTACCGCTCGCGCATCGGCGCCAGGTCGCGTTCCAGGCGGTCGCACAGGGCCTGCTTGGCCTCGCCCCACCCCATGCCGTCTTCGAGCTGGGCGCGGAACGCCGCCGATTCGGCCGGCGTGGCGAACGCCCGGTAGATGGTGTACAGGTGCGAGCCTTCGGCGTCTTTGGGTTCGCCCGGCTGGCGCGAATCGGTCACGATGCGCATCACCGCGGCGCGCAGCGCGGCGGCGCCGCCCTCGAACAACGGGATGGTGTTGTTGTAGCTCTTGGACATCTTGCGGCCGTCCAGGCCCGGCAAGGTGGCCACTTCTTCTTCGATGACCACCTCGGGCAATACGAAGTAATCGCGTCCGTACAAATGATTGAAGCGCTGCGCGATGTCGCGCGCCATTTCCAGGTGCTGGATCTGGTCGCGCCCCACCGGCACCTTGTGCGCGTTGAACATCAGGATATCGGCCGCCATCAGGATGGGGTACGAAAACAGCCCCATATTGATACCGTCATCGGGGTCGACGCCCTTGGCGGTGTTCTGGTCCACCGAGGCCTTGTAGGCATGCGCCCGGTTCATCAGGCCCTTGGCGGTCACGCAGGTCAGCAGCCAGCACAGTTCGGGAATCTCGGGAACGTCGGATTGCCGGTAGAAGGTGACACGGTCGGGGTCCAGCCCGCCCGCCAGCCAGGTGGCGGCGATTTCGAGCCGCGAGCGCGCCACGCGGGCCGGGTCGTCGCACTTGATCAGTGCGTGATAATCGGCCATGAAATAAAACGCGTCGGTGCCGGGCCGGGTGCTGGCGGCGATGGCCGGGCGGATGGCGCCGGCGTAGTTGCCAAGATGGGGAGTGCCAGAGGTGGTAATGCCGGTAAGAACGCGCGTACTCATGGAGATGACGACGAAAAATTGCGAAGAAGTCGCAGTGTAGCGCGTCGCCGGGTGCCTGCTTCGGTGTCAGGCACCCTGGCGGGAGCCAGACACCTGGCAAAGTGGGCCGCAAGTTCACAGGTGTCCGACTCCCGCAGGGTGTCGGACACCGAAGCGCGGACCCTCTGCACACCACGGTGTCAGGCACCCTGGCGTGAGCCTGACACCTGGCAGGCTCAAGCCCGGCCAACTACCTCGGCAGGCTGCTCACATCCACGCCAGCACCGGCGCGGCGGCGGCGCACAGGCCGCCGGCGGCCAGCGCCGCGCCCGGCCGGTAGCTGACGAACCAGATCAGCAGCAAGCCCGCCAGGGTCAGGATGCCGATCCATTCCACGGTGCCGTAGCGCCATCCCCACACGGCGGCCGACGCGCACAGCGACAACGCCAGCGCGCCCCACCCGAACGCCCGCAGCGGCGCGCGATGGCGGCGCGGCAGCGCGCGCTCGAACACCGCTTCGTAGTGGCGGTCCATGCCCAGGCACAGCGCGGCAAAACCCGCATAGGCCAGGCAGAAGGCGGCGACGCTCATCATGGGTGCACCTCGGATTGCAGGGCGGCCCGGCCGGGTGGCGAACGCCTGGCGGACAACGCGCGCGGCTTGCGCGATTTGCGGGATTTGTGCGCCATCCAGGCCAGCAGGCCGCCCGCGGCCAGCGCGGTCAGGTCGAAGCCGGCCATCACCCAGTCGCCGGCGGGCAGCGACACGCCCAGATGGCGCGCGGTGGTCAGCGCGTTCAGCGCCGGCAGGGCCAGCGCCATGCCGGCGGCCAGCGCCAGCAGGCCGGACCACATGCGCGCGCGGAACGCGAAGGCATACAGGAAACTCAGGCCCCACACGCTGAAGAACGCGCGGGTTTCCCAGGCGGCGCGTCCGGCCAGGTCGGCGGGCAGCAGGCGGTTGGCCCAGAAATACGCCGCCAGCGCCACGCACAGGCCGGCAATGGCGCCGGCATTCAGGGCATCGACCAGCCGCAGCGAAAACCCCTGCTGCGCGGCCGGGCCGGCCTTCTGGCGGCGCTTGGCCACCCACAGCGCCAGCCCCGTGCCCACCATCGCGGTGCCCGCCAGGCTGACCAGAAAATACAGCCAGCGCAACAGCGGCTCGGCGAACAGGCCCAGGTGCAGCCCGATCAGCGCGCCCAATGTCAGCCGGGCCACGCTGCCGCCCTCGTGGCTGTCCAGCAGCCTGCCATCCACCCCGTCAAAGCGCAGGCTGGGCGCGGCCCGCCCGTAGGTGATGCGCTCGCCCGCGTCGCGACTGACCGACACCGTGGCGCCGCTCTTGCCGGGATTGGCCACCACCAGCCGCCCCGCGCGGCCGCCCTGCCACCGTGCCTGCGCCTGGTCGACCAGCTGCCCCAGCGGCACCAGCGGCGCGGCCGCATTGCCGGCCGGCGCCGGCGCGAAGGCCGGGAACATCTCGTTATTGAAGGCGCGCGGATTATCGTAGGCCGCCGAGATCCCCGCCGGCAGCAGCATGGCCATGAAGATCACCAGTCCGCTGAAGGTGATCATCAGATGAAACGGCAGGCCCAGCACCGACAAGGCGTTGTGCCCGTCCATCCAGGCGCGCTGGCCGCCCTTGCCCGGCCGGAACGTGAAGAAATCGCTGAAGATCTTCTTGTGGGTGATCACCCCGCTGATGATGGCGACCAGCATGAACATGCCGGCCATGCTGGCCAGCCAGCGCCCCCACGGAAAGCCCATTTCCAGCTCGAAATGGAAGCGGTACAGGAAGTCGCCGCCGCGCGTGTCGCGCGCCTGCAGGGCCTGGCCAGTGGCCGGATCCAGCTTCACGCGCCTGAAGCCGCGTTCACCGGGCGCCGGCTTGGGCACCTGGTACCCCAGGCCCAGCTGCGGTTCGCGCGCGGTGGGCAGGCTGATGAACCAGCGCGAGGCGTCGGGCGCATGCTGCCGCAGATAACGCTGGGCCGCGTCGGCCGCCTGCGCGGCGGGCATGCCGGCCGGGCGCGCGGGCATCTCGGGCTGCATCCAGTGCGTGATTTCGGGCCGGAAGAACGCCAGCGTGCCGGTCAGGAACATCGCAAACAGCACCCAGCCGAACACCAGCCCCGACCACGTGTGCAGCCATGACATGGCCTGGCGCAGGCCTTCGCCCTGGGCTGCGGACTTGCGCGGCTTCATGCCCACCCCGCGAAACGGCCCAGCCAGAACAGCGCGGCCAGCAGCCCGGCGGGCACCAGCATGCCGGCCCACGCGCGCCACGCGTTGCGGGTGGCGAACACCCAGGTGGCGCCCAGGGCGTACACCGCAAAGGCCGACAGCATGGCGGTAATGACGGCATCGACCCGCGCCAGCGGCAGCCACACCGCCAGGCAGGCGGCGGTGGCCGAGGCCAGGACATAGCCGCCCAGCACGGCGGCGCCGACGCGCGATGCCACGGCCCATCGATAATGCGCCAGGCTGGCGCCGGGGATAGGTTTCACTGCGGATCCCGGTATGGTTTTAGTTGAGAATTATAATCATTACTACCAACGATAGCGCACCGACGCCTTCACGGTGCGGGCATAGCCGTACCAGCACCAGTTTTCGTCGATGCAAGACGCGACATAGCGCTTGTCGAACAGGTTGGCCACGTTCAGGCTGACCTGCCAGCCTTTCAGGGCCGGCTGCGCGCGGCCCAGGTCGTAGTCCAGCCCCAGGTCGAACAGCGTCGCGCCGGGCACCCGGAAGGTGTTGGCGGAATCGCCCCAGGTCTCGCCCATATAGCGCACGCCCGCGCCCACGCCCAGGCCGGCCAGCAGCCCGCGCTGCAGCTCGTAGCGCACCCACGCCGAGGCCTGGTGCTTGGGCACCGCCACCGGCCGGGTGCCTTCCCTGCTGACGCCGGCGTTGTCGGGATTGTCTTTGGTATAGACGTTGTCCAGCCAGGTGTACGACGCGACCACGCTCAGGCCCTCGAGGGGCTCGCTCTTGGCCTCGAGCTCCAGCCCGCGCGTGCGCACCTCGCCCGCCTGGATGTTGCAGCGCCCCGCCCCGCAGATGTGCGAGGGATCGGGGTCGGTCGTGGTCAGGTTCTTGCGGCGCAGGTCGAACAGCGCCGCGGTCAGCAGCGTGCGCGTGCCGGGCGGCTCGTACTTCACGCCCAGCTCGTATTGCTGGCCCTCTACCGGATCGAACGGCTGGTTGTCCCAGCCCGTGCCGTTCTGCGGCTCGAACGATTCGGAATAACTGAAGTACGGCGCCACGCCATTGTCGAACAGGTACAGCAGCCCGGCCCGGCCCGTGAAGGCCTGGGCGCGCTGCGGCGTATGCGTGCGCGCGCCGGTGGTCAGGTTGGTCGTGTCCGACATGGTGCGGGCCCAGTCGTAGCGTCCGCCCAGCAGCACCGACAGGCGGCCCAGGTTGATCTGGTCTTGCAGGTACAGGCCGGCCTGATACTGCGTCTGGTCCTGGTCGCTGGTGAACGGGGGCAGTTGGAAGCCCATGTCGTAGTCGGGATTCCAGGTGTCCAGGTTGAAGTCGTTCACGCCCCAGCGCGACGCCGACAGGGTATCGGTATTGATGCGCTGGTAATCGAAGCCCAGCAGCATCGTGTGGGCGAACGGCCCGGTGTCGAAGTTGGCCTGCAGGTTGTTGTCCAGCGTCAGCGCATCGAATTTCACGTCGGTGCCTATCATGCCGCGCGACAAGTAGCGGTACACGCCGGGATCGGCCCAGGCGCTGTTGTAGATGCTGCGGTATTCCGCGTCGGCGTGCGTATAGCGGAAATTCTGGCGCGCCTTGAACGTATCGTTGAAGCGGTGCTCGAAGTCGTAGCCCAGCGAATAATGTTCGCGGTCGCTGCGCTCGAAGCCCTTGTCCCCGTCATAGAAGCGGCGCGAAAAACGGCTGCCGTCCGGCAGCTCGTGCACCGTGCCCATGGCCGGCAGCGATCCGTACGCGCCCATGTCCGGGTCACGCTGGAAATGCGTCAGCACGGTCAGCCGCGTGTCGGCCGACGGCTGGTAGGTGAACGACGGCGATACGTAATAGCGGCGCTCTTTGGTGTAATGCTGCTGGCCGTCCGACTGGTAGCCCGAGCCCACCACGCGGTACAGGAACTTGCCGTCTTCATCCAGGCGGCCGCCCACGTCGACCATGCCGCGCAACAGCGAGCGGGTGCCGAACTCGACCCCGACTTCGTTGATCTGGCCGTCGACCGGCCGCTTGCTGATCTGGTTGACCACCCCGCCCGGCCCGCCCTGGCCGTATATCACCGACGACGGGCCCTTCAGCACGTCGACCCGCTCCAGGCGATAGGCATCCACCTGCGGCAGGGCGTCGCGCCCGCCGAATACCCGCAGGCCATCCAGGTACGTCGTGGCGCTGAAGCCGCGGATCGTGAACTGGTCCAGGCGCGTGGCCGTGGCCCCGCGCGTTTCCACCGCCACGCCGGGCGTATAGCGCAGCACCTGGTTCAGCGTGGTGGCGCCCTGCTGCGCGATCTGTTGCCGCGTAATCACCGACACCGACTGCGGCGTCTCCAGGAGCGGCGTGTCGGTCTTGGTGGCCGAGGCGGCCACCAGCGCAACCACCCCGTGCGTCGGACCGGTGCCGGTTTCGCCGTCGCCCTGCACCACCACCGGCGCCAGGCTGACCGTATCGCCGGCGGCGGGCAGGCGCCGCAACACCCAGCCTCCGGTTCCCGGCCGGGCTTCCAGGCCCGTGCCCTGCAAAATAGCGTTGAAGCCGGCCCCCACCGTGTAGTCGCCGTGCAGGCCCGGCGCCGTCAGGCCGGCCACCAGGCGGGTATCGAACGAAATCAGCACCCCGGCCTGGCGCGCGTAGGCGGTCAGCACTTCGCCCAGCGGCCCCGCCGGTACCGCGTAGCCGCGGGTTGCGGCGGACGCCGCCTGCGCCAGGGCGGCCGGCGGCAGGCTGGCCAGGCCCGCGCCAGCCAGCGCCAGGATCAGGGCCGGCAACGCGCCGGAATACCGAAAACGAGCGGCGCGGCCGTGATGCCGCGCGCCGCGGGCCGAAGCAGCCGGCAAGAAAGCAACGAAGGACAAGACTCAGGCTCCTGCAAGAATGAAGGGTTTGCAGGAGTCATTCCGCACCAGCGCGTCCAACCTGCAGCCGGCCGGGCGCTTAAATTGCAACAAATCAATTCACACCGGGCCGGCCGCGGCCTCGACCCGCACCCACCAGCGGCCCCATCGATGGATCGCAATGGGCAGGGTCCGCCGCAGCATTTCCAGCGCCAGGTCGGTGTCGTCCAGCGGAAACACGCCCGACACCGGCAGGCCGGCCACATCGGCGCTGGCCGACAAGGCGCCGTGGCGGTAACGCGCCAGCTGGGCCAGCACCGTGTCCAGCCGCTCGCCGTTGGCCACCAGCAGGCCGTCGGCCCAGACACCCCCGCCCGGCTCGGCGGGCCCCTCTTGCCATGCCTCTTGCCGCCGATACAGCGCGCTGCCCGCGCTCAGCAAACGCATGGCGCCGTCGCGCCCCACCACGCGCAGCCTGCCTTCATAGACATCGATGCGCATGCCCGAGCTTTCGCGCCACAGCGCGAAGCGGGCCTGCGCGGCCTCGATCCGGCTGTCGGCCACCGGCACCCTCAGCGGCGGCGTGCCTTCGGCGTCGTGGACCAGGATCCCCACCTGGCCGCGCCACAGCGTCAGCCGGCGGCGGCCCGCCCCGATGTCGGCCGACACCGCGGAGTCGCTGGCCAGGTCCATGCGGATATCGCCGGGCAGCAGCACGCGGCGGCGTTCGCCCACCCGCGTGCTGTAGTCGGCCACCAGCCGCTGCCAGGGCGCCCACTGGTAGGCTGCCGCGCCCGTGCCACCCAGCACCAGCCCGGCCGCCAGGCTTTTCAGCACGGCCCGCCGCTGGCGCGAGCGCGGCCGGCCGGCCAGGTGCGCATGCGCGAAATCGGGTGGAATGTCGCGCATGGCGCGGGCCAGGCCCTCCAGGCGCATCCAGGCGTTTTCGTGGCGCGGGTCGGCGGCCCGCCAGCGGGCACAGGCCCGGACCGCCGCGGCCCCGCCCTCGCCGGACTGCAGCTTCACCCACCAGGCGATCGCCGCGCGCGCCACCGGATCTTGCGCGGCATCACTCATCGAGGCAGGCATAGCAGGCCGTCAGCGCGCGCGTCATGTATTGCTGCACGGAACTCAGCGATACGCCCAGCCGCGCCGCGATCTCGGCATACGACAGCCCATCGACCTGGGCCAGCACGAATGCGTGGCGCACCTTGCCGGGCAGATCCGCCAGCATGCGGTCCAGGGCCGCGATCTGTTGCATGGCCGCGGCGCGCTGCTCGGCCGACGGCTGGCAGGGTTCGGGCAGCAGCGCCAGATAATCCAGGTAGGCCTGTTCCAGGCTGGCGCGCCGGTAGTGATCCAGCAACAGGCCATGGGCGATGGTGCGCAGGAACGGCCGCGCCTGCGCGGCGTGCACCTGCTTGCGCCCGGCGATGACACGCACGAAAACGTCTTGCGCCAGGTCTTCGGCCCGGAACGGGCTGCCCAGCCTGCCGCGCAGCCAGCGGAACAGCCACGGCTGGTGATCGCGATAGAGCGCATCCACGGATACCGGCGCGGGCGCGACAGGTCCGCACGGCGTAGAGATTTTCACAGCTAGCGGGAGGAATGGCCAAAAGAGAAATAGTAATTGATAACCAATATTATTATCAATCACAAATCTCGGCGGGGGCCTCCCCGTCCGCCGGCCCGGTCCCCCCGGGCCGCCGCGCCGGCTACAACCCTACCGTCAGGCGGCGTTCGGACTCCAGGTATTCGCGCGACTGCATTTCGAGTATGCGCGACACCGTGCGGTGGAATTCGTTGGCCAGCGCGCCTTCGGTATACAGGTCCTCGGGGTCGCATTCGGCCGACATGATCAGCTTGATCTTGTGGTCGTAAAACACGTCGATCAGCCAGGTGAAGCGCCGCGCCTCGGAGGCCTGGCGCGGGCCCATGCGCGGCACGTCGGACAGGATCACGGCATGGAAGCGATTGGCCAATTCCAGGTAGTCGTTCTGCGAGCGCGGGCCGCCGCACAGGGTGGCGAAATCGAACCACACCACCGAGCCCGCCAGCGCCTTGGCGCGGATTTCGCGATGCTCGATATGCAGCACCGGATCCTGGGGCGGCGTATCGGCCAGGCGCTCGAAGGCGTCTTGCAGGGCCACGCGGGCCGGTTCGTCCAGCGGCGTGTGATAGCACTGCACCTGTTCGAGCGTGCGGCGCCGGTAGTCGACGCCGGCGTCCACGTTCAGGATGTCCATGCGCTTCTGGATCAGCTCGATGGCCGGCAGGATGCGGTCGCGGTGCAGGCCGTCGGGATACAGCGTGGACGGTTCGTAATTGGACGTCATGACAAACGAGGTGCCGTACTCGAACAGCTTGAGCAGCAGGCGGTACAGGATCATGGCATCGGCCACGTCCGACACGTGAAATTCGTCGAAGCAGACCAGCCGGTAGCGCTTGGCGATCCGCCGCGCCACTTCGTCCAGCGGGTCTTGCATGCCCTTGACGCTTTCCAGCTCGCGATGCACGCCGCGCATGAATTCATGGAAATGCAGCCGCGTCTTGCGCACCACCGGCACCGTGGCGTAGAAGGCGTCCATCAGGAAGCTCTTGCCGCGCCCCACCCCGCCCCACAAGTACACGCCGCGCGGCACATCGGGCCGGTTCAGCAGCTTCTTCAGCGCGTTCGAGCGCATGGCCTTGAAGCGGATCCAGTCGTCGTAATAGGCCTGCAACCGGTCGACAGCCTGCCGCTGCGCCACGTCGGACTGATAGCCCCGTTCGGCCAGGGCCTGTTCGTAATATTCGCGGACGTTCATGTCGCAGCAGCAAGCCTGAAAGAAAAAGGCGGCAGGCCGCCTGGTGGAATCATTGAACGCCGGCCGAAGCGGCCGGCGGGGTGGAACGGTTGCGGGGGGGCGACAACACCGGGCGCCGGCGTGGGCTGGCCGGCCAAGGGTGGCGTGAGTTGGCCGGTGTCTGACACCCTGCGGGAGTCAGACACCCGTCCCGGCTTTCGTCAGGTGTCTGACTCCCGCAGGGTGTCAGACACCGCACTCTGGAACGCCCCGTCAGAAATTCAGCGTGCGCTTGTCCACGGCCAGGGCCGCTTCCTTCACCGCTTCCGACAGGGTTGGGTGAGCGTGGCAGATGCGGGCGATGTCTTCGGCCGCGCCGCGGAATTCCATGATGGTGACCGCTTCGGAGATCAGCTCGGAAGCCATCGGGCCCACGATATGCACGCCCAGCACCTCATCGGTCTTGGCATCGGCGATGACCTTGGCAAAGCCGGTGGTATCGCCCAGCGCGCGCGCGCGGCCGTTGGCCATGAACGGGAAGCTGCCGGCCTTGTATTCGCGGCCTTCTTTCTTCAGTTGCTGTTCGGTCTTGCCGACCCAGGCGATCTCGGGCGAGGTATAGATAACCCACGGCACCGTATCGAAATTGACGTGGCCATGCTGGCCGGCAATGCGCTCGGCCACCGCCACGCCTTCTTCTTCGGCCTTGTGCGCCAGCATCGGGCCACGCACCACGTCGCCCACCGCCCACACGTTGGGCAGATTGGTCTTGCACTCGCCGTCTACTTCGACAAAGCCGCGCTGGTCCAGCTTCAGGCCCACGCCTTCGGCGTTCAGCCCGCCGGTGTACGGCACGCGGCCGATGGACACGATCAGCTTGTCGACCACCAGCTTCTGCTCGCCGCCCTTGGCATCGGTATAGGGCACCGTGATCGACTTGGCCGTAGCCTTGATGTCGCCGATCTTCACACCCATCTGGATGTCAAGGCCCTGCTTGGTGAAGGCCTTCAGGGCCTCTTTGGCCACCTGCTGGTCGGCCGCCGCCAGGAACTCGGGCATGGCTTCCAGAATGGTCACCTCGGCGCCCAGGCGCCGCCACACGCTGCCCATTTCCAGCCCGATCACGCCGGCGCCGATCACGCCCAGCTTCTTGGGCACGGCGTCGATGCTCAGCGCGCCGTCGTTGGACAGCACCGTTTTCTCGTCGAACGGCAGGCCCGGCAGTTCACGCGCCGACGACCCCGTGGCCACGATCACGTGCTTGGCCACCAGGTCGGCATCGGCGGTGCCGCTGACCTTGATGGCATAGCCGCCATCGGCCTTGCCCGCGAAGGCGCCCTTGCCATGGAAGAACGTGACCTTGTTCTTCTTGAACAGGTACAAGATGCCGTCGTTGTTCTGCTTGACCACCGTGTTCTTGCGGCCGATAAGCGTGTCCAGCTTCAGGCTGACGCCCTTCACCTCGATGCCATGGTCGGCGAAGTGATGGTTGACCTGCTCGTAGTGTTCGGACGATTGCAGCAGCGCCTTGGACGGAATGCAGCCCACGTTGGTGCACGTGCCGCCGGGCGCGGGGCCGCCCTGGCCGTTCTGCCACGCATCGATGCAGGCCACCGACATACCCAGTTGCGCGGCGCGAATGGCGGCGATGTACCCGCCGGGGCCGGCACCGATGACGACGACGTCAAATTGTTTGGACATGATGATCTCGAGAATGGGGATTTTGAACCAGCGCGAGCGCCGGGCCGGGGTTTGCCGGCCAGTGCGCGGCGGGCCCGTTGAGGCCGCCGAGCGCTACCGAAGGAAGGCGGGGGGCAGTCGGCTGGGCATGTCTGAGCGCCGCGCAGCGGCGCGAGTTTGCCCAGCCGCCCCGCCTGACAAGGTAGGCGAAGGGAAGTCTGGCCGCGCCCGCGGCCAGACCGGCCGACAGGGCCCGCCGCGCACTGGCCGGCAAACCCCGGCCCGGCGCGACAGAAGAAAGCATGACCCTTGCCTTGGCCAATGACGAATTACAGGTCCAGCAACAAACGCTGCGGATCTTCCAGCGCATCCTTCATGGCCACCAGCCCCAGCACGGCCTCGCGGCCATCGATGATGCGGTGGTCGTACGACAGCGCCAGGTAGTTCATGGGGCGGATGACGATCTGGCCCTTTTCGACCACCGCGCGTTCCTTGGTGGCGTGCACGCCCAGAATGGCCGACTGCGGCGGGTTGATGATGGGGGTGGACAGCATCGAACCGAACACGCCGCCGTTCGAAATCGAGAACGTGCCGCCGGTCATTTCTTCGATGCCCAGCTTGCCGTCGGCCGCGCGCTTGCCGAAATCGGCAATGGTTTTTTCGATCTCGGCGATCGACAGCTGGTCGGCGTTGCGCAGGATCGGCACCACCAGGCCGCGCGGGCTGCCCACCGCGATACCGATATCGAAGTAGCCGTGGTAGATGATGTCTTTGCCGTCGATGGACGCGTTGATCAGCGGGTACTTCTTCAGCGCGGCAACCGCGGCCTTCACGAAGAACGACATGAAGCCCAGCTTGATGCCGTGCTCTTTCTCGAACTTCTCTTTGTACTTGTTGCGCAGGTCGATGACGGCCTGCATGTTGACCTCGTTGAACGTGGTCAGGATGGCGTTTTCTTGCTGCGACTGCAGCAGGCGCTCGGCGATGCGCGCGCGCAGGCGGCTCATGGGCACGCGCTGTTCGGGGCGGCCGTCCAGCGACAGCGAAGCGGGCGCGGCCGGCGCGGCGGCGGCCTTGGCCGGCGCCGCGCTGGCGGACTGGGCGTCGGCCTTGGTAACGCGGCCGTCGCGGCCGGTGCCCGGCACCGAAGCCGGGTCGACGCCCTTCTCGGACAGGATCTTCGAGGCGGCGGGCGAAGCCACGCCCGCCGCGGCGGTGGAAGCCGGCGCCGACGCGGCGGCCTCGGCGGCCTTCTCGGCCTTGGGCGCTTCGGCGGCCGGCGCGGCGGCCGGTGCCGCCTCCGCCTTGGCGGCCGTGTCGATCTTGGCGATCAGTTGCCCCGAAGTGACCGTGCTGCCGTCGCCTTCGACGATGTCGGCCAGCACGCCCGAAGCGGGGGCCGGCACTTCCAGCACAACCTTGTCGGTTTCGATTTCGATCAGAATTTCGTCTGCCTCGACCGCGGCGCCCTTCTGCTTCTTCCAGGTAAGCAGGGTCGCCTCCGACACGGATTCGGACAATTGGGGGACAACGACGTCAGTAATAGCCATGGTGATGAGTTCCGGTGAATAGGGGTTCGGTGTCGGCCAACCTTACTTGGTCAGCATGAAGCCTTTGTACTTGGCGGCGAAAGCCTGCTCGATCAGCGCCTTTTGTTGCTCCTGGTGCTTGGCCAGGTAGCCTACCGCGGGCGAGGCCGACGCCGCGCGCCCGGCGTAGCCCAGCTTCTGGCCTTCGGCCATGTTCTCGTACAAATGATGCTGGACATAGAACCACGGACCCTGGTTTTGCGGTTCGTCCTGCACCCAGATGACTTCGGTGGCCTTGCCGTACTTGCGCAGTTCGGCCTCGAACGATTTGTGGGCGAACGGATACAGCTGCTCGACACGGATGATGGCCACGTGGTCGGCCTCGCGGTCGCGGCGCGCGTGGACCAGATCGTAGTAGACCTTGCCCGAGCAGGCCAGCACGCGCTTGACCTTGGCCGGATCGATGGTGTCGTCGAGTTCGCTGATCACGGGGCGGAAGCTGCCGCCGGCCAGTTCGGTCAGGGGCGAGCCCGCGTCTTTATTGCGCAGCAGCGATTTCGGCGTGAAGATGACCAGCGGCTTGCGGAACGGCCGGATCATCTGGCGGCGCAGCAGATGGAAAATCTGCGACGCCGTGGTCGGCTGCACCACCTGGATGTTGTTGTCGGCGCACAGCTGCAGGAAGCGCTCGATGCGGCCCGACGAGTGTTCGGGGCCCTGCCCTTCGTAGCCGTGCGGCAGCATCAGCGTCAGGCCCGACTGGCGGCCCCACTTGGCTTCGCCCGAACTGATGAACTGGTCGATGACCACCTGGGCGCCGTTGACGAAGTCGCCGAACTGCGCTTCCCAGATGGTGAGCGTGTTGGGCTCGGCGCTGGAATAGCCGTATTCGAAGCCCAGCACCGCCTCTTCGGACAGCACCGAATCGATCACGGTGAAGGGCGCCTGGCCCTCGGACACGTTCTGCAGCGGAATATACGTGCCGTCGTTCCAGCGCTCGCGGTTCTGGTCGTGCAGCACCGCGTGGCGGTGCGTGAACGTGCCGCGGCCGGAATCCTGGCCGGTGATGCGCACGGCATAGCCCGAGGCCACCAGCGTGGCGAAGGCCAGGTGCTCGCCCATGCCCCAGTCGAGATTCATCTCGCCCTTGGCCATGTTGCGGCGGTCGTTCAGCAGCTTGTTCACCAGCGGGTGCACGGTGAAGCCTTCGGGCACCGTGGTGATGCGCTCGCCGATGCGCTTGAGTTCGGCCAGCGGCACCGCGGTGTCGGCCTGGTCGGTCCATTTGGCGCCCATGAAGGGCGACCAGTCGATGGCGTACTTGCTCTTGTAGTCGGTCAGCACGGGCTCGATGGTGCGCTGGCCGTCTTCCATGAGCTGGCGGTAGTCTTTCACCAGCTGGTCGCCTTCGCCTTCGGCCAGTACGCCCTGCGCCGTGAGCTTGTCGGCATACAGCTTGCGCGTGCCGGGATGATGGCCGATGCTTTTGTACATCAGCGGCTGGGTCAGCGAGGGGGTATCTTGCTCGTTGTGGCCCAGCTTGCGGAAGCAGACGATGTCCAGCACCACGTCGTGGCTGAACTGCATGCGGTAGTCGAGCGCCAGCTTGGTGGCGAACACCACGGCTTCGGGGTCGTCGCCATTGACGTGGAACACCGGCGCTTCGATCATCTTGACCACGTCGGTGCAATACAGCGTGGAACGCGAGTCGCGCGGGTCGGACGTGGTGAAACCGATCTGGTTGTTGATGACGATGTGCAGCGTGCCGCCCGTGCCGTAGCCGCGCGTCTGGGCCAGGTTCAGGGTTTCCATTACCACGCCCTGGCCCGCGAAGGCCGCGTCGCCGTGCACCAGCACCGGCAGCACCTGCTTGCCGTCTTGGTCGCCGCGGCGTTCCTGGCGCGCGCGCACGCTGCCCTCGACCACCGGGTTGACGATTTCCAGGTGCGACGGGTTGAACGCCAGCGACAGGTGTACCGGGCCGCCGCGCGTGGAAAGGTCGCTGGAAAAACCGTTGTGGTATTTCACGTCGCCGTCGGTTAGGCCTTCGGCGTGCTTGCCCTCGAATTCGGCGAACAGGTCGCCGGGCATCTTGCCCATGATGTTCACGAGCAGGTTCAGGCGGCCGCGGTGGGCCATGCCCACCACGATTTCCTGCACGCCGGATTCGCCGGCATGGTTGACCACTTCGTCCATCGAGGCGATGAAGCTTTCGCCGCCTTCCAGCGAAAAACGCTTCTGGCCCACGTACTTGGTGTGCAGGAAGCGCTCGAGGCCTTCGGATTCGGTCAGCTGCTGCAGGATGTGGCGTTTTTCTTCGGGGCTGTATGTCGCCGCGCCGAAGGTTTTTTCCAGGCGTTCCTGGATCCAGCGCTTGGCGGCAGGATCGGAAATATGCGTGAATTCGGCCCCGATGCTGCGGCAATAGGTGTCGCGCAGCGCCTTCAGGATATCGCGCAGCGTCATGGTGCTGGCGGTCGTGAAGTAGGTATTGGTGGCCGAGTAGGTCTGGTCCAGGTCGGCTTCGGTCAGGCCGTAGAACGACGGATCGAGTTCGGGGATGGCCGGGCGTTCGCGGCGCTTGAGCGGGTCGAGGTCGGCCCAGCGCGAACCCAGCGAACGATAGGCGGCGATGAGCGACTGCACCGACACCTGCTTGCTGGCCACCGACAGGTCGGGCTGGCCCGACTGCTGCACGAAGCCATTGCTGCGGGCGCGCTGCGCGAACGACTGGACGATGGGCGCGTGGGCCTGGTCGCGGGTCGATTCCTGGCCATCGGTGGCGGGCGCGTGCTGCAGCTGGTCGAAGTATTCGCGCCAGTTGTCGGGCACCGAGCCGGGGTTGTCGAGATAGGACTCGTACAGCTCTTCGACGTAAGGGGCGTTACCGCCGAACAAATACGAATTGGAAAGGGACTCTGATTCGGAAGACATATGTTGCTTCACCTTGACGAGTGCTTCACTCGATACGATGCAGGAAAACCTTCCGCGACACGGGCTTCCCGTTTAGCGGATAGCAGGGGCAGAAGGCGCGTACAAGCCTTGAAAGCCGTATGGCTCAAAAGTATAACCCTTCGGATTTGCGCCTGTCTTGCCCCGCCGCGGCAGCGCCCCTACCCGCGGGCATGGGGCCATTCCCGCGCAGCATGGCCGGCGCAACATCTGCCATGATGCCCGCTACGGGCCAGCATTGCCCGCCAATCGGCGCCGGCCGCGGGGCCGCCGCCCTGTGACGCGAAAACCACGGACGGCGCGCGCGGGCCGGGCCCGGGCCTATCCGCGCGGCTGCGCGGCCAGCGTGCGGCGGTAGAACAGCACCGCCACCAGCGCGAAGACCGCCAGCCCCAGCCACGAGGCGGCCGTGGCGAAGCCGTCGCCCGCCAGCGCCAGCGGCGCTTCGCTGCCCGTGGCCCCGATGACCGCCGCCATCAGCACGCCCACCAGGCTTTCGCCCACGATCAGGCCCGAGGCCAGCAGCGTGCCGCGCCGGTTGGCCAGTTCGGCATGCGCTTCGTAGGGCTGGCCGGCGCGCGCCGCCCGGCGGCGCAGGGCGCGCTCGAGCAGCCAGGCCAGCACCGCGCCCACCACCAGCGGCGCGCTGACCGTGGGCGGCAGGTAGATGCCGATACCCACCGCCAGCACCGGCATGCGGGCCACCGCGCACGTGCGCGCGAGCACCTGGTCGACCAGGATCAGCCCCAGGCCCACCGCCATGCCGATCAGGATCATGCCCCAGTTCAGCTGGTGGGTGAAGATGCCGCGCGCGATGGCCAGCATCAGGGTGGCCTGCGGCGCCGACAGGGCCGCGCCGGGATCCATGCCGGCGCGCGGCAGGGCGTCGGCGAAGCCATAGGCGTTGTACAGCAGTTCGAGCACCGGCGAGATCACGGCCGCGCCCACCACGCAGCCGATCAGCAGCGCCACCTGCTGGCGCCAGGGGGTAGCCCCCACCAGCCAGCCGGTTTTCAGGTCTTGCAGGTTGTCGTTCGAGATCGACGCCACCGCCACCACCGCCGAGGTGGTGAAGATGGCCAGCGCGATGGCCATCTGCACGCCTTCCGGGCTGTCCAGCAGCCCGCCGGCGCTTTCCAGGCCCAGCATCAGCAGCGATACCAGCACGATGGCCACGATGCCCACGCCCGAGATCGGGCTGGTGGACGAGCCGACCAGCCCGGCCATGTAGCCGCAGGCCGCCGCCACCAGGAAGCCGAACACAAAGGCGAACGCCACGGAATACGTCACCAGCGTGCCCACGCTGCCGGCCGTGACCGGCTCGGCCCGCAGGAACGCGGCGAACGTCGCCACCAGGATCGCCACCAGCACCAGCGTCACCAGGGATATCCAGCGCGCCGGCAGGTCACGTTCGGTGCGCGGGGCATCGCCCTGCACGCCCCGGGCGCCCGGCGCGAAGGCCGCGAACGAGCTCTTGATGCCGCGCATCATGGGCATGAACAGCGTGGCCAGGGTCCAGATGGCGCCCACGCCGATGACGCCGGCGCCGATGAAGCGCACCTGCGAGCTCCACAGCCCGGTGGCGTAGTCGGCCGCCGACTGGCCCGCCGGCAGGGTGCCCAGCGCCGTCAGCACCGGCACCGCCACGCCCCAGGCGATGACCAGGCCGGTCAGCATGGCCAGGCCGGCCACGATGCCGATCAGGTAGCCCGCCCCCAGCAGCGCCAGCGAGAATCCCATGGGCAGGCGGAACACGGCCGCGCCCAGGGTGGGCCACAGGCTGACGCCGTCGCCCAGCACCCGCAGGCCGTTGGCCGCGAAGCTGACGGCGGCGGCCACGCCCGCGCCGCTGACGATATCGGCCATGCCGGTGGGCGCCGGCGCGGCGCCGCGGCCGGCCCCGGCGTCGGGCCCCGCGGCCGCGTCCGGCGTGGAGCCGCTGCCCACCCGCAGGATCTCGGCCGCCGCCACCCCTTCGGGATACGGCAGGTCGCTCTGCACCACCATGATATGGCGCAGCGGAATCGTGAACATCACGCCCAGCATGCCGCCGGCGGCGCAGATGCCCAGCGTCTGCCAGAACGGAAAGCCCTGCCAGTGCCCCATCATGACCAGCGCCGGCAGAATGAAAATAATGGCCGACAAGGTGCCCGCAGCCGAGGCCTGCGTCTGCACCATATTGTTTTCCAGGATATTGGCGTCGCGGAACATCCGCAGCACCGACATGGAAATCACCGCCGCCGGAATGGCCGACGAAAAAGTCAGCCCGACCTTCAGGCCCAGGAACACATTCGAAGCGGTGAACACGACCGTGATCAGGGCGCCGACGAGCACGCCGCGCAGGGTCAGCTCGGGCAGCGTGATCGAATCGGGAACGCGGGCGGCGTCGGACATGAAGGCTCCAGAAGGGACATTGCGGCGATTCTACGCCGCCGGGGGGCCGCCCCGCCCGCGCCCGGCTCAGCGCAGCGGCAAGGCGGTCTGGTATTTGACCTGCTTCAAGGCAAAGCCCGAACGGATATTGCGCACGCCGGGAATGCGCGACAGGCGGCTGACCACGAAGTGCTCCAGGCCCTGCATGTCGGGCACCACCACCCGCAGCAGGTAATCGGAATCGCCGGTCATCAGGTAGCACTCCATGACCTCGGGGCATTCGGCCATGGCGTCCTGGAAGCGCTCGAGTTCGGGTTCGACCTGTTTTTCCAGGCTGACCTGGATGAACACGTTCAGGCTCAGGCCCAATTGCAGCGGATCGGCCAGGGCGACGTAGCCGCGTATGACGCCCGCGGCCTCCAGCGCCTTGACCCGCGCCAGGCAGGGCGAAGGCGACAAATGCACCCGGCGCGCCAGTTCGACGTTGGTCAGGCTGGAATCCGTTTGCAGAATCGACAGGATGCGGCGATCGGTGGCGTCGAGCGCGGTCGGCATTTTTATTCCCAATTAACTATTTATGCAGCACATTATGCCGCGACCACGGCCGGAATGGCGCAGCTTCGATCACTTATGCCTGGGCGAAAGCGCTAGCATGGGCGCTACACCGGAGACCCCAGCATGCCCGCCGCCACCCACGACGATATCGACCCCGCCGAAACCACCGAATGGCGCGAAGCCCTGCAAGCGCTGGCCCACGCCTGCGGCACCCCGCGCGCCGCCTACGTGCTGGACCAGTTGCTGGCGCAGGCCGCCACCCTGGGCGTGCGCGCCGCCGGCCAGACGCGCAGCGCCTACCTGAACACCATACCGGCCCGCGACGAACCGCCCTTTCCCGGCGACCTGGCCATCGAAGAACGCATTGCCTCGATCAACCGCTGGAATGCCCTGGCCATGGTGGTGCGCGCCAACCAGGCGCATGGCGAGCTGGGCGGGCACATCGCCAGCTATGCATCGGCCGCCGACCTGTTCGAGGTCGGGTTCAATCATTTCTTCCGCGCGCCCGGCCCGGACTTCGCCGGCGACCTGGTCTACCTGCAGCCGCACTCGGCCCCCGGCGTGTATGCGCGCGCCTATCTGGAAGGTTTTCTGGGCGAAGACGAGCTGGCCCATTTCCGCCAGGAAATCGCCGCGCGCGCCCGCGGCCTGCGCGGCTTGTCGTCGTACCCGCATCCGTGGCTGATGCCCGATTTCTGGCAATTTCCCACCGGTTCGATGGGCATCGGACCCATCAACGCCATCTACCAGGCCCGCTTCATGCGCTACCTGGAAAACCGCTCGCTGGCCCAGCCGTCCGACCGCAAGGTGTGGGGCCTGTTCGGCGACGGCGAAATGGACGAGCCCGAATCCATCGCCGCGCTGACGCTGGCCGCGCGCGAAAAACTCGACAACCTGGTGTTCGTCGTGAACTGCAATCTGCAGCGGCTGGATGGGCCGGTGCGCGGCAATGGCCGCATCATCGACGAACTGGAAACCCTGTACGCCGGCGCGGGCTGGAACGTCATCAAGCTGGTGTGGGGCGGCGACTGGGACGCCCTGCTGGCCCGCGACACCGGCGGCGCGCTGGCGCGCGCGTTCGCGGGCACGGTCGACGGGCAGTTCCAGACTTTCGCCGCCAAAGACGGCGCCTACAACCGCTCGCACTTTTTCAACCAGAATCCCGAACTGGCCGCCCTGGTGGCCGATTGGTCGGACGAGGCCATCGACCGGCTGCGGCGCGGCGGCCACGACATCGTGAAAATCCACGCGGCCTACCATCGCGCCGCGCGCCACCGCGGCCAGCCCACCGTGATCCTGGCCCAGACCAAGAAAGGCTATGGCATGGGCGCCGCGGGCCAGGGCAAGATGACCACGCACCAGCAGAAGAAGCTGGACGACGACGCCTTGCTGGCCTTCCGCGACCGCTTCGCGCTGCCCATTTCCGATGCCGACTGCCTGGCCCTGAAGTTCTACAAACCCGCCCCCGACAGCGCCGAACTGCGCTACCTGCAGGCGCGCCGCGCGGCCCTGGGCGGCCACCTGCCGCGCCGCCGCACCCAGGCGCCGCGCCTGCCCGTGCCGCCCGCCTCGCAATGGGCGCGCTTCGCCCTGCAGGCCGAAGGCAAGGAAATGTCGTCCACCATGGCCGTGGTGCGCATGCTGGGCGGCCTGCTCAAAGACGAAACGCTGGGCCCGCGCATCGTGCCCATCGTGGCCGACGAGGCGCGCACCTTCGGCATGGCCAACCTGTTCCGCCAGATCGGCATTTATTCCGCGCAGGGCCAGCTGTACGAGCCCGAAGACATCGGCTCGGTGCTGTACTACCGCGAGGCGCTCGACGGGCAGATCCTGGAAGAAGGCATCACCGAGGCCGGCGCCATTTCGTCGTGGACGGCCGCCGGCACCAGCTATTCGGTCAACGGCCTGCCCATGCTGCCGTTCTATATCTATTACTCGATGTTCGGCTTCCAGCGCATCGGCGACCTGATCTGGGCGGCCGCCGACCAGCGCACCCGCGGCTTCCTGATCGGCGCCACCTCGGGCCGCACCACGCTGGGCGGCGAGGGCCTGCAGCACCAGGATGGCGCGAGCCACCTGATCGCCTCGACCGTGCCCAACTGCCGCGCCTACGACCCGGCCCACGCCTATGAAGTCGCGGTGATCCTGGAACATGGCATGCAGCGCATGCTCGGCGAGCAGTGCGACGAGTTCTATTACCTGACCGTCACCAACGAAAACCTGCCCCAGCCCAACCTGCCCGCCGAGGCATCGCGCCAGGGCATCCTGCGCGGCATGCACCGGGTGCGCGCGTCCGGGCGGCCGCCCCAAGTGCGGCTGCTGGGGGCCGGCCCCATGCTGGGCGAGGCACTGCAGGCGGCCAGCCGCCTGGAACAGGAACACGGCATCGCGGCCGAGGTCTGGAGCGTGACCAGCTTCTCGGAACTGGCGCGCGACGGCCGCGCCTGCGAGCGCGCGCGCACCCTGGGGCTGGCGGCGCAGCCGGGGTGGGTAGAACACTGCCTGCCGGGCGACGTGCCGGTCGTGGCGGCCAGCGACTACGTGCGGGCGGTGCCCGAACAGATCCGCGCCTGGATCGCCGCCCCCTACCGCACCCTGGGCACCGACGGCTTCGGCCGCAGCGATACCCGCGCCCGGCTGCGGGACTTCTTCGAAGTCGGCGCCGACTGGATCGTGCTGCAGGCGCTGGACGTGCTGGCGCCCGGAAATGAGCCGTGCGCCGCGGCCCGCGAGGCGCTGCGCGCCAAGCTGGGCGCCGCCCACCGCGCCGAGCCGCCCTGGCTGAACTAGGGCGGGTAGAGTCAGGTGTCTGACTCAGGTGAGCCGGGTGTCTGACTCCCGCAAGGGTGTCAGACACCGCTGCGTTGGCCGGACCGGCTGCATTCTTCGGTGTCTGACACCCTTCGGGAGTCAGACACCTGGGCCGGGCCGAGTTCGCTGCACCGCAACAAACACACATTGCTACTTTCTGTTGAAATAGACGCCTTCGCATTTCCGAGACGGGTCCTCGGCGGCCCGTCTTCTACTTTGTCAGCCGCACCGCAAGGCCTCATCAGCATGGACGAAACTCTTACCAAACTGGCGCTCGACTATCACGCCCATCCCACTCCCGGCAAAATCTCGGTAGTCCCGACCAAGACCCTGGCCAACCAGGACGACCTGTCGCTGGCGTACTCGCCCGGCGTGGCCGCCGCCTGCATGGCCATTTTCGACCATGGCGACGATGCGGCGTCGAAATACACGTCGCGCGCCAACCTGGTGGGCGTCATCACCAACGGCACGGCCGTGCTGGGGCTGGGCAATATCGGCCCGCTGGCCGCCAAGCCGGTCATGGAAGGCAAGGGCTGCCTGTTCAAGAAATTCGCCGGCATCGACGTGTTCGACATCGAACTGGCCGAAACCGATCCCGACAAGCTGGTCGACATCATTGCCGCGCTCGAACCCACGCTGGGCGGCGTCAACCTCGAAGACATCAAGGCGCCCGAATGCTTCTATATTGAAAAGAAGCTGCGCGAGCGCATGAAGATCCCGGTCTTCCACGACGATCAGCACGGCACGGCCATCATCTCGTCGGCCGCCATCCTGAACGGCCTGAAAGTGGTCGGCAAAGACATCGGCCAGGTCAAGCTGGCCGTCTCGGGCGCCGGCGCCGCGGCCATCGCCTGCCTGGACCTGCTGGTGCACCTGGGCATCAAGCGCGAGAACATCTATGTGGTGGACTCGCGCGGCGTCATCTGGGACGGCCGCGACGAGAACATGGAGCCCAACAAAAAACGCTACGCCCAGAAAACCGACGCGCGCACGCTGGCCGACGTCGTGCGCGACGCCGACGTGTTCCTGGGCTGCTCGACCGCCGGCGTGCTGACCGCCGACATGGTCAAGACCATGGCCAACCAGCCGCTGATCCTGGCCCTGGCCAACCCCGAGCCCGAGATCCGCCCCGAAGTGGCACGCGCCGCGCGCCCCGACTGCATCATCGCCACCGGCCGTTCCGACTACCCGAACCAGGTCAACAACGTCCTGTGCTTCCCCTTCATTTTCCGGGGCGCCATGGACGCCGGCGCCACGCGCATCACCGAAGAAATGAAGCTGGCCTGCGTGAAGGCCATCGCCGAACTGGCGCAGGCCGAGCAGAACGATGAAGTCGCGCGCGCGTACGCGGGCCAGGAATTGTCGTTCGGCCCCGAATACATCATTCCCAAGCCCTTCGACCCGCGCCTGATCGTGCAGATCGCGCCGGCCGTGGCCCAGGCCGCCGTCGACTCCGGCGTGGCGGCGCGGCCCATCGAAGACATCGAGGCCTACCGCCAGAAGCTGATGGGCTTCGTCTATCACTCGGGCCAGCTGATGCGCCCGCTGTTCGCCCAGGCCAAGCAGGCTCCCAAGCGCGTCATCTATGCCGACGGCGAAGACGAGCGCGTGCTGCGGGCCGTGCAGACCGTGGTCGACGAAAAGCTGGCACAACCCATTCTGGTGGGCCGCCCGGCGGTCATCGAAATGCGCGTCAAGAAGGCGGGCCTGCGCCTGGTGGCGGGCCAGAACATCGAGATCGTCGATCCCGAAGACGACAGCCGCTTCAACGAAACCTGGAACGCCTACTACCAGCTCAAGGGCCGCGAGGGCGTCACGCCCGCCATCGCCAAGGCGATGATCCGCAAGCACAACACGCTGATCGGCGCCATGCTGCTGCGCCGCGGCGACGCCGACGCGCTGCTGTGCGGCGTGGCCAGCAAGTACGACAATCAGCTCAAGTACGTGGACGAGATCATCGGCCGCAAGCCGGGCCAGACCTACGCCGCGCTGAACGTGCTGATGCTGCCCGACCAGACCCTGTTCGTCACCGACACGCACGTCAACGAAAACCCCTCGGCCGAAGAAGTGGCCAGCATCACGGTGCAGGCCGCCGACGAAATGCTGCGCTTTGGCGTGATCCCCAAGGTTGCCCTGCTGTCGCACTCCAATTTCGGCAGCCGCGTCACCGCCTCGTCGCAGAAAATGGCCCAGGCGCGCCGCATTGTCGAAGAGCGCGCGCCCGAGCTGGAAGTCGACGGCGAGATGCATGCCGATGCCGCCCTGTCGGAAAAGATCCGCATGCTGGCCTACCCCGACAGCAAGCTCAGGGGGCCGGCCAACCTGCTGGTCATGCCCAACCTGGACACCGGCAACATCACCTACAACATGCTGAAAATGACCGGCAGCAACGGCATTGCCATGGGGCCCATCCTGCTGGGCGCCGCCCGCCCGGTGCACATCCTGACCACCAGCGCCACGGTGCGCCGCATCGTCAACATGACGGCGCTGGCGGTCGTGGACGCGCAACAAGAAGCCGCGCAAGCCGCCAAGCGCCGCTGACCCCCGCGCGGGATGCCGGCGCGCGCCATCGCGCGCCGGCCCATCCATCGGCAGACCGGGGCGCCTTCAGGGGCGCCCCGATGCTTGACGCGCACCCGGCCCGCGGCCGGGCCGCAATGGTAAAACACGGTATTCCCGTTCCCGGAGCCACCATGCTGCAAGACGCCCTGCTCGCCTGGATACACTACCTGGCCATTTTCCTGCTCATCGTCATCATGACGGCCGAAGCCGTGCTGCTGCGCCCCGGGCTGGCGCCGGACACCGTCCGGCGGCTGGCGCTGTACGACCGCCTGTACCTGGCATCGGCCCTGGCGGTGCTGATTACCGGCCTGCTGCGCCTGACCCTGGGCGTCAAGGGCGTGGCCTTCTACATGAGCAACCCGTGGTTCCACGCCAAGATCACCCTGTTCGTCATCATCGGCCTGTGTTCCATCCCGCCCACCCTGGCGTTCCTGCGCTGGCGCAAGCAGGCGCGGCAACACCCCGGCTACACCCCGCCCGACGCCGACATCAAGCGCGCGCGCCGCTGGGTCATGCTCGAAACCCACCTGTTCGTACTGCTGCCGCTGTTCGCCGCGCTGATGGCGCGCGGCATCGGCATGTAGGCCGCGACGCGCGCGGCGTTCAGCCCGCGCGCCAGGGCCAGGGCATCGCGGCGCCCACGCCCTGTTCCCGCGCGCGGCGGTACAGCATGCGCGCCACCGTCAGGTCCTGCAGCGCAATGCCGGTCATGTCGAACAGCGTAATGTCGTCCGCCCCCTCGCGGCCCGCCGCGGCCCCGTCGAGCACCGCCCCGATCTCGGTGCAGGGCGTGTCCGGCGCCCACTGCAGTTCACCGATCTGGCGCGACTGCGCCGCATCGTCGACGAACACCCTGGCCTTGGCCGGCAGCCCCTCGGGCAGCTCGCGCTTGCCCCGCGTGTCGGCGCCCACCGCCGTGACATGCGTGCCGGGCCGCACGGCATCGGCGCTGAAAAGCGCCCCGCCCCCGGGCGTGGCGGTGATCACCACGTCGCTGTCGGCCACCGCGGCATCGCCGTCGGCGCTGTGCAGCAGCTCGACCTGGCCCTCGAAGCGCGCCGCAAAGCGGGCATCCGGCTGGCCGCTGGCCGTCATATAGCGAACCCGGCGCAGATGCGGCAGCGCGCGCAGCGCAAAGCGCAACTGGACCGCCGCCTGCACGCCCGAGCCGAACAGCGCCAGCGCGGCGCTGTCGGGCCGCGCCAGGCGGGCCAGGCCCAGCCCGCCGGCCGCGCCGGTGCGCATGGTGGTGATGGCGTTGCCGTCCAGCAGGCAGTAGGGCCGGCCCGTCGCCGGATCGAACAGCATGACCGTGGCCTGGTGCGGCTCGCCGCCGGCCTGGCGGTTGCCGGGCCAGAACCCGGCGGCCTTGTAGCCCAGCAGGTCCTGGCTGGCAACGTCGCCGGCCTTGATGCCGAATACGCCGCCCGTGTGCAGCCGTTCGCGGATCACCGGGTACACCCGCCCCTGCTCGCGGCTGTGCAGCAGGAAGGCCTCGGCCACGGCCTCGGACACCTGCTCCATCTCCAGCAGCCCGTCCACCGCATGCATGTCGAGCACCAGCAGCGTATCGTCGTCTCGCATTGTCATCGCCTTTTTTACCAGCCGCGGAATCGCGGCCAGCACGCCAGCACCTCGGGCGCGGTGCCGCGCACGACGTGGTAGCTGTCGTGCTGCGCGCCGGTGGCGCAGGCATGGTTGGGAAGAATGCGCAGGCGCGTGCCCAGCGGCAGCTGCGGCAGCGGCGCGCTGCTGCCGGGGCGGCGCATGATGATGCCCTGCTCCTGGTTGGTCTGCTTGAGCACCAGGTCGGCCAGCGGCCTGCCCTGCGCGTCGCACACCACGCCATAGTATTGGTCGACCGGCTGGCCGGCGGTGCCGCGGTCGCGCGACATCGCCATCCAGCCGGCGTCGACCAGGATCCAGTCCTTCTCGGGCTGGTGGCCGATCACCGTGGTCAGGACCGACAACGCAATGTCGTCCTGCCGGCACACGCCCAGGCCGGCCATGAACAGGTCGAAGAAGACGAACACGCCGGCCCGCACCTCGGTCACGCCGTCCAGGTTCTCGGCGAACATGGCGGTCGGCGTCGACCCCACGCTGACCACCGGGCACGGCAGGCCGCCCGCGCGCAGCGCCTGGGCGGCGTCCACCGCGGCGCGGCGCTCGCGCTCGGCCATGGCGCGGATCGCAGCTTCGTCAGGCGAGCTGTACGACTCGCCGGCATGTGTCAGCACGCCGCGCAGTTGCGCGCCGCCCTCTTCCAGCGCGCGGCCGATGGCGCACAGCAGTTCGGCCTGGTCGGGCCGCACGCCGGCGCGATGCCCGTCGGAATCGATCTCGATCAGCGCCGGAATCGGTACGCCGGCCGCGCGCGATCGCGCCGCCACGGCCTGCGCGCCGGCCACGCTGTCCACCACCACTGTCAGGTCGGCGCCACCGGCGCGCAGGGCCAGCACGCGGTCCAGCTTGGCGGGCGACACGCCCACCGCGTAGAGAATGTCCCGCACGCCGGCGCGCGCGAATTGCTCGGCCTCTTGCAGCGTCGAGACCGCGGCCGGCCCCGCGGGGGTTTCCATCAGCAGCCGCGCCACGTCGATCGACTTGGGCGTTTTCAGGTGGGGACGCAGCGTCACGCCCAGGCGCGCCATGCGCGTCTTCAGGCGCTCGATATTGGCCTGCATGCGCGGCTCGTCCAGCAGCAGGCAGGGTGTATCGAGAGTTTCAAGAGTGGCGGCCGCGGCCGCCTTGTCGCTCGTCATCTTCCAGTATCTCCGGTATGGCAGGAATTTCAGGATCAGGTCTTTATCCGCGCGCGCGGCGACCAGTCGGCCAGCGCATCCAGCGGCACCACCGGCCGCGGCAGGTTGCGGAAATCGAAGCGGGCCAGCATGGGCGATGTCAGCCCCGGCGCATCGACATTGTGAATGTGTTGCGGCGGGAAAAACTCGTCGAAGGCCGCGCGGAAATGGCCGCGCGATTTCACCACCACCGTGCGGGCGGCGGCGATGTCCAGGCCGAACATCTCGAAGAACATCGGCTCGTGGCACTGGTGCCGGTTGGTGATGACCACCACCCGCACGCCGCCCACCTGCAGCAGCGCACTGGGGCCCAGGTTGAAGCTGCACCCGGCCAATTGGCCGCGCCGGCCCACGCCGCGGCCGCCGTGCAATTTCAACACCGTCGCCGGCGCCGCGTAGGCGTCGGAATACACCGTCGTTTCGTCGCGGTTGAAGCGGGCCTCGATCGAGGCGCCCTCGCCGGCGGCATGGGCCTCGGCCGCCAGCGCGGGGTCGGTCACCACGCCCAGGATGGCGCCCCGGACACCGCCCTCGATCAGGGCGCGCAGCAGGAACGGCGTATTGCCGCGCGCACCCCCGCCCGGGTTGTCGGCCACGTCGGCCAGCAGCACCGCGGGGGTGCCGGGCGCCGCGCCGGCCCGGCGCGCCAGCTCGACCGCCTGGGGCAGCGGCATCAGCTCGGGCGTGAAGGCCGCGCGCTCGCGCCAGGCGTGCTCCGCCAGCCCATGCGCGACGGCGCGCGCGTAGCCCTCGTCCCCCTTGGTGGTCACCAGTATCGTCAGCCCGTTCTTGCTTGTGTCGCCGTAGGCGAAGCCGCCCGCCACCGAGATATTCACCAGGCGCGGATCGTCCATGGCCTCGGCCGCGTGAATCATGTCCGCGTACGGGCCGGTGCCGGGCGCCGTCAGCAGCTGCGTGGGCGGCGCCACCACCGGCATGCGCACGTGCGCCACCGCGACGCGCAGGCCATCCATCAGCGAGCCCAGCACATCGGCGGCCTCGGTGCCGCGCTCCGCCATGTCGGTATGGGGATTGCGGCGGTACGAAATCAGCACGTCCACTTCGTCGACCATCCGGTCCGACACGTTGGCGTGCAGGTCGACGGTGGCCACCACGGGCACGTGCGGGCCCACGATGGCCCGCACCCGCTGGAACACCAGGCCGTCGGGGTCCTGCTCTTCGGTGGTGATGGCCGCGCCGTGCTCGCAAATGTAGACGGCATCCACCGGCAGCGCGGCGCGCAGGCCGCGCTCGAACTGCGCCAGCGTGTCCAGGAAGAACGCATGCTCCACCGGGCCGCCGGATTCGGCGTTGGCGAACAGGATGGGCACCGGCGTCCACGGCCCGCGCTGGTCCATGCGGCGCACGAAGGCGGGAATCTCCGGGGTCATGGCGGGCGCGGCGCTGCGGGCGTCGGCCAGCAGCGACTCGCCTGCCAGGTACGCGCGCGATTCGAAATCGGCGCGCCCCGACACGGGCGCGAAGCGATTGGATTCGATGGCGAATCCCAGGATGGCGATGCGGGGCGCGGCGGCAACGGCGGTCATGGCGGCGATCAGTTCTGTTTTTCGATGTGGGCGGCTTCGATCAGGTCGGCCCATTTCTTTTGCTCGGCGGCGATGTAGCGCGCGAAATCGGCGCGGCCGCCTTCGCCGGGCCGGGCGCTCAGCTTGCCCAGGTCGTCGCGCAGCGCATCGCTGGCCAGCACCTTCTGCAAGGCCGCGGACAGCTTGTCCACGATGGCGTCGGGCGTGCCCTTGGGAAACACCAGGCCGCCCCAGGACACATTCTCGTAGCCGGGCAGCCCCGATTCCGCCAGCGTCGGCAGGCCGGGGAAGAACGGCACGCGCTGGGCGCTGGTGATCGCCAGCGCGCGCAGCTTGCCGCCCTGCACCAGCGGCCAGGCCACCGAGGCATTGGTGAAAGAGTAGTCGATGCGGCCGCCCGCCAGGTCCGCCAGCGAGGCGGGATCGCCGTTGTACGGCACGAACATCGTATCAATGCCGGCCATGTGCTTGAACAGTTCGCCGCCCATGTGGCCGCTGCTGCCGATGCCGGCCGCGCCGTACGACAGCCCGCCGGGCTTGGACTTCGCCAGCGCGATCAGGTCGGCCACGCTTTTGACGGGCGAGTCGGCGCCCACCACCAGCAGGTTGTACACATTGAACATGCGGCCGACCACCGTGAAATCGTTGACGGGGTCGTAAGGCAGCTTGTTGAACAGCGCGGGGTTGACGGCCAGCGTATTGATGTTGCCATAGCCCAGCGTATAGCCGTCGGGCTTGGCGCGCGCGATCTGCGCCATGCCGATGCCACCGGCGGCGCCCGGGCGGTTTTCGATCACGAAATTGGCGCCGGTGGCGGTGGCCAGGTGGTTCAGCACCAGGCGGGTCAGCACGTCGGCGGAGCCGCCGGCGGCCGACGCCACGATGACGGTGACCGGCTTGGCGGGCCAGTCGGCATCGGCGGCATGGGCGGGGGCCGCGCCGGCGGCCAACGAGAAAAGCAGGAACGAGAGCAGGCGTCGCAAGGTAGTCTCCGGAAGCGGCGGGATTCCGGCGGGCGGATCCCGCACATATTGAAAGAATGTGCCTGCGCCGAGTATGCGTCAGCGCTTCCGGCTGGTGTTTAATAACGGCTTAATCCATTATTAAGAACCAACTTAACATGCTGAGCAGCGACGACCTGCTTTTCTTTCTGGCGCTGGCCTCGGCCAACTCGCTGGCGGACGCCGCGCGCAAACTGGACGTCACCCCGTCGGCGGTCACCCAGCGCCTTACCGGGCTGGAACGCCGGCTGGGCATCGGCCTGGTCGACCGCTCGGGGCGGCGCATGGCCCTGACCGACGAAGGCGAGCTGCTGGCCGAGCGGGCGCGCGGCATCTGCGCCGACCTCGGCGGCCTGGCCGACGCGCTGGCCAGCCGGCGCGGACAGGTGGCCGGCCACCTGCGCGTGCTGGCGCCGCTGGGCTTCGGGCAGCGCTACGTCGCGCCGGCCATCGCGCGCTTTCGGCGCCAGTGCCCCGAAATCACCGCCACGCTGACCCTGTCCGACCGGCCCGGCAGCCTGGCCGCGCACACCTGGGACGTGATGGTCCATATCGGCGAATTGCGCGACTCGGCGCTCGTCATGCACCGCCTGGCGCGCAACCGGCGCGTGCTGTGCGCCGCGCCGGCATACCTGAAGCGGCGCGGCGTGCCCGGCCATCCGGATGCGCTGCACAGCCACGATTGCATCGCGCTGCGCGAAAACGACGAAGACGTCACGCTGTGGCGCCTGCGCCATGACGACGGCGCCACCGCCACGGTGCGCATCGACCCGGTGCTGGCATGCAACGACGGCGGCGCCGCGCGCCACTGGGCCTTGGCCGGCATGGGCATCCTGGTGCGCTCGGAATGGGATGTCGCCGACCTGCTGCGCCAGGGCCGGCTGGTGGAACTGCTGCCCGGCTGGCGCCTGCCCGACGCCGACATCGTGGCGCTGGTGGCGTCGCGCACGGCCCGCTCCGCGCGGACCGAACACTTTCTTCGGCACCTGCATGAACTGGGCGGCCACGCGCCCTGGCTGCAAGCGGCCTCGTAGGCACGGCGGCTGGCGCGCCGGCGCCAAACGGCGCTGCCGCCGGGCCTGGGCGGCTCTTGGAAGAGCCACTCAGGGCACCGGCGAGCGGGCACCATCCGGATGCGCCGGCGGGCCGTCAGGCCCGGGCGCGGGTAGGGATCAGCGCTTGCTCATGGCGGGCACGTCGCGGGAAACCGCACCGGTGTACAGCTGGCGCGGACGGCCGATCTTGTAGTCGGGATCGGACAGCATTTCGTTCCATTGCGCGATCCAGCCCACCGTGCGCGCCAGCGCGAAGATGGCGGTGAACAGCGAAGTGGGGATGCCGATGGCGCGTTGCACGATACCCGAGTAGAAGTCGACGTTCGGGTACAGCTTGCGCTGCACGAAGTAGTCGTCTTCGAGGGCGATGCGCTCGAGTTCCATGGCCAGCTTGAACAGCGGGTCTTTTTCCAGGCCCAGCGACTGCAGCACTTCTTTGCAGGTTTCCTGCATCAGCTTGGCGCGCGGGTCGTAGTTCTTGTAGACGCGATGGCCGAAGCCCATCAGGCGCACGCCCGAGTTCTTGTCCTTGACCTTTTCCATGAACTCGCCAACCTTGGCCACGCCGCCGTTGGCCTGCAGTTCTTCGAGCATCTGCAGGCACGCTTCGTTGGCGCCGCCGTGGGCCGGGCCCCACAGGCACGCCACGCCGGCCGAGATGGCGGCGAACGGGTTGGTGCCCGACGAGCCGCACAGGCGCACGGTAGAGGTGGAAGCGTTCTGCTCGTGGTCGGCGTGCAGGATGAAGATGCGGTCGAGCGCGCGCTCGACGACTTCATTGACCTTGTATTCTTCGCACGGCGTGGCGAACATCATGCGCAGGAAGTTGCCGGTGTACGACAGGTCGTTCTGCGGATAGATGAACGGCTGGCCTTGCGAATACTTGTACGCCATCGCCACCAGGGTCGGCATCTTGGCGATCAGGCGGATGGCCGAAATGTGCCGGTGCTGCGGGTTGGTGATGTCGGTGGAGTCGTGGTAGAACGCCGCCAGCGCGCCCACCAGGCCGGTCAGCACGGCCATGGGGTGGGCATCGCGGCGGAAGCCGCGCAGGAAGAAATGCAGCTGCTCGTTCACCATCGTGTGGTGGGTCACCTGCGAATCGAAATCGGTTTTCTGGTCCGCGTTCGGCAGCTCGCCGTTCAGGATCAGGTAGCAGATGTCGAGAAAGTCGCAATTGACGGCCAGTTGCTCGATGGGAAAGCCGCGATACAGCAGCTCGCCCTTGTCGCCGTCGATGTAGGTAATGGCCGATTCGCACGACGCCGTCGACATGAACCCGGGGTCGAACGTGAACATGCCGGTTTGGCCATAGAGCTTGCGGATGTCGATGACGTCCGGGCCAACCGTGCCCTTGTACACGGGAAACTCGATCGGCTGCGCGCCGTCCGAGAATGATAGAGTGGCTTTCTTGTCAGACAGGTTCATCGCTATTTCCTCACAAATAATCAGAGCTCACGCATCTGTCCGATGATGACGCGTATCCGTGGCGTGTCTAGCGGCCCTTCGGGCTCTTTGCGCGCCAGCAGCAGATCGAGCAGGTCGTTGTCGCCCAATTCGAACAACTGCGTCAGCGCGTCGACATCGTCATCGGTGAGCTGCGTTTCGTATGCGTCCAGGTACCGGGTAATGATCAGGTCGTTCTCGAGCAGGCCGCGGCGCGCCCGCCAGCGCAGACGCGTCCGTTCGAGTTCAGTCAGGCTGCTCATGTTGATCTCTGCACCGTTAGCCTAGACCGTCCGGCGGACCATCAGTTCCTTGATCTTGCCAATTGCCTTGGTCGGGTTCAGGCCCTTCGGACAGACGTCGACGCAGTTCATGATGGTGTGGCAGCGGAACAAGCGATAAGGATCTTCCAGGTTGTCCAGGCGCTCGCCGGTGGCTTCGTCGCGGCTGTCGGCCAGGAAGCGATAGGCCTGCAGCAGGCCGGCCGGGCCGACGAACTTGTCGGGGTTCCACCAGAACGACGGGCACGAGGTCGAGCAGCAGGCACACAGAATGCATTCGTACAGGCCGTCGAGTTCTTCGCGGGCCTCGGGCGTCTGCAGGCGCTCGCGCTCGGGCGGCGGCGTGTCGTTGATGAGGTACGGACGGATCGAGTGGTACTGATTGAAGAAATGCGTCATGTCCACGATCAGATCGCGGATCACGGGCAGGCCGGGCAGCGGCTTGAGCACGATGGGCTCTTTCAGCTCGCGCAGGTTGGTCGTGCAGGCCAGGCCGTTCTTGCCGTTGATGTTCATGGCATCGGAGCCGCACACGCCTTCGCGGCACGAGCGGCGGATGGCCAGGCTGTCGTCGACGTCGTTCTTGATGCGCACGATGGCGTCGAGCAGCATCTTGTCGGTGGGCTGGAGTTCGACTTCCAGCTTCTGCATGTACGGACGCTCGTCCTTGTCGGGGTCGTAGCGGTAGATCTCGAATTTGACGATTCTCTTGGTGCTCATAACAGCATCCTGCTTAGAAAGTACGCGCCTTGGGCGGGAAGGACTCGACCGTCAGGGGCTTCATTTGAACGGGCTTGTAATCCAGGCGGCCACCCTCGGAATACCACAGGGTGTGCTTCAGCCAGTTCTCGTCGTCGCGGTTCGGGTGGTCGTCCAGGGCATGCGCGCCGCGGCTTTCGTGGCGGTTGGCGGCCGACTTGATGGTGGCGCGCGCCACTTCGGTCATGTTGGTGAGTTCCAGCGCCTCGATGCGGGCGGTGTTGAACACCTTGGACTTGTCCTTGAAATACACGTGCTCGGCCTGCTTGGCCAGGTCTTCGATCTGGCCCACGCCTTCGTTCAGCAGGTCCAGCGTGCGGAACACACCGCAGTGGCGCTGCATCGACACGCGGATGGCGTTGGCGACATCCTGGGTTTTCTCGCCCGAGGTGCGCGCTTCCAGCTTGGCGACGCGTTCCATCGAGAAATCGACGGCTTCCTGAGGCACCGGCTGGTGCGAATGCTGGCGCTCGGGGTGCGAGTCGACGATGTGGTTGCCGGTGGCGCGGCCGAACACGATCAGGTCGAGCAGCGAGTTGGTGCCCAGGCGGTTGGCGCCGTGCACCGACACCGCCGCGCATTCGCCGATGGCGTACAGGCCATTGACGACCTTGCTTTCGCCATTGACCTGCGTGAGCACCTGGCCGTGGTAGTTGGCCGGGATGCCGCCCATCTGGTAGTGGATGGTGGGCACGACCGGGATCGGTTCTTTGATGGGGTCGACGTTGCCGAACTTGATGGCGATTTCGCGAATGGACGGCAGGCGCTTGTTGATGACGTCGGCGCCCAGGTGGTCGAGCTTGAGCACCACATAGCTGCCGTCGGGGCCGCAGCCGCGGCCTTCCTTGATTTCCTGGTCCATCGAGCGCGACACGAAGTCGCGCGGCGCCAGATCTTTCAGGGTGGGCGCATAGCGCTCCATGAAGCGTTCGCCGTCTTTGTTCAGCAGGATGCCGCCTTCGCCGCGCACGCCCTCGGTAATGAGCACGCCCGCGCCGGCCACGCCGGTGGGGTGGAATTGCCAGAATTCCATGTCTTGCAGCGGAATGCCGGCGCGCGCCGCCATGCCCAGGCCGTCGCCGGTATTGATGAAGGCATTGGTGGACGCGGCCCAGATGCGGCCCGCGCCGCCGGTGGCCAGCACCGTGGTCTTGGCTTCAAGAATGTAGATGTCGCCGGTTTCCATTTCCAGCGCGGTCACGCCCACGACGTCGCCCGCCTGGTTGCGCAGCAGGTCGAGCGCCATCCATTCGACGAAGAACTGGGTACGCGCGGCGACGTTGCGCTGGTACAGCGTGTGCAGCAGCGCGTGGCCGGTGCGGTCGGCGGCGGCACAGGCGCGCTGCACGGGTTTTTCGCCGAAATTGGCGGTGTGTCCGCCAAATGGACGCTGGTAGATCGTGCCGTCGGCGTTGCGGTCGAACGGCATGCCGAAGTGTTCGAGTTCGTACACGGCGTTGGGCGCTTCGCGGCACATGAACTCGATGGCGTCCTGGTCGCCCAGCCAGTCGGACCCCTTCACGGTGTCGTACATGTGCCAGTACCAGTTGTCTTCGCTCATGTTGCCCAGCGAGGCGCTGACGCCGCCCTGCGCCGCCACGGTGTGCGAACGCGTGGGAAACACTTTGGACAGGACCGCCACCGACAGGCCCGCCTGGGCCAGTTGCAGCGAGCAGCGCATGCCGGCTCCGCCGGCGCCGACCACCACCACATCAAACTGGCGGCGCGGCAATGAATTCATGACAGAGACCACGGCTTAGATACTCCAGAGGATTTGCGCGAAATAGACGACCGAACCGACCAGCCAGAGGATGGTCAACACCTGCAACAGCATGCGCACGCCCGTGGGCCTGACGTAGTCCATCCAGATGTCGCGCACGCCGATCCAGGCATGCCATGCCAGCGCAAAAAAGAACAGGGTGGCCAGCAGTTGGCCGACCGGAATGACGTAAACGTGGAAGGTGAACAGGCTCTTCCAGTTTTCATACGAAAACGAGGGCATGACCAGCACGCCGACGATGAGCACCAGGGTGTACACCGCCATGATGACGGCGGTGAGGCGCTGCACGATGAAATCGACGACGCCGTAATGGGCGCCCACGACCAGGCGCGTGGGGCCATAGTTCTTGGTAGCGGCCATTACAGAACTCCGAACAATTTAAGGGCGAACACGAGGGTCAGCGCCAGGCTGACACCGAAAACCACGCCGGCGCTTTTCTGGGCCGTGACCTTGTCGATACCGATGTGCAGGTCGAGCACCAGATAACGGATGCCGGCGCAGAAGTGGTGCAGGTAGCCCCACACCAGCACCAGCACGACCAGCTTGGCCAGCGGGTTGCCCACGTACTGGGCCACTTGCGCATAGCTTTCCGGCGAGGCCACGCTGGCCGCGAACAGCGGCAGAATGACCAAGGGAAGACAGAGGAACAGCAGCGCGCCGCTGACGCGGTGCAAGATGGACAGCTTGCCGGCCAGGGGCAGGCGGTAGCTGGCGATTTGCGCAATGCCAATATTGCGGAACTGCGGACGTGGCTTGGCAGCGGTGTCGGACATGACGGCCTCGGTGTTACGGTGCTAGGGATTCGTGACAGCGAACATGGGGTTGCCCTTGCGGGCAAACGCGCTATTTTCGCCCAGAGAACGGGTTGGTATCAAATCGTAGGAAAAAAGCTCATCAATTCAGGCTATTGCGATAGTGGTAGTGATCGGTAATGTATAGGCCGCGCCGTACCTCGACGGGGCGGTCGCCATAGGTATAAGACACGCGGTCGACCTGCAGCAGGGGCGCGCCGGGCGGTACGCCCAGCAGGCCCGCGACTTCGGCGGGGGCCGCGACCGCGCGCAGTTTTTCGTCGGCGCGCACCATGCTGACGCCGAATTCGGTTTCGAACAGCCCATACAGGGGCGCCTTGTTGGCCGCCAGCAATTCGAAGGTCAGGCTGCGGAACAGCGACCCGGGCAGCCAGATGTCGTCGATGACGGTGGGCCGGTGGTTCATGGACAGCTGCCGGCGGATGGTGATCACCGTTTCGCCGGCGCGCAGTTCGAGCGCGCGGGCGATCTCGGCCGGCGCGCGCAGGCGCCGGCATTCGAGGATACGGCTTTCCGCGCGCCCGCCCTCGCCTTCTTCGTCGGCGGCCAGGCGCAGGAAGCGGTAGCGCACGCGCGCCTCGTGGTGCGTGGCCACGAAAGTGCCCTTGCCTTGCCGGCGCAGCAACAGGTGTTCGGCCGCCAGTTCGTCGACGGCCTTGCGGACCGTGCCCTGGCTGACCTGGAAGCGGGCCGCCAGGTCGATTTCGCTGGGGATGAGCTCGCCGGGCTTCCATTCGCCTCGTTCCAGGCTTTGGACCAGCAAGTCTTTGATCTGGCGGTACAGCGGACTGAAAGCGGCCCCTTCGCCCGCCGTGCGGGCGGCGCGATTGCGTGCTGCGGGATCGGGCCTGGGGTCTGCCATGGAAGAGTTTTTCGTGTGTGCTTGTTCGGTGGGCGGCCGGCGCGGCAAGGCGCCGGCATCGCAGGGACATCCGCGCTGGGACGGCTACCGGGCAAACGCATCATTGTGGCATAACGCGGCGGGCATTGTCCAACGTCTTATGTCTTATATAAGATATAAGAGCAATTGACGCATACGTAAATTCGATCTAGGATTCACAGCTATCTGCCGGCGCGCCGGCGGCACGCTTTGTTGTGCCCAGCGATTACACTGATTGGCGAGATTTTCGTCTCGCCGAACTCATTACGGAGAACCTTCATGTCCAAGCCCGCCATGCGTGTTGCCGTCACCGGCGCCGCCGGCCAAATCGGTTACGCCCTTCTATTCCGCATCGCCTCGGGCGAAATGCTGGGCAAAGATCAGCCGGTCATTCTGCAGTTGCTGGAAATCCCCGACGAAAAGGCCCAGAAGGCCCTGAAGGGCGTCATCATGGAACTGGATGACTGCGCCTTCCCGCTGCTGCAGGAAGTCACCGCCCACAGCGATCCGCGCACCGCTTTCAAAGACGCCGACGTCGCCCTGCTGGTGGGCGCCCGGCCGCGCGGCCCCGGCATGGAACGCAAAGACTTGCTCAGCGTCAACGCGCAGATCTTCACGGCCCAGGGCAAGGCCCTGAACGACGTGGCCAGCCGCAACGTCAAGGTGCTGGTGGTGGGCAACCCCGCCAACACCAACGCCTATATCGCCATGAAGTCGGCCCCCGATCTGCCCGCCAAGAACTTCACCGCCATGCTGCGTCTGGACCACAACCGCGCGCTGTCGCAACTGGCCGCCAAGTCGGGCAAGGCCGTGGCCGACATCGAAAAGCTGGTCGTGTGGGGCAACCACTCGCCCACCATGTACCCCGACTACCGCTTTGCCACCGTCGGCGGCCAAAGCCTGTCCAAGCTGATCAACGACGACGCCTGGAACCGCGACACGTTCATCCCCACGGTGGGCAAGCGCGGCGCCGCCATCATCGAAGCGCGCGGCCTGTCCTCGGCCGCGTCGGCCGCCAATGCCGCCATCGACCACGTGCGTGACTGGGTGCTGGGCAGCAACGGCAAGTGGGTCACCATGGGCATTCCCTCCGATGGCTCGTACGGCATTCCCGAAGGCATCATCTACGGCGTGCCGGTTACCACCGAAAACGGCGAATACAAGCGCATCGAAGGCCTGGAAATCGACGCCTTCTCGCGCGAACGCCTCGACTTCACGCTGAAAGAGCTGCTGGAAGAGCGCGACGGCGTGAAAGACTTGTTGAAGTAGCCCCCCCCCGAAGCGCTGCGCGCTTCCCCCCCAGGGGGGCGACGCTGGCGGACCGGCGGAGCCGGATCCGCGGCGTCCCCGCTTGGGGGGCATCTGGTTCATGCGGCGTGGCTTATAGGTGTCTGACACCTACCGAGACACCTGCCGTCTACGCAATAAACCTGTGTCTTTCCCGGCAGATTTGCCTGCCGGCGGCGAGGGCCCAGATTTATTGCGCAGCGCCGGGCCCCGCCCGGCACGCGGCGCTTTCCGCCATATGTCAATCAGGCCCGGGCGCCCGAGCGAGCGTCCGTGCCTTCCACGGAGACTCGCCCATGACCCGACCCGCCTCTCCCGGCGCCCTCTTCCGCCAGGCCCTGGCCGAGGAAACTCCCCTGCAGATCATCGGCGCCATCAACGCCAACCACGCCCTGCTGGCCAAGCGCGCCGGGTACCGCGCCATTTATCTGTCGGGCGGCGGCGTGGCGGCGGGCTCGCTGGGCCTGCCCGACCTGGGCATCAACACGCTCGACGACGTGCTTACCGACGTGCGCCGCATCACCGATGTGTGCGACGTGCCGCTGCTGGTCGACATCGACACCGGGTTCGGCCCCTCGGCATTCAATATCGCGCGCACGGTGAAAAGTCTGATCAAGTTCGGCGCGGCCGCCTGCCACATCGAAGACCAGGTCGGCGCCAAGCGCTGCGGCCACCGGCCCGGCAAGGAAATCGTCAGCACGCAAGAAATGGCCGACCGCGTGAAGGCGGCCGCCGACGCGCGCACCGATTCCGACTTCTACCTGATCGCCCGCACCGACGCCATTGCCTCGCATGGCGTGGATGCCGCCATCGAGCGCGCGCTGGCGTGCGTGGAAGCCGGCGCCGACGCCATCTTCGCCGAGGCCGCCTACGACCTCCCCACCTACGAAAAATTCGCCCAGGCCGTCAAGGTGCCGGTGCTGGCCAACATTACCGAATTCGGCAAGACGCCGCTGTTCTCGGTGGAAGAACTGCGCGGCGTGGGCGTCGCCATGGTGCTGTATCCGCTGTCGGCCTTCCGCGCCATGAACAAGGCCGCCGAAAACGTCTACCAGGCCATCCGCCGCGACGGCCACCAGAAAAACGTGCTGGACACCATGCAGACGCGCGACGAACTGTACGATCGCATTGGCTACCATGCATTCGAATCGCAGCTGGATGCGCTCTTCCAGCAAGGTAAAGGCAAGTAAAGTCCCTATCCGCCATCTTCGTTTACGCCCCATCTACGCCCCGACGGGCAAGGAGTCAGAGACATGAGCACCTCGCAAAAGAAGCAAAGCGCCCCGGCCGCAAAGAAAGTGAGCGCGCCCGCCGAGGAAAAACCCGGATTCAAGCCCAAGAAGTCGGTGGCGCTGTCCGGCGTGGTGGCCGGCAACACCGCGCTGTGCACGGTGGGCCGTACCGGCAACGACCTGCACTACCGCGGCTACGATATCCTCGACTTCGCCGGCACGGCCGAATTCGAGGAAATCGCCCACTTGCTGGTGCACGGCAAGCTGCCCACCAAGGCCGAACTGAAGGCCTACAAGCAAAAGCTGCGCGCGCTGCGCGGCCTGCCGGCCCAGCTGCAAGACGCCCTGGAAACCCTGCCCGCCTCCAGCCACCCCATGGACGTGATGCGCACGGCCGTATCGGTGCTGGGCTGCGTGCTGCCCGAAAAAGACGACCACAACATCCCGGGCGCGCGCGACATCGCCGACCGCCTGATGGCCAACCTGGGTTCGGCGCTGCTGTATTGGTACCACTACAGCCATAATGGCCGCATCATCGACGTGCAGACCGACGACGACAGCATCGGCGGGCATTTCCTGCACTTGCTGCATGGCGAGAAGCCGTCCGACGACTGGGTGCGCGCCATGCACACCTCGCTGATCCTGTACGCCGAGCACGAGTTCAACGCCTCGACCTTCACCGGCCGCGTCATTGCCGGCACCGGCTCGGACATGTATTCCGCCATTACCGGCGCCATCGGCGCGCTGCGCGGGCCCAAGCACGGCGGCGCCAACGAAGTGGCCTTCGAAGTGCAGAAGCGCTACGACAGCCCCGACGAAGCCGAGGCCGACATCCGCCGCCGCGTCGAGGCCAAGGAAGTCATCATCGGCTTCGGCCACCCCGTCTACACGGTGTCCGACCCGCGCAACAAGGTCATCAAGGACGTGGCGCGCAAGCTGTCCAAGAAGGCCGGCAGCACCAAGATGTTCGACATCGCCGAACGCCTGGAAACCGTGATGTGGGACGTGAAAAAGATGTTCCCCAACCTGGACTGGTTCTCGGCCGTCAGCTACCACATGATGGGCGTGCCCACCGCCATGTTCACCCCGCTGTTCGTCATCGCGCGCACGGCGGGCTGGTCGGCCCACATCATCGAGCAGCGCGTCGACAACAAGATCATCCGGCCCACCGCCAACTACGTCGGCCCGGAAGACCAGAAGTACGTGCCGCTGGACAAGCGCAAGTAAGCGCCGCGGCATCGAAAAAGGCCCGGGCTTGGCCCGGGCCTTTTTTTCTCAGGTGTAGGTGTCTGACTCCCGCAGGGTGTCAGACACCGAAGTGGGCGGGAGCCATTGCAATACACCGGTGTCTGACACCCTGTCGGGAGTCAGACACCTGATCGTGGTGTCAAGCCGGAGCTATAAAGCGGGGACGCCGCGGATCCGGCTCCGCCGGTCCGCCAGCGCCGCCCCCTTGAGAGGGAAGCGCGCAGCGCTTCGGGGGGGCCCCTCACCCAGGCACGCGCACCCAGCCTTCCATCAGCACGCGCGCGCTGCGCGACATGATGGCCTTGGTGACGGTCCAGGTGCCGTCGACCTGGCGGGCCTGCGCGCCCACGCGCAGCGTGCCCGACGGATGGCCGAAGCGCACGCCGTCGCGCTCGCCGCCCCCGGCGGCCAGGTTGACCAGCGTGCCCGGCACCGCGGCGGCGGTGGCGATGGCAACCGAGGCGGTACCCATCATGGCGTGGTGCAGCTTGCCCATGGACAGCGCGCGCACCAGCAGGTCGACGTCGCCGGCGGCGATGCGCTTGCCGCTGGATGCGGTGTAGTCGGCCGGCGCGGCCACGAAGGCGACCTTGGGCGTGTGCTGGCGGCCGGCGGCCTGGTCGACGGACTCGATCAGGCCCATGCGCACGGCCCCATGGGCGCGTATGGTCTCGAAGCGCGCCAGCGCGGCGGCGTCGCCGTTGATGTCGTCCTGCAGTTCGGTGCCGGTATAGCCCAGCGCCTCGGCCTGCAGAAAAATGGTGGGAATGCCGGCATTGATGAAGGTGGCCTTGAACGCGCCCACGCCCGGCACGTCGAACTCGTCGACCAGGTTGCCGGTGGGGAACATCGCGCCGCCCTCGTCTCCGTCTTCGGCCGGGTCCAGGAATTCGATGCGCACTTCGGCGGCCGGGAAGGTGACGCCGTCGAGTTCGAAGTCGCCGGTTTCCTGCACCTCGCCCGCGGTCATGGGCACGTGGGCGACGATGGTCTTGCCGATGTTGGCCTGCCAGATGCGCACCACGGCCACCCCGTCGCGCGGCACGCGCTCGGCATCGACCAGGCCGTTGGCGACGGCAAAGGGCCCCACGGCGGCCGACAGGTTGCCGCAGTTGCCGCTCCAGTCGACGAAGGCCTGGTCGATGGAGACCTGGCCGAACAGGTAATCGACATCGTGGCCGGGCCGCGTGCTCTTGGAAAGAATGACCGTTTTGCTGGTGCTGGACGTGGCCGCGCCCATGCCGTCGATCTGCTTGCCGTAGGGGTCGGGGCTGCCGATCACGCGCAGCAATAGCGCGTCGCGCGCGGGGCCCGGCGCCTGGGCCGCCTGGGGCAGGTCGGTAAGCTTGAAAAACACGCCTTTGCTGGTGCCGCCGCGCATATAGGTGGCGGGAATTCGGATCTGGGGTGCATGAGCCATGGTGCCGTCCTGAAACTGGTTGGGCGTATAAAAAGAGAAAGCGGAGCGCCGGCGGGCGCCCCGCGCGAACGTCGCTCAGCCGGCCTGGCGCGCGGCATCGGCCGATTCGGCCTCGAGGAAATCTTGTGCAAAGCGCTGCAGCACGCCGCCCGCCTCGTAAATGGACACCTCTTCGGCGGTATCCAGGCGGCAGGTCACGGGAACTTCCACGGTTTGCCCGTCGCGCCGGCGCACCACCAGCGTCAGGTCGGCGCCCGGCTTGCGTTCGCCCACCACGTCGTAGGTTTCGGTGCCGTCCAGCGCCAGCGTGTTGCGGTCGGTGCCGGGCTTGAATTCCAGCGGCAGCACGCCCATGCCGATCAGGTTGGTGCGGTGGATGCGCTCGAAGCCCTGCGCCACGATGGCCTCGACGCCGGCCAGGCGCACTCCCTTGGCGGCCCAGTCGCGCGACGAGCCCTGGCCGTAGTCGGCGCCGGCCACGATGATGAGCGGCTGCTTGCGTTCCATATAGGTTTCGATGGCTTCCCACATGCGCATCACCTTGCCCTCGGGCTCGACGCGCGCCAGCGACCCCTGCCGCACGCTGCGGTCGTCGTTGCGCACCATCTCGTTGTACAGCTTGGGATTGGCGAACGTGGCACGCTGCGCGGTCAGGTGGTCGCCCCGGTGGGTGGCGTAGGAATTGAAGTCTTCTTCGGGCAGGCCCATTTTCGCCAGATATTCGCCCGCCGCGCTGTCGAGCAGGATGGCGTTGGACGGCGAAAGATGGTCGGTGGTGATGTTGTCGCCCAGCACCGCCAGCGGGCGCATGCCGCGCAGCGTGCGTTCGCCGGCCAGCGCGCCTTCCCAATACGGCGGGCGGCGGATATACGTGCTGGTGGGGCGCCACGCGTACAAGGGGCTGATCGCCTCGCGGCGTTCGTCGCGGATGCCGAACATGGGCTCGTAGACGTTGCGGAACTGTTCGGGCTTGACGGCGGCCTGGACCACCGCGTCGATTTCTTCGTCGCTGGGCCAGATATCTTTCAGGCGGATTTCCTTGCCGCTGGCATCGGTGCCCAGCACGTCTTGTTCGATGTCGAAGCGGATGGTGCCGGCGATGGCGTAGGCCACCACCAGCGGCGGCGAGGCCAGGAAGGCCTGCTTGGCATAGGGATGGATGCGCCCGTCGAAATTGCGGTTGCCCGACAGCACGGCCGTGGAATACAGGTCGCGGTCGATGATTTCTTGCTGGATGGCCGGGTCCAGCGCGCCCGACATGCCGTTGCACGTGGTACAGGCGAACGCCACCACGCCGAAGCCGAGCTGCTCGAGTTCGGTGGTCAGGCCGGCTTCGTCCAGGTACAGGGCCACCGTCTTGGACCCGGGCGCCAGCGAGGTCTTGACCCAGGGCTTGCGGGCCAGGCCCGCGCGGTTGGCATTGCGCGCCAGCAGGCCGGCGGCGATGACGTTGCGCGGATTGCTGGTGTTGGTGCAGCTGGTGATGGCGGCAATGATGACGGCGCCATCGGGCATCAGGCCGGGCCGGGCCTCGACCGGGCCGGCGATGCCGCGCTCGGCCAGGTCGGAAACCGGCAGGCGGCGATGCGGGTTGGACGGCCCGGCCAGGGTGCGTACCACGCTGGACAGGTCGAAGCGCAGCACGCGCTCGTACTGCGCCGCCTTCAGCGTGTCGGACCACAGGCCGGCCACCTTGGCGTAGGTTTCCACCAGCTTCACCTGCGCGTCGTCGCGGCCGGTGAGCTTCAGGTATTCGATGGTCTGGCTGTCGATGGAGAACATCGCCGCGGTGGCGCCGTATTCGGGGGCCATGTTGGAAATCGTGGCCCGGTCGCCCAGCGTCAGGCTGGAAGCGCCCGCGCCGAAGAATTCCAGGTAGGCGCCCACCACCCGTTCCTTGCGCAGGAACTCGGTCAGCGTCAGCACGATGTCGGTGGCGGTGATGCCGGGCTGGCGGCGGCCGGTGAGCTCGACGCCGACGATGTCCGGCAGGCGCATCCAGGACGCGCGGCCCAGCATGACGTTCTCGGCTTCCAGGCCGCCCACGCCGACGGCGATGACGCCCAGCGCGTCGACGTGCGGGGTATGGCTGTCGGTGCCCACCAGCGTGTCGGGATAGGCCACGCCATCTTGGGCATGGATGACCGGCGACATGCGCTCGAGGTTGATCTGGTGCATGATGCCGTTGCCCGGGGGCACCACGTCGACGTTGTGGAAGGCCTGGCGGGTCCATTCGATGAAATGGAAGCGGTCTTCGTTGCGGCGGTCTTCGACGGCGCGGTTTTTCTCGAACGCATCGGGCTCGAAGCCGCCGTGCTCCACCGCCAGCGAGTGGTCGACGATCAATTGCACCGGCACGACCGGATTGACCTTGGCCGGGTCGCCGCCCTTGTCGGCGATGGCGTCGCGCAGGCCGGCCAGGTCGACCAGCGCGGTCTGGCCCAGGATGTCGTGGCACACCACGCGTGCCGGAAACCACGGAAAATCGAGGTCGCGGCGGCGTTCGATGAGCTGCCGCAGCGCATCGTCGAGCAGGGCCGGGTCGCAGCGGCGCACCAGGTTCTCGGCCAGCACGCGCGAGGTATAGGGCAGGCCATCGTAGGCGCCGGGCGCGAGCGCCTCGACGGCGGCGCGTGCATCGAAGTAATCCAGGCGGGTGCCCGGCAGGGGCTTGCGGTATTTGATGTTCATGCCTCGGTGCGCGGCAGGTTGCCCTGCGCGATCTGATGTTCAATGTTGAGACGCGATGCGCGTATATGCCTGCGCATCAGGAGTTCCGCCAATTCCCCGTCGCCATCGGCGATGGCGTCGAGAATACGGTGATGCTCGGCGTACGCCTGGCGGGGACGATTGGGCGTGGCCGAATACTGGATGCGGTACATGCGCGCCAGTTGATAAAGTTCGTCGCACAGCATGCGGATCAGCATCTGGTTGCCGCTGGCCTGCACGATGCGGTAGTGGAAATCGTAGTCGCCTTCCTGCAGGTAATAGCCGCGCCCCGCCTGGAAGGCTTCGTCGCGTTCGTGCGCTTCGAGCACGCGCCGCAGTTCGGCGGCCATGGCCGGCGTCATGCGCTCGGCGGCCAGCCTGCAGGCCATGCCTTCGAGCGATTCGCGAATCTGGTAGAGCTCGCACAGTTCTTGCTGGCTGAGCGACACGACGCGGGCGCCCACGTGCGGCACGCGCACCAGCAGGCGCTGGCCTTCGAGGCGGTGGATGGCCTCGCGCAGCGGGCCGCGGCTGATGCCGTAGGTACGGGCGAGCTCGGGCTCGGACATCTTGCTGCCCGGCGCGATTTCCCCCTTGACGATAGCTGCCTGGATCTTGCGGAAGACGTGGTCCGACAGGGTTTCGGACTCGCCTTCGGTGGCGACGGGCAGCGACAAGACTTTGGCGTCCATGTCGACAATTACCGCGTTATGAGTGGGCAGATTATAGCCAGATCGGTTTTTTCGGGCTAGATTGTCGACAATCCACCGTACGTTGCCGAACCCCGCGCCGGGGCGCCGTGCCTGCGCCGCGCGCCGGCGCCACTTAGGAGCCCGCCATGTCCGCCCCCATCTCGAATGTGCGCCCCGATCCCGACCAGGTCCTGGTCGACATCGCCGACTATGTCCTCGATTACAGGATCGACAGCGCCCTGGCGTACGAAACGGCACGCAATTGCCTGATCGACACCCTGGGGTGCGGGCTGGAAGCGCTGGAATATCCCGCCTGCCGCAAGCTGCTGGGCCCCATCGTGCCGGGCACCGTGGTGCCCCACGGCGCCAAAGTGCCCGGCACGCAATTCCAGCTCGACCCGGTGCAGGCGGCCTTCAATATCGGCGCCATGATCCGCTGGCTGGATTTCAACGACACCTGGCTGGCCGCCGAATGGGGCCATCCATCCGACAACCTGGGCGGCATCCTGGCCACTGCGGACTGGCTGTCGCGCAACGCCGTGGCCGCCGGCAAGGCGCCGCTGACCATGCGGGCGGTGCTGGCCGCGATGATCAAGGCGCACGAAATCCAGGGGTGCATCGCGCTGGAAAACTCGTTCAACCAGGTCGGCCTGGACCACGTCGTGCTGGTCAAGGTGGCATCGACGGCCGTGGTGGCGCAGATGCTGGGCCTGAGCCGCGAAGAAACCATCAATGCCGTGTCGCTGGCCTGGGTCGACGGGCAGAGCCTGCGCACCTATCGCCACGCGCCCAATACCGGCAGCCGCAAGAGCTGGGCGGCCGGCGATGCCACCAGCCGCGCGGTGCGCCTGGCGCTGATCGCCCGCACGGGCGAAATGGGCTATCCCTCGGTACTCAGCGCCAAGACCTGGGGCTTCTACGATGTGCTGTTCAAGGGGCAGCCGTTCAAGTTTCAGCGGCCCTATGGCAGCTACGTGATGGAAAACGTGCTGTTCAAGATTTCGTTTCCCGCCGAGTTCCATGCCCAGACGGCGGTGGAATGCGCCATGGCAATCCACGCCCAGTTGCAGGCGGCCGGCAAGTCGGCCGCCGACATCAAGCGGATCACCATCCGCACGCACGAGGCGTGCCTGCGCATCATCGACAAGAAGGGTCCGCTGAACAATCCGGCCGACCGCGACCACTGCATCCAGTACATGGTGGCGGTGCCGGTGCTGTTCGGGCGCCTGACGGCGGCCGACTACGAAGACGAAGTCGCCCGCGACCCGCGCATCGACGCCCTGCGCGCCAAGATCGTGTGCGTGGAAGACCCGGCCTACACGCGCGCCTATCACGACCCCGACCAGCGCTCGATCGCCAACGCGCTGACGGTGGAATTCAACGACGGCACGCGCCTGGACGAGGTGGTATGCGAATATCCCATCGGCCACAAGCGCCGCCGCCCCGAGGGCATTCCGCTGCTGGAAGCGAAGTTCCGCACCAACCTGGCGCGCGTCTTCCCGGCCAGGCAGCAGGCGCGCATCCTGACGGCCTCGCTCGACCAGCAGGCGCTGGAAGCCATGCCGGTGCACGAGTATGTGGATTTATACGTGATCTGAATTCGAGCTGTTCAGGCGGCGCCTGCCGCCACCGTCATCCCGCCCAGCAAGGGCACTGCCGCCACCAGGCGCTTCGTGTACGCATGCTGCGGATTGGACAAGACCTCGTCGGCCGGCCCCACCTCGACCAGCTCGCCTTTCATCATGACGGCCACCCGCGACGCGAACGCGCGCGCGATGGAAATGTCGTGGGTGATCATCAGGTAGGCGACGTCGTGCTTTTTCTGGATGTCGAGCATCAGGTTCAGCACCTGGCCGCGGATGGACACATCGGCGCCGGACAGGGGCTCGTCGGCGATGATCAGGCGCGGTTCCATGGCCAGCGAGCGGGCGATCGACACGCGCTGCCGCTGGCCGCCGCTCAGTTCGTGAGGATAGCGGTCGATGAACTTCGCGGCGGGCCGCAGGCCCACGTCTTCCAGCAGTTGCGTGCAGCGCGCGGCGCCCGCGCCGGGCTGCTTCCATAATGCCTGCATGAGCAGTTCGCGCACGGTCTTGCGCGGGTTGAGCGACGCGGTCGGGTCCTGGAAGATCGGCTGCATGCGCGTGCGCAGCGTCCGGAAAGCCTCTGGCGGCAAGCCGGTCAGGCGCGTGCCGTCGAAGGTCACGCTGCCGGTATCCGGCTGCATCAGGCCCAGCGCGATGCGGCCCAGGGTCGACTTGCCGGAACCGCTTTCTCCGACCAGCGCCACGATTTCGCCCGCGTTCACCGTCAGGCTTACCGATTTGACGGCGGCGAAGGTGCCGCCGCCCACGATGCGGAAGTTCTTGCCGACCGAATCGATCACCAGGATCGGCTGCGCCGCGCCGCCGGAAGGCGTAGGAGTCGAGGAGGTGTTTTCCATGTTGTCGTCAATCCTGGGCTGTGGAGTACTCGCCTTCGATGGTCACGAAGCGGCCGTTGCTGTCGCGCGCCGCCTGCGCCGCCAGGATGAGGCCCGAGGTGTAGGGGTGCGTGGGCTTGGCGAAGACTTCCTGGGTGACGCCCGACTCGACGATGCGGCTGCGGAACATCACATAGACGCGCTCGCACTCTTCCCACACCACGCCCAGGTCGTGGCTGATCAGCAGCATCGCCATGCCCAGGCGCTGGCGCAGGTCGCGCAGCAGGGCCAGAATTTCGGCCTGCGTGGTGACGTCCAGCGCGGTGGTGGGTTCGTCGGCAATCAGCAGGCTGGGCCGGCATCCCAGCGCGATGGCCAGCAGCACGCGCTGCCGCATGCCGCCCGACAGTTCATGCGGATACGAGCGGATCGTGCTGGCGGGCAGCCGCACCAGCTCCAACAGTTCGGCCACGCGGGCCTGCACGTCGCGGGCGGCCTTGTCGTGCCGCTTCACGCTTTCGGCGATCTGGCGCCCCACGCGCATCACCGGGTTCAGGTAGCTGAGAGGGTCCTGGAACACCATGGCGACGGGGTGGCCGCGCACACTTTCCCACTGGGACGCCGTGAAGTCCGTCACGTCGCGGCCGTTCAGGTGGATGCGCCCCGCGGTAATGCGGGCGATCCGGTCGGGCAGCAGGCCCAGCATCGCGCGCGCCACGGTCGACTTGCCCGAGCCCGATTCGCCCACCAGCGCAACCGATTCGCCCGGGCGCACGACGATCGACACATCCTGCACGGCGGTCACGGTGCTGTCGCGGGTCCGGTAGTCCACGCGCAGCGCGTCCGTCTGCAGCAACGGCGGCACGGCGGACGGTCTCTGGCCGGGGTTCTCTGTAGTGGTCATGAGCCTATCTCGCATTGCGGGGATTGAAGACGGCCGCTACCGCGTCGCCGAACAGGTTGAACGCCAGCACGGTTAGGAAAATGGCCGTACCCGGGAAGAACGACAACCACCAGGCATTGAAGAGAAAGCGCTGGCCGCTGTTGAGCATCCGGCCCCAGCTGACCAGTTCGGCGCTCGACAGCCCAAGAAAGCTCAGCGAGGCCTCGAGCAAGATCGCCTGGCCCACGATCAGCGTGCCCACCGCCAGCACCGGTGCGACCGCGTTCGGAATGACCTCGCCGAACAGGATGCGCCGCTCGCTGATGCCCAGGCAACGCACCGCGTCGACGAATTCCAGCTGCTTGACCCGCATCACTTCGCCCCGCATCACGCGCGCGACCTGCGGCCAGGCCAGCATCCCCACCACGGCGATGATCTGCGCCAGGCCGGTGCCGGTCATGGCAACAATGACGGCGGCCAGGATGAAGCTGGGAATCACCTGGAAGAATTCCGAGATGCGCATGACCGCGGTGTCCAGCCAGCCGCCGTAGAAGCCCGCCGCGGCGCCGATCAGGATGCCCATCCCGGTTGCCATGAGCGCGGCGAAGAAGCCCACGGTAAGCGACACGCGGGTGCCGTGCAGCACCCCGGCCAGCACGCTGCGGCCCAGCTCGTCGGAACCCAGCAGGAAATCGGCCGACGGCGCGACCATCGAGTCGTCGCTCAGCACGTACGGATCGAGGTTGTGGAAAAACCCCACGGTCAACGCGATCAGAGCCAGCAGCGCGATGAATACGCCGGCCACCACGCCGCTGGGATGCTTCGCCATCCCGGTGATGAATCTGTTAGCGTGCTTCATGGTTGGCCCTTACGCGGGGATCCAGGACGGCATAGAGCAGGTCCGTGAAAATGTTGATCACGACCACCGATACGGCTGCCAGCAGGAAGATGCCCTGCAGCACCGGGTAGTCCCGGTTGGTGATCGAGGTGATGAACAGGTTGCCGATCCCCGGCCAGGCGAACACCGTCTCGACCAGGATCGCGCCGGTCAGCGAATGGCCGAAGTTGTAGCCGATGACCGTGACGACCGGGATCATGGCGTTGGGCAGCACGTGGCGCCACAGGATGGTGTGGCTCGACAGGCCCTTGGCCTTGGCGGTCAGGACATAATCGTGGTGCAGCGCCTCGGACACGCTGGCGCGCGCCACGCGCGACACGATGGCGATATAGAAGATCATCACGCTGAAGGCCGGCAGCACCAGGTGGCGCAGCACGCTGAGCACGGCGTCGAATCCGGTGAGCTGGTCGCGGATGTTCATCATGCCCTGCACCGGCAGCCAGCCCAGGTTGATCGCGAAGACGATCACCAGCATCTGGCCCAGCCAGAAAATCGGCACGGAATACCCGAACAGCGACAGCGCCGTCAGCGCGCTGTCCTGCACGCTACCGGCGCGCGGCGCGGCCGTCACGCCCAGGATGACGCCGAACACGGCCGCGAAGAACAGCGCCGGCAGCATCAGCAGCAGCGTCGGGCCCACGCGGGCCAGGATCAGGTCCAGCACCGGCATGCGGTTGGCGAACGAGAAGCCCAGGTTGCCCTGCAGCAGGTTCACTAGGTACAGGCCCAGCTGCGTCGACAGCGGCTTGTCCAGGCCGAATTCCGCGCGGATCTGCTCGGCATAGCCCGGGGGAACGGGAAAATCCCCCAGCAGCGCGTCGAGCGGATCGCCCGGCACCATGTGCACGATCAGGAAATTCAGGACCAGGATGGCGAACACGATCAGCGCGCCCCACCCCAGGCGCGAAAGTACGTAGCTGCGCATCAGGTGCTCCTTTTCCCGGCGGGCGCCAATTGCGCCACGATGGCACCGAAATCCTGGCAACGCTCGAGCGACCAGATGGCATCGGCCAGCGGGCGGGCCACGGCCCGCCCCAGCACGGGCTCGAGCAGCGTCATGGCCTTGTCATCCAGTTCGGCATCGCTCAGGGGCGCTTCCGGCGCGCCCTTGGCGAAAGGCACGTCGCGGTGGAAACGCCGCCCGTCGTGGAAGACGACTTCCAGCGAGGGATAGTCGGTCGGGCCCAGCACGCGATCCGTGCGGATCTCGGTCAATTGCATCAATCTTTGGATCTCCGGGTCGGCGGTGCGCAGCGGCTGGAACTGTTCCAGCGTCGCCCGGCCGCTCTCGGCCGTGACCGCCAGGCAATACGGCATGCTGAACTGGGCTTCCAGCAGGTTGCGGACGTCGGTGCGCTCGAACTGCCGCCGGGTCTGGGCATTGCCATGCACCACCAGCGCGGCGACGTCGGCGCTGCCGCCGGAGGCTTCCCTCCGGATCTCCAGCATGGCGTCCAGACACGAATGGATCGTGCGGCAGCACGCATAGGGCTTGATGCCCGAGCGCAGGATGTGGAATTCGCTGCCCAGGTCTTGTACGGCGCGTTCCGGCGTCGCCACCCCCGGGGCGTAGGTGGCGTAGAAGCCGCCCCATTCGGCGTCGAGCACATGGCGCGGCCCCGTCAGGCCGGCGCGCGCCAGCAGCGCGGCGCTGACGCCGGTTTCGGCCGCTTTTCCGGGGTGAAAGCGCTTGACCAGCGCGCCATCGGCCAGGAAGGCCCAGGTACCGCCGGTAAACGTGCCGGCAATGCCCAGCGCCTGCACGCTGAGCGTCTCGGACAGGCCCAGCAGCCGGGCCGCCGCCGCCGCGGCGCCGAAGCTGCCGCACGTGCCGGTGGAATGCCAGCCGCGTTCGTTGTGCGGCCGGTATCCCCCGCTGCCTTCCAGCACGCGCGCGGCAACGTCGTAGCCGGCGGCGATGGCCAGCAGCACCTCGCGGCCCGATGCGCGCGACTGCGACGCCAGCGCGCACACGGCCGGCACCACGACCGCGCCCGAATGGCCGCAGCCGCCGAAGTCGTCGAGTTCCAGCGCGTGCGCCGCCGTGCCGTTGACCAGCGCGGCCGCCGCCGGCGGCAGGGCGTCGCGACGCCCCCACAACACGGCGTCGCCGGCGCCCGACGCGGCGCGTGCGCCCGCCGCCACCGACTCGACCACCTCGGTCATGCCGCCGGCCACGCCCGCGGCTACCGTGTCGAGCAGGAAGCGCTTGGCGGCGTGCACCACCGCCGGCGGCAGGTCTTCGAACCGCGCGTGCGACCAGTAGCCGGCCAGTTGCCCGCTAAGCGAGCCCTGGCCCGCTTCGTCCGGCCTCACGGCATCCATACGCTACCCCACCACTGCTGGTTGGCCGCCTGCCACAGGCCCTGCAGCCGCGTGCTGGCAATCGCGAACTGGGGTTGCTGGTGCAGGTTCAGCACCGGCAGGTCGCGCGCCAGGATTACCTGGATCTGGTCGTACGCTTTCTGGCGGTCGGCCTGCAGGTGCGCATCGCGGCCCGCGTCGAACAATTTGTCGATCTCCGGATTGGAGTACTGCGAGGCGTTGTTGAACGTGGTGCCCTGCTTGATGGACGAGGTGACGTAGGTGCGCGCGATGCCCAGTGCCGGGTCGCCCAGCGTCGTGTAGGTCTGCAGCGTGGCGTCGAAATCGTAGTCGGAATAGACGCGCTTGAGCACGACCGGGCGTTCGGCGCCCTCGAGCACGACCTTCACGCCCACCGCCTGCCAGAACCGCTGCAAGGCCTGGGCCGCCGGCAGCCATTCGGGCTTGCCCGTCTCGAACACCAGGCGCATGGTCATGCGGATGCCGTCGGCGTCCGGTTTCAGGCCGGCGTCGTCGAGCATCTTGCGCGCCTTGTCGGGGTTGTAGGCATACATCTGCTGGTAGTTGACCGCCTTGTTGTAGGCCCACAGGCGCGTATCGAACGAGCTGAGCGGCACGCCGCCCAGGCCGTAGTACACCTTTTTGTGGATGAACTCGCGATCGACGGCGGTCAGCAATGCCTGGCGCACTTCCGGCTTCGACAGGGCCGGGTTCTTGGTGTTCAGGATGATGATGTCGCTACCGGGGTAGCTGACTTCCTGCACCTGGAAATCCTTGTTCTTTTCCAGCATCTGCACCGCGCTCAGGGGCACGTAGTCGGGCACGATATAGTCGACTTCGCCCGCGCGCAACGCCAGTACGCGCGCCGCCGCGTCCGGCATGATCTTGATGATCACGCGGTCCAGGTAGGGCTCGCCCTTGCGCCAGTAGTCGTCGTTGCGGACCAGCGTGATGTGGTTGCCGCGCACCCATTCGACGATCTTGAAGGGGCCGTTGCCGACCGGGTTGGTCAGGATGGCGGGATTGCGCAGCAGGTCGCCGCCGCGCAGCACGTGGGCCGGCATGATCGCGGTGTTCTGCTCGCACGCCAGCGAAAACAGGAACGGCGCGAACGGCTTGGACAGCGTGATGATCACGCTGGAAGGCGTCGGCGTCTCGATGCGCTCGATGAACTTCGAGGCCGCGTTGAAGCGGGGCCCGTACTTGCTGCTGATCTCTTCGAGCGTGAACTTCACGTCTTCCGAGGTGACCGGCTTGCCGTCATGCCAATTCGCCGATTCCAGCTCGAACTTGTACGTGAGCCCGTCGGCCGAGATGTCCCACGACTTGGCCAGCCCCGGCACGATCTCGAAGCCGGGCTTGAACCTGACCAGGCCGTCGTAGATCAGGCAGCTGGCCGCCACGTCCGGCACCGAACTGGTGGTGTCCGGGCTGAGGGCGAGCGGATCGGTGCCCAGCACCATCACCGCGGTGCCGCCCCGCTTGGGGGTCTGCGCCGCCGCCGTGCCGGTCATTGCGCACGCGGCCAGCGCCACGCCCGCCGCCACAGAAGCCATACCGATATGGCGGCGCCAATCGGACCAAACTGAAAGAGAAAAACTCATTGCAATCTCCGCGTGCTAGGACGTCAACGGCAAGCCGTATTCAGGAACGACGCTGGGCCAGCGCCAGGGTGCGCAGCATTTCGTTGGTCAGGATCATAATGCCCTCGTCGGCACCGATGCCGGGCTTGGACAGCATGAAGTCGGGATGGGTGGCCATGGCGATCTGCGCCGTGATGCGGGCCGACAGGTCGGTCTCGTTCGCGGTGCCGCCCAGGCAGCACCCCATGCCGTTGGCCTTGCAGAACAGCACCGCCTCGATCGTGTTGTTGATGCCGCCCAGGTCGGGCGTCTTGATCTGCACGTAGTCGCTGGCCTTGGCCTCGGCGAACAGGCGCACGTCTTCGAGCGTGTTGCACCACTCGTCGGCGATCAGCCCGACGCGCGCGCCGCGCTTGGCCAGGCCGGCCTTCAGTTGCGAGAACACCTGGATCTGCTCGGCCTGGGTGGCGGCGATCACCGGCGATTCCAGCAGCAGGTCGAACGGCGCGACCACCTGCGCCAGGCTGGCGATGTAGTCCGTCAGCGCCTCGACGTCGGCACCGAACAGGTCGCCCAGCGTGCCGTACAGGTCCAGGTGGATGCGCGGCTTGTAGCCGGGGGCGCCGACTTCCTGGATGCGCTTGGCGATCGAGCGGGCGTAGTTGGTGAGCTCGATGGCGCCCGGGCCCAGGTCGACCGCCATCGTGAACGAGGCATGGGGCAGGACGGCGGCCTGCTTCATGATGACGCGGTCAAGCTGCAGGCTGTCGCCGCGGTGGCAGGACGCCAGCAAGTCGACGGGCGCCGTGCGCAGCGTGGAACCGTATTCGGCGGCCACGATTTCCGCCTGAGTCTTGCGATGCGCCGCGGCGGTGGCCGCCAGCAGCGCCTGCGTCAGGCCGTAGCGCAGCGACGTGTGCAGGCGCTTGCCCTGCACGTCCATGCGATCGATCTCTTCGGCGTTGGCGCGGAATGTCGACACGTCGCGCCCGACCAGCCAGGCGCGGATGGTCGTGTCCAGCATCGGCAAGTGGTCGGCGGGCACGAACAGGGGATCGCGGCCGGCCAGGCCGGAGAAGATGACGTCGGCGCACTCGCCGATGGCGACGGTGCCGTCTTCCAGCACCAGCATCACGGAGATGATCGCGCCGGGCTGCACGATGGCGCGGTACCCGGGGGTCAGCGGCTCGCCCTCGACGAAGCTGCCATTGTTGCGGCCGTGCGCCTTGACGGCGAGCAGGTCTTTGTTGAAGTAGCCTGAACGTCCGACCGAGTAAACGACGTCTTGAATCTTCATTTTGCTTCTTTCCAATGAGGGGGAATGTAGTAAGGAATCGTTCTTGCGCCTTGCGGACGCAGCGCGGGATTCGGCGCACAGGCAAACCGGTTGTGACATTAATTGTCTATACAGGTAATGTCAACAGGTTCCTGGCAGGCATTATGGTAAACACTAACGCGCGCGTATACGACTGGCGAGCGCGTGTACGAATGGCCGAAGGCGGTCGTCAAGCGCGCCGGCAGGCGCCTACCGCTTGGCGCTGTCGAGCCGGAAGCGGCTGCCCAGCCGGTACCGCCGGGATGGGTGGAAGCACTTCACGAAGGTAATGGCCTTGCCCAGGATCCAGGTACGCCGCGTCAGCACCAGGCAGGGCTGGTTGGGGTCCATCTGCAACAGCTTCGCCTGCTTGGCGGTCGGCAGCATGGCCTCGACCACGTGCTCGACTTCGTCGAACGGCACGTTGCGCAGCAGGTATTCCGCCGGCGTTTCCTGGTCGAACGTCTGGTCCTGGAAATGCGGCGCGGCCTGCGGATTGACGAAGCGATCTTCGAACTGGACGGCGACCTCGTTTTCGTAATGGACACAGCGGGACTGGACCACCGGCTGCCCCGTCCGCAGGTCGAGCATCACCGCGACGTCGGCCGTGGCGGCAACCTGCTTCACCGACAGCACTTCGCAACGATAGGCATGGCCCCGCATCCGGATGTCGTCGGCCAGGTTGGCGATCTGCAGCAGCGTGGACTGTGATTTTTCTTCCGCTACGAAAGTGCCCACCCCCGCGATCCGCACGACCACGCCCTGCTCGGCCAGTTCGCGCAGCGCGCGGTTCACTGTCATGCGGGAAATGCCGAACAGGTTGACCAGCTCTTGTTCCGACGGAACGCGATCGCCGGGCTGCCATTCCCTGCTGCCGATCTTGGAGGATATGTACTCTCTGACCTGCTGGTACAGCGCGGAAGGCCGAGTTGAACTCACTGATTCCTCCGCGGAACTGAGAGAGGTTGGGGACAATGATGCGTTCATAAGACTCTGGGCGGATGTACGCGGATTATAGGATTTTTCGATTGCGGCCAAGCCCGCGGCCGACGCTCCCCGCATGCTAGCACCCGCGCGCCGCAAGGCGCTGCCGGATCAGCCGCGCGGGGGGCTGCCGCGGCGAAACCGGAACGCGGGCTCGGTCGTGACAAAGGACATGGCGTTCAGTTCTGCAAAAGTGCGGCGCGCGCCGCGATGAAGTCTGCCGCGGCCGCGGCATGCAGCGCGTGGCGCCCGGCCGCGACGCGGGGCTGGCCGGCCACCCACACGGCATCGATGGCCGAGCTGCGGTGGCTGGCGAACACGTGGGCCGACAGCATGTCGGCCGCCGCCAGGCCCTGCAGGGCGGGATGGGCGGCATCCAGCACGACGAAATCGGCCTGCTGGCCAACCGCCAGCCCGGCCACCGCACGGCCGGCGGCCTGCGCCCCGCCCCGCACGGCGGCCAGCGTCAGCGCCGTCGCCACCTGCGGCTGCGCCGCGTCGGCCCCGACGTTGCGCTGCCGCAAGGCCAGGCGCTGGCCGTATTCCAGCAGCATCAGCTCTTCGGCCGCGTTCACGCACGCGTGGCTGTCGGAGCCCAGGCCCCAGGCGCCCCCATGCCCGCGCCAGGCCGGGAAGTCGAACAGGCCGTCGCCCAGGTTGGCCTCGGTCGAGGGACACAGGCCGGCCACCGCGCCGCTTTGCGCCGCGCGGCGGTACTCGCCGGCATCCATGTGCGTGGCGTGCACCAGGCACCAGCGCCGGTCGACCGGCGCGTGGTCGAGCAGCCAGGCGACCGGGCGCTGGCCGCTCCAGGCCAGGCAGTCGTCCACCTCGCGCGTCTGCTCGGCGATGTGGATGTGGATCGGCGCCAGGGGATCGAGCGCATCGAGGCCCGCCAGCGCCTCGCGCAGAGCCTCGGGCGGCACCGCGCGCAGCGAATGGGGCGCCAGCCCCAGGCGCGCGCCTTGCGCATCGCAGGCGGCCTTCAGCGTATCCAGCAGGCGCAACATCGATTCGGTCGAATGGATGAAGCGCGCCTGGCCCGTACTGGGCGCCTGCCCGCCAAAACCGCCCGCCTGGTAAAGCACCGGCAGCAGGGTAAAGCCGATGCCGGTGCGCGCGGCGGCGCGCAGCAGCGCGCGGCTCAGGCTGGCGTCGTCGGCATAGGGCCGGCCATCCGGCTGGTGATGCAGGTACTGGAATTCGCAGACGCTGGTGTAGCCGGCCTCGAGCATCTCGGCATAGAGCCAGGTGGCGATGGCCTCCAGTTGCCCAGGCCCCAGGCGCGACGCGAAGCGGTACATCAGCGTGCGCCAGCTCCAGAAGCTGTCCTGCTGTTCGGCGCGGTATTCGGTCAGCCCGGCGAAGGCACGCTGGAAGGCGTGGGAATGCAGGTTCGGCATGCCGGGAATCAGCGGGCCGGCCACGCCGGCGGCGCCGGCCGGCGCCGGGGCATCGGCTTGCACCCGGGTCAGCCGGCCGCCGGCATCCCATTCAAGCAGTACATTGCGCGCCCACCCGTCGGCCAGCAGCGCGTCGGCGGCAAAGATCGATGTCGTCATGCCGGGCTACCCGCCGCGATGCGGCCCTGGCGCACCACCACGCAGGGCGGACGCTGCCCCAGCCAGTAGGCCAGCTCGGCCGCCTCGCGCACGCGCCACAGCACGAAGTTGGCCGGCATGCCGGGCGCGATGGCGCCATGCGTGTCGGCCAGGCCCAGCGCGCGGGCCGCGTGGCGGGTGACGCCGGCCAGCGCCTCGGGCACCGTCAGCCGGAACAGCGTGCAGGCCATGTTGACCATCAGCAGCAGGCTCAGCGCCGGCGAGGTGCCGGGATTGTGGTCGGTAGAAACGGCCATCGGCACGCCGGCGGCGCGCAATGCCTCGATCGGCGGCAGGTGGGTATCGCGCAGCGTGTAGTAGGCGCCCGGCAGCAGCACCGCCACGGTGCCGGCCTTGCGCATGGCCGCGATGCCCTCGGCGGACAGGTGTTCGAGATGGTCGCAGGACAGCGCCCCGTAGCGCGCCGCCAGTGCCGCGCCCCCCATGTCCGACAGTTGCTCGGCGTGCAGCTTGACCGCCAGGCCCAACGCCTGCGCGGCCTGGAAGACGCGCTCGGTCTCGGCCAGCGAAAACGCGATGCGCTCGCAGAACACATCGACGGCGTCGACCAGCCCTTCCCGGGCCAGCGCCGGCAACATGTCGCGGCAGACCAGATCGATGTAGTCGCCGCTGCGGCCCTCGTATTCGGGCGGCAACGCGTGGGCGCCAAGAAAGCTGGTGCGCACCGCGACGCCGTAGTCCGCGCTCAGCCGGCGCGCCACGCGCAGCTGCTTGCGCTCGTGCTCGAGCGCCAGGCCGTAGCCCGACTTGATCTCGATGGCGCAGACGCCTTCGGCCAGCAGTTGTTCCAGCCGCGGCGCGGCCTGGGCGTACAGCGTGTCTTCGTCGAAGTCGCGCGTGGCCCGCACCGACGACATGATGCCGCCGCCCGCGCGGGCGATTGCTTCATAATCCGCCCCCGCCAGCCGCATGGCGAATTCATTGGCCCGCTGGCCGCCATAAACCAGGTGCGTGTGGCAATCGACCAGGCCGGGCGTGGCCAGCGCGCCTTCGGCATCGAAGCGCGGCAAGTGATCGAAATCGCCGGGCAGCGAAGCGCGCTCGCCGACCCAGGCGATCTTGCCACCGGCCACGACGATCGCGGCATCGGGCAATGGGGCATCGTCGGCGCCGGCGCCGGGCGCCAGCTGCAAATGACGCCAGATACCGTCGGCGCAAGGCAATGCGGAAAAGACCATGATGTTCAACCCTCTTGGTGGCCGGTTGCCGCCGGTTCGAGCCGCACGGCCACCAGTGCGGCACCGGCGTCCGGCGAACTGGCGTGCCACCCCCGGCAAGCCCCGTCCCACCACAGGCCGGCGCCGGCTTCGCAGGCCAGGCCGTCGACCTGCCAGCGGCCGCGCAGCGCCAGCAGCAGCCCATGCGCCGCGGGCGCCAGGCGTTCGTGGCCGCGCAGCACGCGGACATCGGCCCGCAGGCAGTCGCGCCGCCACATCACGTTGAAGTCGGTCGAGGCCCCGCCCAGCAATTGGCAATCGAGCGCCACGTCGCCGGCAAAGGCGAACGGCGCCTCGGGCCGGTCGAGCCGGTGATCGATGCTGCCGTCCGGCGCATGCAGGCGCACGCCCGCGCCGTCGAGCAGCATGATGATCCGGTCGACGCCGGCGAATGCGGAAAACGGACCCGGCCGGTCGATGGTGGCGATGCTGACGCGCCAATCGAAGCGGTTCGTGTCCGCGCCCGCGGGCGAGCAGACGATTTCGCGCGTGTTGCCGCCGCCGTTCTTCCAGGGCGAGGCGGCCAGCGCAGCGATGTCGAAGTGATGGATGGCCACGGGGCGGGACTCTTGCGACGGCTTACTTGATCATCGGCAGGTTCAGGCCGTGCTGCCGGGCAGCCGCGACCGCGATGTCGTAGCCCGCGTCGGCATGGCGCATCACGCCGGTGGCGGGGTCGTTCCACAGCACGCGCCCGACGCGCTTGGCCGCGGCATCGCTGCCGTCGCAGACGATCACCACGCCGGCATGCTGCGAGTATCCCATGCCGACCCCGCCGCCGTGGTGCAGGCTGACCCACGTGGCGCCGCCCGCGGTATTGAGCAGCGCGTTCAGCAGCGGCCAGTCGGACACCGCGTCGCTGCCGTCTTTCATGCTTTCGGTCTCGCGGTTAGGGCTGGCCACCGAACCGGTGTCCAGATGGTCGCGGCCGATCACGATGGGCCCCTTGAGCTCGCCCGATTTCACCATGTCGTTGAATGCCAGGCCGGCCTTTTCCCGCTGGCCCAGTCCCAGCCAGCAGATGCGTGCCGGCAGGCCCTGGAAGGCGATGCGTTCGCGCGCCATGTCCAGCCAGCGATGGGTGTGGTGGCTGTCGGGGAACAGTTCCTTGATCTTGGCGTCGGTCTTGTAGATGTCTTCCGGGTCGCCCGAGAGCGCCACCCAGCGGAACGGGCCCTTGCCTTCGCAGAACAGCGGCCGGATATAGGCCGGCACGAAACCGGGAAAATCGAACGCGTTCTGCACGCCTTCGTCGTACGCGACCTGGCGGATGTTGTTGCCGTAGTCGACGGTGGGGATGCCCATGGCCTGGAAGTCCAGCATGGCCTGCACATGCACGGCGCACGATTTCGCGGCCGCTTTGCGCAGTGCCGGATGCTGGGCCGGATCCGCCCGGGCGGCCTCCCATTGCGCCAGCGTCCAGCCGATCGGCAGGTAGCCGGCGGCAAGATCGTGCGCCGAGGTCTGGTCGGTGACCAGGTCGGGCCGCAGGCCGCCGGCCCGGGCGCGCCTGACCAGCTCGGGCATCACTTCGGCCGCATTGCCCAGCAGGCCGATCGACACGGCCTCTTTGGCCTGGGTATGCTGACTGACCAGCGCCAGCGCCTCGTCGATGTCTTTGGCCTGCTTGTCGAGATACCGCGTGCGCAGGCGGAAATCGATGCTGGCCTGCTGGCATTCGATGGTGAGCGACACCGCCCCCGCCAGCGTCGCGGCCAGCGGCTGCGCGCCGCCCATGCCGCCCAGGCCCGCCGTCAGGATCCACTTGCCCGACAGGTCGTTGCCATAGTGCTGCCGGCCGGCCTCGACAAACGTCTCGAAGGTGCCTTGCACGATGCCCTGGCTGCCGATGTAGATCCAGCTGCCCGCCGTCATCTGGCCATACATCATCAGGCCCATGCGGTCGAGTTCGCCGAAGTGTTCCCAGGTTGCCCATTTGGGCACGAGGTTGGAATTGGCCAGCAGCACGCGCGGCGCGTCGGCATGCGTCTTGAACACGCCCACCGGCTTGCCTGACTGGATCAGCAGGGTCTCGTCGTCGTTCAATTCCTTGAGCGACGCCAGGATCTGGTCGAACGAGGCCCAATCGCGCGCCGCGCGGCCGATGCCGCCGTACACGACCAGTTCGCCGGGACGCTCGGCAACTTCCGGATCGAGGTTGTTCTGCAGCATCCGGAACGGCGCTTCGGTCAGCCAGCTCTTGCAGTTCAGCGTGCTGCCGCGCGGCGCACGGACCACGCGGCTGGCATCGTGGCGGGGATCCGCCTTGCCCAGGGAGGATTTGTCGGTGGCATTCATGGCGATATTCCTTTCAATGGCGGGTCTGGGGCGCGGCTCAGGCGCGGCTGGGCAAAATGGCCTGGACAGCCTCGGGCCATTCGCCGCGGCGCGCCCACAGGCGCATGGCTTCGATGGACGGGGCAAGCAGGCAGTCTTGCTCGATGAAGGCAACGCGCTCGCGGATACGGGCAAATTCGGCTTCCAGCAGGGGCGAGCTTTTCAGGCCGCGCTTCAATTCGATGCCCTGGGCGGCGGCCATGGCCTCGATGCCGACGACCACCGCGATGTTGTCGACCATCTCGCCCAGGCGCCGCCCGGCGAAGGTCGCCATCGACACGTGGTCTTCCTGGTTGGCCGAGGTGGGCAGACTGTCGACGCTGGCCGGATGCGCGAGCGACTTGTTTTCCGAGGCCAGCGCCGCGGCCGTGACCTGGGCGATCATGAAGCCGGAATTGACACCGCCGTCGCGCACCAGGAACGGCGGCAGGCCCGACAGCCCGCTGTCGAGCAGCAGCGCCATGCGGCGCTCGGAAATGGCGCCGATCTCGGCGACCGCCAGGGCGATGATGTCGGCCGCGAAGGCCACCGGTTCGGCGTGGAAGTTCCCGCCCGAGATCACGTCGCCGTTGTCGAACACCAGGGGGTTGTCCGAGGCCGCGTTGGCCTCGATGTGCAGCACCCGCGCGGCATGGGCCAGGTTGTCCAGGCAGGCGCCCATCACTTGCGGCACGCAACGGATCGAATAGGGATCCTGCACCCGGCCGCAATCGGCATGGGACGGGACGATCTCGCTGCCGTCCAGCACGGCGCGCAATGCCCCGGCCACCGCGATCTGCCCCGGCTGGCCGCGCGCCGCATGGATGCGCGCGTCGAAGGGCTTGACCGAGCCCTGGATCGCCTCGAGCGACAGCGAGCCCGCCATCAGCGCCGCCGCGAACACGTTTTCGGCGCCGAACAGCCCGGCCAGCGCCAGCGCGGTCGACGCCTGCGTGCCATTGAGCAGTGCCAGCCCTTCCTTGGGGCCCAGCACGAAAGGCGCCAGGCCGATGCGGCGCATCGCCTCGGCGCCGCTGATGACCTGGCCGTCGGGCGCGGTGACCTCGCCCTCGCCGATCAGCACGCATGCCAGATGCGCAAGCGGCGCCAGGTCGCCGGAAGCGCCGACCGATCCCTTCGAGGGAATGCGCGGCAGCAGCCCGGCATTGGCCAGCGCCAGCAGGGCATCGACCAGCTCGGGACGCACGCCGGAATGGCCGCGCGCCAGGCTCACCGCCTTGGTGGCCAGCACCAGCCGCACCACCCCGTCGGCCAGGGGCTCGCCGATGCCGGCGCTGTGCGACAGCACCAGGTTGCGCTGCAATTCGGCCAGCCGCTCGGGCGGGATGATGGTCTGCGCCAGCTTGCCGAAGCCGGTATTGATGCCATAGACCACCGCGCCGGCGTCCACGATGCCCTGCACCGTGGCTTGCGAGGCAAGCAGGCGCTCGCGCGCGGCGGAATCGAGCGCCAGTTGCACATCGCCGGCATGGATGCGGCGCAGCAAGGCCAGGCTGACTTCGCCGGGTACCAGCACGCAAACCTCGGCCGCGGCGCGGGGGGACGAGGCGTCGATCGTCTTGCTCATTATATGTATGATCCTGTATGTACAAGTATAACCCTGCCTATTGTGCCTCGAAAATCGCGCGGTGAACAGGGCTGGATTTCCATGGCCGGCCCGGCCGGGCTGGCGGGCCGACTTGCGGCGGATCAGGCCGGGCAGGTCCGGCGCCGCAGAGGGCGGAGCAAAGGGCCCAAAAGCCCTCACAACCCTCGACATCCTTGACTACAATGTCTCCATCACTTCGTTGTATCGGATGCCAGCCATGCTTTGGGTCAAGGCCTTTCACATTGTCTTCATCGCATCCTGGTTCGCCGGGCTGTTCTACCTGCCGCGGCTGTATGTAAACCTGGCCCAGCAGCCCGACCCGGCCGTGCAATCCTGCCTGATCGGCATGGCGCGCCGCCTGTACCGCTTTACCACCATGCTGGCCATCATCGCGATTGCGCTGGGCCTGTGGCTATATGTGGGCTATGGCATCGGCGTGGGTCCGGGCAACGGCTGGATGCATGCCAAGCTGTTCTTCGTGCTGCTCATCATCGGCTACCATCATGCCTGCGGCATGCTGCTGCGCAAATTCGAGCAGGGCCGCAACGCGCGCTCGCACCGGTTCTACCGCTGGTTCAACGAAATTCCCGTCTTGCTGCTGGTGGCGGTCGTGCTGCTGGTCGTGCTCAAGCCCTTCTGACCCCTGCCTGGCTCCCGGGCCTGGATTCGTATGTCCTCTGATGAACAAGACCGCCGCAAGACGCTGACGGTCAAGAAAACGGCGCGCGACGCCCATGCCGCCGGCGATCGCGCGAACAAGCGTTCCCGCAGCGGCGCGCGCGCGCGGTCGGCCGCGCAAATAGAACTGGCCAAAGAAAAGGCCGAGCGCCGCCGGGCCGATCCCGCGCCCCCGCCGGCGCCGCGGCTGCCGGCCGCCGCTTCCGATGCGGACACCCCCCGCCGGCCCGCCAGGCCCGCACCGGCGGACCACGCCCCCCAATAC
>WMBV01000020.1 GCA_017745595.1 Bordetella petrii
GCGCACGTCCGTCGGGCTCGGGCGCATCCAGGCGCCCTCGGCCTGCTGCGCAGGCTGCCCCGCCGGCCAACGCGCCGCCTCCGCCCGCCCGGACGGCGCGCAACGGGGGCACAGTAGATCCGCCGCTCCAAAAGAAAAGGCCCGCTCTGGCGAACGGGCCCGGGTACGCGGTAACGTACTGGCTACGGCGCTTATTGCTTGATGACGGCCGCGATGGCGCGGGCCACGGCGTCGATGTTGCGGCTGTTGAGCGCCGCCACGCAGATGCGGCCGCTGGCCACGGCGTAGATGCCGTGCTGTTCGCGCAGCACGTCGACCTGGGCGGGGGTCAGGCCGGAATAGGAGAACATGCCGCGCTGCTGCAGCACGAAACTGAAGTCTTGCGTGACCCCGGCCGCCTTGATTTTTTCGACCAGTTGCTGGCGCATCAGGCGGATGCGGTCGCGCATGCCGGCCAGTTCTTGTTCCCACAGCGCGTACAGCTCGGGCGTATTGAGTACCGTGGAAACCACCGTGCCGCCATGCGTGGGCGGGTTGGAATAGTTGGTGCGGATGACGCGCTTGAGCTGGCTGAGCACGCGCTTCGCTTCGTCTTGGTTGCCCGCGACCACGGTCAGCGCGCCCACGCGTTCGCCGTACAGCGAGAACGACTTCGAGAACGACGAGCTGATCAGCATCGTCAGGCCCAGGTCGGCGAACAGGCGCACCACGGCGGCGTCTTCTTGCAGGCCGGCACCGAAGCCCTGGTAGGCGATGTCGAGGAACGGCACCAGGTTGCGGGCCTTGACCACCTGGGCGATCTGCTGCCACTGTTCGGCGGTGGGATCGACGCCCGTGGGGTTGTGGCAGCAGGCGTGCAGCACCACGATGGTTTGTTCGGGGGCGGCCTGCAGCGAGGCCAGCATGCCCTGGAAGTCCAGCCCATGGGTGGCGGCGTCGTAGTACGCGTAGGTATCGACCGGGAAGCCGGCGCGTTCGAACAGGGCGCGGTGGTTTTCCCAGCTGGGGTTGCTGATCAGCACCTTCGACTGGGGCAGCAGCTGGCGCAGGAAGTCGGCGCCGATCTTCAGGGCGCCGGTGCCGCCCAGCGCTTGGGCGGTCAGGACGCGGCCTTCGGCGGCCAGCGGCGAATCGGCCCCCAGCAGCAGGGCCTGGGCGCCCTTGTTGTATCCAGCGATGCCCTCGATGGGCAGGTAGCCGCGCGCGGCGGCGGCTTCGACGCGGGCAATTTCTGCCTTGCGCACGGCCGTCAGCAGCGGGATGCGGCCCTCGTCGTCGTAATACACGCCCACGCCCAGGTTGACTTTACCGGGACGGGTATCGGCATTGTATTGTTCGTTCAGCCCCAGAATGGGGTCGCGCGGCGCAAGTTCGACGGAATCGAAAAGAGAGCTCATGGGGGTTCGGTAAGGGTATGTGGACGCGGGGGGGCGTGCTGTGGATAATGGGGGGTTTACCCTGAGACAGTCTAGCATGACCGCCCCCGGATTCGTCGATTTTCCCGACAGCCCCTTTCATTTGTACCAGCCTTACCCGCCGGCGGGCGACCAGCCCGAGGCGATCGAGGGGCTGGCGCAGGGCATGCGCGACGGCCTGATGTACCAGACCCTGCTGGGCGTGACGGGCTCGGGCAAGACCTACACCATGGCCAACATCATCGCCCGCCTGGGCCGGCCGGCACTGGTGCTGGCGCCCAACAAGACCCTGGCGGCGCAGTTGTATGCGGAAATGCGCGAGTTCTTTCCCAAGAACGCGGTCGAGTATTTCGTTTCTTACTACGACTATTATCAGCCCGAAGCCTATGTGCCGACCCGCGACCTGTTCATCGAGAAAGACTCGTCCATCAACGAGCACATCGAACAGATGCGGCTGTCGGCCACCAAAAGCCTGCTCGAGCGCCGCGATACCGTCATCGTGGGCACGGTGTCGTGCATCTACGGTATCGGCAACCCCGGCGACTACCACGCCATGGTGCTCATCCTGCGCTCGGGCGACCGCATTTCGCGGCGCGAGGTGCTGGCGCGCCTGGTGGCCATGCAGTACACCCGCAACGACGCCGATTTCACGCGCGGCACCTTCCGGGTGCGCGGTGAAACGCTCGACATCTTCCCGGCCGAAAGCCCCGAGCTGGCGCTGCGCCTGACGCTGTTCGACGACGAAATCGAGTCGCTGGAGCTGTTCGACCCCCTGACCGGCCGGGTGCGCCAGAAAGTGCCGCGCTTCACCGTGTATCCGGGCTCGCACTATGTCACGCCGCGCGACACCGTGCTGCGGGCCATCGAGACCATCAAGGAAGAACTGCGCGACCGCCTGAAGCTATTGACCGCCGACGGCAAGCTGGTCGAGGCGCAGCGGCTCGAACAGCGTACCCGCTTCGACCTCGAAATGCTGCAGGAACTGGGCTTTTGCAAGGGCATCGAAAACTACTCCCGGCACCTGTCGGGCGCCGCGCCGGGCGAACCGCCGCCCACGCTGATCGATTATCTGCCGGCCGACGCACTGATGTTCATCGACGAAAGCCACGTCACCATGGGCCAGCTGGGCGGCATGTACCGGGGCGACCGGGCCCGCAAAGAAACCCTGGTGCAGTATGGCTTCCGGCTGCCCTCGGCGCTCGACAACCGGCCGCTGCGCCTCGAAGAGTTCGAGGCCCGCATGCGCCAGTGCGTGTTCGTGTCGGCCACGCCGGCCGCCTACGAGCAAGAGCATTCCGACAACGTGGTCGAGCAGGTGGTCAGGCCCACCGGCCTGGTCGACCCGCAAGTCGAGGTGCGGCCGGCCCGCACCCAGGTCGACGACCTGCTGGGCGAAATCAAGCTGCGCGTGGCCGTGCAAGAGCGGGTACTGGTCACCACCCTGACCAAGCGCATGGCCGAAGACCTTACCGACTTCCTGGCCGAGCATGGCGTGCGCGTGCGCTACCTGCACTCTGATATCGATACGGTAGAACGGGTGGAAATCATCCGCGACCTGCGCCTGGGCACCTTCGACGTATTGGTGGGCATCAACCTGCTGCGCGAGGGGCTGGATATTCCCGAGGTATCGCTGGTGGCCATCCTGGATGCCGACAAAGAAGGGTTCCTGCGCTCGGAACGCAGCTTGATCCAGACCATCGGACGGGCCGCCCGCAACCTGAACGGCCATGCCATTCTGTACGCGGACAACATCACGGCGTCCATGCGGCGCGCCATGGACGAAACCGAACGCCGCCGCGCCAAGCAGCTGCAGTTCAACGTCGAGCACGGCATCACGGCGCGCGGCGTCAACAAGGCGGTGCGCGAACTCATCGATGGCATCGTCGCGCCGGTCCGCCACGATACCCTCGAGGCCGGTATCGCGCCCGAAGTGCTTACCGACGAAAAGGCCATGGCCCGGGAAATCCGCCGCCTGGAAAAGCTCATGACCGATCACGCCCGCAATCTGGAGTTCGAGCAGGCCGCCGCGGCGCGCGACGCGCTGACCGCGTTGAAGCAGCGCGTACTGCTCGACGGCGCCGTTTAGGGGTGCCCGAAGCGCGTGCGCGGGGCAGGGCGGCGCGCCGCGAAACGCGGCCTGCTGCATTGCGGCCAAATCCCCGGGTTTGTTACGATTTCGCCGAAAAATAGCTTAAGTAAAGTCTGCAATTATTGTTTTAACCTATTGAACTAATAGAGAAAAATAATTCCTTTCGCGCGTTGCCCGATACTTGCGCAATTGCAAAAAAAACTTGCTATATTCCGGGTTTTCCCTCAGACTTATGCCCATGATGACCAAGGTACTTTTCGTTTGCATGGGCAATATCTGTCGCTCGCCGAGCGCAGAGGGCGTTTTTCGCCATTTGGTGAACGATGCCGGTTTGAGCGATGTCGTGCGTGTGGATTCCGCCGGCACCCATGCCTATCATATTGGCGAGGCCCCCGACGCCCGGGCCCAGGCTGCCGCCCGCAAGCGTGGCTACGAGATCAACCACTGCGAGGCGCGTCAGGTCACGGCCGACGACTTCCGCGATTTCGATCTCATCCTGGCCATGGACTGGGACAATCTTTCGGCTCTGCAGCAGCAATGCCCGAAGGCGTATCAGCACAAGCTGATGCTGCTGATGCGCTTTGCCAACGAGTTCGAAGAAGCCACCGTGCCCGACCCGTACTATGGCGGCCCCGAAGGTTTCGGCAAAGTGCTCGATTACCTCGAAGATGCCTGTCAAGGCGTGCTGGAACTGGTCCGCAAGCGGGCCACACAGTACCAGGCTGCCTGATCCGCCGGCAAGCCGGCTTCAAGAACCGCGCCCTGGCGCGGTTTTTTGTGACTGCGATGGCTTACCAAATTACTCGGGAATTTGCTATACTTGAGGTAATTACTCGGGTATTGGTTGCCCCCCTTGGGCGGCCTGCCGGTTTTACAGGAATCCACCATGCGGCTTACTACGAAAGGGCGTTTCGCGGTCACCGCGATGATCGACCTGGCCATGCGGCAGCACAGCGGTCCGGTGACTCTCGCGGCAATTAGCCAGCGTCAGAATATTTCGCTTTCTTACCTGGAACAATTGTTCGGCAAATTGCGCCGGCACGAACTGGTCGACAGCGTACGCGGCCCTGGCGGCGGCTACTCGCTGGCCCGGCTGGCGCGCAACGTGACCGTGGCCGACATCATTTTCGCGGTCGACGAACCGCTGGACGCCACCAATTGCGGCGGCAAGCACGATTGCACCAGCGGCAAGGACGGCAAGTCGGGCAAATGCATGACGCACGAGCTCTGGACCACCCTGAACCGCAAAATGGTTGACTACCTGGACTCCGTGTCCTTGCAAGACCTGGTCGACCAGCAAAGGCTGCGCCAGTTGCAAGAGGCCACCCAGGCGGCCCAGAGCTGCGCGGCCGTGCGAGTCGAGCGTAGCGCCGCCGGCTCGCCCGCGGCCTCTGCCATTGCCGCCGGCGCCACCGTATAAGAATGCAGGAGTAGCAATCCATGACCACCCGCCCGATTTATCTTGATTATTCCGCCACGACGCCGGTCGATCCGCGCGTGGTCGAGAAAATGGTGCCCTGGCTGTACGACAACTTCGGCAACCCTGCCTCGCGCAGCCACGCGTTCGGCTGGGAAGCCGAAGAGGCCGTCGAAAACGCGCGCCAGGAAGTCGCCACGCTGGTCAATGCCGACCCGCGCGAAATCATCTGGACCTCCGGCGCCACGGAATCCGACAACCTGGCCATCAAGGGCGCCGCGAATTTCTACGCCGAGCGCGGCAAGCACATCATTACGGTCAAGACCGAACACAAGGCCGTGCTGGACACCTGTCGTGAACTCGAACGCCAGGGCTTCGAGGTTACGTACCTGAATGTGCGCGACGACGGCCTGATCGACCTGGATGCCTTCAAGGCGGCCTGGCGGCCCGACACCATCCTGGTGTCGGTGATGATGGTGAACAACGAAATCGGCGTCATCCAGGACATCGAAACCCTGGGTGAAATCTGCCGCGAGAAGGGCATCGTGTTCCATGTGGACGCGGCCCAGGCCACCGGCAAGGTCGAGATCGACCTGCAGAAGCTCAAGGTCGACCTGATGTCGTTCTCGGCGCACAAAACCTATGGCCCCAAGGGCATCGGCGCGCTGTACGTGCGCCGCAAGCCGCGGGTGCGCATCGAAGCGCAGATGCATGGCGGCGGCCACGAGCGCGGTTTCCGCTCGGGCACGCTGGCCACGCACCAGATCGTCGGCATGGGCGAATCCTTCCGGCTGGCCCGCGAGGAAATGGGCACCGAGAACGAGCGCATCCGCATGCTGCGCGACCGCCTGTGGGCCGGCCTGTCGCAAATCGAGGAAACCTACCTGAACGGCAGCCTCGAACAGCGCGTGCCGCATAACCTGAACGTCAGCTTCAACTATGTAGAAGGCGAATCGCTGATCATGGCCATCAAAGAGCTGGCCGTTTCCAGCGGCTCGGCCTGCACCTCGGCCAGCCTCGAGCCTTCGTACGTATTGCGGGCCCTGGGGCGCAACGACGAGCTGGCGCACAGCTCGATCCGTTTCACCCTGGGCCGGTTCACCACCGAACAAGAAATCGACTACACGATCGAACTGATCAAGAGCCGCGTGGGCAAGTTGCGCGACATGTCGCCGCTGTGGGAAATGGCCCAGGCGGGCATCGACCTGAACACCGTGCAGTGGGCCGCCCACTGAGCGCCCACGCGACCGACACAGGAGAACCATCATGGCATACAGCACCAAAGTTCTGGATCACTACGAAAATCCGCGCAACGTGGGGTCGTTCGACAAGGGCGACGAATCGGTGGGCACCGGCATGGTCGGCGCGCCGGCTTGTGGCGACGTCATGAAGCTGCAGATCAAGGTCAACGAAACGGGCGTCATCGAAGACGCGCGCTTCAAGACCTACGGCTGCGGCTCGGCCATCGCGTCCAGCTCGCTGGTGACCGAGTGGGTCAAGGGCAAGACGCTGGACGAAGCGCTCAATATCCGCAATACCCAGATCGCCGAAGAGCTGGCTCTGCCGCCGGTGAAGATCCACTGCTCCATCCTGGCCGAAGACGCCATCAAGGCAGCGGTGCAAGACTACAAAGAAAAGCATGCGGCGCCGGCCGAAGCCGATGCCCCGGTGGCTGCCACGGCGAACTGACATGTCCGTGACCCTGACCCAACAGGCGGCCTCGCATATCGGGCGCTACCTGCAAAAGCGCGGCAAGGGCGTGGGCTTGCGGCTGGGCGTGCGCACCACCGGCTGCTCGGGCATGGCGTACAAGCTCGAGTACGTGGATGATCCGGCGGCCGAAGACATGGTGTTCGAAAGCTTCGGGGTCAAGGTGTTCGTCGACCCCAAAAGCTACGCCTACCTGGACGGCACCGAACTCGACTACGCGCGCGAAGGCTTGAACGAGGGTTTCAAGTTCCGCAATCCCAACGAAAAGGCGACCTGCGGCTGCGGCGAGTCGTTCACGGTGTAGGTTTTGGCCGCGGACGACCATTTCAGCCTGTTCGGCTTGCCCGCGCAGTTCGACATCGATGCCCAGGCGCTCGAACGCGCCTGGCGTGCCGTGGCCGCGCAGGTGCATCCCGACCGCTATGCCACCGCCAGCCCGGCCGAGCGCCGGGTGGCTATGCAGTGGTCGGCGCGCGCCAACGAAGCCTATCGGCAATTGCGCGACCCATTGTTGCGGGCGCGCTACTTGTGCGAACAGGCGGGCGTGGACCTGCAGACCGAAAGCAACACCGCGATGGACCCGGCGTTCTTGATGCAGCAGATGCAGTGGCGCGAAATGCTCGATGACGCCCGCGATGATCCCGCCGTGTTCGCCGAACTCGAAACCGAACTGGACCGGGCCCGGCGCCAGATGCGCGCCACGCTCGCCACGCTGCTGGACGAGCGCCGCGACTACGCCGCCGCGGGCACCAAAGTGCGCGAGTGGATGTTCGTCGAAAAACTGGCGCAAGAGCTGGCTGGCGCCCGGCCGGGCTAGGCCGGCCCCGTGTCGCGCCCGCCGCGCCCCGCTATTCCGCTTTCCGACCTGAAGCACAATCATGGCCTTATTGCAGATTTCCGAGCCCGGCGAATCGCCCGCCCCGCACCAGCGCAAGCTGGCGGTGGGCATCGACCTGGGCACGACCAACTCCCTGGTTGCCGCGGTGCGCAGCAGCACGCCCGAAGTGCTGCCCGATGCCGACGGACAGGCGCTGCTGCCGTCCGCGGTGCGCTACTTTGCCGACGGCGGGGTGGCCATCGGACGGCAGGCGCTGGCCCAGCAGGCCGCCGATCCTTTCAATACCGTGGTCTCGGTCAAGCGCTTCATGGGGCGCTCGATCGACGATGCGCGCGCCAGCGGGGCGCCGTATGAATTCGTCGATGCGCCGGGCATGGTGCGCCTTCACACCGTGCAGGGCGACCTGAGCCCGGTCGAAGTATCGGCCCAGATACTGGCCACGTTGCGCCAGCGCGCCGAAGACGTGCTGGGCGACGACCTGGTGGGCGCGGTCATTACCGTGCCCGCGTATTTCGACGACGCGCAGCGCCAGGCCACGCGCGATGCCGCGCGCCTGGCCGGCCTGAACGTGCTGCGCCTGCTCAACGAGCCCACGGCGGCCGCCATTGCCTATGGGCTGGACCAGGCGGCCGAGGGCACGTACGCGGTGTACGACCTGGGCGGCGGCACGTTCGATATCTCCATTCTGCGCCTGACCAAGGGCGTGTTCGAGGTCGTGTCCACGGGCGGCGACACGGCCCTGGGCGGCGACGACTTCGACTGGGCCATCAGCGAGTTCGCGCGCGCCGCGCTGGGCGACGCGCCGCTGGCGCCGGCCGACCGGCGCACGCTGCTGGTGGCGGCCCGCGCGGCGCGCGAGGCCTTGTCGCAGGCCGACGCGGCGCCGCTGCAGACGGACCTGCAAGACGGCCGCCGGCTGGACCTGACCCTGACGCGCGAGCAATTCGAACAATTGGCCCAGCCGCTGGTGGGCCGCACCCTCGAGCGGGCGCGGGCCGCGCTGCGCGATGCCGGCCTGGCCGTGGCCGACGTCAAGGGCGTGGTGATGGTGGGCGGCGCGACCCGCATGCCCGTGATCCGCCGCGCCGTGGGCGAACTGTTCGGCACCGAGCCGCTGATCGACCTCGACCCCGACCAGGTGGTGGCGCTGGGCGCGGCGCTGCAGGCCAACCTGCTGGCGGGCAACCGCCTGCCCGGCGAAGACTGGCTGCTGCTCGACGTGATTCCCCTGTCCCTGGGGCTGGAGACCATGGGGGGCCTGGTCGAACGCATTATTCCGCGCAACAGCACCATTCCGGTGGCGCGCGCGCAGGAATTCACCACCTTCAAAGACGGCCAGGGCGCCATGAGCGTGCACGTCGTACAGGGCGAGCGCGAGCTGGTATCCGATTGCCGTTCGCTGGCGCGCTTCGAGCTGCGCGGCATTCCGCCGATGGTGGCCGGCGCGGCACGCATCCGCGTGACGTTCCAGGTAGACGCCGACGGCCTGCTCAGCGTCACCGCGCGCGAACAGAGCACCGGCGTCGAGGCCGCCGTGTCGGTCAAGCCCTCGTATGGGCTGTCCGACGATGAAATCACCCGTATGCTGTCCGACAGCGTGGCCCAGGCCGATAGCGATGCCCAGGCCCGCATGCTGCGCGAACAGCAGGTCGAGGCGCGGCGCCTGGTCGAGTCGGTGCGGGCGGCCCTGGCCGCCGACGGCGACTTGCTGGATGCCGACGAACGCAACCTGGTCGATGCGCGCCTGCAGGCGGCCGCCGCCGCCCAGGACGCGGACGACGCCGACGCCGTGCGGGCCGCCGTGCAGGCCCTGTCGGATGCCACCGAAGACTTCGCCGCGCGCCGCATGGACCGCGGCATCCGGGCCGCGCTGGCCGGCCGTAAACTCGACGAAATCGCCTGACCCGAATCGCCCGAACGTATGCCCAAACTGACCGTACTGCCTCATCCGGATGTGTGTCCCGAGGGCGCCGTCATTGAAGACGCGCCGCGGGGCACGTCTATCTGCCGCGTGCTGCTCGACAACCATATCGAAATCGAGCACGCCTGCGAACTGTCGTGCGCCTGCACCACCTGTCACGTCATCGTGCGCGAGGGTTTCGCTTCGCTGGACGACGCTTCCGACGATGAAGAAGATCTGCTGGACAAGGCCTGGGGCCTGAGTTCGACCTCGCGCCTGTCGTGCCAGGCGCTGGTGGCCGACGCCGACCTGACGGTCGAGATTCCCAAATACACGATCAATCACGCCAAAGAGGAACACTGATGAAGTGGGTCGATACTTACGATATCGCGGTGGCGCTGGCTGATACGCATCCCGACGTCGATCCCAATACCGTGCGGTTCACGCAGCTGCGCGAATGGGTCATCGCCTTGCCCGGATTCGACGACGAGCCGGGCCACAGCGGCGAAAAAATCCTCGAGGCCATACAGATGGCCTGGATCGACGAGGCGGCCTGACCGCCGCGCGGTGTGTCTTGCCCTGCGCGCCCTCGGGGCGCGCAGCTTTCCTTTGACCAGCCTGGATTGCCATGACCGCCTTGCGCTTCGGCCTTGCCGCCAACCGCCTGCATCACGAAACCCCCGACGCCGCGCTGTTTGACTGGCTGCGCGCCAGTTCGCAGGCCATACGCGAACTGGGCGTCCAGTTGCATACGGTGGGGCGCACGCACGACGCCATCGTGCGCGAGGGCATGCTGCAGGGCTACGCCGGCCTGATCCGCTACCCCTACGGGCGCGAGGGCGGCTTGATGAAGCTGGTGGCGCGGGTCACCGAAGGCCGCGATGGCGATGCCCCGTTCGACGGGGCCATTTACCTGATCGACCCGGTCGATCCTTCTTCCATTTTTCCCGAGGCCCTGGCGCTGAAGCGCCAGTGCATCACGCATGGGCGGCCGTTCATTTCGACGCAGGCGGGCGCCATCGAGTGGATGGAAGTCGAACGCCTGCATGCCGGCTTGCCGGCCGATCGGTCGCTGCAGCGGCTGTTCGATTTCGGCCAGCAGACGCTGGCGCTGATTTCGCACGATGCGCTCAAAGACCAGATGGTGGCGTTCGCGTCGGATCATTTCGATCTGCTGTCGCGGTTTGCACGGCGCGTGGCCACCGGCACGACCGGGGCCCGCCTGAACGAACTGGCGTGGTCGCGCGGCTGGCCGGCGGATCGCCCGTGGGTACAGCGCTACCTTAGCGGCCCGCTGGGGGGCGACGCCCAGATTGCCGAACTGGTGCTCGAACACCAGTGCCAGCGCGTGATTTTCTTCGAAGATCCGCACGTGGCGCGCCAGCATGAAGCCGATATCCAGTTGCTGGAGCGCGCGGTGCGGGTGGTTACCGAAACGGCGGTGTGCGCGACCTCGCCATCGGTGGCGCGCCGTTGGGCCCAGGCCATGGAGCGGCGGGGCACGCCCGGTGTCTGACACCCTGCGGGGGTCAGACACCTGGAGCTGTCAGGTATCAGGCTCCCGCAGGGTGCCTGATACCGTTGTGGGTTGCGAATCCGGGCAGCGGTGTCTGACACCCCTCGGGGGTCAGACACTTGGAACGCGCCTCAGCGCGGCCGCTTGATTAGCGCGGCGATCGCGCACACGATCGACAGCAACAGCAGCAGGGCGGCGATGCGCAGCAGGCCGGTGCCGCCCAGTACGTCGCCGCCGCCCACCACCGTGTCGGACACGCCGCCCACCCAGAGCAGCGCACAGAACAATGCCAGAATGAACAGCAGCACGGCCGCGCTGGCCAGCAGTGTCAGCATCAGCCGGCCGGCGCGCGGCGGCGGTGCCGGCGCGCGGCGCCTGGGCAGTACCGCGTACAGCAGCAGGACGATGAAGACCGCGATGACCAGCAGCTTGACGAGCATGGCGGCCGGGCCGGTCAGTCTTCGCGCCGCAGGTGCGGGAAGAGGATGACGTCGCGGATGCTGGGGCTGTCGGTGAGCAGCATGACCAGGCGGTCGATGCCGATGCCGCAGCCGCCCGTGGGCGGCATGCCGTATTCGAGCGCGCGGATGTAGTCGGCGTCGAAATACATGGCTTCTTCGTCGCCCGCATCCTTGGCCTCGACCTGGGCGCGGAAGCGCTCGGCCTGGTCTTCGGGATCGTTCAGCTCGGAAAAGCCGTTGGCGATTTCGCGGCCGGTCATGAAGAGCTCGAAGCGCTCGGTGATGCCGGGGCGGGTGTCGGAAGCGCGGGCCAGCGGCGATACCTCGACCGGGTAGTCGATGATGTAGGTGGGGTTCCAGAGCTGCGCTTCGGCGGTTTCTTCGAACAGCGCCAGTTGCAGCGCGCCCAGCCCGGCGCGCGACAGCACCGGGCCGGCCACGTCGGCGCCCAGTTTCTTCAGTTCGGCGCGCACGAATTCGGCATCGTCGAGCTGGGCCTGGGTGTAGCCGGGGGCGTACTTCAGGATGGCTTCGCAGATGGTCAGGCGGTCGAACGGCCGGGACAGGTCGAGTTCGCGTTCCTGGTAGGTGAGCACCGCGCTGCCGGTGGCGGCGATGGCCGCCTGGCGCAGGACGTGTTCGGTGAAGTCCATCAGCCAGCGGTAGTCGGCGTAGGCGGCGTAGAACTCCATCATGGTGAATTCGGGATTGTGCCGCGGACTGACTCCTTCGTTGCGGAAGTTGCGGTTGATCTCGAAGACCCGTTCGAAGCCGCCCACGATCAGCCGCTTCAGATAGAGTTCGGGCGCGATGCGCAGGAACATTTCCATGTCGAGCGCATTGTGGTGGGTGACGAAGGGCTTGGCCGCCGCGCCACCGGGAATGGGGTGCAGCATGGGCGTTTCGACTTCGAGGAAGCCGGCATCGAGCATGACCTGCCGGATGCTGCCCACCGCCTTGCTGCGCGCTTCGAAGGTGCGGCGCGTGGCTTCGGTCATGATGAGGTCGACATAGCGCTGGCGATAGCGCAGTTCCTGGTCGGCCACGCCGTGGAACTTGTCGGGCAGCGGCCGCAGCGACTTCGACAGCAGGCGCGCCGTGGCGGCATGCACCGACAGTTCGCCCTTGTTGGTCTTGAACACCGACCCTTCGACGGCGATGATGTCGCCGATATCCCATTGCTTGAACGCGGCGTAAGCGTCGTCGCCCAGCGTGCCGCGGTCGAGATAGATCTGGATGCGGCCGCTGCCGTCTTGCACGGTGGCGAAGCTGGCCTTGCCCATGACGCGCTTGAGCATCATGCGGCCCGCGACCTTGACCTGCACGCCGGCGGCGGCCAGGGCTTCCTGGTCTTGCTCGCCATACTGGCGGTGCAGGTCGGCGGCGTGCGCGTCCGGAACGAAATCGTTGGGATACGCGATGCCGGTTTCGCGCAGTTTGGACAGCTTGGCGCGCCGTTCGGCGATCAAGCGGTTTTCATCCTGGGCAGCCGGGGCGGGCGAGTGGTCGGTCATGGTGGGTCAGTCGTAATTGCGGATATCGTCGATTTCGGTATTGCCGAAATCGTCGCGGTCGAGATAGGCCAGAATGCGGGCGGCCACGTCGGCGGGCGCGGCCAGCTTGCCGGTGGCGTGGAATTCCTGGAACTTGGCCAGCGCGGGGAAGCTGGCGGGGTCGCTGGCGCGGATGGTTTCCTGCATGCCGGTGTCGACGATGCCCGGCGCCAGGGCGACGGCGCGCACGCCGGCGGCGCCTTGCTCTTGGTTGAGCACGCGGGTGTACATGTCGAGCGCGGCCTTGGTGGCGCAGTACACGCCCCAGCCGGCATTGGGATTGCGGCCCGCGCCGGACGAGATGTTCAGCACCCGGCGCGGGGCCTGCAGGCCCTGCACGGCCGCCACGAACCGGGCGGTCAGCAGCATCACGGCGGACACGTTCAGGTTGAACGCGGCGGCGATGGCCGGGCCGTCGGTCAGCCCGGCGGCGGCGGCCACCGGCTGCACCGTGCCGGCGTTGTTGATCAGCAGATAGCGCCCGGCGTCGCGCGGCAGGGCCGCGGCGATGCGTTCGGCGGTTTGGGCGGCCGCCTGCAGATCGGACAGGTCGACCTGGATCTGTTCGAGCGTTGCGCCCCGGGCCTGCGCATGCGCGGCCAGGTCGGGATCGGCGCGGCGCGCCAGGGTGACCAGCCGGGTGCCCGGCCGGGCCAGGCCGCGCGCCAGGGCGGCGCCGATGCCGCGCGAGGCGCCGGTCAGGATTGCGATCGTGTCGGTCATGCGCTTGCCTCTTCGGATTTCAGTTTCGGTGAAGGCGCCCCGGGGGACGCCGCGGGATCACACGCCTTGTTTCAGGCTGGCCTGGATGAAGGGATCGAGGTCGCCGTCGAGGACTTTCTGGGTGTTGGAGATTTCGACGTTGGTGCGCAGGTCTTTGATGCGGCTCTGGTCGAGGACGTACGAGCGAATCTGGTGGCCCCAGCCCACGTCGGTCTTGGAGTCTTCGAGCTTTTGCTGTTCGGCCATGCGGTTGCGCATTTCGAGTTCGTACAGCTTGGATTTGAGCATCTGCATGGCTTCGGCGCGGTTGCGATGCTGCGAGCGGTCGTTCTGGCACTGCACCACGATGCCGGTGGGCAGGTGGGTCAGGCGCACGGCCGAGTCGGTCTTGTTGATGTGCTGCCCGCCCGCGCCGCTGGCGCGGTAGGTGTCGACGCGCAGGTCGGCCGGATTGACCTCGATTTCGAACGAGTCGTCGACCTCGGGGTAGACGAACACGCTGGCGAACGACGTATGGCGGCCGCCGGAAGAGTCGAACGGGCTTTTGCGCACCAGGCGGTGCACGCCGGTTTCGGTGCGCAGGTAGCCGAAGGCATATTCGCCTTCGAGCTTGATGGTGGCCGACTTGAGGCCCGCGACTTCGCCTTCGGATTCTTCCAGGACCTCGGCCTTGAAGCCCTTGCGTTCGGCGTATTTCAAGTACTGGCGCAGCAGCATCGAGGCCCAGTCTTGCGCTTCGGTGCCGCCGGCGCCGGCCTGGATATCGAGGAAGCAGTTCAAGGGATCGGCCGGGTTCGAGAACATGCGGCGGAATTCGAGGCCTTCGAGCTGCCGCTGGAAGCCGTCGGCGTCGCCTTCGATGGATTCGAGCGTGGCGTCGTCGTCATCGGCCGAGGCCAGTTCGAAGAGTTCCTGCGCGTCGGCGATGCCGCTGTGCAGCGCGGCGAGGGTTTCGACGACGTCTTCCAGGGATTTTTTTTCACGGCCCAGGTCCTGGGCGTGCTTGGGATCATTCCAGACGGCCGGGTCTTCGAGCTCGGCGTTGACGACCTGTAGGCGTTCGGCCTTCAGATCGTAGTCAAAGATACCCCCGTAGCGACTGCTCGCGCTGCGCGTAGTCTTCGAGGCGGGCGGCGAGCTGGTTCTGGCGTTCGGCTTCCATGGTGCTTCCTGGTGGCTATATTGGTGCGAAACCCAGCATTTTAACGTGGATTATTCGGCATGCTCGACGACGAGCTGCGCCGACACCATGCCGTTCCAGACGTTGGGTTCCAGGCGATAGGCCACCCGCACGTGTTCGGGCAGCGACTGGTCATGCCCGAACCAGATGGCGTCGAAGCGCTGGTGGCCGCGCTCCAGCGACAGTTTCAGGTGTTTTTCGCCCACCAGGCGCTGGTTGCGCACGATGAATTCGTCCAGGAACAAGGGCGGCGCGAAGCCGGCGCCCCATACCTGTTGCTGCAGCAGGATGGCCACGTCGGCGTTCGCATAGCCGGATTCCAGCGATCCGTCGGTTTCGAGCAGCGGTTCGAACGCATCGCGGCCGGTGAGCTCGCGCACGGCGGCGTCGAAGGCCGGGCCGAAGGCCGGGAAGTCGTGGCGCCCCAGGGTCAGGCCGGCCGCCATGGCGTGGCCGCCGAACTTGCGTATCAACCCCGGGTGGCGCTTGGAAACGAGGTCGAGCACGTCGCGCAGGTGCACGTCGGGGATCGAGCGGCCGGAACCGCGGATTTCGTCGTCGCCGGCGGGCGCGAAGGCCAGGGTGGGGCGCCAGAATTTTTCTTTCAGGCGCGAGGCAACCAGGCCGACCACGCCCTGGTGCCAGCCCGGGTCGAAGACGCACACGGTGGCGCCCGCCGTATCGCCGGCGGCTTCCATGGCCGCCAGCGCCTGCTCGCGCATCTCGGCCTCGATGCCGCGCCGTTCGCGGTTGATCTGGTCGAGCTGGCGGGCCATGTCGAGCGCCTGGGCCTCGTCGTCGGTCGTCAGGCAGGCGATCCCCAGGCTCATGTCGGCCAGCCGGCCGGCCGCGTTGATGCGCGGACCCAGCGCGAATCCAAGGTCGAAGCCGCTGGCGCTGCGCGGCTCGCGCGCGGCGACCGCGAACAGGGCCCGCACGCCGGGCTGCATGCGGCCGCCGCGCATGCGTTGCAGGCCCTGCGTGACCAGCAGGCGGTTGTTGCCGTCCAGCTTGACCACGTCGGCCACCGTGCCCAGCGCGACGAGATCGGCCAGCGCGTCCAGGCGCGGCCCGCCATCGGGCGGGTAGGCGCCGCGGCGGCGCAGTTCGGCGCGCAGGGCCAGCATCAGGTAAAAAATCACGCCCACGCCGGCCAGGTTCTTGGACGGGAAGCCGCAGCCCGGCTGGTTCGGATTGACGATGGCCAGGGCGTCGGGCAGCGTGTCGCCGGGCAAGTGGTGGTCGGTGACCACGACGCCGATGCCCGCCGCGTTGGCGGCGGCCACCCCGTCGACGCTGGCGATGCCGTTGTCCACGGTGATGATCAGGTCGGGCTTGCCGTTGCGGTGGGCGCAGGCCAGGTCGATCACGGCGGGCGACAGCCCGTAGCCGGTTTCGAAGCGGTTGGGCACCAGGAAGTCGACGTCGGCGCCGAAGGCCCGCAGCGCCCGCAGGCCCACGGCACAGGCGGTGGCGCCGTCGCAATCGTAGTCGGCCACGATCAGCAGCCGCTGGCCCCGGGCAATGGCGTCGGCCAGGATGCGCGCGGCATGGTCGACGTGGGTCAGGCCCGCCGGGGGCAGCAGCGCGGGCCAGGCCAGACGGGTCTGGTCGGGATGGCTGACGCCGCGCGCGGCCCACAGCCGGGCCAGCAGCGGATGGATGCCCGCGGCTTCCAGAATGCGGCAGGCATCGAGATTGGACGAACGGACTGTCAGACGGGGCGAGACCACCAGGTATTCCAGTTTTTCTTGGGCGCGGGCAGCCAGGACAGCAGGCGGCCGCGCGGTTGCAGGGACAGGCGGGCGCGCCGGTCGGCGCCCAGCAGGATTAATTGCACGGGCTGGGCCGGCAGCCGCGCGGCTCCCGCCAGCGGCTGCAGATAGCGCCGGTCGAGGTCGGCCAGGGCGTCGAGCCAGGCCGCCCAGTCGGCGGCCCGGTGCGGCGCGTCGAGTTCCGTCAGCACCCGCGCGGGCGCGGGCGCCGCGGCCGGCCAGGCGGTCGCGCCGCCATACAGCCATAGCGCGTTGACGGGAGGCGCGCCGCGCGCGGCGCGCTCGGCGTTGGCCGGATGTTCGTGCCACGCCATCTGGATTTCGTTGAGCAGGCGGCGCCATGGCCGCATGGCGGGATCCTGGCCCCACCAGTCGCGCAGCGGATGGCCGGCCACGGCGGCGGGGCTGGCCGTGGGGGGCTCCAGGCCCTTGGGCAGGCGCAGGCGCCAGCGCTGCGGCGCCAGGGGCTGCACCGTGAAGCCGGCGGCTTCGATGCTGGGCCGCGCCGTGTGCAGCAGTGCCTCGCTTTCGTCGGCGCGCACGTCCATCAGGTCGGGGTCGAGCAGGGTGACCTGGTCGGTGCCCAGCGCCAGGTGGGCCAGTTCGGCCAGCCAGACCGGCTCGCCGTCGTCGGCCGCCGCGCCGGCACGCAGCGGCCCCAGGCCGCCGCCGATCGGTGCGCCCGCCGGCGGGCGGTAGCCGGCCTGTTCGAGCTGCCAGGCTTCGTACGGCGTGCAGCCGAGCGCGCGCGGGTCGCAGGGCTCGACACGCGCGGCGGCGGCCTGCAGCCAGGTGTGCAGCACGGGGGCACGCTGCGGCAGCAGGCGCGCCAGTTCGGCGGCGACGGGCAGGGCAGGCAAGGCGCCCGGGATAGCGATGAGCATGGCGCCGATTGTAGTCGCAGGCCGGCGGCTGGCCGAGGCGGCGGTTAATGCCATAATGCCCGGGTGCTGAAAATACCTTACGAACTCTGGATCGGCGCCCGCTATGCGGGCATGGCTCGTATCCGCCAGCGACGCGGCCGCCGCGATCGCTTTATTTCGTTCATCGCCGCCACCTCGATGGCGGGCATCGCGCTGGGCGTGGCGGCCCTGATCGTCGTGCTGTCGGTCATGAACGGCTTCCAGAAAGAAGTGCGCGACCGCATGCTGTCGGTGCTGCCGCACATCGAGCTGTACATACCCGGCGCCGTGCCCGAACGGGTGCTCGAGCAATGGCGGCAGTTCGCCGACGCCGCCCAGCGCAATCCCGAGGTCAAGGGAGCCGCGCCGTTCGTAGCCGCGCAGGCCATGCTTGCGCGCGGCCAGGCGCTGCGCGGCGTGCAAGTGCGCGGCATCGATCCGGCCATCGAGGGCCAGGTATCCGATATTCCGGGCCAGATGTCGTCCGGCAAGTTGTCCGACCTGAAAGCGGGCGGCTTCGGCGTGGTGCTGGGCAGCGACCTGGCCGACGGACTGGGCGTGAAGGTGGGCGACACGCTGCTGATGCTGGCCCCGCAAGGGTCGATCAGCCCGGCCGGATTTACGCCGCGCATGCGGCAATTCACGGTGGTGGGCACGTTCACGTCCGGCCACTACGAATACGATTCCAGCCTGGCTTTCGTCGACGCCCAGGACGCGGCGCGGGTCTTCCGCGACAGCGGCACCGCGGGCGTGCGCCTGCGCGTGCAAGACATGCAGCGCGCGCCGCAGGTGGCGGCCGAACTGGCCAAGGTGCTGCCGCCCTACGTGATGGCCAGCGATTGGTCGCGCAACAACCGTACCTGGTTCGCGGCCGTGCAAACGGAAAAGCGCATGATGTTCCTGATCCTGGCGCTGATCGTGGCGGTGGCGGCGTTCAACCTGCTGTCGTCGCTGGTCATGGCCGTCAAAGACAAGCAGTCGGATATTGCCATCTTGCGCACGCTGGGCGCGGGGCCCGGCGAAGTGGCCCGCATCTTCCTGGTGCAGGGCGCGCTGATCGGCGTGGTGGGCACCCTGGTCGGGGTGCTGGGCGGCATGCTCATCGCCTATAACGTCGACGTCATCGTGCCGTTCATCGAAGGCCTGCTGGGCGTGCACTTCCTGCCGCGCGAAATCTACTTCATCAGCGAGCTGCCGTCCGACCCGCAATCGGGCGACATCATCACGATCGGCGTGACGTCGCTGGTGCTGTCGTTGCTGGCCACTTTGTATCCCAGCTGGCGTGCGTCGCGCCTGCAGCCCGCCCAGGTACTGCGCCATGACTGATGCATCGATGAACCGCGCCGGCGAAAGCCCGGCCCTGCAGGCCAGCAACCTGGTGAAAGTCTACGACGAAGGCCCGGCGCGCATCCAGGTGCTCGACGACGTCAGCCTGACCGTCGCGCGCGGCGAAATGGTGGCCATCGTGGGGGCGTCGGGTTCGGGCAAGAGCACGCTGCTGCACATTCTGGGCCTGCTCGACGTGCCGACCACGGGGCAGGTCACGGTCGATGGCGTTGCCGCGGCCGGGCTGTCCGAAGGGCAGAAAAGCGCGCTGCGCAACCGCAGCCTGGGGTTCGTCTATCAGTTCCACCACCTGCTGCCCGAGTTTTCCGCGCTGGACAACGTCGCCATGCCCCTGATCGTGCGCCGCGAGCGCCGCGAGACGGCGCGCGCCGCCGCGCGCAAGGTGCTGGCGCTGGTGGGGCTGGCGCAGCGCGAACATCATTTTCCGGGCCAGCTGTCGGGCGGCGAACGCCAGCGGGTGGCGCTGGCGCGCGCGCTTGTCACCCGGCCCGCCTGCGTGCTGGCCGACGAGCCCACCGGCAATCTCGACCGCGGCACGGCGCACAAGATGTTCGAATTGCTGACCCAGGTGAACCGCGAATCCGGCACGGCGTTTGCTATCGTCACCCACGATGCCGAACTGGCCGCGCTGGCCGACCGCCAATTGCTGATGGAACGCGGGCAACTGGTTTCCGGATAGCGCGGCGCGGCGCGCCGAGCCTGCCATGTTGATCGACACGCACTGCCACCTCGATGCCGACGAATTCGCCGCCGACCGCCTGCAGGTAGCGCGCAGCGCGCACGCGGCCGGCGTACGGGCCATCGTGATCCCGGCGGTCGAGCGCGGCAATTTCGCGGTGGTGCGCGACCTGGCCCGCCAGATCGACGGCGGCGCCTATGCGCTGGGGATCCATCCGCTGTATGTGGAGCGCGCGCACGAGGGCGACCTGGACCTGCTGCGCGAGGCGGTCGTCGCGGCGCTGGACGATCCCCGTTTCGTGGCCATCGGCGAAATCGGCCTGGACTTCTTCGTGCCCGAGATCGCCGCGGGCGAGCCGCGCGCGCGTCAGGAATACTTCTACGATGCGCAACTGGCGCTGGCGGCTGAGTTCGACCTGCCGGTGCTGCTGCACGTGCGGCGGTCGCAGGACATCGTGCTGAAGTACCTGCGGCGCCGCGCCGGCGTGCGCGGCGGCATCGCGCACGCGTTCAATGGCAGCGCGCAGCAGGCCCGGAGTTTCGTCGAGCGCGGTTTCGCGCTGGGCCTGGGGGGCGCCATGACCTACCCGCGCGCCCTGCAGATACGCCGCCACGCCACCGATATCGCGCTGGACAGCCTGGTGCTGGAAACCGACGCGCCGGACATTCCGCCGGCATGGCTGCATGCGCCCATGCGGCGCAACGACCCGGCGCAGTTGCCGCGCATCGCCCAGGTGCTGGCCGAATTGCGCGGCCTGGACGCCGCCGCCATCGCCCAGGCCACGACGGCGGCGGCGCGGCGCGTGCTGCCGCGCCTGCGGCCATAACGCACGGACATTTTCGTTCGCTGCCCGGCCTGCCGTGCGCGCCACGGCCTACGCTGTGCGCTTTGCGGAGGCGAAGATCGTCGGGCGTCTGTTCCTGCTGGGCCTGGTGGCCGGCACTGCCGTGGTGCAGCACTTGCCGGCCCTGCCGCAGGCGGGCTGGCCATGGGCGGCTTTACTGCCCTGTGGCGCGGTAGCCGCCTGGCACCGGCGGCGCGGGCCGGCCCGCGGCCTGGCCGCCGCCCTGCTGGGCCTGGGTCTGGGCGCGGCATGGGCCATCTGGCAGGGCCAGGCCCGCCTCGACGATGGCCTGGATCCCGTCCATCACGATGCGGTCACCCGCCTGGTGGTGCGCATCGCCGACTTGCCCCAGGGCGACGCCGGCGGCAGCCGGTTCATGGCGGAAACCGCGGCCGGCCGCCCCGCCGGCATTCCCGCGCGCATCGCCGTGTCGTGGCATGCGGCGGCCGGCGCGCGCTTGCCCGAACTGCTGCCGGGGCAATGGTGGCGCATGGCACTGGTGCTGCGGCACCCGCATGGCGTGCGCAATCCGCATGGACATGATGCCGAGGGCCGGCTGTTCGCCCTGGGTATCCGCGCCACCGCCACGGTGCGCGGCGTGCCCAGGCTGCTGGGCGACGAGCCGTGGTCCGATGCCGGCGTGGCCATCGAGCGGGTGCGCCATCATGTGCGCCGGGGTATGCGGCAGGCGCTGGGCGAGCGCCGCTATGCCCCCGTGCTGATCGCCCTGGCCATGGGCGACCAGGCCGGCGTGGCGCGCGACGATTGGCAGATCTTCAACCGCAGCGGCATTACGCATCTGGTGTCGATCAGCGGCATGCACGTGACGCTGATCGCGGGCCTGGGCGGCGCCTTGGCGGCGTTCGCCTGGCGGCGGGGCCGCTGGCGGGGCGCCGGCCTGCCGGAGTGGCTGCCGGCGCAGGTGGCCGGCGCGGCGGCGGCCTTGGGGGTGGCGCTGCTGTACTGCCTGCTGGCGGGATGGGGCGTGCCGGCGCGCCGCACCTTCTTCATGCTGGCGGTGGTGGCCCTGGCGGCCATGGCGCGCCTGCCGCTGTCGCCCTCGCGCATTCTGCTGCTGGCCGCCGGGGCGGTCGTCGTGTTCGATCCCTGGGCCACCCTGGCGCCGGGGTTCTGGCTGTCGTTCGGCGCGGTGGCGATTCTGCTGCGCGTGGCGGTCGCGGCGGGCGGCCCGCGGCCCCCAACCTGGCGCGCCCGCGTGGCGGCGCTGCTGCGCGAATTCGGCCACGTCCAAATGGCCGTCACGCTGGGCCTGGTCCCGCTGTTGGCGCACCTGATGCAGCAGGTGTCGCTGGGGTCGCCGCTGGCCAATGTGTTCGCGATTCCCATCGTCACTTTCCTGGTGACGCCCTTGGCGTTGCTGTGCGCCGCGTTCGGCGCGGTGCCCTGGCTGGCATTGCCGGCCCGCGTCTGCGGCATTGCGGGCCACGCCATTTTCGACTGGACCATGGCGCCGGTGGCCTGGATAGGCGCGTCGCGCTGGGCGGTGCTGGACGTGCCCGCCGCGCCCGCGGCGCTGCTGGTGCTGGCGCTGGCGGGCGTGGCGTGGGCTTTGCAGCCGCCGGGCTGGCCCGCCCGCGCGGCCGGCTGGCTGCTGTTGTTGCCCATGCTGTGCTGGCGGCCCGAGCGGCCGGCGCCCGGGTATTGGACGATCACCGCGCTCGACGTGGGGCAGGGCAGCGCGCTGGTGATCGAAACCGCCAGCCAGGCCTGGCTGTTCGATACCGGGCCGCGCCAGGGCGAGGCCATGGATGCGGGTGCCCGCGTCGTGGCGCCATTCCTGCGCGCCCGCGGGCACCGGCGCCTGGCGGGCCTGGTGGTGTCGCACGCCGACCTGGACCATGCCGGCGGGCTGGGCAGTGTGCTGGCCGCCATTCCGGTAGAACAAGCCTATGCGTCGTTCGACCTGCCCGCGTTCCTGCGCACCCAGGCCGATGGGGCGAGCCGCGCGGCCCAGGCGCATTTGCCGTCCGGGGCGCGGCGCTGCCAGGCCGGGCAGGCGTGGCAGGTGGACGGCGTGGAATTCCGCTTCCTGCACCCGCCGCGGCCGGCGCAGGCGCGTCCGGGGCAGGGCAATGTGCACAGTTGCGTGCTGTGGGTGCGCGGGCATGCGCATGCGGCCCTGCTGCCGGGGGACATCGGCGCGGCACAGGAACGCGAATTGGCGCCCGGCTTGCCGCGCGCCGACCTGGTGGTGGCGCCTCACCATGGCTCGGCCACGTCGTCCAGCCCCGCGCTGATCGGGGCGGCGGCCGCCACGCACGTGATTGCGCAGGCCGGCTATCTGAATCGCTTCCGCCACCCGGCGCCGCCGGTGCAGGCTCGCTGGCAGCGCGCCGGGGCGATGTTCTGGCGCACCGACCGCCACGGCGCGGTCGCGGTCATGTCCAGCGCGACGGGCCTGGCCGCGCGGGCCGAGTCGCTGGCCGCCCGGCGCTATTGGCATCTCGCCGCCCCTTGAACGGGCTGCTATAAGATGGTCTTTTTTTGCGCGCAGCGGCCGGAGCCTTCATGCTGGAACCTCGATTCGATTTCGTCACTTGTGCCAGCCCGGCAGGCTTGCACCGCATGGCCTACGCCGAATGGGGCGATCCCGGCAACGACAGAGTGCTGCTGTGCGTGCATGGCCTGACGCGCACCGGGCGCGATTTCGATTCCCTGGCCCGGCGGCTGGCCGGCGACTTCCGCGTGGTGTGCCCCGACGTGGTAGGCCGTGGCCGCTCCGACTGGCTGACCGCCCCGGCGTTCTATACCGTGCCGCAGTACGTCTCCGACATGGTGACCCTGATCGCGCGCCTGCGGCCGGCCTCGCTGGCCTGGGTGGGCACGTCGATGGGCGGGCTGATCGGCCTGGCGCTGGCGGGCGCGGCCGCCTATGCGCGCCTGGCGCGCGGCGCGCAGCCCAACGGCCGGGCCTGGCCCGATCATCCCGACATACGCCTGGACCACATGGTGCTCAATGACGTGGGGCCCAGGCTCGAGCCCGCCGCGCTGGGCCGCATCGGCCAGTATGTCGGCGAACCCGGCCAGTTCGATTCCTTCGCGCAGGCCGTCGATGCCGTGCGCCAGGTGTCGGCGCCGTTCGGGCCGCATTCCGATGCGCAATGGGAAACCCTGGCGCGCCACGTTTATGTCGAGCGCGACGGCAAGTGGGTCAAGCACTACGACTTGAACCTGGCCCAGCCGCTGGCGGCGCAGACCGCCGATGCGTATGCGGCGGGCGAACAGATACTGTGGCGCTCATACGAGACGCTGGAGTGTCCGGTGCTGATCCTGCGTGGCGCGCAATCCGACCTGCTGACGACAGACACGGCGGCGGAAATGCTGGCGCGCAACCGGCACGCCCGCCTGATCGAGGTGAACGGGGTAGGGCATGCGCCCACCCTCATGGACGAGGCCCAGATCGAGCCGGTGGCGCGCTTTCTGCTGGAGCGCCCGCAGGCCTGAACAAGGCGGGCCACCGCCGTACAATAAGGGCATGCAAGTTGTTCCGAATGTCGATCTGCACTGCCATTCCACCGTGTCCGACGGCGTGCTGCCGCCGGCCGAGGTGGCGGCGCGCGCGCACGCCAACGGTGTCGATGCCTGGGCCCTGACCGACCACGACGAAGTGAGTGGCCTGGCGCAGGCCGGCCGCACGGCCCGCGAGTTGGGTATGCGGTTCATCACCGGCACCGAAATCTCGGTAACCTGGGCCGGGCAAACGGTACATATCGTGGGCCTGGGGTTCGATGCCGACAACCCCGACCTGGTGCAAGGCCTGCGGGCCACGCGCGCGGGCCGCGCCGAGCGCGCCCGCCGCATGGGGCAGCGGCTGGCCGACATGGGCATTCCCGGCGCCTACGAAGGCGCCTTGCCGTTCGCCGGCAATCCCGATCTGGTCAGCCGTACGCATTTCGCGCGCTACCTGGTCCAGGCGGGCTATTGCCCCGATGTGCAGACGGTATTCAACAAGTACCTGGGCGACGACCGTCCCGGCCACGTGCCCATGCAATGGGCCGCGCTGGCCGATGCCGTGGGCTGGATCCGCGCGGCGGGCGGGCGCGCCGTCATCGCGCATCCGGGCCGCTACAAATATTCGACGCTGCAGTTCGGCGCGCTGTTCGACGAGTTCCTGCAGTGCGGCGGCGTCGGCATCGAGGTCACCACCGGCAGCCATACCGCCGACGAGGCCCGGCATTACGCGGGCGTGGCGCGGCGCTATGGTTTCCTGGCCTCGCGCGGATCCGATTTCCACAGTCCGCGCGAAAGCCGCGTCGACCTCGGCTCGCTGCCGCCGCTGCCCGACGACTTGAAGCCGGTCTGGCACGACTGGTTCTGAGGCTGCCATGAACAAGGCTTTTGTCAAAGAGTCGGACCGCGACGACGACGATGACCTGCCCGAAGCGCAGGCATTGCCCGCCGGCACCCGCAACTACATGACGCCCGCCGGCTATGCGCGCCTGCGCGACGAGCTGGCGCAACTGATGAATGTCGAGCGCCCGGCCGTGGTGCAGGTGGTGTCCTGGGCCGCGTCCAATGGCGACCGTTCCGAGAACGGCGACTACCTGTACGGCAAGAAGCGCCTGCGGGAGATCGACCGGCGCATGCGCTTCCTGACCAAGCGGCTCGACATCGCCGAGGTCGTCGATCCTTCGGTGCAGCCCAACCGCGACCAGGTGTTCTTCGGCGCCACGGTCACGTACCTGGACAAGGCCGGCGAAACCCATGCCGTGACCATCGTGGGCGTCGACGAGGCCGAGCCCCTGGCCGGCAAGATCAGCTGGATCTCGCCCGTGGCGCGCGCGCTGATCAAGGCGCGCGAAGGCGACACCGTCGTCTTGCGCACCCCCGGCGGAGTCGAAGAACTGGACATCCTGGAAGTTCGGTATCCGGACCCGGCCTGATCGCGCGCGTGTCGCCGCCAGTGTCGCCAGGTGTCAGGCTCCGCAGGTGCCTGACACCGCCGTGTTGGGGATGCCACGGCCTAGGTCGGTGTCTGACACCCTTCGGGAGTCAGACACCTTGTATCCTGAGTCAGACACCCGCAATGCCGCGGCCCAGGCCGGTGCCTGGCGCGTCGCGTTGCCCAAAAAAACACGGACGCCGATGCCGGCGTCCGTGCTGGAGGCGGGATTCTGGTGCCCGTCCTTCCGTTGGCGGCGGGTGCCGCCGTTCTCCCCTGGGCTGCTGCTTATTTCTTGCGGGCCGCGATCGATTTTTCGGCCAGGTCGACCAGTTCGTTGCCGACGCGCGGCTTCCACTTGTCATAGACCGGCTTGGTGGCTTTCACGAAGGCCGCGTGCTGTGCTTCGGTCAGCGAAGTCACGGTCACGCCATGGCCTTCGATTTCTTTCAGCAGCGACGGGTCTTCGGGCGTGACGCCCTTGCGCGCGATGGCGATTTCTTTCTTGCCGGCTTCCAGCGCGGCTTCGCGCACGATCTTGCGGTCGGCCTCCGACCACGATTCCCAGACTTCGCGATTCACCACGAACACCAGCGGATCGGCCACGTAGTTCCACAACGTCAGGTATTTCTGGGCCACGTCATACAGCTTGGCGCCGGTATAGATGGACAAGGGGTTTTCCTGCCCGTCGACCGCGCCGCTGGCCAGCGCCGGCTGCGCGTCGGCCCAGCTCATCTGGGTGGGGTTGGCGCCCAGCGCGGTGAAGGTGTCGATGTACAGCGGCGAGCCCACCACCCGCAGCTTCAGGCCTTTCAGGTCTTCGGGCTTGGATACGACGTGGCGCGAATTGCTGAGCTGGCGATAGCCGTTTTCGCCCCAGGCCAGCGGCACCACGCCGGCTTTCTCGATGATCTTGAACATCTCTTTGCCGACCTCGCCCTGCACCAGCGCGTCGATGGCGGCGTAGTCGGGCATCAGGAAAGGCAGCGAGAACAGGTTCAGCTGCTTCACCTGAGGCGACCAGTTGATGGTAGAGCCCACCGCCATGTCGATCACGCCCTGGCGGATGGCGGTGAATTCGCGCGTCTGGTCGCCCTGGACCAGCGACGTGCCCGGGTACACCTTGATGTTGATGCGGCCATCGGTGCGTTCGCGCACCAGGTCCGACCACATCTGCGCGCCCTGGCCCCACGGGAAGGTCGTGCCCACCACGATGGACAGCTTGTATTCCGGCTTGTAGTTCTGCGCCAGGGCCGGCGCCATGGCCAGCGTGGCGGCCGCGCAGAGTGCGGCGCCGATCATGTTGCGTAGCTTCATTGAGTTCTCCTCGCGATATGGCGTTTGTTGATTATGAAGACGGGCCGTGCGTCAGTAGCCCAGATGATGCGGCAGCCACAGGGCCAGTTGCGGAAACACCAGCACCGCGACCAGCACCAGGAACATCGCGCCCAGCAGCCACAGGACCCACGGAATGGTCGATTCCATGGGCACGCGGGCAATGCGGCAGGACACCATCAGATTGACGGCCAGGGGCGGCGTGAACTGGCCCAGCGCTACCTTCAGCGTCAGGATCACGCCGAACCAGACCGGGTCCCAGCCGTAGGCGTCGGCGATGGGCATGAGCAGCGGCACGAAGATCAGGAAGATCGAGATGCCGTCCAGGAACATGCCCATGGTCATCAACAGCACGATCAGCAGCGCCAGCACGCCCCATTCGCCCAGGCCCGAATTGACGATGGCGTGGGTGATGGGGTCGATGATGCTGAGTGTGGACAGGGCCCAGGCGAAGATGCCGGCCAGCGCCACGACCATCATGATCACCGCCGACAGCTCGGCCGCCTCGCGCAGGATGATGAACAGGTCGCGCACCTTGATGGTGCGGTGGATGCACATGCCGACGAACAATCCGTAGAACACGGCGACCACGGCGGCTTCGGTGGGCGTGAACCAGCCCAGCCGCATGCCGCCCAGGATCAGCACCGGCGCGGCCAGGCCCCAGCTGGCCTCGCGCAGGCAGGCCCAGAAGGGCGGGCGCGGCAGGTGCGCCTCGAGCATGCCCAGCTTGTGCTTGCGCGCCAGCCAGACGGCCGGCACGATCAGGGCGATGCCGGCCAGCACGCCCGGCACCATGCCCGCCGCGAACAATGCCGGCACCGACGCGCCGGGCACCAGCACCGAATAAATGATGAAAGCAATCGACGGCGGAATCAGGATGTCGGTGGCCGCGCCGGCGGCCACCACCGAGGCCGAGAACGGGCCCGGGTAGCCGGCGCGCGACATTGCGGTGATCATGACCGCGCCCACCGCGGCCGCGCAGGCCGGCCCCGAGCCGGAAATCCCGCCCAGGAACATGGCCACGGCGATGGCGACCAGCGGCAGCATGCCCGGCCCGCGCCCCACGATGGCGATCGCCAGGTCGACCAGGCGCTTGGCCACGCCGGAACGGTCGAAGATCGAGCCCACCAGCACGAACATGGGTATGGCCAGCAATGGGTATTTGGCCAGGCCGGCGTAGAAGTTCTGCGGCACCGCCAGCAGGCCGAACCAGGCGACGTCCTGGTTGGACATGACGATCGCCAGGGTGCCGGCCACGCCCAGCGCCACGCACACGGGCACGCCGATGACCATCAGCAGCGCGAACACCACGAAGAGCAGGGTAGCGATCATCGGGTGCCGCTCCGCAGGCGGCGCAAAGTGCCCAGGGTACGCAGCGCGATCGCCGCGGCCATGATGGGCAGCCAGATCGAATACCACCAGGTGGGCACGCCGATCGCCGGCGAAGTTTCTTCGTACACGTATTCGTCGATGACCAGGCGCACCGACAGTACGGTCAGCAGGATAAAGAACAACAGCACTACGGTATGGGCCGCCAGGGCCAGCCGCCGCTGGCGCGCGGGCGTGCCGGCGTCGGCCACGGCCTCGATGCGGATATGGTGGTTGCGCACGAAAGCGGTGCTGCCGCCGGCCATGGTCAGCACGATGAGCAGGAACACCGAGATCTCTTCCGTCCAGGCGAACGACTGGTCGGTGAAGTAGCGCACCAGCACATTGATAAAGGTGATCAGCGCCAGCACCGCCAGGACACCGACGGCCAGCCAGTCTTCGACGGCCAGCGGCACTTTTACGGCGGGATCTTGTTCTGCGGGGATGATGGGTTCAACCGGCTCGGCCGGTTCGACGGGGACGTCAGGGCGGGACATTGGCAACAACGGCAAGGCGGGCAAGTCAGGATCGCAGCATCCTACCGTCGGGGCGGCGGGGCGTTAGTGCGTGTTTTCCCGTGGATGCGGGGGTTTTGCAACATGCTGCGATGCCGCAAAAATGCCAATTGCCGTGCCGAGGCATAGCCCACGGCCAAGGCTTAGCACCTGTGAAACACTGTTTTTGCTGCAATGCACTAAATTAAGGGCCAACGCAGATGAATTATTTTGTAACGCGACGGACGCGGGCTACGCGCGCGGCCGACGCGGGCCTAACGGGAGCCGGCCTTCGGGGAAATCCCTGAAAAGGTAAAATCCCTGTTTTGCTTCTTTCTTACCTTCAAACGGCGCCCGCATCGTGTCTCTCGTCCAGCATTTGCCCGGTTCATCCGTCCTTTCCGCCTTCCGCCGCGAGCGATTGCTGGCGCAGCTACGCGAAGCCGGTCTGCCCATCGCCGACGTCGCCGCGCACTACGAGCATTTCGTCTGCACCGACACCGCCCTGGACGAAGGCCAGCAACAGCACCTGGCGCAACTGCTCGACTACGGCACCCAGCCCGCCGGCGAGGCCCCGCCCAAAAGCCTGGCGCTGCTGGTCATTCCGCGGCTGGGCACCATATCGCCGTGGGCCAGCAAGGCCACCGACATCGCCCACAACTGCGGCCTGGCGGCGGTGCGCCGCATCGAACGCGGCATACGGTATTTCCTGGTGCCCGAGCGCGGCCTGCTGGGCGCCAAGGCGCTCGACGACGCCATGCTGGCGCGCGCGGCCGATTGCCTGCACGACCGCATGACCGAAACCGTGGTGGGCGGCGATTTCGACGGCCAGGCGCTGTTCCAGGCGCTGGCCGGCAAGCCCATGCGCACCGTGGCGGTGCAGGCAGAGGGCCGCGCGGCGCTGGTCGAAGCCAACACCACGCTGGGCCTGGCGCTGTCCGAAGACGAAATCGACTACCTGGCGCAATCGTTCACCAGCCTCGGCCGCGATCCCACCGACGTCGAGCTGATGATGTTCGCGCAAGCCAACAGCGAACACTGCCGCCACAAGATCTTCAATGCGCAGTGGGTCATCGACGGCCAGCCGCAGTCCGACACCCTGTTCGGCATGATCCGCGCCACCCACAAGGCGCAGCCGGCCGGCACCGTGGTGGCGTATTCCGACAACGCCGCCGTCATGGAAGGCGGCGCCGCCCAGCGCTTCCAGGCCGGACTGCCGCAGGCCGGCGGGGCGGATGGCGAGGCCGCGCGCTACGTGCGCCGCGACGCTACCGTGCACACGCTGATGAAGGTCGAGACCCACAACCACCCCACGGCCATCGCGCCGTTTCCCGGCGCGTCCACGGGCGCGGGGGGCGAGATCCGCGACGAAGGCGCGACCGGGCGCGGTTCCAAGCCCAAGGCCGGCCTGACCGGCTTCACGGTGTCGCACCTGCGTTTTCCCGATGCCCCGCAACCCTGGGAAGCCGACCATCACGGCCTGCCGGCGCGCATTGCCTCGCCGCTGTCCATCATGATCGACGGCCCCATCGGCGGCGCCGCGTTCAACAACGAATTTGGACGCCCCAATCTGCTGGGCTACTTCCGCACCTACGAACAAAGCGCCGGCGACACGCGCTGGGGCTACCACAAGCCCATCATGATCGCCGGCGGCCTGGGCAGCATCGACGCCGAACTCACGCACAAAGAAACCATTCCGCCCGGCGCCTTGCTGATCCAGCTGGGCGGTCCGGGCTTTCGCATCGGCATGGGCGGCGGCGCCGCCTCGAGCATCAGCATGGGCAGCAACTCGGCCGAACTCGATTTCGATTCCGTGCAGCGTGGCAACCCCGAAATCGAGCGCCGCGCGCAAGAGGTCATCGACCGCTGCTGGCAGCAGGGGCGGAACAACCCCATCCTGGCCATCCACGACGTGGGCGCCGGCGGCCTGTCCAACGCCTTTCCCGAACTGGTCAACGATGCCGGGCGCGGCGCCGTGTTCGACCTCAAGCGCGTGCCGGTCGAAGAGTCCGGCCTGTCGCCGGCCGAGATCTGGAGCAACGAGTCCCAAGAACGCTACGTGCTGGCCATTTTGCCGCAAGACCTCGACCGCTTCGACGCCATCGCGCGGCGCGAGCGCTGCCCGTATGCCGTGGTGGGCGTGGCAACCGAGTCGCGCCAGCTGCGCGTGGTCGACGGCGAGGGCCTGCCCGGCCTGGACCCCGAAGCGCCCGCGGGCGGCGCCGGCACGCGTCCGGTCGACGTGCCCATCGACGTCATCCTGGGCAAGCCGCCGCGCATGACGCGCGACGTGCAGCGCCGGCCCGGCGTCTCGCAGCCGCTCGACCTGGTCGGCATCGACCTCACCGAGGCCGCCTATCGCGTGCTGCGCCATCCCACCGTGGCCAACAAATCGTTTCTTATCACCATTGGCGACCGCACCGTGGGCGGGCTGTCCAGCCGCGACCAGATGGTCGGGCCCTGGCAGGTGCCGGTGGCCGACTGCGCCGTCACCCTGGCCGACTACGAAGGCTTCCGGGGCGAGGCCATGGCCATGGGCGAGCGTACGCCCCTGGCGGTGCTCGATGCGCCGGCGTCGGGCCGCATGGCCGTGGCCGAGGCCCTGACCAACCTGGCCGCCGCCGATGTCTCCCGCCTGGAAGACATCAAGCTGTCGGCCAACTGGATGGCGGCCTGCGGCGTCGAAGGCCAGGACGCGGCCCTGTACGATACCGTGGCCGCGGTCAGCGCGCTGTGCCAGGCCACCGGCCTGGCCATCCCCGTGGGCAAGGATTCGCTGTCCATGAAAACCACTTGGGACCACGATGGCGAAACCCGCCAGGTGGTGGCGCCCGTGTCGCTCATCGTGACCGCCTTCGCGCCGGTGGGCGACGCGCGCGCCAGCCTGACGCCGCAGTTGCGCACCGATGCCGGCGACAGCGTGCTGATCGTCATCGACCTCGGCCGCGGCCGCCATCGCATGGGCGGCTCGATCCTGGCGCAGGCCTATAACCAGGTGGGCGTCAGCGTGCCCGACATCGACGCGCCGCAAGACCTGCGCGCCTTCTTCGTCACCATACGCACGCTGGCCGAAGCCGGCGTGCTGCTGGCCTATCACGATCGTTCCGATGGCGGCCTGTTCGCCACGCTGTGCGAAATGGCGTTCGCCGGCCATACCGGTATTTCGGTCAACCTCGACATGCTGACCTTCGATCCGAACGCGGCCGATTGGGGCGACTACAAGATCCGCCCCGACCAGGTGGCGGTGCAGCGCGACGAACTGACGCTCAAGGCCCTGTTCACGGAAGAGGCCGGCGCGGTGATCCAGGTGCCGGCGGCGCAGCGCGACGCGGTGATGCAGGTGCTGCGCGGCGCGGGCCTGTCGGCCCACTCGCACGTGATCGGCGGGCTCAACGATGCCGACACCGTCGAATTCTTCCGCGATGGCAAGAAGGTCTGGAGCCAGCCGCGCGCCGACCTGGGCCGCGCCTGGAGCGAAGTCAGCTATCGCATCATGGCGCGCCGCGACAACCCGGCCTGCGCGCAGGCCGAGCTCGATACCTGGAACGACGCCGCCGACCCCGGCCTGGCGCCGCGCGTGGCCTTCGATCCCCAGGAAGACGTCGCCGCGCCCTTCATTGCCACCGGCAAGCGGCCGCGCGTGGCCGTCCTGCGCGAGCAGGGCTGCAACAGCCAGGTCGAAATGGCCTGGGCTTTCGACACCGCCGGCTTCGACGCCGTCGACGTCCACATGACCGACCTGCTGGCCGGCCGCATCGACCTCAGCGCCATGCAGGGCCTGGTGGCCGTGGGCGGCTTCAGCTATGGCGACGTGCTGGGCGCCGGCGAAGGCTGGGCGCGCACCATCCGCTTCAACAGCCGGCTGTCCGACCAGTTCGCCGCCTATTTCGCCCGTTCCGACACCTTCGCGCTGGGGGTGTGCAATGGCTGCCAGATGATGGCCGCCCTGGCGCCCATGATTCCCGGCGCCCAGCACTGGCCGCGCTTCACGCGCAACCAGTCCGAAAAATACGAGGCGCGCCTGTCGCTGGTGGAAATCGCCGCGTCGCCCTCGATTTTCTTCGCGGGCATGGAAGGCACGCGCGTGCCGGTGGCCGTGGCGCACGGCGAAGGCTATGCCGACTACGCGCTGCAGGGCGATGCCGGCAAGGTGCTGGTGGCCGCGCGCTATATCGACAACCGCGGCCAGGCGACCGAGGCCTATCCGTTCAACCCCAACGGCAGTCCCGGCGGCCAGACCTCGGTGACCACCGCCGACGGCCGTTTCACCGTCATCATGCCGCACCCCGAGCGCGTCACCCGCAATGTCATGATGTCGTGGGCGCCGCCGCAATGGGGCGCGGCCGACCGCGGGGGCGCCTACAGCCCCTGGATGCGCATGTTCCGCAACGCGCGCGTCTGGGTGGGCTAGGCCGGGCCAGAGGCGGCAGGCGGGGTGGGGCGGCGCGCGGCCGCCCCATTTTCATGGCCGCGGGCATAAAATCGAAGTTCCGCTCCACCCTCGACAGGACCGTGCCATGAACGCCCGTATCCCCGACGACGCACTGCCGCCCATCCTCGATCCCGATGCCCTGCAGGCGTTCGTCGATCGGCAATGGGACGACGAAATCATCCCGGCCCTGACCGACTACATCGCCGTGCCGGCCAAAAGCCCGGCCTTCGATGCCGACTGGGAAAAGAACGCCTACATCGAACGCGTGGTGCGCGACGCGGCGCAATGGGTCGAGTCGCGCAAGGTAGCGGGCCTGACGCTCGAAGTGGTCCGCCTGCCGGGCCGCACGCCGGTCATCTTCTTCGATGCGCCCGCCACGCGCGCCGACAGCGGCGATACCGTGCTGCTGTACGGCCACCTGGACAAGCAGCCCGAATTCTCGGGCTGGCGCTCCGACCTGGGGCCCTGGACGCCCAAGTACGAAGACGGCAAGCTGTACGGACGCGGCGGCGCCGACGACGGCTACGCCATCTACGCGTCGCTCACCGCCATCATGGCGCTCGATGCGCAGGGCATTCCGCGCCCGCGTTGCGTGGGCATCGTCGAAACCTGTGAAGAATCGGGCAGCTACGACCTGCTGCCCTATGTCGATGCGCTGCGCGGCCGCCTGGGCAACGTCGCGCTGGTCATCTGCCTGGACTCGGGCGCCGGCAACTATGACCAGCTCTGGATGACCACCTCGCTGCGCGGCATGGTGGCCGGCACGCTCGAAGTGCAAGTGCTCGACGAAGGTGTGCATTCGGGCGATTCCAGCGGCGTGGTGCCGTCCAGTTTCCGTATCTTGCGGCACCTGCTCGATCGCCTGGAAGACAGCTCCACCGGCCGCCTGCTGCCGCAAAGCCTGCATTGCGAGATTCCCGCCGAACGGCGCGAACAGGTGCGCGAAACGGCCCGTGTCCTGGGCGACGAAGTCTGGCGGCGCTTCCCCTGGAGCTGCGGCGCCGACGGCAGTTTCGTGCTGCCCATGACCACGCATCCCGAAGAAGCGCTGCTCAACCGCACCTGGCGGCCCACCTTGTCGGTAACGGGCGCGGAAGGCCTGCCGCCGCTGTCCAGCGCCGGCAACGTGCTGCGCCCGCGCACCGCCTTCAAGCTGTCGCTGCGCCTGCCGCCGCTGGTCGATGCGGTGGCCGCTTCGCAGGAAATCAAGCAATTGCTGGAAGCCGATACGCCCTACAACGCCAAGGTCATTTTCCATGCCAACCAGGGCGCCGCCACGGGCTGGAACGCGCCCGAGTCGGCCGCCTGGCTGACCCAGGCGCTGGACGCCGCCTCGCGCCAGTATTACGACGCCCCGTGCGGCTACATCGGGCAGGGCGGCACCATTCCCCTGATGAGCCTGCTGCAGCAGGGCTTTCCCAAGGCGCAATTCATGGTCTGCGGGGTGCTGGGGCCGCGATCCAACGCGCACGGCCCCAACGAATTCCTGCACGTGCCCTACGGCAAACGGCTGACGGCGGCCGTGGCGCAAACCATGGCGGCCATGCCGGCCTGAACGAGTCCGCATGATCCATACCGACGGCGCTTACCAGCGCATCATCGACGATACCCGCTCGTGGGTCGAACGGGCCGTCATCGGCCTGAACCTGTGCCCGTTCGCCAAGGCGGTGCAAGTCAAGCAGCAGATCCGCTACGCCGCCAGCGACGCTACCGACGCCGAAGGCGTGCTGGCCGACCTGGAAGACGAACTGCTGCTGTTGTCGCAGACCGATGCCGCCCAGGTCGACACCACGCTGCTGATCGTGCCCGACGCCCTGGACGACTTCTACGAGTTCAACGATTTCGCCGACCTGTCCGACCGCCTGCTCAAGCGCCTGCGGCTGGTGGGCACGCTGCAGGTGGCCACCTTCCATCCGGCGTTCCAGTTTGCCGAAACCGCGCCCGACGACATCGAAAACTGCACCAACCGGTCGCCGCATCCCATCTTGCATCTGCTGCGCGAAGACAGCATCGACCGCGCGGTCGAGGCCTATGCCGACCCTGCCGAAATCTACGAAAAAAATATCGAGACCCTGCGGCGCCTGGGATGGGAAGGCTGGCGCAAGCTGATGGCCGGCTGACCGTGGCGCGAGCAGGGTGCCGGGAGCGTCAGGTGTCAGGCTCCGGAGGTGCCTGACACCGCCGTGCGAGAAGTTTCCTGCCCACTTCGGTGTCTGGCACCCTCCGGGAGTCAGACACCTTATTCACCGGATATTCAATGCGGCCGCTTGGCGTAGCGCGCCGCCAATACCGCGCACACCATCAGCTGGATCTGGTGGAACAGCATCAGCGGCAGCACGATGGCGCCGACCGCCTGGCCGGCGAAGATGACCTGCGCCATGGGAATACCGCTGGCCAGGCTTTTCTTCGAGCCGCCGAACAGCAGCGTAATGCGGTCTTCCAGGTTGAACTTGAAGGCGCGCCCCAGGGCCACGCAGCCCAGCAGCGCCAGCGCCAGCAGCACGACGCAGGCCAGCAGCAGCCCCAGCAGGGCGGGCACCGGCGTATCGTGCCACAGGCCTTCATTGACGGCCTCTGAAAAGGCCGTGTACACCACCAGCAAGATCGATCCCTGGTCGACGAACTTCAGCAGGGCCTTGCGCTGGTACACCCAGGCGCCTATCCAGGGGCGCATGAGCTGGCCCAGCACGAACGGCAGCAGCAATTGCAGCATGATCTTGCCCACGGCATCGAACGAGATCGGCGCGCTGGCGCTGGTGGCCACCACGATGCCCACCAGCAGCGGCGTCAGGAAGATGCCCAGCAGGCTCGATGCCGAGGCGCTGCACACCGCCGCCGGCACATTGCCGCGCGCCATCGACGTGAAGGCGATGGCCGACTGCACGGTGGCCGGCAGGCAGCACAGGAACAGCACGCCGGTGTAGAGCTCGGGTGTCATCAGGGGCTGCAGCACCGGCTTGAGCAGCACGCCCAAGAGCGGAAACATGATGAAGGTGGCCGAGAAGATCGTCAGGTGCAGCCGCCAGTGGGTGATGCCGGCCACGATGGCCTCGCGCGGCAGGCGCGCGCCGTGCAGGAAAAACAGCAGGGCGATGGCGATGTTGGTGATCCATTCGAACGCCACGATACCCTTGCCATGGGCGGGCAGTACGCTGGCGATGACGACGGTGATGATGAGGAACGACGTGAAGCGGTCGGGCAGAAAGCGGACGTAGCGGGACATGGAAGGCGGTGGCGGAACGACGGGGCCGGCGAGAGCGGCCAAAGGGCGCTATTGTAGACGGGCCGGGACGGGGCCGGCGTTCAGGAATTTGTAGGGTTCGAGCCTGGGGTGTCGGGCTTCGCAGATACCTCGAGAACCAGGTGTCAGGCTCCCGGCAGGGTGCCTGACACCATAGGTGCAGACGCCGGTGTCTGACACCTGATTCCGGCCCGCCTACGGCGTCATGGCCAGCGCCAGGTCGAACGCCGCCACCAGCGACGAATGATCGGCCATGCCTTTCCAGGCGATATCGAACGCGGTGCCGTGGTCGACGCTGGTGCGCACGAAGGGCAGGCCCACGGTGACGTTGACGCCCTGGTCCACGCCCAGGTACTTCACGGGTATCAGCCCCTGGTCGTGGTACTGCGCCACCACGATGTCGAACTCGCCGCGGCGGGCGCGCATGAATATGGTGTCGCCCGGCCAGGGGCCGGACACGTCCAGGCCGGCGGCGCGGGCCTCGGCGATGGCGGGGCCGATGATATCGAGGTCTTCGCGCCCGAACTTGCCGTCTTCGCCGGCATGCGGGTTCAGGCCCGCCACCGCGATACGAGGCTGCGCGATGCCCATCTGGCGGCAGGCCCGGTCGGCCAGCCGGATCGCGCGGGCCTCTGCCTGCGGCGTGATGGCCGCGGGCACCTGCGCCAGCGCCATGTGTATGGTGACCAGCAACACGCGTAATTCGTCGTTGGCCAGCATCATGGCGAAATCGGCCGTGTGCGAGCGCTCGGCCAGGATTTCGGTGTGGCCCGGCTGGTCGATGCCGGCCAGGTGCATCGAATGCTTGCTCAGCGGCGCGGTGACGATGGCGCGGATGTGGCCGGCCTGCGCGTCGTCGATGGCCGCGCACAGGTAGTCGTAGGCCGCCTGGCCCGCGGGCGCGCTGGCGCGGCCGATGGGCAGGTCGGCGGGCAGGGGCGCGGCGCAGGCAACGACTTCGATGGTGCCCGGCCCGCCGCGGGCCTGCGCCGCCGAGGCGATTTCCACGATGTTCAGCCGCGCGCCCAGCAGCGCCGCGGCGCGCCGCATGGTGTCGGCATCGCCATAGACCAGCGCGGGCGCCTTCAGCCCCTGGGCGCAGGCCTTGACGACGATCTCGGGGCCGATGCCGGCGGCATCGCCCATGGTGATGCCGACCGGTGCCCGCTCGTGCGCGTCAGGCATTACAGGACGTCACCCGCGTAGTCGGCCAGGCGCGAGCGCTCGCCGCGCTGCAGCGTCACGTGGCCGGCGTGCGGCCAGCCCTTGAAGCGGTCGACCACGAAGGTCAGCCCCGAGCTGCCTTCGGTCAGGTAGGGGGTGTCGATCTGCGCGATGTTGCCCAGGCACACGACCTTGGTGCCCGGACCCGCCCGGGTGACGAGGGTTTTCATCTGCTTGGGCGTCAGGTTCTGGGCTTCGTCGATGATCAGGTACTTGTTCAGGAACGTGCGGCCGCGCATGAAATTCAGCGACTTCACCTTGATGCGCGAACGGATCAGGTCCATGGTGGCCGCGCGGCCCCAGTCTCCGCCGTCGGCGTCGCCCATGTTGAGCACGTCCAGGTTGTCTTCCAGCGCGCCCATCCAGGGCAGCATTTTCTCTTCTTCGGTGCCGGGCAGGAAGCCGATGTCTTCGCCCACCGGCACCGTGACGCGGGTCATGATGATCTCGGTGTAGCGCTTGGTTTCCAGCACCTGCGTGATGCCGGCCGCCAGGGCCAGCAGGGTTTTGCCGGTGCCGGCCTGCCCCAGCAGCGACACGAAGTCGCAATCGGGGTTCATCAGCAGGTTCAGCGCGAAGTTCTGCTCGCGGTTGCGCGCGGTGATGCCCCACACGTTGTTCTTGCCGTGGGTGTAGTCGCGCAGCGTGGCCAGTACGGCCGTCTTGCCGCTGACTTCGCGCACCTGCGCGTACAGCGGCATCTGGCCTTCGAAATACACGAACTGGTTCACCATGAACTGCGCGCACAGCGGGCCGTGCACGCGGTAGAAGGTCGTGCCGCCCTGTTGCCACGATTCCACGTCTTTGCCGTGGCGGTTCCAGAAGTCTTCGGGCAACTGCATCACGCCCGAATACATCAGGTCGGTGTCTTCCAGGACGTGGTCGTTGTAGTAGTCTTCGGCCGCCATGCCCAGCGTGCGCGCCTTCAGGCGCATGTTGATGTCCTTGGACACCAGCACGACTTCGCGCTGCGGGAATTTTTCTTGCAGGGCCCGCACCACGCCCAGGATCTGGTTGTCGGCCTTGCCCATCGGCAGGTCGGCGGGCAGGGTGCTGTGGATGGCCGTGGTCTGGAACATCAGGCGGCCGGTGGCGTCTTTGTTGCCCAGCGCGCTCAGTTCCAGGCCCTCGTCGAGCTGCTTGGCGTCGTGCACCAGCGCGTCCAGCGAACGGCTGACCTGGCGCGCGTTGCGCGCCACTTCCGACATGCCTTTTTTCTGGTGGTCGAGCTCTTCCAGCGTCATCATGGGCAGGAAGATGTCGTGCTCTTCGAAGCGGAACAGCGAACTGGGGTCGTGCAGCAATACGTTGGTATCCAGCACGAACAGCTTGCGGTCGGCCGTGCGGGCGCGCGCCTTGGGCTTGCGCGCCGGGGTGGCCGCGGGGGTCGCCGCCGGCGTGGCCGCGGGCGCGCGGCGGGCCGTGGCGGGGGCCGCGGCGGTCGCCGCCGGGGCCTGCGTCTTCAGGCCGTCGAGTTCGGGCTGTACCGACAGCGGCTTGGCGGCGGCCCGGATGGGTTCGGCGGGTTCGGCCGGCTCGGCGTGCTTGGCCGGCCGGGTCTTGCTGCGGGCGGCTTCGCCCGAGGGGAATGTCAGGATGGCTGCGGGTCGAGAGGGCAACTTCGGTAGCGGCATATAGGTGATTCTCCTGGGGGGCCGGCTATAGCGCCTGACAATGATTCTGGTACGGACTCAACCGATACTGCGGGCGGCCTGCAGGACTTCGCTGGCGTGATTGGGCACCTTGACCCCGCGCCATTCCTGCACCAGCCGGCCGTAGGCATCGATCAGAAACGTGCTGCGCTCGATGCCGCGTACCTGTTTACCGTACATATTCTTCTGCTTGATGACGCCGTACAGATTGCACACGGTTTCGTCGGCGTCGGAGATGAGGGGGAAGGGCAATTGATGCTTGGCCTGGAAATTCTGGTGCGATTTCAGCGAATCGCGCGACACGCCCACCACGACCGCGCCGGCCTGCAGGAAATCGGCATGCAGGTCGCGGAAGTCCTGGCTTTCGGTGGTGCAGCCCGGGGTGTTGTCTTTGGGATAGAAATACAGCACCACGGCCCGGCCCTGGCATTGTTCGAGGCTGAGGGGGCCGATGGTGCTTTCGGCCGTGAACGGGGGGGCGGGCTTGCCTATTTGCGGCGTCATGCGGGGGAATCTCCTTGGGGAGGCAGCAGGGCGACGACGACGCGCCGGCCTTCCGCCATCAGGATGTTATAGGTACGGGCGGCGGCCTGGGTGTCCATGACTTCGACGCCGATGCCGGCCGCCAGCAGGGGGCGCAAGATCTCGCCGGACAGCAGGCGCTGGCGGCTGCCGGTACCCACCAGCAGCACTTCCGGGCCTTGCCCGGTGGCCGGGGCGGCGGATTCGGGGGCGTCCAGGAAGGCCAGCGGGTCGCGCGGCGCCTCGGACAGGCCGGCGGCCTGTTGCAGCAGCGCTGAGGTGATGTCGGTGGCGGCCCGGACCGGCCATTCGGCGACGGTGCCTTCGGGGCCGAAGGCGACCGCGTGGGAAAATCGTACCTGGTTGACCTCGATATAGTCGTCACCGTAGGCGGTAACGGTATTCAGGGCCGATGCAGGGTCGGTGTGCAGCTTCAATAAGAACTCCGGCTTTATGATTCCGATCATAGCGCATCGGAATGCGGCCATGTTGCAGGGTATCCACGGGCAAAGGGGACGGAATATCCCATTTGCCGCCCGGGCCCGCATGCGCTAGATTACTGAGTTTTGCTGCACCGCAAACCCCCTTGTCATTCCCCGCCTTAACCAAGGAATCATTCCCCATGAGGAAGTTCTCCCGCATCGAGCGCCTGCCTCCGTACGTGTTCAACATCACCGGCGAGCTCAAGATGGCCGCACGGCGGCGCGGAGAGGACATCATCGACATGTCCATGGGCAACCCCGACGGCCCCACGCCCAAGCATATCGTCGACAAGCTGGTCGAGGCGTCCACCCGGCCCACCACGCACGGCTATTCGGTGTCCAAGGGCATTCCGCGCCTGCGCAAGGCCATCTGCGACTGGTACCAGCGCCGCTACGCGGTCGAATTCGACCCCGACAGCGAAGCCATCGTCACGATCGGCTCGAAAGAAGGCCTGGCGCACCTGATGCTGGCCACGCTCGACCGCGGCGATACCGTGCTGGTGCCCAACCCCAGCTATCCCATCCATATTTACGGCGCCGTCATCGCCGGCGCCAACATCCGTTCGGTGCGCATGACGCCGGGCGTCGATTTCTTCGAAGAACTCGAGCGCGCGGTGCGCGAATCGATTCCCAAGCCCAAGATGATGATCCTGGGATTCCCCAGCAATCCCACGGCCCAATGCGTCGACCTGTCGTTCTTCGAGCGGGTGGTGGCGCTGGCCAAGGAACACGACATCCTGGTGGTGCACGACCTGGCCTATGCCGACATCTGTTTCGACGGCTACGTGGCGCCGTCCATCATGCAGGTGCCGGGCGCGCGCGACGTGGCGGTGGAATTCTTCACCATGAGCAAAAGCTACAACATGGCCGGCTGGCGCATCGGCTACATGGTGGGCAACCGCGAACTGGTCAATGCGCTGGCGCGCATCAAAAGCTACCACGACTACGGCACTTTCACGCCCATCCAGGTGGCGTCCATCGCCGCGCTCGACGGCCCGCAAGACTGCGTCAGCGAAGTCGTCGAGCAATACCGCAGCCGCCGCGACGTGCTGGCGCGCGGCCTGCACGAAGCCGGCTGGAACGTCGAGGTGCCCAAGGCGTCCATGTATATCTGGGCGCACATTCCCGAACCCTACCGCGCCATGGGCTCGCTGGAATTCTCCAAGCGCGTGCTGTCCGACGCCAAGGTCGCGGTGTCGCCGGGCATCGGTTTCGGCGAATACGGCGACGAATACGTGCGCTTCGCCCTCATCGAAAACGAGCAGCGCACGCGCCAGGCCGTGCGAGGCATCAAAGACATGTTCCGCAAGGACGGCCTGTTGAAGTAATAGGCCAGGTGTCCGATTCCCGCAGGGTGTCGGACACCGTCATGTACGGGCGCCCTGGCCATTTCGGTGTCTGACACCTTCGGAGTCAGACACTTGGCGAAAGCGCCACGGAGGCTGACACCTCTGCTGTATCTGGAAACCTGATATGACGAATTCTGTAAGTACGCCGCCCGCCGAGGCCCCCCGGCCGGGCGCTGAAATCAAGCCCATCAAGATCGGCCTGCTGGGCCTGGGCGTGGTGGGCGGCGGCACCTGGAGCGTGCTGGCCCGCAACGCCGAAGAAATCGGCCGGCGCGCCGGCCGGCGCATCGAAATCAGCCGCGTCGCCGTGCGCGATGTGGCCAAGGCGCGCAGCCGGGTCGGCGATGCCGTGGCGGTGGACACCGACGTGCACGGGCTGGTGCGCGACCCCGAAGTCGATATCGTGGTGGAACTCATCGGCGGCGATACCCTGGCGCGCGAGCTGGTGCTGGAAGCCATCGCCCACCGCAAGCATGTAGTCACCGCCAACAAGGCGCTGCTGGCCAAGCACGGCAACGAGATCTTCGCCGCCGCGTCCACGCAGGGCGTCATGGTGGCCTTCGAAGGGGCCGTGGCGGGCGGCGTTCCCATCATCAAGGCCATCCGCGAAGGCCTGACCGCCAATCGCATCGAATGGGTGGCCGGCATCATCAACGGCACCACCAACTTCATTTTGTCCGAAATGCGCGCGCGCGGCCTGCCGTTCGCCGATGTGCTGGCCGAAGCGCAGCGCCTGGGCTATGCCGAAGCCGATCCCACCTTCGACGTCGAGGGCGTGGACGCCGCGCACAAGCTCACGCTGCTGGCCTCGCTGGCGTTCGGCGTGCCGGTGCAGTTCGACAAGGCCCACATCGAAGGCATCGCCCAACTGGCCCAGGAAGACATCGCACACGCCGAACGGCTGGGCTACCGCATCAAGCTGCTGGGCATCACCAAGCGGCGCGCCGACGGCATCGAGCTGCGCGTGCACCCGGCGCTCGTGCCGGCCGAACGCCTGCTGGCCAATGTCGAAGGCGCCATGAACGCGGTGCTGGTGCGCGGCGACGCCGTGGGCCCCACGCTGTACTACGGGCAGGGCGCCGGCGAAGAGCCCACCGCGTCGGCCGTGGTGGCCGACCTGGTCGACGTCACCCGCCTGCACACGGCCGACCCCGGCAACCGCGTGCCGCACCTGGCTTTCCAGCCCGACGCCTTGTCCGACCTGGCCATTCTGCCCATCGAGAAAGTCAGCACCTCGTATTACCTGCGCCTGCGGGTCGACGACCAGCCCGGCGTGCTGGCCGACATCGCCCGCATACTCGCCGAGCACCGCATTTCCATCGGCTCGATGATCCAGCAGCCTTCGCATATCGGCGGCGCCGACATCATCTTCCTGACGCATCAGGCGGTCGAGGGCGATGTCGACCAGGCCATCCGCAGCATCGAACAATTGTCGTTCGTGCGTTCCAGCGTCACGCGCCTGCGTGTCGAGACACTGACATGAAATACATTTCCACGCGCGGCGGCATGGCCCCGCAAGCATTCAGCGACATCCTGCTGGAAGGCCTGGCCCCCGACGGCGGCCTGGCCGTCCCCGAAACCTTGCCGCAAGTGTCGGCGGACACGCTCGAAAGCTGGCGGGGCCTGTCGTATGCCGATCTGGCATTCGAAGTGCTGTCGCGCTTCGTCACCGACATCCCGGCCGACGATCTGCGCGGCCTGACACGCGCCGCGTACCGGCAGGGCGTGTTCAGCAGCGAAGACATCGTGCCGCTGCGCCCGCTCGACGGCGGGCTGCAGTTGCTGGGCCTGTCCGAAGGCCCGACCCTGGCGTTCAAGGACATGGCCATGCAGTTCCTGGGCCAGGTCTTCGAGTACGTGCTCGCCAAGCGCGGCGCCACGCTCAATATCCTGGGCGCCACGTCGGGCGATACCGGCTCCGCGGCCGAATACGCGCTGCGCGGCAAGCGGGGCGTGGCGGTGTTCATGCTGTCGCCGCACGGCCGCATGAGCGCGTTCCAGCGCGCGCAGATGTATTCGCTGCAAGACGACAACATCCACAATATCGCCGTGCGCGGGGTGTTCGACGAAGCGCAGGATATCGTCAAGGCGCTGGCGGGCGACCTCGACTTCAAGAGCCGCTACCGCATCGGCGCGGTGAATTCCATCAACTGGGCGCGCATCGCGGCGCAGGTGGTGTATTACTTCCATGGCTGGCTGCGCGCCACGTCCGGCCCGGGGCAGCAGGTATCGTTCGCCGTGCCCTCGGGCAACTTCGGCAACATCCTGTCGGGCCACATCGCCCGCGCCATGGGCCTGCCGGTGCGCCGGCTGGTGCTGGCCACCAACGAAAACAACGTGCTGGAAGAATTCTTCCGCACCGGCATATACCGTCCGCGCGGCGCCGAGCAAACCTTCGCGACCTCCAGTCCCTCCATGGACATCTCGCGCGCGTCGAATTTCGAACGCTTCGTCTTCGACCTGACCGGCCGCGATCCGCGGCGCGTGCAGGCATTGTGGAGCGACCTGGCGCGCGACGGCTACTTCGACCTGTCGGCGCTGAAGTCCGAATTCGAATCGCGATATGGCTTCGTGGCGGGCACCAGCACGCATGCCGACCGCTTGTCCGTCATCCGGTCCACCTACGATGCCAGCGGCGTGCTGGTCGATCCGCACACCGCCGATGGCGTGAAAGTGGCGCGCGAATTCGTCGAGCCCGGCGTGCCCATGCTGGTGCTGGAAACGGCCTTGCCCGCCAAGTTCTCAGACACCATCGAAGCCGCGCTGGGCCGGCCGGTAACGCCGCCGCCCGCCTTGGCCGGGCTGGAATCGCTGCCGCAGCGCGTCACGGTCATGGATTGCGACGCGCAGTTGGTTCGGCGCTACATCGAGGACCACGCCAAAGTGTAAGGGGGTTTGGTCGCTGTGTAATATTGCAACCCCGGCCCGGGCAAGGCCGGGGTTTTTTATGGGCGCCGTCATTACAGACTTACGCATTTTCCAGACATCCCGTCACGGTATGCGCGGGGGCATGGGCCTACAGTGAAAATTCGTTTAAGACCTGACGGAGATATGCCCCATGAATCTGAAGACCACGACGCTCGCCTTGATCCTGACCGGAGTCGGCGTACTGGCGGGTTGCTCGTCGCCCTCGGTGGTGCACACCCGCGACGGCAGCCAAGTCGTCACCCCTGACGAGCCCGAGTACAACGACAACACCGGCTTCTACGAATACGACAAAGACGGCCACAAAGTCCAGATGAACAAGGACGATGTGAAGACGATAGAAGAAGTGAAGTAGAGGCGCGCGATATTGTGAAGGTGTCTGACTCCCGCAGGGCGTCAGACACCGGCGTCTGCGAGTCCTCATCGGTGTCTGACACCCTGTCGGGAGTCAGACACCCAGCCAGATAAAGCTCGACCACGTGGCCGCGCAATCACTCAGGCGTCGGGCGCCTGGGCCGCGGCTTCCGCGTGGTAACGGCCCACCCTTTCGACCTCGTTCTTCGAGCCCAGGATCACGCTGACGCGCTGGTGCAACTGTTCGGGCTGGATGTCCAGGATGCGCTGCTGGCCGTTGATGGCCGCGCCGCCCGCCTGTTCGATGATCATGCTCATGGGATTGGCTTCGTACATCAGCCGCAGCTTGCCGGCCTTGCCCGGTTCGCGCGCATCCCACGGATACATGAAGATGCCGCCGCGCGTCAGGATGCGATGCACGTCGGCCACCATCGAGGCGATCCAGCGCATATTGAAGTCTTTGCCCAGCGGGCCGGTCTTGCCGGCCAGGCATTCGTCGATGTAGCGCTTGACCGGCGGTGCCCAGTGGCGCATGTTCGACATATTGATGGCGAATTCCTTGGTGTCGGCCGGCACGCGGATCTGGTCGTGGGTCAGCACCCATGATCCCATTTCGCGGTCGAGCGTGAACCCCACCACGCCGGTGCCGATGGTCAGCACCAGCATGGTCTGCGGACCATACACCGCGTAGCCTGCCACGACCTGCTGGTTGCCGGGTTGCAGGAAATCTTGTTCGCAGACCTCTTCGGCGCCCGCCACGCGGTGCGGGGCGCGCAGCACCGAGAAAATCGTGCCGATCGAGACGTTGACGTCGATGTTCGACGAGCCGTCGAGGGGATCGAACAGCAGCAGGTATTCGCCCTTGGGATAGCGGTTCGGGATGAGGTGGATGGTTTCCATTTCCTCGGAGGCCATCGCCGCCAGGTGGCCGCCCCATTCGTTGGCTTCGAGCAGGATCTCGTTGGACAGCACGTCGAGCTTTTTCTGCACCTCGCCCTGCACGTTTTCGGATTCGAGGCTGCCCAGCACGCCGCCCAGCGCGCCTTTGCTGACGGCGTGGCTGATGGCCTTGCAGGCGCGCGCCACGATTTCGATCAGCAGCCGCACTTCGGGGGCCAATGCATTGGCCGAGCGCTGCTGCTCGACCAGGTACTGAGTAAGGGTTTTGCGTTTCAAGAGCGATCTCCGTAAGCAGCGAGTGAAAGCGTGGAATTCAAGCGGCGAATTCCAGCGCCTTGGATACGATTTCGAGGGTGTTGCGCGATAGTCCGGCGTGGTCGCGCACGCGCTGCAGCGCCGCTTGCATGGGCCCGCGCAGCGCCGGCACGAAGCGGCTCCAGTTGTCGAGCGCGCGCGCCAGGCGGGCGGCCACCTCGGGGTTCAGCGCATCGAGCGCCAGGACTTGTTCGGCCCAATAGGCATAGCCCGCGCCGTCGGCCCGGTGCAGGCCGCGCGCGTTGTTCAGGCAGAACTGGAATACCAGGGCGCGTGCCCGGTTGGGGTTGCGCAGGGTAAAGGCCGGATGCCGCATCAGTGCCCGCACCGCCGCGACGTCGGTGCCGCGCGCCGTGGCCTGCAGCGTGAACCATTTGTCGATCACCAGCGGGTCGTCTTGCCAGCGCGCATAAAACGCGTCCAGCGCCTGTGCCGCCGCTTCGGGCTGCCCGTAGTTCACCAGGGCGGACAGGGCGGCCAGGCTGTCGGTCATGTTGCCGGCCTGGTCGAATTGCGCCTGGGCCAGCGCCTGCGCGCCGTTGGCGCCGGCGGCCAGCAGATGGCCCAGGGCCTGGTTTTTCAGTGCGCGCCGGCCGGCCGGGCCGGGGGCCGGGCTGTAGGCGCCGGGTGTCTGGCTGCCATCGAAGGCGGCGCGCCATTCGGCGGCCAGCGCGCGGCCCAGCTCGGTGCGCAGGAAATCGCGCGCGGCGGACAGGGCGGGCGGGTCGATGGCGTCCATGCGCTCAGCCAGGGTTTTTTCCGACGGCAGGGCCAGCGCGCGCGCCCGATAACCGGCATCGAGCGCCGGGTCGGTGAGCAGGGCGCGCCAGGCCTGGATGAAGGCCGGGTTGGCCTGCAGGGGCGTGCCGGCCTGGTGCTGCGCCGCCAGCGCCAGGATCTGGCGCGTGGCGAGTTCCTGGCCGGCCTCCCAGCGCGCGAACGGGTCGCTGTCATGGGCCGACAGCAGCGCCAGTTCCGCGTCGGTCCAGTCGTATTCGACGATGACCGGCGCGGAAAAGCCGCGCAGCAACGACGGCACCGGCCGGGCGGGAATGTCTTCGAACACCCATTGCTGGGTTTCCTGGGTGAGTTCAAGCAAGGCCGTCTGTTGCGGCGCGTCCTTGCCCAGCCGCAGCGGCAGGGCGTTTCCGCTCGGGTCGAGCAGGCCCAGCGCGAAAGGAATGTGCAGCGGCCCCTTGACGTAGCCGTCGCCGGCGCGCCTTTCCACGCCCACCGGCGGGCAGCGCTGTGCCAGCGTGACGGTGCAGCGCTGGGCGGCGGCGTCGTAGTCGAGCGTGACGGCCACGCGGGGCGTGCCGGCCTGGCGGTACCAGCGGCGGAACACCGCGAGGTCGCGGCCCGGGTGCTGGCGCGCGTAGACCGATTCCATCGCAGCCACGAAATCGTCGCAGGTGACGGCCTGGCCATCGTGGCGGCGGAAGTATTCGTCGATGCCGGCGCGAAAGCCTTCGGCGCCCAGCAGCGTGTGCTGCATGCGGATGACTTCGGCGCCTTTCTCGTACACCGTGGCGGTGTAGAAGTTGCCGATTTCCTGATAGCTTTCGGGCCGGATCGGGTGGGCCATCGGGCCGGCGTCTTCGGGATACTGCGCTGCCCGCAGCGTGACGACGTCGTCGATGCGCTTGACGGCGCGCGCGCTGGCGGCGGCATCGGCGTCGAGTTCGCGCGCCATCATGTCGGCGGTGAATTCCTGGTCGCGAAACACCGTCAGCCCTTCTTTCAGGCTGAGCTGGAACCAGTCGCGGCAGGTGACGCGGTTGCCGGTCCAGTTGTGGAAGTATTCATGGCCGATCACGGCCTCGATACCTTCGTAGTTGGCGTCGGTGGCGGTCTGGGGGTCGGCCAGCACATACGCGGCATTGAAGATGTTCAACCCCTTGTTTTCCATGGCCCCCATGTTGAAGTCGCGCACCGCCACCACCATGAAGCGGTCCAGGTCGAGTTCCAGGCCAAAACGGGTTTCGTCCCAGCGCAGCGCCCGCACCAGCGATTGCAGCGCCCATTCGGTACGGTCTTCCGAGCCGGGGTCGCTATAAACCTGCAGCAGCACGTCGCGGCCCGAGGCCGTCTGCACGGTGGTTTCGCGATGGGTAAGGCGGCCGGCCACCAGGGCGAACAGGTAGCAGGGCTTGGGGAAGGGATCTTCCCATTGGGCTTCCTGGCGGCCGTCGGGCAGCGCGTGCGTGGCCAGCAGATTGCCGTTGGACAACAATACCGGGTAGTCGGCGCCCGCGCGCAGCGTGACGCGGTAGCGCGACATGACGTCGGGCCGGTCGGCGAACCAGGTAATGCGGCGAAAGCCCTCGGCTTCGCACTGGGTGAAAAAATTGCCGCCCGATACATACAGGCCCATCAGCGTGGAATTGGCGGCGGGCCGGCAGCGGCTGACGACATCCAGGGTGGCGCGGGCCGGCAGCCCCGCCAGGACCAGGGTGTGTTCATCCAGCGTATAGCGGTCCGCGGGCCAGGCCTGGCCATCGACCTGCAGCGACACCAATTGCAGGTCGGTGCCGTCCAGCACCAGGGGGGCGTCGGCGGGCGCATCGGCCTTGCGCTCGATGCGCAGCGTGCTGTGGACCTGGGTAGATTCGGGATCCAGGTCGAACGCCAGCGCCACTTCCGGAATGGCATAAGGATAGGGCCGATAATCCTTGCGATATACGGTTACAGGCGTTTCGGTGCGCATGCTTCGACCAGTTCAAAATAGATAAAGGCGTATTGTAGTAGGACCCCGCCGGGCATTTACCGGCGGAAATATCCGGTTGAAAACTTTCGTTCACCGGCACGGTCGAAACCTGCCTATGATGGCGCCGTTGGAGAAGCTCATGTTTTCATCAAAAATCGGGTCTCGCAGGTGGCGATGGGTTGCCATCGCAGTGGCGTTGTCGGCGGGGCTGCTGAACGGCTGCGCGACGCCCACGGTACAGGCACGGGTAACCTCGTTCCAGCAATGGCCGGCCGACGTGGTGGGGCAGGCCTACCGGTTCGTCGATGCCGGGCCGGACCAGGCCGGCAACCTGGAATACCAGGCCTACCAGGACGTCATGCGCGCCGGTATCGGCCCCACCGGCCTGGTCGAGGCCCAGGCCGGGCAGCCGGCCCGGTTCAAGGTGTCGTTCACGTACGGAAGCGCGCAAACCCAGGTCATGGTGCGCCGCGCCTACGATCCGTACTTCTATGGCGGCTTCGGCGGCTTTTATGGCCCGCGCTGGTGGGGCGGCGGCATGGGATATTGGGGGCCCGACTGGGTCGACGTGCCCACGGTGGCCTACCGCAACCGCCTCGATGTGCAGATTCACGATTCCGCGCGCGGCGGGGCCGAGGTATACCGGGCGTCGGCCTATATTGTTACCGACCGGGAAGACCTGGTGCGCACCATGCCGTATCTGGTGCAAGCGATATTTGATAATTTCCCGGGGAATAATGGCTCGGAACGCGAGGTTGAATATCCGGTCGGGCGTTGAAGGCTTATATGGCGGGCAGGGCGCGGTGGCCGATTTCAGCGCCGGCCCGCTCGTCCGCATTAATAGCGGCCCTCGTCCGGACGAGGGCCGCGGGCATTATTCGCCGATCAAGAAGCTCTCGCGGCTGTTGCCCTGGGCTTCTTCGGCGGTGAGCCAGCGCGGCGCTTTGCCGCGGCCGCTCCAGGTTTCGCCGGTTTTGGGATGGCGGTACTTGGGCGCTACCTGCCGTTTGGCCGCTGGCGCGGCTTTGCGGCCGGCGCCGGCGCGCGACGTTTTCCCCGATCCGCCCAGGGCGGCGGCGATTTCCTCGGGGGTAATATTGTATTCGCGCATTGAAGCCACAATGGATGCAATAACCGGCTTGCGGCGTTTGGTTTGCAGGGCTTCAGCCTTTTTTTGCAATTTGTTTATTTCTTTTTCTATTTTCGCCTGGAGCGCAGAGTAGTTTTCACGGGGCATGGGCAAGTCCTGATAATAATAAACGCGGTCTGGTGCGGTAATTTGGCCAATAGATGGCCGTGCTTGTCATAATACATAAATTGCCCAGCCGATTCATTATTTTGAGCGAAATTTGTCACTTTCAAAAAGGTCGAAAAATGGCTATTTCCGGGCCGTATTCAGTGCCAGTGGCGGCGATCCAGATGATCTCCAGCCCCGATCTCCACGATAATCTGCGGCAGGCCGGCGAATTAATCGAGAAAGCGGCCGCCGCCGGCGCGCGGCTGGTTTCCCTGCCGGAATATTTTTGTTTTATGGGGCAGAGCGACCGCCAGAAACTCGAAATAAAAGAACGGCCCGGCCAGGGGCCGATCCAGGAATTCCTGGCCGGCCAGGCAAAACGCCACCAGATCTGGCTGGCCGGCGGCACGCTGCCGCTGGCCTGTCCCGATCCCCAGCGGGTATTCAATACGGCGTTCGTCTATGGACCGGATGGACAGCCGGCGGCGCGGTACGACAAGATCCATTTATTCAATTTCCAGCGCGGGGCCGAGGCGTACGATGAATCGATCGCCATCCGCCCCGGCGAATCGGTCCGGGCCTTCGATACGCCGTGGGGCAGGGTGGGGCTGTCGGTATGCTACGACCTGCGCTTTCCCGAGCTGTACCGCGCCCTGGGCCAGGTGGACTTGATTTTGGTGCCGGCCGCCTTCACCTACACTACGGGCAAGGCTCACTGGGAACTGCTGCTGCGGGCCCGCGCCATCGAAAACCAGTGCTATGTACTGGCGGCCGCGCAGGGCGGGCATCACCTCAACGGCAGGCGCACCTGGGGCCATTCGATGCTGATCGACCCCTGGGGCGAAATTCTCGACGTATTGCCCGAAGGGCCGGGCGTCGTCAGCGGTACCATAGAGTCTGAGCGCCTGGCGCAAGTGCGGGCATCGTTGCCGGCGCTGCGCCATCGAGTCCTGTAAAGACAGAAATTTCATGAACCTGATCGATCCCGATATTCAATCGCTGGCCACGGCCAAATCGCTGCTGCTCGACCCCTGGGGCCTGACCGAAGCCGACATGGCTCGCGCGCTGGGCGAAATCTTCACCCACAAGGTCGATTACGCCGACCTGTATTTCCAGTACACGCGCAGCGAGGGCTGGAGCCTCGAAGAAGGCATCGTCAAGACCGGCAGTTTTTCTATCGGGCAGGGCGTGGGGGTGCGCGCCATCAGCGGCGAAAAAACCGCCTTCGCCTATTCCGATTCGCTTTCGCCCGAGGCGCTGTTGTCGTCGGCGCACGCGGTGCGCGGCATTGCGCGCCGGGGCGCGGGCAAGGTCAAAGTGGCGGCCCAGGTGCCGCCCGAGGCCGGCCGCAGCCTGTATGCCGACCTCGATCCGCTGGCCACGCTGAGCGCGCCCGAAAAAGTCGCCCTGCTCGAACGGCTCGAACGCATGGCGCGGGCGCGCGATCCGCATGTCATCCAGGTCATGGCTGGCCTGGGCGCCGAGTACGACGTCGTGCTGGTGGCGGGCAGCGACGGCCGCCTGGCAGCCGACGTGCGCCCGCTGGTGCGCCTGTCGCTCACCGTCATCGCCGAGCGCAACGGGCGCCGCGAAATGGGCCACGCGGGCGGCGGCGGCCGCCTGGGGCTGGCGTATTTTTCGGACGAGATGCTGCAAGGCTACGTCGAGCGGGCCGTGCACGAGGCCATGGTGAATCTCGACGCCCGGCCGGCGCCGGCGGGCGAAATGACCGTGGTGCTGGGCTCGGGCTGGCCCGGCATCCTGTTGCACGAAGCCGTGGGCCACGGCCTGGAAGGCGACTTCAACCGCAAGGGGTCCAGCGTATTTTCCGGCCGCATGGGCGAGCGCGTCGCCTCCAAGGGCGTTACCGTCATCGACGATGGCACGCTGCCCGACCGCCGCGGCTCGCTGAACATCGACGACGAGGGCAATGCCACGCAGCGCAACGTGCTGATCGAAGACGGCATCCTGCGCGGCTACATGCAAGACACGCTCAATGCGCGCCTGATGAAAACCGCCGCCACCGGCAACGGACGGCGCGAATCCTTTGCCCATCTGCCCATGCCGCGCATGACCAACACTTATATGCTGGCGGGGCAGACGCCGCCCGAAGAAATCATCGCTTCGGTCAAGCATGGCCTTTACGCGGCCAACTTCGGCGGCGGCCAGGTCGACATCACCAACGGCAAGTTCGTGTTTTCGGCCTCCGAGGCCTACATGATCGAAAACGGCAAGATCACTTACCCGGTCAAGGGAGCCACGCTCATCGGCAACGGCCCCGATGCCATGAACCGCGTCAGCCTGATCGGCAACGACCTGCAGCTCGATTCGGGCGTGGGCACCTGCGGCAAAGACGGGCAAAGCGTGCCGGTGGGCGTAGGCATGCCGACGGTGCGCATGGACGGGCTGACCGTCGGCGGCACAGCCTGATTGGCCAGGTGTCAGGCTCCGCAGGTGCCTGACACCGTTGCGTACGAACGGCAGAGCATCGGTGTCTGACACCCTGCGGGAGCCAGACACCTGCAAAATCGAAGCCGGACACCTGAAAATCTGCTTCAGGCGGCCGAGACCCGCTGCGCGGCAAGAAAGTTCGCCTTGGCGGCCGTGTTGTTTTGTGCTAGAGTTTCTCGTCATGAAATTCGCGTCCCCCGCTTTTTATTTTTATTTTTTTGGTTTTCTGAAGCCGCTGGCGGAGGAAGGGACGCGCTCAATCTGAAGTTAGTACAGAATCCCTCGAAAAAGCCGCCAGCCCCCTGGCGGCTTTTTTGTGCCGTCAGCCTGGCGGGCAACCCAGGAGCTACACCGTGTCGCACAATACCGACGACCTTCGCATCCGCGAAATCAAAGAACTGAACCCGCCTTCGCATGTGATGCGCGAATTCCCGTGCACCCAGCAGGCATCCGAAACCGTATTCGCCGCGCGCCAGGGCATGCATCGCATCCTGCATGGCATGGACGACCGCCTGATCGTGATCATCGGGCCGTGTTCCATCCACGACACCAAGGCCGCCCTGGAATACGCCACCCGCCTCAAGCCGGTGCGCGAACGCCTGCAAGGCGAGCTCGAAATCGTGATGCGGGTGTACTTCGAGAAGCCGCGCACCACGGTGGGCTGGAAGGGATTGATCAACGATCCCGGGCTCGACGGCAGCTTCGACATCAACCGCGGCATCCGCGTGGCGCGCGAACTGCTGCTCGACATCAACAGCCAGGGGCTGCCGGCCGGCTGCGAGTTCCTGGACATGATCACCCCCCAATACATCGCCGACCTGGTTTCCTGGGGAGCCATCGGGGCGCGCACGACCGAAAGCCAGGTTCACCGCGAGCTGGCTTCCGGGCTGTCGTGCCCGGTCGGCTTCAAGAACGGCACCGACGGCAACGTCAAGATCGCCGTCGATGCCATCAAGGCGGCTTCGCAGCCCCATCATTTCTTGTCGGTGACCAAGGGCGGGCATTCCGCCATCGTGTCCACGGCCGGCAACGAAGACTGCCACGTGATCCTGCGCGGCGGCAAGGCGCCCAACTATGACGCCGCCAGCGTGTCGGCCGCCTGCCAGGACATGGCCAAGTCGGGCCTGGCGCAGCGCGTCATGATCGACGCCAGCCACGCCAACAGCAGCAAGAAGCCCGAGAACCAGCCGCTGGTAATCGACGACGTGGCGCGCCAGATCGAGGCCGGCGATGCGCGCATCGTGGGCGTCATGGTCGAAAGCCACCTGCTGGGCGGGCGCCAGGACATGGTGCCGGGCGAGCCGCTGGTATACGGGCAGAGCATCACCGATGGATGTATCGACTGGGACGCCTCGGTGCAGGTGCTCGAGCGCCTGGCGCGGGCCATCAAAGAACGCCGCCGCGCGGCCGCGACGGCGGGAAAGTAGCGGGCGGCGCCGGGCGGGCCGGACCTCATTGTCCATCACGCCCGGGGCCGGCTTTCGGGCCGCCGCGGGCGTAGAATGGCAGATTCCCGTCTTCGTTTTCCTACGCCGCCATGAATGCTCCCGCCACCGCCGAATCCCTGCGCCGTCCGGTACCCGCCGCCTGCCTGGACGCCCTGCGCGCGCAGTTCGCCGACCGCCTGTCCGTGTCCGAGGCCGTGCGCGAACATCACGGCCGCGACGAATCCCCGTATCCGCCGATGCTGCCCGACGCCGTGGTGTTCGCCCAAAGCACCGACGAGGTCGCGGCGGTGGCGCGGCTGTGCAACGAACATCGCGTGCCGCTGATTCCCTACGGTGCCGGGTCGTCGCTTGAAGGCCACTTGCTGGCCATCCAGGGCGGCATCAGCCTCGATTTGTCGCAAATGAACCGTCTGCTGGCGGTCAATGCCGAAGACCTGACCGCCACCGTGCAGGCCGGCGTCACCCGCAAGCAGCTCAACGAAGAAATCCGCGATACCGGGCTGTTCTTTCCCATCGATCCGGGCGCCGATGCCAGCCTGGGCGGCATGGCCGCCACGCGCGCCTCGGGCACCAACGCGGTGCGCTACGGCACCATGCGCGAAAACGTGGTGTCGCTGACCGTGGTTACCGCCGACGGCCGCGTCGTGCGCACGGCGGGCCGGGCGCGCAAGTCGTCGGCCGGCTACGACCTGACCCGCATCTTCGTGGGCAGCGAAGGCACGCTGGGCATCATTACCGAAGTCACCGTGCGGCTGTACCCGCAGCCCGAGGCCGTGTCGGCCGCCGTGTGCAATTTTTCCACGCTCGACGACGCCGTCCAGAGCGTGATCGAGATCATCCAGATGGGCGTGCCCGTGGCGCGCGTCGAATTCATGGACGCCGCCGCGGTGCGCGCGGTCAACCTGCACAGCAAGCTGACGTTGCGCGAGACACCCATGCTGGTGTTCGAATTCCACGGCAGCCCGGCCGGCGTGAAAGAGCAGGCCGAAACCGTGCAGAGCATCACGGCCGAACACGGCGGCATGGATTTCGAATGGGCCGAACGCCCCGAAGACCGCAGCCGCCTCTGGACGGCGCGGCACAACGCCTACTTTGCCGGGCTGCAGCTGCGGCCGGGCTGCCGCGCCAGCACCACCGATGTCTGCGTGCCGATTTCGCGCCTGGCCGATTGCGTGCGCGTAACGGTCGACGAACTCGACCGCGCCAGCTTTCCGTACACCATCGTGGGCCATGTCGGCGACGGCAATTTCCACGTGCTGATGTTGCTGGATGCCGACAATGAGGCGGAATGGCAAGAATCCGAAACGATTAATCACAATTTGGTGCGACGCGCCATTGCCGCCGATGGCACCTGCACCGGCGAGCACGGCGTCGGGTTGCACAAGATGCAATTCATGGCCGACGAGCACGGCGCGGATGCGCTGGCGCTCATGCGCAGCCTGAAGCACGCGTTCGACCCGAACAACATCCTCAATCCCGGCAAGATCATCAGCTGGTAAAGCGCAGGCCCGCCAGGGCGTGCCCGGGGCCGGCGGGTGCGGGTAAATCCGCCCTGCCGGGAAAGATAGGCACGCGCTATTGTTGCGCTCATGAATTCACTGGTCGAACCGAACTTCAGTCTCGCCGAGCAGCCTTTTTCCGCCAGCCAGGTCGTCGGCGCACTTCACGGGGTGCTGCCCGGACACTGCGTGCTGCACCGCGAAGAAGACACCCGTCCGTACGAATGCGACGGCCTGTCCTTGTATCGCGCGTTGCCGCCCGTGGTGGTCCTGCCCGAAACCGAAGAGCAGGTGGTGGCGGTCATGCGGCTGTGCAAGCGCCTGAACGTGCCGCTGGTGGCGCGCGGCGCCGGCACCGGCTTGTCGGGCGGCGCCATGCCGCACCCGCAGGGCGTGCTGATGGGCCTGGCCAAGTTCAATCGCATCCGGCGCATCGATACCGAGGGCGGCACGGCGGTGGTCGAGCCCGGCGTGCGCAATCTGGCCATTTCCGAGGCCGCCGCGCCTTACGGCCTGTACTATGCGCCCGACCCCTCCAGCCAGATCGCCTGTTCCATCGGCGGCAATGTCGCCGAGAACTCCGGCGGCGTGCACTGCCTGAAGTACGGGCTGACGGTCCATAACGTATTGCGCGTGCGCGTGGTCACCAGCGACGGCGACATCGTCGAGCTCGGCTCCGATGCTCCCGATGCGCCGGGGCTGGACCTGCTGGCCTTGTTCATCGGCTCCGAGGGCATGCTGGGCGTGGTCACCGAGATCACGGTCAAGCTGATTCCCAAGCCGGCCTGCGCGCAAGTGATCATGGCCAGCTTTTCCAGCGTCGAGGCGGCCGGCCAGGCCGTTACCAACATCATCGCGGCGGGCATCATCCCGGCGGGCCTCGAAATGATGGACCGCCAGGCGGTGCAGATGGTCGAGCCCTTCGTGAACGCGGGCTACGACGTTGCGGCGCAGGCCATTCTGCTGTGCGAGTCCGATGGCACGGCCGAAGAGGTCGCACACGAAATCGAACGCATGGTCGAGGTCTTTCGCCTGGCCGGGGCGACGCGCCTGCAGGTGTCGCGCGACGAGGCCGAGCGGCTCAGGTTCTGGGCCGGGCGCAAGAACGCCTTTCCGGCCGCCGGGCGCGTGTCGCCCGATTACTACTGCATGGACGGCACGATTCCGCGCCGCCACCTTGCGCGCGTGCTGGGAGCCATCGAGCAGATGGAAGACGAATTCGGCCTGCGCTGCGCCAACGTGTTCCATGCCGGCGACGGCAACCTGCATCCCTTGATTCTGTTTGATTCGAACAAGCCCGACGAAGTCGAGCGGGCGGAAAAATTCGGCGCAGCGATTCTCGAGCTGTGTGTCCAAGTCGGAGGCACCCTGACCGGCGAGCACGGGGTGGGTATGGAGAAAATAAATCAAATGTGTGTGCAATTTTCGCGCGATGAACTGGACGCGTTTCTTGCCGTCAAAAGGGCGTTCGATCCGCCCGGCCTGCTGAATCCCGAAAAGGTGATTCCCACCCTGGCGCGCTGTGCCGAATACGGCAAGATGCATGTCCACGCCGGAGAACTGAGTTTTCCCGATCTGGCACGCTTCTAGGGCGGCGCCACATGGAATTCGTCCTGTCGGAGCTGTGCGACCAGGTCATGACGGCGCGCGCCGGCCACAAGCCGTTGTTCGTCATGGGTAGCGGCAGCAAATCTTTTTATGGAAACTACCGGCCGGTCACGCCGCAGGATGGCCACTGCCTGCTCGACATGACCCCCTACAGCGGCATCGTCAGCTACCAGCCGGCCGAACTGGTGGTAACGGTGCGTGCCGGCACGCCCTTGGCCACGCTGGAAGCGGCGCTGGCCGAGCACGGCCAGATGCTGGCGTTCGAGCCGCCGCATTTCGGCGCCGCGGCCACCGTGGGCGGCTGCGTGGCGGCGGGCCTGGCCGGCCCGCGCCGCATGGCCGCCGGCGCCGTGCGCGACTACGTGCTGGGTGCGCGCCTGCTCGACTCGCAGGGCCGCATCCTGTCGTTCGGTGGAGAAGTCATGAAAAACGTGGCGGGCTACGACGTCTCGCGCCTGCTGGCGGGGTCGCACGGCATTTTCGGCGCGATCCTCGAGGTGTCGCTGAAAGTCGCGCCGCGCCCCTACGAAGAACGCACGGTGCGCTACCCGGCCACGCAACAGCAGGCGCTGGCGCAATTCACCGAATGGCGCGGCCGGCCCCTGGCGGTCTCGGCCAGCTGCTGGAGCCCCGCCGACGACGGCGCAGGCGGCTACGTCACGGTACGCCTGTCCGGCGCGCCGCCCGCGGTGCGCGCGGCGGCGGCCCACATCGGCGGCGACGAACTGGACGCCGGGCCTGCCGAGCAGTGGTGGGCATCGCTGCGCGAACATACTCATCCGTTTTTCGGCGGCGGCCAGCCGCTGTGGCGGCTGGCGTTGCCGCCCGCCGCGCCGGCGCTGCAGCTCGATTGGCCGGTACTGGTGGAATGGGGCGGCGGCCAACGCTGGATCAGCGGCAACGCCGACGCGCGCGCCGTGCGCGAACTGGCCCAGCAACTGGGCGGCCATGCCACCTTGTTCCGTCCGGCCGGCGGGCCCATCCCCGCCGACGGGGTGTTCCATCCTTTGTCGCCGGGGGTGGCGGCGATCACCCGGCGCCTGAAACAAGAACTGGACCCGGCCGGCCTGTTCAACCCGGGCCGCCTGGTCCTGGAGCTATAGCACAGCATGCAGACCAATCTTGCTTCCTGGGCGCGCGATACCGACTATGGCCGCGAGGCGGATGCCATTCTGCGCCGCTGCGTGCATTGCGGATTCTGCACGGCCACCTGTCCCACTTACCAGGTGCTGGGCGACGAGCTCGACAGCCCGCGCGGGCGCATCTACCTGATCAAGCAGATGCTGGAAGGAGCCGAGCCGACGCTGGCGACGCAGCAGCACCTGGACCGCTGCCTGACCTGCCGCAATTGCGAAACCACTTGCCCGTCGGGGGTGCAGTATGGCCACCTGGTCGATATCGGGCGCAAGGTGGTCGACCAGAAGGTGCAGCGTCCGTGGCGCGACCGCCTGCGCCGCGCGCTGCTGCGCAAGGGCCTGAATTCCGCGCTGTTCGCGCCCGCCATGCGGGGCGGCCAGATGCTGCGCGGGCTGCTGCCCGCCGCGCTGAAACGCAAGGTGCCCGCGTGGCGCAGCCCGGGCCTGCTGCCCGACGCCTCGCGGCACACGCGCCAGGTGCTGGTGCCGATCGGCTGTGTGCAGCCGGCCATGATGCCGACCATCGATGCCGCCACCATCCGCGTCCTGGATGCCATCGGCATCGGCGCGCGATTGGCCCACGGGGCAGGGTGCTGCGGCGCGGTGAATTTCCACCTGGACGCGCAGGCACAGGCACTGGACCAGATGCGCGCCAACATCGATGCGTGGTGGCCAGCGGTCGAGCGCGGCGAGATCGAGGCCATCGTCATGAACGCATCGGGCTGCGGCGCCATGGTGAAGGAATACGCCCATCATTTGCGGGGCGACCCGCGCTATGCCGAGCGCGCCGAGCGCGTCGTCGCGCTGGTGAAAGATGTGGCCGAAATCGTGGCCCCGCATGCGCAGGCCTTGCGGGCCCGCCTCGCGCCGGGCGGGCGGGCGGCGTTTCATCCGCCCTGCACGCTGCAGCACTGGCAGGGGCTGCGCCCCCTGAGCGAACGGGTGTTGGCCGAACTGGGATTCGAACTGCAGCCCTTTGCCGATGCGCATTTATGCTGCGGCTCGGCCGGCGCCTATTCGGTGCTGAATCCCGCCATGGCGCTGGAGCTGCGCGACCGCAAGCTGGCGTCGATGGCGCCGCACGCCCCGCCGGTGATCCTGTCGTCGAACGTCGGCTGCGTCGCGCACTTGCAAAGCGGCACCGATACGCCCGTGCGGCACTGGATCGAGGCGGTCGACGAGCGCCTGGGGCATTAGGCGCAGCCCAGGTGTTTGCTCAGGCAGCAGCAGGTATCCGGCTCCGCCAGGTGCCGGACACCGAAGCCGACGACAACCGTTTCAGCGTAGCGCGGTGTCTGACACCCTGCCGGGAGTCAGACACCTGATGGAAAGCGGAAGTCAGACACCTGATGCCTGATGGAAAGCCGATGGCGGGTGTCTGGCTCCGTCAGGTGCCGGACACCGAAGTGCGCCTCGATCGCTCCGACCGAGGCGCGGCGGGTTATTCCACCGCCTTGACCATGTCTTCGAGCACTTTCTTGGCGTCGCCGAACACCATCATCGTGCGGTCCATGTAGAACAGCTCGTTGTCCAGGCCGGCATAGCCGGCCGCCATCGAGCGCTTGTTCACGATCACGGTGCGCGCCTTGTAGGCTTCCAGGATGGGCATGCCGGCGATCGGGGAAGCGGGATCGTTCTTGGCGGCGGGATTGACCACGTCGTTGGCGCCCAGCACCAGCACCACGTCGGTCTGGCCGAATTCGCCGTTGATGTCTTCCATCTCGAACACCTGATCGTAGGGCACTTCGGCCTCGGCCAGCAGCACGTTCATGTGGCCCGGCATGCGGCCCGCCACCGGATGGATGGCGTACTTCACCGTCACGCCCTTTTCGCCCAGCTTCTCGGCCAGTTCTTTCAGGGCATGCTGGGCGCGCGCCACCGCCAGGCCGTAGCCGGGCACGATGGTGACGGTCTCGGCGTTGGTCATCAGGAATGCCGCATCATCGGCGCTGCCCGACTTCACGCTGCGCTGCTGGCCATCGCCGGCCGCGGCGCTGGCCGCGCCCTGGCCGCCGAAACCGCCCAGGATCACGTTGAAGAACGAACGGTTCATCGCCTTGCACATGATGTACGACAGGATCGCGCCCGATGAGCCCACCAGCGAGCCGGCGATGATCAGCATGGGGTTGTTCAGCGAAAAGCCGATGCCCGCCGCCGCCCAGCCCGAATAGCTGTTCAGCATCGACACCACCACCGGCATGTCGGCGCCGCCGATGGGGATGATGATCAGCACGCCCAGCACGAAGGCGATGGCCGTCATGATGATGAATGGCGTCCAGGCCTGCGTGGCCATGAACCAGAAGCCGCAGCCCAGCATGGCCAGGGCCAGCACGAGGTTCAGCATGTGCTGGCCGCCGAACACCACCGGCGCGCCCTGGAACAGGCGGAACTTGTACTTGCCCGACAGTTTGCCGAAGGCGATGACCGAGCCCGAAAACGTGATGGCGCCGACAAAGGTGCCGATGAACAGTTCCAGGCGGTTGCCCACCGGCAGGGGCGCGCCCACCGCGGCGATGCCGAACGCGTGCGGCTCGGCCACCACCGCCACGGCGATGGCGACGGCGGCCAGGCCGATCATGCTGTGCATGAAAGCCACCAGTTCGGGCATCTTGGTCATCTCGACGCGCTTGGCCATCAGCGTGCCGATGGATCCCCCGACCAGCAGGCCCAGCAGCACCCAGCCCAGGCCGATGCCGGCGCTGCCGGCGCGGGCCAGCTGCACGATCAGCGCGGCGGTGGTCAGCACGGCGATGGCCATGCCGACCATGCCGAACGCATTGCCCAGGCGCGACGTAGTAGGGTGCGACAGCCCCTTCAGGGCCTGGATGAAGCAGACCGATGCCACCAGGTACAGCAGGGTCACCAGGTTCAGCGAGATCATGAGCGGTTCTCCTGCGCGGTTTTCTTGTCTTTTTTCTTGAACATCTCGAGCATGCGGCGCGTGACCAGGAAGCCGCCGAAGACGTTCACGGCGGCCAGGGCCACGGCGAACACGCCCATGCCGCGCGCCAGGCCGCCTTCGGTCAGGGCGGCGGCCAGCATGGCGCCGACGATGATGATGGCCGAGATGGCGTTAGTGACGGCCATCAGCGGGGTGTGCAGGGCAGGGGTGACGTTCCAGACGACGTGGTAGCCGACGTAGATGGCCAGCACGAAGATGATCAGGTTGACGAGCGTGGGATTGATTGCTTCCATGGCCTAGCCCTTTTTCTGGATGACATTGCCGCCCTCGCACATCAGGCACGCGGCGACGATTTCGTCGTCGCGGCGGATGGCCAGCGCGCCTTCGGCGTCGGTGATGAGCTTGAGGAAATCGAGCAGGTTGCGCGCGTACAGCGCGGATGCGTCGGTGGCCACCAGGCCCGGCAGGTTGGTCAGCCCGACCAGGGTGACGCCGTGCTTTTCCACGACCTTGCCCGCTTCGGAAAGCGGGCAGTTGCCGCCGCGCTCGACCGCCAGATCGACCACGACCGAGCCCGGCTTCATGGCCTGCACGGTCTCGGCCGACAGCAGGGTGGGCGCCGGCCGGCCCGGAATCAGGGCGGTGGTAATGATGATGTCGGCCTGCTTGCAGCGCTCGGACACCAGGGCCGCCTGGCGCTCCATCCAGGCCGGCGGCATGGCGCGCGCGTAGCCGCCGGTGCCTTCGGCGATCTGGCGTTCCTCGTCGGTTTCGAACGGCACGTCGATGAACTTGGCGCCCAGCGATTCGATCTGTTCTTTGGCGGCGGGCCGCACGTCGGAGGCCTCGACCACGGCGCCCAGGCGCTTGGCCGTGGCGATGGCCTGCAGGCCGGCCACGCCGGCGCCCAGCACGACCGCGCGCGCGGCCTTCAGCGTGCCGGCGGCGGTCATCATCATGGGGAACAGCCGTCCGTAATAGTGGGCGGCCAGCAGCACGGCCTTGTAGCCGGCCAGGTTGGCCTGCGACGACAGCACGTCCAGGCTTTGCGCGCGGGTGATGCGCGGCGCCGCCTCGAGCGCGAAGCCGGTCAGCCCCGTGGCCGCCAGGGCCGCCAGGCCTTCGGCGTTGAAGGGGTCGAGCATGCCGGCCACCACCGCGCCGGCCCGCATGTGCGGCAGTTCGTCGGCCGACGGCGCGCGGACTTTCAATACCAGTGGGCAGCCCAGTGCTTCCTGGGCGCTGCCCAGCGTGGCCCCCGCCGCGGCGTAGGCCTCGTCGGGATAGCGCGCCGCCTGGCCCGCCCCTCGTTCGACCACCACGGTGTGTTTGCCGCCGATGTATTTCTTGACCGTTTCCGGCGTTGCTGCGACGCGAGTCTCGCCCTCGCGGGTCTCTCGCGGTATCCCGATCTGCATCGCTACTCCTCCCTGAGTTCGCGTAGTTATACACGAATCGGCAGGCGGGGCGGGTGCGGACCCCGGTTGTGGCGTCTTCAAAAAAAACGCCCTGCAGAGCAGGGCGTCCGGAAAGGCTGGCGCGGGGCGCCAGCCACGGCGTGCAAACGTCCGGCGTCAGGCCGTTTGCGCGCGCGTCCAGTCGAGCAGGGCGGCGGTCAGGTCGCGCAGGTCGGCCTTCAGCTTGCCGTAGCCGGCCGAGGGCCGCAGCGTGACTTCATCCATGTACAGCTTGCGGTTGATTTCCACCTGCAGGCTGTGGCGGCCTTCGGCCGGGCGGCCGAAGGCGCGCACCAGTTCCACGCCCTTGTAGGGATCATTGACGGAGACGTGGTAGCCCCGCTCGCGCAGCCAGGCGGCCACGAATTCGCGGAAAGCGGGATCGCTGGTCGAGCCGTCGCGGTCGCCCAGCACGAAATCGGGATGCACCAGGCCGGGCTTGTCGGTGGCGAACGCGCCGGCCACGCTGGGCATCGAATGGCAGTTGATGTGCCAGACCTTGCCATGGCGGGCGTGGGCCGCGTCGAGCAGGCGCGCCACCTGTGCGTGATAAGGCTTCCAGCAGGCATCGATGCGGTGGCGCACCTCGTCCAGGCTGAGCTTGCGGTCGTACAGCGGCGTGCCGTCGTCGAGCATGCGCCAGATCAGGCCCTTGCCCAGCTTGACCTTGGGCGAATCGGGCAGCGGCTCGGGCCAGGGCTGGTCGAGCAGCTGCGAGTCGATTTCGTCGAGGGAGCGATTGGCATCGATATAGGCGCGCGGAAACGCCGCGGCGATCAGGGGCACGCCCATGCCGACCGCGTCGTTCCACAGGTCATCGACCCACGTGTCTTCCGCCGTGCGCAGCGTGGCGATGGGCACCGACGAGGCGAAGTCCGGCGGATAGGTGGTGCCGCTGTGCGGCGAATCCAGCACCAGCGCAGCCGAGGCTTCGGGATAGCGGGCCGGCAGAGCCAGGCGATAAGACAGGGGGTCGTTGATAAGCATGGGAAATCGATACGGCATCAAGGCGGGAAACGGCCCCCGCAGGGCGGGGGCCGGGATCGATCAGTCGATCTTCACGTTGGCTTCTTTGGCGATACGCTTGTTCTTGGCGATCTCGGCCGAGATCTGCTGAGCGTATTCTTCCGGCGTGTTGGCCACCGGCGCGGCACCCAGGCTTTCCAGGCGTTGCACCACGGCCGGGTCGGCGCTGACCTTCACCACGGCGGCATGCAGCTTCTCGAGCACGGGCTTGGGCAGGTTGGCCGGGCCCACCAGGCCGAACCACGACGAATCGTTGACGGCTTGCAGGCCGGCTTCGGCGAAGGTCGGAACGTCGGGCAGCGCGGCCACGCGCTTGGGCGCGGCAACCGCCAACGCGACCAGCTTGCCGGCCTGTACGTGCGGCAGCGACGATGGCAGGTTGTCGTACAGCACGTCGACCTGGCCGGCCAGCGCGTCGTTCAGGGCCGGGCCCACGCCACGGTAGGGCACGTGCATCAGGTCGGTGCCCGAGGCCATCTTGAACAGCTCGCCCATCATGTGCGACACCGAGCCGTTGCCGGCCGAGGCGTACGCCAGCTTGCCCGGCTCTTTCTTGGCCAGGGCGATGAATTCGCTGATATTCTTGGCCGGCACCTTGGGGTTGATCACCATGATGTTCGGCACGGAAGCCAGGTTCGAGATCGGCGTGAAGTCTTTTTCGGCGTCGAACGGCAGGTTGTGGTAAATGGCCGGGTTGATGCCGTGCGTGCTGACGGTGGCGATGCCCAGCGTATAGCCGTCGGGGTCGGCGCTGGCCACTTGGGCGCTGCCGATCGAGCCGCCGGCGCCGGCCTTGTTTTCCACCACCACGGTCTGGCCCAGCGCCTGGCTGAGCTTGTCGGCGAACAGGCGGCCGACGATGTCGGTGGTGCCGCCGGGCGGGAAGGGCACGACCAGGCGGATCGGTTTGGTCGGATAGGCGTCTTGGGCGTGGGCAATGCCGGCGCTCAGCGGCGCGGCCAGCACCGCGGCGGTAAGGGACAGGCCCAGAATGACATGGCGACGTTGCATGGTTTCCCCTGTAGGAAGTTGTCGGATCGTTGCTATTGGCAAACCTTCAGATTCTGGAACGGCCTGGCGGGTTTGCGCAAACGAAAGATTCTCCGTAAGCTATTACTTTTTTTCATGCCTGATGTTGTAATTAGTTACAATAACTGGCCGATGCCATGCGCCGATTCTGTCCCTCTTTGACCGACCTGCAAGCCTTCGAAGTCGCTGCCAGGCATAGCAGCTTCACACGGGCCGCCCAGGAGATGTGCGTGACCCAGGGGGCGGTCAGTAAACAAGTGAAACATCTCGAGGCCTTTCTTGGGGTCGAGCTATTCCTGCGCATCAGGCAAGGGCTGGTCCTGACCGAGGCCGGCCAGAGCTACCTGAAGAAAATCCAGGCCGGGCTGGGCCAGATCGAGGCCGCCACCGTCGAGCTCATCGCCCACCAGGGCCGGGGCGGCACTCTGCACCTGACCTGCATGCCCACCTTCGGCGCCCGCTGGCTGATTCCGCGGCTGGCCACCTTCATGCGTGTGCGGCCAGACATCCACGTGGAATTCCTGCCGCACCGGCAGGGCTACGATTTTTCCAACCAAGAACTCGACGCCGCGGTGCGGTTCGGCGACGGCATCTGGCCGGGCAGCGGCGCCGACTACATCGTAGGCCGCGACATCGTGCCGGTATGCAGCCCGCGCCTGATCGCCGGCGGCTGCGAACACGCCGAAGAACTGCTGCGTTATCCGCTTTTGCACCACACCTCGGCGCTGGAGGGCTGGCGCGAGTGGTTCGAGCAGGCCGGCTGCGACGCGCGCCGCGCGCTCGAGGGCGCGCGCTTCGACCAATACTCGCTGCTGTCGCAGGCCGCCGCGGCGGGGTTCGGCATCGCCCTGATCCCGCGCTGCCTGATCGAAGAAGAGCTGCGCGACGGCAGGCTGGCGGTGGCCGTGCAGTTGCCGATCCGCGCGCGGCAGGGCTATTACCTGTGCTATCCCGAGCAGAAGGCCAACCTGCCCATTTTGCAGGCGTTCCGGGCCTGGCTGATGGAAGTCTCGGCGGCGGCCGAGCCGCGCCCCGCCGGCGACCCGGCCGCCCTCTAAAATAGCCGCCATGTCTCTTGCATCGTTCAATTCAAATTCCGGCAAAGGCCGCCGCGTGGTCGTCGGCATGTCGGGCGGCGTCGATTCGTCGGTGACGGCCTGGTTGCTCAAGCAGCAGGGCTACGAAGTCATCGGCCTGTTCATGAAGAACTGGGAAGACGACGACGATTCCGAATACTGCTCCACCCGCCAAGACTTGCTGGACGCGGCCAGCGTGGCCGATCTGGTGGGCGTCGATTTCGAGTACGTCAACTTCGCCGCCGAATATAAAGACCGCGTTTTCGCCGAGTTCCTGCGCGAATACTCCGCCGGCCGCACGCCCAACCCCGACGTGCTGTGCAACGCCGAGATCAAGTTCAAGGCCTTCCTCGACCACGCCATGACGCTGGGCGCCGAGCACATCGCCACGGGCCATTACGCGCGGGTGCGCGCCATCGCCGGGCCGCACGGGCGCGAATACCAATTGCTCAAGGCGCAAGACGCCACCAAAGACCAAAGCTATTTCCTGCATCGCCTGAACCAGGCGCAGCTGTCGCGCACGCTTTTTCCGCTGGGCGAGCTGCACAAGACGGAAGTGCGGCGCATTGCCCATGAAATCGGCCTGCACAACGCCGCCAAGAAAGACTCCACCGGCATCTGCTTTATCGGCGAACGGCCCTTTCGCGAATTTCTGAACCGCTACCTGCCCACCGAGCCGGGCGACATCCTGACCCCGCAAGGGCAGCGGGTAGGGCGGCACCATGGCCTGTCGTTCTATACGCTGGGCCAGCGCAAGGGCCTGGGCGTGGGCGGAGTCAAGGGCAGCCAGCGCGACGACGGCACCGCCGATGCCTGGTACGCGGCGCGCAAAGACCTGCAGCGCAACATTCTTTATGTGGTGCAGGGCCACGACCATCCCTGGCTGTTGTCCAGCCGCCTGCAGGCGCTGGACGCCAGCTGGGTGGCCGGCCGCGCGCCGCAGCCGGGCGGCTACGGCGCCAAGACGCGCTATCGCCAGGCCGATGCGGCCTGCGTGCTCGAATCCGCCGCCCTGAACGCCTTCGAACTGTCGTTCGCCCAGCCCCAATGGGCGGTGACGCCCGGCCAGTCCGCCGTGCTGTACGACGGCGATGTCTGCCTGGGCGGCGGCATCATCGCTTGACGCGGGGTCTCATCCCCGAAGCGCCGCGCGCTTCCTTCCGGGCGTTCATGTCCGGGCCTGTACCTGATTCTTGAATCACATGATTAGGAGATCGAAGTGGATGTAGCAATGTTGGTAAGCCTGCTGGCGTTGGGGGCGGTGGTGGGGTTCGCGGCGGGGCTGCTGGGCATCGGCGGCGGGATGCTGCTGGTGCCGTTCCTGACCATGCTGTTCACCTGGCAGGGCATGCCGCAAGACCTGATCGTGCACGCCGCCATCGCCACGTCGATGACGTCCATCCTGTTTACATCCGTCTCCAGCGTACGGGCCCACCAGCGCAACGGCACTATCCAATGGAAGATCGTGTTCGCCCTGGCGCCGGGCATCATCGTGGGCGGCCTGCTGTCGGGCGGCGCCGTGTTCGCGGCGCTCAGCACGGCCTGGCTGTCGCTGTTCTTCGCGCTGTTCGTCGGCTATTCGGCCTGGAACATGCTGCGCAACAAGAAACCCAAGCCATCGCGCCAGATGCCGGGCATGGCGGGCACGACCGCGGTGGGGGCCGGCATCGGCTTCCTGTCCGGCCTGGTGGGGGCGGGCGGCGGATTCTTGTCGGTGCCCTTCATGGTCTGGTGCAATGTCGCGCTGCATGCCGCCGTGTCGACGTCGGCGGCGCTGGGCTTTCCCATCGCGCTGGCCAACAGTATCGGGTATGTGGTGTCGGGCCTGAATCAAGAAGTGACGCGGCCGGGCATGCTGGGCTACATCTATTGGCCGGCGCTGCTCGCGCTGGTGGCGACCAGCGTACTCACGGCCCCGTTCGGCGCGCGCATGGCGCACCGCCTGCCGGTGGGCACGCTCAAGCGCGTGTTCGCGGGATTGTTGTTTGCCCTGGCCGCCTACATGCTGGCGAAGGCCTGGCAGGCCTTCGGCATCTGAGATCAGGTGTCTGACACCCTGGCGGGTGTCAGACACCTGGGGGACCTAAGAGTCAGGCGGCCGGCGGCGCGCTGTCGATGAACGATTGCCGCGCCGACAGTTTTTCGTAGTGGCGCGCCAGGTTGGCGTGGCCGGCGCGCCAATCGAGCGACGCGAAGCGCAGGTCCAGGTAGCCCAGCGCGCAGCCCACAGCGATGTCGGCCAGGCTGTAATTCACGCCCATGCAATGGGCCTGCTCGCCCAGGCTGGTGTTCATGGCTTCCAGGCCCGCGTGTATCTTGCCGTATTGGCGTTCGATCCAGTCGGCGCTGCGCTGGGCTTCGGGGCGCTGGTTTTCCTTGACGATGGCCACGCAGGCGTCGAGCACGCCGTCGGCGATGGCTTCCCAGCATTTGACCGCCGCGCGCTCGCGGCCCGGCTGGGGAATCAGGCGGGCCACCGGTGACAGGGTGTCCAGGTATTCGACGATGACGCGCGAATCGAACAGCGCGCCGCCGTCTTCCATGACCAGGCAAGGAACCTTGCCCAACGGGTTGTAGGCCTGGATCTGCGTATCGGCAGACCAGACGTTTTCGAGTTCAAGCTGGTAATCCAGCTTCTTCTCTGCCATGACGACCCGCACTTTGCGGACATAGGGACTGGTAAGCGAGCCGATCAATTTCATGGAGGCCACAAGCGAAGTCGGAAAGCGGCCGCAGTATAGCAGGAGGTATCACCTTCGAAATGCGACGTTCCAATTGCGCAACGCATTTTGCGCCATTGTTACATTGGTGCGGATGATAAAATCGGCACCCCGCCATCCGACTCGCTTTTTTTTCTACCCGCCATGCAGATTGCCGACCAGATCAGTCACCTCAATGCCCTGTCCCCCCTGGACGGCCGCTACGCAGCCCGGGGCGATGCGCTGCGGGGCCTGTTGTCCGAAGCCGGCTTCATGGCGCACCGCGTCGAAGTCGAAGTGGCGTGGCTGGTGGCCCTGTCCGACGCCGGCCTGCCCGAGCTGCCGCCTTTCACCGAGGCCGCGCGCGCGCGCCTGGCACAACTGGTGCGCGATTTCTCCGAAGCCGACGCGGCCCGCATCAAAGACATCGAGCGCACCACCAACCACGACGTCAAGGCCGTGGAATACTGGCTGAAAGAGCAGGTTGCCGGCGACGCCGAACTGGCCCGCGCCGCCGAATTCATCCACTTCGCGTGCACGTCCGAAGACATCAACAACACCTCGCATGCGCTGATGCTGACCCGTGCCCGCGCCGAGGTCGTGGTGCCGCGCCTGCGCCAGATCGCCGACACCCTGGCCGCCATGGCGCGCCAGTATGCCGACCAGCCCATGCTGTCGCGCACGCACGGCCAGCCCGCCAGCCCCACCACGCTGGGCAAAGAATTCGCCAACGTGGCCGCGCGCCTGCAGCGCGCCATCGCCGCCGTCGAGGCCGTCGAACCGCTGGCCAAGCTCAACGGCGCCACCGGCAACTACAACGCGCACCTGTCGGCGTATCCCGACATCGATTGGCCGGCCTTCAGCGCCCGCGTGCTGGCCGGCCTGGGCCTGACGCAGAACCGCCATACCATCCAGATCGAACCGCACGACTGGATGGCGGCGCTGTTCGACGCCGTGGCGCGCGCCAATGTCATCGTGCTGGACCTCGACCGCGACATCTGGGGCTACGTGGCGCTGGGTTATTTCAAGCAGCGCCTGAAAGAAGGCGAGGTCGGTTCGTCGACCATGCCGCACAAGGTCAACCCCATCGACTTCGAAAATTCCGAAGGCAACCTGGGCCTGGCCAACGCCGTGCTGCGTCATTTGTCCGAAAAGCTGCCGGTCTCGCGCTGGCAGCGCGACCTGACCGACTCCACCGTGCTGCGCAACCTGGGCGTGGGCCTGGGCTACAGCCTGGTGGCCTGGGATTCCTGCCTGCGCGGCCTGGGCAAGCTCGAAGTCAACACCGCCGCCATCGACGCCGATATCGATGCCTGCTGGGAAGTGCTGGCCGAACCGGTGCAAACCGTCATGCGCCGCTATGGCCTGCCCCAGCCGTACGAACAACTCAAGGCATTGACGCGCGGCAAGGGCATCACCGAAGAGGCGTTGCGCGAGTTCGTCAGCGGCCTCGCGCTTCCCGACGAGCCCAAGGCGCGCCTGCTGGCCCTGACCCCGCGCGCCTATGTGGGGCTGGCTGCCGGTCTGGCGCAGGCGGTATAGTCGGCATTGCCGGCTGGTCCGGCATCGTCGCACTTTCCCGGAGACCGTCCATGAAGCAGTTCCCCATGTTGGCCGCCGCGGCCTGTATCAGCGCCGTCTCGTTGTGGTCCGCGCCGGCCCATGCGCAATTCGCCAAGCCCGCCGATGCCATCAAGTACCGGCAATCGGCCCTGACCCTGATGGGCTCGCATTTCGGCCGGATGCAGCCGGTGGTCAAGGGCCAGGCGCCTTATGATGCCGCCCAGATCAAGGCCAACGTCCAGCTCTTGAACACGTTGGCCGACTTGCCCTGGGCCGGGTTCGGCCCGGGTACCGAAGGGGGCGAGGCGCGTCCCGAGGTCTGGAGCGATGCGGCCGGCTTCCAGCAAAAGCGCGACCGCCTGAAAGAAAACCTGGCCAAACTGACGGCGGCCGCCGACTCGGGCGACCTGGGCCAGCTGCGCGCGGCCTTCGGCGACGTGGGCGCCAGCTGCAAGGCCTGCCACGACTCGTATCGCAAGAAGAAATAGCCGGCGCGGCGGCTACGAAAACGAGAAGTCGGCCACGATTTCCAGCGAGCGTATCCACCACACCAGCGCCGCCGCGGCACCGGCCACCAGCAGCGCCCGCAGCCAGACCCGCGGGCCGTCATGGGCGGGCACGGTGCCCGCGGGCAGGTCTTGCGGCCGGACATCGCCCGTAATCATCGGGCGCACCAGCCGTTTGCGGCGCACCGCCGCGTACCACAGCACCGCCGCCAGATGCAGCGCGACCAGGCCGACGATGATCCATTCGTTGGTGTGGTGCCACGAGCTGAACCAGTCCGCCACCGCTTCGTCTACCCGGGCATACAGGGGGCCCTGCGTCATGATGTCGTCGGTGGTGAACAGGCCGCTGGCCGCCTGGAAGCCCAGCACGGCCAGCAGGGCGACGACCGACCATGCTCCCAGGGGGGTGTGTCCGGCGGGCGCGGCCGCGCCCCGCAGATAGCGCTTGACGGCCAGGGGGCCGCGCACGAAGGTGGCAAAGCGCGCGTAGCGCGGCCCGACCAGCCCCCACGCCAGGCGGAATACCACCAGGCCCAGCGTGGCCAGGCCGAAGCGCACGTGCCAATCCATATACAGCCCGCCCAGCTTGACGCTGACATAGGCGCCGATAACGCAGGCGGCCAGCGCCCAGTGGAACAGGCGGGTGGGAAGGTCCCAGATGCGTATGAACGAGCGCGTGTGCTGCATGGCGGACGGACGGCGAGTGGATGACGCCGACTTTAGCATGGGGCCCGCCAGGCCCGGCTATGCGCGCCGCGGCGCGGGGCGTCAGGCCGCCCGGGCGTTGACGCGGCGCAGCGGTTCGAGGCGATGCACGTGCTCGTGGCGGAAGCGGATGCGCATGCCGGGGCCGCCGGCCTGGCCGCGGGGCCGGACGACGTCGGTGGTGTAGGTGATCGTGCCGTTGATCGGCGCGTTGTAAATGACCGTGGCGCGGATTTCCGGGCCATCGGCGGGTTTCAGGTGCACGACGTCGCCCACATGAATGGGCATGTGGTCGAGCCGGCTATGGGTACGGCGGGGCAGAAGCTGCGCGGCCGTGATCGTGTGGGTGGATGGGTTCATCGTTTCCTCTCTTTCGAGTTTTCGTTATGGAAAATGCGGCAGCCGGCTTGCGCGTACGCGGACGAGCGCCGCCTGCGTCGTGCAGGCCGGGAGCGGTCGGGAAATGTACGCGAGCGCGGTGCGTTTCAAGGCCCGGTTTCAGGGCAGGCCTCGATGCGGGGTCTCAGGGTCTGATCGTGCCCGATGGCGCGGGCCCTGATCGACGTGGCGGGGCCGGACGTCTGGCGTACGGCGGATAACACCACGAATAAAGCAGCAATGCTGATAGCAGCACTGATGACGCGCCGGCGGGCTGACTTGGTATGGTTTTGCGCCGGCAGGTTCTGCCAAACCGTCGATAATACGGCTAAATATTTGTTTTGTCAATACTTTTCACATCCAGGGCTAGTGCCGCGTGGCGGCCTGATGATGGGCCAGGCGCTGGGCTTCGATGATCTGGTCTTCCAGCTCGGGCGACATCTCCAGGGCGACCTGGGGCGCGGCTCCGGCGGGCGCCTCGAGCTTGAGCACGATGCGCTGCCCGGCAAAGGCGGCGGGGGCGGCCTGGATGTCGATGTAGCGCTGTACCAGGGCGTCGACAGCTTGCTGGGCCCGCGCCAGGGCGGCGTCGTCGAGCGGCTGCCGGGCCAGTTCCTGGTTCACCGTGCGGGCCAGGTCCGACGTGAAAAACAGGAATGCGGTGGCGCCGCGGCAATCTGGGTGCGTGTAGCCCCAGGGTTCTTGCGTGGAAGACGGATCGGAATTTGCAGTCATGAAAGCCGTTGAATCGGGATAATGAGGTTGATCGATTGTAGGGCAGGGGGTGGCGGCTGCCGGCGGCGGGGTGTCACATATCGCTTCCCAGGCAACAAATCCTGTAAGCGCTGTATGGGCGCGAACAGTTCGGGTAAGGTTCGATCCGGTCGCGCCGCAACGCCCATCCGGGCAAACAGGAGAAGCATGCGTATCGCGTTTCGTTTCATAGTGCTGCTGATGGTCAGCCTGGCGGTAACCGCCTGTGTGAATAAAGAGCCCGAGCAGCGCGCCGCGTTCATCGCCTGGCTGCAGACGCAGGTGCGCGATACGCCGGGCGCGGCCGTGCCCGCGCTCGATCCGGCCCAGCGCGATGCCTTCGGCGATTACGCCGACCACTACGAGGTGCTGGCCGATTTCGACGGCGTGGCCAAGGCGGCGATCGGCCGCCTGGCGCGTGCCCTGGAACACGAAGAACTGCACTCCCTGGCGCAGTTGCTGGCGCGCGAAGAAGCCTTGCTGGCCGACCGGCAGGCACTGGCCGAGGCCCGCGCCAGCCTGCGGCAGGCGCTGCAGCGCGCCGGGGCCGAGCGGGCCAAGCTAGAGCAGCCCGCCGATCTGCAGCCCGTCTACGCCCAGGCCTACGAGCGGGCGGTCACGCAGGCCGCGGCCCGCCTGGATCCCTTGCTGGTGGTGGCCGCGGCGGCCCTGGACGATGCCCTGCGGGTGGCCGAGTTCGTCGACAGGAACCGCGCGCAGATCGTGATCGAGGCCGACTCCGCGTCGGTGCGCGATCCTTCGGTGCAACAAGAACTCAATCGGCTGCTCGACATCCTGAACGGCCACGCGGCGGCGATCGAGCAGGCGCAGCGCAGCTTGCGGGCCCTGGCGCCGGATTGATGCCGCGCCGGCTTTGTACAATTGCGCGTTACGCGGCCCCCGCCGCGCACGGGATCGAACATGAACGGATCTAGCCTGCATTACCGCTTTTTCCTGCTGTTGCTGGTACTGGTATCCCTCGCCTTCGGCTGGGTGTTGTGGCCGTTCTACGGCGCCATTTTCTGGGGCGCGATCCTGGCCATCATTTTCGCGCCGGTGCATCGGCGCATCGCGGCCAAGCTGGGCAAGCGCCGCAACCTGGCCGCGCTGATCTCGCTGATGCTGATACTGCTGGTGGTCATCGTGCCGGTCACTTTCATTACCGGCTCGCTGGTGCAGGAAGGGGCCAACCTGTATCAGCGCGTCAAGTCCGGCAACCTGAATTTCGGCGCTTATTTCCAGCAGGTGCTCGACGCGCTGCCCGCCTCGGTGCACGGCCTGCTGACCCGCTTCGGCATGGCCGACATCACCAGCCTGCAAGACAAGCTCACTACCGGGATCATGCAGGGCAGCCAATACCTGGCCACGCAGGCGTTCAACATAGGCCAGGACACGTTCCAGTTCCTGATCAGCTTCGGCATCATGCTGTACCTGCTGTTTTTCCTGCTGCGCGACGGTTCGCTGCTATCGGCCCGCCTGCGCGAGGCGATCCCGCTGAGCAACGGGCGCAAGACGCATTTGCTGCGCAAGTTCACCACGGTGATCCGCGCCACCGTCAAGGGCAATATCGCCGTGGCGGCCGTGCAGGGCGCGCTGGGCGGAGCGATTTTCTATGTGCTGGGCATCCAGGGGCCCGTGCTGTGGGGCGTGGTGATGGCGTTCCTGTCGCTGCTGCCCGCCATCGGCGCGGGGCTCATCTGGGTGCCGGTGGCGGTGTATTTCCTGGTTACGGGCGCCGTGTGGCAGGGCGTGGCGCTGATCCTGTACGGCGTGCTGGTCATCGGCATGGTCGACAACGTGCTGCGCCCGCTGCTGGTGGGCAAGGACACCAAGCTGCCCGACTACGTGGTGCTGATTTCCACGCTGGGCGGCATGGCCTTGTTCGGCCTGAACGGCTTTGTCATCGGCCCCCTGATCGCGGCGCTGTTCATCGCCTGCTGGGACCTGTTCAGTTCAGACTTTGCCAGGGCCCGCGCGCGCGGCGATGCCGCCGATTCGAACTGACGGCATGCCACGTGCCGGGGATGTAGTCAATTATGGATTTTGTAACGGGCGGGTAATCGTCTTCAAAGATTGCAAAGCTCCCGCGAAACCGTGATGGTTTTGCTCTACCCTGAAGTGGTAGTACTTCATCAGGGAGATCAAGCCATGGATACATTTTCGAGTTTTGCTTCCAAGGTGAATTATTCCATCCGGCCGCGCGTGCACGAGGTCGGGTTTGGCGAGTTCCGCGGCTGCGTCGACATCATCGGCCGCGAAGGCGCGCATACCTTCAGTTTCGCGCGGTTCTGCGATATGGTGCGTTCCGGCCGCGAACGCGCCGAGCTCGACGCGCTGCGCCTGGCGCAACACTTGCAAGACACCGAATGCCGCCACGGCAAAAGCTGGATTCTGCCGGGGCAGGTCAGCATACGGTGCGAGCCCGAGCTGGTAGAAGGCGTGCCCAGCAGCCTGCTGCGGCCGGTCAAAGAAGGCCGGGCCCGGCGCCACCTGCGCGTGGCCGCGTAGGGGCCCGGCGGTTGCGCGGGGGGCGCGGGCGGCACGATCGCGCCCGGTGCCCGGCGCGCCGCCACAGTGCCCCGGTGCGACCCGGGCGGCGTCGCGCTGACCGGCATAGGCGTCACCATTCTGTACGAGCACCTGGGAAAAATCTATTGAAACCCGGCGCTCAGTGCGTCGCCAGCGCCCGGCCGATCAGTGTAGTCAGCACGGCGGAAACGGCCTTCATGGCATGGGTCACGGGCCGGTTCAGGGCGGTGGCCAGCAATGAGCGGGCCAGGATCTGCGGCGCCACCACGCGGTACTGGACCAGTTCGCCCGCGGCCACGTCGCGCGCCACGGCAAGCGGCGACAGCAGGGTGGCCGCGCGGCCAGCATGCACCAGGTCCAGGGTCAGCGCCAGGTCGTCCAGTTCATAGAGCACGTCCAGCCGCACGCCGGTCTTCGCGGCGGCCAGGTCCATGTACTTGCGCGAGCCGTGCGACAGGGTCGGCATGATCAGGGGCAGGCCCGCCAAGTCCGCATAACGGATGGTGCCGCCCGCGCCGGGCTTCTTCGGCAGTTTCAGGTTCGGGCTGGCCACCATCACCATGTCGATGCTGCCCAGTTCCTCGGCACGCAGCATCGGCGAATGGCGGGCGTCGCTCAGTATGCCGATGTCCACGCGCCCCTGCAGCAGCCATTCGAGCACGTAGCCGGTGTAGCCCGTGACCGTGTGCAGGCGGATCTTCGGGTGCAGGCGGTCCATCTCGGCCATCAGCGGCAGGCCGATGGCGGCCATGATCGAGGGCGACATGGCGATCCCCACGACGCCCGACGGCGAGCCGGCCGCGCCGGAGACGTTGTCGATCACGGCGGTGAACTGGTCCAGCAGGGGGCGGGCGCCGCCGTACAGGGTTCTGCCCGCGTCGGTCAGTGTAACGCCGCGTCCATTGCGGTAAAGCAGGCGCGTGTTGCAGTGCGCCTCCAGTTCCTTGATGCGGCGGCTTACCGCGGACTGGGGCACGCCGAGCACGCTGGCCGCGCCGGACAGGCTGCCCGCGTCGGCTGCCAGCATGAAAATCTCGAGGAGCTTGGTGTCCATTCTCTATTTTTTGTATATCTAATATCCATGCCGGCCCATTGCCGAGGCCCGGCATTTTCTCCACCATGGCGGCCACGTTGACAGGACGGCGGCCACCCGCGGCTGATTGTAGTCGTTGAGGCGGCGCCGGCCCCCAGGGAGAAATACACAAGATGTCAGTGGCAGAATCCCGCCCGGCCAGCCGCACCTTGGCCGGCCTGCTCGAGGAACAGGCGGCCGCGAGGCCGGATCATCCCGCCATCCTCTACCAGGGCGCCGCGATTTCGTATGGCGAACTGCGCGATGCGGCGTTCGGCCTGGCGCGCAGCCTGCAGGCGCTGGGCGTGCGCCACGGCGACCGGGTCGGCGCCATGCTGGGCAATCAGCCTGAATGGGTCATGATGGCGATGGCCACGGCTTACCTCGGCGCGGTCTTCGTGCCGTTCAATACCTGGCACAAGCGTACCGAGATCGGCTGGATGCTGGCGCATTGCCGTGTGTCGTGCTTTATCAGCGTGGCGCGCTATCTGAACCAGGATTTCGCCGGCATTCTGCGCGACCTGCTGCCGGAGCTGCCGGCCTGCACGCCGGGCGACCTGCGCTGCGGGCGTTTTCCGGCGCTGAAAACCGTCGTGGTGCTGGATGGGCAATTGCCCGGCGCGCTGACGTGGAATGGACTCCTGGCGCTGGGCGCCGGCAGCCCGGCCAAGGCGGTGCGCGAGGCGCTGGCGGCGGTGGCGCCGACCGATCCCGCGTACATCCTGTACACCTCGGGCAGCACCGCCGAGCCCAAGGGCGTGCTGCTGGCGCATGACGGCATCGTGTCCAACGGCCACGACATGGCGGTGCGTCGGCAGATCGAGGCGCAGGACCGTGTCTGGCTGGGCTCGCCGTTGTTCTACGCGCTGGGCGCGGCCAACGCGCTGCCGATCACCCTGGCGCGCGGCGCCGCGCTGGTGCTGCAGGGCGCGTTCACGGCGGGCTCGGCCATCGAAACCATCGAACGCACGGCGGCAACGGCCTACTACGGTACCGGCAACATGACCCGGGCCATTCTCGACCACCCCGACTACCGCCAAAGCCGTATCGGCAGCCTGCAGAAGGGCACTGCCGGCACCATGGCGGAATACAAGCGGCTGACGCTGGTGGAAATGGGCATCCGCAAGGCCTGCGCGGTATATGGGCTGACCGAATCCTACGGCAATGCCACGCTCAGCGAGGCCGATGACGATGTGGATACCAAGTTGCATACTTGCGGCCGCCCGCTGCCGGGCTTCGAATTGCGCGTGGTCGATCCGCAGACCGGCCGTCCGCTGAAGCAGGGCGAAGCCGGCCTGATCCTGCTGCGCGGCCATACCACGCCGGGCTACTTCGAGAACCCGGCCGAGAACGCGCGCGTGATGCGTCCCGACGGCTTCTTCGATACGGGCGACCTGGGGTCGCTGGACGCCGAAGGGCGGTTGGTGTTCCACGCGCGCCTGAAAGAAGTGATCAAGAGCGGCGGCATCAACCTGTCGCCGATGGAAATCGAGCAGCTGCTGGTGCAGCACCCGCACATCAACGACGCCCACGTGGTCGCCGTGCCGCATCCGGTGCGGGGCCAGTCGGTGGTGGCTTTCGCGGAAACGAACAGGGCGCTGAGCGAGCAGGAGGTGCGCGAATTCGTGCGCGAGCGGGCCGCATCATTCAAGGTGCCGCACCACGTGTTCTTTCGCAGCGAATCGCAATTGCCGCGCCTGGCCAGCGGCAAGGTGGCCAAGCACAAGCTGGCGCAGGAAGCGGCCGAGGAATTGGGATCTTGAAGGGGGAATCAGGCATGACTTGGGCATTGCGCAACAAGACGGCCATCGCGGGGGTGGGCAAGAGCCCCTTCATGCGCGATACGGGAAAATCCGCCATTCGGCAGGCCGCCGAGGCCTTGCAGGCCGCGCTGGACGATTGCGGGCTGAAGCATGAAGACATCGACGGCCTGTACGTCAATGGCGGCGGCGACTTCGACAAAATGGCCGAGCAACTGGGGCTGCGCGTGCGCGCGGCCAACCAGCTGTGGATGCATGGCCGCATGTGCCAGCCGACCCTCGAGACGGCCATGCTGAGCGTGGCCGCCGGACTCACCGACTATGTGGCCTGCTTCTACGCCATCGACATGACCGACCGTGGCAACGGCTACGGCGGCGGGCGTTCGCACGGCTGGGAGGAATTCCGCGAGGGCGGCGGCGCCCACGGCGAAATGGCGCACTACGGCCTGACGCATCCCGGTTCCGGCGCGGCCATGGCCTGGAGACGCTACCAGCACCTGTACGGCGCTACCGAGGAACAGCTGGGCCATGTTGCGGTCGCCACGCGCGCGCATGCCTGCCTGAATCCCGAGGCGATGATGTACAACAAGCCCATGACGATGGCGGACTACCTGGCCTCGCGCCTGGTGATCGAGCCGCTGCGGCTGTTCGACTGCGCCCAGGTCAACGACGGCGCGGTCTGCATCATCGTCACCAGCGCCGAACGCGCGCGCGATTGCCGCAAGCCGCCGGTCTACATCGCCGGCATGCAGGGCCTGCACGGCGGGCGCGACGAATTCGTATTCGGCCCACCCGGACTGGGCATCGGGCAGCAGCCCAACCGGCGCGCCGTGCGCGAGCCGGCCGCCTACCAGATGGCCGGCATCACGCGCGACGACATCGACGTGTTCTATTGCCTGGACAGTTTCTCGCCGCTGGTGATTTTCGCGCTGGAAGAATTCGGCTTCTGCGGCCCCGGCGAGGCCGCGGCCTGGGTGGCCCAGGGCAACACCCGGCTGGGCGGACGCCTGCCGGTCAACACCCATGGCGGCCATTTGTCGGAAGGGATGCTGGGAAGCTGGTCGCACCAGGTCGAGGCCGTCAGGCAGCTGCGCAACGAGTGCGGCCCGCGCCAGGTCGCCGGGGCCCGCTACGCGCAATTCGCCATGGGGCAGGGCGTGTCCATCATCTATACGAACCAACCCGACTGAGGCAGCCATGTCCGATTCCCGTCCTTTGCCGGTCATTACCGAAGACAATCTTCCCTTCTGGAAAGCCGCGGCTGAACACCGGCTGGTACTGCCTTCCTGCCGCGACTGCGGCAAGGTGTTCTTCCCGATCGGGCCGGTATGCCCCGACTGCCATTCCATGAACCTGGATTGGACGCAGGTTTCCGGGCGCGGCGTCATTTCTTCGTTCGTCGTGTACCGGCAGGCCTTCTATTCCTTCTTTCGCGACAAGCTGCCCTACACGGTGGTGCAGGTCGAGCTGGAAGAAGGGCCGCGTTTCAACGGCAACCTGCTTGGCGTCGAGCCAGGCGACATCCATATCGGCATGCCGGTGCAGGCAGTGTTCGAGCGGGTCAACGACGACGTGACGTTGACGCAATTCGAGCCGCGCAAGGCAGGCTGACTCATTCTTATAAATCTGAAAGGAGACCATCATGTCCGGATTCAAAACCATCCTGTACCGTACATCTCTGTGCCTGGCGCTGATGGGCGGCATGGCCGGCGCGCAGGCCGCCCAAGACTACCCTCGCCACGCCGTGCGTTTCCTGGTGCCCTACGGCGCCGGGACGTCGACCGACACGCTGGCGCGCATCCTGGGCGAGGCCATCAGCAAGGAAACCGGCCAGTCGATCGTGGTCGAGGACCGCCCCGGCGCCGAAGGCGCCATTGGGGTGCAGGCCGTCGCCAAGGCCCCGGCCGACGGCTATACGGTGCTGATCACCACCAGCTCCACGCAGGTTTTGAACGTGCATCTGTACAAGAAACTGCCTTACGATCCGGTGAAGGACTTCATTCCGGTGCGCACGCTCGGGCAGTCGCCGATGGGCATGTCGGTCAACGCCGATTCGCCGTTCCATTCGGTAAGCGATTTTCTCAAGGCCGCCCATGCGGAACCGGGCAAGCTGACCTTCGGCAGCGCCACGTCGGTGACCCGGCTGGCGGGCGAGATGCTGCAGCAGCTTGCCGGGATCAAACTGCTGAATGTTCCGTATAAGTCCAATGCGGCGTCCGCCAACGCGCTCATCGCCAAGGAAGTCGACACCATATTCAGCGACCCGTCGCTTACCATTCCCTACACCAAAGAGCCCGGCGCGCGCCTGCGCATCCTGGGCGTGAGCGCCAACCGGCGTACCGCGGCGCTGCCCGATGTGCCCACCATGATCGAAGCGGGCGTGCCCGATTACACGATGAGTTTCTGGTATGGAGCATGGGTGCCGGCTGGCACCCCGCCGGCGGTGGTCGAGCAGATCAACGGGCTGCTCGATCGCGCCATGAAATCGCCCTCGGCGCAGGCGTTCCTGAAAAACGGCGGCGCCGAGAACTTCGGCCTGAGCGGCAAGGAATTCGCCGATTTCCAGGCCAGCGAAATCGAGAAGTACGGCGTTCTCATCAAGGCCGCCGGCATCGAGCCGCAATGAGCGCGGCCGGCATGGACAAGGCGCGCCGGGACGATGCCGCGGTCCTGGACCATTGGGCAAGTTTCGCGGCCGGGCTGCGCGCGCGGGACCTGCCCGCCGAGGTTGTGGGCAAGGCCAAGCTTTGCCTGATCGATTCGCTGTCGGGCAGCCTGACCGTGGGAGCGATGCTGGAAGATCGCTGCGCGCTGGCGCTCGCCGAGCAGCGTGGCGCGGCGGGGCGGGCAACCGTTATCGGCACCGGGGTCATGACCTCGCCGTCGGACGCCGCCTTCGTCAATGCCGTGGCGGCGGCCAACACGTCGCGCAGCGACACGCATCCGGCCACCGCCAGCCACCCCGGCACGGTCGTGGTGCCCGCTGCGCTGGCCCTGGCCGAGGCTCGCCGGCGCGATGGCAGCGCGCTCATCGAGGCCGTGGTCGCGGGCTACGAGATCATGTGCCGGCTGGGGCTGGCGCTGATCACGCCGGAATTCGCGGCGATCTTCCGGCCCACGGGCATGATCGCGCCCACCGCCGCGGCCATCGCCGCCGGCCGCGCCGCCGGCGCGGAACCCGTCGCGCTGCGCCACGCCGCCAGCCTGGCCACGCACACGGCGTCGGGCTTGAACGAATGGGCCAACTGCGGCACTTCTGAATTGCCCTATCACTCCGGCTTTGCCGCCCGCAACGGCGTGGATTGCGCGCTGCTGGCCGAGGCAGGCACGGTGTCGGCGCCCACCATCATCGAGGGCAGGGCCGGCCTGCTGGCCGGGTATGGCGCGCTCGGGCGGGCCGCCGCGCTGACCGCCGGCCTGGGCCGGGAATTCCACATCCTGGATGTGATCCACAAGCCGGCGCCCGCCTGCGTGTTTGTACAGACGCCGAGCCAGGTGGCGTTCCAGCTGGTGCAAGACGGCGTGACAGCCGAGGACATCGAGGCAATCGAAATCCGCGTGTCGCGCGGCGCGGCCATGTACCCGGGTTGCGACAGCCCGGGGCCGGTGACCGACCGGCAGGCGGCCAAACTGAGCATTCAGTTCGCCGTGGCGTCGGTGCTGGCGGCGGGCGGCATTTTCGACGCCAACTGGCGCGATTTCGAAGGCGGGCGGGCCAATGCGCTGGCCGCGCGCTGTAAAGTGGTGATCGACGAGGCGCTGACCGCCGCCTTTCCGGCCCAGGGCTGCCACATCGCCGCGCGCTTGCGCGACGGCAGGGTGGCGAGGGCGGGCCAGGCCGACTTCATGGCCATGGCGGACGGCGATGTGGTCGAGCGCTACGCGCGCCTGGCGGCGGCCAGGCTGGGCGAAGAACGCAGCACCCGCGCGGTGGAACTGATCGAACGCCTCGAGACGCTGGACGACGTCGGTGAACTGACCGCCTGCCTGCGCCTTTGATTCATTCTTCTTGAGTGGCCCTGCGCGGCCCCGGCGGCGCCCGCCGGCGCGAGATGTGTGTCATGATCGGCGCGGCGCCATGCCTGGGTGCGGGCTTCGGCCATCATAAGGAGCATTGCCATGTCGATCCGTTTCGACCTTACGGACATGCAGTTGTTCATCAACATCGGTGATTGCTCCAGCCTGACCCGGGGCGCGGAAAAATCGCACTTGTCGGCCTCCGCGGCCAGCATCCGAATCAAGAACCTGGAAGACGGCTTCCGTACCCGGCTGCTCTATCGCACAAACCAGGGTGTGACGCTGACACCCGCCGGCGAGGCGCTGAAGCAGCACGCGCACACAATGATGGCCCAGGCCGAGCGAGTCCATGCCGACATGCAGCATTTCGAGCGTGGCGCGAAGGGGCGGATCCGGATCATGGGAAACACCACCTCGATGGCCGATGTGATGCCCGCGGTGCTCGGGCGCTTCTTGCCGACCCATCCGGACGTGGATATCGAAGTGCGCGAGCGGCTGAGCCACCAGATCGTCAAGGCGGTTGCCGAAGGGACGGTGGATCTCGGCGTGGTGGGGGGGCGTCCGGCCTGCGACAATCTGCAGTTTCTGCCCTGCCGCGAGGACAACCTGGCGCTGATCGTGCCGCAAGGCCATCCGCTGGACGACCAGGCCGAGGTGGCCTTCATCGACACCCTGGAATACTGCTATGTCGGCCTGTCGGAATGGAGCGCGATCCATTCTTTTTTGGTGAGTGCCGCCGCGAGCGTAGGCAGGCCCTTCCGGTTCCGCGCCGAAGTCGGCAATTTCGACAGTGTTTGCCGGCTGGTGGAAGCGAACGTGGGAATCGGCGTAATCGCCCGGTCGGTGGCCGAGACCAGTGCCCTGACCCGCAAGATCTCGGTGATTCGGCTGACCGACAGCTGGGCCACCCGCCGGCTGCACGTCTGCATGCGCAATATCGACGACCTGGAACCCTTTGCGCGGGAGCTGGTGGACATGTTCGTCGATGAAACAGCCAATGAGCGGCGGGATTCTGTTGGGCCCGTTGCCGTGCCCGGCTGATATGGCCAGGCATGCGGGGTCGCAGCGTGCCGCCGCGCATTGCACAATGCCGTAGTCAATCGAGTCCCAGGTCTGCCCGCACGCGAGGCAGAAACTCCATCAGGGCCACCTGGAGCAAGAACTGGGCGCCCTGCATCATGATGAAGTTGAAGCCGGCTTCGTGCAGCCGCTTCACACGCTGGCGCATTTCGTCCAGCGTATAAGCGTAGCTGGTGTTGGCGCCCAGCATGATGCCGCGCTGGCGCGCTTTTTTCACTGCCTTGCCAACCAGTTCCCACAGTTCCGGCGCGTCGAAGTTCGGCTTCTTGGCATTGCCGCCCAGCACTTTGCTCAGGTCGGTCATGGCGAAGAAGAACATCTTGAGATCGGGGTGGTCGAGTATCTTGTCGAAATCGTCGATAGCCCCCTGGCTTTCCATATGGGGAATGATATAGGTGGACGCGGCCATTTCGTCGGTGCGCGCGGCCCATTCGCGTCCGTCGAACGGGTGCACCCACAGGGCGCGGCGGTGCCAGTCTTTGGCGATCTCCAGGGCCTCCGTGATTTCTTGCAGGCCGGAGTGCGAAATCAGCACGTATTCGGCACCGATCCCTTGCAGGCGCGAGAGGTCCACGCCGATGCGCGCGTCGTAGCCGTGCCACGGGTTGCTGTGCATGCGCACCACCGGCGTAATGCCCGACGCCTCGCAAGTGCGGATCATGTTCTGCACGTCGCGGAAATCCATGCCGGTGAACATCATGTCGATCATGATCCAGTCCAGGCCCATGTGCGCGCACAGCTCGACGGTCTCCGGGTCGTTGGCCCAGACACCCAGCGCGGTCCGGCCGGATTTCATGGTGTCCATAAGATGATTTCTCGGTTTCATTGCACTTTCTCCGTTTGGTGATTCCCGCCATATGCGGTCGACAAAAATGAGGTGATAGGCGTCAGGCGGGAGTCAGCGGGCGTAGCGAGCGCGGTGCCATGCGGCTGCGCAAGACCAGCTTGAACGCGGCCATGAATACCAGGCCGACCGCCATCTGCAGTAGCGAATAACTGGCCAGCTTCGAGAAGTCGCCCACGTTCCACGCCTCGAACGCCAGCACGGAAAATGTGCGGTTCTGGGCCGTGTAGAGCACCACCACCATGGATAGCTCGGTCATGAAGAAGCTGAACAGCAGCATCCAGGCCGCGACGATGCTCGGCAGAATCAGCGGTAGCGTGATGTGCGTGAAGGTGCGCAGCGGGCCGTATCCGCAGAGGCGCCCGCTTTCTTCCAGCTCGGGATGAACCTGGGTCAGGCTGGCGGAAATGGAGCGCACCGCATAGGCAGTGAAGCGGCCCACGAAGGCCAGGATGATGATGAGCATAGTGCCGTAGACGGGTAGCGGCACGCCGATCCAGACCAGCATGAATCCCACGCCGAAGGCGATGCCGGGAACCGAAATCGGCAGCAGCACCAGGTATTCGAGCAGGGCGCGGCCCGGTACGCGGGTGCGCACCACCATCCACGAAATCAAGATGCCTATTACGGTGGCGGCCGTGGCCGAAAACACCGATATGGTCACGCTGTTGCGCAGGGTGAACCAGACGTCGTCGGTGGACAGGGCACCGATCATATTGGCAAGGCTGTATTGCCCCGACCAGGTGTACTGGGAGAGCGCGGCCGCGACCAGGACGGCGATGGGAGCCAGGATCGTGCCCGCGATGTAGATCAGCGCCAGGCCGCCGGTCAGCCAGCGCCAGGCACCCAGGCCGAGCAGGGCGGGGCGGAAGCCCTTGCCGCTGACCGTGGTGTACGAACGGCCTTTCAGTACCGCGCGCTGCAGCCAGGTGGCCAGGCTGGACAGCAGCAGCAGGTAGATGGCGAGCACCGCCATCACGCCGTAGGCCGGCGGCACTTCTTGCGAACTGATCCAGATGCGCGAAGTCAGCATCAGGATCTGCCGCGACCAGCCCAGCACGACCGGCGTGCCGAATAAACCCAGCGCGATCGTGAAGGCCAGCGCCGCGCCCGACAGGATGGCCGGCGCCAGTAGCGGCGCGGTGATGCGGCGGGCGGTCTGCAGCCGGGTCAGGCCGCTTACCTGGGCGGCCTCTTCCAGGCTGGGATCCATGCTGCGCAGGCTGGCCGCCACGATCATCATCACGTACGGCGCCAGGTACAGCCCGATCACCAACAGAATGCCCACCATGCTGTAGACATCGAGCATGCCCGGCAGCCCGGCGGACGCGAGCAGGCGGTTCATGATGCCGCTGCGCGGCGCCGCCAGCAGCGACCAGGCCACCGCGCCAACGAAGGGCGGAATGAAGATAGGCAGCTGGCACACCCATTCCAGCACGGACCGGCCCGCCGTGTTCGTGCGCACGAATAGCCAGGCCAGCACGATGCCGATGGCGGTGGCGACCAACGAGGCGCCCAGCGACACCAGCAGCGTGTTCCACAGGGCGGTCCAGTAGATGCCGCCGCCCAGCACCGCCTCGAAGTAGCGGCTGGTGAAGCGCATGGCATCGCCATCGAGGTCGACCACCGAGCGATACAGGATGGCGGCCAGCGGCGCGATGATCAGCGCGGCCACGAATACGGCCAGCAGCGCCATATACAGCATCATGGGCAGCTTCTGCCACAGCGCGGCGCTGGAGGCGGCCCCGGCGGATCCAGGCGAGGGCCGGGCGGCATGGGTAAGCATGAGCTACTCCCGCACCACTCTGATGTCGCCGGCGCGCACCGCCAGCCCTACCAATTCGCCCGGCCGCAGCAACTCGCCGTCCAGTTGCACCGCGAGCATGCTGCCGGCATCGGTTCCGACGCGGTATTCGGTGCGGTCGCCGACAAAGCTGGCCTGCTCGATGCGGCCGCGAAGCGCGCCGGGTTGGGCGGCATCGACCAGGCGCCACTTTTCAGGCCGGATGCATAGCCGCGAACCCGTTGCCGGCCGGTCGGGCAGCTCGGTGCGCAGCACGGCCCCGCCGGGCAGCACGACCTCGGACGCGCCGTCCGAGGCCCGCCAGTCGAAGTTGTCGATCAGGTTGGCGCGGCCCAGGAATTCGGCGGCGTAGCCGCTGGCGGGATGGTCATACATGTCCTTGGGCGCACCCTTCTGTATCACGGTGCCGTTGCGGTACAGGTAGAGGGTATCGGCGATGGACATGGCCTCTTCCTGGTCGTGCGTGACGAACAGGATGGTGCGCCCCAGCCGCTTCTGCAGGTCGCGGATCTCGGAGCGCATGGCCACCCGCAACCTGGCGTCCAGGTTGCTGAGCGGCTCGTCCATCAGGATGACGGGCGATTCCGAAACAATGCAGCGCGCCAGGGCGACGCGCTGCTGCTGCCCGCCCGAGAGCTGCGTCGCGCTGCGCCCGGCGTAGGCATCCAGGCCCACCAGTTGCAGCGTATTCGTCACCGCCCGGCGGATCGACTGCTTATCGGCGCCGGCCGCTCGCAGTGGCAGGCTGACGTTATCGAACACCGACATGTGCGGCCAAATGGCGTACGACTGGAACACCATCGAGATGTTGCGGCGTTCCGGGGCCACCCACACGCCCGGCCGATCCTGGTAGACCACGCGGCCGTCGATCTCGATGCGGCCGCCCGAGGGGCGCTCCAGGCCGGCGACGCAGCGCAGCGTCGTGGTCTTGCCGCAACCGCTGGGGCCGAGCAGCACCGAGATGCGCGCCTGCTCGAAGGTCTCGGTCACGCCGTGCAGGACGCGATTGGGCCCGAACGTCTTTTCCAGACCCTGGATGAGAATAGACATGGATAACCTGCCTGAGGATGCTTGTGCCTGGAGGCTATTGGATGCCGGTTGCGCGCTTCCACATGCCGATGAGTTTTTCCTGGTCGCGCAGCGCCGCGGAGATGTCCAGCGGCAGTGTCTTGACGGATCCCAGGTCGGGCATGCCGCGCGGCGGGGCGGCGCCCTTGCGCATGGCGTATTCGTTGGCCTTCTGGACGATGTCTTGCACATCGCTCATCATGAAGTCGACGAACAGGCGGGCGGCCGCGGAATGCGGTGCGTCTTTCAGCACCGCCACCGAAAATGGCGAGGCCACGGTGCCCGACTTCGGCACGGCGAATTCGAGTGGCGCGCCCTTGGCCACCGCGCCGCTGTAGTGGTTGTTCACCACGTAGAACATCAGCGGTTTTTCGCCCGACAACAGCTTGGAAAGGCCCGCCGGCGTGGTGGGAGCCAGTTCCGCGCCGGACTTGACCAGCCCCTGGTAGATCGCCATGGTCTTTTCCTCGCCGAAGTTCTGGTAAAGCGCGGCGAGCAGCGAGAAGGCGGCGGAGGACGTGCGCGGGTCGTAGTACGTGATAAGGCCTTGCCATTCCGGCTTGGGGTTGGCGAAGTCAAACCAATCCTGCGGCGGCTGCACGCCATTCAGATAGGCCTTGTTAGAGGCGATGCCGAGGATCAGCTGCTTGACTCGCAGGTAGTCCTTGCCCGCCGGCGCGGCGGATTCCGGAAAGTTCTTCAGCTCGGGAGAACGGTAGGGCTCGAGCAGCCCCTCGTCCTGCATGCGGGTCAGCACGTCTTCGAGCGAGAAAAAGACGTCGGCCGCCTGCTTGTGCGCGCCGCGCTCGGTGACGTGGCGGTTATAGATCTGCCAGCAGCCCGCCAGGTAAGAGCTGACCTGAATGCCGGGATAGCGCTTCTTGAAGGCCTCGAGGTAGACCGGGGTCTGGGGTGGGTCGCAGCCGTATACCACCAGGCTGCCTTCTTTCTTGGCCGCGGCTTCGAGCTGCGGGTCGGCGGCCCAGGCGGGGCGGCCGGCGGCCACGAACAGCGATATCAGCAACAGCAGGGCGCGCACGCCTCCGTTCGACAGGAACGCAATCATGGTCTCCTCCGATAGGTGTCGTCAACCGCCGATGTTTCTCGACGTGGACCCAGTATGGCCGTAGCGGTTTGCGCGCGGAATTTGAAATTGCACAACGCGGCGTTAGCGGAACGCTAATTTCGCAGGCGCAGCTTCGTGGCGTAGCGCCGGGCGCGATAGTGTCCGAGCGGTCTGAATCGAGCGATATCTTGAATAACGCATGGCTTAACCAGCGGTTAAGGAAATGTCAATAGTCCTTGGCCGAGCTTGCCCCTACCATCCTTTGAAAATAACTCTGGGGCGAGACAGATGAAGTGGATGAAAATGCTGCTGGGGGCATTCGTGTCCCTGGCCAGTTGCTGCGGTTTCGCGCAGCCTTCCGTTGCGGCCTTTCCCGACCAGCCGGTTCGTATCGTCGTCGGCTTTCCGCCCGGAGGCGGCGCGGATATCGTCGCCCGCATATACGGAGAGAAACTCGGCCAGATCTGGAACCAGCCCGTCATTATCGAGAACCGCGCGGGGGCGGCGGGCGTGATCGCCACCGATTACGTGGCCCGCGCCGATCCGGACGGATATACCTTGCTGATGGATACGCTGGGCATCCGCTCGGTCAATCCGCTGTTGTACTCGATGAAAACCGATCCCAATCGGGACTTGACGCCTGTCAGCGAGATTACGGCGGTGTCGTTTCTGTTGGTGGTGAATCCCGCGCTGCCCGTGCACAGTGTCGAAGAACTGATCGCCCTGGCCAAGCGCAAGCCCAACCAGATCAATTATTCCTCTTCCGGACTCGGAGGAGGGCCACACCTGGCCGCCGCGTTGTTCGATCAGATGGCGGGCGTGGAATTGATGCATATCCCTTTCAAGGGAAGCGGGCCCAGTTATTCGGCGCTGCTTGCCAACCAGGTGTCCGTGACGTTCGACAGCGTGCTGCAGGGACTGCCTTATGTGCGGTCGGGAAAACTGAGGGCGCTCGCCGTGTTGGGCAAGAAGCGGTCCGATTTGCTTCCGTCCGTGCCGACGATGGAGGAGGCGGGAGGCAAAGGATACGACTTCACGAACTGGTTCGGGTTGTCGGCGCCCGCGGGAACGCCGAAAGCCGTCATAGATCGTCTCAATGAGGCAGTCCGGCAGGCCCAGGCCGATCCGGGCCTGCGCGACAGGTTGGAGAAAATGGGTGCTGAAGTGACCGTGACGACCCCCGAGCAGTACGCCGCCCTGATCCGGGCCGAAAACGCGAAATGGGCGAAGGTGATCGAGGAGGCGGGAATTCGTGCCGAGTAGCTTTGAGAACTGGCGCCGGGCGCCAGGCGGCTCGGCCGCCACCACGGTTATTTATGCAAGCCTGGGCAGGAACCTGTTTCGCTACGAACTCGATGTCGGGTCTTGCCGGCTGAGTCTGCGCGAGCCGGTCGAGCTTCCGGACACGGTGCAGTATGCCTGGCCGCACCCGGACAAACCCTATTTATACGTGGTGTCGAGCAAGGACTGTCCGCGGGGCGGCACCGGGGTGGGCCACCATCTCACGGCGTTTTATATAGACCCGCGAGATGGGGGATTGACGCAGATAGGCAGGCCGGCGCCGCTGCGGCATCGCCCGATCCACATGAGCCTGGATCGAGCCGGAAACTTTGCGCTGATCGCGTACGCGAACCCCAGCGCCGTGTCGGTGCATGGCCTGCGCGACGACGGCTCCATCGGAGCGGAAATACCGCAAGCCGCGGATCTCGAGACCGGGATTTATCCGCACCAGATCCTGGCGATGCCGGGCAATAAGACGGTGGTGCTGGTATGCCGGGGCTACAACGCCGAAGGGGGCCGGCCGGAAGAACCCGGCGCACTGCAGTTCTTCACGTTGCGTGCCGATGGGCAGCTGGTGCCCAAGGCGGTGGTGGCGCCAAATGGCGGCTTGGGCTTCGGGCCCCGGCATCTGGACTTTCATCCCCATCGACCGTGGGTATATGTATCGCTCGAACGCCAAAGCGCGCTGCAGCTGTTCGCGATCGGGCCGGATGGCGCCTTGGCAGCAGCCGCGGATCACTCGGCCGGCTATTTAAGGTATCCCGACAAGGTGTTCCCGCGTCAAATGGGAGGCACGGTTCACGTGCATCCCAATGGCCGGTTCGTCTATGCGGTCAATCGCCCGGACCAGACGGCGCAGACTGACGGTAAACAAGTTCTTCAGGGCGGGGAAAACAGTCTCGTGGTCTTTTCCATCGATCAGAAGACAGGAGAGCTCGCGCTGCTTCAGCACATCGATCCTCTTACCATTCATGTGCGAACCTTTACCATCGATGCAACGGGCCAGACGCTGGTGGCGGCCGGAATCTTGCCGCTATGGGTGGATGACGACGCCGGCCTGCGCTATGTGCCGGCGGCACTGTCCACGTTCCGTATCGGACAGGACGGGCGATTGGCCTTTGTCGAAAAGCACGACATACCCACGCACACCGAACCCCAATGGTGGATGGGTTCGGCGCACCGGGTCTGAGTATGGATTAACCGGCCCCGCTGCCGGACTGCGCATGGACTTTCAGATAGTCTTGGGCGGAATTCGAGTCCACCAACGGGTAGATATCGAATTGCGCGGGCACGATCTCGCTCCATTCGCTCACGAGCCGGTGCAGCGTCATATTGGAATCCACGTCGAACAGCACCACGCCGCCACGGCCAACGCGCGCGTGCACGGACAGCGCCTGTTTGCTTTCTAAAAGCGGCTGGATCCACTTCCAGTATGCCTGGCGGTTGGACTTCACGGTGGAAGGCGATTCCGGGCGCGGATTCGAGATAACGAGAAACAGCATGCCTACTCCTTATCGGTTCTTTGAACAATGCGCTAAGCTGCGCAAGTCTAATCAGAGCGCCGCGATTGCGCACTAAGTATTGCGTGAAGCATGGATTAAGAAAACGACAACGCGTTCGTGCTTCTCGGGGCCCATGGGCGCCGCAATCCGCCGGTGGTACGGTGTTCCTTAACCTGGGCTTTACGAAAAACTAAGGCCCGGGCGCCGGTCACTGAACTATGGTGTCCGGTTAAGCAACCCGAATTGCCAAAGAGCAGGGCGGTTGTATGGATCAAGGAGAGATGCTATACGAAGATTCGGAGAGCTCTTCGACTATCCGCCAGGGAGACAGGGTCGATGTTCGCCGGCACGGCCCGAGGCGGCTGCCGGCGTCGACGCGATCGGCGGCCAGGCAGCGGCGTTAAATCAAAATATAAAGAGCCATCATGCGTTATCAATTTGACATATTCGATCTTAGCCTCGTCAGCTTTATTGCCGAGGGGCATAGTTTTACCTACGCGGCGGAACGCGGCTGTATTTCGTTGCCGGCGGTCAGCAACCGGGTCCGGAACCTGGAAGAGGGAATGGGGGTCAAGCTCTTTCATCGCACGCGCAGCGGCGTGAAATTGACCGAGGCCGGCGACAAGCTTCTGAAGCGGGCTTCGAACATTCTGCGAGAACTCGAAAATCTGCGCGACGATATGAAGGAGTACGCGGGCGGTACAAAAGGCAGCCTGCGGATATGGGGCACGACAACAGCCGTTTCGGAATTCCTGCCCAGCATAGTCGGCAACTTCCTGCAGTCTCATAACGACATACGCATAGATCTCAGCGAAGCCAAGGGTGACGATATCGTCAGCGCCATCCGCGAGGGAACCGTGGACATCGGCATTATCTCGAACACGGCCTACAGCGAGGGATTGGAGGTCGTTCCTTATCGAACGCTGCGCCTGGTCCTGGTGACGGGCATGGCTCATGAGCTGGCGCATCGTTCCAGCGTCCGATTCACCGAGACGCTGGCCTTCGATTACGTGGGGCTTCCGGATTCGTCCGCCTATCAACATTTCCTGGAGGACACGTTCAGTTCGCTTAACAAACAGTTGAAGCTCAGGGTGCGCGCCAGTAATTTCGAGGCGGTCTCGCGGATGGCGGAGCTCAACATAGGCATAGCGCTGTTGCCGGAATCGGTTGCGTTGCGGCATGCCGAGGCCATGGATATCAAGATCATTCCCCTGGCCGATGCGTGGGCCGTGCGCAAACTGCAGATCTGCGTGCGCCACCGCGAAGCTCTGCCGCTTTTCGCGCGGGAACTCATGGACATTCTGCTGGCCGATGCCAATGAACTCGTTTCGAACAAGGCGGAAAGCTAGCGGGCCGGTGTGTCGCCCGACGATAAAGCGCGTGAAAAGGCTAAGTTCATGAAATAGTAATTCCTTGGCCGTCGCGGTCTTCTTATGATTCGGACATACTTCGCAGACGCTTTTTTCGACGGCTCTGCGAGTTCCCAGAACCCGTAATAAGGAAGGCAAGCGTGGCCAATTCAACTCTTTTGAAGACGCAGGTCCTGCGTCCGGATTTCGTCACCCAGGTAGACGCGCAGATCTCGGATATTGTCCAGAATGACGCGTTGATCGAGGAAATCAAGCGGATCTGGCAAACCTCGCCGGTCATCTTGTTTCGCAAGCAATCGTTGGCCGAAGAGGAGCAGGTCGCCTTTTCCTCGAAGTTCGGGTCGTGCATCGAAATACATCGCAAGGACAACGTTTCTCCTTACGAATCGAAGATCGTTTACTTCAGCACGTTGCGTTATGCGGATGGCCGCATGGTCGGTGGATTTTCCAACGGAGACGAGGCCGGGTGGCATGCCGACCAGACGTATACGCCGAATCCCGCCACCGGCGCGATTCTTTATGGCGTTGAAGTCCCGCGCGACGGCGGCGACATGTATTGGTCGGATCAATACGGCGCATACAACCTGCTGCCCGACGACGTAAAAGCACTGATCGAAGGCAAGGTGGGAACCTTCCGTTACGCCAAGAACGTCAATAATTCGGAAGTGAAGGGCAAGGAAAAGGAAATGCTGGCCCTGCCCGATGGGCTGCATGAAGTCGTGATCACGCATCCCATGACGGGCAAGAAATGCCTGTACGCGGACCCTACGCGCCTGGTGTCGATCGCGGGACTTTCCGAGGAAGAGAACGAGCGCATCCTGCCGATTCTATTCAAGGCCGCCCAGGATCCGTCGCTGGCCTACCGGCACGGCGTGAAGTCCGGGGACGTGATGATGTGGGACAACGGCACCACGCTGCACAAGCGCGACGCGATTTCGCTGGAACAGCCCCGCCTGATGAAGCGCACGACTTTCCGGTTGCCGCCGGACACGCACGCCTTGCCGAGCGGTTGCCGTCAAGCTGCCGCGGCGTAAGGATGTCCATGCGAATCGACCGGGCGCTGAATCTTTTCGATTTTCGCGAGATTGCGCGACGCAAGTTGCCGAAGATTATTTTCGACTTTGTCGAAGGCGGGGTCGACGACGACCGCTGTCTGGATACGAACCGCAGGGTATTCGAATCCTATGCGCTCGTTCCGCGCTATCTCGTCGACGTGACGAAGTGCGATCAGTCGGTGGAACTGTTCGGCAGGCGTTACGACTCTCCGTTCGGCGTTTCGCCGATGGGGCTGGCCGGACTGGTTCATCGCGGCGTGGACCTGATGCTGGCCGCCGCCGCGGCGCGCGCCAATGTGCCTTACCTGATGTCGACGGCGAGCAATGATTCTATCGAGGCGGCTGCCAAGGTGGCGCCCGACAACGCCTGGTTCCAGATCTACGCGACATCGGATCAGACCATCAACGACGATCTGATACGGCGCGCCCGCGACCTGGGATTGAAGACGCTGGTGGTCACCGTGGACGTTCCCGTGAATTCCAATCGCGAAAGAAACCGGCGCAACGGCTTTTCGCGCCCGCCGAAAATGACGCCGGCAATCGTCTGGGATTCGATGATGCATCCGCGGTGGTGCTACCGCTTCATCAAAGGCGGCGGTATTCCGATGATGCGGAACTGGATGCCGTACGCGCCTGAAGGCGCGGATGCGGGCGTCGTGGCCGACATGTACGGAACCTTGACGCCCGCGCCGGCGATGAGCTGGAAGAAAATCGAGGCCATCCGATCCGTCTGGGATGGCAACATGGTGCTCAAGGGCATTTTGAATCCGGCCGACGCGGTGCGTGCCGTCGATACGGGCGTGCAAGGGCTCATCATCTCCAATCATGGCGGCCGGCAGCTCGATGCCGCGCCATCGCCCATCGAAGTTCTGCCGCTGATCAACGAGGCGGTGGGCGACCAGCTGACGCTGATGGCCGAGAGCGGAATCCGCCGCGGCACCGATATTCTGATCGCGCGGGCATTGGGCGCGAAGGCCTGCTTGTTTGGCCGGCCATGGCTGTACTCGGCCGTGGCCGGCGGAGAAGGCGGCGTGCACAAGGCGATGGGCATGATGCGGCGCGAAGTGGATATCGGCATGACGCAGGTGGGCTGCACGCGGTGGGATCAAGTCGGTCCCGAATTGCTCCTGCGCCGCGGCCACGCTGCTTGTCTGGTCGCGGACACGGACCGGTCGCGGCGCGTTCAGAACGCGTCGTTGGCGGCTTAATGGCTTTATGGGTTTTATGGGGTTTATGTAAGCGCCATGCGCATGGAGTCTCAATGAGAAAATTTTCACTTGCCCGCGGAGCGGCATCGTTGGCGGCCGTACTGGCCTGTGCCGCCATGGCGTCCGGCACGGCGTTCGCGGAGAATTATCCCAGCCGCCCCGTGACCATCGTGGTTCCCGCCTCGGCGGGCACCGGCGCCGACATCGTCGCACGGCAGATCGCGGATGGCCTTGGAAAGTTGTGGGGGCAGAGCGTCGTGGTCGAAAACAAGGACGGCGCCAGCGGCACCATCGGCGCCAATATCGTGGCCCGGGCCGCGCCGGATGGGTACACCTTGTGCATGGCGTTCCTGAATCATGCCATCGCTCCCGCGCTTTACTCCGACATTCCCTACGATCTGACGCGCAGTTTCACGCCGATCGTGCGCACGTCCCTCGCACCGATGGCCTTCATTGCCAACCCCGGTTTCGGCGCCGATACGTTGCCGGAACTCATCGACATGGCGCGCAGGCCCGGGCAGCCGGTCATCTTCTTCGGCTCGCCCGGCGTAGGAAGCGTCAATGGCCTGTCGATGGAAATGCTCAAGGCAAAAACCGGAATCCATCTTACGCAAGTGCCCTACAAGGGCAACGCCCAGATGGTGACCGACGTGATGGGCAATCAGGTGCCATTGGGCGTCGCGGTCATCGGAGCCGTACTGCCGCAGGTCCGGGCGGGCAAGCTGAAGGTACTTGCCGTGACCAGCGCGAAGCGCTCGTCGAACCTGCCCGACGTGGCCACGGTCGCGGAAGCCGGTGTCCAGGGTTATGACGTGTCCGCTTGGAATGGCCTGCTTGCTCCCGCCAAGACACCGCCGGCAGTCGTTGAAAAAATCTATCGCGACGTCAGCACGGTCGTGAACTCGCCGGATTTTGTCGCGCGGCTTCAAGCGCAGTCGCTGGAGCCGGCGCTGCTGGATCCGCAAGCATTCTCCCGCTTTCTTGCCTCGGAACTGAAGCAATGGGCCCAGGTCGTCAAGGAAGCCGGCGTCAAGGCCGAATGATCATCGTTGAACAGGAGATAGAGCATGTCTGCAGCACCTGCCGGTTTCGTCCCGAAGCGGCCCACCATTCCCGCGCACCAGCCCGATACGCATCCGCCACGCGTGGCTTTTCCGGCCGACGCCTGCGATGCGCACGTCCATGTCATCGGGCCGCAGCACCTGTATCCGCACGGCCCGAATCCCGGCTATATCCCGAATGAAGCGCCGGTTTCGGAATTGCGCAAGATGCTGGGGGCGCTGGGGTGCCGCCGCAGCGTTATTGTCCAGCCTAGCTACTACGGCCACGATAACAGCTGTACGCTCGACGCCCTGCGGGAAGGCAAGGGTGATTTTCGCGGCGTGGTCGCCTTCGATGCCGACACCGTCACTGATGAAGTGCTGCACGATATGCACGAGGCCGGCGTTCGGGGCGTACGCTTGAACGTGACGGCGAAAGAGGGCAAGGCGGATCTGACGGCCATCCGGAAAACCGCGGCACGAATCGCCGGCATGCAGGGCTGGCATCTGCAGCTGTATTTCTACGCCGACCGCATGCCCGAGCTGGACGAGGGCCTGGCGGACCTGCCCGTGCCCGTGGTTATCGATCACTTCGGCTATGTCAATGCTTCAGATGGCATCGACGGCACCGGATTCCGCATGTTGCGGCGCCTGGCCGAGTCCGGCCGCGCCTGGTTCAAGCTCTCGGCGCCTTATCGCCAGTCCAAGCTTCCGCCGCTATTCGAAGACGTCGGTCCGCTGGCGCGATGCCTGTTCGGCATTGTGCCGGACCAATGCGTCTGGGGCACGGATTGGCCTCATGTCAGCCGCAACGACACGGGCATTATCCGTGTGCCGAACGACGGCGAGCTTGCCGATGCGCTGATCGGCTGGATTCCCGATGCGCAAGACCGCCAGCGCATCCTCGTGGACAATCCCGCCCGCCTGTACGATTTTCGGACTTGAACGCCATGAGTGCAAAGAAACCCTTAGGCAAGCTGAGTCCGGAGAAAATCCGGCTGATGGAAGCTCCGTCGATCCCGGCGGACATCATCGCCCGCTTCAATAACCTTTCGGACCTGACCGGCACGATTTCGGATGTGTGCGATTCGCTGGGGCTGTCGTGCCTGATTCCGGCCATGGAGCTCAAGCCGACCACCACCCGGCGTATCGTCGGGCCCGCGCTCACGGTGCGCAATATCCCGCGCAGCGCGCAGATCTACAAGGCGGTTGTCGATAAAAGCAATTTAATGGGCGAGACCGAGGCGCACAACATCGCCAAGCCGGGCGACGTGCTTGTCATCGAGGGATTGGCGGGGGTTTCGGCAATGGGGGGGCTTTCCGCCTCGATGGGCAAGCGCCAGGGCCAGATAGGGGCGATCATCGACGGCTCGGTGCGCGATCCGGACGCCTACGAAAAGCTCGACTGGCCGGTCTGGTGCAGGGGCTATACGCCCATTACCGGAAAGTGGCGCGGCGAAACCGTCGAAGTCAATGGCACCGTGCGCATCTGCGGAATCCAGTGCAGCCCCGGCGACCTGGTGTGCGCCGACCGCGCGGGCGTTGCGATCGTGCCGCGCCAGATGATTGAGGACGTCCTGGAGATCTGCGAGGTGTATGACAAGGCGGACGGCGTTCGCCAGGCGGATATCGATTCGGGTATGCCCATGCACGAAATCATGGCCAAGAAATACAAGTAGTGGTTAGGACCCTACAACGGCATCCGGCCGTCTGACATACCGAAGTGGGAGGGGATATTAATATTTCTACACAACCCAAGTTACTGCGCGGTCTGGGGTTCGCGCTGGCCCTGTTGGCGGCGATGGCCGCCCCCCATGCCCGGGCGGACGGCTATCCCGATCAACCGGTGACGATAGTGTGCCCGTATGGGGCGGGTACCGGTATCGACGTGGTGGCGCGCGTGATCGCCCAGGAGCTGGGCGAGTCGTTGAAGCAGAGCGTCGTCGTCCGCAATCAGCCCGGGGCCTCGGGCAATATAGGCGCGATGATGGTCGCCAATGCGAAGCCAGATGGCTATACGTTCGGCATCATAGCCAACAGCCACCTGATCAATGCGCACGTATCGAAAAACGTGGTCGATGTGAAAAAGTCGTTCGTGCCGATCGCCACGGCAGGCACGGCGCCCTATGTGCTCGCGGTGACCTCCAGCCTGCCCGTGAATAGTATCGATGACCTTGTCGCGATGGCAAAGAAGCATCCCGGACAACTGAATTTTTCCGGCATTTACGGATCGGTTCCGCAGTTTCTCGGGATTGCGCTGAAGTCGGCGGGAAACATCGATATCCGCTTTATTTCCTACAAGAGCACTACCGATGCGACGGTGGATGCGATCAGCGGGCGGGTGCCGATCTGGTTTACGACATTGGCGTCGGCGCTTCCGCTGGTGCAGTCGAAAAAAGTGAAGCTGCTGGCGGTCACCGGGCGGGAGCGTTCTCCGTTGATACCCGACACGCCTACTGTCTACGAAGCGGGTTATCCGACCCTGGACCTGGGCAGCGAGTTCTATTTTCTTGCGCCCGCCGGAACACCGGCACCGATTGTCGCCAAACTCAATCACGAGATCGTTGCCGCCATGCAGTCGGATGAGGTCAGGAAAAAGCTGTCCGAGCAAGGTATTCGAGCCACGGCCGGCACGCCCCGGCAGGTTGGCGAACTGCTGGACCGGGAGGCATTGCAGTTCGGCGATTTGGCCAAGATGGCGGGAATCGAATCCCCTTGATTGCGTAGGAATTTTCATGCTTACACGCACCAATGCTAAGCGCGCCGCAATCCGGCCTGTAGGGCGGCTATTTTGCTCGATGGCGCTGGGGGTGGCCATTCTGCTGGGCGGCCCGGCCGCCGCAGGGGATTTTCCCGTCAAGCCCATCGTGGTGGTAGTGCCGTTTTCACCCGGCAGCGCGACCGACCTGGTTGCGCGCGCCATCGCCCAGGGCGTCTCGCAGCAGACCGGGCAAAGCGTGGTCGTCGAAAACCGGCCCGGCGCCAGCGCAATGATAGGCGCCACCTACGTGGCGCGAGCGGCGCCCGACGGCTATACGGTTCTGGTCACGACCAACACCACTCATGCCGCTAATGAACATCTCTACAAGCAGCTTCCCTATGATCCGGTGAAAGACTACGCGCCCATCGCTCTGCTCGGCAAGGGCGCTCAGGTGATGATGGTCAACCCGGACTCGCCCGCCAGGACGGTGCAAGAATTTCTGGAGCTTGCGAAGCACGCGCAAGGCAAGCTTACGTTCGGGGCGGGCAGCGACAACCCGCGCATTGCCGGCGAACTGCTGCAGCAGATGGCAGGGGTCGAGCTCTTGTATGTTCCGTACAAGGGCAATCCATTGGCGATCAGCGATCTGCTGGGCGGGCACATCGACACCATCATTTCCGATATCACCACCGGCCTGCCCCAGATCAAATCGGGTAGGCTTCGAGCCCTGGCGGTCACATCGATCAAGCGCGATTCGCTGCTTCCCGATGTGCCCACGCTCGATGAGTCGGGTTTGCCCGGCTACGAGATGGGATACTGGTTCGCGGCCTATGCGCCGGCGGGAACCCCGCCCCGGATCGTGGACCGGCTCAATGCGCTTTTCGTCGAGGCGTCCCGCATGCCGGCGGCCCGGCAATTCTATGAGGCGACGGGCACGGATTCGCAGACATCGACTCCGGCCGAGCTCGCCGCATTCCAAAAATCAGAGTCGCGGAAATGGGCGGAAGTGATCGAACGCGCGAAGATAAAGCCGGAATGAGCCAGATGATTGTCGATTCCCAGGTTCATATTTGGGCGGCCGACCGGCCGGATCGGCCGTGGCCGGCGGGAAACGCGCACCGCGCGCACCGGCCCGTTCCTCTTTCGTACGAACCGCTGCTCGCCGAGATGGACGAAGCCGGGGTAGACAAGGCGATTCTGGTCCCGCCGTCTTACGAAGGTGACTGGAACGACCTGGTGCTCGAAGCGGCGCGCGAATATCCGCACCGGTTCGCGATCATGGGCCGGCTGCCCATACAGGATTCCGCGTGCGCCCGGATGCTGCATGCGTGGCGCTCCCAGCCCGGAATGCTGGGGTTGCGCCTGACGTTTCATGTGCCGGACATGCACAAGCTGCTGGAAAATGGCGCGGTCGATTGGTTCTGGCCAGCCGCCGAACGGCTGGGGGTACCGATATATATCTTGCCCACGGGGGCGTTGCATCATATTCGCCGCATCGCGGCGCGGCATCCCGGGCTGAGCATCACCATCGATCATTGCGCCTTGCATCGCTTTCCCGGGCAACCCTTTCACGTCGACCCGGGCGAAATCGACCAGCTCGTCGCGTTGTCCGCGTTTCCCAATGTCGCCGTGAAAGTTTCCGCGCTGCCGCTGTTTTCTAATGAGCCGTATCCGTTCCGGGACATACAGGCTCTGGTGCGCCGGGTTTTCGATGGGTTCGGCCCGCGACGCACATTCTGGGGCAGCGACCTTACCCGGCTGCCTTGCAGCTACCGGCAGGCGGTCACCATGTTTACGGAAGCGCTGCCGTGGCTGAAAGGCGAAGACAAAGAACTGGTGATGGGCAGGGCCCTGTGCGCGTGGCTGGGCTGGGACGGCCAGCCGGCCGTTGGGCCCGCGGCGAAATGAAAAACGCCGCAAACCCTTGAATGCATTGGGTTTGCGGCGTTTGAATCTTGGTGGCGCATCCCTGATTCGAACAGGGGACCTGCGGATTATGATTTCTAAAAAACCGGGTTTTAGCGATACTTCATGAGATGGCACGAGACTGAGAAAGTTTATTGAAATCAGTTGGTTATTGACCTGTTTTGTTTTTTGAGGTCTCATTGAGTGGCACTTTATCTTCGGATTTTTCGGACACAGTTCGGACGCGAAAGGCCTTGACCGAGTCCCCGGCATCGTTGGCGTCCGGCCCCGACCGGAACGTTAGCCATGCCACTTCTGACCTACCGCGCCATCGAGTCTCACAAGCCCAAGGCAACCCCGTACAAGCTCACTATTGATCGCGGCATACAGTTACGCATCGCCCCGGACGGCCTGCGTACCGTCCTTGTCCGCTACACGGTCAAAGGCACTAAGGGAGAGCAGCAGTACACCCTGCCCCAGGAGTACGGGGATGCGCCGGGCCAGATCAAGCTGGCCGACGCCTGCGCCGAAGGTCAGCGCATCCGCGCCTTGGCGCGTTCAGGGATTGACTGGCCGGCCGAAGAAGCTGCCCGGTTGCAGGCCGAAGCTGAAGCCAACCAACGGGCCTCCGTCGATGCGCTGACTCTTGAGGAAGGAGTCAAAGAGTACGTTGAGAAAAAGCGCCGGACCAAGGACGGCCTGCCGCTCAAGGCGCGTACCAAGTCGGAGTACCTGGACATGGTGACGCCTGGCAAGGTTGGCAAGAACGGCAGAAAATTCGCCGATGGTGAACTGATGCCCCTGGCGCACACGGTCATGGCCAAAATCACGGCCAAAGCTATATGGGCCACCTACAACGATCTGTCGAAACGCTCGAAGCGCCGGGCGGACTACGCCATGCAGGTTCTGCGCGCGGTGCTACGCTGGCATGGCGTTCAGATTCCCAATAGCCCGCTAAGCCAGACTACCGCTGGGCGAGATCGCATTGCCATTGCCCCGCCGCGTGGCGACCCTACACCGATTCCAGCCGAAAAACTCGGCGCCTGGTGGCGAGCGGCCTGCGCCTGCCCGCGCCGTGTCGCGGCGAATTACTACCGCTTCCAATTGCTCACGGGCTGCCGGGGCGTTGAGATCCACGGCGAGAAGAAGTACGACTACGAGCCCATCAAAGTCGGCGACGTGAACCTTGAAGCGGGCAGCATCCTGCTGATCGACACCAAGAACCGCAGCAACCACCGGCTGTTGCTGTCGCGCCAGGCCCTGGCGATCGTCAAGGAAGCCTGCGAAGGCCGCGAACCCGATAAGCCGCTGTTCCCCATCGTCGATGCCCGCAAGACGTTGGCGTGGATTAACAAACAGGCGGGCACGACCGTCCAGGGGCATGATCTGCGTGCCACCTTCACGACTATCGCCGAAGAACTGGTCTCGGGCGGGGTGCTCAAGCGGATGGTCAACCACGCCGCCAACAACGACGTGACGTTGGGCCACTACGTCGGCAAGGGCGAGGCGCAATTGCGTGCCGGCTGGCAGACCGTGGCCGACTTCGTCGAAAGCGCGGCCGCACAGGCGGCCCGTCCTTCGGTGCCGGTCGATGCACCTTTGCCGGATGAGTCCAAGGATGCGCCAAACAAAGTGCTTGAACCCAATGAGCTGGAAGGAGCTATTGCGTGAAATACGATTTTGTAGTAACGTTTTTGTATGTTGACGCGGTTTGAATGGGACGCCGCAAAGGCGGCGATGAACCTGCGTAAACATGGTGTGAGCTTCGAGGTCGCAGTGCGGGCGTTTGCCGACCCTTTCGCGTTGACCGGACCGGAGCGTGTTGAGCATGGTGAGCAGCGCTGGCAGACGCTAGGCTTGGTGGATGGGTATCTCCTGCTTCTGGTGGCTCATACCGTTCTTGAACTGAAGGCGGACAATCAAGTCATCGAGGTTATCCGCATCATCTCGGCCAGGCCGGCCGACAGGAAAGAAAGGCGACGTTATGAGCAAGAAATCCGTTAAGCATGAGGTGGATTTGGCGAACCTGCCTCCCCTGAGCGACAAGCAAAAAGCCGAGCTGGCCGCGCTGGCGGCACGTACCGATGGAGATGTCGATTACAGCGATATCCCTCCGCTGACAGAAGAGTTCTGGAAAAACGCCGAGCGTGGCAAGTTCTATAAACCGACTAAGACTTCGACTACCGTGCGTATCGACTCTGATGTCTTGGCTTGGCTGCGGTCGCAGGGCAAAGGCTATCAATCCCGCATCAATGCGATTCTGCGACGGGAAATGCTCGAATCGCTGAAATAAACGGCGAGCGAGATTGGGACGACGTGGGCTTGCAAATAAGAGCTAACGATAATTTGCGATGTATCCTTGCTAAAGGGATAACCATCTAGCAGCCCGTTGGCCCCGACATGAAAAAGAAAACTGAAAAGTACAAGCAAGGCCGCATGGACTTCATCATGGAGGTGGTGAAGTTTGATGAGGAGACTGGCATCGTCACGATGTCAATGACTCCTGACCCAGCCAGATACTCTCGCGTAGAGCATGATGGGAAGCCATACTATCTGGACAAACATCTTAGGACGCTCATTGGCGAAGAAGACTTGATGGCTGGGTTAGAAAAGGGACTGGCAGGAACGCCCATGTACTACGCGCCCCCATCAGTCAAGAATACTTTGACCTATGCAGCGCAACGTTTAGGGGCTGTCAATAGCGAGTTAGAAACGGGGGTATACGTACCGCCGACAGAAGCGGCTCGTCCCCACGGAGAGTTCAGCGCGGGTACTCAAGAGCGAAATATCGCCTTCATTTCAATAGATATATGCGGAGCGACAGCATATCGGAAGAGCGACGAGGCGGGGTTTGACAAGGTTTGCACAATTTTCTTCCAGGAGCTTGGCACCCTCGTTGGCCAATTCCATGGAAAAATCCTCAAAACCACAGGCGACGGATTTATTGCCTATGTGGACGGGCCGGGCTTCACGACGCAATGCGACAATGCGGTTGACCTGGGCCTTTCTCTGCTGTTGTTGATCAAAAACACAATCAATCCCGCGCTGGCTTCGGTCAACCTAGCGCCAATACGTGTCAGGGTCGGTGCAGACTACGGTGCAGCACGCCTGCGTAAGTTATATGTGACTACGACGGGATATAGTGATGTCGATGTCTCTAGCGACGCCTTGAATCGCGCAGTCAAAATCCAAGAATCGTGCGATGCTAACGAGTTTCGGGTCGGGCGAGATCTTTATGAACTATTGCACGTTCGATGGCTGGAACGTGCTGTTCAGGCTTCTTTTGATGGCCGCACCGTAGGCATTGATAATTATAAAGTTTATAGGGTTAAGTAATGCCACAGGGGCCTGTAGATCGTCTAACTTTTACCTACCAGAACGCTCAACGTGAACGGGTCATTCGTAACCGGGAGCGAATCGTTCAGAGCGTCAATGCAGTAGCTGACGGTCGAGTCATCCCCGAAGTTGACGATCTGTCTATTGGGAGCGGGCGCAGGCTCGAAGCCACTGTACTTTTCTTGGACATTTCCAAGTTCTCCAATATTCCCGCGGAGAGCCTTGAAGAGCAAGAGCTGCTTCTGCGCCTCCTAAGCCTGTTTTTCACCGAGATGATCCGAGTGCTGGAGGACTATGGCGGCGTCGTCGAAAAAAACACCGGCGATGGCTTGATGGCTTACTTCGTGCGCGACCCGCGCTGGCCGGAAGATGTACGGCAACGCGCCGTTGCCGCCGCTCTGACGATGTTCTACTCGGCCGATAACTACATTAATGTCATCGTTCGCAATAGTGGCTTAAACCCTATCCGATTCAGAATCTGTATGGACCACGGTTGGGTGACGATTGCACGGATAGGCGCTGCTCAGCGATTCAACAATATTGTTGCCGTTGGAACCACCGCGAATGTCGCTGCCAAAATGCTCGCCAAGGCGGACCCTGACACGATTCTTCTTGGCGAGCGTATGCTGGCCGGCCTTCCCCAAGATTGGGTACGCCAATTCGCTCGACCATCGACCGCCAGCAGCGGTTGGATATATCGTGCGACAGGACTACCTTACCCCCTATGGATTTACACAGGCCGATGGACGGAGCCCAGCGCATGAGTACACAGAATCAAACAGAGCAAAGCCCAGCTCTCGATCAAAGCGATCAAACTGTAAATAGCTTAGGCAGTCTACGTGGTCCTGGTGAAGAGGCGGTGCTACTGCCAGAAAGCTCTCCGAGCACAGATAGCTCATATGGTGAATTTGCGAACTTCCACGAGGACTATACGCGCCACTACATTGCACTGGCTGACACCAAGGCGACATTGGTGTTCGGTGTGGCTGTGGGGCTGCTAGCGTATCTGTACAGCAACGCAGATTTTTTGCAGATGGTCATGCACCCCACGCGAAGCTGGCGAGGGGCATTACCTTTGCTATGTTCAATTCTTTTGGGACTATCCGCGATTAGTTCAGCGCTTGTGATCATTCCCAGATTAGGAGCATCCGAGAAGCGAGGTATTGTCTTTTTTGGAGATGTTGCGGGTTACGCTTCCGCAGACGAGTACCTAAAGGCAGTGCGCAGGTTTACCAGTGACGAGCTAGTTTCTGCGCGGCTTCGACATGCCTATGACACAGCGAAAGTCTGCAAGCGGAAATATATCGTCTTACGCCGAGCGATTTATCTATGCTTTTTGGGTGTGGCCGCAAGTCTGCCAATTCTAGGAAAAATCTAGCCTGCCAACCAAAGGTGCGTCGAGAAAACCGCTGAGAAACCTCAGCGACCCAGTCTCCGTAACCTGGTGACTTGCGTAAACCCAAGGCTGAAAATGGTGAGGCCCCGTACAAGCGGAGCCTCATGTGTCGCGGGTGCTCTTCAATGCCAGCACGGCTGGACCCTGTTGCCAGGAGGCAGATAGACGCCTTTCCAGGCCCCGATACATCTATCCGCCGACCACGATACTCGTTTTTTAAGTAATGGGTCAAGGACGCGTCGGGTCAAGCATCACTGCTGGCGGTGGCTGCGCGTTAGCCCCAATCAGCCGGACGACGATCTGTACAGCCCCTGGCACAGCGAGTTCATGCCAGCTTGGGCTGGTCAGCGGGTCGCTCAACACTCCGAAGCTGTAGCGACATCCTCAATCCTTCGAGCACGTTTAAGGTGGCATTCGCTACACGCTCACTGGCGAGCGCATGGCCGTGGATATCCAACGCCGCCGCTGCAGTGCTGATGCACTGGCATGTCGCATCGACCAGGCCGCGCAGCTCGTCTATGGTAATGCCGTTGGCCTCATAGACGGCATCACGCGGCAAGCCAAACGAGTTATGAACTAGGGACTGGTTGCGAATTTCCATGACGCATCTCACTTGGGATGTATGCGGTGCCATAGTGGCACGAATCTGCTCGGCAACACCCGGTTTACCTTCCTGCTCCAAGGCTGTACGTAGCGACTGAAAACCGGCTGATCGCACATCCATGTCGAACATCTTGCCCAAGGCCAGCATGAAAAGCGTGAAATAGCCTGGGCTCGCCGCGTGGAAGAAATCTGCAAACTCCCAATGCTCCACGGTCTTGGCGTAATCGGGATAGGCACGATTGTTCAGCACCCACCAGATCTGAAAATAGGCGCGGGCTTTTGTTCCTTCTTCGATCAGCCGTTCCGTAATGATGCGGGCCTGACTTATGGCAGCTTCATGAGTCATACCTCAGCTTTTCCCTTTGACTTTTCTCTTGGCCCCGGTGGGATGTTTTCTTTGATGTCCAATACATCCTGCCCAACGATGAACAATCGTTGCAGGAATACTTCCAGTGCGGCTAGAAGCTGCTCGATCTCTTTATCATCAGGCTTCCAGGCACGATGCGCAGCGGCATTGCCCGCATTAGTCACCACATCGAGAATCTTTCTTTCAGTCTCACCAATCCATCCTCCTTTTACTAGCGAGTCGAGCTTCTGGTAAAAATAAAGGTCTGCATCAATCCCAACTAACTCCGTGCTGCGATCTAGCGCAGTGCGAAGGCCGATGGCAGTTAGAATGTAGGACTCGTTATCGTAGGCCGTATACATTTCCTGCAAGATGTCAGCGAGCTGCTGGTCCCGACTTTCTATGCTCTTAAGCCACGTAGGTTTTCGCCTGCTTTCTGGTTTGGGATAGGTGCTCTTATGGATATTCGGCGTCATTCGCGGTTTTCCTTCCCCGTCATAGCCGTAGTCCACATCCTCGCTGTGCCAACTGGCCTGCTCATAGAACACGGTCTCACATCCGCGGCACTCCAAAAGTGAATATTTATCGCTGCCATGCATGCCATGCCCCTGTCCATCGTCCCAGTGCCAAGGCTTGCTCACATGACCATGCGTAAGGCACACCCTCTCGCCGTTGCACTCTGGGCAGCGAGTTTTTACGGTTTTTATTTGTTCATCAGGCATGCTCTTGCTTTCCTGGCGTTGGCATCGAAGTAAAGGTCACAATTTTAAATATAAACACAAGTGTTAAATCTGTGCGTCTCTGCTTCGCAGACCACGCTGCTCCAGGTTCGCTAACGCTCATCTCTGGCGGGACGGGCCATGCCCGCCTTGCGCATCGCTGACGCCTGCGCGCTGCGCTTGCCAACCCCACCCGCACCATCTGCTGTTGGGGATGGGCGGCCTTGCGTGTCGGCCATCGTGCCACGCCGGTCTCGCGCGTCAAGGGCGGCGCGTGCCTGGCACGCTTGCGGCCGGTGGCCGTCTTCGACCCTGTGACGGCTGCGCTGCGCCGTGCCCCTTCGGTTTCCGGGCAATTCCGCCCAGTCACCGGAGAAGGTCATGAACGACAAATCCCACGTCTCGCTGGAACAGCGCGTATGCCTGGTATGCGGCAGCGCTTTTGATACCGGCGCCATCCTGCTGGACAAGCACCTGCGTCAAAGCCTGGCGCATCACACCGTCACCGGCTGGGGCCTGTGCCCCGAGCATGAACGCATGTTCAAGGAAGGCTATGTGGCGCTGGTCGAATGCGACCCACAGCGCGGCGGTGGCATGCCGTCGTCGGGCAGCATGAAGCCCGGGCAGGCGTACCGCACTGGCCGGCTGGCACACCTGAAGCGCGAGGCATTCGCCAAAGTGTTCAATGTGCCGATCTCGACCGAACAGCCATGCGTCTTCGTCGAGCCCGAGGTGATCGACCAATTGCAGGCGATGGTCGAACCGGCCTCAGAATGAAACGCTGAGTTCGTCTCGCGCGTCGGCCCGTTATTGCGGGCACGGCGCGCTTTTTTTGCTGCGTCTTGACTACGCCTGCGCGCTGCGCTTGCCAAACCCATCAGCACCGTCTGCTGTTGAAGAATGGGCGGCCTTGCTTTTGGTCATCGTGCCACGTCGTTCTTGCGCGTCAAGGGCGGCGCGTGCCTTGCACGCTTGCGGCCTGGCGGCCGTCGGCGACCCTGTGACGGCTGCGCTGCACCGTGCCCCTTCCGGTTTCCGGGCAATTCCGCCCGATTCCGAACCGGAGGCAGTCATGTCGCAATATTCCCTTTTCGTTGATGGCAACAAGAACCCGAGCAACACGCTGCTGGTGCGCGAGGCCGATGGCGCCACGCGCCCCGCCAAACGGGCCGAGATCCTGGCCGTGGCGCGCGAGCTGGTCACGACCGGCGAGCTGCGCCGCAAGGACTTGAGCGCGCCCGACAAGGCCATGGCGTTTCTGAAACTGCGGCTGGCGGGCTTGGAGCACGAGGTATGCGGGCTGATTCTGCTCGATACCCGATATCGCCTTATCACCTACTTGGAGCCGTTTCGCGGCACCTTGGGACAGGCGGCTGTCTACCCCCGCGAGATCGTCAAGCTGGTCCTGCAGTACAACGCGGCCGCGCTCATGATGGCCCACAACCATCCTTCGGGCTTGGCTGAAGCCAGCCATGAGGACCTTCAGTTGACGAAGGTTGTGCGGCAGGCGCTGACGCTTATCGACGTGCGGCTACTCGATCACTTCATCGTCGCGGGCGACGAAGTGGTGTCGATGGCGCAGATCGGGCTGCTGTAGCCCCTCGCGCCGAAGGCGGGCGATGCCCGCCTGGCCCGTTTTTCTTTCATGGTGGCGATTGAGGCGTTCCCGATTGGCGATGGAGCCGTTGGGGACGCCTGCGCGCGCCGTTGGCGCTTGCCTGGCATGTCTGGGGCGCACCGTCAAGGGTCGCGGCCGGCCCCCGTGTCCTCGCTGCGCTGCGGGCCGCGCCAGGGCCGTCCGCTTTTTCCCCTTGACGGTGCGCTCCCTGGACATGCCGCGTGGTGGCCATGGGCACGAAGGGCCACCCCGGCCCTTCGTGCCCAGGCGGGAACTCCCCCCTGGCTTCTCTCACGCAAGGAGCGCATCATGAACACCACCACCATCCCTGAAACCACCGCCGTCCAAGCCGCCAGCGACAAGGCACAGCAAGACGCCGCCCGGCAGGCGCAAGCCGTGCTCGATCACGCCCAGGCTGCTGCCCTGGCGGGCGAAGCCACACCGCCCGAAGCGCAGGCCCCGGCTGCCGAACTGCGCTTTATCGCGCTGCCACGCCTGCGCCTGTCCAAGCGCAACGTGCGCAAGACCGCCGTGCCGGTCGATGCCCTGGCCGACAGCATCGACCGCGTGGGCCTGCTGCAAAACCTGATCGTCGTGCCGCACCCTGACGGCGAATCTTTCGAGGTCGTGGCGGGCGGGCGGCGTTGGGCCGCGCTGCGGCTGCTCGCCAAGAAGAAGCGCTTGGCCCGCGACCAGACCATTCCTTGCCTTGTCGTGCCGGACGTCAGCGCCGTCACCGTGAGCCTGACCGAGAACGTGCAGCGCCAGGACATGCACCCGGCCGACCAGTTCGAAGCGTTCCTGGCCCTGGTCAACGAAGGTCGGCCCATCGAAGACATTGCAGCCGACTTTGGCGTCACGCCCCTGGTCGTGCAAAGGCGGCTCAAACTGGCCCGCATCTCGCCGCGCCTGATGGCCGAGTACCGCCAAGGCGGCGTGACGCTGGAACAGTTGATGGTGCTCACGCTTTCTGATGACCACAAGGCCCAGGAGGCCGCGTACTTTGAGGCTCCGGCCTACGAGCGCGAACCCTACGCGCTGCGCAGGCGGCTCACGCACGGCGACGTGGACGCGGCGCGCAGCCCGCTGGCCCGCTTCGTCGGCGTGGACGCCTACACGGCGGCGGGCGGCGGCATTCGGCGCGACCTGTTCGCCCAGGACGGCGAAGGCATCACCCTGACCGACGCCAACCTGCTGGCCCGGCTGGCGGCGGACAAGTTGGAAGGCATCGCCGCCGAGGTTCGCGCCGAGGGTTGGAAATGGGTCGAAGCAATGGCCGCGTGCGGCTACAGCGAACTGGCCGCGTTTCGCCGCGCCCCGCAGATCGAGCGCCAGCCGAATGCCAAACAGGCCAAGCGCCTTGCCACGCTGCAAGCCCGGCAAGAGGCTATCGAAGATGCACTGCATGCGGCGGAAGAAGCCGAGGACGAGGATGCCGCCGCCAAGCTCTACGAGGAAGGCGACCGCGTGGGCGAAGCACTGGACGCCCTCTATGCGAGTTTGCTGGCCTACGCGCCTGAAACGGTGGCGGCATCCGGCGCGATCGTGACGCTCGATCACGGTGGAGTGGTCGTCGTGCATCGCGGGCTGTTGCGTCCCGAGGATGCCAAGGCCATCGCTCAGGCCGCGCACGCTGATCGCACCGGAAGCAACGAAAGCGCCGAGGACGGCCACGCAAGCCAGGATGGCGAGGCCGACGCCGCACCGGCCAAGACGCTTTCCGAGCGGTTGGTACGCAACCTGAGTGCGCATCGCACGGCGGCGCTGCAAGCCGAACTAGCGAAGAAACCCGATGTGGCCCTGGCCGCGCTGGTACATCGGCTGGCGTTGACCGTGTTCTATCACAGCGGCGACAGCCTGCTGCAAATCGCCGTGTATCCGCAGGACGGTTTGGCGCAGCACGCGCCCGAACTGGCCGAGGGCAAGGCGGCGGGCGAGTTCGACGCGCTGCGCACCGCATGGCGCGAACGCCTGCCCGCCGATGACGCGGACTTGTTCGACGCCTTGCGCCAGATGAAGCGGGCCGATCTGTTGGCGCTGCTGGCCGTATGCGTGGCGGGCACAGTGGATGCCGTGGTGCGCAGCGAGCACGACACCCGCGCCGATGCGCTGGCGCAGGCCGTCAAGCTCGACATGAGCGGCTATTGGCAACCGAGCGCCGAAGCGTACTTCCAGCACGTGCCCAAGGCGCAGGCCTTGGCATGGTTCCAGGCCCACAAACCCGCTGAACTGAACCGCGTGGCGGGTTACAAGAAGCCTGATCTGGCCAGGGAAGCCAGCCAGCATGCCGGCAGCGCCCAATGGCTGCCAGACATGCTGCGCACGCCCGCAGCCTAAGCACGAAAGCCTAGCCCTGGCGGCAGGTTGCCGCCAGGGCTGCCCGGCGCCGCCCGCCGTTCACGGCCTTGAAAGGCGGTGAAAGGCGGGCGGGCGCGTGCATCACTTCAGCGATTCGCCGGCGGCCACAGCCGGGCGACATGTACGAGTGCGAGTATCCAGACTGCCGTGGCAGTGGTCTCATACACTAGACGATAGTTCTCGTGGGGGATGAGTTCGCGTGTGCCGGTAATGACACCCGGACGGCCCAACTGGGGATAGTCCGCCAGACGCGATGCCGCCTGACTGAATAGCGCGTCCATCCGGGCGGCCGCCGTCTCGCTATCTTGGGCGATGTAGTCCCAGATGTCTCGACGATCCTGCAACGCTTCCGGCGTCCAGATGACCCGCATGCGTGTTAGCTCGCCGCTTTGGCGCGGCGGGCCGCGAACTCGGCTTCGACTTCATCGTTGGCGACGCCTCGGCCCTGGCGCATCGAGACGCGGCCGGCCTCCACTTTGTGGCGCAGGAACGCTTCGTACTCACGCGCCTCGCGCTGGCGCTGGATGAACTCGCGCATCAGCTCGCGCATGACCTGCGAGGCTGGGCGATGGGCTGCTTCGGCTTCCGCGACGAACGCGGCGCGCAACTCGGGTTCCAGCTTCATCGTAAAAACGGCTTCCTTGGGCATGGCGCTCTCCCAAAAATATACTAACCAAGTATATACGTTTTCATGCCTCTCGGTGCGCAATGGTGCCGGGCCACGCCACGCACCGGCATACCACTCACACCGCCTTGCTCGCGCGGCCACGACGCTTCGCGGCCAGGTGCTCGCGTACCTGATCAGCCGACAGTGCGCACTCGGGCGCCTCCTTCAGCGCCTGGGCCGCCGGGATGACCTGTTCGCGCAACCAGGCCCGCATGGCGCGATCGCGGGCCAGGAGCGTGCGCAAGCCGTCCCGGACGACTTCGCTTTCGGTGGCGTACTCGCCCGCGGCGACCTTGGCTTTGACCACATCGGCCATTTCGTTTGGCAAGGTGATGCTGAATTGCTGAGTCGAGCGCATGAGGGCTCTCCTTCGAGAAACGTAGGATTCAATCCTACGCTTTTGGGTGCGGCTGACAAACCGACCCATCCGTCAGCTAAGCGGCACGCGCAAGATTCGGGCACGCCCGGCTGGCCGGGCATGCGGGCCCGCGCTACGCCGGGATGCGACCAGGCCGGTTGCGTGCGCGTCATTCGTGTTCGACCCTAGCGCATCAGCGTGCCGAGAGCGGCACATCGAAACCGAGCGTCCGGAACGGCTGTCCACCTTGCGCCGCACCGATGGCACCCACCACGCCGCACCGACGCCTTGCCGCCAACCTCGGACGGACCACTCGACATGCACAAGCCTGCGCAAACCGCACCGCCTTACCGTCATGTCGTTGACCGTGCCAGCCATCGGGCATCTCCGCAAGACCACAACATTACGGCCTTGTTTTGTGAATCCTGGCTTCGGCACGGCGGCCCGGCACACATCGCCGGGCCGCCTCGGGCTGATGCGGTGCAACCGGCAGTCACAATGATTTTCCCCGGCGCGTGCCGCGCCTTCCTCGCGAGACAAAATCGCCGTGCCTGCCGGCCGTCCACGTTGTTCCCGCCCCACGGGGTGCGCCGCGCCCGGCACTGCGCCTGATCGGAGTCACACAAGGACGCAATGTCGCGGACTTGAACTTCAGGAGATTCATCATGGCTAACATCGGCACTTTCACCGCTCAGGACAACGGCTACACCGGCACCGTTCGCACGTTGACCTTGAATGTCAAAGTCAAGCTCGTTCCGGCCGAGAAGGACAGCGACAAGTCGCCGGACTACCGCATCGTGGTGGGCGGCTACGAGATCGGCGCGGCATGGCGCAAGGTCTCCAAGCAAGACCGTCCCTACCTCTCGGTCACGCTCGATGACCCGTCGTTCCCGGCCACCATCTATGCCAGGCTGATCGAAAACGAAGCCGGTGGCTTCGACCTCATCTGGTCGCGTCCGGCCAAGGCGAACTAAGTTCGCCCGCACGCCCGGCCAGCCGGGCGTGCCTATGTCACCGCCGGCTCTGGCAAGGCGCCAGGGCCGGCTTTTTTGTTGGCGCTGGTGTGACATTGACGTCCTGGTGCTCTACGTACTTTTGCGTCTATCGCCGCAAGCCGGGCTGCGCGAAGATGACGGCCATGCCGATCAAACTGGGAGAATGGGAGAACGCCATGCACGCCGATGAACTACGCATAGCCTTGCTGCACACCTGGCGGGATAAGGGGCTGCTTGGCCGGTCTACGGTGTGTTGGATACTGACGAACTGGCCAAATATGGCGTCACCACGCTGGCGATCGAAGGGGGACGCTGGTGCGAGGTGAAGGCCGCGGATGTCCGGATGCTTGCCGAGATCTGCATTGATGATGTGGTGGCAGCCGATTGGATGGGCAACTTGCCTGGATGGCGAACCCCTGGGCGTCCCCCGGCTATCGCCGGGTCGCGCTGGCGTGCTGGCGCATCGAGCCGCCCGGGCGTCTCGACCTGACGGCTTTCATCGCTGACGCGGCAAGGCGGCATCGAGCATCCGGTTAACGCCGTGGGTCAGGATATGCCCGTTCGTGCCAATGCTGAAAGTACAGTGGTCCGAACTCAAGGATGGTCATCACATCGCTGACGAGTTGCGGGTGCAGTTGCATGGGCTTGGCGTCTGCTTCGCTGAAAAGTCCGTGCCAGAACACGAAACAGGGACTGCCGAGGTTGGTTTTTTCATGGCGTACACGCTCAAGAACTTCCCAACGTTCAGCCTCGATGCACGCCATTTCTTCACAGACCAACTCTTGATAGCGTTTGCCTTCCGCGTCGGTGAAAGTCAGTGGCGGGATATAGAGCGGGATACGATGCGCCAGGGCATCCCGATAGTTCTTGAGATACTGCGTGTGCCAGGCGGTCATTGTTTCGGATGACAGGTAATCCGCGAGCACTTGAGGCAGAAACCGCTGGGTGGAGCCCAAGAACATACCGACCTTCCTGTGGTGGCCAATCTCACCAATGAGGTCGTGACGGCAGACGAAGGCCCAAGCGAGGTTTTCAAAGGTGCCGTACAGATTCATGACGAAGGCATGAAGCGCGGCTTGTACGGCCTCCAAATCATCGGAGGCGATGGGCTTGGCCGTGTCTGGTGGAAAAAGGCGGAAAATCGTCGATAAGCCATAGCGCAGGATTTTCAGCCGGCGCCCGACACCGTAGAGCAGGTATTCTTTGGCTTGCACATTGACCTGTTTTTCCCCGGCGACGACGGTTGTGAGCAATAGCTTATTGAGCGCAGCGACGGCCTTCTGCTGCTCTTGTTGAAGGCTCGCTATCTGCTCGGCGGTGTAGGCCACAGGGTATCTCCTGACAATCGAATGGCTTCACAGCTCGTTGGCTGACGTATCGAACGATGTCCGCCGCTCAGCAACGGGTCGCCTACGAGGCTTCATGCGCCTGTCTGATCGCATCCAGTTCCTGGCGCACTCGCGCCAGCAGCGCATTGGCCTTGTCCATGTCCTGCGTGTCGGCGACGATAGCCAGCGTGGCGGGATGCACCTGCATGACTTCGCACAGCTCGACCACCTTGGCCCAGGTTGGATTTTTCAGGCCGCGCTCGACGCTGCTCATATAGGTGCGGCTCGATACGTCGCTAAATGCCTCCTGGCTCAAGCCGCGCGTGACGCGCACCATTTTGATTGCCTGGCCTATACCCTGTTTTTCCCCCATCCGCGTGTCATCCCCAAAATAAAGAATGACACCCGAAAGAATCCTATAGGGCTACAATCTATAGGATGCGATACGCAGGGCGCGCCGGTCGGACTTACGGAACGGCGGATTTACGGATTTACTGATTTACGACGTTCCGCCGATGCGCAAATCCGCTTTTGCGCATCGGCGTATTTGCGCGCTATCGCCAAAGCGGGATTACGATATCCCGTAAAGCCGGTTTTCCGCTTTGCCGGCTGCGCGGTACGACGTGCCTGTGCATTGCTTCCCTGAGCCCTTGGCCCGGAGGTTTCCATGCCGCTGCTTACCGACGTGCAACATGCGCAATTGCTGGCCCAGGGCCGGCAACGCGTCCAGGACCCTGGCATCGACCCGATGCCGGCGGTCAAGCTGTATACGCCCGACGCGGGCGTAGTCTGGCTCTTGGCCTATGCCTATCCCGACGACCCCGACCGGGTTCATGGTCTGTGCGACGCCAATACGGGCTTTCCGCAACTGACCGACATCCGCCTGTCAGAACTCGAAGCCCTGCGCGGCCCGAATGGCTACCGCCTGGCCGTCGATGCCAGCTTCAAGGCCACGCGCACGCTGTCGGACTACGCCGCTAGGGCCCACGCCCAAGGCGCCTATATCGAGGACTAGCGCCGGGCCCACAAGGCCGGGACGCTTGCCTTCCGAACGCTTTTGTCTGGCGGCCGTGTCGGTCGCCGGCCCCCATTCCCCGACATCCCTGCCGGGGTCGGGGGCTTATGGCGCGAGGAAGGACCATGGCAACGACGATTTCGGCCGCGCCGTGGCAAGCCACGGCGGCCTACCTCTACGTGCTGCGGCTCGACGCCGCAAGCCTCGCTTGGGAATATCTGCGCCGCGATGCGGCCTACCACGCCTGTTGGCGTCGATACGGCCGCCACGCGCCCGCCGAGGCCACCCGGCCTTGGGGCCTGGTGCAGCTCGAAGACCCGCGGCTCGATGCGCGGCTCGCGCATCCGGTCTGGGACGACCGGATGCCGGCGCTGCTGCACATCGAAGCGACTGATGACGCAGCCAGCGCTGGCCTGGATCTGTGGCAGTTTCCCGGTCCCAAGGACATCATCATGCTCCCCGCAGGCGCTGCCGCGCTCCGCGTGCGCGCGCTGTCGCCCGGCGCGACGCTGCGCTTGCGCCTCGCGCCGGGCGTGCTCGACGGTCGGCCAGCGATATGCGCCGTGCCGCTCGATACGCGCCTGCACGCCCAGGCGGCGCTGCTGGCCGCGCATGCGGCCCGCTTCGCGCCGCGCCGGGCGGGCGCCGTGCAGCCCGCATCCTGTGCGGCGGCACACGCCGCTCGGGTGAACCAGGCCAACCTGCGCCATCTGCGCGCCCTGCAGGCGCTCGACGGTGCACTGGCGGGCGCATCCCAGCGTCGCATCGCCGAAGTGCTGTACGGCCGCGAGCGCGTGTGCCGGGACTGGCACGCCGACAGCGCGCTGCGTGGGCAGTTGCGCCATAGCCTGGCGCGGGCCTTCGCGCTCATGCATGGCGGCTACCGGGACTTGGCTGGGCTGCGCCCAGGCCGTCCCGACACGTAGCGCGCCTGCGCTCGATCAGGGGGGAGAAATATTGACCCCCCTAATCTTTCTCCCTTCTGGCCGCACCGCGCTTTGCCGAGACTGTCTCCAGCCGGCGGGAATTGTCCCGCTCGCGCATCACGCTGCTGGAGGCATCATGGTCACGTCCCACGCTTATCCGTCCGCCCCGAATACGTTCCTGTCCGCTGCCGCGCCGGGCGCCGTCCCGGCGGCCACGCCGCCGCGCTACCTGACCAATAGCGAAGCGGCCACGCATCTACGCCTGTCGCCGCGGACGCTGGAGAAATTGCGTGTGCTGGGCGGCGGACCGCGTTTTCGCAAGTTCGGCCGCCGCGTACGCTATGCCCTCGCTGATCTGGAAGCCTGGGCCGACGAACATGCTTACGGCATGACGTCCGACCCCGAGTACCTCGAACACCACGCCGGCCGCTGACGGCCTGGCGCAAGAGGAACAAAGGACGTGGCCGCGCGGCGACATCGCTTAAGCGAACGCGAACAGCTCTCGCTGTTTCGCGCGCTTCCCGGCGACATGCGCCCGCGCGATGCGCGCGATCTCATGGCCTATCCCTTCTTCTCTCTGGCCAAGCAAAAGCGCACCGCGCCCATCGACTTCGCCGCTGGGCCGGTGCGTATTCGCGTCGAAGGCGTGCCGGAACACGGAATTGCCACCATTTGGGACGCCGATGTTTTGATTTGGTCTGCTAGCCAACTCGTCGCCGCCCGCGACCGCGGGCTGCCGACCTCGCGGCTGATTGCGGCCACGCCGCACGAGATCCTCACCTACACCCGGCGCGGCACGTCGCAGGACGACTACCGCCGCTTGCGCGCGGCGCTCGACCGCCTGCAATCGACTACCGTAGCCACCTCGCTGCGCCAGGCCGACGGCCGGCGCATGCATCGGTTCTCGTGGATAAACGAATGGAAGGAGATCGTGCAGCCTGACGGCCGCTCGGCCGGACTCGATCTGATTCTGCCGGACTGGTTCTACACCGGCGTGCTATCGGACGCGCTGGTGCTAGGCATCGACCCCTGCTACTTCCGGCTCACCGGCGGCATCGAGCGCTGGCTGTACCGCCTGGTGCGCCGGCACGGCGGCACCCAGCGCATGGGCTGGCAGTTTGAGCTGCGCCACCTGTACGCCAAATCCGGCAGTCGCGCCCGCTATACCGACTTCGCGCTCGACGTGCGCCGCCTCGCGCAGCGCCAGGCGTTGCCGGGCTACTGCCTGCGGGTGGCTCGCGTCGGCGGCGTGGAGCAACTGTTTTTCTATCGCCAGCCCGCGCGGCCGTGGGCCACGCCGGCTCCCTGACGCACCGTGTTGAGGAGTTCTCGAATGTGGATAACTTGTGGGCAACGCTGTGGATATCCTGTGGATGCGTTCGGTGTTTTAGGCGCACGGGATTCGGGGTTTTGGGCGCAGAATGTTCGGGGTTTTAGGCGCAGCGATGCCTGGAAATCCGCGTCAGCATTGGCTTTCCGGGGCTCTCCTAACTATCTAACTAAAAGACTAACTAAGATTGATAGGGAGAGGTTGTCTGGTCAAAAATTGACCAATGGCCCATGTGAGGCCGTAAAAAGCGGTCAGCAACGGGACCCGTTGCGCTCCAATGCCGGCGTGCTTGACGCCGACCTTGGCCAGCCGCCAGGCCGAGTCATCGCGCTGTTGAACCAAAAAGGCGGTTCCGGCAAGACGACGCTTGCCACCCACCTGGCTGGCGAACTGGCCTTTGAAGGCTACAAGGTCGTGCTGATCGACGCTGACCCGCAAGGCTCGGCATCGGATTGGGCCGAACGCCGCGCGCAGAACGGCCAGAAGCGCCTGTACGGCGTCTTCGGCCTGGCACGCGAGTCCTTGCATGTCGAGGTGCCACAAGTCGCGCAAACGGCCGATTTCGTCGTGATCGACGGTCCGCCTCGGGCGGCGGTGATTACGCGCTCGGCGCTCTTGGCGGCCGACCTGGCGCTGATTCCCGTCCAACCTTCGGCCTATGACATCTGGGCCACGCAGGAGATGGTGCGGCTGGTCGAGGAGGCGCGCCTGTACCGGCCGGCGCTACGTGCGGCCTTTGTGGTCAACCGGCGTGTCGTGGGCACCGTCATCGGCCGCGAAGCGCGTGCAGCGCTGGCCGAACAAATCCTGCCGGCGCTGGCGGTGGAGATCTGCCAGCGCATCGTCTTTGCCGATAGCGTCGCCGGCGGCCTGCTGGTGCGCGAGCGCGATGCGCGTTGCGCGGCCGCACACGAGATCGCGCGGCTGGCCGCCCAAGTACGCGGGGTCTTGCGATGAGCGGCCCGCCTGATCGCCGCCAACGCCCCGCGATCGGCCCGCGTCCCGCGCCCACCGCCGCGACCGCCTGGGTGCGGCGGGGCGATGGCCAGGCGCCTGTCTACTGCGCGCGGCTGACCATTGATGTCACGCCCGCCTTGCGCGGGCGCATCAGGATGGCCGCGTACCAAAGCGGCGTCACCGCCGCCGCCATGCTGCGTGAGCTGCTGGAACGCGCGTTCCCGGAAAGCAAGCCATGACGGCGCCGTCTGTGCAATCGCCGCTGCCGCCGCTTGCGCGGCCGCCAGTCCCCCTCACGCGCGTGGCATTGGCGACCGTCGGCCGTCACGTGCGCATCCGGCTGCGCTTTGGCGCGCCGCAGCGCATCGTGCGCCTGGACACGTATCGGCGTCTGGCCATCTTCCTGCCGGGGGCCGTCTTCTGCCGCGTCGCCTGGACCGCCAATGCCTACGGCACGACGGCCTGGACGCTGATGGTGATGCAGGCGGCCACGCCGCTCGATGCCATCCAGCGCATCGCGGGCGTGACGCCCGGCGCGCGCCTGCTGCTGCGCGTCGATGGCAAGCCGAACGTCAAGACCGTGCTGGTACTCATCGACGCCATCGAGGCCGATGGCATCGCGCCGGTGGCGGTCTCGCCCGCCTACTGGCGCACCGTCGCCAACCGGCTCGCGGCCCGGCAGGCACCGCCGGCCTACACGGCCGAGCGGCACGCCGCCTACCTTGCGCGCTGCGCCTTGCAAGGAGATCGCCATGCGTGATGTCAAACCTCGTGGCGCGCCCGCTGTCATGCCCGATGTCACGGCTTTCCCGCGCCGGCCCACCTGGCGCTATCGCGCTGCGGTGCTTGGCGGCATGGCTGTCGGCTTGGCGGCGATCTTCGCGCCCGGCCTGCTGCGCGCCGTGGTGTCTGCGACAGGCCCCGCAGGTCCTGCTGCTCCGCCGGGCGCCTTCGCGCCACGCCTGGTCTACAACGCCAGCGACAGCGTGCCGCGCGGTTTTTACGCCATCCGCGCGCAGCCGCCGCGTGTGGGCGATGCCATCCTCGTGCGTCTTCCGCCGTCCGCCGCACGGCTGGCCGCCGAGCGCGGCTACCTGCCGGCCGGCGTGCCGCTCATCAAGCCGATTGCCGCCGGCTACGGCGATCATGTGTGCGTGCGCAACGGCATCGTTCGCATCAATGGCCGCGTGGTGACGCTCACGCTCACGCACGACCGCCAAGGCCGGCCGCTCGCGTCCTGGACCGGCTGCCGGCTGCTCGCCGAGCACGAATGGTTCCTGCTGGGCAACGCGCATGCGGCGTCTTTCGACAGCCGCTATTTCGGGCCTGTGGCGCGCACGGCCGCCTACGGCGTGGCCGTGCCCGTCTGGACCTGGGGCGCGCCATGAACGCCACGCCGCCGTGCCTGCGCCTTGCGCCGGACGCTGCGCGTCCCGCGCGCCCGTCGCTGCGCAGCGGCTGCACGGCGAGATGCAGCGCCGATGCTGCGTGGCCTGCGCGCCGCCTGCGGCGTTCGGTGCAGACCGCTTGCCCGCGTCCCGGCTCGCCGGTCATGCCAGGCTGGCCCGGTCTTCGGCCATCGCCTGCGCCCGGCGCGCCCGGCATCGGCCGGGCCGCCAGTCGGTCCCCGCAGCCCCGGCGGCGGGGACGGGTGGGGGGACACGGCGAGGGCAAGATAAAAGGGCCAGCACGGGGTTGGCCGCAAAGCCTGGTCTGCACGGGTGGGAGGACGGCACGACGCACCGAGGTGCGCGTGCCGGTGTGTGGCGCTTTGGCGCATCGGCGCGGCTTGGCCCGCGTGCCATTCACGTCCGTGTGCGCCGATCTTGCCGGGAGCGCGACGCGTGAATCAGCCTGACGACGACCGTTTCCGGCCCCGCCCAGGACCGCCCCGGCAGCGCGGCGGCGACGGCCAGCGCTTCGTGTCCCTGGTGCGGCGCGAAGTGTCCAAGGCCGGCCAGGCGGGCCGCGGGCGCGGCCGAGGCCAATTCGGCCGGGGCCGGGTCGCCGCCCGCTTGCGCGCCGCCCCATCGCCGCGCAGCCGCCGCGTCATCATCAAGTCGCGCTTCGTCAAGATGCAGGCCGGCTCCGATGCCGTGGGCGCGCATCTGCGCTACATCGAACGCGATGGCGTCACCCGCGACGGCCAGCCCGGCCGCGCCTATGGCGCCGATACCGACGAGGCCGATACGCGCGCCTTTGCGGCGCGTTGCGAAGGCGACCGCCACCAGTTCCGCTTCATCGTCTCCAGCGAGGACGCCGCCGAGCTGGGCGATCTGCGCGCCTTCACCCGCACGCTGATGCGGCGCATGGAAGTCGATCTGCAAACACACCTGGACTGGGTGGCCGTGGACCATCACGACACCGACAACCCGCATACCCACATCGTGCTGCGCGGGCGTGCCGACAATGGCCAGGATCTGGTGATTGCGCCCGACTACATGGCTCACGGCATGCGCGAGCGCGCCGCCGAGATCGCCACCGAATGGCTCGGCCCGCGCACCGAGCGCGAGATTGCCGACAGCCTGCAGCGGGAAGTCCAGCAGGAGCGCTTCACCACGCTGGACCGTGGCCTGCTGCGCCAGGCCGGCGACGGTCTGGACGTCATGGGCCTGCGCGGCGACGCGGCCTATCAGCGGATGCTGGGCGCGCGCCTGCAAGTCCTGGCCGAGATGGGCCTGGCCCGCCAGATCGAGCCTGGCCACTGGCGGCTTGACGGCCAGATGGAGGCAACCTTGCGCCGCCTGGGCGAGCGCGGCGACATCCTGCGCGCGATGCACCGGGCGATGCGCGGCGAGCCGCGCGAGTTCGCCATTGAGACGGGCCGGGAGATCACACAGCCCATCGTCGGCCGCATTGCCGGCAAGGGCCTGGCCAACGAACTGTATGACCAGGGCTATCTGGTCATCGACGGCGTGGACGGCCGGGCGCACTACCTGGCGCTGCCGCCCGGCACGGCGCTGCCCGACTACCCCGTGGGCGGCATCGTGGAAGTCCGGCCGCTGCCCGAGAGCAAGGCCGACCAGAACATCGCGCGCCTGGCCCAAGACGGTATCTACCGCACGGCCGACCACCTGGCCGAGCTGGAGAAATCCAGGGTCAAAGACCGCGACAGCAGCCCCGCAGCCATCGTGCGCTCACACGAGCTGCGGCTCGAAGGCCTGCGGCGCGCCGGCATCGTCGAGCGGCTGGACGATGGCGTCTGGAAGGTGCCGGCCGACCTGCTGGCACGCGGCCGCGCGCACGACCTGAAGCTGCGCCACGGCATCGAGGCGGTCCTGCGCTCGGACCTGCCGCTGGCGCGGCAGATCCATGCGACCGGGGCGACCTGGCTGGACCGCCAGTTGATCGACGGCGGCAAAGATATCGCACCCAACGGCTTTGGGGCCGAGGTTCGCGACGCCATGCAGGCGCGTCTCTCGCACTTGGAGCGCGATGGGCTCGCGCAGCGCCGAGACGGGCACGTCGTGCTGGCCCGCGGCCTGTTGCGCACCCTGCGCGCACGGGAACTGGCGGCAGCCGCCCAGACCCTTGCCGCCGAGACCGGCCTGGAATATCGCCCGCTGGGCGAGAATGGCCAGGCCAGCGGCGTTTACCGGCGCTCGGTGATGCTCGCCAGCGGCCGCTTCGCGATGCTGGACGATGGCATGGGCTTCACCCTGGTGCCGTGGCGCCCGGTGGTCGAGCTGCGGCTGGGCCAATCAATGTCGGCGACTGTCCAGGCTGGGCGCGTCACGTGGGAATTTGGTCGCGAACGGGGCTTGGGACGCTAACGGGCAAGGCGCGGTGCCAAGCGCAAGCCGTTGTCATTCATCTGTCATTTACATGTCATTTTGTCTCGGTACGATGCAGGCTACCCTTTCTTGGCTTGTCACGTGCTGCATTCCGTCCCCTATTTCTGCCGACCATCCGCTGGACGCGCCGTTTCGGAGCGCGAGGGGATGCGCTTGCCATGTGGCGCCGGACAGAGCGGACCAGGATGCGATTCGTGGTGCCTTGCATAGCTGGCACTCCCGCCGGCCGCAGGGCCGGATGGCTGGTGATCCTGGCGCTGTGGGCGGCGATGGCGACGGCCGCCGCTGCACCCGCTGGCGAGCCCGCCCGTCGCCTGTTCGACTTCGACATCCCTGCGCAGCCGCTCGAAGATGCGCTCTTCAAGTACGGCGAAACCACCCGGCTGCCGACGTTCTCGCCCAGTTCGCTGACGGCGGGCCTGCGCTCGGCGCCGGTGCGTGGCCGCTACACCCCGGAAGAGGCGCTGCGCCGGCTGCTGGAGGGCACGGGCCTGGCCCTGGAGCATGTGTCCCGGGAACATGGCGACGTATTCCGGCTAAAGCGTGCCCCACCACCGGCCGCACCTTCCGGCCCGCCACAGCCTGACTTGAACGGCTACCCGGCTCGCCTGCAGGCGAGTGTGCTGCGTGCGCTCTGTGCCGATGCCGCCACCGCGCCCGGCGGCTACCGCGCGCTGCTGCAGGTATCGGTGGATGCCGCTGGACAGACGCACGAAGCCGTGCTGTTGGATGCCACCGGCGACAGCCGCCGCGACGCGGCGATGCTGGCGGCCGTGCGCGCCATGCGCACCAGCCCGCCACCTGCGCAGTCCGTGCGGGCTCCCTATCTGATTTCGCTGGTGCCGACACCGCCGGGCGTCTCGTCCTGTCGCCGTATTGCCGAGGGGATGTCATGAGCGACCGCGCGCCGTCCGGGGTGCTGGACTACCTCACCTTGCGCTATGCCCAAATGAAACAGGCGCTGACGCGCCGGCTTGGCAACGCCGACCTGGCCAGCGATGTCCTGCACGATACCTGGGAGCGGCTGCAAGGCATGGACACGGTGCCCGAGCGTGAACGGCCCGCCGCCTACCTGATGCGGGTAGCCGTCAATATTGCCGTGGACAAGCAGCGCAGGGACAAGCACACGGCAACCGAGGCGGATGTCGAGGCACTGTTCGCCAATCTGGTCGATCCGGCGCCTGGCCCGGCGCGCACGGCCCAGGCGCGCTTCGACCTGGAGGTACTGATGCGCAGCATCCAGCGCTTGCCGGAGCAGCGGCGCCTGGTGGTGGTGCTGGTGCATTGGGAGAATCTGTCCCATCAGGAAGTCGCCGATCAGTTGGGAATATCCCGCCGTACCGTGGTCAATGAGCTGCGGCGCGCCCACCAGTTTCTGGTGGATTGCTTCGAGCGGGAGCCAGAATAATTGCGCAGTTGCCCGCTGTCATCCGTGTATAACAATATGGACCCTTTAAACGCACCATCATGCGGCCCGACTCGATGAACACCTCGGCCGGCGCCATCCCCGACACCCTGCAAGACCAGGCGTGGGAGTGGTTGCGCCTGCTGACCTCGCGCGCGGCCAGCCAGGCCGACCTGCAAGCCTTTCAGGCTTGGGTGGATACCAGCCCCGCGCACCTGTCCGCCTATCGGCAAGCCAAGGACAAGTGGGATGCGCTCGCCCCCGCGGCGGGCATGGTGGCGCAGGCCGTGCCCGACATGCTGGCCAGTTTCAAGCGCCGCCGCGCTCGCAACCGCCGGACTTTCCTTGGCATGGGCGTAGCCGCTGCCGGCGCGGCGGCGGTGGCCATCGTCCATCCGCCGCTAGGCTTATGGCCCGCCTTGCCCGAATGGGACGCCGACTATCGCACCGCGACCGGCGAGCAGCGCAGCCTGGGCCTGGAGGCCGGCGTGGCCGTCATGCTCAATACCCGCACCAGTGCGCGCCGGCGCACGGAAGACGGCCGCCTGGCGGGCCTGGAGCTGCTGACGGGCGAAGCCGCCATCGACTTGCAGGCCGGCCGCAGGTTTTCGGTGGCCGCAGGCGTGGGTCGCAGCCAAAGCGAGTCCGGGCAATTCGAGGTGCGCTACCTCGATGGCCAGGCCTGCGTGACCTGCATGGCGGGCACCGTGACCATTACCCACCCCCAGGGCCAGCACGCCTTGCCGGCCGGCCAACAGATCATTTACGACGACAGGACGATCAGCGTCGCCCAGGCCACCGACATCGAACGGATCACCGCCTGGCGCCGGGGACTGCTGATGTTCCGCAATGTGCGGCTGGCAGAGGTCATCGATGACATCAACCGCTACCGGCCGGGCCATATCGTGCTGACCAACGAGCGTGCGCGCGGCCTGGCGGTCAATGGGCAGTTCCGCATCGACGCGCTGGATCACGCCATCGAGCAACTGGCCTATAGCTTCGATCTCAATCAGCTCCCGCTGCCGGGAGGCGTTGTGTTGCTGGGGTAGTTGCCGGGGGGCCTGAAAAAATATTTTCGTCTGCCCTTTCTCACTTGTGCGTTCTCAAACGTGTATTAAGTAGGGGAGTGTTTTTAGTGCGCCGCCTGACCAGGGTCGTGTGCCGGATGCTCCGACACGGATGCGGTCGTCTGCCGACGGCCCGGGATACACGCGACGACGGAAAGGACAGTGATGAGCATTCACGGACGGGGATCCAAGGCAGTACGTAGCAACAAGCCGGGGCGTTTCGCGCTGGCGCCGATTGCCCGCGCGATGGCGCTGGCCATGCTGGCGGGCGGGATGGCCGGGCAGGAAGCCTACGCGCAGCGGCCGTTGAGCGGCGCATGGTTCGCCGCCAAGGGCGCCTCGCAGCAAGCGCGGGCGGCAGGCAGGCCCATGCCCGGTGCGGCGGGTCTGCCGCCCGCGGCACGCCAGCAGGCGCAGGCGCGCAAGCAACTTTCGCGCTCAATCGCCAACCTGAACCGCACGGCCGCGGCCATCGCCGCCCAGCAGGCCGCGCAGGAAGCGGCGCGCAACAGCCCGCAGAACGCCGCGTGGGTGCGCGACGGCTTGGGCAAGGACGGCCTGAATCGGTTCGAGGGAGGCCGCTGGGACGCGGCCGCGCCCGAGACCGGCGTCAAGGACGGCCGCCAGCAGGTCACCATCGCCCAGAACAAGCCGCGCGCGGTGTTGGATTGGGAGAGCTTTCACGTGGG
>WMBV01000021.1 GCA_017745595.1 Bordetella petrii
CCCAACGCAAAGCCCGCCCCCCGGGCGCCGCTACCGCGCCGCCCCGCGCAGCGGAATCTTCAAATAGCTCACGCCATTGTCCTCGGGCGCGGGCAAATGGCCGGCCCGCAAGTTGACTTGCAGCGAAGGCAGCAGCAAGGTGGGCGCCGACAGGCCCGCGTCGCGCTTCTGGCGCATGGCCACGAAGTCGTCCTCGCCGATGCCGTCATGCACGTGCACGTTATGGCGGCGCTGCTCGGCCACGGTGCTCTCCCAGGCATAGTGGTCGCGGCCCGGCGCCTTGTAGTCATGGCAGGTGAATATGCGCGTCTGCGGCGGCAACGACAGCAGGCGGCGAATCGACCGGTACAGCACGCGCGCGTCGCCGCCGGGAAAATCGGCGCGCGCGGTGCCGTAGTCGGGCATGAAGATCGTATCGCCCACGAAGACCGCATCGCCGATCAGGTACGACACGCAGGCGGGCGTATGGCCCGGCGTATGCAACGCCTGGACCGTCAAGCCGCCCACCGCGAACGCCTGGCCATCGCCATAGCGCTCGTCGAACTCGCTGCCCCGGCAAGAAATATTGTCCAGGTTGAACACCGGCCGGAAGATCGACTGCACATCGTTGACGCGCTCGCCTATACCCACGGCGGCGCCGGTCAGCGCCTTGATATGCGGCGCGGCGCTCAGGTGATCGGCATGCACGTGGGTCTCCAGCACTTTGGCGATCGTCGCGCCCCCGGCCCGCGCCGCCGCGACGATGGCATCGGCCGACCGGGTGGAAAACTCGCCCGACTTGTGGTCGTAGTCGAGCACCGGATCGATCACCGCCGCCTGGCGGGTTTGCGGGTCCGTCACCAGATAGGTAACGGTATTGGTGGGCTCATCGAAAAAAGCCTGGATCGTTGCCGAATGCGACATGCGAAGCTGCTCCTGGTAAACGCCAGCGCACCTAGGGCCGGAACTGCGGGTGGCGTGCGTTGCTTCGATGTTATCAGCCACCCGCCCGTTTTAGCTGGCGATTCCCAAAAACCGCCCCCGGCAAGCCGCGCTTGCCGCCAGAGCGACGCAACACGGGTCAAGCCGGCCGGTCCTGGCCCAGGCGCGCTCCGGCCAACTGCTCGGACAGGCGCGCCATGGCGGTGTGGTCTTGCCCCTGCCCCAGGCTTTTGCCCGCCGCCGCCCACATCTCGCGGCATAGCGACGCAAACGGCGTCGGCGTGCCGGTGTCGGCCGCGATGCCCAGCGCGATGCCCAAGTCCTTGACCATCAAATCCAGGCCGAATCCGGAATCGAAGCGTCGCGACAGCACGAATTGCTTGAACTTTTTTTGCGTCGAGTTGTTCATGCCGGTAGAAGCGTTCAGCACGTCCACGACCACCTCGGGGTCCAGGCCGAACTGCTGTCCGATCAGCATGGCCTCCACGCCGATCAGGAAACCGCCCGCCGATACCAGGTTGTTCAGCGCCTTCATGGCATGGGCGCTGCCGACATCGCCCGTATGCGAAATCGATGTCCCCATGCACGACAGCACCGGCCGCACCCGCTCCAGCGTGGCGGCCGGGCCGCCGAACATGATGGCCAGTTCGCCGGTGCGCGCGCGCGGCACGCCCCCCGACACGGGCGCGTCCACCAGTTCGCCGCCCGCGGCCGCGACCGCCGCGGCCAGGCGCTGGGTATGTGCCGGCACGCCAGAGCTCATTTCGATGAGAATCGTGCCGGGCCGCAGCCCGGCCAGCAGGCCCTGGTCGCCCTGCAGCGCCTGCTCGACGATGCCGCTGGTCGGTAGCATGGTCACGATATAGTCGCATTGCCGCGCCAGCTCGCGGCAGTTGGCGGCGGCCACGCCGCCGGCTTCCCGCGCGAAGCGCTCGCGCTGCTCGGCGGCCGCGTCATAGACCTGTACCGCATGACCGGCCTGCACCAGCCGCGCGGCCATCGGCCAGCCCATGCTGCCTATGCCGACCACGCCCACGCGCAATCCGGCGGCGCTCATTTGGCACCTTCTTTGTAGGCGCCCTCTTCTTCCAGCACCTGGTTGGCGGCCTTGAACGCATCCAGCCCGGCCGGAATGCCGCAGTACACGGTTGCGTGCAGCAGGATTTCCTTGATTTCGTCTACCGTCACCCCATTGTTCAACGCGCCCTTGACGTGCAGGCGGATTTCGGCCGACCGGTTCAAGGCCGTCAGCATGGCCAGGTTGAGCATGCTGCGGGTTTTCTTTTCAAGGCCCGGGCGGCCCCAGGCGTAGCCCCAGCACCACTCGGTGGTGATGCGCTGGAATGCCATCATGAAATCGTTGGCCCGCGCCAGCGAGCCGTCTACATATTCGCTGCCCAGCACTTCGCGGCGCAGTTCCAGGCCCTGTTCGAACAGTTCGGGAAAATCGGATTGATGGTCTGCCATGGAAGTCTCCTGATGAAAATGAATAAACGGATGCCGCCGGAAGCAGCATCGTTACCAAAAGCCCTGCGGCGACGCTCAGTGAGCGGTCAGCAAGCCGTTGTCAATGACCCGCGCGTCCCGCTCGATCACGCGGGCCCGGAACGAACCATCGGCCCAGGCCTGCACTTCCAGCGTTTCTCCAGGATATACCGGTCCGGAGAACCGCAGCGATAGCGACTTGACCCGCTGGCCTGGCCGCAATTGCAGGCGGGCCACCGCATGCGCCACCGCGCCGAAGGTACACAGGCCATGCAAGATGGGCCGATTGAAGCCCGCCGCCCGCGCGGTGGCGGGGTCGCTGTGCAAAGGGTTGTAGTCGCCGTTCAACCGGTACAGCAAAGCCTGTTCGGGCCGTGTCTGCACGCGCAGCGTCTGCTCGGGCGGCAAGGCCGGGATCGCGTGCACCGGCCGCGACTGGCCGGGCGCGCCCGGCATGCCGCCATCTCCGCGCAGCACGTGCGTGGCGAACGTACGCGCCAACAATGCCCCGGTCGCGGCATCGGTCAGCTGCTTTTCGGTGTAAAGCAGCAGGCCCTTGTCGCCCTTGTCCACCGCCTCGACGACACGGGTCTTGCCGGCCAGTTCGCCGGCCGCCGGAATGTCGCCGAACAATTCCAGGCCCTGCTCGCCGTGCAGCAGGCGCACCGTATCGGCGCCGATATCGGGCGCATCGAGCCAGAACCCCGGGTAGCCCAGAATCACGGCCATCGCCGGCAACACGCGCGGGCCGTGCCGGCCGTCCACGAACGCCAGGTCATGCTCGTCCAGCGGATTCTGGCCCAACCCCAGCGACAGCGCGTACAGCATCGTGTCGCGCTCGGTATAGCGGTGCACGACCGGCGGCAGGTCGTAGCGCAGCAACTCTTCGTAGGTCAGGCGCATCGTCTCGTCCTCGGGCGTAGCGGGCGGGCGCGCATCAGATGGGATCCCAGCTCATCACGTCCGGCGAGCGCTCCAGCGGATAGAAGTGCCGCTGCATGGCCGGAATGGCCACCTCGGCAATGCGCCGGGGCGTCCAGCCTTCGCTGAAATGCACGGAACGCAAGGGACGCGGCTGGCTCATCAACATGATTTCATTGGCGCGCACGGCGAATATCTGGCCGGTGACCTCGCTGGCCGCGTCGGCCAGCAGGTATACCGCCATCGGCGCGATCTTGCCGGCCTCCATCTTCTTCAGTTTCTCGACCCGGTCGCGCTGCTGCGGCGTATCGGTGGGAATCGAGCTGGTCATGCGGCTCCAGGCAGACGGCGCGATGCAATTGGAACGCACGTTATAGCGTGCCATGTCCAGCGCGATCATCTTCGACAGCGCCACGATGCCCAGCTTGGCCGCGCCGTAGTTGGCCTGCCCATAATTGCCGATCAGCCCTGACGTGGACGTCATGTGCACCATGGCGCCGCTTTCCTGGCTGCGGAAATACGTGGCCGCCGCGCGGCTGACGAAGAAGGTGCCGTCCAGGTGCACCGCGATGACCGCGCGCCACTCGTCTTCGCTCATTTTGTGGAATGAGCGGTCGCGCAGGTTGCCGGCGTTGTTGACCACGCCGTCGATGCGGCCGAACGTGTCGACCGCGCATTGGACGATGGCCTCGGCCGAGACGCGCCCGGCCACCGAATCCAGGCTGGCCACCGCCTCGCCCCCCGCCGCGCGGATTTCCGCCACCACGGCTTCGGCCGGCGGTACGGGCGCCTCGGCCGCCGACAGGTCATCGCCATTAAGCGCCACGCCTATGTCGTTGACCACCACCCTGGCGCCTTCGGCCGCCAGCTGCAGGGCGATCTCGCGCCCGATGCCGCCGCCCGCGCCGGTAACCACCACGACCTTGCCTTCCATCATGCGTTCCATACTAGCCTCCTTCGGGCGCGTGCGCGCCCATGTTCATTGCGCGCCGCGCCTACTCGATCGTGAGGTTGGCGCGTTGCACCACCTCGGCCCATTTCTTTCCTTCCTTGTCGACGAAGGCGGCGAACTCGGCCGTCGATTCCGGATGCGGTATCGCTCCCAGGCCGCTTATCTGCTTCTGCATCTCGGGGGTACGGATAATGTCGACGATTTCATGATTGAGCTTCGCCACGATTTCCGGCGGCGTGCCGGCGGGCGCCCACAAACCGAACCACGACACCACCTCGTAGCCCGTCACCCCGGCCTCGTCCATGGTAGGCACATCGGGCAGCTGGTCGCTGCGCTGCGCCGACGTGACGGCCAGCCCCTTGAGCCGGCCGGCCTTGATATGGGGCAGCGCCGACGGCAAATTGTCGAAAATCATCGAAATCTGCCCGCCCAGCAGGTCCGCCACCGCCGGCGAACTGCCCTTATAGGGCACGTGCACCATGTCCACGCCGGTCATCATCTTGAACGTCTCGCCCGACATATGCAGCGTGCTGCCATGGCCGGACGAACCGAACGTCAGCTTGCCGGGGTGGGCCTTGCCGTAGGCGATCAGCTCTGCCACCGTGTCGTACGGCGCATCCTTCGGCACCACCAGCGCGTTGGGCACCATGGCGGCGCGAGTGATGGGGCTGAAATCCTTCACCGCGTCGTAGGGCATGTTCTTGTACAGGCTGGGATTGATCGCGTGGGTGCCGATCGTGCCCATGACCAGCGTGTAGCCGTCCGGCGTCGCCCGCGCCACCTGCGCCGACCCGATGTTGCCGCCCGCGCCGGGCTTGTTCTCGACCACGACCGAAACACCCCATCGTTCGCCCAGCTTCTGGCCGATGGCGCGCGCCAGTATGTCGGTCGTGCCGCCCGCCGAGAACGGAACGATGATGGTCATCGGCTTACTGGGAAAATCCTTCGCCTCCTCGGCATGCGCGGCCGCGCCGGCCAGGCCCGCCACCAGCCCCAGGCCCGCCAGCCACGGCGCAATCGCACGCGCCTTCCGCTTGGCGCCGGTCGTGTTCATGATTTGGTCTTCCATAGTCTCCTCACTGTTGTCGTTGTTCATACGGCTGGCTTCATTCCAGCACTGCAAGGTCCTGCCCTTCGTCGATATCGTCGCCCACGCCAACCAGCACCTGGACGACCGTGCCGGCCACTTCGCTTTCCACAGGGATTTCCATCTTCATGGACTCCACCGTGAATACCTCGTCGGCGAGCCGGACCTGCGCTCCCACTGCCACGTGGCAGGCGGCCAGGCGCCCGGCCACGCTCGAAACAATTTTCTTCATGTGTGCTCCTTTCCAGATCTAAGCGGCGATAAGCGCCTGCAAACCATCCACCGTCATGGCGCCCGCCTGGAAACGGCCCGACCGCAGTACTTTGAGAATGGCCGGGATATTCGTCTTGATGCCTTCCACCCGCGTTTCCTCCAGGGCGCCGATCAGGGACGCGACGGCGGCATCGCGATGCGCCGCGTGCACGATCATCTTGGCAACCATGGGGTCATAGTGGCTGGAAACGCGGTTGCCTTCGGCGTAGCCGGTTTCGATCCGCAGGCCCGCGCCTTCGGCAGGCAGGCGGAATGCGCGCAGCAATCCGGGCGAAGGCAGGCCGCGCACGGGGTCTTCAGCGTAGATGCGCGCCTCGATCGCGTGCCCCTCGCGCCGGGGCGGCTCCGGCAGCACGTCCTTCATGGGCTCGCCGGCCGCCAGGCGTATTTGCGCCCGCACGATATCGATACCAGTGATGGCCTCGGTGACCGCGTGCTCGACCTGCAGCCGCGTATTCACTTCCAGGAACGAAAAGCCGGTGGCCGGCGTATACAGCATTTCTACCGTGCCGATCACGTCGTAGCCGATCTTGCCCAGAATGCGGCGCAACCGTTCGGCCATGCCCGCGACGGCCTGCGCATCGATGGACGGCGCTGGCGCCTCTTCGATCACTTTCTGGTAGCGGCGTTGCGTCGAACAATCGCGTTCGAACAGCGACATGACTTCGCCGTGGCGGTCCGCCAGGAACTGGAATTCGATGTGCCGGGGCTCACGCACGAAGCGCTCCAGATACAAAGCCGGATCGCCGAACGCCTTCTCGGCCACGCCGCTGGCGCGCTCCCAGCACTCGGGCAGGCTCTGCTCGTCTTCGACCGGAATCATGCCGATGCCGCCCCCGCCGCCGGCGGGCTTGATCAACACGGGAAAACCCAGCTCGCGCGCGGCGCGCCGCACCGTGGCCAGATCGCCGCGCGGCAGCACGCCGGTGCTGCCGCCCATGCTCAACCCCTGCTCCTGCATCAGCGCGCGTGCCGCTGCCTTGTTGCCCAGCGCCTCGATCCAGGCCGGCGACGGGCCGATGAAACAATGGCCGGCGGCCTGTACCCGGCGCGCGAAGCCGGCGTTTTCCGAAAGAAAACCGTAGCCGGGATGCACCGCATCGGCCCCGCAGCGCGCCATGGCCTCCAGCAGCGCGTCCTGGTTCAAGTAGCTGTCGCGCGCCGGCGCCGGGCCGATGCAGATGCTTTCGTCCGCCTGCGCCACGTAGGGCAGGTCCCGGTCGGCTTCCGAATACACCACCACCGACTGCAAGCCCAGCGCGCGCACGGCCCGCAGGACGCGCGCGGCCGCGGCGGCCCGGTTGGCGATCAGAATCTTTTTCATCCCATCCCCTCCTACGGCCGATAGCCGTTCTTGGCGCGGCCGGGCTGGCGCAGCGGCGCAGCCAGGTTGGCGAACTCGACCAGGCGCGCGCGCGTATTCGCCGGGTCGATGATGTCTTCAATGACAAAGGCTTCGGCGCTGCGAAAGGGCGAGGTCAGGCCGCGCACGCGGGCCTCGATCTCGGCCCGCTTGGCCTGCGGGTCGGCCGCCGCCTCGATCTCGGCCCGATAAGCCACGTCCAGGCCGCCCTCGATAGGCAGCGACCCCCATTGGGCCGACGGCCACGCATAGCGGAAATTGAACCGGCTGGAGTTCTGGTGGCCGCCGGCCGCCACGCCGAAGGCCCGCCGCATGATGAGCGAAAACCAGGGCACAGTGGATTCGGCCACCGCGGTCAGCGCGCGCACCCCGGCGCGCATGACAGCATCTTTTTCGGCCTCGAGGCCAATCTGGAAGCCCGCGATGTCCACCATATTGACGACCGGCAGGTGGAACGCTTCCGCCATATCCACCAGCCGGGTGAATTTCTCGGCGGTCTGGCGATCCCACGCGCCGCCATAGTGATAGGGGTTGCTGGCGGCGAACACCACCGGCCAGCCATCGACGCGCGCCAGGCCGGCCATGATGGCCTTCCCCCAATGGCGTCCGATCTCGAACACGCTGCCCGCGTCGAACAGCGTTTCGACGATCGGCCGCATCTTGTAGACCTTGCGCGTATCGCGAGGAATGGCGCCGCGCAGCCAGGCCTGGTCGGCCGCGGCGCAAGGCGTCTCGGCGCGCGGCGGCAGCTCGTACACGGAAGACGGCAGGTACGACAGGAACCGGCGCGCCGCCTCGAAGGCCTCTTCCTCGGACGCCACCTCGTCATCGACCACCCCATTGCGGGTATGGATGGCGCTGCCGCCCAGCTCATTCTTGCTCAGGTCCTGGCCGATCTTGGCGACCACCGGGGGGCCGGCGATGAACAGCTGCGAAGTGTCCTTCACCATGACCGAATAGTGGCTGCCCGCCACGCGCGCCGCGCCCTGCCCGGCCACCGACCCCAGCGCCAGCGCCACCACCGGCACCTGGTTCAGGTTGCGCGCCACATACGCCCAGATCTTCATCTTGGGCAGCAACGCATGCCCCATGTTCTCGATATTCCGGACCGAGCCGCCGCCGCCGGTACCGTCGATCAGGCGCACCAGCGGAACGCGCAAATCGAACGCCATCTGCTCGGCGAAGATCATCTTGTCGCCGACCGCGCCGTCATTGGCGCCGCCGCGCACGGTGAAATCGTCGCCCACCACCACCACCGGCTGGTCGCGCAGCCTGGCGCGGCCCACCACCACATTGGACGGCACCACGTGCTTGAGCCGCCCCAGCTCGTCGTACTCGCCGCTGCCGGCCAGCCCGCCCACTTCCACGAACGAGCACTCGTCGACCAGTTTCGCCACGCGCTCGCGCACGGTCAGCTTGCCGGCGTCATGCTGCCGCTTGATCTTGTCCGGCCCGCCCATGCACTGCGAAAATTGTGTGCGCTGCGCCAGTTCTTCCAGTTCTTCCGCCCAACTCATCAATACCTCCAGATACCGCGTCCGCCCTGCTTCAGGGCACCAATTCAATGCACGCATCGGCCAGCCGCAACGGCACGGCCGTGCATGCCTGGACCTGCGCAAAATCCACGCCTTTCACGAGTCCCGTCACGCACAGGCCTTGCCCGGTCACATCCAGGACGGCCAGATCGGTATAGATGCGGTCCACCACGGCCTGGCCGGTCAGGGGATAAGTGCATTCGGGCACGATCTTCGGCCGCCCGTCGCGGTCGACGTGCTGCATCATCACGTACACGCGCCGCGCACCGGCGGCCAGGTCCATGGCGCCGCCCACGGCCGGGATGGAATCCGCGGCGCCGGTATCCCAGTTGGCCAGGTCCCCGCCCGCCGACACTTGGAAAGCTCCCAGCACCGTCAGGTCGATATGGCCGCCACGCATCATGGAAAACGACACGACGTGGTCCGAGATCGAGGCGCCCAAGTCCAGCGCGACCGGTTCTTTGGTGGCATTGAGCAGGTCGGGATCCGCCGGCGCGCCGGCGGGCAGGCCCGTCATGCCCAGGATGCCGTTCTCGCTGTGCAGCACGATCCCGCGGCCGGCGTCCAGGTAGTCGGCCACCAGGGTGGGCATGCCTATGCCCAGGTTCACATAGCAGCCCGGTGCGATATCGTCGGCAACGATCTGGGCCATGCGCTCGCGCGTCAATTTATTGGCTGGCATTCGGACACTCGACAATGCGTTGAACGAAGATTCCCGGCGTCACCACGTGTTCGGGGTGCAGGTCGCCCAGCGGCACGAGGCGGTCGACCTGCACCACCGCCAGCCTGGCCGCCATGCACATCACGGGCCCGAAGTTGCGGCTGGCATAGCGGTAGGTCAGATTGCCCGCCCGATCGCCGTGCCTCGCCTTCACGAACGCCACATCGCCCGCCAAAGGCTGTTCCAGCACATAGCCGCGACCCGCGACGACGCGCGTCTCTTTACCCTGCGCCAGGCGGGTGCCGTAGCCGGTGGGCGTGAAGAACGGCCCCATGCCCGCGCCGGCGGCGCGCAGGCGTTCGGCCAGTGTGCCTTGCGGCACCAGCTCCAGCTCGATCTTGCCGGCCGCATACCATTCGCTGAAAGCCGCGGCATTGGGCTTGAGCGGATTGGACGAACGCGCGAACGAACACACCATCTTGCGCACCCGTCCCGCTCTGATCAGCTGGCTCAGGCCGGTCTCGCCATTGCCGGCGTTGTTATTGACCACGGTCAGTTCGCGGGCGCCCGTTGCCAACAAAGCCTGCAGCAGTTCCGTCGGCACCCCCGACGCGCCGAAGCCGCCGATCAACAACGTAGAACCGTCCGCGATGCCGGCCACGGCCTCTTCCAGGGACGATACGACTTTATTCAACATCGATTACCTCGCAAGCCGGCGCGGCGCAACCGCATCCGGGTCACAAATCTATTGAACGGTCAGCTGCGCCGACCGGACCACTTCCCGCCACTTGCCGATCTCGCTCTCGACATAGCGTCCGAATTCGGCGGGCGTGCGGCCGCCCGGCACGCCGCTCCAGTCGGCAATCTGGCGTCGCACGGCGGGCTCCTGCAAAATGGCGGCCACCTCGCGCTGCAGCTCGGCCACCCGCTGCGCGTCGGTGCCGGCCGGGCAGAACAAGCCGAACCACGCCGCCACGTCGAATCCCGCCAACCCCGATTCGGCCAGCGTCGGCACATCCGGCAGCGCCTCGACTCGCCGCGCGCTGGTCACCGCCAGCGCGCGCAACTTGCCGGCCTTGATATGAGGCAGCGACACCGCTACGTTGTCGAACATCATCTGCACCTGCCCCGCCAGCAAATCGGCCACGGCGGGCGCGTTGCCCTTGTAGGGCACCTGGATCACGTCTATGCCGGTCTGCAGGCGGAACATCTCGCCGGTCATGTGGGTAGACTGGCCGGTTCCGGAGTTGGCCAGCGCCAGCTTGCCGGGCTGGCGCCGTGCCAGTTCGACCAGTTGCGCCACCGAATCCGCCGGCACGCCGGGGTTGACCACCAGCACGTTCGGCACCGCGAATACGTCCGTCACCGGAATCAGGTCGGCCGGCGCATAGGCCAGGCTGCGGTGCAGCGAATAATTGATCGCGTTGGGGCCGATATTTCCCATCAACATGGTGCAACCGTCCGGCTTGGCGGCCGCAACCTGCGCCGCCCCGATGGTCCCGCCCGCGCCCGCCTTGTTTTCCACGACCACCGGCGCATTCTGGCGCGCCGCCAGCCGCGTGGCGATCAAGCGCGCCACCAGGTCGGTGGTGCCGCCCGCGGCCGCCGGCACCACCATACGCTGGACGCCACCAGGGCACTGCGCCGCCGCCGTCCCCGCCGCCAAAACGGCCCCCATGGCCGCAACCGCCCACAGCATGCCTCGCACAGGCTTGCGCATCTTCGTCTCCCGTCGTTTTTTTGCTTAAAGGGTCTGCTCGACACCCAGGATCGCCGTCGACTGGCTCGACAGCGTGCCGCCATTGCCATGCACCAGCGCCAGGCCCGCCTCGCGCACCTGCCGTTCACCGCATTCGCCGCGCAACTGGCGCACGGCCTCGATCATCAGGAACACGCCATACATGCCAGGGTGCACGCAGGACAATCCCCCGCCGTTAGTGTTCACGGCCAGGCGCCCTCCCGGCGCGATGCCGCCATCGTCGACCAGCCCGCCCCCTTCGCCCTTGGCGCAAAACCCCAGGTCTTCCAGGAACAGAATGGTGTTGATCGTGAAAGCGTCGTACAACATGGCCACGTCCACGTCCCGGGCGGCCACCCCCGCCATCTCGTAGCAGCGCCGGCCCGACTCGGCCGCGGCAGTTACCGTCAGGTCATGCATCGAGGAGATCTGGCGGTTCCACACCGCGGTAGCGTTGCCCAGCACGTACACGGGCGGGCGCGCCAGGTCGCGCGCCCGGTCGGCCCGCGTCAGCACGAAGGCACCCGCCCCATCGCTGACCATGCAGCAGTCGCGCACCGTGAACGGATCGCAGACCGGCCGCGCGCCGTAGACATCGTCCAGCGTCAGCGGGTCCCGCGACACCGCTTCCGGATTCAGCTGCGCCCATTTGCGCGCGGCCACCGCCACCTCGGCGAGCTGCTTGCGCGTGGTGCCATACTGATGCATGTGGCGGCTGGCCGCCAGGGCATAGGCGGCCACGGGCATGGGCGCCTCGTACGGCGTCTCGAAAGGCTGCGGGTCCAGCACCCGCCGCGTGCGCGTCAGGTCGGCGCGGTTGAAGGTGGCCGTGCGCTGCGTGCTGCCATAGCACACCAGCACATGGTTGCACTGCCCCGACGCCAGCGCATGCATGGCCGGCAGCAGGTGCGCCACATAACTGGAACCCCCTATCATGGTGCTTTCCACGAAGGTCGGCCGCAGCCCCAGATACTCGATCACCGGCATCGCCCACATCGTCGACAGCGAGCTGCACGTCGTGATCCCGTCGATATCGCGCAGGCTGAGCCCGGCATCCGCCACCGCCGCCAGCGCGGCCTGTGTCAGGATTTCCTGTTCGGTATAGCCGGCGGCCTGGCCCAGGCCCGCGTGGCCCACGCCGACAACGGCGGTCTTGCCCCGCAAGTCGCGCAGATTCATGCCCGGACCTCCCGCGGCTCGAACACGACACGGGCCGCTACGCCTTGTCCCTGGATACGCGCCTGCACGGGCATGCCGATGCGAACCTCGGCGGCGGGCAGCGAGACCACTTGCCCCATCATGCGCACGCCCTCATCCAGGTCCACCAGGCACACGTTGTAGTCGCCGCCCTGTTCGGCCTTGCGATGCACCACGGTCGTCGCGTAAACAGTGGCCAGGCCCGACGGCGTCAGCCAGTCCAGTTTTGCGGCGCCGCAATGCGGGCACACGCAACGCGGATAAAACACCGCCCGGGCGCATTCGGCGCAACGCTGTATCTGGAAACGCCCCGCCGCCAATGCGGCCAGGTACTCGCTTTCCGGCCCGGCCGAAGCCGGCGCATCGGTTCGATTCTCCACTCTTGTCCTCCTTTTCGGGCCGGCAGCGATCCGGCTGTACTTTGGAAAAGAGTGTAGGGAAACGCCCCAGGGAGATAAACTCGTCCGCGGCTAAATGACTTTTAACCTCAGGCTAAAAAAGCCGCCGCGGCCCCGGCCTATTGCGAACCGAGATGTACGTACTGATCGATCACTTCAAACATGTACTGAATTTTGTGCGCGTGGCCGAAAGCCGCAGCTTCACCAGCGCCGCCGACCGGCTGGGCGTATCGATCGCCTCTGTCAGCAAAAGCGTGTCGCTGCTCGAGGCCCGCCTGGGCGTCAAGCTGCTGAATCGCACCACGCGCAGCCTGTCCCTGACCGACGATGGCGAACTGCTGTTGCGGCGCTGCCGGCAGCTGCTGCACGATGTAGAAGCCACCGAAGCCGAAGTCACCGGTGCCCACCTGACGCCGATGGGCAAGCTGCGCGTGCATGCGCCCGTGGGCATGGGCCGCAAGGTCATCATGCCCGCGCTGCTGTCGCTGACCGAACGCTATCCCGAGCTGTCCGTCGATGCCGACTTCAGCGACCGCATTCCCAATCTGGCCGAAGAAGGGCTGGATGCCACCATCCGGATCGGCCGTATCGCGGACTCGCGCGTCGTCGCGAAGAAGCTGACGCAGTTGCGGTATGTCACTTGCGCCAGTCCGGCCTATCTGGCCGCGCGCGGCACCCCGGCCACGCCGGCCGACCTGGACCGCCACGACTGCCTGGCCTATGTGCAATGGCAGACCGGCCGCTACCATGAATGGGATTTCGCGCGCGACGACCAGACCTACACGCTGACACCCACCGGCAAGCTGAACGTCAACCACCCCGAGGCCATCCTGGATGCCGTCATCGCGGGCGCCGGCATCGCGCGCATGGCCAGCTTCATCGCCGCGCCGGCCATCCTGGACGGCCGGCTGCAACTGATCTTGCCGGAATGGCAGGCGCCCGGCACACCGGTGCAACTGGTCTACCTGCCCAATCGCCACCTGTCGCCGCGCATCCGCGCCTTCGTCGACACCATGGCGCAGGCCATGCCCCCCTACCTGCCCTGGGAAAAGGCAATGGGCCTGCCTCCGCCCGATACAGCGAATTGACGCTCTGTGCTTGCGCCGCGCCGGAATGTCGCGGCGCTTTGCGGCCGCGCAGGAAACTCAGGCGCGGCACCGCCCGCAGCCCGGCCTGATTCGATACTCTGGGGCGTATCGAACATCCTGGACTCACTATGACAACACCAATATGGGGTTTATGCGCGGCCATGGCCATGACGATCACCGCAACGCCCGCCGTCGCGGGCTCGCCTCAGAACGACGCCGATGCCACCCAACGCTGCAAACAAAAATCGGAACTGGCCGACATCATTCTCAGCATCAAGCAGCACGGAGGCACCCTGGCCGAAATGATGAGCGTGGCCGGCAACGACGAGGCCATGCGCCCCCTGATCACGAAAGTGTATGAAGAAGAAAGGCGTTACTCTGAAGACGCGCAGAAACAAATGGCCGCGGATCTCAAGCAGCGCATTTACTCGGACTGCATGAACGGCGCGATGTAAGCGCGGCCTGACCCCAAACGCAGTTCAAAGCGCCATGACCATTTCGTGCCAGGCCATGCCCCCATGGTCGGACTCCGATGGGCGCACGTACTGATAGCCCAGACGGGCGTACAGCGCAACGTGGCGTTCCTTGCACATCAGGTGTATCGCTTTCTTGCCGCGAGCGCGCATCTGCTCGACAAAGGTGCGCATCAGTCCGGTGGCATAGCCGCGGCCCTGAAACGCCGGGTCAATTACCACGGACATGATGACCACGTTGGGCGCGTCCGCGTCGTGGCCGACCAGGTCCTTGAACTGCTCGTCCGACATGACCACATCATGGGCGCAGCCGCTGTTGATGAAGCCGATCACTTGGCCGGCCAATTCCATGACCAGAAAGCCCTGCGGATATTCCCGGATGCGCGTGATGATCTTGGCCAGGGTGGCGGCTTCGTCGCCTTCATAGGCGCCGATCTCGATCGCATAACAGCGATTGGCGTCTTGTGGCTTGGCTGGGCGAAAGGTGGGGTTGCGGGTCATATCTCTGGAAATGCGGTAGCGCTTCAAGACGTCCGGCGTTATATTTTATGCAACTCGGAGGTTGCATAATGAACCCTACTCCCGACCACATCGAAAAGCGCATCGTCCTGCGCGCTTCCCGAGAACACGTCTGGCGCGCGATCAGCGAGGCAAAGCAATTCGGCACCTGGTTCGGCGTCGAGTTCAACGGCGATTTTGCCGCCGGAACCCGGCTTACCGGCCGAATCGCTCCGACACAGGTCGATCCCGAGGTCGCCAGGCTGCAGCAGCCCCACGCCGGGCTGCCGTTCGAGTTCTACATTGAGCGTATCGAGCCGATGAGCCTCTTTTCTTTTCGCTGGCACCCGAGCGCGACCGACCGCAATACCGACTACTCGGCCGAGCCCACGACCCTGGTCGAGTTCCGGCTGCAAGACGCCGAGCAAGGTACGCTGCTCTCGATCCGGGAATCCGGTTTCGATTCCATCCCGCTCGAGCGCCGCGCCCAGGCATTCACCAGCAACGAAGGCGGCTGGGCGCATCAGCTGAAACTCGTCGAAAAGTACCTCGGCCAGCCCGCGCCGTGACCCGTACACCGACGATTGCCGCGCAACGACTCACTGGCGCGGCGCCAGTGTTCGCCGCGCTCGGAGATCCGGCGCGGCTTCGGATCGTCGCCAGGCTGTGCGACGCGGGCCCGCTATCGATCGCCCTGCTCACGCAAGGGACAAGCATCTCGCGCCAGGCCGTCACGAAGCATCTGCACGCGCTGGCGGACGCTGGCCTGGTGCGCAACGAACGCAGCGGGCGCGAAAGCCTGTGGCGGCTCGAACCCCAGGGACTCGCGCAGACCCAAGCCTGCCTGGACCAGATTTCCGCGCAGTGGGACCAGGCGCTTGCAAAGCTATCCGTGTTCGTGGAACGCGACGCCTGATTGCCGCGCGACCGGCGGGGCCGGCGATCGTGGCGCCGCTCAATCCGCCCGCGACCCATATTGTTCCTTATGGTGGAACAGCCATGAACTTATTTCTTCATGGCGGCATGCGCTGCGTTGCCGCGGACCGATGCGTTAACTAGACTCCATCCGACTGTTCCCACTCGCGGAACAGACTTCGGAGGTAGGACAGATGTCGGCAGCACAGAAAGTCGCCACAGGGCCGTCCGCGCGCCGTCTTAAAGTCGGCACGGATATCGGCGGCACGTTCACGGATTTTGTGGCGATCGACGACGCGACGGGTGAGATCTGGCTCGAGAAAACGCTCACCACGCCCGCGGACCCTTCCCAGGGAATTTTCAATGGCCTGGCATCCTATGCCGATAACCCCGGCTTGAACGTCGATGACTACCAGACCCTCGTGCATGGCACGACGCTCGTCATCAATGCCCTCATCGAACGCAAAGGTGCCTCGACTGCACTGATTACGACCGCCGGATTCCGCGACGTCCTGGAAATGCGGGACGAACTGCGCTACGACGTATACGACCTTCAGATCGAGTTTCCGGCGCCACTGGCACCTCGCAAGCATCGATTCGAGATCGCCGAACGCACCGCCGCCGATGGCCGGGTGCTGCAGCCGGTACAGGAAGAACAGGTTCGCGAACTGGCGCAGGCGATCCGCAAGGCCGGGGTAAAGACAGTCGCCATCTGCCTGTTGAACTCGCATTCGAATTCCGACAACGAAAAAGCCCTGGCCACGATGCTGCGCGCGCTGGCGCCCGAGCTTTCCGTGACCGCTTCGCACGAAGTGCTGCCCCAGATCGGAGAATACAAGCGCAGCAGCACGGCCGTCGCGAACGCTTACGTGAAGCCGCTGATCGCGGCCTACCTGGACCGGCTGGATGCCGGCCTGCGCGACCGGGGCTTCAAGGGCGATCTATTCATCATGCAGTCCGGAGGCGGCGTATTCGGAAAAGACGCGGCCAAGACGCTGCCCATCCGCATCCTGGAGTCCGGGCCCGCCGGGGGAGTGGCCGCCGCGAAATGGTGGGGCGAACTCACCGGCACGACGGATATCCTGGCATTCGATATGGGCGGCACGACCGCAAAGCTTTGCACGATCGTACATGGCGAAGCCCTGGTCACCGAAGACTACGAGGCGGCACGGCTGCATCATTTCAAGCCGGGCTCGGGCCTGGCGATCAGCGTTCCGGTCTTGGATCTGCTGGAAATCGGAACGGGCGGGGGCAGCATCGCCCATATCGACTCGCTGGGCCTGCTGAAGGTCGGCCCATACAGCGCCGGCGCGTCCCCGGGGCCCGCGTGCTACGGACTGGGGGGCACGCTTCCCACCGTAACCGATGCCAATGTCGCGCTCGGCTACCTGGACCCCCACCGCTTCCTGGGCGGAAAAATGAGGCTCGATGTCTCGAAGGCCGTGCAAGCCATCACCGCGCCAACGGGCGTCGCGCACGACGAAGGAGACGCCTTCGACGCGGCTTACCGCATCCACGACATCGCGAACGAGGACATGGCGGCGGCCGCCAAGCTTTACCTGGCAGAGCGTGGCAAAGACCCGAAGCAGCTGACGATGGTGGCCTATGGCGGCGCGGGCCCCGGCCACGCCCATGCCCTCGCGCAGAAACTCGGCATAGAAAAAGTGCTGATTCCGCCCGCGGCGGGCGTCATGTCGGCACTGGGGATGCTGGTGGAAAAACTGTCCACCGAGCAAGTCCGTACGTATTCGCAGCCGCTGGAGCACTTATCGGCCGGCGACATCAGGGCCGCGGTAGCCGCGATGAAAGCCGAGGCCGCGCAGATTCTTAATGTGGGCGTCGAGCGGCTGGCCACGCGCATCGGACTCGACCTGCGCTACCGGGGCCAGGGCTTCAACGTGAAGCTGGCCCTGGACAAGCTCGATGGCTCGGACAACGCACTGCGCACGGACCTGGCCGCCCGATTCCGCGCGGCGTACGCCGAGACTTACGGCAGGGTCTACGACGATGTGGCTATCGAAACGACAAACCTGCGCCTGGTGGCCAGTACGGGCGGCGACTCGGCGTTCACACCACGCCGCAACGCCGCCGAAGGGCGGGCCGACGGCAAGCCCCGCGCCTACCGGAAAGCCTATTTCGGGACCGGCCAGGGCCACAGGGAATGCGCGGTCTTCGACCGGAATGCCCTGGTACCCGAACGCACTTACGTCGGCCCCGCCTTTGTCGAAGACCGGGAAACCACCATTGTCATCAGGCCGGGTAGCACGTTCGGCATCACCGCATACGGCGTGTTGACCATCGAGTCGAAACAGGCCGGCGCCCAGGGAGAAGCGTGAAATGGATAGCGGAAAAATTGCCGTCGAACTGCTTTGGCGCCGGTTGATCACGGCGGTCGACGAAGCGGCGATATCGCTGGTCCGGACCTCGTTTTCATCCGTGGTGCGGGATTTTCACGATTACGCTTGCGCGGTCTTCGACGAGAAGGGGCGCCTGCTTGCCCAGTCGACCCACTCGACGCCCGGCCTGCTCGGGATTCTTCCTCATACGGTTCCGAATTTTCTCAAGGACCCGGCCGTGCAGGCCGCGCGTGACGGCGACATCTTCGTCACCAACGACCCCTGGTTGGCCACCGGCCACCTTATCGACATCACGATCGCGATGCCGGCGTTTATAGACGGACGCCTCGTCGGATACGTGCTGGTCGTGGTGCATCACATGAATGTGGGCGGGCGGGTGGCAACCTTGGCAAGCCAATCGGTCTACGAAGAGGGCTTGAAGATTCCCATTCTGCGGCTGTACGAGAAAGGCGCGCCAAACGAGACGGCGTTTGCGTTCATTCGAGCCAATGTGCTCGAGCCCGAAAAGATCATCGGCGATCTTCGCGCACAGGTGGCATCCGCGCATACCGCGACGCGGCGGCTGAAAGAAATCATGAGCGCGGCCTCGCTCAGCTCGTTGGAAGCGCTGGGCGACGAGATCATCAGCCGGTCCGAGCGCAGTATGCGGCAGGCCATCAGGAAGCTTCCCCAGGGCACTTACTCCAGTGAATTCAGGCTGGAGGGTGTCTCGGACTACAAGGTCCCCTTGACGCTGAAGCTTTCGGTGACCGTGCGGGACGGGGAGATTTCGCTCGACTTCTCGGGTACCTCCGGCCAGATTCCGCGCGCGGTCAATGTAACGCTCAACATGACGCGGTCCTACTCTTTCTATCCGTTGAAATGCCTGCTGGATCCGGATATTCCCAATAATGAAGGTTGCCTGATACCGATTTCTATCGAGGCGCCGGAAGGGTCGCTGCTGAATGCGACCTTCCCGGCTGCGACATGGGGCCGCACGATGATCGCCCACATGCTGCCGGAGCTGATCATGCAATGCCTGGGGCAGGTCATTCCCGAGAGCGTACTGGCTGGCAGCGGCGCGACCCCTCTCTGGTACGGCAACTTCCACGGCCGGTACCGCGACGGACGCACCTTCTATTCCGTTGTGACCTTGAATGGCGGTTTGGGCGCGCGCCACGGCAGGGATGGTATCTCGAGTATCTGCTACCCGGCCAATGTGGCGAATATTCCCGTCGAGATGATCGAGGCCGAGTCGCCGCTGCAGTTCTCCGCCAAGGAATTCGCGCCAGATTCCGCGGGCGCCGGCAGGCATCAGGGCGGCTTCGGCCAGAGAGTATCGATCCGCGTCGACAGTGCGGCGGAACTGCAGGGGCCCATCCGCGCCGGCGTCAGAGGGGGACGCCTGGGCGTTCCGATCCTGGGCATGGCCGGCGGCGAGAACGTGGCGATCCCCGCCGCCTATCTCAATGGGCGGGAAGTGGCATTGGGCACGACGCTAGAGTTGCATCCGGGTGATGAGCTGGAGCTGTCCATACCCGGCGGCGGCGGATATGGCGATCCCGCCGAACGGGCGGCGGCGAGCGTACGGGCCGATCTCGACGCCGGACTCTTGACGCCGGAGCGAGCCCTGTCGGTATATCCCCAGGCGTTTGCCGCGGCATGAACGACAGATCCTCCGCCGAGCCCCTGACGGCCGTCGCCAAGGCCCTGGCCGTCCTGCGCGCCTTCGTCGACGGCCAGAACGAATGGGGCGTGCGCGAACTGGCTACCGCGCTCGGCTACCCGCCGACCACGATGCACCGCCTGCTGATGCGGCTGCGCACCGAGGGATACCTTGCCTACGATGAAACCGAGCAGAAGTACAAGATCGGGTTCGAGTTCTCGCGGATGACGGCCGCGGTAACCCAGCGAGACGGCTTCAGGCAGGCGGCTCTTCCCGTCATGCGCGACCTGGCCGGAGAGGCTGGCGAGAGCGTATGGCTTGCCCTTTACGACAACGAGCAGAAGCGAATCGCCTATATCGCCGAGTCCGAATCGCCTCACGCGTCCCGTTATTCCGCCTCGTTGGGCCGCGCCCGCATGCTGGACGAAAGCGCGTGCGGGCTGGCCATTCTGGCGACGCTGCCCCAGGCCGAGTCCCGAGACGCCGTTCACGCGGGCAAACGCGCCGCAGTAAAACAGACCATGGAGCACATCGACGCGGCGCGGCGCGATGGCTACGCGATCCTGCGCGCCAATGAAGTGGGTTCGGGCATCATGATCGCCGCGGCGATCCTGGGGCCCAACGGCCGGGCGATAGGCAGCCTGGGCATTGTGGTCCCGACGCACCGCTACGGCACGGGGCAGGACCGCTACCTGGGACGATACGTCAAGGCGGCCGCGGACCGAGTGTCATCCCGGCTGGGCGCAAAGCTTCTTGGCGGCGCGAGCACCGGCACCTGGCATGACGCCATCGGGTTGATCGGCGAACTGCTGCGCCGGCAGGCTCCGCACCTCAGCATTGCCACCGCGCTGGGGGGCGGCAGCCGCAACCTGGAAAGCATCAGCCGTGGCGAAGGCGCCTATGGCCTGACCACGGCGTCCAGCGCGTACGACGCGCGCAACGGGCGCCCGCCGTTCGCGAAGCGGTCTCGCGGACTGCGCGCGGTAATGCACTTGTCCGAACTGCATCTATTCGTCATTACGCATGCCGACCGGCAACTGCAGGGCGCCGCCGACCTGGCACACCTGAGAGTGTCCCCGGGGGAGCAAGGTTACTCCGCGCGCCGGGCATTCCAGGATCTTCTGCATTGCACGCGCGATGACAAAGCGGCGCGGCGAAAGCAAGCGGCGGGCAGCGAGTTCTACATGGACTACGCAGAGGGAAAGCAACAGTTCGAGGCCAGGACCGTGGACGCCTTGGTATGGCTCAGCGGCGTGACGAACCCTTTGGTACAGACGCTGGAGTCCTCGGGCATGACCCGGCTTCACGGCCTGGACGAAGCCACCATCGAAGCCATGCTCGCCCTGAACCCGGGTTACCGGCAAGGCAGGCTGAGCCAGGATGCCTTCCCCGCATGGCTGGCGCGGGACACGCCGACGCTCATGGTTCCGACCATGCTGGTTTGCCATGCCGACCGGCCCGACGAAGAGGTGTATCAGATCACCAAGGGGCTCTATGAAAACCGCGAAACATTGAGCCAACTGTCGTCGGTGTATCGGCGGATCGACATCGATTTCGCCATCAAAGACCTGACTGTGCCGATTCATCCTGGCGCGGATCTGTACTTCCGTGAGCTTGGCGGCACGCCAAGTTTCAGAAGAACCGGGCTGTAGAAGACTCCTGCCCATTAAATCAATAACGTGGCCGAAGAAGGCCGCACGCCCTCAAGGGAGAATCAAATGAACTTCATGAAGTCGATGACGTATCCCCGCTTGCTCACACGGCTGCTAGGCGGCTGTCTGCTGGCCGCCGGCATGGCCGCGCCGGCGCTCGCGGACGATTTTCCGAGCCGGCCCATCACGATGATCGTGCCGTTTCCGCCGGGGGGATCGACGGATATCTCTACCCGTCTCTTGGCCGCGGAAATGGGAAAGTACACGAGCCAGCCCATCGTCGTGGAAAATCGCCCCGGCAACGGCGGGGCCATTGGCATCACACGGGTCGCGCGCGCCGCGCCCGACGGCTACACCCTGGGCATCAGCGGAATCGGGCCCACGATCCTGCTCAATCTGACGGACCAGAATAATTCGTACGATCCGCTTAAAGATCTGTCGTACGTGGCGGAGCAAAACAAGGTCGACTTTGTGTTCATCGCCCGCAAGAGCCTGCCGGCGAAGAACCTGAAAGAAGCAATCGAACTGGCCAAGGCGAAGCCCGAAACCATCAGTTTCGGCAACTCGGGCATCAGCAGTCCATCACACTTGACCTACGAAATGATGGCCGCGGCCGCCGGCATCAAAGGCCTGGTGGTTCCTTATAAAGGCGAATCCGACCTGCTGAAGGACGTGTTGGGCGGGACGGTCGATATCGGCGTGGCCACCGTGCCGGGAGCCTCCGAGGCCATCAGGGCCGGCGCGGTAAAGGCGCTGGGCGTCGCCGGCGCGACCCGCAACCCGATTCTTCCGGATGTACCTACCGTGGCCGAGTCGGGGGTGCCGGACTTCGATACCAGCACCTGGCAAGTGATCGTCGGCCCGGCCGGCGTGCCCGCCGACAGGGTGCAGAAGCTGAACGAGCTGATAAACAAAGCGCTTGCCACCCAAACGATCAAGGACAAGTACATGTCCTTCGGGATGACAGTCATGCAGAGCACCCCGGCCGAAGCCGAGCAGTTCGCGCGCGACGAAACGGCGAAATGGAAAGCCTCGCTGGGCCTCATGAAAAACAAGGCACAGTAACCATGGACGCGATAGAAAATCTCTTGCAGTTCGGCCTCGCCACTCGCTTCGACGACCTTCCCGCCGAGGTGGTCGAACGGAGCAGGCTCGCCATCCTGGACACGCTGGGTGTGTCATTGGCGGGAATCAAGGGCGCCGATGTCGCGCAATTGTCGAACCTGGTGGGCGGCTGGGGCGGCACGGCGCAGGCCACGGCCGTCTCGTGGCCCACCCGCCTGCCGCTGCCACAAGCGATCTTTCTCAATGGAGTAGCGGCCCGGGCCTGGGATCTCGACGACGTACACGAGCAGAACACCTGCCACATCAACGTCAATGTCGTTCCGGTGGCGTTGGCCATCGCCGAGTCTCGCGGCCCGCTGGACGGCCGTGGCCTGCTCGCGGCGGTAGCCGCCGGCGCGGAAGTCGTCTGCCGGCTTTCCAGCGCATCGCGGGTCAGCTTCAGCGAAACCGGCAGCTCCATGAGCTACCAGTGCGGCTTCTACGGAGCAGCGCTGGTCGCGGCCCGCCTGCTTTCGCTTTCCGAAGCCCAGGCCCGCCATGCGCTTGGCATTGCCCACGCCCGCATGGCCGGCAATCAGCAAGGATATCTGGCGGGCGCCAGCACGATCCGCCTGATGCAAGGCGTGGCCGTCGAAGGCGGCGTGTTGTCGGCCTTGATGGCCGAGCAAGGCCTGACCGGCTCCGCGGACATCCTGGATGGCCGCTTCGGCTACTACGACCTCGCCCATCGCGGCACTTATGAACGCGCCGACCTGGTCGAGGGGTTGGGCGATAGCGTCTGGCGCTCGCTCGAGCCCTCGATCAAGCCGCCCTATCCGTGCTGCAAATACACGCATGGGCCCATTGAAGCAGCCGTTGCGGCCGCCCGGGAATTCGGCAAGGAAGAGATCGAACGCATCGTCGTGCGGGTCACCAACCGCGAAGTACATGACCTGGTTTGCCTGGCGTACGAACGGAAATGGAACCCCTCGTCCCTGAGCGAGTGCCAATTCAGCCTGCCATTCACGGTGGCCCATGCTGTCGTGCATGGCAAGGTCGGGCTGGACAGCTTTACCGAAGCCGGCCGCGAAGACCCACAAGTGCGCGCCTTGCTGCCCCGCATCGAAATTGATCTCGACTGCGCGGAACAAGGCACGGGCCGCGGCCGCTTTCCGATGCCCGGGATAGTGACGATCGAAGGTAAAAATGGACGCCGGGTCCGCCACACGGTGGAGTTCGTCAAGGGGCACCCCAAGAATCCCATGACGTTCGACGACGTCGCCGCAAAATTCCGGCTGTGCGCCAGCCTGGGCTTGCCCGGCTGGGATCCGGAGCCCGTCATCGACGCAATTCGCCGCCTTGAAGCCCTTTCCGACACCGGCGCCCTCATGAAGGCGTGCGCGCCGGCGCGTTGACTTCCCCAACCAAGGACCCTAGATGAAATACGTATTGATCGGTGCAGGCAACATCGGGCGCGAGATCATCAAAGACATTCTCGCAGTCGAAGCGCAGGCGAGTTTTCTCGCGATCGACGCCAATCCTAACGCCCTGACGCAATCCGCCGCGCTGGACCGGACCGGCAGGGTAGAGACACAACTCGTCGCGGCCGACACCCCGAACAAGCTCGAGCCCCTTCTGCAAGATGCCGACGTGGTGATCAACTGCACGTACGGCGAGCGGATCGTGGACATTCTGCAGATGTGCATTCAGGCGCGTGCGTCTTATATCGACATCAATGGCACACTATTTCTTGAAGAGCGCCTGAACCTGACGGAAGCGGCCCGCAAGGCGGGCATCGCCGCGCTTATCTGCAACGGCGTAAGCCCTGGCCTGACCAACATGCTGGCGGCCTATGGCGCGCGCAAGTTCAAGGGCGATGTCGTCATCGAATGCGAATACGCGACGCATCGGCCGCTGAACATTACCGAAGGCCTGCTGGAAACGGCGCTTCGGCAATTTCGCAATGGCGTAAAGACCACGGCAGTCCAGGACAGAAAAATCGAGAAATTCGATCCGTTCCATGGCAGGAAAACGGTGAGTTTTCCGCATATCGGCGAGGTGGATCTGATCTACACCCCGCACACCGAACCGCTGACGGTATTGCGCTTCGTACCCAATGCCGCCACGGTCACGGTGCGTGGCACCTACGAAAAGCGCATCATGAAATTGCTGGAATCGATGCACGAATTCGGGCTACTGGACCCCGCGCTTGAGGTGGACGTCAATGGACAGCGGGTGAATTTTCAGCCCATCCTGCGACTAGCGCTAATGGGCGATGGAAAACCTCGGCCGGAAGATATTCTGGGCATGTATGCCATGCGGGTCCGAGTGCAAGACAACCAGAAGTCCATGGAAATCACCATCGGACATGCCCCCGGCTGGGAAAAGGTACCCCAGGGGCGCATGACCGCCCTTCCAACCAGCTACGTCGCCCAGCAAGTCGCGCATGGGCGCATCACCGAAAAAGGAGTCTGCGTGCCGGAACAGTTTTCGGACGAACTGGTCGAAGGCTGCCTGCAGTACTTGGAAGCGCGTGGGATGTACGTCCAGCGAAGCTGACACAATCCGCCTCACGGGTTCCTGGACGGCGGAATCGGCAGCCCGCCGCCATCGACGAACAGGTCACTGCCCGTGATATAACCCGCAGCCTCACTGCATAAAAAAGCGATGCTTGCCGCGATATCTTCCGGTGTACCGTGCCGGCCGGCAGGAATCTCTTGCGCGCGGGATATCAAGCCCTGTTCGATGTTTTCGGCGCCGAAGAGTTTCCCAGTCGTGCTAAGCGCACGGCTGGTCAGCACCGAGCCGGGACACACGCAGTTGACTGTGATTCCGTCGCCGGCAACATCCATGGCCAACGAACGGCTGAATGCGATCACCGCACCTTTCGATGCCGCATAAGGGCTTTTTCCACGGCCACCGTAACGTGCCAGGGCAGAAGCAACGTTGACGATTCTTCCCCAGCGATTCTTGCGCATATGAGGCACCGCGGCGCGGGCCATCAGAAACACACCGCGCACATTCACCGCCATGATCTGTTCCCAGGCCGCGAGCGGAATCTGTTCGATGTCGTTGCGGTCTCCGCCATGAGGTGCGGCGGCATTGTTGACCAGGATATCCAGCTGGCCAAACTGCTGGACGCTGAATTCGACCATGCGGGCGGCATCGTCTTCGCGGGACACATCCCCGCAAACTGAGGCACACGTCCCGCCGGCGGATTTGATCATCTCCACCAGGCGGGCCAGGCCACCTTCCGGTTGCGGGGCAGCTGACGATTCCTTAGCCCTGCCGACTATGTCGGAAACGACTACGGCCGCCCCCGAAGCGGCCAAGGCCAGGGCCGTACTCCAGCCGATGCCGTCCGGTTTCGAGCATCCCGTGATAAGTGCTACTCGCATTCAAGTCCCTTTGTTAATACATGATTGAGCGGGAGGCGCCGCCGTCCACGGCAATAGATTGGCCCGATATCGCGGCTGCCTTTGCGGACGCAAGGAACACAACCAGGGGAGATATATCGTCCACCTCAATGTTCCGCCCCAATGGAATCTGAGCCGCAAGGCGCTTGTCCGCTTCAGCCTCGGTGATGTCGAGTTCCCTGGCTTTTTCCGCCACCCTGCCCAAGTGCCGGTCGGTTCTGACGACGTGGGGATGCACCACATTCACCAGCACATTGGAACCGACCAAGGCTTCGGACAGGTGCTTCGAAAATGCGGCGATCGACGCATTGCCCAGCGCCTGCGGCAGGCCCGAGCCTTGGCCAGGCAGTTCGCCGTCTCGAAAAACACTGCGTGCCGTCACACCGGCGATATTGACAATCCGGCCGCCACCGTCAGCGCGAAGGAAAGGAATCGCGGCCCGGGCGCAGCGTATCGCCAGCAGCAGCTTGCCGTTTATCCTGCCCAACGCCTGTTGATCGCTTATGTCTTCCAGTGCTCGGGGAACGTCATCAACTTGCAGCGACGCGTTATTGACCAGCACCTGCAGCCCGCCGAATTCGTCGACGGTTCTTTGCACCGCTTCGGCGCTTCCTTCGGGGTCGGACAAATCCTTCTGGATCGACAGGCACTTTCCACCCAGCCTTTGAACCGCCTGCTCAGTTTCGGCCAGGGCATCCCGGCTTCTACCGCAAATAGCGACACGGGCGCCCTCGCGGGCAAAAGCAAGCGCGATGGCACGGCCAATACCCCGGTTTCCGCCAGTAATCAGTACGGCGGCATCGCCCAGACCCAGGTCCATCTTAGAGACGCTCCCGGACGGCAAGCTCGCGCACATCGGCAACCAGACGGCGGGCACTGGCGGCCATGGACACGGCATCGGATGACAGCGTAATGTAGCGGTAGCCCTCGCTGCGAAGCTGGCCGGCCACCGCCACCGAACTCGCGTTCATTCCCGCTATCAACTGCCGTTCTTCGCATACTTGGCCGATTTTTTTCCTAGCATCGTTCACGGCGTTCTGGATCTCGGCGTCTTCCGTCTTCTGGCTTGAATCACTGCCGCGCAAGGAGCTTGCGTAGTCCACACCGCCGAAATAGACGCCAGTCAGGCCGGGCACGGCAACGATATCCTCCAGGTTCCGGAAGCCTTCGGCTGTTTCGATCATCGCGAACAGGCTGATGCTGTCATTCGCGCTCGACAGGTAATCGGCCCCATAGATCATTGCCGCCCGGCTTTGCCGGCTTACCCCGCGCACGCCAGCGGGAGGATACAGACACGCCTGAACCAGGCGCCGCGCATCCTCCGCCGTGTTCACCATTGCGGCGGTTACACCGAGAACCCCCGCGTCCAGCAACACCGACACCCACGATGGATCACCGCGCGGAATCCGTACCATGGGAACGACGCCAGAGGCACGAACTGCCCGGGCGATGTCGACGGCGACATCAATGCCGATGCCGCCGTGCTCCATATCCATGGTGACGCAATCCCATCCCTGCAATGAATAGACTTCCGCCGAGGCCGCACTGGGAATCGTCACATAGCCATTCAGCACCATGCCTTGCTCACGAGCAATGGCGCGCACAGAAGGAATATTCATTCGACCACTGCTTCGCGAACCATGCCTTTCGGCGCGCGCACGACGTACTTGTCGTCGTCCAGGCTGTAATAGTGGCGAAGCAGCGAGTATTCGCCGCCCACAATCGTGATCCCGAAGGTCCCGTCTTCCAGCGCCGTGAAGCTGTGAATATCGTCCGGGGGCATCACCATGGAAATGTCGCCCGGCTTCATGGTCACGTCTTCAGAAGGCTGAAGCTTCGCATGCCCTTCGGTCTTGCGGTCGTCGACACGGTCATACACCGTATGCTGCATGCTGCCACGGACGAGAACAATCGCTTCCCATACGCCATGATCATGGGGCGGAATGAATTTTCCTTTCGGGAATTCGTCCAGGGTCACGCAGAGATCACCATCATAATAAAGATACTTGCTGTTGCTGATGTGGTTTCCTTTTCGAACCGCGCCAAGCTCGAAAAGATCCGCCCGGTCAATCACAGGGCGCACGGCGGCGACCAGCTTCGAACGGAGTTTCACGATGTCCTGCTCGTGTTTGTACTCTTCGATGGCGGCCATCATCGAAGCGGAGCAGGTTCGTATAGAGCTAGGATGGCCTGTCGACATGATTCATTCCTTTCCGTGGCGGGTTTACTGAGGGGAAATTCCGGCTTGCTTGATGTATTCGGATGTCCTTGCCGAATCCTCTTGAAGAAACTTGGCGAACTCGGCCGGGGAAGATATCGCGGCGTGTTGGCCGTTGTTGCTCATGAGTTCCTGCATTTCCGGCGATTCGACTGCTTTATGTATGTCGCGGCTGATGCGCTCGGCGAGATCGGCCGGCATTCCCGCAGGACCAAACATGCCGTACCACGCCAGGGCCGTGAATCCGGGCAGCGTGTCCGCCACCGTTGGCACATCCGGCACGAGATCGACGCGTTCCGCCGAACTGATGGCGAGCATGCGCAGGGCACCGGTCTTGGCAAGGCCACCCGCGGTAGCGAGCGAGAAGAATCCGAAGGGCAGATGGCCGGCGGCCACATCGGCGGCGGCGGGAGCCGAGCTCTTATATGGAACGATCATCAATTCAACATTGGCTGCAAGCCGGAATTTTTCTCCCGCCAGATGGTCGGCGCTGCCCAGCGCGCCCGTGGCATAGTCGAATTTCTGCCCGGCCGCATTCTTCTTCTTGATCAGGGCGATAAGCTCGTTCAGATTCTTTGCCGGCACCGACGGGTGAACCACCGCGACATAGGGTTGGGAAAGAATTTGCGATATCGGCGTCAGCTGCTTGAGCGGCCGGTAGTCAGGCCGGTTGTACAAGAACGGGGTCGACGTGATGTCGCCGTTGTGCGCCATGAAAAGCTGGTAGCCATCCGGCGCACTTTTGCTTACCAGCGAGGCCGCCACGATGCCGCCCGCGCCAGCGCTGTTCTGGACGACGACAGGCTGCCCCCACATGCCGGAAAGCACCTTCGCCAGGTTTCGAGCGGTCAGGTCGACGCCCCCTCCCGGCATCACCGATATCGTGATCGTCACGGGTTTACTCGGGAACTTGTCCTGTGCGTAAACGCTGCTTGTCATTGCGAGCGCGGCGGTGGCCAACAGATTAAGCACGGTAAGGTACGGGCGAATCATGGTTGTCTCTCCTTTTTTGTAATGAAGCGATTTTAGGGTTCCATCCTTTTTTCCTATAACGATAAAATCTATGGGACAACCAGGAATTAAATTCCGATAAATACGCGAGCTATACGGATCATGCATGGCGCACCCCACGTTCAAGCAGCTTGAAGCTATCTACTGGACCGGACGGCTGGGCAGTTTTCAGGCCGCGGCAAAGCAGTTGCACACGTCGCAATCGGCCATCGCCAAGCGAATTGCCGAACTTCAAACGATGTTCGACACCGACCTGGTCGATCTCAAGCAACGACGCGCAAAACTGACCGAATCGGGCCAGAGGCTGATGAAGGGGGCTGAAGAACTGCTCGCGGCGCGCCTTGAAGTCGTGAACGATGTTCTCGGACCCGCGAACTTCAGCGGCACGCTGTGCCTAGGGGCCAGTGAACTCGTCGCGATTACCTGGCTTCCGGCCTTCATCGAGCAACTGAGGCTGGCATACCCGCGAGTCACCGTAGAACTGATCGTTCAGCAGAGTGGCTTACTGCTTGAGCGCATCAAGGCAGGCACGCTGCACATCGCTCTTATAGGTGGCCCATTCTGGGACTCGAGTATTGAAAGCGTGGAACTGCAGGATGTGGCATTCGCCTGGATGGCAAGCCCGCGCCTGAAAATACCGAATCGAATCCTGACCGCGCCGGAAGTCTCGGGATACCCGATGCTTGTGCATACCTCGCAAGGCATCGTCAGCCAGATCTTCGACAATTGGCAACGCATGGCGGGCTTCAAGCCCCAGAAGGTCATAACCGCCAATAGCCTCACCGTGACCATTCACATGACCATCAACGGCCTCGGCATCAGCCCGCTACCGGTGGATTACGTGCAGAAGCATATCGATGAAGGCACTCTCGTCCGCGTTCGCACGAGCCCAGCCCTGCCCGACGTGAAGTACTTCGCGGTGCATCAGAACCCCACTGATTTTCCGCTGACGCTAGACGTTATCAAAATCGCGCTGCATATGTGCAATGGCTAGCGGCCGCCGCTTGGGCGCCGGCTGCCATTTTGACCGGAGCCTGGCCCGGTCGTCGTACCGTCTTAACGACCGCTGGCCAGGCGAATTCCCAATCCCACGAGCGCCGCGCCCATCAAGGCGTCTACCACCCGGCTCACGCGGGCGTAGACAGACCGGAAGCGCGCCACGGAAAAGAACGCAGTGAGCGCCCCCAGCCACCCGGCCGTTATCAGGCCGACGAGCGCAACCACGCTCACATACACCCAGCTGGGTGCGCCGACCGGCAATACGATCACGAACAAGGTGGCAAAGAAGGTTGCCGTCTTCGGATTCGTGATGCCCACCATGAAACCCTGGCGCCACGCTCGCAGCGCCCCGACACGCGAAGCACCATCGACGTGCGGCGCGCCATTCCGGGCCTTGAAAGCGGCAGTCAGCATCCGCACGCCCAGGTAGACCAGGTAAGCCGCGCCGACCAGGCGGATGCTTTCGTAAAGCCAGAAAAACTCTTTGATCAGCAATCCAAATCCAAGGATGGCCACGGTTGCCCAGACGATGACTGCACAAGCAATGCCCAGGCCCACGAACATGCCGGACCGGCGGTCCCGCAAGGCGGTGGATGTAACGGCAACGAAGTCCGGTCCGGGGCTGATGCAGGCCAGCAAAACGATGCCGGACAGCGTAAGCAATTGAGGCAGGTATTCCATGGATCCCTCTCGAGACGTTATTGGCTGGAATTCGGCGATGAGTCAGCGGGTGTATATGCGAAATTACCATCCCCATAACTGGCTTGCGTGTGGTATGAACAGGTATATAGGCCGGCAGCCAAAGGAAGATGGAACCGATCGGTCGAATCTCGCCGGCGGAAGCGGAACACGCCTACTATACGAAAACCGATGTGATACCTGACACCATGAACGGCCACCTGAAATACGAAACGTCAACGAAAAGACTGGCAATCATGGCCGCCATGCCCGAAGAGCTGGAAGGCCTTGTTGCAGCGATGGGGCCGTCGATGTCGGTACAAAGCGTTGCCATGCGCGATTTCTACCTGGGAGAGATCGCGGGCCAGCGCTGTGTGGTTGTATTGAGTCGCATTGGCAAGATCGCGGCGGCGGCGACAACGGCGATCCTGATCGAAAAATTCAATGTGGCGGAGATCGTATTCGCCGGATTGGCCGGCGGTATTCACCATTCCGTTCAGATCGGGGATATCGTTGTGGCAAGCAGTTTGATGCAACACGATCTGGACGCCCGCCCCCTGTTTAACCGGTACGAAGTGCCGATGCTGGGTCTTTCACAATTCGAGCCCGACTCCACTCTAAGCCGGGCGCTGATTAGTCATTCGGAAGCGTATTTGGCAGAGGTGTCCACCGCGAACGGTCAAGTGCCATCGGCAAGAACAGTTGGCATCCGGCCCTCTCGCGCGCACCATGGCCTGATCGCGACAGGCGATATTTTCGTGAGCAACCCGGCCGATGGCGGCGAGATACAGGGGCGTTTACCCGAGGTGCTTTGCGTCGAGATGGAAGGCGCCGCGATGGCCCAGGTATGCTATGAATTTGGCATTCCCTATGCTGTTATGCGAGTGATTTCGGATCACGCCAATCAAGACGCAAAAGACCACTTCACGGATTTTCTGACGCAGCGGGCGGGGCGTTACACATGTGGCGTGCTGTCGAGGTTCATCGCCAGCCGCGCTCGATAGGTGCGACGCAATCCCGGGGGATTCCAAGCCTGGCCTAACTAATAGCCCCGGGACGCCAACCGGGGGCAGCCAGCTCGAAACTGGCGAACTCGAACCCGGGCGCGACCGTGCACCCTACCAGCGTGAAACGCCCTAGCGGACGCGCGGCCTGCCAGACATCGGCCGGCACCACGGCTTGTGGCCGCTCGCCCTTCGCGAAATCGATACCGAGCCTAATCTCTTTGATCTCAGTGCCGTTGGAAATACTGAGAAGCAATGGATCGCCGGCATAGAAATGCCAGACTTCCGCCGCATCGCGAACGCGATGCCAATGAGAGCTGTCACCGGCTTCGAGCAGGTAGTAGATCGCCGTTGAATGGGGCCGGGCCTGGCCCCTGGTATCACGAAAAGTCTCGGTGTACCACCCGCCCTCTGGATGACGCTGCATGCCAAGGGTTTCGACGATTTCACGGGCTTCCATTTCGATGTTCTCTTTCGTAGATGAACCCAGATGGCCGGATCTTCATGCGGCGGCGCGGGTCAGATCGATGCCGACACGAGCAGCATCATGGGTCGTTCTTTCTCTTCGGCAAGTTGGGGCATGTTCTGGATCTGTTTCGCCGTGGGCGCGAATTCCTCGACACGCTGAATACGGAAGCCAGCATCGATCAAGGCATTGATCGTCGTCCCGATCATTCTGTGGTACTTCACAATGCCCTTGGCGAACCAGTCTGTCCGACGCTCGCCCTCCATGGCGTAGCCATTGACCGGCCATGTCTTGCGGCCATCTTCATCGGCAATCCAGTGTGGATGCGCCGCCGCCATAAATACAGGATGTTCGATGGTAAAGACCAGCCAGCCCCCACGGCATAGCGACTGTCTCATGGTATGGACAAGGCGCCTGAAATCGCGGACATAATGGAAAGCCAGGGAACTGAATATCAGATCGAAAGAGGCTTCAGGCAGGTCCAGCGTATCCAGGTCCGCGATTCGATACTGGATCGACGAGTCGGTCGTGTCCGTTCTTGCACGCTCAATCATCTTTTGCGATAAGTCGAGCCCCAAGACGGAAGATGCGCCGTGTTCTCGCATCCAGCGAGACGCCCAGCCGAATCCGCAACCCAGGTCCAGAACCCGTTTGCCATGAAGATCGGGAAGCATCGCCCGCACGGCGGGCCACTCGGGGGCTCCGTCCAGGCCGCATATCTGGCGCGGAAGCTGAGTGTAGCCGGCAAAAAACTCGGCATTGTCGTAAATATTCTGTGCCATAACGCGTTCAACCAAGATACCAGGAGAATAGCGTAGCTGCCCGCGTCTACGCGCGAAGACGACGCATGATTGCCTCTCGTAGCAACGACACGTACTCCAACTGCCGGCTTCTGACCTCTGGCGTCCAGCCAGTTATGCAGATCGCCACGGGAACCCCATCCAGCTTGACCGGCAGCAATGCTCCGATCGAACTGATGCCGGATGTCATACTGTGCAACGTGACCAGGTAGCCACGCATGTGTATGCCTGTCAGTTCACGCTGAAGGGCTGCAAGACTGATCGGTATCTCGGCAGCCAGCGGTCCGTCTTTGTGACACTGAATCAGGTAGCGGACGCGCTCGTCAGGCAAGGCAGACAGGATGAGGCGCCCGAGGTGGGATGCGACGAGCGGCCGCATCGTACCTGGCCCCACCTGAATGCGCATCGTGGCCGCCGCTGGAACCACATGCACGTACTGCGCTTGGTCGCGCCTGGGCACCGCAATGATAACCGTCTGGCCGGTGCGCTCGCCCAACTCGGCCATGAGCCGCTGCAGATCGCCGCTAGGGGTGAGCAGCGGTTCAACCCATGCACCCAATTGCGTGACGCGAGAGGTCGGAAAGTAGCTACGCTGATCCGGGCCATGGCGAAGATAACCCAAGTCAAGCAGGTTTCCGAGGAGTATCGATGTGCTGGACACGGGGTAGCGTAGTTCACGTGCAACCTCGCCGACGGTCAATACTCGCTGTAGCCGGTCGAACAACTCCAAAACTTCCAGGACTCGTACGGCTGACTTCACCACCCTTGGCATGTCTCCTCCAATGGTGCCCGTGGCCACAAGTGCCGGCACATTGAGCTTTAGGCTTGAAAACATCAGTTCAGGGCCATCGCTGCTGGCAACTACCCGCCCACAGCCGATCAGGCCGCCTGCAGCGCGGCGAATGCACCCGCTTGCCCGGCCCTGGTCAGGGGCGGGCAACATTGGCCTACGCAACACGGCAGCAACAGATTCTACATCTGCGGCGCGCAGCGCACGATACCGAGCCCGGACGACTTGAGGAGTCGAAGAAAGGCTCGGTTCTGCAGCGCGTAAGTTGCCCGGTTTTGGGGGTGAGCGGAGGGACGCTCCCTAAGGCCGAGCGAGATGGTTACAGGAGACCAAAACGGGCGGCTCTATCCTGCAATTTCTGCAAGATCGGGAAAACTCCGATGCTCGGGACTCGCGCTGACGGCACGCTTGGGCGGCAGGTGAATCGCGCCCCGGTCGTATGCGTCGTGCGCGGCCTCAGCCAACGCTTCGGATACCGTGGGATGCGCGTGTACGGTCTCAAAGAGGGCGGGCAGCGTCGCCTCCATTTGCACAGCGAGGGTTGCCTCGCCAAGAAGTTCGGTCACGCCCGCACCGACCATCGAAACGCCGACGATCTGTCGACTCGCTGCGTCGGCGATAACCTTGACGAAACCCGCATCGGCTTCGTCGGTGATCGCCTTGCCATTGGCCGACAGCGGGAATCGCCCAATGAGCAAGTCACCGTAGCGCATGCGGGCTTGCGCCTCGGTGCAGCCGACCGCGGCGACCGCGGGGGTGGTGTACATCGCGCGCGGGATAACCTGGCTTGCACGGTGAACGGGCCGCTCCAGCATGTCGGCGACCGCACACTCTGCGTCGGCAGCGGCCTTGTGCGCGAGCATAAGACCACCACGAACATCGCCGACGGCCCAGATTCCAGGGACGCTGGTACGGCAACGATCATCGGTTTCGATCGCGCCGTGGGCGTGTGCGACCCCTGCGGCATCCAGCGCCAACCCATCGGTGCACGGTCGGCGGCCCACCGCCAACAGCACCATGTCGGCCGGCACCGCCAAACGCGTCGCGCCACTCGACACTTCGATGCTAAGACTACCTTCGGCCGCCCGAATTCGCTCCACCGCGGTCCCGAGCTCGTAACGAATTCCGCGCGCCTCGAAGGCCGCGCGCACCGCCGCGCCAAGGTCCGCATCCTCGTCGGCGAGCGGCGCATCGCGCGCCTCAAGCACGACCACCTCGGTGCCAAAGTCTGAGAAGATCTGGGCGAACTCCTGGCCGAGCACGCCAGCGCCAACCACGGCGAGCCGCCGCGGAAGCGCCTCGATCGACATTGCGCCGTCGCTGGTGATCACGCCCGGCAGGTCCGCGCCGGGAATGCGCGGAACAATCGGCACCGAACCCGTAGCGATCACGCAGCGGTCGAATCGCTCCGTCTTGCCGCTCTCCTCGATGCGCACCGCGTGGGGCCCCACGAATTCGGCCCGCCCGCGCAGCCGTTCGATGCGGTGACGACGTATCAGCGTGTGCACGCCTTCCACCAGCCGGCTGACTGCGGCCCGCTTGCGCGTCATCACCGCAGCCAGATCCAGCGCGGGCAATGCAGTGCCCGCCAGGGCGGCGGCGTCTCGCCAAACGCGGCCCTGGTGCAGCAGGCTTTTGGTTGGAATACAGCCGACGTTCAGGCAAGTGCCGCCCAGCTCGCCCGCCTCGACAAGTGCAACCGACAGGCCCGCCTTGGCCGCGCGTATTGCGGCAGTGTATCCGCCGATACCGCCACCGATCACCAGTAGATCAATGGTCATCTGGTGCCTCCATGTTGTTGCAAGTCCCACTCGCCGTCGATCACGACCGTATCGTGCTGGTTCCGGCAGGCGAACTCGACCGTCGAGAGCGTGCCGTCGTTCGCCGCGCGAACGACGCGCGCGTGGACGCGGATCAGGTCCCCCGGTCTGGACGGCGCATGGTAGCGCAGCCGCAGCGCCGTATCCGCGGGCAGCGTCTCGGTGCCTAGCCACGTCTGGATCGACTTGAATACTGGCTCGAGCGGGATACAGCCATGTGCAATCGTGCCGCCAAAGCCTGCGGCGCGGCCCGCTGCCGGATCGACGTGAACGGTGTTGAAGTCGCCCGACGCGTGCGCGTACGCATCGATCAATTCTTGCGAGATGGTGATCTCGCAGACGGGCAGGACAATTGGGAATGTGTCTTGGGTCATGGAACAATCGCTACGAAGATGACCTCGCACACCAGCTCGCCGCGCTGGTTGCGGGTCACCATCTCATACTTGAGGAAACGACGGCCCTTGCGCTCGAATCGGTCGACGATTCTCAGGCGGGTTGTCAGCGTGTCGCCCGCGTACGCGGGTACGCCGAAGCGGTCCTCGTCGCCCATGCGCACCGCGCCGGGCGGGAATACCGCATGCTCCCAGCCCAGTCCGAGCCCATAGGTCAGGCCCATGCTGGTCGGCGCGACGGCCACCGTGCCGGGCGGCGATGGCGGATACCCCATCAACGAGCGGAAGCGCTCGATCTCGTCCGGACGCAGCTCGACCTGGCGCTCGCACAGCACCTCGTTCAGCACCGCTGTGTCCCAAACGAAGCGGGCATCGATCATCGTCACCTCATCACCGAGAGCAGCCGCTGCGGCTGCTCGAGCAGCGCCTTCAGCCTGGCGCGGAACCGGCCGGCCAATGCGCCGTCGATTAGCCGGTGGTCGTAGGTCATGCTCAGCCACATCGTCGGGCGCACCATGGTCACGCCATCGCATGCGATGACATCGTCCGCGATCCGACCAATGCCGAGCATCGTCGACTGCGGCGGGTTCAGGATCGGCGTCTCGAAGTCGCCGCCGTACGAGCCGAAGTTGCTCAACGTGGACACGCCGCCCTGCAGATCCGCCGCCGCGAGGCGCCCGGCGCGCGCGCGCTCGATAAGGGCCTTGCGGGCTGCGGAGAGCTCGACGAGCGACAGACGATCTACATCGCGCAGCACCGGAGCCACCAGTCCGTCGTCCAGCGCGATCGCAAGGCCTATGTCGACGGTGTCGGCCGAGACGATCTCATTGCCGTCTATCCACTCCCGGACCGAGGGTGTCTCTGACAGCGCGACGGCCATGCACTTGAGCACGATATCGGTAACAGTAATCCGCGCTCCGATCGCCTCGGCGTCGGCGACGAGCAGCCTGCGTAACTGCTCGGCCTCACCCATGTCGACGCGTGTGAAGGCGGACATCTGCGCCGATCCGGCAAGGCTGGCGGTCATCCGCTGGCTGATCACGCGGCGCATGCCCGCCAGTGGACGGCGGCGCGGTGGCGCGGCCGCGACGCCGCGTTGGGCCACCGTGTCCGCGGAGGCCTTGGGCGTCTCAGCTCCGGCAGACTGTGCCTCTGCCTGCTCGACGTCGCGCCTGAGCACAACCCCGCCCGGTCCGCTTCCGTCGAGCGTGGACACGTCGATGCCGCGCTCGGCTGCGATGCGCCGGGCCACCGGCGACACGAGCTTGCGGACATCGGCTCGATCGCTCGGCACGAACAGCACGGCAGGATGCGCTGCGCTTTCGGGCGAGTGCAACGATGCGGGCGACGAGGATGCAGGCGCCGATGGAGGCAACGTCGGCGATGCCGGAATCAAGGGCTCTACAGGGGAGGCCGCTGTCCCAGAGGAAGCGGCGCCGCCGTGACCTCGTGCGGAGGGCGGCTGCTCGTGCAACCGTCCGACCACCGCGCCTATCGGAAGCGTGACGTCGATGCCGACCACGCGTTCGAGCCAGCCGTCGGCCTCGGCGGCCACCTCGTAGGCAACCTTGTCGGTCTCAAGCGTGAACAGCGGCTGGCCCCGGGCGACTGACTCGCCATCGGCGCGGTGCCATTCAATGACCGTGCCTTCTTCCATGGTGAGGCCAAGCTTTGGAACAATAATATCGACCGTCATATCAAGCCACCATCTCGCGCACGGTTGCTGCGATACGGTCCGCGTTGGGGTGCAGGTACGCCTCGAAGCCCTTGCCGAAAGGCTGCGGCGTAAAAGGCGGCGTAAGGCAGCGTACCGGCGCGTCCAAGTGGTAGAACGCGTGGGCCATGATTTCGGAAGCGACCTCCGCGCCGAACCCGAAGTGCTTGTGGGCGGATGTGACCACCAGCGCGCGATTGGTGCGCTTGACCGATGCCACGATCGTCTCAATATCGAGCGGCGCGATGGTGCGCGGGTCGATCACCTCGATCTCGATGCCATCGCGCGCGAGCGCCTCGGCCGCCTGCACCGCCTTGGCCACCATCAACCCGGTAGCGATCACGGTCACATCGCGCCCGGGCCGCTTGATGTCGGCCACGCCGATAGGAACGATCGCGTCATCGCCGTCGGGCACGTCCTCTCTCATGCGATGCAGGCCCAAGTGTTCAATGAAGATCACCGGGTTGTCGTCGCGCACGGCTGCCTTCAACAGCCCCTTGGCGTCGCGCGGCGTGCTGGGCATCAGCACCTTCAGGCCCGGCACGTGACCAACCCAGGCTTCGAGCGACTGCGAGTGGTGCGGACCGATGCCCATCTCGGCGGCCACCAGCGTGCGCACGACCAGCGGCATCCGGTACATGCCGGCGTATAGGTACTGCACTTTCGCCGCCTGGTTCGCGATCTGGTCGAGGCACAGGCCGAAAAAATCCATGAACATCACCTCGACGATCGGCCGCTTTCCCGCCATCGCGGCACCGACCCCCAGGCCGACGATGATCTCCTCGCTGATGGGCGTGTCGCGTACACGCAGTTGCCCAAACGCGTCGAATAGCCCGCGCGAGCCCCCGAACGCGCCGCCCGCCGCACCCACGTCCTCGCCAATAAGGAACACGCCATCGTCGCGGGCCATCTCCTCGCGGATTCCGTCGATGATCGCCCAGCAGTAGTTCTTGCTTGCCATGTGTCCGAGGCTCCTGTCAGTCGGCAAATACATGTTGCAGCGCACCCTCAGGGTCCGGCAACGGGCTGTCGATCGCAAAGCGGATCGCGGCTGCGACTTCGTTATGGACCTCGCTCGCAAGGCGTTCCGCCTCGGACGCATCCAGGCTTCCCGCAGCACATGCGCGCTCGCGAAACCTCAGCACCGGATCTCGCGCCTTCCAGCGCGCCTCTTCCTCGCGCGTACGGTAGTTGCGCGGGTCGCCCTGAAAGTGCCCGTCCCACCGGTAGGTTTGAAGCTCAAGCAGGGTGGGACCCTCGCCCCGGCGCGCCCGGGCGACGGCCTCGCGTGCGGCCTCGTGCACCGCCTCGACATCGTTGCCGTCGACCGAGCAGCCGGCAATGCCGTAGCCGTCGGCGCGACGGGCGACCGAGGTTTCACCCACCGTGTCGGCAAACGGCGTCATTTCCGCGTACAGATTGTTCTCGCAGACAAAGAGCACCGGCAGCTTCCAGGCGGCGGCGAGGTTCAGAGACTCGTGGAACGAACCCTGGTTGCTGGCGCCTTCGCCGAAGAACGCCACCGCGACTCGGTCGATGCCGTCAAGTACGGCCGCGTACGCGGCGCCGACCGCATGCGGGATGCCGCCGCCCACGATTCCGTTCCCGCCAAGCACCCCGATGTTCGGGTCGGCAGCGTGCATCTCGCCGCCGCGACCGCCGCAAATGCCGGTCGCGCGTCCGAACATCTCGGCCATCATCGGGGCGAGCGCCATCCCTTTGGCGAGGTAGTGTCCCCGGCCCCGGTGGGTGCTGACGATCCAGTCGTCTTGCCGTAGCGCTTCACAGACGCCGACCGCACAAGCTTCCTGTCCGAGATAGGAATGGATGTAGCCGGGAAACAGATTCTTCGAGAATGCGTCAGCAAGTTGGGATTCGCATTCGCGCACCCGCAGCATCGAGCGAAGGAAGACCCGCGCCCGCTCCGGAGTGGCAGACGGCGGGCTCGTAACGGCGGCCTCTGCAGTTTTTTCCTTTCGCTTTTCAGCCGCGGACACGCCCCGCCCCTTTCCCTCGGCTTTGCGCGCCGGGGCCGTTGCACCACGCCGATTCATACTTGTCATTGAGTCCACCCTTGTCCGTAGGGCCAATCTAGTAGCTGCGAGGCAGATCCAGCTCACGCTCGGCGAGGTAATTCAGCACCATGTCGTTGTTGACCGGGGCAACCCGCTGCAGGCGAGCCTCGATCCAATGACGGCCAACGTGATACTCGCGGGCGTAGGAATATCCACCGAACACCTGCATGGCCGTATCGGTGGCCTGGAACTCTGCCTCGGTCGCCAGATACTTTGCGGCGTTTGCGAGCGTGCCGATCGCCGAAGCGCCTTGCTCCGCATAGGCGTCAAGCGCCGCGCAGACAACCTCGGACGCGGCCAGGATCTGCACGTAGGATTTGGCAAGCGGGTGCTGAACCGCTTGGTTCTTTCCGATCTGCCGGCCAAAGACGACGCGGTCTTGGGCATACTGCCGCGCGTTCAGCAAAGCCCAGCGACCAATCCCGAGCGCCTCCGACGCGAGGAAGAGCCGCTCTGCGTTGAGGCTGTGCAGAATATGGTAGAATCCTTGCCCCACCTCGCCGATGATGTCGGACTCGGGGATCGGGTGGTCGCTGAAGAACACCTCGCACGAAGGAACTGCGTTGCGCCCGATTTTCGGAATCGCGCGCACTTCCACGGTATCTGCCCGCAAATCGGTCAGGAATAGCGTGAGTCCATTGCCTCGTCTTTCGCCAGGAGCGGGCGTGCTAGTGCGTGCGAGCAACAGAATTTTGTCACCGCGCAGCGCCCCCGAGTTCCACACTTTCGAGCCGTTGACGATATACCGGCCGTCCTTCAGCACCCCTGCCGTCTTGATCTTAGTGGTATCGGTTCCGGCATCCGGCTCCGTCACGCCGAAGGTAACGAACAGCTTGCCCTCTGCGATCTGCGGCAAATACTTCTGTTTCTGCTCCTCGGTGCCGAACGTCGAGATCGCCGGTACGGCAAGCAGCGGAATGTGCACCGAGGCGCACGCGTTCTGCCCGCCTCCGCCGGCGGCGACCTCCTCCAAAGCGGCCGCCATTTCGCTGATGGTTCCGCCACTGCCGCCGTACTCCGTAGGGACAAGAATGCTGAGGAAGCCTGATTTTGCAAAGTCCTGGTAGAACTCTTCCGGAAATTCGTGTTCAAGGTCATGCTTGTCCCAGTAGTCCAACGGAAATTTGGAACACAACGACTGGACAGCCCGGCGAATCTCGCTTTCACGATCCAGATGGGGAAAGAAGGGAGTCGACATATAGGTCTCGCTTGGTTGTTTGCAGATGAAGTAATTGGTCAGCCGGATGGTTGATCTGGTGGCGTCCGCCCCATGCTCTGCATACGGCAGGCTCTCGTTGCTACCGGCAAACTTTGCGCGACGTCAACGACGGCAGACCGTAGAGCAGCCCGATCATGCGGCAGCACTCTGAGAGAAGAGCCAAGTGGCGTTGAAGTCGACAGGCACGGAGTCGCCTTGGTTAAGCACCGAAACGCGCCCCTCTACAACGCTCCGATCGGAACGGTTCTTGGTCGCCCGCACACTCAGAATCTCGATGGAGACATGAATGGTGTCCCCGGGGAAAACCGGTTTGTAGAACCTCAAGGCGTCGAAACCGAGAGCGGCGACCAGATGCGTCATGTCCATGGCTTCTTCGATCATGCCGGCAGCGATCGCTACGGCGAGGAATCCGGGACAAATGCGTCGACCGTAGATGCTGTTCTTCTTGCTATATTCTTCGTCGCGAAAGATTGGGAGCGTCAATCCCGAGAAGCCAACGAAGTTGACCAAGTCCGTTTCTGTGATTGTGCGGCCCGAGCTTACGAAAGTCTGCCCGATCTCGTAGCCATTGGATGAGTTCGACATTTCCAGTTCCGATCCTCAGCTGCTGCTTAACTTCAAACGCTCGGCTCAAGTGGCGCGGAAGGCTGACCGCCCAGTTCGACGAGTCGCTCGATCTCATCTTGGGGAAGACCCAGTTCTTGCAGGACTTCGGTGGTGTGCTCTCCGAGTCGGGGAGCGTGGCGACGAAGCCTGTACGGCGTCGCGCCGAATCGCACGGGCGACTTGAGAGCGTGATATCTGCCCTCGGTCGGGTGCTCGGCTGGCTCCATGAATGACGTGGCGGCTACATGCGGATCGTGCTTCAGTTCGTCCAGCCGCAATACCGGCATGCAAGGAATACTGACAGCGTCGCAGAACGCAACCCATTCCTGCGTGGTGTGCAACAGCGCGTGCTCCGCCACGAGCCCATAAAGGCTGTCCACATTGATGACGCGATCGGTAATTCGCCGGTAGCGCGCATCGTCCGCGAGTTCCGGCCTGCCGATGAAAGCGAAGAAGTCCTTCCAGTTGCGATCTGAATAGGGAAGAATGCAGGCCCAGCTGTCACGCGTCCGGTAGGGTTTCCGGTTTTTTGACAGCTGGCGTTTGAACCCGGCCGGTCCCAGTGGCGGCTCGAATGCCGCGGGCCCGAAATGTTCCACCAGCATGAAATCGATGGCGACCTCGAACATGGGAACCTCGACCTCCTGGCCTTCGGCGTAGCGCTCGCGGTGAAGCAAGGCTCCTAGTACGGCCGAAACGATGGCCTGGCCAGCGATCTTGTCGCAGAGCGCAGTCGGGGCGTAACCCGCCTGCCCTGTGGCCTGTTCAACAAGCCCGCTGAGCCCACAGCCGGCCTGGATAAGATCGTCGTAGGCTGCCTTGTCTCCGTATGGCCCCTCTCGGTTGAATCCATGCGCCGCACACAGTACCAAGAGTGGATTGATCTCTTTAACGCGGTTCCACGTCAGGCCGGCGCGTGCGGCAGCCTGCGGACGCAGGTTGTGGACCAGCACGTCCGAGGTAGCGATTAATTTGCGAAGCGCATCCGCGGCGCCGGCGTCCTTGAGATTCAGCTGGACGCTGCGCTTGTTGCGGTGAAGATTCAATATCGACCCGCTCATCAGTTGATTGCGCAGCGGTCCGTAACCGCGAAACGAATCCCCTTCCGGCGATTCAATCTTGATCACGTCGGCACCCATGTCCGCGAGAATTCGAGTCCCGTATGGGCCCATGATCACGGTGGTGAGATCGAGGATCCGGATGCCCGAAAGCGGGCCGATTCGAGAGCTGTCCAAGTTGAGTCCTGCCTGTTAGGGAATGGACTAATGCTAATGTGAACTTCGCCCGATTTCGCAGATGGGATTCGCGGGTAAACCCGTTAAATGCGGCAACGCCATCACATATGTGAACACCGCACACGCGCGGCCTGCGCGCGCGACATGATTTCCACACCGCGGTGCCCAAAATGGCTCTGCTGAGTCGATGGCCGATGCTTGCCTGACGACGACATCAAGATCAATTCCTAGAAAAGGAGACATTCAATGAAACACGGTTCTTACTCTTGCGCGCGTCGCGTCGCGCTCAAGGCCGCACTGGCGTTTGCGGGGAGCATCAGCTTGTTCCACGGCGCCCAGGTGCAGGCGCAGGATGCCTGGCCCAGCCGTCCGATCAAGATTGTTGTGCCGTTCTCGGCGGGCTCGGGTACCGATCTGCTGGCGCGGCTGTCGGCCGAGCATCTCGGCAAGGCGCTGGGCCAGCCCGTTGTCGTGTACAACAAACCGGGCGCCGACGGCATCCTCGGCACCAAAGAGGTGCTGCGCGCCGAGCCCGACGGCTACACACTCGGATTCATTCCGTCCAGCCCGATCGTGATGAACCCGGCGATTTACGCCAAGCTGCCGTTCGATCCGATAAAGGACCTGGTACCCGTGTTCAACATGGCCAACGTCGGACTGGTGCTGGGCGTACAGCCCGACCTGCCGGTCAAGAACGTGGCCGAACTTGTGGCCTACGCCAAGGCCCACCCCGGCAAGCTCAACTTCGCTGCCGGCTCCACCTTCACACAGTTGGCGGGTGAGCTCTTCAAGTTCTCGACCGGGACCGACATCATGGCCATACCCTACAACGGCACGGCGCCTCAGGTCACGGCCATGCTGGGCAAAGAGGTCGAGGTGATCTTCGACCCTTTTCTAGGCACGCAGTACATGAAGAACGGCCGCATCCGCCCGTTGGCCGTGACCTCGGCTCAGCGTTCCAGCGTGCTGCCCGACCTGCCCACGCTGCAAGAGGCGGGCCTGAAAGACTACACGGTCGAAACCTGGATCGGGATGTTCGCGCCCGTCGGCACGCCCAAGCCCATCGTCGACCGGCTGGATGCCGAGATGCGGAAGATCCTGGCGTTGCCCGAGGTGCGCGCCAAGCTGGCTGATCTGTCCTACGAGCCTGTTCAAGAAACACAAGAACAGTTCCGTCAGCACATCGCGGCCGACACAGCGCGCTGGAAGCAGACAGTCGCAGACGCCAAATTTCCGATCAAAGAATGAGGCAACCATGAACCCATTTCACAATGCGACGGTCTCTCGCTGCGCCACGGGTATGCTCTCCCTGGCTGCGTTCGCCCTGGCCGCGCTGCCGGCGGCCGGCGCCTTCGCGGCCGACGCTTGGCCATCTAGGCCGATCCGCATGATCGTGCCGCTGGCGGTCGGTGGTGGCACCGACATCGCCACGCGTCTGGTTGCCACTTACCTCGACGAGGCCATTGGCCAGCGGGTCGTGGTCGACAACCGCATCGGCGCCAATGGCATCATCGGTGTGGGCGAGGCGGCCCGGGCTCCGGCCGACGGCTACACGTTGGTGGTCGGTTCCTCTACCACGATGGCGGCCAACCACTTCATGTACAAGAATCCGACCTTCGATCCGATGAAGGACTTCGTGCCGCTGGCAATGCTGGGCACGATCGACTTTGCGCTGATGGTGCCCAGCAACGCACCCTACAAAAACGTCCAGGATCTGGTCGCGGCCGCCAAGGCCGAGCCCGGTAAGCTGAATTACGGCTTCGGCAGCAGCGCGGCGCTGATCTGTGGCGAGCTCTTCAACATGCTGGCGGGCGTGGACATCGAGAAGGTGGCGTACAAGGGATCGCCCCAGTCGCTGACCGACCTGGTCGGCGGGCGGATCCAGCTGGTCTGCGATCCGGTGGGCACCAGCCTTCCCCTCATCCAGAGCGGCCAACTTCGACCGCTGGCGGTAACCAGCAAGAACCGAAACGGCTTGGCGCCGGACGTGCCCACCATGGCCGAGGCCGGGATCGCGATGGAGTACGAAACCTGGGCCGGCTTTTTCGCGCCGGCCAACACGCCGCGGGACGTGGTCCAGAAGCTGAGCACCGAGATCGTGAAGATCATGAGCCGACCCGACGTGCAGGCCAAGATCGTCGATACCGGCTTCGTCCCGCGACAGATCGGCTCGACCGAGTTCGGCGCGATCCATCGCGCCGAGTTCACCCGCTACGAAACGCTGGTCGAGAAGGCCGGGTTGTCGCCTGAGTAAGCACCCGTTCAACCGTCACAGAGGAATCCACGCAAATGTCGCAGCAACAGACTCCCAACCGCATCGACGCAGGCCGCGTCATGATCGGCGCGCTCAGCACCCAACTGCATGCCATCGGCTGGCGAGGCCTCGGCGCTTCAGCGCGCGAGAAGCTGCTGCTGTGCCTGTTGGCCAATCTGTCGGTCGCCGTGGCCGGTCGGCCGGCGCTGCGTCTGCCACGCCCGGCGGCTGGCCGCGGCCATCTGCTGCTGGATGGCGGCGAGACCGCGGGGGCACGCGAAGCCGCGTTCCACAACGCGGCGCTAATGCACGCGCGCACGCAGGACGATTTCCACCCGATCGGCAACCTGCACATCAGCACCGTGGTGCTGCCAGCGCTATTGGCCGAGGCCGAGCGCTGCGCACCCTCGGGGCAGGTTTTTCTGGACGCGCTGGCGGTGGGCTATGCGACCACCGTCGGTCTATCGCGCCGCTACTCGCCGATCACCACGCCGCGCGGCCTGCGCTCCACCTGCCTGTACGCCGGCATGGGCGCGGCGGCGGCCGTGGCGCGACTGCGCGGGCAAGACCCCGCCGCGCTGGGCAACACGCTCGCGCTGGCCTCACAGTCGGGATTCGGCACCACCCAATGCTGGCGCGACGGCAGCGACGAATACCAATTGCATGTGGCCAACGCCGCCAGCCAGGCGCTGCTGTGCGCCGAACTGACCGAGGGCGGCGTGGTCGGTGGCGCACATGCACTGGACGGGCCATCCGGCTTCTACCCGGCCTTGGTGGGGCGTACGCCCACGCACGCGGAGATCGCGCCGGACTTCGATCCCGACGCCGCCATCGTTGAAACCGTGCTCAAACGCTACCCCGTCAGCGGCATTTGCCAACCGCTGGTACGCCTGGCCGAGCGCATGGCGCCGCAGTTGCAAGGTCGACGCGCCCAGTCGGTGCGCGTGAGGATGAATCCGTTCGAAATGAACTACCCAGGCACTTTGAACGCCGGGCCGGCGTTCCGTGCCTTCTCGGACAAGCTGATGAGCGCTCGGTACTGCGTATCGTCGGTGCTGATGCATGGACGGTTCTCGTTTTCGGCCTTTCTGGATCAGGAAAACACAGCGCTCTCGGCGCTCATTGCGGCGACCGACGTTGTGCCGGACGACGAGCTGGGCGTGCTCAGCTGCCGCATTGCCGTACAACTGGAAGGGGGGGTCAGACTGGATGGCGAACTGATCGACGGCGGCCGCGAACTGGCGATGGATGGGGCTTCGATCGAACGCTGGGGCGAAGACCTCTGGCTAGAGGCCGGCCGCAGCCCGGCAGACTTTGCGCGCTGCGCGGCCGCAGTGTCCGCGCTGCCGCAAACCGACTTCTCGCGGCTGCGCGACGCTCTGGCATGGTAGTCGCGCGACGGCCTACTTTCCAGCTAGCCTGGGTAGCGCAGGTGGATCAGGGGATAAGGTCGCCCCTGTGAATCCACCTCCGAACGTCCAGTTTCAACGAACCCGATCCGTTGATAGAAGCCAACAGCTTGAGAATTCTGCATATTGACGTCAGTGCTCAATGCCCCATGCAGCGACAAGCCATGCTGCAACAATTGGCGAGCGATACCTTTTCCACGGACATCGGGATCGATGAAGAGCGCCTCCATATGTGTCCCATCGATCAGCATGAAGCCTTGGGGATGGTCATTTTCATCGACTGCAGTCACTGGCGCATGAGGCAGAAAACCACACACTTCGGCATCAATGGCCTTTCGATCGTCGGCACTGAGAAAGTGATGGGTGGCGTCCACGGAGCGCCGCCAAAGGTCAACGAGAACGGGGCCATCTTCAGGGCGTGATCTGCGCAATGTGTACATAGCGACCTTCAAACAATTTAGATTTAGGTGAAATATGCCTGTTCACGAACAAAGCATATTGCTCAAACCAATAAACGAAGGCGTCAGAGATTGACAGTTATATCGGAACCCGTATGCGTAGCAATTCGAGCATTTATGCTCTCTGTCGAATCCTGCATGGTTTGTCGGCTGCCCTAGCGGCGCTGCGACAGCAACATGCGCAGATAGGCCCTACGCCGCAATGGCCTGGGCCAGCTTCTGGATGGACAGCGGCGCGCAGCCCTCGGCATCGTTGCTGACCGTCACGTAGGCCGGCTGGCCCGCGCCCGTGATCCCACGGATCGTGCGCGCCAGCACCGCGCGAGTAGGAAGATCCTCGCTAAGAATGGCATTGAACGGATCGTGCTTTTTCTGCGCGTCGGCATAACCATACGCGCCGAAAATGCGGTTCAGATTCCACCGGCAGATCAGCGGCCCCGGCCATAGCGCGCGCAGCATCGGCAGTTGCTCTTCGATCGGCGGCATCTTGCCATGCAAGCCCAGGCAGAAAGTAGCCCCATGCGCCTTGAGCGTATCAACCAGCGCCTGGCCGAGTAGTTCAGGGTCCCGTACTTCCACCGCGACGATCACGGTGCCATGCGCGGACAAAGCCTCCCGAACAGCCGCCAGCATGCGGCCCAGCTTCTCAAACAGCGTTGCGGGGCGGCTCAGCCATCCCCAAGGCAGAGGACTCAGCTGAAACACCAGAACGCCAAGTTTGGCGCCCAGGCCTTCGAGCGCCGGCCGCACAAATTCCTGGATGGCCAGCGGCGGATCGAGAAAAACCGGGTTGACCTCGCGCGCCCTGCCTTCTTCGCTACGCACCTGGGCGTCGGTAATGCTGGCGGGACATTTGACGACGAAACGGAAGTCGTCATCGACCTGCCCCGCATAGGCGGCATACTGGCTTGCCGTCAACGGGCGCCAGAACGTGCGGTCCACACAGACCGTGCGCAAAAGCGGATGCTGACGGTAGGCGCCAAGCCCGTGTTTGGACAACGTGCTCGAATCGTATTCGCCATCCCAAACCAGCCCTTCCCAGCCCGGGTATGACCAAGTAGAAACGCCAAAGCGCAACTGCGCCGGAAGCTGCCGCGCGAGCGCGCTCCACTCCCGCGCCCCAGGAGCAGGAAGCACCTTGGCCATGTCCCGAAGGGCCGAAACCTCCGGATTCGCACTACGGACCGCAGGGTTCGAGGAGTCGGTCGAAGGTTGAAGAAGCGCATCGCCGAAAAGATCGTCTTGCATACTTGTCATACTGGCACGGAGATGGGTCATCCACTCAAATTCACATTCAGTGACTGCTGTCGGAAACTACGCAGCGATCGCTTCTGGCCGATCATTGAAACTCAATCACTTAGGCTTACTCCCCAAGGGGTTGGATAGTACAAGCCCTATGCAAATGCTGGCTCAAAATCCACTAGATCAGTACCCCGCATGCCCAATCCTTTGGCCAGAAGGCGCCAGCTACCCACTGCCTGAGCCACCTCAGTCCAGATCGCGGTTGCTTCCTCTGCATCCAATCTGAAGTAAGGCGCTCCTTCCATCAGTATGTGCCGACTGTCGATCGGTCCGGAATCCTCGGTCAACCATGTCTTGCTCTCGCGACGATCGCCAGGCATCGGATTGAGGTCGAACGCTGGCGACAGACGCCATCCATGGTTGCGCGCGTCATAAAGAAACCCGGTATTACGCAAGTGGTCATCGGTATTGCAGATCAGAAAATTGAAGACCAGTCGGCGCCACAATTGATGGATGTCGGCAATTGGGTTGGCGCCTTCCTGCAGCAGAACGTCCACCAGTTCCGTATAGGCATGCGTCGTGTCGCGGCCATCGGACTGCAGCATCGTCGCGGCGGACACGTAGGGAATACGGCCGCCATCATCGGTGCGGTCGAACCGCCTAATGATGGCTACCGCTGTCTTATTGATTACCTCCACACGCGCCGCTGCCACATTGATGCCTGCCGTGGCAGCAAGATGCATGGCCAGAACTTCGCCTCTAATCACGTCGCGCTTGTCCGCCTGGCTGGGAAACTTGCCCAAGGCCAAACGACCGTCCGTATCTCGAACGGTCGACTTGGGCCGGGCCCCGCCCAACGAGGTGCCCTGCCCAAGCAGATATTGCAAGTCCTGCGCGCTCTCCATACCCGCCTCTAACGCGCGGGCCGCTTGCACGACTTTATCCAGCTCCACTAACGGCGGCACGTGCCAATGCGCCCCGCCTGAGCGCAAATAGACGTTGGCTTGAGGATCAAAAAGTCGCAGCGCGCCGACACGAGCCTCGTCATCCACCCACATCAAGAAGTCGACAGGCTCCAGCGCAGGCGTCTCGCGGTCGTGCTGCCGTAACCTCGCATGCGCACGCCGAATCACGCGTTCGCCCCACGAGTCTGGCGCAGTGTCCTCCAGCGCGCGAAAGAACACCTGCTGAGGATGTTGAACACTCAGGACTGGCTGCAGGTCGGGCGATAGCGTGAAGAATCGCGAATCCTGCAACCAACGTTCGTCGTAGCTAAATGCGCTGCGCTTACCGCTACCCAGATGCAACCGCCCTACAACTCGGCCGCCGGAACCCAGATGCACTTCTAGATTTTGACGCTTGAATGACTTGGTAGCCATCAAAAGCCCTCCAACTCATCGGTGTCATCGGCGGCGCTCGCTTTGGCAGCAGTGGGACTCTCAGCTCGTGATTTGCTACCGCGAGACGTCCGCACCCGTTGCGGCAACTGTTCCCGCACCAACTCCATCCCCAGCACGTCATTCTCCATTGCCATCACCTGTACCACGGCCTCAAGGCGGCCGAGTACCTGCAACGCCCGCAGAAAGGTATGCAAGGCAGTGCCGGGATAACCGTCTTCCATGCGTCTGACGGTGCTCAGTGACGTGCCGATACGCTGGGCCAGGTCTTCCTGGCTTAATCGGCGCATACGACGTGCAGTCGAGATGTCCTGCCCAAGACGATGCAACGCGCGCTCAACAGGCCGCGGCAGCGCAACCCGCGCGCCAGAACGTTTTTTCTCGGAAGGCAGCATGCTTGTATTTGCTCAGATGTGCTTGGAAACAGCTTCTATGCATTCATATTTGAGCATATACGTAAAATCATGGCCAATCAAATATTTTCTTTATAAGAATCCATATATGAATATTAAATTCAAATTTAATTCATATTTGAGGTTTTATGTATGAAAAGCCTCCAAGCTGCAGTTGGCCGGAAGTGGCTGGATGAGCACCGTCTCAGCCAATTCGACGCAACCATTCAATGGGCATGGCGATATAGGCGGGGCGTCGCTACGCCTCCCGCACGGCGCAGACCGCGTCTAGCGCCGCCTGTACGCCGTGAAACGGTCGGCACTTGTTTCCCACTAATTCGGCAGATTCCGCCATCCATGGATGAGCGTAGGCCACAACATCAAAGCCTTGGGCATACGCCTCATTCGCCTGCTGCGCACATGCCGCCAGACATGCTGCTTGTCTGCCTTCCTGATAAAGCGCCCAGGCGCCGGGGATCAACTGAACCGTCACACGAGCGCCAGTGGTGGCCGCATAGTGTTCGAAGAGCGCCCGGTTCGGGGCAACGCTTGATTCCACCGCACAGAGTACGGCAAGGTTTCTGCCAGCGCGAGACGCCGCTTTAGCCAAAGCCGCATCTACCCGGATGATGGGAACGGAGGGGGCTTCCATGGTGTCGACTGCGGGGCCAAGCGTCGCGCACGTCACGATTACCGCGTCGGCCTCGACCATCAAGTCCCGCAGCGCTTCGTGGACCAGACCGTGCGCGCCGCAGCCTGGTGCTGACTGCTGCGCCATTGCATGCCGAAGGTCCTCGCGAGTCGCATGACGAATTTGATCTGATGACCAGCCTGCTTTCACCGCCGCGATTCCAAAGATCGTCTCGTTACTATCTATCGTGTGCAAAAACGAGATTTTCATGTGGCCAATCCTTTCGAAGTGAGGTTCGAAACGGATTGTTCTAGTGGCGTCGTGTCGCAGCAAGACCATTGGCAATACTGGTATCGACAGTTCTCCCTCAACGCGGGTCGCAAGCTTTTAGCAACAACAATGGAGAGTCGGGCTTCCCTGATCTCAGCGGCATCAGGAAGAAAAAACATCGCTGAAACTCAACGTGGACTTACTTCCCAAAGTGACAAGATAAGTGTGACGCGTGATTTGGAGCGGGTGCCGAGCATGCGAATTCAGACTTGGAACAACTATTCCGGCGCGTGGCGTTCAACGTCTCGGTTGGCACGCCGAGGCCAGCGGCAATCGCGCGCTGCTGGCGCGCGAAGGCCTATTGGCGCGGCAAGGCTGCCGGCGCGGCCGCCAGGTCGCCCAGGATGGCTTCGGTGTGTTCTCCCAGCCGCGGCGCCATCGCGCCGGCCCGGGGTGGCGTGGCGGACCAGCGCGCCGCCGGCGCCAAGCCTCGGTACCAGTTGCCCGCGGCATCCTGGTAGCGTTGCACCACGCCATGGACGGGCTGCTCCAGCCGCGCGATCAGGGCATCCAGGCTGGGCGCCTCGGCGGCCGGGATGTCGGCCTCGCGCAGCAGCGCGAGCCAGGTCTCGGTGCTGCGCAGCGCCATTTGCTCGTCGACGAAGGCGTACACCTCGTCGATATGGCGCGTCCGGCTGGCCATGCTGCGAAAGCGCGGGTCGGTGTCCCACAGATCGCCGGCCCCGGCAAGGCGCAGGAAGGCTTCCCAGTGCCGGTCGGTATAGACGATGGTGCTGATCCAACCGTCCAGGGTCTTGTAGGGACGCCGGTAACGCGACAGCAGGCGCGGGTTGCCGGCCGGCCCCAGCGGCGGCTCGTAAGTGGCGGCTCCCAGGTGGTCGGCCAGCACGAACGACGCCATGGTCTCGTACATGGGGATCTCGATGCGCTGGCCCGCGCCGTCGCGCGCACGCTGCAGCAGCGCGGCCAGCACCGTCTGGGCGGCGAACAGGCCCATGGTCTTGTCCGCCAGGTTCAGGGGCAGGTACTGGGGCGTGCCGCCGGTGGCCCGGGCCACCAGGTCGGGCAGGGCCACCATGCCCTGGATCAGGTCGTCGTAGGCCGGACGGCCGGCGTCGGGGCCGTCCTCGGCGAAGCCCGACAGGGCCACGTAGACCAGTCGAGGGTTGTAGCCGCGCAGCGTGTCCCAGTCCAGGCCCAGCTTCTGCAAGGCCCTGGCGCGCATGTTGGTAATGAACACGTCCGAGCCGGCGACCGCCCGGCGCAGGGCCTGGCCCGATTCCGGCGCCTTCAGGTCCAGGCACAGGCTGCGCTTGCCTCGATTCAGGTTCAGGAACACCGGTCCCATGCCGGGTTCGCGGGCCGGCCCCATCTGGCGCATGATGTCGCCTTCCGGCGATTCCAGCTTGATGACGTCGGCGCCGTATTCGGCCAGCATCTGCGTCGCGTAGGGCCCCATGATCACGCTGGTGAGGTCCAGCACGCGTACGCCGCTCAATGGAAGATTGCCCATGCCTGCCACCTGCGTCATTGCACCACGACCTTGGCATCGCGCACGATGGAGTCCCATTTCCGGATCTCGGCGCTGACGTACTGGTGGAACTGCGGCGCCGTCATGTCGCCCGGGGTGGTGCCCTGGTCGGCCATCAGCTTCATGAAGGCCGGCTCGTGCATAGCTTCGCGCGCCAGCGCATTGAGCCGGTCGAGCAGGGCTTGCGGCGTTCCCGCCGGCGCGTAGAAACCGATCCAGATTTCGGTCTCGTAGCCCGGCACGCCCTGTTCGGCGATGGTGGGCACGTCAGGCAGCATGGGATTGCGGTCGCGCGTGGACACCGCGATGGCGCGCAGCTTGCCGCTCTGTACATATTTGATGGCGGTCAGCGCATCCACGAAAGAGGCCTGGATCTGCCCGCCCAGCAGGTCGTTCACCGCCAGCGCCGTGCCCTTGTAGGGCACGTGCAGCAGCGGCGCGCCGGTGCGGCTGGCCAGCAGCTCGCCCGACAGGTGCGTGGTGCCGCCGACGCCGGCCGACCCATAGCTGAGGCTGCCGCTGCGCTTGGCGTAGGCCAGCAGTTCCTGCAGATTGGCCGCCGGCACCGACGGGTTCACTACCAGCACATTGGGGGTGCGCGCCAGCATGGCGATAGGCGCGAAATCCTGCTCGGTATCGTACGGCAGCTGCTTGGTGATGGCCGGGTTGACCACATGCGCGGTGGTGGTGACCAGCAGCGTATAGCCGTCGCCCGGCGACCGCGCCACCTTCTCGGCCCCGATGATGCCGCCCGCGCCGGTCCGGTTGTCCACCACGACCGGCTGTTTCAGCTCGGCTTGCATGGTCTTGCCCAGCTGCCGCGCCAGCACGTCGGTCATGCCGCCCGCCGCGAACGGCACCACCAGCGTCACGGGCTTGTCCGGATAGCCGGCCGCGGAGGCCGTGACGGCCAGTAGTAGAGCGCCAAGGCCGGCGGCCCGCGCCGCGATGCGCGATAGGGTTCTGTTCATGCGGTTCTCCTCCTGTCGAGTGTGTTGTGGGTGGCGGTCACCCGCGCTTGCGATGCTGCAGAAAGGCTTCCATGTACCGCTTGGGTTCGTCGGTGTCGTAGGCCGACACCAGCGCATCCACGCCGATGGCGATGGACTCGGCCAGCGGCATGCGTTCCCAGTCGCGGATCAGTTTTTTCTGGATGCGCATGGCATGCGGGCCGCCTTCCAACAGCTCTTTCTGCCAGCCCGCCGCGCACTGCGCCAGCTGGCCTTCGGCGGCCACGTCGGTGACCAGGCCCCAGTCGCACGCCAGGCGGGCCGGAATCATGCGGCCGCTCAGCAGCAGGTCGCGCGTACGGGTCCAGCCGATCATCCCAGGCAGCATGGCGCCATGGATCACCGAGGGCACGCCCAGCTTGACCTCCGGCATGCCGAATCTGGCATCCGCGCCGGCCACCTTGATATCGCAGACGGCGGCCACTTCCATGCCCGCGCCCAGGCAATAGCCAGAGATCACGGACATGGTGGGGAACGGCAGGTCGCGCAATTGTTCGCACAACGCATAGACGCCGCGGATGTAGGCATCGATGTCGGCCTTGCCGGCATCTTTCAGGAACTTGATGTCAGCCCCGCCCAGGAAGGCGGCCGATCCGCCTTGCACGATCAGCAGGCGGATCGAGTCGTCGCGCGACAGGGTGCGCAGTGTTTCGGTGTAGACGGCGGCCGCCTGCGATGTCAGCAGGTTCAGCCGGCCGTTGTCGAACGTGATGGCAACCACGCCGTCGGCGCGGCGGTCGATGTGGCACTGGGGTATCGCGGTCTGCATACATGCCTCGCTGTGAAAGTCCGAGGCATGATAGGTGGGCTGCTATTAATGAGACAATGGAATTTTTCTAATTCACTCAGTCCAAGTTGGCATGAATATCACCTTCCGGCAGCTGAAGGTCTTCCTGGAACTGTTCGACACCGGCAGCTTCACGGCGGCGGCTACGCGCCTGCACGTCACGCAATCGGCCGCCAGCAAGATGATTGCCGAACTCGAGACGCAATTGGGCCTGGTGCTGTTCGATCGCACCACGCGCCGCGTTACGCCCAACGACGCGGCGCGCGAATTCCACGCCTATGCGATCGAAGTCGTGGCGACCATGCAGACCGCGACCCGCAGCGTCGAGGAACTGATCGCACTGGACCGCGGCAAGGTCAGCATCGGCGCATCGCCGTTGATGATCTACGGCCTGCTGGCGGAGGTCATTGCCGACTACCGCGCCCGCCATCCCGGCATTCATTTCGAGCTGCACGAGCTTTCCACCGACCAGACGGTAGAGAGCGTGCGCGCCGGAACCGTGGATTTCGGGCTGGGCGCCGTGGATACGCGCATCCCGGGCATCCGCACCGAAGTCGTGCTGCGCGACAGCATGCGGGTCGTGATCGACCCGGAGCATAGCCTGGCGCGCCGGCGCTCGGTGGCATTGAAAGACCTGGTGGGGTTCAACCATATCTCGCTGCGCAACTTCTACAGTGTGCGCCGCAGCCTGGACGGATTGATGGCCAGCCACGGCGTGGCGCTCGCCAGCGCCATCGAGGTCGGCACGCTGACCGCGGCGCTGGGGCTGGTGCGCCAAGGGGCGGGCGTGCTGATCGTGCCCGGCTATGCCGCGGCCATTGCCGAGCAATGGGGCATGCGCACCCTCGCCATCAGGCAGGTATCGCCCACGGTGCATCAGATTTCGCTGATCCAGCGCAGCCTGACGCGACCGTCGATTTCGACCCGGCGCTTCCTGGAAACGCTGCTGCCACGGCTGGCCGCGCATCAATGATGTCGCCCATAGCTGCCTGCCGCCTGGCGCGGAGTGTTATACGCTGCTACCCTTGAGCCGCTCGAAATCGGCAAGCGCATACTGCTTGCCTGTTACTTTGGCTTGCCGAGCTTTGAGGCCTGATTGAATGCGGCTAAAAAGCCTCAATCCTGACAATGACTTACGACGTTCCTTGGCGTTCTATGGAAGTCCCTGGAAAGTCGCGGTGGAGCGGGTGATGGAAACAGTAAACTGCGTCTAACTAGTTAATTTAAATGAATATTCTCACGTTCAATTCGACGTGATTGCCGACATTATGTGCGAATAGGCTGCAGTTGGCAACGCGAGTGGACATCGCCTAATCCATAGCATTCCATCGCGTGCTTTTGACAGCCACTATGCGCGATCATTGTCATCACTTCTCATGATCTCACGCGGCTATGAGCCCGACAACGACGAGGTCGGCGCTACCGAGCTCGCGACGATACTTCAGCCGAACGCCGGCATCTAACGAAGCTCCCAATGTAGCCATGTGGCCATGATAAATTCTCCGGCCAATCGTTGCAGTGTGCTCCGACATTGATGCTCTTTATGTCATTGACATGACCTAGCTGCACACCTGTCGAGACCTCAGACAGACCGCCAAATGGGAAGGAGGGCTCAGCTCAACGCCCTCCCCTGCTGGCTTCTAGTCGTCGCGCGGCTCCTTGCTTGGCACGGCATCGTGCGGTCATAGCAGTGATGTATTTCATCACAGCGCAGTGACTAGTGACACATCCAATGCTGCGCAACCAAACGGGTCTTTACACACAGGCACTTCCCGAAAACACTGCTTGCGTAGTTGTCATAAATTTTTCGTATATCCGACCACCAGCAGCCAGCCCGTCATATTGATGTAGCGGTTAGCACAAGTCGTGTCGCAACCGGAATTTCGGAGTGGCTGCGGCCGCAAGCATTCGTTTTGTAGACGCTACCCCCCTCCGATCTGAGCAGCAATTCAGGGTGTATACGCGCTCGGCCTAAAACGCCTTTGTTGTGCGTGGAGCGTAGCACGGGCTGTGAAGGGGAGTTAGCTAAGGATGTGCAAATCACTCAGAATAAACAATGCCAAGGTCTTCTACACACCAATTCAAGCCGCCATCCGATGGAGTGGCCTACTTGCCCATGAAAGTGAAATTATCAATGGATTGCACGGTGCGAACAGGCTCTCGCGGCAACAATTTGCGCAATGGCCCTTCCTGCATTTGAACCTTGACCGTATCTTCGACGGCCTGGTCCATGGCGACCTGCCTTATGGCCGCAGAGGCATCACAAGCAATGACTCTTCCTTATTGACTGACCCGGATCTCACGGTTCGGCACGTCGATCTGCGCATCTGGATGCAACGGAACTATCCCGATCAAAGGCCGGAGTTCCTATTTGATGTGCTTGAGCGCGCAATGCATCCAGCCATCGACATTGAATTAATCCAGAGCCTTATTGCCGAGCGAGAGCTATTAAGGGCAAGGCATGTCAGCTGCCACAGCGCCTTGGAAGAACTCCAACTCAAACATGAAACCCTCCAAGACAGCTACGAGCGCCTACTAAGCGAGCAGGCGGGCGAGCACGTCAGTGGACGCGCTGAAACCACTTATCTTCATATCATCGGCGCCTTGCTACATGTCATGCTGAGTCACTCACCATCGGGCTTCCCTTACTCAGCGTTTAGAAGTCAGGAGGCGATCATAAGCATACTTGTCGCCCACCACGCACCCTTGATGGGGATAACTGAACGCACACTTCACGCCAAATTTGCCGAGGCGAACCGTCGTCTTGCAGCACAAATTGCCTAATGCGTCCACACTGTATATGCAGCCACCACGACCGCATTTGCAGTGGCCCGCCCATCTAAGACCGGGTGCAATACGATCACCAACCATAAAGCGCCAGGTAGCGCCAAGGAGTGATCACTATGACTCAACAGCTCCCCACTCCGGTCCCCGAACATGAACGGCGGATCTTGCGCCGCGCCGAAGTCGAAGCAAAGACCGGATTCAAACGCGCCCACATCTACAAGCTCATGGATCAAGGGAAGTTCCCAAAAGCCATGCGCCTAGGCGTTCGGGCCGTAGGCTGGGATTCTGCCGAGATTGACCAATGGATCACCGATCGGCTCAAAGAGCGGACCTGATTAATTCCAACGCCAATAATGGAAAAAATACATGCAAGTGTTATCCGTTATATCGACCAAGGGCGGCGTTGGCAAGACTACCATCGCGGCCAATTTTGGAGCGTTTGCTGCTGACGCTGGTCTGCGCGTGCTTTTGCTCGATCTAGACATGCAGCCAACGCTATCGTCTTACTACGAACTGGAGCACCGTGCCCCAGGAGGCATCTACGAGCTCCTCGCTTTCAACGAGCGAGATCTTACGCGCTTAGTGTCACGCACCGTCATCAACAATTTGGATCTGGTGCTATCCAATGACGAGCATCGGCAACTCAATACGCTGCTTCTGCATGCTCCCGATGGACGTTTGCGACTGCGCAACCTGATGCCAACCTTCCGATCAAACTACGACCTCGTGATCATAGACACGCAAGGTGCACGTAGCGTGTTGCTGGAAATGGCTCTCTTAGCATCGCAGCACGCCATCTCACCGGTAACGCCCGAAATCTTGGCTGCCCGTGAACTGAAACGTGGAACCATACAACTTGTCGAAGAAATCTCACCCTATCGAAAACTGGGCATCATCCCCCCCACTCTGCAGTTACTGATCAACCGCGTTCCAGCCATTTCGTCTAACGCGCGCCTAATTCAGAAGACGTTGCGTCTGATTTTCCATGATCAACCTCACATTGAAGTACTCAATACAGAAATTCCTGCAATTGAGGCGTTTCCTCGCGCCGCCACCCGAGGTTTACCGGTTCATCGCGTTGAACGTCGACGGCCGTCAGGGCGCCGAACCTTGGCAGCATTGGACGTTGTACGCTGCTTGGCCATTGAACTGTGCCCACAGTGGACAGAACGGTTTGCGGTGGTGACCGGCCAGGAGGAAAGGGAGATCGGCCATGTCAAACGCCCATGATCTCGCTCGCGGCCACAAACAACTGCTTCCACTAATTGAGTATGCCTTGAGTGAAGGGTGGGAGGTAATCCGCACCCATGGCGGACATTTGAAATTCACTCGGCCTGGACTCCCACCGATTTTCACCAGCGCTACAGCAAGTGATCATCGGGCTGGGCTCAACGCCCGTGCTATGTTGCGACGGGCCCAACGGGCACGGACCACCTCACCACCTATGCAAGAAGGAGATGCCGATGTCTGACATCTCCCCTCAAGACGTCGCAAAAAAACTTCTGAGTGACACCTTCACACGCAAAGGCCCCGTTGTGACCTGCCTAAGCGACCCAGTAGAAGACACGCCAATGGTCGTGACACTTGACGAGTTGCGTCCGTATGAGCTGGATCCGCGTATCACTCGAAATCCACTCTACGAGGAGATCAAGGCATCAATCAAGGAGCGCGGACTTGATGCCCCCCCTCCCATAACGAGGCGCCCGGGTGCGAATCACTACATCATTAGGAACGGCGGTAATACTCGCCTGGCAATCTTGCGGGAGCTATGGAGTGAAACTCGAGAGGAACGCTTCTTCCGTATCGCATGCCTGTTCCGACCTTGGCCAGACCGTGGTGAAATCATCGCATTAACAGGACACCTCGCAGAAAACGAACTACACGGGGGGCTCTCGTTCATCGAACGCGCGTTAGGAGTACAGAAGGCGCGGGAACTCTATGAAGAAGAAACGGGAAGCCCCTTATCGCAGTCCGAACTGGCTCGTCGTTTGGCCGCCGATGGATACCCTGTGCAGCAGTCGCACATCAGCCGGATGGCCGATGCGGTGCGCTACCTCCTGCCCGCGATTCCGACTGTGCTCTATGCCGGACTGGGGCGTCACCAGGTCGAGCGGCTGTCGGTCATGCGCAAGGCTTGCGAGCGCACCTGGGAGCACTATGCCAAAGGCCGCGCTCTGCCTCAAGACTTCAACGAGTTCTTCCAGGAAGTGCTGTCGCAATTCGACGTTCAAGTCGACGACTTTTCCTCGCAGCGCATACAGGACGAGCTGATCGGGCAGATGGCCGAGCTACTGGGCGTCGATTACGACGTGCTCGCGCTGGACATGACCGAATCCGAAAGTCGCCAGCGCGCATTAGTCAGCGCCCCCACGCCGCCGACATCGTCCGAGCCAGGGACAATCGCGGGCGCACCTGCCGATACAACGCCTCCCACTGCTGAGCCTGAGTCGACGCCGTCGCCTGTCCGCCGACCTACGACAATTCCCTCGACACGAGAGATCGACGCGGGAGCCAGCGAGCCGGACGCCTCCAGTCCGACAGCGAATGAGGATCTGCTCCAAGACCACATCGTCTCGCTGGCACCGACGACCGAACGCCTTCAATCCATCCAACGCATGGTCGCCGATCAATTGGGCGATGCACTTCCGCCCGACTTTTCGGCGAGTGTCTTGCAGTCCATCCCGGTACAGGCCGGCGGGCTCTATCCAATCTCCGATGTCTGGTACATCGACCCCGGCCTGGACACGCCCGACTGTTTACGCATCCATATCGCGCAGTTCGCCCGTGAGATCGCGGGCGAGGCTGGTCTGGACGAGTGCATCGATGATCGTTCAGACGGTATCGGCTTCGCCTGCCGTGCCCGAACCCCGATGCCTCTGGGCCGTGCTGTTCTCGCGCTGCTGGCTTGCCTGGCCGGTCAGCAACCCGCCGACGTCGGCCTGGACGACAGGCAAGTCATCATCGGCCTGCCAGCGCTGCTGCACGGACAGGGTGATGCAGGCCTGCGACTGAGCGATACCGCGCTGGTCAAGTTATTCCGGCTACTGCGGTTGACCAGGCGCCTGATCGCTCTGGAAGCCGACGCTGCGGCCCGTGGAACGTGAGCGGGGAAGGCCAACATGTCCACCCGCCACCCGCTCAACCAGGCCGTTATCGCCCAAGCGCTCTATGACCTACGCAATGGGCAACTACGCCGCTGCAAGCTGATGGGATTTGGCGAGGAAGAACTGGACGCCCTCAAGCATCCGGCCCTGATCAGCGTGCTGGCCAACGCCAACGTCTCGTGGTGCTCGGTGACGGTCAACCGCGAAGTGCTCCGACGGCTACTCAAGCAGGCGCGGGACGTGGAGAAGGAAATCGCCATGGTCGATCGCATGCTCAGGCTGGGCGCGAGCACCGAGATGGTCAGCCGGTTCTACGGCCTGACTCACCAGGAAGTGGCGCTTCGTCGCGACATTCTCGGCCTGCCAAAACGCAAGGGGCGTCACCCCGTCCTGGACGAAGCCCAGGATACGGAACTGTGGCGACGCTGGAAGGCCGTGACCAGCAGCAGAAACATCGATCTGGACGACGAATCTTCCGTCCTCGATGCGACCATGGACCTGGCCGAAGGCATGTCGCTACCTCTATCGGTGATCTGGACCTCAATCAAGAGCTGGGTCGATCAGGGATTGAGTTAAGCCATGGCAGTGGACGACACCGCGCCAGGCCTTGGCCCCGTCGGACTCGCCGATCTGTTCGACGCCGCGCTTAAAGACCTCGCACCGAAAGTTCGTCCCCCCGTGCCGATTCCCTCATCCGCACCGTCTCCGTCCGCAGCCCGCGACAGTTTACTATTCAGCGGCAATCGGCACGAGAGCGTGCCGCGGCAGCTGTTCCTTGATCGACGCCTGACGCCACTGGAACGCAACGCCTGGCAGGTGTTCCGGATGATGCTCAACGAGGATGGCGTCACTGCGTTTCCAACATATGAGCAACTTCGGCCGTGGCTCGCATCAATGCCCTGCGCCGGACAAGCCTCCCACGAGACCGTCGCACGGGCGCTCACGCTGCTGCGCCTGACCCGGTGGCTGAGCCTGGTGCGGCGGCGACGCGACTCCAAGACCGGCCGCATCCTCGGCAATCTCTATGTCTTGCATGATGAGCCGTTGACGCCATTCGAGGCGATGCAGCTCGACGCCGATTACCTGGTGCTGGTAAGCCAGTCTCTGGGCCACTCGGCCAAGGCCGTCCAGATGGTGGGCCTCAACACCCTTCGAGAGATCGCCGAGGACCCGATGCTGTCCGGCCGCACCTTGCCATCGCGGTTGCAAGTGCTCGCCGAACGCCTGTCTCGCCCGGGCATCACCGCCGCCGAAAGTTATCCACAAGCGGATGCCGCTCGCGATTCCGAAGAAGGGGTTTCGAGCCTTCTTCGGAATCGCGAACGCCCTACTTCGGAATCCGAAGCAGGGCTGAAACCCCCGTCAGACGCCTCTCTTCGGAATCCGAAGCAGGACCGTACTGTACGTAGTAGTCGTATTGATGAAGTACGTACTACCGCGCAGGCACGCGCGCTGGGGGACCTGCATTGGCCCAAGCGCTTCACGGCACTGAAGGCAGAGCAGCAGGCAGGCGCCAGGATGGCGTTGCAGCAGGTGGACGGCTCCCTGCGACAGGCCGTGCTGAACGATTGGGCCGCTCGCTGCGGCAACCACGCGGTTCGCAACCCTGCGGGGTATCTATTCGGCATCATCCAGCGCGCCATTCGCGGTGAGTTCAATGCGTGGGCCAAGCAGGCTGCCCCCTCACCATCCGCGCCCGTGCGATCGCCGCCGCCTGAGCCGCCGCGCAGCGTCGTTCCACCCGAAGTGGCCCGGCAACACATCGAGCGGCTTCGCCACCTGTTGCGCAAGCCCTGATCACACAACCAAGGCCATGAAACAGACGCCAGTGGCCGTCAGCAGAGCTATCCCCTGGGGATAGCTCGCGCCGTCAGCGGCCACCACGCCTACAACCGGGGATACGCCGGTTTCGGTTTGTTGACTGACTGCCTTCCGCTGCGTGCCGATGCTGGCGGCTCCTTGTCCACCAGCGAGCGGTCACCATGGCAACCAACAACGAACCATTGCAACTGAATCTCGGGTCGCTACGCAGCGCGATGTCGCTGACGCTGCACACCCATCACGCATCACGCATCTGGCATGGCCGCGCCGCCGCCGAGGGGCGGCCGGGCATTGTCGGTTTGAACGGCTACATGGCCGCGATGAACAAGATGAAGCGCGGCGCGGAGCAAGACGATCCGTACAGCGACTGGTGGATGCTTCGCATCGAAGAAAAGCTCGACCACACCAAGGCCACGCTGCAAGCCCTGCGCGATCAGGTGGACCAGGCACTGGCCGGTGTTCCTGCCGCCCTGAGCCTTGGCGAGAACCTCAACGTCCAGCCCGTCAAGCTGCCACTTTTCGTGAACGCCCAGCTCGGTTTTGCCGCGGTCTATCTGCTGGCGGACTACGACGACATTGCCCGCAAGCTGATCCTCGCCCATCACACCGCCCTGATCGATCGCTCGACGTTGGAACGCTGGCTCAACGAAGGGGCTCACGCGCTGCGCAGCCTGTTCAGTCTGGCTCAACAGTACCGATATTCGGGCTGCACCCGCGACGACTTCGCGGCGAGAAATGCCGCAGCGCGGGTGGCGCTGGAGAAGTTCGGCGAGCTGCCGCAGGAAGTGCTTGAAGGCACGCGCCGGTCGAAGTTCGCGCCGCCCATCACACGCCGTGGCCCGCAACAGCACGGTGAGAGCGCTGCCGCAACCGCACCCACAAGCGACGAAGCCATTGGCACCGATCCAGCCGAGAGTAGCGCCGACGAGGACGAACCGGCATGAGCGACCCGAACCGCGAACTGCGCTACTTCCATCGCTTGGAACAGCTAGCCTTCGTGAGGCTGGAACACGCAGCCTCTCTAAAAGGCCTTTTAAAGCCTTTTAAAGGTAAAGGGGATCTTGAGACCTGGGCCAGCCAGTGCTTCGCCATGCGCGATGAGTTGATCATTCTGGCGCAGCGTCAAGTGCTGCAACAGGCCAGCGGGCACCCCTTCTGTCTGCTGCCCGTGGAGCTGGCCCAGCAGACCACTGGCGCAGGAACGACCTTTCTGCGTTGGCGCAGGCATGACCGCTCCGCCATGGGCGTGGCCCTGTGGCAGGAGGTGATGGCGAGCACCAACACGTCGGTCAACCTGCTGGCCGACCTGCACGCGATCGAGCTGCAGCGCATCACGCTGAACATGCAGATCAGCCTGTTGCACACCTTGGGCAGGCAGGCGCAGGAATGCGCCAGCAAGGCGGCCGAGGCGGAAGACGCCTACCTGCGTCGGCTCACGTCCATACCTCCCGCAATGCGCGATCGATGATCGCGTCGGGTACCCCAGCACGCTCCCGGCGCCAACATGGCACGGGTATTTCAACCACCAAGGAGATTGCACCATGAGCACGCATTTTTCAGGCGAAGGCAACATCGGCTCGCCCCCCGAGTACCGGGAGTTCCCCAACGGCAACGACGAACCGCGCCGGCTGCTCCGGCTGAACGTCTATTTCGACAACCCCGTGTCCACCAAGGGCGGCGACTTCGAGGACCGCGGCGGCTTCTGGGCGCCGGTGGAAGTCTGGCACCGCGACGCCACGCACTGGAAGGACCTCTACCAGAAAGGCATGCGTGTGCTGGTCGTCGGCCGCATGGAGCGCGAACCCTGGACCGATAACGAAGATCAGCCGCGCGAGACCTGGCAGATTAACGCGCGCAGCGTCGGCATCCTGCCGTTCCGCGTCGAGTCCATCGTCCTCAGCCCCAAATCGCAGGAGACCGCACAGGAGGAAGAGCCGGAGCCCCCGGCCGCCCAGGAACCAGCTGCGCCGAAGGAGGCCAAGCGCAGGAAGTGACCCAGGATGGGGGCGGCCGCAGTACGTCGCCGCCCCCATGTCCTCGCGAGCTATCCCCAGGGGATAGCTCCACCGGCATCCACCGACGTCCACGCGCTCCCGAACATCTCGGCTCCAGGCCCGCACATCGCCGGCCGCACACCATCCCCGCCCAAGCCATTCCGTCGGCGTGAAAGCGGTCGCCGCCGCATGCAGCTTGTTTGCTGCTGCCCCAGCAGGCGCTCGGCATCCTCGATCCCAGCAACTCCATGAACAACGGGAAGCGGATGGACGGACATGCGGCTGTTTCTGTGCGAGAAGCCCTCCCAGGGCAAAGACATCGGCCGGATTCTCGGCGCCACCCAGCGCGGTGAAGGCTGCCTCAACGGCTCCGGCGTCACCGTTACCTGGTGCATCGGCCATCTCGTAGAAGCGGCGCCGCCCGACGTCTATGACGCGGCGCTCAAGCGCCGGTCGCTGGAGCAGTTGCCCATCATCCCCCAGCAGTGGCAGGTTGAGGTCAAACCGAAGACCGCCACGCAATTCAAGGTCGTCAAGGCGCTTCTGGCGAAGGCGACCCAGCTTGTCATCGCCACCGACGCCGACCGCGAGGGAGAACTGATCGCCCGCGAGATCATCGAGCTGTGCGGCTACCGCGGTCCCATCGAACGCCTGTGGCTGTCGGCGCTCAACGATGCGTCCATCCGTGCCGCGCTCGGCAAGCTGCGGCCGTCGGCCGAGACGCTGCCGATGTATTACTCGGCGCTTGCGCGCTCGCGCGCCGACTGGCTCGTGGGCATGAACCTCAGCCGGCTGTTTACGGTGCTGGGCAGACAAGCTGGCTATGACGGCGTGCTGTCCGTTGGGCGCGTTCAGACGCCGACGCTCAAGCTCGTGGTGGACCGCGACCGAGAGATCGCGGCGTTCGTGTCCGTGCCGTACTGGGCCATCGACGTGTCCCTGTCCGCAGGCGGCCAGGCGTTCACCGCGCAGTGGGTGGCGCCCGATGCCAGCACCGACGACGCCGGCCGCTGCCTGCAGCAGCCTGTCGCACAGCACGCCGCGCAGCAGATCCGCGCCGCGGGCAGCGCCCAGGTAATGTCGGTCGAGACCGAGCGCGTGCGCGAAGGCCCGCCGCTACCGTTCGACCTGGGCACCTTGCAGGAAGTCTGTTCCAAGCAGCTTGGGCTGGACGTGCAGGAAACCTTGGAGATCGCCCAGGCCCTGTACGAGACGCACAAGGCCACGACGTACCCGCGCTCGGATTCGGGCTACCTGCCCGAAAGCATGTTCGCCGAGGTGCCCACGGTCCTGGACAGCCTGCTCCAGACCGATCCCACGCTGGCCCCGATCATGGGCCAGCTCGACCGCTCCCAACGCTCACGCGCCTGGAACGACGGCAAGGTGACGGCGCACCACGGCATCATCCCGACGCTCGAACCCGCGAACCTCTCCGCCATGAGCGAGAAGGAGCAGGCGGTGTACCGGCTGATCCGGGCGCATTACCTGGCCCAGTTCCTCCCGCACCACGAGTTCGACCGCACCGTGACGGATCTGTCTTGCGGCCAGCAGAAGCTGGTGGCCCCAGGCAAGCAGGTCGTCGCCCGGGGCTGGCGTCTGGTGCTGGCCGAGCCCGAACGTGAAGGCAGCGCCGACGAGGACGGCGACAGTCCGGCGCGCAGCCAGGTGCTACCCGCGTTGCGCGAAGGGATGGCATGCCAGGTCGTCGGCGCCGAGATCAAGGCCCTCAAGACGATGCCGCCCAAGCCCTATACCCAGGGCGAACTGGTCAAGGCGATGAAAGGCGTTGCGCGTTTCGTGACCGACCCGCGCCTGAAGCAGAAGCTCAGGGACACGACGGGCATCGGCACCGAGGCGACACGAGCCAACATCATCAGCGGGCTGATCGCCCGCGGCTACATCGTGAAGAAGGGACGCTCGATCCGCGCATCGGATGCGGCGTTCACGCTGATCGACGCCGTGCCCGCGGCGATTGCCGACCCGGGCACCACCGCCGTCTGGGAACAGGCGCTGGACATGATCGAGGCCGGACAACTCACCCTGGACGTGTTCATCGGCAAGCAGGCCGCATGGATTTCGCAATTGATCGCGCAGTACGGCAGCACGTCTCTGTCCATCAAGGTTCCCCAAGGACCGGCTTGTCCACAGTGCGGCGCACCCACGCGCCAGCGCAGCGGCAAGAGCGGCCCGTTCTGGTCGTGCAGTCGCTACCCCGACTGCAAAGGCACGCTGCCGGTGGAAACCGGCACGTCCAGGCGTGGTGCCTCGCGTCCGCGCCGCACCAGTGGCAGCGCTCGCAAAGGCGCCTGACCGACCCCGTTCCCCGTGAGCCGTGCCCGCCATCGGCGGCGTGGCTCGTGTCCCGCATGCCCTGCGGGACGCCCCAGCGCGCAACGCCTTCTTGATCCGTGTGCGCGTCCCGTCCGGCCGTCCCCGGCCGTGGGACCAGAAGGTGGCTTGTCCGCGAACCGCACCCCGCGCCTTCTCCTCGTCTGCATTCCTTCCGCCGCGGCGAAGGGTCCCCCGATGGCTTGCCTGTGCGAGCCATCCGGAGACCCTTCGCGGTCAGCGGTATTCGGTGCCGGTGCCCGCCGGCGCAAAAACGGGCTCCCTTTGTGCGCGGATGTGCGCCAGACGATGCCGGCCCCAGCCACGACATGGGCCGGGTGTGATTGCTTGATGCGCAGACGGTTCCAGCGACGACCGGGCCTGCCAATCAGCCCACGGGTGGTTCTTCTTCCTCCCGAGCCGAAGGTCTCGCCGCCTTCGGCGCCTTTCTCCTGCCTTTCAACCGACTGGCCCGTCTGACGGATCAGGGCCCAACGAACAGAAAAACCGACATGCACCATCCATCTCGCCATGCACCGTTGCTGTACGGCAGCGTTTGCAGCGGAATCGAGGCCGTGAGCCTCGCCTGGCAGCCGCTCGCCCTGCAATCCGCGTGGTTCCTGACGGCCCCGCATTCGTTGCGGGGGCGTCCTTTTCCGACAGCCATCAATCAGGGGCAGGTCGGATTCCGATTCCGGGCTGACGCGGCCCAGCCCACACACGAAGCTGCGCGCATGTGTCGCTGATCCGTCAGCACCATGCCAGCAGCCAGGGTATCAGGCTGCCGCGGTTTTGCCGCGCGACCCGCCAGTCCGCCTCGCATCGTCCTGCGGATGAGCGTTTCCCCAAGACGCCGATGCCTTTTGTTTAACCCCTCGGGAAGTTCCGCTCCCGACTGGCGTGGTGCTCCCGGCCTTTCTTCCAGGAGAAATCCATGTCCTTCGTTTCCTCGCCCATCGTGGCGGATGCCCAGCAAGCCCGTGCTGAATCCATTGGCTATCTGGCGCTGGCCTACACGGGCAAACGCCTGCCTCTCGAAGTACGCCTCAGCGCTGCCGGCCATTACATCGGCACGGCCGACAAGGAAGGGCCGGTATCGCGTGAGTCCGAGCACTACTTCCGCTCGTATCAAGCCGCCAGCAAGGCACTGATGACAGGCCGCTGGGAGCAGCGGCTCCATCCCTGAATCCTCTTGCCAGGAATTACAACGAGCTGTACGTCCTGGCCAACTGCTGCCTGATCGAGGTGCTGAAGTCCCTGGGCGATTCGACCAACTTCGGCGAGTAGCATTTTTCCCACGTAGCCCGAGCCTTCCGGCCGTGGGCTTATCCCTGCGGATGCCATGTCCGCATGGACTGGCTCCGCTCACTTTTTCGAAAGGATCCACCATGGCAAACAACTACTACGAGGGCACTGGCGTGCTGGTGCTGAATCGTGTGACACCCGTCATCAAGGCGCTGTTTGGCGCTTTCTCGCTGGATGAAAGCTACCCCGGCAACGGGCAGGCCTATATCGCCCAGACCTCCGAAACCAACGATCCCCAATGGGACGACGTGCTGGAAGGCCTCGTCGATCTCGCTGCCACGCTGGGGCTTGATCTGCCCGATCAGCAAGGCGATTCGCCGCTGTCGGGCGTTCTCGAAGTCCTTGCCGAACACTTTGGTGCCGACCAGGACGAAGAACTGGAGAACCTGATCGAACACCATCAGTTCGAGAATAGCGCCGAATTGGAGGCACTGCTTCTGATCGCTACCTGCTTCGATGACGGCCATCACCTGAGCGCCATCCAGTTTGAAGGTTGCTGGTCTTGCAGCAAACCACGGCTATTCGAGTTCGGCGGCAACGGCTGCTTTCTGAGCCGCGAAGTCCGCATCTTCCGAAGATCGTCGGAGGCCCCGCAACTCGGCCATCAGCTCCGAAACGCCATTCTGGCTTCCGACGCCGAAGAGGCTTCGGCCTTGATCGCGCTGGAGGCCATCAACCTGTTGGCGGGCATCCATGACGAATCGTTCCGCCTGAGGGTGCGCCAGCGCGTTGCCGAGAGGCTGGCCCAGATGCCATCAATCGGTGCCGCCTGACGCCTGACTTCTTTCTTAACCCACCGGGGTCTCATCCCCGGCGGGGCGTGGCCTCGGTATTCTCTCAATGGAGGACCAATCTCATGTCCGAGTCCAACAACCCCTTCGTTCGTGGTTATCGGAACCTGCGCACCGTCCGCACGTTGCTCATCACCTGCGAGGACGACAGCCCACCTGTCTGGCGGCCGTTGCATACCAGCCAGGCGAACCTGCCCGATGATCAGGTGGCACGGTTCCCCTGCATGGTCGGCCAGGATTTCGCGCTGATCACCGAGGGCCAGGAGGTTGCGCCCGAGTTGGAAGCGCAGTGCCAGGCTGACGGCATTGTCCGGTCGGTGGTTTATGCCATCGAAGGTGACGATTTCGACGGCCAGCCCATCCATGTCGGTGACACCTATTCCGAAAAATCGGCCCACGAAGTAATTCAGCGGCTGAGCTTTGAGACGGGATTTTACAGCCGCTGCTGGGAAATCAGCAGTGCGCACGTCAGCCACGAAACCGGCCAGTACCTGGCCAACCTCGTTGACCTCGCCACACCCGAGGCCTTTCTGTTCATCGCCTTCCGGATTCCGTATAGCCCTGCGATCGGCGTCAAGCTGATCTCCACACCCTGGACGGACCAGATTCTGGGGGACGCCGAAGGTATCACCGCCGCACAGCTTCGCCAGGAGCACCGGGACAAGGGCATGCCGGACGATCTGGCGCACATCCTTGAACTGGCAGGCCAGGCCGATGTGCGCATCCTCATCCTGGACGCCGACGCACCTGTTCTGCTAGGCCTTCCCTTGATCGAATCGTAGCGTTACACCCCGCGCCAATCATCCTTTCCGCCCTCAACGCGGGCCCATCTCCCACCAAGGAGCCGGGCCGACCTCCTTTCATCGGAGCAATCTCATGTTCATCACACCCACACAGGACTTCGAGCAGCAGCTTGGGGCCTGCATCAACGCCATGAGCCAGGACGACACCATCGGCCAGACCCTGGTGTTCGAGCGCAAAAGCGGCACGCTGCACATGCGCCACATCGCCACGCTGGACCTGATCGACACCGACATCGACCGTTACGAGATCGTGGTGTTCGACGGCGGCAACACCAGCGGCGACAGCTGGAAGCACATCTTTTTTCCACGGCAGCGCGAGCACTGTTTCGTGTACGAAGCCTGATCCACAGCCCCTCCCGAGGGGCTCTTTCTTGTCTCCAGCACAGGAAAGCGGGTGTCGCGGGGTGCCGTTTCCTGCGAGCCGTGCGCCAGCCCACCAGCCATTCTTGCCTGCATGTTCGTCGGCGTTGCCGACACATGCCCAGGCAGTCGAGACCTTCGAGACTGCAAGTGCGGGAAACCGCACTGGTCATTTTCCTTACTCAGGCATACCACGCTCATCCACGCTACCCACAAGGGACCTCTCCCTTGCGGGCAGGGAATCCCTTGGTTCTTATTCAAGGAGCTCCCCATGGACCGCTCTCTTATTAAGACTTTGATGCCTTCTCTCGTTGCAGGCCATGTGCCTCGCAATGTGCGGTCGTTCAAGTACCGTGTGTTCGACGATCAGCCGCAGTCTTCGGCATTGGGTTTTGCCATCGATCCTCAACCTTTCGAGGGAAAGGTGGTCGCGGCCAACGACGACGCCGTCGTGATCAAGCTCAAGCCCAGCGAGTTTGCGGTGCTCGATCCCAATCTGGTGACCATGGTTCCCGCCGAAGGCTCCAAGGTGCATGTCCAACCTTATGCACGGCGCCGTTTTGACGGGCTGCGTGCGGATACACCAGAAGAACGTACGGAGTTGACGTCCGACGGTATTCCATACACTGTCAGAACGCACATCCTCGGTTCAGCGCCAGCCAAGCTGCCCATTCCCAAGCCGAAATGCATGGAACTGGGTCAGCTTATTGAGCAATTGGAGGAAATGCCGGCGCCTGATCGCTTTCGGCGTATCACCCACATGCTAGTTGATGCGGGTGCCCGCGACTTCACCTGGGTCGATCCCGAGCCCGAACGGATTATCGAGACGCCCCCGGCGATCAGCTTCACGGTTTCCACCACGAAGTTCGAGGGCCAGGTGACGGTCCTTTATGACCGTGCCAGCGATACCTATGTGGTGAAGTTGCACCGCGACGGTGAGCTGGTCGATCGGCACGACGAGGTGTATTTCGACATGCTCGGCGAAGTGCTGGAGCGGCTCATCGACGACGGGCGCTGGCGCCAGATCGACGTGAGCATCCTCGACGCGAAGGCGGCCCGCAAGCGCCAGGCCGTCCCGGCATAACGCCCCGCAGCGAAGCCGGGTGGTCCCTCGGCTGACCCGAGGCACCCGCCACGGCGTTCCAGCCATTCCGGCCGCGTGCCCTACAGGCCCTTCATCCCATCGGGTGGAGGGCCTTTCTCTTTTTTCCACACAGGAGATTTCATCCATGTCACTGCGATTCAAAGGCGCCGACCTGCGCTCCGTGCTGACCGAAGCCATCGCCAATCAGTGCCGCATCGTCCTGGTCAAGGACCAGGGCGTGTACTTCCTCGCCGAGCGTGGGGAGCGTCGCCCGGATGGGCGCCAGCAACTGCTCGCCTACGCCGTCGGCTGCAACCCGGACACCGACCCGTTCGATGACTGGTGGCACCTCGCCGGCCGCGAGCTGGGCGGCGATGACTTCGCGGAGTATTTCGACCCGAAGGACGGCCTGTTCACGCGCCTCCTGCACTCGGCGGACGATCTCGTGCTGTCCGCCACCGCCACGCACCTGTCCTTGGCCGTGGTGCCTCCCGCCTGAAGCGGCAACCGCCGCGCAGCCCTCGCAGCCCCCGCACCGGGGGCTTTCTTTTGTTCGCACCGCGGCCATCGCCGCGCGTGCCCGTTCGTCTCCAGCCGCCAAGGCACGCCCCGCCGGCCACAGCGCCGGCATGCCACCGGAGACGACCGCATGCACGACCCGTTCAAGATCAGTCAGCCCACCTGCATCAGCTTTTCGGGGGGACGCACCAGCGCCTACATGCTCTGGCGCGTGCTGCAGGCCAATGGCGGCCTCCCTGCCGACACAGTGGTCTGCTTCGCCAACACCGGCAAGGAAGTGGAAGCAACCCTGCGCTTCGTGCGCGACTGCGCCGAGCAGTGGCAGGTGCCGATCCACTGGCTGGAATACCTGCCCACGGAGCCTGGCTTCGCGCTGGTTGATTTCGACCGGGCCAGCCGTCATGGCGAGCCATTCGAGGCGCTGATCCGCAAGCGCCAGTACCTGCCCAATCCCGTCGCACGCGGCTGCACGACCAGCCTGAAGATACGCCCCATGCACCGCTACCTGCGGCATCTGGGCTGGACGGACTGGGACCAGATGATCGGCATCCGCGCCGACGAGCAGCGGCGTGTCGCCAAGATTCGCGCACGCGGGCACTCCACCGAATCGACCCACGAGACCATGTGCATGCCGCTGGCGGACGCCGCCATCACCGTGCGCGACGTGGGCGCCTTCTGGCAGGCGCAGCCATTCAACCTGGACCTGCTGACGGTGAACGGGCGCACGCTCGAAGGCAACTGCGACCTGTGTTTCCTGAAGCCGCGTAGGCAGCGCCTGGCGCTCATCAAGGCCCGGCCCGAGGCGGCGGTGTGGTGGATTCGCATGGAGTCCCTGAACCTGGCGAGCAAGCCCAGCGGCGCCAGGTTCCGCGCCGATGGCCCCAGCTACGCCGACTTGGCGCGCTTCGCCGCCGACCAGGGCGACCTGTTCGACGCCGCCGATGAACCGATTGCCTGCTTCTGCGGCGACTGACGCGTATGGACAAGACGCCGACCTCGCCGAGGCTGCACCTGCTGCCGGTTTCGCTGCGCACGGCCAATGCCTTCGTGCTGGCACACCATCGCCATCATCGTCCGGTCCAGGGTGCGAAGTTCGCCCTGGCCGTCACGCTGAGCGACAGCGACCTGATCCGCGGCGTGGCCATCGTCGGCCGTCCGGTCGCGCGGCACCTGGACGATGGCTGGACGCTGGAAGTCACGCGGCTGTGCACCGACGGCACACCCAACGCCTGCAGCAAGCTCTACGGCGCGGCCTGGCAGGCGGCAAGGGCGCTGGGCTACATCCGCCTGATCACCTACACCTTGCCCGACGAAGGCGGCGCCAGCCTGCGCGCCGCCGGCTGGCGGCTGATCGGCGCGCGCGGCGGCGGCGCCTGGAGCCGTCCCAGCCGCCCCCGCGCCGATACCCCCGAGCACCTGCGCGGCCCGAAGTGCCTGTGGCAGGCGCCCGGCGGCGCGGACAAAGGGAAGCGCCCGGGTGCCGATTGATTGCTGCGGCGCGCGCGAGGCCCGGCCATGCTGACCCCATGCCTGCTGACGTGGTCAGCGACATGCCAGGCAACCATCGGTCTTCGAGGTTGCGGCGCAGTTCCCACTGCGTGACCGAGCCAGCTCGCACCGCATCCATCCGCGAGTGGCCACCAGCCTCTGGTGGCGGATGCTTTCGCCTTATCAACCCAATCGCGGGGTCACGCACCTTTCCCCGCATGCGTGGGCCGGTGTGTCTCCGCTTCATCCCAATGGAGATTCACCATGAACACCACGTCCAACGAGAAATCGTATTTCGACCTCCACACTTCCGGCATCGGCTACATCCAGCGTGTCCGTGAAGTACCCGTCCGAGGTGGCCGCCGTGCGCAGCCTTTCCTGGCATGCACCATCGCCGCGCTGGTCGGCCCCGCCCGGGACCCCAGCTACCGCTACTTCGACGTCAAGGTCTCGGGTGCCGAGGCCAAGAAGCTCGTTCAGCGCTACATCGGCGTTGACGATCCCAAGCAGCGCCCGCTGGTGCGCTTTCGCCTCGGAGACCTGTGGGGCGATGCGTACATCCGCGACAAGGGTGAGCAGAAGGGTCAGGCCGCCGCGTCCCTCAAGGCGCGACTGCTCAAGGCCGAGCTGATCGACCGGGCCGAACTGGCTTCGATCGAGCAGCACGAACTGACAACCCGTGGCATTGGCTACCTCAACCGTGTGAAGGACGTCACCCCGAAGGCCGGCGACTCATTCCTTTCTTGCACCGTCGCCGCACTGGCCGGGCCTGTCGATGAGCCGGAGTATCGGTACTTCGACACTATCGTCTCCACTCCGGAAGCCGAGCATCTGGTTCGCCGATGCGTGCAGGCCATCGAGGGGAAGCGCAAGGTGCTGATCGCCTTCCGTCTGAACGACATGAAGATCGATCCGTACATCCGCACCAAGGGCGAGCACGCCGGGGAACCGGCCGCAAGCCTGGAATCGACGCTGGTCCACATCGGTCTGATCAAGATCGACGGCACCCAGGTCTATCCGACGAGCCAGGGGCAAGCCGAGGCGCCGCCGGCCGAAGACGCATCCGCGCCCGAAGCCGACGAGGCCATCGACACGGCCACCGACCCCGTTGCCGACCAGCCTATCGAGCCCGCCGAGCGCGAGCCCGAGGCGCAAGACGAGGAGCAGAAGCCGGCATTGGCTACTTCGTTCTGATCCGGCATGGCCCCTCACGGGGCCTTGCTTTTTTCCTATTCTTGAAGGAGAACCAGTATGGCAGCCACATCGGCAGCCGAGAAATCGGTCGCGCCCATCGTCGTCCCCGGCCAGCTCACGCTGCGCACCATCCGCGGCAAGAACGGCCCGTTCACCGTCGGCCGCCTCGCCACTCACCTCGGTACGTTCGAGGTCAAAGACCCCGAACTGGAGCAGTACCCCGAAGGCAAGTACGACGGGGAATTCATCATCCGGTACATCTTCCCGAAGTCCTACCCGGTCGGCGGCGGCATGCGGTTCGAGATCCGTGCCAGCCTCGACAGCATGACGCTCAACGGCATCGACAAACTCAGCCGCGACGAAGCCCGCAGCTTCGCCACCCAGGACGTCGATCCGCTCGATGAAGAGCAAGGGGCGCAGCCTGCGGCAACACAGGCCAAGCCCGCCAAAGCGTCCAGGCCCGCCAAGCCCGCACCCGTGCAGGCGTCCGCGGACCCGCTGGTCGATACCACGCCATTCGGCGTAGAAGCACCGCCACCTGCTGCGGCTGCTGCCCCTGGCAGTACCGACGACGGTGACGCTGCGCTGTTCGGCCTGCTGTGGCCGCTGGGCGAGTCCGTGAAACTGGATTCGACCATCGACCGCCGCGCCTTGCGTGCACAGATCGCCCGCCTGGGCGAGTTGGGCTACGCGCTGGACTTCAAGACGCAGGAGTGGAGCCGACAGGCCGAACCGCAACCTGCGTGATCGCAGACGCCGCATCCGCGGTGTTCTTCATCCACCCGCCGGGGTTCCCTCCCCATGCGGGGGAGGCCCCGACCATTTTCTGGAGGTCTCCATCATGTCCACCATCGCTTGCGATATCCCCCGTTCCGCGCTGGATGAACCAACGTGGCGGGCTTTCTGCGAGACAGCAGCCGCACAAGCCAACAAAGGGTGCGGACTGTCTCACGACCACTACGTCGAACGCTTCAGTTCGGCGATCGACGCGCAAATCGGTCGATTGCCCGAAGAACAGCGCGCACAGGCGCTGAAGATCGCACAGGAATGGGACTACGCAACACCTGCCGAAAGGCAGGAAACCCAGGACTGGAATGCGGAGCATGGCTATTGCTCGCACGGGATCGAGTTCGGCTGCTGCCCGGCCGGTTGTGATCGCGACGATGACGACTGGGACTGAGGACAAGGCATAGATTCCTTCGCCGCACCTGCGGCATTCCATCACCCGGTGGGGATTCTTCCCCACGGGGAGGCCGTCGGCTCAACTTTTCGAGGAGGCCGCTCATGGGCTGGTATTTCTCTCATCAATCGCGGTCTGAACTGATCGCCGAACTGATCGCACCGCAAGAGACCGAGCGCGCCAGCGTCAAGGTCATCGCTCACACCCTGCGCGGCAACGTGTTGTGGTCCGTCACCGAAGTGACCGCCAAGGTCGATGGCGTGCATCGTGATCTCGCACCGGGCCAGTCCCTGCGCTACATCCGCTGCGATCTGCTTGAACGCAGCGGCGGCCAGTGGGGCTACAAGCCCTTGGACGAGTCCATGCACCCGTACTACTACTCGTGCCCAAAGTCCTATCTGGACCTTGCACCGGAGCAGTCCGCCGAATGGCGTGCAGGCGTTCGCGCCTACCACGCACGACGTCGTACCCCAACGGCAACCACGACAACGGCTGCGACGCAGACGGCCTGAGCATTTTTCTTCCTCCCTCTGGGACTCCACCTGTCCCAGAGGGAGGTGCTGTTCCAGATCATCCAAGGACACCACCATGAGCCAGCACTATTTCGAGACTGTTCACAAGAGGTTTCCCATCACCGTCGTCCTCGGCTGGGACAGGCCGATGCAACATTTTTTCCTGGTCATCAAGAAGCCGGCCGAGCTTATGGGCGACCCCAAGTATTTTCATGACGACGAGGTCTTGTACAGCAACCTGTACGACGCCAATGCTTTCGGCCATGACCTGGAGTACTTCGGTGAAGTGCTTCGTCATTTTCAGATCGTCGTACCGCCGAGCATGTTCGTCCAAGTTCTGCGCGATTCGCTGAGGAATATCGGTAACCGCGTCGTCCAGCATGAGGCCAATGGTTCGTTCGCCGAACTGAGAGCCTGACGTCACCTACGACGCAGCCGGGGCATTCGCTCCGGGCACTGCGCGCTTTTGATCCCCAACGGGGCATTCACTGCCCCAGCGGGCGGTGTGCCCCTCAACTTCATCGAGGACACCACCATGCCCCCACACACTTCATCCACCACGCTGTACCTCATCGACGAATGCCCGGACGTGATGGCAGACGCCTGCGTCAGCGATGACCACGGGAACCTGGTTTTTCTATCGATCTGGGCGCGGGACACCGCCATCCAGCAGTTCCTCGCTCGCCTGACCCTTGGGCGCGACGAGCAAGGGCTGGAGCAGTTCCACATCCTCACCGAGCAGCGCGGCAGCGTCCCGGTGTTCATCGGCAACGTCGATCGCTTGGAAAAGCGTATGACACGCGCCTTCCGGCGAACGCTGTTCGGTTCGCTATCCAACGTGTGGCTGTTCGATCGGCGCTGCGTCAAACCCGACAAGGCCAACGCCAGCGCGCTGGCGCTGCTACCCCGCGATAGCGCTCACCGGATTGACCGCCTGTGGATGCTGGTGCGGGACACCTGCCCGTTGCCGCTGCTCGACCACTGGCGCGAGACCTTGCTGGAACTGCTGCAAACCCGCGAGATGCTGGCCCGTCTTCCTTTGGCCCTCGGGCCGCTGGAAGGCCATCGGCTCGCCATCGACGTGCCGGCGCTGACCCAGGCGCTGGGTTCCCTGATCCGCAGTGACGTACTCACCGCCTATCCGTACCCGTCCAGGATCTGGACGCCGGAAGCGGTCGCGGCTTGACCCACCCGCGGAGGCACGCCTTGGCGTGCTTCCGTCCTTCATCCCCGCCAACCAGGAGACTTCCATGGCCCTCATGTTCCCGCGGCTTGCCCGCAACTTCATTCGCAACGGGTACTTCCCCACGGACGAACCCACGCTCGAAAGAGCCCTCAACGCACTGATGCCCAGCGACGGGCCGATGTGCATCCTCGATCCCTGCGCCGGCGAAGGCGTGGCGATCGCCGAAGCCGCCCATGCCCTCGGGCGCGAGCAGGCCAAGGCGTTCGCCGTCGAGTTCGACGCCGAGCGGGCGCGCCATGCCCGCGGCCTGGTCGATCACTGTCTGCATGCGGACTTGATGGACACGATGGTCTCCAAGCAGTCCTTCGGGCTGCTCTGGCTCAACCCGCCTTATGGGGGCCTGTCCAAGGACGTCAACGGCAACATCGGCTATCAGGGCCAGGGCCGTGCCCGCCTCGAAAAGCTGTTCTACCAGCGCAGCTTGTCGCTGCTGCAATACGGCGGCGTGCTGGTTTTTATCGTCCCTGGCTACGTGCTCGACGCGGAGCTGGTCGGCTGGCTGACGCGCCACTACACCGACCTGCGCATCTACCAAGCGGTGGACAAGCAGTTCCGGCAAGTGGTGATTTTTGGTCGGCGGGTACGCCAGCGTGAGCTGGAGCCGGATGGCGTCAAGGCCATGCGCAATCTGCTGCTGCAGGTGGGGCAAGGCGAGATTGAAGCCGAGGAACTGCCGAGCGAATGGCCATTCCTGCCGTACATCGTCCCCGCCAGCCCGGTCGAGCCGGAGCATTTTTTCCGCGTGACGATGGAACCCGAGCAGTTCGCCGACGAAGTTGGCCGGCTGCAAGGCCTCTGGCCGTCGCTGGACACGCACCTGGGGGCCGCGCAGCAGTCGCTGCGACCGCCGGCGCGGGCCTTGTCCCACTGGCATCTCGCCCTGGCGCTTGCCGCGGGCGCGATTTCCGGCGTCGTTCGCTCCCAGACGGGGCGCGTGCTCGTCGTCAAGGGCGACACCCACAAGGACAAGACGCTCCAGCGGGAATTCACCGAACGCGAAGACGGCTCGATTGCCGAAACCCGCATCCTCACCGACAAGTTCGTGCCCGTCATCCGCGCGTGGGACATGACGCCTGGCTCCCCGACACGGGGCGAGGTGTTGACCATCCGCTGATCGCGTTCCACCGCCGACGGTTCACCGTCTCTTCTCCCACCACGGGGCATGCCATCGCCCCGCTGAGGGTGGCGCATGCCCCATTTTCTTTGGAGCATCACCATGTCCCTTGATCTTGAAACCACTGCCGCTGAAGCCTCGCCCGTCCAGGACGAACTGCTCGACGCGGAATCTTCCCCTCTGACCTTGAGTCTTCAGGATTTCGTAGGCGAGTTCGGCGACGAACTGCTCGACGCCCTCAACAGCGCGAACCCGCCGGTCTATGCCGGCCAGCCACAGTCGCACCGGCAACTCATCGTCACTAGCCTCAAGCGCAAGCTGTTCCCGGCCCAGGCCGAAGTCGTCCATGCCGCCGCCGAACTGCTGCTCGATCGTGGCGAACGCGCTGCGATCGTCAATGGCGAAATGGGTTGCGGCAAGACGACCGTCGGTATCGCCACGGCCGCCGTCCTTAACGCCGAAGGCTACCGCCGCACCCTGGTCCTTTCACCGCCGCACCTTGTCTACAAGTGGCGGCGCGAGATCCAGGAGACGGTGGCTGGCGCCAAGGTCTGGGTGCTCAACGGACCGGATACTCTCGTCAAACTCATCAAGCTGCGTGAGCAGTTGGGTGTGCAGACCACAGGCCAGGAATTCTTTGTCCTGGGCCGAGTGCGGATGCGGATGGGCTTTCACTGGAAACCCGTCTTCACCACGCGGCGCACCCGCCACGGCAACGTGGCGGCTTGCCCGGACTGCGGCACAGTCATCACCGACCTCGACGGCGAGCCGGTCAACCCGGTCGCGCTCGAAGCCGAGGAGTCCCGAAGGAAGTGCGGCCACTGCGCCGCGCTCCTGTGGACACTTATCCGCCCCCGCAGCCTGTCCGGCAGCGACCAGTCCTCGGCCGTGCTCAAAGCCTTGAAGCGCATCCCGACCATCGGGGAAGTCACCGCGCAGAAGCTGATGCAGAAGTTCGGTGACGGCTTCCTGGCCTCAATGCTGGGCGACAACATCCATGAGTTCATCAACCTCATGGACGGCAAGGGCGAGCTAGTGTTTTCCGACCGTCAGGCCACGCGCATGGAGCGTGCGATGGGCAATATGGAGTTCGGCTTCGGCGAGGGCGGTTATCAACCCTCGGAGTTCGTCAAGAGGTACCTGCCGCAAGGCACGTTCGACCTGCTCATCGCCGACGAGGCACATGAGTACAAGAACGGCGGGAGTGCCCAGGGCCAGGCCATGGGCGTGCTGGCAGCGAAGGCTCGCAAGACCTTGCTGCTGACAGGCACGCTGATGGGCGGCTACGGCGACGACCTCTTCCACCTGCTGTTCCGAGCCCTTCCAGGGAGGATGATCGAAGACGGCTACCGCCCGACCATGAGCGGCAGCATGACCTCGGCCGCCATGGCGTTCATGAGGGACCACGGGGTCCTCAAGGACATCTATTCCGAAAGCACCGGCACGGCGCACAAGACCGCGAAAGGCACCAAGGTATCGGTGCGCACGGTCAAGGCCCCGGGCTTCGGCCCCAAGGGCGTGTTGCGTTGCATCCTGCCGTTCACAATTTTCCTCAAGCTCAAGGACATCGGTGGCAATGTCTTACCGCCGTATGACGAGGAGTTTCGTGAAGTCGCGATGGACACGGCGCAAGCCGCGGCCTACCGCGATCTGGCGGGTCGGCTGACCGCAGAGCTGAAACTGGCTCTGGCGCGACGCGATACGACCTTGCTGGGCGTGGTCCTCAACGTGCTGCTGGCCTGGCCGGATTGCTGCTTCCGATCGGAGACCGTGGTGCATCCGCGCACGCGCAACACCTTGGCGTTCGTCCCGACTCAGTTCTCCGAGTTCGAGGTGACGCCGAAAGAGCGCGAGCTGATCGACATCTGCAAAGAGGAGAAGGCCCAGGGCCGCAAGGTTTTGGCCTACACGGTCTATACCGGCACGCGCGACACGACGTCACGTCTGAAGGTGCTGCTGGAGCAGGAAGGCTTCAAGGTGGCGGTGTTGCGCGCAAGCGTGGACGCCAGCCGTCGCGAGGACTGGATTGCCGAGCAGTTGGACCGCGGCATCGACGTGCTCATCACCAATCCCGAGCTAGTCAAGACGGGGCTGGACCTGTTGGAGTTCCCGACGATCGTGTTCATGCAGTCGGGCTACAACGTGTATTCGCTCCAGCAGGCGGCACGCCGCTCCTGGCGCATCGGGCTGAAGCACCCCGTGCGCGTGATCTACCTTGGCTACGCTGATTCCTCGCAGATGACCTGCCTGGGGCTGATGGCTAAGAAGATCATGGTCTCGCAGTCCACCTCGGGCGACGTGCCCGAATCCGGGCTCGATGTCCTGAACCAGGATGGCGATTCCGTCGAGGTCGCACTGGCCCGGCAACTGGTCGCCGCCTGATCCCCAACCACAAGCCGGCCTTCCGTTGCTCCCGCCTTGTAGCCACGCCCACGATCTCCGTGGACGTGGCTGCACTTTTTTCATCCCAAGGAAAGATCCATGAACACCAACACCCAACCCTGCGAAGCCATCGACGCCCGCTCGAAGCTCGAAGCCGAGATCGCGGATTGTCTGCGACAACGCATCGAAGACGGGAACCTCAACGCCGAGGACATTCCCCTGCGGCTGGCACGTTATGGCCTGATGGCCCCCGAGGCGTTCGTCGCCGAAATGCGCGAGCGCATGGGCATGGACAACGAAGCGTAAGAAATCCACTTTCACAGGCCCCAGCGCGGGGCCTCTTCTTTTGGTGAAGGCGCTGCTGGCAAATCGGGCGCTGCGTGGTTCGGATTGTTTGCTGCTGCGCATGGCGTCAGCAGCGATGGTGAGGGCTCGATGTTTCAGGACGACGCGCCATGTGCCCCTCTCCACCTTGGTTTCACCATCCCGAACGCCGCCTGCTGGCGGGATTTCTCGGTCTGCTGTGGTCGGTGCTGGCCGGTGGCTGCGCGACGACGACTGCGCCGCTCGCGCCCGAGGCCATCGAAGAGGTCACGGCCGCACCCGAGCCCCAGGCGCCCGAGTTCATTCCGGTGGTGCGTCAGGGCCGCTACACCCTCGTGAAGCTGGCACCAACGGCGCAGCAGCGCGACCTGCTGCTGCAAATTATCGACGTGTCCATGCCCGAGGATGCCCGCGCCACCGTGGGCGAGGGGCTGCGACATGTGCTCAAGCGCAGCGGCTACCAGCTTTGCAAGACCACGCATGCGGTGATCGAGCTGTACGCGCTGCCGTTGCCGGCAGCGCACCTGCATCTCGGGCCCATGACTGTGCGCGATGCGCTACTTATCCTGGCCGGCCCGGCCTGGGAACTGCACGCGGATGATCGCGCGCGACAGATTTGCTTCGAGCGGCCGGACGACGGCACAGGCGCGGAACCCGCTCCGGTGCCGTCCGCCACCGAAGCGGTACAGACAATCCCGATCGCTGGGGGCCAGCCATGAACATGCCGCAACCTGCCCACCGCTCAACCGCCGCCGTAGTGGTGCAAAGCCTGCTCTGGCTTTGGCTGATCGGTCTCAGCGTCTTCGTACTTCTGGGCTACCAGGCGCTGAATGATCAGACCGACCAGGAACGTCGCAACACCCGGCTGCAACGCCTCGAAGCACAGGTCGCCGGGCTGACCGAGATTACCCAGGCCCTGCAGCAGCGTCCGGCGGCCGCCACCGCCGCCGGCCTGCAAGACGCTCGTCAGGCTCTGGAGGCCCGCATTGCCCAGATCGAGCGGACCCTGACTGGCCGCGCCGCGGCGGGCGACCTGGAATCGCTACGTGCGGAGGTCGAGCAGATCAAGGCGCGCCCGGCCGTTGCGCGCGCTCCCGCACCAACCCAGCCACGCCCATCCAGGCGGGCCGCCGCCAAGGCCACGCCGCCGACGTTGCCGTTCCGTGTCGTCGGCACCGAACTGCGGGCTGGTCAGCGCAGCGTCTCTGTTGCGCCAAGTACCGAGAACTTCACCGCCGACCAGGTGCAGGTGCTGCTGCCGGGCGATACGGTGGGCCCATGGCGCTTGCAGGCCATCGACGGCAGTACCGCCGTCTTCCAGGCCGGCGGCCAGACGCGCCGCGTGGCGATTCCTTGAACCGGAAGGTTGCGCGATGAAACGCCACCTTGTCCCGATCCTGCTGCTGACGGCGCTGCAACTGCCCGCGTCGGCCCAACAAGCGCCCCAGCAAACCTCGACCGCCCAGCCCGGCCGCACCAGCCAAAGCCAGGTCGCGCATAGCCAGGACGCACGACTGGCAAAGGAATGGGGCCTGCGCGACGACGAGTTCGCCCGCTACCGCGAGCTGATGGAAGGGCCGCTCGGCAGTTACTCACCGAACCTAGACCCGCTATCGGCTTTAGGCATCGAGGCTCGCACCGATGAGGAGCGGCGGCGATACGCCGAATTGCAGGTGCAGGCCGAAGCACGTCGCGTCCAGAAACTGCTCGCGTATCAACGCGCTTACGACGACGCCTGGCAACGGCTGAACCCCGAGATGCAGCGCGTGAATTTGCTCTCCGAAACGCCATCCAATGCCATCGTGCGTGGCAGCGGCCGCATGGCGGTGTTCATCAAGGATGGCTGCTTGGCTTGCGGGCAACTGGTGCAGCGGCTGCAATCGTCGGGGACTGAGTTCGACTTGTATATGGTCGACAGCCGCCAGGACGATGCGCGCATCCGGGATTGGGCCAAGCGCACCAACGTCGACCCGGCGCATGTGCGCAGCGGCATCATCACGCTCAACCACGACAGCGGTCGATGGCTGTCGTTGGGCCTGCCCGGCGATCTTCCAGCAGTCGTGCGCGAGGTGAACGGCCAATGGCAGCGCCAACCGTAGCCGCCCCCCTGCGCACGCTGGTGTTTGCTGCCGGCCTGTATGCCTACGCAGCATACGCGCAGGAGATTCCGCCACCGGCCTACCAGCTCGCCGCGCAGCGTGCGGGCATTCCCTCGACGGTGCTCTACGCCGTGGCCCTGCAGGAGAGCGGCATCCGGCGCAACGGTCGCATCGTCCCCTGGCCGTGGTCCCTCAATGTCGCCGGCCAATCGCGCCGCTTCGCCACCCGCGCCGACGCCTGCGCCGGTTTGCAGCAGGCGATGCACGCCACGCCGCACACCCGAATCGACGCCGGACTAGGCCAGATCAACCTCGGCTACCACAAGCACCGCTTCTCCGGCCCCTGCAATCTGCTCGATCCGTACCGCAACCTCGCTATCGCCGCCGAGATCCTGATGGAGCAGCACACCCCCGGCGAGGACTGGCTGCTGGCCATCGGCCGCTACCACCGTCCCGCAGGCGGTGAGCCCGCCGCGCGCTATCGGCGCAGCGTGTCCCGCCACCTCGCTCGCGTGCAGGGCACGCGCACAACCGTCTCGGCACACGCCGCACGCCAGGAGAACTCCCCATGACGAAAACCCATTTGCCCCTGTGGGGCCTGCTCGTATCGCTGGCAGGCCTGCCGCTGGCCGTGCACGCCGGCGAACCGCTGATCGTGGTCGAAGACCGTGGCGGCACCTCAGCGCTGCCGTACTACGAGGTGCTCAACCTGCAACCGCGCGGCAATGGTACGGCACAGCCCCCCATCCCGACACCCCAAGTTCCTGCCACGCCTTCGGACGAGGCCGCCATGCTGCCAGTGCGCAGTGCCAAGCTCACGCCAGGCACTGTGGCACGGCGGGTGATCGAAGCCCCGGGCCTGCGGACCTTCGTTGTCGTGGGTGACGACCAGGCTTCGCGCGCCTGGTTGCAGCGCCGTGCTGACTCGCTGCGCGAGCGCAGCGCGGTAGGCCTGGTCGTCAACGTCGTGACCGTACAAGCCTTGGCGCAGCTGCGCGCCCTGGTGCCTGGCGTTCCACTGGCACCCGTGGCCGGCGACGATCTGGCCGAACGCCTGGGCCTGCGGCATTACCCGGCGCTGATCACGGCCACCGGCATCGAGCAATGAAGCCATGTCGGGGAAACAGCCGGTCGAGGTTCTGCTGCGCCCAGCGGTGGAGCTATACACCGTCGCGGCGTGTGCAGGCGCCGCGTTTCTGTCCCTGGTGGCCCCATGGTCGCTCGCGCTGAGCCCGACCATGGGCGTCGGCAGCGCGCTGGCGTTCGGCGCCTACGGCGCAATCCGCTACAGCGATGCCCGGGTCATCCTGCGCTACCGGCGCAACATCCGCCGCCTGCCGCGCTATGTGATGACCAGCCGCGATGTGCCGATCAGCCAGCAGCGGCTGTTCGTGGGGCGCGGGTTCCTGTGGGAGCAGAAGCACACCCATAGGCTGATGCAGACGTACCGGCCGGAGTTTCGCCGCTACGTGGAACCGACACCGGCCTACCGGCTGGCGCGGCGCCTGGAGGAACGACTGGAATTCGCGCCGTTCCCGATGTCCCGGCTGTCCGCGCTCACGTGCTGGGACGTACCCATGAATCCGGTGCGCCCGCTGCCGCCGGTGGGCGGCCTGCCGCGGCTACATGGCATCGAACCCGATGAGGTGGACGTCAGCCTGCCGCTGGGCGAGCGCGTCGGGCATTCGCTGGTGCTGGGCACCACACGCGTGGGCAAAACGCGGCTCGCCGAGTTGTTCGTCACCCAGGACATTCGCCGCAGGAACGCCATGGGCGACCACGAAGTCGTGATCGTCATCGATCCCAAGGGGGATGCCGATCTTTTGAAGCGGATGTACGTCGAGGCCAAGCGAGCGGGCCGCGAAGGCGAGTTCTACATCTTCCACTTGGGCTGGCCGGAAATCAGCGCCCGCTACAACGCCGTGGGCCGCTTCGGCCGGATTTCGGAAGTGGCGACACGCATCGCGGGGCAGCTCTCCGGCGAAGGCAATAGTGCAGCTTTCAGGGAGTTCGCGTGGCGGTTCGTGAACATCATCGCCCGTGCGCTGGTGGAACTGGGACAACGCCCCGACTACATGCTGATCCAGCGCCACGTCATCAACATCGACGCGCTGTTCATCGAGTACGCCCAGCACTACTTCGCCAAGATGGAGCCCAAGGCCTGGGAGATGATCGTCCAGATCGAGGCCAAGCTCAACGAGAAGAACATCCCCAGGAACATGATCGGGCGCGAGAAGCGCGTCGTGGCGCTGGAGCAGTACCTCTCCCAGGCGCGCAACTACGACCCCGTGCTCGACGGCCTGCGTTCGGCGGTGCGTTATGACAAGACCTATTTCGACAAGATCGTCGCCAGCCTCTTGCCGTTGTTGGAGAAGCTCACCAGCGGAAAAATCTCTCAGCTTCTTGCCCCGAACTATTCCGACCTCAATGACCCCAGGCCGATCTTCGACTGGATGCAGGTCATCAGAAAACGCGCCATCGTCTATGTTGGCCTGGACGCGCTGTCCGACGCCGAAGTCGCCGCGGCGGTCGGCAATTCGATGTTCAGCGATCTTGTCTCGGTCGCCGGGCACATCTACAAGCACGGGGTCGACGACGGCCTGCCAGGCGCATCGGCCGGTGCGCGCGTACCCATCAACGTCCATGCGGATGAGTTCAATGAACTCATGGGCGACGAGTTCATTCCGATCATCAACAAAGGCGGCGGCGCCGGGCTGCAAGTCACGGCGTACACGCAAACGCTCTCAGACATCGAGGCGCGCATCGGCAACCGCGCGAAGGCCGGCCAGGTGATCGGAAATTTCAACAATTTGTTCATGTTGCGCGTGCGCGAGACGGCCACCGCCGAACTGCTGACCCGGCAGTTACCGAAGGTGGAGGTCTATACCACCACCATCGTCTCCGGTGCGACAGATAGCTCGGACATCCGCGGCGCGACCGACTTCACGTCGAACACCCAGGACCGCATCAGCATGTCCAGCGTTCCCATGATCGAGCCGTCGCACATTGTGGGCCTGCCCAAGGGCCAGTGCTTCGCGCTGCTGCAAGGCGGTCAGCTTTGGAAGGTGCGCATGCCGCTGCCTGCGCCGGACCCGGATGAAGCGATGCCGACGGACTTGCAGCAACTGGCCGGCTACATGCGCCAGAGCTACAGCGAGGCCACGCAGTGGTGGGAGTTCACCAGTTCGCCGGCCTTGCAGGACGCAGCCTTGCCCGACGACCTGCTGGACGATGCCGCTGCGGCCGAACCCGGCGCGGTGGCCAGTGGCGCCGATGACGGCGCGGGCGACGAGGCCTCGCCATGAAGGACGCCGCCTCGACCGCGCAGCGAGAGCAGAACCAGCGGCAGGGCCTGATCGTCGGCACCATCACCTTGCCGTTTCGGCTGCTCGGGGTGCTGATCGGCTCGCTGCTGTTCTCGATCGTCGTGGAGTGCATCGGCATGCACCTGTTCTGGAAGGACCAGAGCTGGCGCCACTCCCAACAGATGCTGCAGTACGAACTCGGGCACCTGTCCAGCCACTTCACGCGCAGCGTGGTGGTGCAGGAGCCCGGGCGCACGGCGCACGAGCTGGTGGATACCGGCTACGAGTGGGTGTTCGTGCGCTCGGGGCTATTGGAGCGCATGAGCCGGACCGCCGAGCGCACCCGCGCGCCCAGCCACGGGCAGGCGCGGAACTTCCGGTACTACATCAGCCAGGTCTATGTCTGGGCCGAGAGCTACCTGATCGCCGCGGCCTTCACGACGTTGACCTTCTTGGTACGCCTGTTGGTTCTGGTGCTTACGCTGCCGCTGATCTTCACCGCGGCTGTCGTTGGCCTGGTCGATGGCCTGGTGCGGCGGGATGTGCGCCGGTTCGGTGCGGGCCGGGAATCGGGCTTTATCTACCACCGTGCGAAGGCAAGCCTGATGCCGCTGGCCGTGCTGCCCTGGGTCACGTACCTGGCGCTGCCGATCTCGGTACATCCGCTGGTCATCCTGCTGCCCAGCGTCGCCTTGCTGGGGCTGGCCGTGAGCCTGACCGCGGGCAGCTTCAAGAAATACCTGTGATCGAACGGATCACCGAATGCCCAGGGCGCGCAACCAGGCGTCCACCTGCCCGAAAGCGTCCATTTGCCACTGCTCTGGAGTGCGCTCGCCCAACACCCGTGTGTCTTCGACAAAGTGGCGCACGCAGGTCGGGCCAAAGCCTTCCGCAGTATCGAACTTGCCCGCGATGTACTGGTAGCCCTTCATGCCGCTGGCATGTTCCAGTAGCGGCCGGCAGTCCTCGGCCAGGGTTTGTGGCCCGCCGGGATAGTTCCGGACACAGTAGTAGATGTCGTAGGCGTCCTTCTGCTTGTAGCGGCCTTCGATGGCATGCCCCTTCATGGCCAACAACGCGGGGATCGAGCTGACAGCCACCTCCACCCGGTTGGTTCCACCATGGGGCATGGAGCCCGTGATCGCCACCATCTGATAGAAGCGAACGGCCAGGTCAGCGCCGTCCGCGCCCTGCACCGCGAAGTCGCTGATCAGGGGTGGCACGTTCTTGACGATGTCCGCGTCCTTGGGTCGCAGGAAGTCGATGATCACGTCGATGGGCGGGCCACCATCGACTGCCTGAATCTGACGCACTAGTTGGAAACGCTTGAGTTCCTTGCGCTGGGCATAGCCATGCCCCAGCAGCTCATTCACCAGATGGGCATATTCGCCATCGCCCAGCGCTGAGGAGTCCAGGCCTAAATCCAGGTCCAGCGTTCCGACGTGGGGCATGTCCTCGTTGTCGCCCAGCAGCAGCCAGGGCACCGCTCCGCCAACGACCGCGAACTTGCCCTTGAAGCTGCCCAGGATCTGGCCAATTTCGATCAGTACGGACTTGACGGCCGCGGTGGTGCGATCGTCGTAGTCGCGGGCGAACTGGGGTTCGCCCGGTGTCATTTGGGCCATTGCAGTCTTTCCTGCCGAAGATGGTCGGCAGCCTCTTGTCCGCGCTCTCCGGCATCGGTGAGGTCCAGGTAGGTCTGAACAGGACTGGTACAGAACACGCCCGGCGCAGGTTCCACGGTGTCACGGAATAAACCAGGCTCGTCGAGCACGGTCACGACGACGTTCTCCCCCTTGCTGGCTGGGGCGAGTTGCAAGGTCGAGCGCAACTGCTCCAAGCCAGCCTCGTCGGCATAGAAGTACTGGGTGCCAGTACGGCCATAGGGGGCTAGCCATTGGGCCGCAGAGAACGAGGCCAGCGCTACCTGTCCGGCCTCAGGCGAGCCATGTGGCAATGCACGAATAGCGTCCGTCAACTCGGTGCCGTGCAGAGTCGTATAGAAGCCCTGGCGCCTACCTGGCGGGGGCTCGTAGGCCCTGCGCCATGCGCTCAGCAGCGCATTGGGGTTAGACAGAAACACCCCATCACTGGAAACCTGTGCCCACTCCCGATCCAGCAGAGCAGTCCGCACGTTGCTCACATGCCCCAGGCTGACTCCTGCCACCTCTGACAAGTCAGTTACCTTCCATGGGCGAGTGGGTTGCCGCAGCAGCTGCCGCAGCACCTGCGCGGACTTGGGCTTGAACAGCGAACGCAGTTCGCGCCGCTCGGCAACAGGCTTGTGGGCGAAATGGCGGGAGATGAAGAACGTGCCGAAGGCCAGGCGGGCATTGCCCTCCAGGTCTAGATAGGCGACTTCGTACTCCCGGCACAGGTTCTGGGCGTCTGCAGACAGGTAGGGGGCAATGAGCACGGGCGTGACAGATTCCGCCTGGCGCGCGACGTAGTCCTTCAGCATTAGCAGCGCAGGCCGTATCTGGCGGGGCTGGCCGCTGGACTTCACTTCCGCGACCAAGGTGTGCCGGCGGCCGAAGGTGTCGATGCGGGCGAGCAGATCGACCGAGCGGTCGCCTTCATTCGCCACATGGCGCACTTCCAGATGCTCGATGGCCGGCACCTCCTCCAGGACGCGACGGAGCGCATCGGCAGCTTGCTGCTCGATTTTCACTGGATCGGTAGTTTTCAACATTCGGTGAAAATACCATTTCTGGTGAAATCGTGTCAAGAAATTTTCACTATAAATGCCTATTTCAGCACGTGTTGAAACTGCATAAACGGATGAAACCCATCAATCCGGTCAATCGCAGGTTCCCATTGTTTGCGGCCTAAAGCAGCCCCGATCTCCACGATCGAGCCATTGCTGATCACACAGGAATGGTTCAATGGTGGCTTCGATCTGGCTGCGCGCCGCCCATCGCGGCGTGCCCACTTTTCTCATGACGGCCCTCTTGCTGGGTCAGTCCCCGATGGTCTTGGCCGAGTCCCCGGCACAGCGCCAGGAGCTGGTCGCCGCGCTGCGCCAGCTCGACGCGCTGGAGCGCACCGTCGCGGACAGCGCCGCGCATACCCCCATCACACCGGGCGAGCCCTACCACTTCGACTACCCGCGGCTCCTGGCTGACCTGGCGCGTGTTCGCGCCGGCATCCAGACCCATCTGACGCCATCGCGCGCCCAGCCGCGCGACCCCTCCGAACTGGCCGGCGACTACCGCACCGAGCGAGCAGTCGAACCACCGGCGACGACTGCGGAGGGCACGCCATGAACGGCGCCCAGATTTCGGCATTTCAAGCCAACAGCGGCATCGCGCCCTCCGCGATGGCGACCGCCCTGGTCGGCGTCGTGTTCGCAGTCCTGCTCGTGTGGGGCGTCTGGGCCATCCGAACGGCCTATGTCGGGTGGGCAGAAAGCCGCCTGAACCAGCGCCAGTTCCTGGGCGTGTGCATCCGCTTCCTGGCGATGTACCTCGTGCTGACTTTCTTTCTCCTCTCCTGAAAGGTCTGACCATGCAACGCATCCTCTCTTCCCGTCTTGCCCAGCGCGCCACCGTGGCCCTGGGCATCGCCGCGCTGCCCGCGCTCTCGTTCGCGCAAGGGCTTCCCACGATGGAAGACCCCTCCCGTGGAACTGGCGGCGGCATCATGGAAACGATCCGGAACTATGGCTATGACATCGTCATGCTCGTGGCCCTCCTGGTGGTCGCCTCGATGTTTATCGGGGTGTGCTACCACGCGTATGGGACCTACGCGGAGATTCACACGGGCCGCAAAACGTGGGGACAATTTGGGCTCACCGTAGCCATCGGAGCGGTCCTGCTCGTGATCGGTATTTGGCTGCTCACCGAAGCCACCGGCATCTTGTAAGCGGATGCAGGTTATGTCCGATCAGCACATCCGTGCGGACGGGACGGTCACGTTCTTACCGCACCGGCTCAATCGCCATCCCGTTGTTGTCCGCGGTCTCACCGCCGACGAGTTGTGGATCTGCTGCGGCCTGTCCGGTGGCGCCGGCCTGCTGATCGGCGCACCGTTGTCCTGGGTATTGCGCACAATTGCGCTCGCGCCGACGTTCGTCGTGCTGGGCGTGGCCATCGGCGTGTTCGTTGGAGGCGGCATCCTGCGCCGCCTCAAACGCGGGCGGCCCGATACCTGGCTGTACCGGCAATTGCAGTGGCGCATTGCCACGCGCCATCCGCTGATAGCCGGCTGGGTGGGCGGCCATGGGCTGATCTCACGCAAAGGAAGCTGGACCACGCGCAGGAGCGCGCGATGAGCCGCTTTAAGAACGAGATCGCTCACCTGCAGGCGCACATCAAGACGCTGCGGATGGGAGTTGGCGCCTTGATCGTCGTCGCTTTGGTCATGGGCGGTGGCTGGTGGAGCGCCCCGCGCGACCTGACCATTCACGTTCCACCTGATCTGCGCTCGGGCAGTACCAGGAAGTGGTGGGAAGTACCGCCCGAATCGGTCTATGCGTTTACGTTCTACGTGTTTCAAGCGCTCAACCGCTGGCCGACCAATGGCGAGGAGGACTATCCGCGCAACCTGCACGCGCTTTCGTCCTACCTGACGCCATCGTGCCAGGCGTTCCTGAAAGCTGACTATGAGTATCGACGCAGTACGGGTGAGTTGCGCCAGCGCGTGCGCGGCATCTATGAAATCCCCGGTCGCGGCTATGGCGACGATCCTTCAGCGCGCGTGCGCGTGGTCTCCGACCGGGACTGGGTCGTGACGTTGGACATCAGTGCGGACGAATACTACGGCGCCGAGCAGGTCAAGCGCGCCCTGGTGCGCTATCCCATCAAGGTGACACGCGTCGACGTTGATCCTGCGCGAAACCCGTTCGGCATGGTTCTCGACTGCTACGACGGCACGCCCCAGCGCATCAATGCCCCGGAGTCTAGCCGCCCGGCATCTGGCGGCCTGTCTCCCCAAGCGCCCCAAGGAGAAACCCCATGAAGCACCCTGTACTCACGCTGCTAGGGCTGTTGGCCGTGGTGGCGGCGCCCGTTGCCCAGGCGGTGGAGATCCTGCGCTGGGAACGCATGCCGCTGGCGGTGCCGCTCAAGGTCGGTCAGGAGCGTGTCGTGTTCATTGACAAGAACGTCCGTGTGGGCGTGCCTGCAAGCGTGGGCGAACGCCTGCGTGTGCAGAGCGCAGGCGGCGCGGTGTATCTGCGCGCCAGCGAGCCGATCGAGCCCACGCGGCTTCAATTGCAGGACGCCGATACGGGCGCGTTAATTCTGCTGGACATTGCGGCCGAGCCGCCCAAGGACGGAGAGGCCGAACTGGAACCGGTGCGTATCGTCGAGGGCAGCAACACTCCGGCGCGTGCCCAGGACCAGGCTGGCACGCGAGCAGCGCGGCGCGAAACCCCAATCGCCGTCGTGCTGACGCGCTTCGCCGCCCAGAACCTCTACGCGCCGCTGCGTACCGTGGAGCCGCTGCCGGGCGTCATGCGGGTATACCTGCGCCGCGATCTGGACCTCGGCGCGCTGATGCCGGCGCTGCCGGTGCGCGCGATCGCGCTCGCTTCATGGCGGCTGGAAGACCAGTGGGTCACAGCCGTGCGCCTGACCAACGACAGCGGCGGCTGGGTCACCCTCGACCCACGCCTGCTACAGGGTGATTTCTTGACCGCCACGTTCCAACACGAGGCGCTTGGCCCGCGCGGCGCGCCCGAGGATACGACCGTCCTGTACCTGGTGACGCGCGGGCGCGGCCTTGCGCAATCGCTGCTGCCGGCGGTCAACCGCTTTGACCCGGCCGCCCATCTGCCGCAGCCGGAGCCCGAGGGGAAAGATGGCAAGGAGGCCGATCATGCGCGGTAATGGCCTGCTCAAGTGGTTGATGATTCCGGTGGCTGTGCTGGTGATGTTCGTCGGCATCCGGCTGTTTTCGGGGGGTGGGGAACAAACGCCGACAGGGGCGGATGCGAGCGCCCAGCTCACACCGGAGGAAATGAAGGCGCTGGGTATCGAGGGTGACACCCCCCGTGACACCGTGGCGACGCTGGTGGCGCAGGTCAAACAACTGCGCACCGAGCTGCAGACTGCGCTCTCAGACAACAAGTCGCAGCGCGAAGAAAACCAGCGCCTGCGTCAACGCGAAAGCGCCATCGATCAGCGCATCAACTCGGCTCTCGAATCCGAGCGTTCCAATCTGCGCCGCGACCAGCGGCAAGCGGCCAGCGAACGCCAGCAGACCGAAGGATTGCTGGCTGACCTGCAGCGACGCCTGGACAGCATCGGCGAGCGCAGTGGCGGTCATGCCGATCTGCCCGTGGGCCTGGGGCTTCGCGATGGCGACGAGGCCGGTATGGAAGGCGGTGTGCGCTGGGTGGAACCCGATGACGCGAAGCAGGCCGAGGGGCGCGGATCGTCACGCGGCGCTACGAGCTTCCCCACGAGTTTCGGTCCGGCACAGAGCACGCTGGAAACCACGGCGCAAACCGTGGCGAACGCAGGCGCTCGCGCAGCCGGCGTCAAGAGCGCGAAGCCGGTCTACACCGTACCGACCAACTCGACGCTGATGGGCTCGGTGGCGATGACCGCATTGATCGGCCGCGTGCCTATCGACGGTACGGTCAACGACCCATATCCCTTCAAAGTCTTGGTTGGACCCGATAACCTCACCGCCAACGGGATCGACATTCCCGACGTCGCCGGCGCCGTGTTCTCCGGCACTGCCTCGGGCGACTGGACGCTCTCGTGCGTGCGCGGGCAAGTGCGCACCATCACCTTTGTGTTCCATGACGGCACCGTCCGCACGATTCCCGAGGACCGCGAAGGCAACCGGCAGAGCAATCAGCAGCAAAACCAACAAGGCGGGGGCCTGGGCTGGATCAGCGACCCGCATGGCATTCCTTGCGTCAGCGGCGAGCGGCGCAGCAACGCCCAGCAGTACCTCGGCTCGCAAGCCCTGATCACGGCGGCCGGCGCCGGCGTGGCCTCACTCATTGACAGCGACACCGGCCAGATGTCCTACGTGGGCGCGGATGGCTCTATCGGCAGTGTCGGCATCTCGGGCAATGAAGCCGTGGGCCGCATTCTGGCCGGCGGCGTACGCGACATGGCCGATTGGGTGAACAAGCTCTACGGCCAGGCATTCGCCGCCGTCTATGTGCAGCCCGGCGCCAAGGTCGCCGTTCACCTCGAACGGCCACTCGCCATCGACTACGACCCCGAAGGCCGGCGGGTCGATCACCGCCTTGGAGAAACCTATGCTCTCGAACTCAATTAAGGGCCTCGTACTGGCCGTGGCCGTCGCAGTGCTCGGCGGCTGCGCAACGAGCAAGGAAAAGCTGCTGCCCCACGGCGACAGCACGATGATGGACATCTGGCAGCAGAGCGCCGGTGACGGCGGCGGTGGCGTTGGTCAGGTTTCCCGTCGCCAGTTGCTCGAGGCGCGCCAAAGCCTGCGCTGGCCGCTGACCGACGCAGATGTGCTGGCCGCGCCTGCGGAGCAGATACGCTACACACGGACGGCCCGTAATGAGGTCTATCAGCAGTTCCAGCGCCTGCCGAACCCCGACCTGGTGATGTACGTCTATCCGCATCTGGCTGGTACCGATCCTGTCCCGGTGCCGGGCTATACGACGGTCTTCCCGCTGTACCAGCGTGTGCAATACGCCATGCCGGGCGAGCGCGTGGAGGCTTACTGATGCAGTGGAACCTCCCCTGGCGCAGGTCCGCCACCATCGGCACCGATAGCGGGGAGCAGCCGGACGGCTGGCAGCGCCATGTCGAGGCCTTGCGCCAGGCCGGCATCCCTGAGCCTGGCGCAGCAGTCCTGGGCCGCAAACCGGCGACTCTGGTAGACGAGCAGGCGTTGTATGAAGTGGCGCCGTCCTTCGTGGAGTTGCTGCCGTGGGCGGAGTTTCTGCCTGGCTCGAAGTCCATGCTGCTGGAAGACGGGCAATCGGTAGCCGCATTCTACGAACTGGTGCCACTGGGCACGGAAGGCCGAGAACCTGGCTGGCTCTCGCAGGCCCGCGATGCCCTGGAAAACGCGCTGCAAGACTCGTTCGAGGAACTGGACGAGAACCCCTGGGTGCTCCAGCTCTACGCGCAGGACGAGACCAGCTTCGACCACTATATGCAGACCCTGCGCGACTATGTGCAGCCGCGCGCCCGCGGCACGGACTTCACCGAGTTCTACCTGCGTTTCTTCGGCCATCACCTGCGCGCGATAGCCAAGCCGGGCGGTTTGTTCGAAGACACCGTTGTCACACGCCTGCCCTGGCGCGGGCAGGTGCGACGCGTGCGCATGGTGGTCTATCGCCGTGCGACCGGACAAGGACGGGGCCTGGCAAGCCGGCGCGGCCAGACGCCCGAGCAGATGTTGAACATCGTCTGCGACCGCCTGTGCGGCGGGCTGGCCAATGCCGGCATTCAGGTTCGGCGCATGGGAGCGTCCGATATTCATGATTGGCTGATGCGGTGGTTCAATCCACGCCCCACGATGCTCGGGCCTGAAGCCGAGGATCGGGAGCGTTTTTATGCGCTGGCGCGTTATCCTGACGAGGCCGAGGACGGCGAGCTTGAGCTGGCGAGTGGGCGAGACTTCAGCCAGCGGCTCTTTTTTGACCAGCCGCGTTCCGATGCGGAGCATGGCACCTGGCATTTCGATGGGATGCCGCACCGTGTGCTGGTCACCGACCGGCTGCGGGTGCCACCTGGCACGGGGCATCTGACCGGCGAGACCCGCAAAGGAGACGCGATCAACACGCTGTTCGACCAGATGCCCGAAGACACGACGATGTGTCTGACCATGGTGGCCACACCCCAAGACGTTCTCGAATCGCATCTGAACCATTTGGCGAAAAAAGCGGTCGGGGAAACCTTGGCCTCGGAGCAGACGCTCAGGGATGTACAGGAAGCGCGCGCTCTCATCGGCAGCGCGCACAAGCTCTACCGAGGCACCTTGGCCTTCTTTCTGCGCGGATGTGACGAAGTCGAGCTTGACCGGCGCGGCCTGGATCTGGCGACCGTCATGCTCAATGCAGGCTTGCAGCCGGTACGCGAAGACGATGAAGTAGCCCCGTTGAACAGCTACCTGCGCTGGCTCCCGTGCTGCTACAACCCTGCGCAGGACCGGCGGAACTGGTTCACCCAACTGATGTTCGCCCAACATGTGGCGAACCTTTCGCCGGTCTGGGGCCGCAGCCAAGGCACGGGCCATCCGGGCAATACGTTTTTTAGCCGCGGCGGGGGCCCGATCACTTTCGACCCGCTGAACCGCTTGGACCGGCAGATGAATGCTCATCTGTTTCTGTTCGGCCCCACGGGCTCCGGCAAATCTGCGACACTGAACAACTTGCTGAATCAGGTCACGGCGATCTATGGACCGCGTCTTATTATCGTCGAAGCGGGTAACAGCTTCGGCCTATTCTGCGAATTCGCGCGCAAACTTGGCTTGACAGTTCACCGCGTCAAGCTCGCCCCAGGTGCGGGCGTGAGCCTCGCGCCCTTTGCTGACGCTCGCCGCTTGATTGAGACACCAAGCGCCGTGCAGACGCTGGACGCCGATGTGCTGGACGAAGATCAGCCGCCAGAGGCCATGGCCGCTGAGGCCGACGAGCAGCGTGATGTGCTAGGGGAATTGGAGATCATCGCGCGGCTGATGATCACCGGCGGCGAGGAAAAAGAAGAGGCGAGGATGACGCGGGCCGATCGCTCGCTAATCCGCCAATGCATCCTCGATGCAGCCGAGCGCTGTCATGGCGAAGGTGGAGAGAACCGCACGGTTCTTACGCGTGACGTGCGCGATGCATTACGCGCGCGGGGCCAGGACCCGACACTGCCGGAAATGCGCCGCGTGCGGTTGTTGGAAATGGCGGATGCCATGGATATGTTCTGCCAAGGCAGCGACGGCGAAATGTTTGACCGTCCGGGCACGCCGTGGCCCGAGGCCGACATCACTTTGGTCGACCTGGCGATCTATGCCCGCGAAGGGTACAACGCGCAGCTCTCCATTGCGTACATCAGCCTGATCAGCACGGTGAACAACATCGCTGAGCGCGACCAGTTCCTTGGGCGGCCCATTATCAATGTGACAGATGAAGGTCACATCATTACCAAAAACCCGCTGCTCGCGCCATATGTGGTCAAGATCACCAAGATGTGGCGCAAGCTGGGAGCTTGGTTCTGGCTCGCCACGCAAAACATCGACGACCTGCCTCGCGCGGCGGAACCCATGCTCAACATGATTGAGTGGTGGATCTGTCTGTCCATGCCGCCCGATGAAGTCGAGAAAATCGCACGCTTCCGAGAGCTGTCGCCCGCGCAGAAAGCACTGATGCTATCGGCGCGCAAGGAAGCTGGGAAGTTCACCGAAGGTGTCATCCTGTCCAAATCGATGGAAGTCCTGTTCCGGGCGGTGCCACCCAGCCTGTATCTGGCGCTCGCGCAAACCGAGCCGGAGGAAAAAGCCGAGCGCTACCAGCTCATGCAGCAGTTCGGCATCAGCGAGCTGGAGGCGGCCTTCAAGGTGGCCGAGAGAATCGACCAAGCACGCGGCATCGAGTCGCCAGCACTCAACCTGTCCCAATGACTGTTGGAGAATGACATGGTCCCCAATCTCCCGCCCACTCCGATTCAGTTGCAGAGGTTTTGCAGGCGTCCGATACGGCCTGCGCTAGGCGGTAGTCGGCGTGCTAAGCGATGCGCTGCTGCCGGTGATCGACATGTTCGCCGCCGGCGATTCGGCCGAATCGGTCACGCTTGACGCGGCGGTCACTGGATCGCCCCGGTGATGATCGACCAAGCGACCTGTGCCTATTCCGCAATCTTCTTGCGAGCCTCTCGTACTCCCATCTTGAGCACATCGCGCACCCGCAGGATTTGGGCCGCGCGAGGCGTGGCCTTACCAGTTTCCCATTTGTAGACGCTCAGGGCCGACACACCGAGCAGTTGGGCCATCTCTTTCTGGCTCATCTGGAACGCCTGTCTCTTGGCGAGCAAAGCCTCATGGCTGAAGACGAAGGGGCGTCCACCGCGTTTCGAAGGCGCCTGATCTCCCTGGGCGCCTGGCTCACTGTGCGCGTCCGTAGCGTGATCTCCAGACGACCGACGTCCAATCACTGCCATAGCCTTTTCCAGCGCCTTGGCCAGCCCGCGCACCTGCCCGGTCAGCGCCTTGACGTCTCGCTTGAGCGCGGCGATCTCGCCACGCTGGCTGGTGGTCAACTTGCGCAGGGAAGCAACATCTCCCTTGTTCTCCTTGCGCGCTATACGGGCTACTTCCGATCGGAATGATTCAGAGAACGCGGTCATGGTGTGCTGTGGCCCTGGCGCCGTTGGGATGGATGGAGATCAAGCAAAAGAAAAGCGCCGCCTGGCTTGCCGGTGGCGGCGATTATCCATACTCGTTTACTTGCCCGCCTTCTCGGCCTTGCGCTTGGCCGCCTTGGGATCGACCACGGCCTTGAACTTGGCGCCGGCCACGAACTTCGGCACGGTCGATGCGGGAATCTTCAGGGCGGCGCCCGTCGCGGGGTTTTTGCCGGTGCGCGCAGCGCGCTTGGCGGATTTGAACGTGCCGAAACCCACGAGTTGCACGGCATCGCCTTTCTTCACGGCGGTCTGGACGGTGTCGATCAAGGTGTCGAGCACGGCGTTGGCCGACGTCTTGGACAGGTTGTTTTTGGTTGCCAGGATTTCAACAAGTTGGGCGCGATTCATATCTTGGTCCGAAGAAATAGTGAGGAATTTGATGTTTATAGCCGATTTTCATCCTTTCCGGCTCAACCGCTATCGCGCCGATCTTGCAGGTACGCCCGCATTCCATGCATCGACAAATAGGGGTACGCCGGACTGCGCATTGTTTGTTGGTCCGAATCGGCTGTGGCGGTTGACTATGGCTCTGATCAACTTCCGAGGCACGAGACATGCCAGCATACATTTCCACGCTCGCACCAGGCTGGCGCACCCTTGGCTTGGCCGTTGCGCTACCGGCGTTTCTGGCGGTCTTCATCCCGGCGACCTACGCCGCCGATGTGGTCGTCGTCACCGACAGCCGCCACCCGGTCAAGGCCATGGGCGGCGAGCGCTTGATCGAACTGGACGAAGCATCCCGTATCGAAGCCGAGCTTTCCTCGGAACTGCCCACCAATCCCGAACAGGCGGCAGCCATCGTCAAGGGCCGGCTGAACAAGCGTGGCGCGAACCTCCAGCGCCGTATCGCTTCCGCCTATCAGGGCGTCGCTGACGCATGGAGCCTGGGCATCACCACCATTCCGGCCGTCGTGGTGGACCAGCTCTACGTGGTCTACGGCGAGCCGGACGTGGCCCGCGCCATTGCGCGTATCGGACAGCACAGGAGTGCCGCGCCGTGACCCATCCGTTCGACCTGCTGCGGCGCACGCGAGCCGCTGTCGCCTCCGTGCTGCTACTCAGCGCCACGGACAGCTATGCCCTGAACACCGCCACCATCGTCTCGTCCGTCATGTCGCCAGACTGCCTGGAGTACCGGGTCGTGGGGATTTGTTATTGGCTGTACTGCTCCTGGGGCGGTTGCAGGGTGCGCACGTCTGTGAAGGTGCGCCACTACATCCCCGATGCCGTGGTGTCGTCCTACTCGAACACCGGCGCGAACCCCTGGGTCGAGGTGCGCCCCATGAGCATGCCCAACCCATCGGCGCAGGCCGGCGGCGACGGTACCACCAACCACGAGAACGAGAGCAATCTCGCACGCTTCAAGAACGCCGACGTCATCGGCCATCCCGGCGGCGATGTGTTCAACGAGTTCGTCGCGTCTTCGGGATACTTCTGCGAGGGGGCTGGGACGGCGCTCGTTCCATATTTACTCAGCACGCTGGACACCATTGCGTGGCGCTACAACATCCCGGAATCGGTGTACCCCGAATCCCTAATACCCGGCCTGCGGGAGGTGGGCGCGCGCACCTCCCTGAGCCTCTGGGGAAATGTCTATCCACGCGGCGGATTCTTGCATCAGGCCGACGACCATAAAGCAGGTGCCGTGGTAGCCCAGCGCGCAGGCGATGTCGTTACGCGCCGCGACCAGATCCACGTCTATCAGCCGCTGCTCGCCAACTCGCGTGACGGATATTGGCCGGCCGGCGCACTGATCGAAAGCGACGCCAGCACCGGCAAGTGGCAACAACTGACACCACGCCTTTCCAACACCTGCACGGTGTTTCCCCACACCAGGTCGCTGCCTCAGGCGCAACAGGGTGACTACGCCTGGACGCTGTGGCGCCCCTATGCATGCTGCCAACGTCGGGGTCAAGTGTTCCTCGGCAGCGTTGACTTCTCTTGAGGACCTGGCGATGAAGCGTCCTGAACTGATGATTCTTTCCTCTAGGGCCTGTCGCTTGCTGCGCCCAGTAGTGCTGGCCGGCGCGCTCGTCTTGGACTGCGGCCTGACGTGGGCGCAGACAGGCCTTCAGACTGGTGGGTCCATCATCGGCGATGATGTGATGTATTCGATTGGAGGCGGGAGTGCCGTATCCATGGGACGCGCGGCCGGTATGCGCTCGCTCGGTGTCGGGCTGGGATGGAACAGCAATCTGATCTGCGGCGACATGAGCATCCAAACCACGCTGCGAAACCAGCTAAACGGCATCACGAACGGCTTTCAGCAGATCATGTCGTCGGTGATCCAGAGCGCCACCAGCGCGGTAGCGTCGTTACCTGCGCTGATCATCCAGCGCGCCGATCCGGGGCTTTATAACCTGCTGACCAACGGCGTTCTGCAGGCGCGCTTGGACTTCGACCGCTCCAAGCTGACGTGCCGCGCCATGGCCGAAAAGATGGCCGACACGGCAGGCGGCCAGCTTGGCTGGAGCCAGATGGCGGAAGGCATGGCGCTGCGTGATGCGGTTTCCAGCACGGATGCCGTATCGGCGATCGAACAGGCAGAAACGCGCCGGGGCAACAACGGCGTGCCCTGGGTAGGAGGCAGCAATGCCGGCGGCGCGGGCCAGTCCGCCATCCGCGTGGTCGGAGACGTCACACGCGCAGGCTACAACCTGGTCAACGGGCGCGGCGTGACCGACACGTCCTCCATCTCGCCGGCCAGTTGCGCGAGCCTGTCCTGCCAGACTTGGCCCTCGCCGCAGCAGGCGACCGAATGGGCCACGCGGGTGCTCGGTGAAAAGGTGCAGCGCACGTGCGACTCCTGCACCAAGACCGAGACGGTGCCTGGCGTTGGGCTGACGCCGCTGATCCAGGAGGAATACGAGGCGAAGCTCGAAGCCTTACAGGAGCTGATCTCGGGGTCGCGCAACACGACCTTCGAGAACCTGAACGAGGCAGGCAGCGCGTCGCTGCCTATCACGCGCGGTGTCATCGAGGCGCTGCGCGACGAGCCGGACCAGGACCTGCTGGCGCGGCGCCTCGCGTCCGAGGTCGCGCTGTCGTCGGTGCTGGAGAAGGCGCTCCTGCTCCAGCGCACGCTGCTCACGGGCAAGAAGGAGCCCAACGTGGCGGCCAACGAGCTGGCGGCCGAGGCAGTGAACCACGAGAGCGATACGCTCGACCGGGAGATCCGCAACCTGAAGACCGAGCTGGAGCTGCGCCGCGAGCTAGCGAACAACTCGCCGATGGCGATCATTCAGCGCCACGGTACGCGCGCGGCCGGCTCGCGCGGCATCTACGAGGGCGATCCGGTGCCCGATCGCCTCGACCAGTTGCAGAAGGGCATTCCGGGAGGCCGGCCATGAGCGCGGCGCGCATGACCTGGCGCCCCTTGCGCTGGCTGTTCAGCCGGCGCGCGGCGAAGGCGGTGCTGTGGACGGTGCTGCTGCTCGTGGTAGCCGTGGCCGCCAATATCGCGGGCATCCACTACCTCGGTAGCGTCATCGGGTGGGAACGCTGGCTCTCTGAGGCTTCCGGCTATTTTCTTCTGTGGCGGCTGTGCCTGTACGGGGCGACGGGCTACGGCTGGATTTGGATGCGTCGGCGCCTGCTGGCGCGTGAGGACCAAGACGATGCAAATAGGCAGGCACGGCGTCGCCTGATGCGCAGTGAGATCGCCGGCATCGTTGCCATCGTGACGCTGGAAGCCAGCCTGTTGATGCAGGACTGAGGGGGAGGTTCGAGCCATGACGCTCTTCACGACCGACTACCTGGAGTACTACCTGACACTGGTCTCCTGGATCGTTCACAACGGTATCTGGGCGGTGCTGGTCTCCAGCGGGGTATTTGCGCTGCCTTTTGTCGCCATCATCGTCCAGGAGTGGCTGAAGGCCCGAGCGGAAGGCGCCGACGAGGGCAACAAGGGTGTGCTCTCGGCCGCGCGCATCGAGAACCGCGTGTTCGTGGCCATCGTCGTCGTGATGTTCGCCGGCATCCCATTCATCGACGTAGATCTCAATACCATCCAGTACGACAGCTCCCGCTCGGCCCAGTGCCAGGTCAGTGTGCCGCAGCCCGCGGATACCGGCTGGTCGCAGTCCTTCAGCACCATCAACAACCAAAGTGCCAAGGTGCCGGTCTGGTGGGCTTTTATGCATGCGCTCTCTCGCGCCGTCACCGGCGCTTCGGTCGCGGCGATCCCTTGCGGTACCGATCTACGGCAGATGAGGATGGAGATCGACGCCACGCGCATCGATGACCCGGTGCTGGCCCAGGAAGTGGCGGACTTCACGCACGACTGCTATGGGCCGGCGCGCGCCAAGTTGTTCATGCAGCGCCCTAACCTCGATGAGGCGCAGATGCACGACGTGACATGGATCGGCTCGCGCTTTTTCATGGACACGGCCGGCTACTACGATAACTATCGCTCCAGCACGCCGCGCACCGACTGGCCCTATGACAGCACCCGCGATGCCGGCCTGGCCCAGGTGGCCAGCGGCGGCGGCTACCCGACCTGCAGGCAATGGTGGGCCGACGGCAGCAATGGCTTGCGGGCGCGGTTGCTGGGTCAGGTGGACCCGAGTCTGCTGAATCGCTTGGCGGGATGGGCAGGTTTCTTGAGCCGGGCCGAGGTGGACGATTCGGTGATTCGCACGATTGCTTCACCGCGGCAACAGAAATTGAACCAGGGCGGCGTCTATACGGACTATGGCGGCCAGATCGACAAAACTCTGCCGAATGTCATCACGCGCGCCGCTGGCGACGTGGGAATGGCCTTTGGGGGGCTTGCAGCCTTCCCCGCCATGGACGTCGTTCGCCAAGCGTTGCCCATGGTGCTGGCCTTGCTCAAGATGGCATTGGTTATCTGCATTCCATTGGTGCTACTCATTGGTACCTATGACCTAAAGACGGTCGTCACGATCAGCGTCGTGCAATTCGCGCTGTTCTTCGTGGACTTCTGGTTTCAGCTCGCACGCTGGATTGATTCAACGATCTTGGACGCGCTTTATGGCTGGGGATTCGGCTGGAACCGGCCGCACACCAACTTCGACCCGTTGGTGGGACTGAACAACGCCTTCGGAGACATGCTCTTGATGTTCGTCACGGGCACGATGTTCGTCGTACTGCCCACGTTCTGGATCATGGCCTTGGCTTGGGCGGGCGTTCGTGCCGGCAACATGCTCCAAGGCCTCGCTGGTGCCACCGGAGATGCCAAGGCTGCTGGCGGGAGGGGAAGTAGCATTGCGATCAATGCAGTGTCGAAGAAGTGATCACTGCTAGTCGTCCTCGACATGAGGATCAATGCGAAAACCGTCGTAGGTGTACAGGCCGAATCCCGCTGGTCCATTTCGCCACTCGGGCTCAGGCAACTCTTCGCCCAAGTCGGCGTTGCGGGCCATCCAGCCAACGAACATGACGCACACCAGCAGCAGGGCCAGCCAGAATGTGGTGTACAGCAGCATCCCGAGCGCAACCAGCTTGACCACCCACACGAGCGCGGCGGCGCCAGCCGCGGGCACCCTCTTGGACAACAACCAGTTCGACACCCGGCGTTCGCCGCGGACGTAGGCACGCCAACCTCGGTCAAAGGTGCGGCCGAGGCGTTCTGCGGTGCTGACGCGGGTCGTGGTGTTCATGGTCGTCTCCTTACTGAGGGATACCTATTCCAGTTTGCTCCAATCTTGCTTGCTTGCCTGTGCTAATGCGTTCCATTCGTCTGGCGGGTTCCCGCGGCCGAGCATCTTTTCGAACACGGCATATGGGTCCGACTTGCTACCTGAAGACCGCAGGGTCTGTTCATCGTTGACCCAGGCGTACACGATGATCTTCGCCTTCGAGTCGTACCGGAAGAATAGCCGGAACCGCCGTCCAATCTTGGCCCTTCGCCAGTGACGGTGGGCCGGGCCCAGGGTATTGCCCTGGCGGTACTCGTCGCGTGCCGGATCACCGGGCACTATATCCAGTATCAATTGGCTCAAGGCCCGAAAGAGCTTGACGTTGGCGTTGGACTCGAAACCATTTGGGTCATTCTCCTGCGCGCGCCGTGCGGCCGCATGCAGCTTCTGCAACTGCTCAATCACACAGTCGTGGAACAGCAGTGTCCAACCGTGCCGTTGCATCAGAGTTCCACTTCCCCGTCGATTTCCTCGCCCAGGTTCACGCCATGACCTGCTTGCTCGAGCATGGCGCGAGCCAGATCCTCGGGCAGCCCCTGGACGTGCCGGCCGGCTTCAATATCGCGAGCCAGCAGGCTCAGGAACGCGCCAATGGCGGGGTCCTCATGCTCGGCATCAACACGGGTGACGACGACTTCGCTGCCCCTGAGATCGAACGCGAGCTTGCCACCGACATCGACGCCGAGCGCCTGCCGAATGGGCTTGGGCAACGTGATCTGCCCCTTGGAGGTCAGCGTGGCGACTTCATGAATGGCAGGCATGGCCGTTCTCCTGATAGCGATGCCTATATGGTAAGGAATTTTCCTTACCTCGTCAAGACCGAACAACCCATCTCAGTCATCATTCAGGAGGCCCGCTGTAGGGGCGACTAACCAGATGTCGTCCCGTCGCCGGATGCCATCATCAACGGAAGAGACCGCTTAATAGCCGGCCTCTTTCTGATGCCGGAAGGCCAGGACGTACACAGCATCCTCGGCGGCCACATGGCGGTAAAGAGCCACATAGCCAGAGTCGCCAAAAGCAATCATCAGTTCGCGCAATTCAGGCATTTCAGAGAACGGGCGGCCAATATCGGGGGGAGCTTCCAGTAGTAGGAGTTTCCGCTCAATGGCCTGGCCGGCTCGCCTTGCGGCTTCCGGTGCCTTCGTGGCCAGAACGCGCCGGCACCGCTCCAATCCGGCTGCAACACCCTCGGTAACGATTACTTGTGACACTCGGGCGCCGTTTGTTCGTCCTCAGTGCCCCAAGTGTTCAGCCAAGTACGCTCCTCCTGGCCCGTCAGATGTCGCCCAGTTTCCTGATATGTAGCCCAAGACGCCAATGCTTCTTGCTTGAAGCTCTCGCGGGCTTCCTCGCGTTCGACGTACTGCTGGATGGCTTCCAGCATGATCCAGTGCGGCGATCGGCGACGAAGTCCGGCCGCGGCTTTTCAACGCGTCGTCAATCTTGAGAGACGTTGCCATCGGCACCTCTTATCACATGGTAATACCTAGTGATAGCGTACCCGCTTTCCGCGCCCGGTCCACTCGCGCCGGCGCAGCCCTCCAAGGGCCCGTTACCAGGCGGATCTGATTGGATATTGAACCAAAAATCAAACAACATGATATTTTTTCTACACAATCCATCCTTACAGCAGAAAAACGATTGGCTTCTGTGCTATTTTTATAGCATGACCAGAAAAAATCAGCACCAGATAATCAAGCGTCTCCACGCGGAATTGCCGCGCGGGGCACCGTTTGACCTTGCCACCCTGGAACAGTTTGGGGTGTCACCCCAGCTCGCCGCCTACTATGCCGGCGAAGGCTGGCTCGTGCGGCTGGCCCAGGGCGTCTATGCCTTTCCGAAAGATGATTTTGGCGTCTATGGTGCGCTCCTGTTCCTGCAAACGCGCGTGCCTACCTTGCATGTGGGTGGCAAGAGCGCCCTGGCCTGGCAGGGGGTTCGGCACAACCTGGGCAGCCGTGACACCCTGGTGCTGTGGGGTGAAAGCCGCTTCACGCTGCCGACCTGGTTCACCTCGCGCTTTCCGGCGCGCTACGTCCATGCGCGCCTGTTCGATTGGCCGGATGCCTCCCTTGCGGGCCGAACCCTGGCCACGCCGCCAGGGCTGCCCGAGGGCCTGCGCGTGGCGGTGCCGGAGCGTGCCGTGCTGGAGCTGCTGTACGAGGCCGGGGTGAAGCAGAGCCTCGAAGAAGCCCGCAACGTGTTCGACGGGCTACGCTCCCCTCGCAAGGATCTGCTCGGCCAACTGCTGTCCTGTTGCACCAGTGTCAAGGCAGTGCGCCTGTTCCTTACCTGGGCACGCGAAACCGATGTGGTCGACACCGATGCCTTGCTGGCTCAATATCCTGTGCGCACCGGCAGCGCCAGCCGCTGGATGACCCGGTTGAGCGATGGCTCACTGCTGACCTTGAAACCCCATGGATAAAGTCTACGCCGATACCGTCCGCCTGCTGCTGGCCGTCGCGCCCGCAGTATTCGACAACGGCATCTTCGCCATGAAGGGTGGTACGGCCATCAACCTGATCGTGCAGGACATGCCACGCCTGTCAGTCGATATCGATGTGGTGTACCTGCCGTGGCAATTGGCGCGAGACGATGCGCTGCGGGCCATCAACGAGGAATTAGCTGCCGTCACCGACCGTCTCGCGCCGCTCGCGGTGCAGACGCGGCTGATCCGCAGCAAGGATCTGGGCGACACCAAGCTGATTGTCGAGAACGAGGCCAGCCAGGTCAAGGTCGAGGTCAATGTGGTCTTCCGCGGCACCGTGCTGCCGCCGCAACGTCGGGCGCTCAGCGCCAGAACCAGCGACCTGTTCGGCCTGGAGTTCGAGGTGCCCATCCTTGCGCCGGACGAACTCTATGCCGGCAAGCTCGTCGCGGCACTGGATCGCCAGCATCCACGCGACCTGTTCGACGTGTGGCGGCTATTCGAGGCAGGCGGCCTCACCGACGGCATGGTGGAGTGCTTCGTGGTCTACTTGGCCGGGCACAACCGGCCACCGCATGAAGTGCTGTTCGGCCACGACAAGGACATTGCAGGCGAGTACGAGCGCGCCTTCGTTGGCATGACCGAGATCGCTTGCTCGTTGGAAACGCTGCTCGATGCCCGCGCACGCTTGCGGCACGAACTCCCAAGGCGGCTGAGTGCCGCACACAGGCAGTTCCTCCGTGGCCTGGTGCGCGCCGAGCCAGACTGGTCGCTGCTGCACTGCCCACATGCCGCCGAACTGCCGGCCCTGCGCTGGAAGCTCGCCAACCTGGAGACCTTCCGCAAGCGCCGACCCCAGGACTTCGCGACCCAGGCCGATGCGTTCGAAGCCGGACTGAATCAGCTGTAGCTGCTCCGCGAGGCGGCCTGCGTAAGCAAGCAACGTGGAGCCGCCTGAATCGGGAAGCAAGGCTGTTCCGATTGTTTCTGGCCACCATTTTCCTCCTTTGATCTACTGGGGCGGCATCAGGTCCGCGCAAAGCGAACCCGTGCGTCGTCCGTAAAGCGACACCAGCAGCTTTATCCGATGCCGGCACCTGCACGGCGCAGCTGCGATCCGCCGATCTACCACAGCGGGTTTCGGAATCGTTGTTCTCCCCGTCGGGGCATTCGTGCCCCGACGGCCCGGATGCCCTTTTTTCCATCAGGAGCATCCGTCTTGATCTGACCTGATACGAGCCCTCCGAGGGCCGTCTGGATGGATGCTCCGCTCTGATAGAAGGAGCATCAACCATGGGTATGGATGTGATTGGAAGGTCCCCGATTTCCGAACGGGGGCAGTACTTCCGCAACAACGTGTGGTGGTGGCATCCCTTGTGGCACTACTGCATGAGCGTCGCACCCGACATCATCCCACGCGACAACCTTGGCCATTCCAATGATGGCTGGGGCCTCCCAGACCGCAAGGCGCGCAAGCTCGCCGATCGGCTGGCTGCGGCCCTGGCATCAGGCGAAACCGAGCAGTACGCCAAGGACTACGCGACCTACCTCGACCAGTTGCCCGACGAGCCTTGCACCATTTGCGGCGGCACCGGCCATCGTGCCGAACCACCGAACATTGGCCCAGGCGTGCTGTCTTGCAACGGCTGCAATGAAACAGGGCGTGTTCCGAGCTTCGAGAAGCACTATCCGTTCTCCGTTGAGAACGTGCGCGAATTCGAGGCGTTCCTACGGGACTGCGGTGGATTCCGTATATGCTGAGTTCCGCCAGAACCGCACGTGGGGCTTTCCAGCTCCGCGTGCGGTTTCTGCTTCATGGCAGGTCTGCTTCATCGCCAAAGGGAAAAGGTTGCCAAGGGCCGGGAAACAAGGGAATGGGGTCAAGGGGAACGGCCCTATCTGAAAAGGCAAAAAGGCACTCCCGCCAGCCAACCACCAGGAGTTCGCATGCTTTCAATGTTCCAGCGCAAACGGGCAGCGCCAACCATTGGCGAGACGCCTACTCTACCGGCCTTGCCGAAAGGGCTGCTGCGGCCCGAATCGGCCGCATCGCTGCTGGCGACGCCGCGCCGGCAGAAACTGCTGGAACACATCTGGCAGCGCACGTCGCTGTCGCGCAGGCAGTTCGCCACCCTGTACCGCACGCCGCTGGATCGCTACGCCGAACTGGTTCAGCAATTCCCCGCTTCCGAGAGCCATCACCACGCTTATCCGGGCGGCATGCTGGACCACGGGCTGGAAATCGTCGCCTATGCGCTCAAGCTGCGGCAGTCCCATCTGCTTCCCATCGGCGCCAGCCCCGAAGACCAGGCTGCGCAGTGCGAAGCCTGGACCGCTGCCGTCGCCTATGCCGCGCTGCTGCACGACATCGGCAAGATCGCCGTCGATCTGCACATCGAGCTGGCCGACGGCAGCACCTGGCACCCATGGCACGGCCCATTGCACCAGCCATACCGATTCCGCTACCGCGACGATCGCGAGTACCGGCTCCACAGCGCTGCGACAGGCTTGCTCTACCGCCAGTTGCTCGACGGTCATATCCTGGACTGGCTCAGCGGCCATCCTGCTCTGTGGGCTTCGCTGTTATACGTCTTGGCCGGGCAGTACGAGCATGCCGGCGTGCTGGGCGAGCTGGTTGTGCAGGCCGACCGCGCGTCCGTCGCCCAGGAGCTAGGCGGCGATCCCGCGCGCGCCATGGCCGCGCCCAAGCACGCGCTGCAACGCAAGCTGCTGGACGGGCTGCGCTATCTGCTCAAGGAACAGTTGAAACTGAATCAGCCCGAAGCGTCCGATGGTTGGCTCACCGAAGACGCGCTATGGCTGGTGAGCAAGACAGTCTCGGACAAGCTGCGCGCACATCTCCTGTCCCAAGGTATCGACGGCATTCCTGCGAACAATACGGCCGTGTTCAATGTGCTGCAAGACCACGGCATGCTCCAGCCTACGCCAGACGGCAAAGCGGTCTGGCGAGCGACCGTGACCAGCATAACCGGCTGGTCGCACTCCTTCACGCTGCTGCGCCTGACACCTGCGCTGATCTGGGAGTTCGGTGAGCGGCCAGCGCCATTTGACGGCACGGTATCGATTGACGCGGCACCTGAGGAAAACGATAGCGATATGACAGCCGCCCCACCTGCGCCCTCAGCAAAGCCCGCCCAGGAAGTGCAGGAGGCTCCCCCTTGGGAGGAAAGCGACGCCACTTCCACCACGCCGCCTGCCGCCCCGCCCGTGCCCGATGTCCTGGGGGAAATGCTGGCGGTGGTGGCTTTGGATGCACCTTCCGATTTATGCCGAGATGCGCAGCAGGTCCCCAGGCAGGCGCTCGATACGCCTACGATAGCGGCAACGACTCCTCTACCACCTGAACCTGCGCCTATGCTCACCGCATCCGCGGCGCAGCCGTCCGGAGAGCATTTCATGGCGTGGCTGAAACAGGCGATTGCCTCACGGCGGCTCATCATCAACGATGCCAAGGCGCTCGTGCATACGGTGAGCGATACGGTCTACCTGGTCAGCCCCGGTCTGTTCCAGCGATATGCGCAGGAGCACCCACAGGTGGGAGCAATAGCCAGACAAGACCAGCAGCAGGACTGGCAGTGGATGCAGAAGCGATTCGAAAGGCTCCGGCTTCACCGCAAGCAACCCGATGGACTGAACATCTGGACCTGTGACGTGATGGGCCCAAGAAAATCCCGTCGGGTGCATGGCTATCTTCTGGAAGATGCCTCTCTGATCTTTGACCAGACCCCGCCCAACAATCCCTATCTTTCGCTGCGACCACAGAGACAGCAAGAGTAAGTTTTCCTCTCCCGCCGCGTAACGGCGAAAACGAAGTGAAGGTTGTACTTAAGTAGGACGGTATCGGGCGTCCAAGTCTGTTGGCGAAGGATAGGATGCCCCGTCAGCATTTCGGCGTCCACCCCTTCCCCTCCAATCTGCACCGAGCGAGACTCCCACTGATGCCGAGGCTGAGGCAGTGCTAGGGGTTGCCCGAGAGACCATCTGGCAGACCTTCAAGGCATTGACGTCAACTGAGCACACGTGTCGGCAGTGGATTTTCGGCAAGCGCTTGCAAGCCCTGTGCGGCGCTCAGATACTGACCATTTCGAGCCAGTAGAGTTAGAGCACTGCATGATCGCGCTCACACCCTGGCGCGTCGCGCGGGCCCTGTTGATGCCTCGAGCAGGCAGAGCGCACTCGAATAGTTATGGCAGCGCTCACTTTTTCTCCAAGCTAAATGCGCTTTGCACATGGAGATAACCTCAAACTACTTTTTCATCGCGATGGATTCTTCAGGATAAATCTCCGCCAACTCCCACAAGAATGCATCTTAAATTCCGCGTGGCGGCGAATTCATTCCGAACATTTGTCATAAACATGTAATTTTCAAATTTCACTTTGCCGCGACGACATCATTGATGTCTGATGGCGAAAGCATTATCGAATGCAAGTTCTCTCCTTATACTAGTAAAACCAGTCCCGCGGCCTGCCCCAAAAAAATGTTGAGCCACGTAGAGGCAGCGCCTCCGCCGTGAAATCATATCCACGGACGGACACGGTACTTGTCCTGCGTTTCAACGCCAGCCGTAACACGTCGGTATGGGAGGCCCACATGGATTTGCGGCATTTACGGTGTTTTTTGGCCGTCGCTGAAGAATTACATTTCTCACGAGCCGCTGAGCGACTACACATCGAGCCGTCGCCGCTGTCTCGCACGATCAAAGAGCTAGAAGAAGAGCTGGGAGTCCCGCTATTTAAGCGAGATCGCCGACGCACTACTCTGACCCATCCTGGCCAGATCTTTCGGGACGAAGTACGTCGGGTCTTCGCTTCGTTGGATCACGCGATACAAAGTGTGGACGCTGCTGCCTCCGGGTATCGAGCCACCTTACGTATCGCGCTGTCCGATAACGTCGCCCAGCCGCGGCTGGCGACAATCTTGGCACGCTGTCGCGAGGTGTCACCGGACATTGACGTTCGATTAATTGAGGTACCCCTGACAGACCAATTACGTGGATTACGGGACGACACTTTCGATGCCGGTTTCTCGCGTTCGGCTGACGTTGGTGCGGCCATCGTCGCGCAACCTCTCTGGTTAGAGCCTCTAGCCGTCACTGTTCCATCCCGGCATCCACTCCTGATTCACAAAGAGATTCCACTGGAAGAGCTGCTTCAATATCCGCTAGTCATGTGTCATCCCGATAGCTGCGTGGGATGCAATCGCGAAGTTCAACGCATTCTGCGCAGCGCGCAAACCGAGCCGGAGATCGTGGAGCATGTATCGTCACTAGATGTCATGCTCACCCTAGTAGCTGCGGGCTATGGCCTGGGCTTTGCAACCATGGAGCAGCTTGCGCTCTGCCGACATCCGGATATTGTCACGCGCCCCCTTGGGGTAGAAGGTTCCGCGCTGACGACCTATTTACTTACGCCCGATATCGAGCCATCCCCGCAATTGGGCGGTTTTATTGATCGAGTCATGGAATGCGCGGAAAACGGAGGTGAAGTATAGAAATTGATCTGCTGGCGCCCACGGGCTTCATTTACTTTTCAATATCGCCTCAGTTTCAATTAATAATGCGCTGGCGTTACAGTTCAATCCTTTTGCAATTCGGAAGATCATCGCCAGGTTCGGCATATGCTCACCACGCTCAATTTTCCCCATATGAGAGCGTTCGATGCTGGCGTCATGGGCTAAGGTCTCCTGGGCCATGGCTTGGCGCAAGCGAGCGCTGCGCACTGCCTGCCCGAACGCCTTAGCCGGCGCGCTTTGAAAGGTTGTCGTACCGGGAGGTCGTCCCTTGTGTATCGGTCGCTTCCGCATCAGCAAAAGCGTCAATCATTACAGCATATTAAACCACGTTAAATTTAACTCATGCTAACCTGAGCGAGCCTTTATTTCGTTGTCAATGCCGTCTCGATACGGCCAGACCGTTTTCGCCGAAGCAGAGACTCCCCCACTCGCCTCCGCACTCCGCACGAAGTCACGAGCGATGTACACAGTCAAGGTCTTGACATAAACGACAATCAATATCCTGGGAAGGTGCAAACCATGCCAGTGTGTACTGATGTTTCGCCACTTAGAATTGCAGTGTCCTTTGGCGCATGCACGCCAAGGCTCTCCGCTCTTTTGGCACTCCAGCGTGCCGAGGAACCCCAGACGCCGATACGGCTACATGAGGTGGAGCTCGGCGAACAACTACACGGCTTGGCCTATGGTCGCTACCATGGCGGCCTAGCCCTCACCGATGCGCCCACTTCTGCACTTCGAGCAGAGGTCCTCTGGCATGATCAGCTAGCCCTCGCCATGCCCGCGTATTCGCCGCTGCGAGCGTATAACTCGGTGCCTTTGGAGGTGGCGGTGCGTCACCCGATCATTCGTTGGCAAACACCGGCCTGTGAGCCTATCAGTACGCTGGTCGATTCGCTGGTCCAGCGCCAGCAGACAATCGGCTTTCGGGTTCAATCCTATGAATTGATGGCGGTGCTTATTCGGGCTGGATATGGGTTTGGCATCGGCCTACAGTCCCACATAGTCAGATTGTGCGCGCCTCACATCGTCTCGCGCCCCTTGTCCGGCTGTCCTCAGGCACTGACTACCTATTTACTGCAGCCGGGCGGTGACGCAGCGCCCGCATTGGACAGACTTGCGAGACGGGGACGAGAACAGTTTTGACGCGCTTTTTTTCCTGCCATATTTAATCATGGGCAGCGTTTCCTTCAGGCTTTGAAGGTCAAACCCATGGAACAGATGCAAAGTTTTCTAAAAGCTCTTCCGGAGCAATAATTTAGGCAAACTTTAAGCTTTGCACGTAATGTGCGTGTCATTCACTAAGAATTACATAGGTGCGTCGCACAGATGAGCATTGGCGTGGCCTAGCGAATTGCGGGATGACTATGGCGTGCATGGCTGGTTTCGCTCTATTACGCTCACAGGCTTACAGCGTTCTCATGGCAAGCGTACCGGTAGCGGATTGAGTTCCGATTTTCTGTCTTCAAACAACTGGATCAGGTGATCCGCAACGGCCCGCACCCGCCGAGAGTGAGCGAGATCCGTGTGCAACACCAGCCAGATCGGCTGATCCGCGCCTAACTCCGGCAGCAGGCAGACCAAGCCCACCTGCCGCGCCAGGTAATGCGGAAGCACCGCGAGCCCGAGGCCAGCGCTGGCAGCCGAGAGCTGCGCAGACAGCGTGTGCGTCTCCACCTTGCTCGGCTTGCCACGCAGCATTCGAGCCAACCACTTGGCTGCAGGCAAGTGGCTGTGGGACTCCGCCCAGCCGATGAAGTCGTCCTCATCGAACGCCGCAGCATCGATCCCTGCGCGGCGGGCCTCGACGTAGCCGCGAGCACCATATAGACCGAATCCGAACGTGCCCAAGCGTTTGATCGTGACGTTGCCTGCTTCGGGTTTGACCATCCGCACCGCTAGGTCGGCATCGCGTCGGTGCAGGTTGACCGTTTGCACCCCGCTGACGACTTCCACCCGCAGAGCCGGGTGCAACGCAAAGAGTCGGGGCAACGAGGGAATGATGAGCGGGTTGGCCAGGTTCTCCGCAGTGGCTAGACGAACGCAGCCGGCCACATGCCCTTGCTGCTGGGCCGCCTCGCCGAAAGCATGCCCGGCGTGCTCCAGCGCTTCCGCGTGCTCCAGCAGCGCTTCACCATCGTCGGTGAGCCGGTAGCCGCTCTGATGCCGGCTGAATAACGGCACGCCCAAGGCCGCTTCCAGGCGATCCAGCCGCCGCGACACAGTAGCAACACCCAGCGCCAGGGAGGTCGCCGCGCCGCTCAAGGTACCGTTGCGTGCAATCTCCAGGAAGACACGAGCGTCATCCCAGAGTAATGATGAGTGCTTATTTCCTTCCATATTTGGAAAACCAGATTCCGGTTTGATCTATATATCAGATTAACTCGGAAGATCATACTTCCCGCATTTGTAGGAGAAAGTGTGATGAAACGACGCAAACTCGGGGCCGACCTGGACGTTTCTGCCCTAGGTCTTGGCTGCATGGGCATGAGCGAGTTCTATGGTCCGCGCGATGATGAACTGGCCATGCGGACGCTGGCACAAGCCACGGAGATGGGGGTCGATTTCCTCGACACCGCGGACATCTACGGCCCGCACCATAACGAGGAGTTGATCGGCCGTTTTCTGGCAGCACATCGGCCCCAGGTACGCATCGCCACGAAGTTCGGCATCGTACGCAAGGCGGGCGAATACCGGCGCAGCATCGATAACACCCCGCCGTATGCCCGGCAATGCTGTGAAGCGTCGCTGCGCCGGCTCGGGGTCGAACAAATTGACCTCTACTACGTGCATCGCATCGACCCGGCCCATCCTATCGAGGAGACGATGGCTGGTCTCGCTCAACTCGTGCAGCAGGGCAAGATCGCCCGCATCGGCCTGTGCGAAGTCAGTGCCACCACGCTACGACGCGCCCAAGCCGTGCATCCCGTAGCCGCGGTGCAGACCGAGTACTCGCTGTGGACGCGGGATGTCGAAGCCGAGGTGTTGCCTGCGTGCCGTGAGTTGGGCATTGGCCTCGTAGCCTATTCGCCCTTGGGGCGTGGCTTTTTGACCGGCCGGTTCCAGAACGATGCGACGTTCGAGGACGGGGACTTTCGCGCCAGCCTGCCTCGTTTCCAGCCCGAGAACATCACCACCAACCGCTGCTTGGTGGACGCTGTCACCGCTCTGGCGGCCCGCAAGGCGTGCTCGACCGCACAGATCGCCTTGGCGTGGCTGCTAGCGCAAGGCGATGACATCGTGCCGATCCCTGGCACCCGGCGCATCGCCCACTTGCAAGACAACCTGGGCGCGTTGTCGGTCCGTCTGGAACCGGACGATCTTGCGGAACTGAATCGGGCGCTAGACGCGCTGCCGGTAGCAGGCGAGCGCTATACCGCCGAAGGCATGAAAGGAGTCAACGCATGAGCACCCCGACACCTGATCGGCGCGAACGGGCGCTGGCGCTACTGGCCCAACTGGACCCGCATGCACCCGCCAAGGTCACGGCCAATCTCGACGCGCTATCGGACGACTTCATTGAACTGGTGCTGGGTTTTGCCTTTGCCGATGTGGTGTCGCGCCCGGGCATTGACCTGCGCGTGCGCGAGATGCTCACCGTCGCGGCGTTGATGGCGATGGGCAATGCCCCCGGACAGCTCGAATTCCACATCCGGGCGGCGCTGAACGTCGGCGTCAGCCGCGAAGAAATCATCGAAATTCTGCTCCAGATTGCCGTTTACGCCGGCGTCCCGGCGTGCATGAACGGTATCAGTGCCGCGAAGAAAGCGCTTGCAACGCCTGCCGAGTGTCACTCCGACCAACAGTGAAAACCCTTAATGCGAACGACTGAAAGCCACCGACGAATCAAACGGCTTGGCGCAGCCTTCGGGCTCCCCTGCCGGTGAAAGGTCAGGAGTCAATGGAGGCGCGGCCTCGATGTCTATGCTCGGCTCGATGGACTTAGGCATCGATTTGCCCGGCCTGGGAACGTATGCCCCACTAAATCCAGGCTTTGGACCATCAGGGTAAGCGCAGATGACGGCGTCCGCCGCCCCAGCGCTCAATGTCACATCGCCATCGTTGGTAACGTCTACGCCGCCTTGCTCAGCGCACCATCGGGAGTGACGTTGATTGGCCTCAGGAAGCTGCTGTGAACGTAGGATTGTTCGCGACCCGTCCGAGTGCATGATGGCGTTCTCGGGAGCTTTCGCGCTCTCCGGTGCAGCTTGCGCCATCTGGGTGCACATGCAACATGTCATTGCGACGAGTCCTGCGAAGTTCACCTTCGATTCCACAGTAGCCTCCCCTTAAGTATTGGTAGGAGAATTTGGGGAGATATTCCGAACCACCAGCTTGAACGAGTCGAACGAAACATTAGCGATCGGCGATGACAAAGTAGTGAACTGTAAGGGTTGGTGCTGAAGCACCGAGACCAAACGGGATCCGCCTACGGTTCATCGCCTGTGGTAAAGCTCCAGCGCATACACGGTGCCTTCCATTTCGGCATGTTGGATTAGCCCGTGCTGTTAGGCGAAACCGTTCAGGCCTTTCCTCGATAGTCCAGGGGGCTAACGGGTTTCAGAAGGCGATGCTTGCAGAAAGGGTCAGCGTGCGCGGTGAACCGAGCGCGAAGGCCCCCCATTGCGACACCCCCGACCAGTATTTCCGGTTGAAGGCATTTTGCAGATTCAACTGGAATATCACATCCCGGTCCTGTATCACCGAGGCATAGCGCGCGCCGAAATCCACCCGTGTCCAGGCGGGCAGCGTCGCGCTGTTGGCCTGGTCGACATATTGCCTGCCCGAGTGGATCACCCCCGAAGTCAGGGTCAGTCCTCTTACCCAGGGAAGGTCCCATTCCGCGCCGAGCGTGGCATGCCAGCGTGGCACGCCTACCGGACGGTTGCCCTGAATGGCCGGGTCGGCTGTTCGCACCAGGGTGGCGTCCAGCCACGTGATGCCTCCCAGCAGGCGCAGGCCCCGGGCCGGCTCTCCCTGGATGCTCAGTTCGATGCCCCGGTTGCGCTGTTTGCCATTCACCCCGAAGACGCCGTCGTTCAGATAGCCGCTGGGCTTGGTGATCTGGAATGCGCTGAGGGTGGCGCGCACGGTTTCCCAGTCGGCCTTGATTCCGACTTCATATTGCTTGGACTTGTATGGCGCGAGCATCTCGCCGGCGTTGCTGGCAGTTTGGGGCGCGACGTCACCTTTGGACAGGCCTTCGATATAACTGCCATAAACCATGGTCGAGGCCGTCGGCCTCAAGATCAGCCCGACCGATGGGGTCCATGCGTCTTTTTGGTAGCGGCTGGTATGTGCGCCGCTGACACGGTCCCAGTTATCGGCTTCGATGCGCTGGTGGCGTACGCCTGCGATGATCTGTACGCGGTCATCCAGCACCGACACGGTATCCGAGAGCGCAATGCTGTTCAACCGCGAGCGGGCAATCCGCGGCAGGCTATCGGGCTTCTCGACATCCTGCGCAGGATAGCGCACCGGCCGGTAGAGATTTGACGACACTGGCGCGCCATCTGTACTGTTCTGATAATTAGTAACTTCCAACACAGTGGCTTGTAGGGTTGCAGCATGGCGGACTGGGCCGGTTTCGAAACTCAGGCGTGCGCCGGCTGAAGCGGTGTCGCGGCGCACCTCGAAAAGCGCATAGCGCGGTGTGCTGACGAAGTCGCCGTTATCGTCTACAAACGTCATTTGCTGGTCGTACAGCCGATTGACGCGCGAATTGCCATGGCCCGCATTGGCAAAGAGGGCCACGCGGTCATTGAGGTCATACTGCAGGTCCAGCAGCATGGAGCGGTCTCGCAGTTCGGACCAGCCCCATTCCTGGGTCGGATTGGTACGGCCGTCGGGGGCGGCCGGTACGGACACCCCATTGGCTACCGAGTACACACGAGACGGGGCGTCCCAATCTTCGTCTTGCAGAATCAGATCGAGGCTGGCTTTCAGCTTTACGCCACGGTAATCCAATGCCATCGCTCCCACGGATATCTTGCGATGCTGGTGATCCACCGCGGTATCTCCCTGCTCGTGGCTGCCGTTCAAGCGGATACCCCATCGGCCATCCTCGCCGAATCGCCGACCCAGATCGAACTGGCCACCCAGCACCGAACGCTGCGCGTAACTCGCACCTACCCGGCTGATGGGAACATCGCCAGCACGCTTGGGCACGATATTGATGACTCCGCCGACGCCGCCATCGGGCGACATGCCGTACAACAGCCCGGTGGCGCCTTTGAGCACTTCGACGCGCTCGATATACGGGGTAAAAGCACGGTAGTTTGGTGCCACGCCATAGACGCCATTGAAGGCGATCTCGCCGACATTTCCTTCGGCGATCGGGAAACCGCGGATCGAATACGAATCAACCATACCCCCTGTCTGGCTGACGGCGACCGAGGCATCGTAGGCCAGCGCGTCGGCGACTGTCGTGGCATGCTGGCCTCGCAGGAAGTCCTCGGTATAACTTACCAAACTGAACGGCAGGTCCATGGCGTCCTGGTCGCCAAGCAGGCCGGCGCGTCCCCCGCGCGCGGTTTGTCCGCCAGGCAGTGGCTCGGGCAGTCCTTGGGGGGCGCTACCGCCTGTGATTGTGATCGCTTCCAGCATGGTCGTGCCATTACCTTGCGCATCAGGCGGAAGGGCTCGCAATACATAGACATTTCCCGTGCCCGCCACAGCCTCCAGGCCCGAGCCGGCGAGTAGCCGGGAAAAGCCCTCGCGCACGGTGTAGCTTCCCTTCAGGCCGCGCGAGGTCCTCCCTTGCACCAGTGCGGGCGCGACCGTAATGCTTACCCCCGCCTTCGCCGCGAAACTGGCTAGCGCTTCGTCCAGGTTGCCCGCGGGAATCTCGTAGGTGGCGTGCGCCTGCTGGTTTCCTGCAGGATCGAGCAGGTTTGCCTGCTGTGCGTGGGCCAGGCCGGCAGAGCAGGCCAATATAAGCAGGGCCCGGAACGCCGTGTTCAGGGGCGTGAATGACGTAGCGCCTTCTACGATGCGGGAGACGGGTACTGCGAGGGGACGACGGACCATAATTTGTACTCTCTCGTGTGAATTTGCAGAAATTGCATTGCCTATAGGGCTTCACACGCGAAAGACGAAAAAGTGCCAGCCGGCTGGTCGATAATTTGTAACGCCCATCGAGGTCTTGACGCGGACAGGTTTAGGTTGCCGCCGCTTCCACCGTGACCCAGTAGCGTGTGCGGTAACGAATCACGACCGGCAGCGCACGCGCCAAGCTGTCGAGCACGGCGCCGGTATCGCGCAATTGGAACGCGCCCGAGATGCGCAGGTCGGCAACAGCGGGGTCGCAGCGCACCACGCCAGGGCGATAGCGTTCCAGTTCAGCGAGGAACTCCGCTAGTGGCATGTTCCGGACCCGCAATACGCCCCTTGTCCAGTCTTCGGCCTCTACAGTGACTGCCCCGGGGTTGGCGGTCTCCTGGTCCGAGAAATCAGTCTGCTCGCCCGCAAACAGTGTTGCGCGATGATGGGCAAGGCGAGGATGGATTTCCACGGCTCCAGCGAACACCGCTACATGGCTGCGCTGGGCGTCCCGCTCTTTGACCAGGAAACGGGTGCCGAGCGGGACTAACCGGCCGTGCCGCGTTTCCACCACCAGTGCTCGATGATTCAAATCCTCGCGGCGGACGACATCCTGAGCAGTTTCGACCAGGATCTCGCCGGCCCGCAGCCGTATCAGGCGTTCAGTTGCACCATAGGCGACGTCAATGGCACTAGCGGTATTGAGCGTGACGCGAGTGCCGTCGGCCAAGCGAACTTCGCGCACCTCCCCGGTGGCCGTGTGATAGTCAGCAAGCCAGCCGATGGCCGGCAGGGTACGCCACGCCAGCCATACCGCCGGCGGTGCGATCAGGATGGCTGCTAAGGTTTTGATGGCGGTGCGTCGTTCCATACGAGCGGGACGGCCCAATATCTGGAGCGCCATACTTTTCGGCAAATGCTCCAGCATGTCCCCGAGCTGACGGGCGCGCTGCCAGGCGAGTTCGTGTGCGATATCGGCTTCTCGCCAGGCATCGAGACGAGCCTCATCGGCGGGCGAAGCCCGGCCTGATCGCATCAGCAGAAACCACTCTGCTGCTTTACGGGCGACGGTCGCACTGATGGTGTTGTTCGATGCGCTCATGCCATCAGAAGGATGCATCGCGCCAGCGCGTCAGTGACGTACCGCTTGACAGTGCGCTCGCTGACTGCCAACTGCCTAGCGATCTCCGCGTAGGGCAGGCCTTCCAGTTGGGCCATCAAGAAGGCGGAACGTAATTTGGGTGTCAGACTGTCGAGCAAGGCGTCGATCTCTTGTAGGCTTTCAAGAATGATCAGTCGTTGCTCTTCCGATGCAACGCTCGGCTGGGGCATCGTCGCCAGCACGTCGAGGTAGGCTTGCTCTAGGGAACGCCGCCGGTAGAAGTTACTAACGAGGCGTTTAGCAATGATGGTGAGGTAGGCCCGCGGCTCGTTCAGGTGCCAACCTGCCTGTCTTTCGGGAGTATGCGCTGGCGCGGCCAAGATGCGCACGAACGTATCGTGAGCCAATTCGGCGGCATCGGACGAATTGCCGAGCTTACGGCGCAAATAGGCTTGCAGCCACCCGTGGTGGTCGCAGTAGAGCGTTTCGACACTAAGGTGGGAAGCTGGGTCCGACACGATCCGCGGCTGCCGGAACTCGGCAACCATCCATATAAATATTGAATAAGAATTAATATCAATTATCGTTTCAATCCCCTATTTTTTCAACTGCACTTCATATGCCAGTGAAGCAAGCGGGCGCAGTTTTCCCGATTTCGCCTTATTTCAGAAGGTTTGATCGTCCCCAGCCGTTGAATTCTGGAAGAAAGACGCAGTCGCGTATTGTTCGAACGGCAGACAGGCGGTGCTACGCGTTTCGATGTATTCGCCATCGTTATCGCGAAACACTACCGGCACGTGCTTCTTGGGATCGCCTTGATATCACCAATGCAGCCTTCCACGGCACGTGTCGCATCTGGGCGCTCAATCCTGGGCGTAACAAGGCAGTCAATGATGATCTGCAGTTCGAAGGAAAATTCGAGGTGAGCGGCATCAAGCATGATCTGTTGATTGCGTTCGATGCCATGAAGCAGCACGGCGACAAGGATTTCTACGCGGCAGCACTTCCACAAAGGCGCATCATCGTACGTTCGTCCCTATATGGTCGGAACGGAAAATCAGTGATCACAGCGTGGGGATAGAGGATAGTAGTGTTGTAGACAGAGGGAAGAGCAACATGTCACTAGTCGTACAATGAATATGATGCGCAGGAGTCGCGGGGCATGTCCTAAAGGCATAGTTCATGTCTCAGATCTCTTGCTGTGACTGTCTCGCAGGCCATGCCTGCCTTGGCCAGAACCAGTGGGGTTGAGTCTAATGGTGGCTCGATTTGATAACGAGCTTGCGCGCGCCTCGCAGTGCAGGCAGTTGATTGCTATTGGAACGATTTTTCCGGGGAGAGGGGCGCGCCGTGATTGATCTTCAGATATCCCCGGCTGCTGCTTTGCTCCAAGTTCGGCAATTGGATAAGGGGAGATTCTCCTGGGTCATAACCTTCGTCGATGAGCGTAGTCATGCTCTTTGCACGAAATATTCCGACCAGCCCTTTGATAGTGAGGGTTGCGCACGAGTCGCTGGAAAGAAGGTAATTGAGAGTTTGGGGATACCTACAAAAGAGCCTGAATTGTAGGTTGCGGGGTTGTCAGAAATTCCGTGTTTAAGGCGGGTTAAAAATCAAACGGAAGGACGGACGAAGCGATCTTCATAGAGGATAGCAAACTGGATCATGGCCTGTTTCCAATCACGGGCCGGACGGCCCCAA
>WMBV01000022.1 GCA_017745595.1 Bordetella petrii
TTGGCTGCGATCGATACCGTCGCCGCCCACGGCGAGTCATACTCCGCCTCATGATCCGACACCATTTGTACCGCCCGCGCCTTAACCTCGGGCGAAAAACTCTTTACTTTCTTCATGGCTCCATTCTCTCAAATGTCGGAGCCTCCGAGTTTCCCGGGGCGGTTCAAGACGACGGTGATATGCAGGTGTCTGACTCCCGCAGGGTGTCAGACACCGACAGCAGGCACTGCCTGGCAGCCGTTCCGCTTACTGCTGCGGGGCGCTGCCGGCGGGCGCCTGTTTCTGCACCATCGAGATGACGCGCTGGCGCAGTTGCGGGTCTTGTTCCACGGCCTGGCCGATGCCGTTGAATTCGTCGACGGTCAGGCCGTCGGCATTGACCATGCGCACCATCTTGTCGTCGGCTTCGCGGTAAACCTTCTCGCGCGCGGCGTCGTCTTTGGCGGCCTGCAGCTTGGGCCGGTATTCCTCGGCCACCATGGCGACCTTCTGCGAGGCGCTGGCGAATTTCTGCAGTTGCGCGTCCGAAGGCTGGATGGCGGGCTGGGCCTGGGCGGGTGGCTGCGCGGCCGGAGCGGCCTGCGCCAGCGCGGCGACGGGCGACAGGCTCGCGGCGAGCAGGGCGGCGGCAAAGAAAGCGGGGGTCGAGCGCGGCATGTAGCCTCCTTGATCGAGTGGGATAAGCGTATACCCGATGATGACAAGGCTGGGCCGCGCGGTTCAAGCGTTGCGATGTTTGCGCATGTGTCGCCGGCCTGGGGGCGCCGGGTTACCGAGCGTTTCAAGGGGGATCAGGAATTCAGCGCGCGGGCCCGCGCCTGCAGCAGTTCGCGCTCTTGGGCATTGCGCGCCATGCCGGCGGCGCGCAGGAATTCGGCGCGGGCCTCGTCGCGCCGGCCCAGCCGCGCCAGCAGGTCGGCCCGCACGCTGGGCAGCAGGTGGTAATGGGCCAGGGCGGGTTCGGCGGCCAGGGCGTCGACCAGGGCCAGCCCCGCCTGGGGGCCCTGCGCCATGCTGACCGCCACGGCCCGGTTCAGCTCCACCACGGGCGAGGGCGCCACCCGGGCCAGTGCGTCGTATAGGGACACGATCCGCCGCCAGTCGGTGTCTTCGGGGCGGGCCGCGCGGGCGTGGCAAGCCGCCAGGGCCGCCTGCAGGGCGTAAAGGCCCGGCTCGGCGGCAAGCTGCTCGGCGCGTTGCAGCGCCGCCAGGCCGCGGCGTATCAGCAGGGGATCCCAGCGCGAGCGGTCCTGGTCCATCAGCAGCACGGGGCGGCCCGCGGCGTCCAGGCGGGCCGGCAGCCGCGAGGCCTGGATCTCGATCAGCGCCACCAGGCCATGGACTTCGCTCTCGCCAGGCGCCAGGCCGGCCAGGATGCGGCCCAGCCGCAGCGCTTCGTCGCACAGGGCCGGCCGCATCCAGTGGTCGCCGGCCGTGGCCGCATAGCCTTCGTTGAAGATCAGGTACACCACTTCCAGCACCGACGCCAGGCGCGCCGACAGTTCGGCGCCGCGCGGCACCTCGAACGGCACGCCGGCTTCGCGCAAGGCGCGCTTGGCGCGCACGATGCGCTGGGCAATGGCGGGCTCGGCCATCAGGAAGGCGCGGGCGATCTCGTCGGTGCGCAGCCCGCCCACCAGCCGCAGCGTGAGCGCCACGCGGGCCTCGGTGGACAGCACGGGATGGCACGCGGTGAACACCAGGCGCAGCAGGTCGTCGCCGATATCGTCCTGGCGGGCCGCGTCCAGGGCATCGACGAAGTCGGGCTCGACTCGCGCCTGCAGCGCGTCGAGCTCGTGGCCCATCTGCTCGTGCTTGCGGGCATGCAGGGACTCTTGACGCAGGCGGTCGAGCGCGCGGCGCTTGGCGGCGGTCATCAGCCAGGCCCCGGGGTTGTCGGGGATGCCGTCGCTCGGCCAGCGCTCCAGCGCCGTAACCAGGGCGTCCTGCGCCAGTTCCTCGGCCAGGCCCACGTCGCGCACCAGGCGCGCGACGTGGGCGATGACCTTGGCCGACTCGATGCGCCAGACGGCCTCGATGGCCTGGTGGACGGCATCGCGCGAACTCATTGCTGCAGGATCTCGGCGTCGGGGTCCATATACGTCAGTTCCCAGATGTGGCCGTCGGGGTCTTCGAACGCATGCCCGTACATGAAGCCGTAGTCCAGCGGCGGACGCGGCACCGCGCCGCCGGCCGCCACGGCGCGGGCGACCAGGTCATCGACTTCGGCGCGGCTTTCGCACGACAGGCAGACCAGCACTTCGGTGCTTTCTTTCGGGTCGCACAACGGCTTGTCGATGAAGGTCTTGAAGTAGTCGCGGGTGAGCAGCATGGCGTACAGGTTTTCGCCCAGTACCAGGCAGGCGGCGTTCTGGTCGGTGAAGCGCTTGTCGAAATCCAGTCCCAGCTGTTTGAAGAATGCCATGGAGCGGGGCAGGTCGGCTACGGCCAGGTTCACGAAGATCTGTTTGTGCATGATGTAAGTCTCTTGGCGGAATGCAGGGAGGAGGGCTGCCGGGTGTCTGACTCCGAAGGTGTCAGACACCGTTGTAGCAGTCGTTGCGCATGTCGGTGTCTGACACCTTCGGAGTCAGACACCTGGGCCTCGGCGGGCCTGCGCCAGGTCTTCGGGTTCGTACAGGGGCCGCACTTCGATCTGGGCCGGTACCAGGGCGCCCATCGGGGCGGGGAAGCGGCGGGTCCATTCCAGTGCCTCGGCCCGCGAGCGGGCCTGGATGAGGGTGTAGCCGGCCACCAGTTCGCCGGTGGCGGCGAAGGGGCCGTCGATGATGCGGCGCTGGCCGTCGGCATAGCAGATGCGCCAGCCCGCCGAGCTGGGTTGCAGGCCGGCGGCGTCGAGCAGCGCGCCGGCACCGGCCAGCGCCTGGTTGTAGGCGCCCATCTCGGCGAACAGGGCCGCATCGGGCAGGATGCCGGCCTCGGTGTCGGCGTTGGCTTTCACGATGATCATGAATCGCATGGCGGTATCTCCGGTCGGGTCGCGATCCGCCGGTGCGGCGGCGCTCGTGGCCACGACGGATGGCGCGCGCCCGGATCGACGGCGCGTTTGCCGATTCAGGGAAAACCCCTAGATGCGACGCCGCCTCAGGCGAAGCAGGGGCCCAGCTCGCGGACTTCGACGGTGCACCACTGCGCGGCGGGGCATTCGGCCGCGATTGCCACCGCTTCTGCGCGCGTATCGCAGTTCAACAGGAAGAAGCCGCCGATCATTTCCTTGGCCTCGGCGTAGGGGCCGTCGAGCAGCCGTTGCCGCCCGTCGCGCACTTGCAGCTTCACGCCTTCGGCTTCCGACTTGAGCGATTGCGCGTCGCGCAGCAGGCCGCGCGCTTTCAGGTCGGCGGCGTAGCGCAGCATGCTGTCGTAGGCGGCGTGGCCGGCCTCGGGCGTGCGCTGGGCGCGCTGGCCTATGGGTTCGACGATGAGCAGCATGTAGGGCATGGGAACTCCGCGGGGTAGAACGGGCGGACGGCGATCAGCCGAGTTTATCCGCCCCGCTTGCCCGAATGGAAGGCCCGCCGCGCCGTTCGGGTGTATTGTCGCCCTGTTGCCCCACGGAGATATTCATGACCGCTACCCAGGAAAGCATCAACATGGCGCTTTTCTGCGACTTTGAAAACGTCGCATTGGGCGTGCGCGACGCCAACTACCAGAGATTCGATATCAAGCCGGTACTGGAACGCCTGCTGCTCAAGGGCAGCATCGTGGTCAAGAAGGCTTATTGCGACTGGGAACGCTATCGCGAATTCAAGGCCACCATGCACGAGGCCAATTTCGAGCTGATCGAAATCCCGCATGTGCGGCAATCCGGCAAGAATTCGGCCGACATCCGGCTGGTGGTCGATGCGCTCGACCTTTGCTATACCAAGCTGCACGTCGATACCTTCGTGATCATCAGCGGCGATTCCGATTTTTCGCCGCTGGTGTCCAAGCTGCGCGAGAACGCCAAGCAGGTGATCGGGGTGGGGGTGAAGCGCTCGACGTCCGATTTGCTGATCGCCAATTGCGACGAATTCATTTTCTACGACGACCTGGTGCGCGAACGCCCGCGCGCCGAGCAGAAGGCCGGGGCCGCGCGCGAGGCGGCCGGCGCGGGCCGCCGCCACCACGACGACGACCCCAACCGCAAGGCCGAACTCGAGGCGCGCCGCGCGCAGGGCATCGAGATCGCGGTCGAGACCTTCGAAGATCTGGTCTCCGAGCGCGGCGACAGCGGCAAGATCTGGGCCTCGGTGCTGAAAGAGGCCATCAAGCGCAGGAAGCCCGATTTCAGCGAGTCGTACTACGGCTTCCGCGCCTTCGGCAACCTGCTCGAAGAGGCCCAGGCGCGCGGCCTGCTGGCGTTCGGGCGCGACGAAAAATCGGGCGCATACGTCTATCGGGCCGCGCCGCCCGAACCGCCCGAGCCCGCGCGCGGCACCGCCGCCACCGGCCGCGCCCGCAAGACCAGCGCGCGCAAGAAGGCCGCGTCGAAAACCGAGGCGGCGATCGAGCGCACGGCCGAGATGCTGGAAGACTCGGTCGTGCCGCCCGCGGCCGCCGCCGAAGCCCCCGCCCCGGCCGCGCGCAAGTCCGCCACCCGCGCGCGGCGTCCGCGCAAGACCAGCGAGGCTTGAGCAGGAGCGGGCTCGGCATCGGGGTGCAGGTGTCTGACTCCCGCCAGGGTGTCAGACACCGAAGTGAGCAGAACGCCTCTCGCACAGCGGTGTCAGGCACCTGCGGAGCCTGACACCTGCCGACCGGATAAACTCTGGCTTACCCCGGCTGATTTCCGGCGTAATTTCCGGCGTATCGACTTCGCAGCATCATGAACCATACCGAGACTGTCGCGCGCGATTGGCGCGCCGCGTGGCTGGCCCAGGCTCAGGCCCGCCCGCTGGTGGCCCTGGGCCTGGCGGCGGCATCGGTGGCGGTGCTGGGCCTGCTGGCCTCGGGCCTTTACTACGGATTGACCGGGGTCGAACGCATTTACATCCGCTATGCCCTGCTGGGCGGTACCGCGGGCTTTGCCGCCACGGCGGTGGGCGCGCTGGCCGCCATCGGCCTGCGCACCATCCGGGCCCGCACCCAGGACATCATGCTGGGTTTCGCGGCGGGCATGATGCTGGCCGCCAGCGCTTTCTCGCTGATCCTGCCTGGCCTGGAAGCCGCGCAGGGCCTGGTGGGCGACGGCCCGGCGGCCGCCGGCGTCGTGGTGCTGGGGCTGGCGCTGGGCGTGCTGCTGATGCTGGGCCTGGATGTATTCACGCCGCACGAGCACGACAGCACCGGGCCCTGCGGGCCCGAGGCCGAGCGCCTTAACCGGGTCTGGCTGTTCGTGCTGGCCATCACGCTGCACAACCTGCCGGAAGGCATGGCGATTGGCGTAGGGTTCGCCAACGGCGACATGCAGGTCGGCATTCCACTGGCTTCGGCCATCTCCATCCAGGACATCCCCGAGGGCCTGGCCGTGGCCATGGCGCTGCGTGCCACCGGCCTGTCGCCGCTGCGGGCGGCGCTGGTGGCGGCGGCCTCGGGCCTGATGGAGCCGCTGGGGGCGCTGGTGGGGCTGGGCATGTCCAGCGGCCTGGCGCTGGCCTATCCGGTCAGCCTGGGCCTGGCCGCGGGCGCGATGATTTTCGTGGTGTCGCATGAGGTCATTCCGGAAACCCACCGCAACGGCCATCAAACGCCGGCCACGGTGGGCCTGATGGCGGGCTTCGCGGTGATGATGTTTCTCGATACAGCATTGGGGTAGGCATTGTGATTGCATTGCGCGAGGCCCATCGGGCCGGTTTGTTCCAACGTCGGCACTGGCTGCCCAATATCGTGTCCGGCGTCATCGTGGGCGTGGTGGCCCTGCCGCTGGCCATGGCCTTTGCCATTGCCTCGGGGGTCAAGCCCGAACAGGGCCTGTACACGGCGATCGTGGCGGGGCTGCTGGTGTCGATGTTCGGCGGCAGCCGCGTGCAGATCGCCGGGCCCACCGGCGCGTTCATCGTCATTCTGGCCGCCGTGGTGGCGGAGCACGGCGTGGCCGGGCTGCAGATCGCCACGCTGATGGCGGGCGTCATCCTGCTGCTGCTGGGCGTGGCGCGCATGGGCTCGGTGATCAAGTTCATTCCGGCGCCGGTCATCGTGGGTTTTACCGCGGGCATCGGGGTGATCATCTGGGTGGGCCAATGGAAAGATTTCTTCGGCCTGCCCCCGGTAAGCGGCGATCACTTCCACCAGAAACTCTGGCAGTTGCTGCAGGCCTTGCCGCAGTTCCACGGCGCGACCACCGCCCTGGCCGGGGTCAGCCTGGCCTTGCTCATCGTGTCGGCGCGCGTGCCGTACCTGAAGCGGGTGCCCGGGCCGCTGGTGGCGCTGGTGGTTGCCACCGTGCTGCAGGCGGTGTTCCGGTTCGACGGGGTGGCTACCATCGGCTCGGCCTTCGGCGGCGTGCCGCAAGGGCTGCCGTCATGGCAATGGCCCGAGGTGACGCTGGCGCGCGTCATCGAACTGATCGGGCCCGCCTTCGCGATTGCGATGCTGGGCGCCATCGAATCCTTGCTGTCGGCGGTGGTGGCCGACGGCATGGCAGGCACCCGCCACCAATCGAACCAGGAACTGATCGGCCAGGGCATCGCCAATATCGCCGCGCCGCTGTTCGGCGGCATCGCCGCCACCGGCGCGATCGCGCGCACCGCCACCAATATCCGCAATGGCGGCACCAGCCCCCTGGCGGGCATGGTGCACGCGGCGACGCTGGTGGCCATTGTGGTCTTGCTGGCCCCGCTGGCCGAGAACGTGCCCCTGGCCGTGCTGGCGGCGATCCTGTTCGTGGTGGCCTGGAACATGAGCGACGCGCGGCATTTCGCCAAGATGCTGCGCCGCGCGCCGCGCGCCGACGTGATCATCCTGCTGGTCACGTTCCTGCTGACCGTGTTCGCCGACCTGGTGGTGGCGGTGAACATCGGCGTGATCCTGGCGACGCTGCATTTCCTGCGACGCATGGCCGCCAGTGTGGGCGTGCAGCCGGTCGAGGGCGACGAACTGCGCCACGAGCTGGCCGCCAGCGGCATCGCCGCGCTGCCCGACGGCGTGCTGGTCTATACGATCGACGGCCCGCTGTTCTTTGCCGCGGTCGAGAATTTCGAGCACGCGCTGGCCAGCACGCACAGCGATCCGCGCGTGCTGGTCATACGCCTGCGCCGGGTGCCGTTCATCGACGTGACCGCCTTGCAGGTGCTGGAAGAAGTGATCACCCGCCTGCACCGGCGCGGCGTGCGGGTGCTGCTGGCCGAGGCCAATGCGCGGGTGCGCGGCAAGCTGCACAAGGCCTTGATCGACCAGTTGGTGGGGTCGGCGGCGATGTTCGACACCCTGGGGCAGGCGCTGGCCGCCTGCGGCGCGGTGCCGGCCGCCCCGGGCGATACCGGTGGCGGCCCGCTGGCCGGCGGCCACCAGGCCGGCGCGCCGGCTTCTTGAGCCCTGGGAAACCCGCGGCGCGCCGAATCGGCGCCGCGGGCGGGTTGATCAGCGGCGGCCGTTGAGCAAGCCGCCGCCGATCTGCAGCAGATCGTTCAGGCCGACCTGGCCGTCGCCGTCCTGGTCGAGCAGCGAGCCCAGCAGGCCGCCTCCCAGGCCGCCCTGCTGGCGCGCGGCGTCGCGTTCCTGGCCGAGCGTGGCGCCCAGGCTGCCCGCGTCCATATTGCCGCCCTGCATGCGCTGGGCCAGGAAGGCCATCACGATGGGGGCCAGCAGCTTGAGCAGGCTGGCGGCATTGTTGCCCCCCAGCCCCGTGGCCTGGCCCAGGTTGTCTTCGGCGCGTTGCCGGTTGTCGCCGAAGATGTGGCCCAGAATGGCGCCGCCGTCGGCCGGGCCCGAGGCGGCGTTGCCGCCGCCCAGCAGCCCGCCCAGCAGGCCGCCCAGGTCGATGTTGCCGGCAGCCGCGTGATCGCGCTGCAGCGCGCCGTACAGGGCCTGGGCCCCCTGCGGCTGGGCGGCATTGTGGCCCAGCGTGCCCAGCAGCATCGGCAGCGCGGCGCCGACGGCGTCGCGGGTCTGGGCGGCGTCGGTGCCCAGTTGCTGCGACAACTGTTGCATGGGCGCGCCCTGCAATTGCGCGAAAAGTTCGTCGGAAAGTGTGGCGGGGGAGTTCATGGCATTTTTTCCTGATGAACGGATGTGGTCAAAGCGTACCACCGGACGCGGCGGCCCGGGGCGCCGCGGGCGATGCGTTGCGCAGCAGCATTCCGCCCAGCAGCGCCGCGATGGCGGCGCAGATGGCCCCCAGCATGAAGGCAAGCTGGTAGCCGCTATTGAGCGCCTGGGGCAGCCCCGCGCCGGCCGCCGCGAGCGCATTGCTGCGGGCCGCCGCCAGGCTGGCCAGAATGGCCAGGCCCAGCGCACCGCCCATCATGAACGCCGTATTGACGATGCCCGATGCCAGGCCCGATTCGTGCGGCGCAACGTCGTTCATGGCGGCCAGCAGCAGGGGGTTGAACGCGATGCCGGCGCCCAGGCCCAGCAGCAGCATGCCGGGCAGGATATGCAGGACGTAGTTGCCGTCGACGGGAGCCTGCGCGAACAGCGCCAGGCCCAGCGCCGCGATGCCCAGCCCGGCCGCAAGGGGCGCGCGCACGCCGAAGCGCAGCACCAGCTTGGCCGACACGCCCAGCGAGCAGACGGCCATGACCAGATTGCCGGGCAGGAACGCCAGGCCGACCTGCATGGCGCTGTAGCCCAGCACCAGCTGCATGTACAGCGCCGACATGAAAAACCACGCGAACATGGCGGCGGCCCACAGCACTCCCACGCCGTTGGCCGTGGCCAGGTTGCGCAGCCGGAACAAGCCCAGCGGCATCAGCGGCGTCCGGGCCCGCGATTCGATGACCAGGAACGCCGCCAGCAGGACGGCCGCCAGGGCCAGCAGGCCCACCGACTGCGGCGACGTCCAGCCGGCTTCGTTGCCATTGACCACGGCGTACACCGCCAGCATCAGCGCCAGCGTCACGGTGGCCGCGCCCGCCACGTCGAGACGGGGCCCGCTGTCGGCGGCGCGTCCGCCTGGCAATAGCACCAGGCACAAGCCGAATACCGCCGCGCCGATGGGCAGGTTCACCAGGAAGATCCAGTGCCAGCTCAGGAAGCTGGTCAGCAGCCCGCCCAGCAGCACGCCCACGCTGCCGCCGCCCGCGCAGACAAAGCCGTAGACGCCCATGGCCCGGGCGCGTTCGGCGGGCTCGTGGAACAGGTTCATGATCAGCGACAGCGATACCGCCGACACCACGGCGCCGCCCAGGCCCTGCACCGCGCGCGCCGCCACCAGCAGTTCCTGGCTGCCCGCCACGCCGCAGGCCAGCGACGCCGCGGTGAACAGCGTCAGGCCCGCCAGGAACACGCGCCGCGCGCCGAACAGGTCGCCCAGCCGGCCGCCCAGCAGCAGGAAGCCGCCGAAGGTCAGCATGTAGGCATTGACTACCCATACCAGGGCGGTCTCGGAAAACTGCAGATCGGTGCGGATCGAGGGCAGGGCCACGTTGACGATGGTGGTATCCAGCACGATCATCAGTACGCCCAGGCACAGCACCAGCAGTGCCAGCCAGCGTTGTCGGTCTTGAAGGGAATGCGGCATGTAAAGGCTCCGTGCAGGGGCGCCGGTCATCCGGCGATCTGGCCGCCGTTGATCAGCCACGACGTACCGTAGCGGTCGGTCAGCGCGCCGAAGGCCTCGGCCCAGAAGGTCTTTTGCAGGGGCATGGTCACGGTGCCGCCTTCGGCCAGGCTGTTGAAAATGCGGGTCGCGTCGGACACCGTGGGAAACACCAGGGCCAGCGACACGCCTTGCTGGCCCTGGTAGGGCTCGTTGCCGGCGACGTCGGCCGCCATCAGGGTCTGGCCGTCGAGGCTGAGGCGGGCGTGCATGATGCGCTCTTGCATGCCGGGCGGGATGTCGGCGCCCTCGGGCGCCTGGCCGTAGGTCAGCATGGCCTCGATGCGGCCGCTGAGCGTGCGTTCGTAGAAGTGCAGGGCTTCGGCGCAATTGCCGTCGAACGTCAGGTAGGCGCAGAGTTGGGGCATGATGAAGTCTCCGGTTGAGGCGGGCCGGCGGCGCAAGTGGCCGCCGACGCGCGCCGGGTGTTGTAATGGCGGTCGTGCCGATGAACTAGCAATGTAGCGTTACGATGACCATCCAGATTAATGAAGAACTGCGAACGTATATAGACCCGCTCAGCACTGACGAGTATGCCGCGCTCGAGCGCAGCCTGTTGGCCGAGGGCTGCCGCGATGCACTGGTGCTGTGGGGCGATGTGCTGGTCGACGGGCACAACCGCTACGAGTTGTGCCGCAAGCACGGTCTTGAGTTCAAAACCACACAGAATACCCGTTTTGTCTCGCTCGATGATGTCAAGTTGTGGATGATTGAAAACCACCTGGGCCGGCGCAGCGTGTCGGATTTCCAGCGCGGCGTCCTGGCGTTGCGCAAGAAAGAAATCCTGCAGGCGCGCAAGCAGGCCCGCCAGGCTCAGGCCGCGCAAGCGCCGGCGGCGGACGCGCCGGGCGCATCCACCGGGCCTGACGCGCAAGCGCCCGAGCCGGCGGCGGCGCTCAGCCGCCAGGCCCTGGCGCGCGCCGCGCGCGTCAGCAGCAACACCCTGGGCCAGATCGAGAAAATCCATAAAGCCGCCGCGCCCGAACTGGTGCGGGCCGTCAAGGCGGGCGATATCTCCATCAACGCCGCCGCCGCGGTGGCGGCCCTGCCGGCCGAACAGCAAGTGGCCGCCGCCGCCGAAGGACGCAAGGCGCTGCGCGAACTGGCGCGCCAGGCCCGCCAGGCCAAGGCGGGCGGCCACGACGCCGACGGCGGCGCGCCGCCCGCCGCGGACGATGCCGCCGAGCACATCGACGACTACCCGGCCGAAGTGGCGCGCCTGCGCCGCCTGGTGGCCGCGCTGACCGACGAACGCGATGCATTGAAGAAAAAAGTCATGCACCTGACCGTGGCCCTGGCCGAGGCGCGCCACCAGGAATAGGCGTGCGGTTTGCAGGGGGTTGCAGGTGTCTGACTCCCGCAGGGTGTCAGACCGTAATGGGGATGATGGTGGCGCACATCGGTGTCTGACACCCTGCGGGAGTCAGACACCTTGCGGATCTGGCGGCCCCGCCCGGCGGAAGGTCAGGTTGATGCGGGCCGCGCCCAGTTCAGGGTGGCGGGCGTCGGGCACGGGCAGCACGCCGTGGTAGCGCAGGCGGTCGGGGCCGCCCCAGGCCACCACGTCGCCGTGCCGCAGCGGCACGCGCCGGGCCTGGTCGCCGCGCCGGTGGCCGCCGAACAGGAAGACCGCCGCGATGCCCAGCGAGACCGACACGATGGGCGCGCCGAAATCCTGTTCGTTCTTGTCCTGGTGCAGGCTCATGCGCGCGCCCGGTTCGTAGCGGTTGATCAGGCAGGCGTCGGGTCGGAACCCGGCGAAGCCGGCCTCTTGGGCGGCGGCTTGCGCCAGGCGCAGGAACGGCTGGGGCAGGGCGGGCCAGGGCAGGCCGGTTTGCGGGTCGCGGGACGTATAGCGGTAGCCGCGGCGGTCGGACGTCCAGCCCAGCGCGCCGCAGTTGCTCAGGGCCGCCGACATGCGGAATCCGCCCGGGGTTTCCATATGCCGCAGCGGCGCGGCGGCCAGCACGGCGTCCAGGGCGGGCAGCAGCGCCTCGACGTACGGCAGGGCGCAGCCGCGCAGCAGCACCGCCGCCGGCCCCAGTTCGATGCGGGCGGGGGCCATGTCGTCGGCGGCGAACAATTCCAGATTCATTGCGGGGCGCCGCGCGGCGTCATTGGGCGTCGTGGAAGATGATGCCCAGGGTGTAGCGCCGGCCCGAACGCACCTGGCTGACGCCATGGCGCTGGTTCACCCGGTAGTGGCCGCGGGTACCCCGCACCGGCCGGTGGTGCACGGCGAACACCACCGCATCGCCCTGCCGCAGCGGCACCACGTCGGCGCGCGACTGCATGCGCGGCCGCTGGGTCGTCAACACGAATTCGCCGCCGCCGAAGTCACGCTGCGGCTCGGACAGCAAGATGGCGACCTGCAGCGGAAATACGTGTTCGCCGTAAAGGTCTTGGTGCAGGCAGTTGTAGTCGCCCGGGCCGTAGGCCAGCAGCAGCGGCGTGGGGCGCCGCTGGCCGGCGGCATGGCAGCGCCGCAGGAATTGCGCGTGCCCGGCGGGAAAGCGCACATCGATGCCCATGGCCTCGTTCCAGCGGTTGGCCAGCGGCGCCAGGCGCGGGTACAGCGCGGCGCGCAACTGCGCAACCGGCTCGGGCAGGGGATACGCGTAGTACTTGTACTCGCCGCGCCCGAAGCCGTGCCGCGCCATCACCACGCGGCTGCGATAGCGCGCGTCGTCGTCGTAGCCGGCGGCCAGTGCCGTGCATTCGCCGGCCCCGAGCAGGGCGGGCATGATGGCGTAGCCGTCCTGGTCCAGCGCGGCTTCCAGGGCCGGCCAGTCCAGCGCGGCCAGGCGGCTGGCGGCCGGCGGGGTGTCGGTAGCGTTCATGGCCCCAGTGTAGGCGGCGTGCGGGCGGCCCTGCGCTCCGTCTTTTGCTGTGGAATTCGGGCTTAGCCGCAGCGCAGCGCGCTGATGGCGTCGCCGGCGTCCAGAATGATGTTCAGGCGCGTCGGGTTGTATTCCATGGTCATGACCTGGCCGGGACGCAGCACCCGCAGCTGCGACGATTGCGAACGGCTGCGCGCGTCGTCGGCCACCGATTCGGAATACTTTTTGCCGACCAGGTCTTGTACGCGCTGGGCGTCGCAATCGGTCGATGGCGCGTCGCTGGACGGCGTGCCGGACCGCTCGGCGGCCGGCGCATCAGAGGCGGCGCGCTGGGTGCCGGACGTACCGCAGGCGGTGAGGCCGGCGACGAAGAGAACGGGGATCAGCTTGCGGATCATGGGGACTCCTTCGGGCAGGATGAACATCCATGATAGACCAGCTGGCCCGAGGTTTCGTTCACCGCCGCGGCCGACGCCGGTGGGCGTAGGGCCGGCGGCGGGGGCAGGCACGGGCCTGCCCGTTAGCCCTGCTTGCGCGCGCGCCGCTGGCGCACGGCCTCGGCCAGGCCGGCCAGCACCGGTTCGGTTTGCGCCCAGCCCAGGCAGGCGTCGGTGATCGATACGCCGTGGCGCAGCGGCACGCCGGGTTTCAGGTCCTGGCGGCCTTCTTCCAGGTGGCTTTCGATCATGACTCCGATGATGCGCGATTCGCCCTGGGCCAGCTGGCTGGCCACGTCGCGCGCTACATCGACCTGGCGCTGGTGCGATTTGTTGGAATTGGCGTGCGAGCAGTCGATCATGACCTGTTCGCGCTGCCCGGCGGCCTGTAGCGAGGCGCAGCAGGCGGCGACGCTGGCGGCGTCGTAGTTGGGGCCTTGCTTGCCGCCGCGCAGGATCACGTGCGTATCGTCGTTGCCGCGTGTTTCGAAGATGGCGGCCATGCCCATTTTGGTCATGCCCATGAAGGCATGCCGGGCGCGCGCCGCCACGATGGCGTCGGCGGCCACCTGCATGCCGCCGTCGGTGCCGTTCTTGAAGCCCAGCGGGCAGCTGAGGCCCGAGGCCAGCTGGCGATGGCTGGGGCTTTCGGTGGTGCGCGCCCCGATGGCGCCCCAGGCGATCAGGTCGGCGATGTATTGGGGGCTGAGCAGGTCGAGGAACTCGGTGGCGATGGGCAGGCCCAGGCCGCCGATTTCGAGCAGCAGTTCGCGGGCCCGGCGCAGGCCTTCGTTGATGCGGAAGCTGCCGTCCAGGCGCGGGTCGTTGATATAGCCCTTCCAGCCCACCGTGGTGCGCGGTTTTTCGAAGTACACGCGCATTACCACCAGCAGGTCGTCGCGCCACGCGCGCGCCGCTTCTTTCAGGCGGGCGGCGTATTCCAGCGCCTGGCCGTGGTCGTGGATGGAACAGGGGCCTACCACGACCACCAGCCGGTCATCGCGGCCGTGCAGCACGTCGGCGATGCGGGCGCGCGCGTCTTCGACCACGGCCTGCGTGGCCGCCGGCACGGGCAATTCGTCTTGCAGCAGGGCCGGGGAAATCAGCGGGCGCACCGCGCCGATGCGGACGTCGTCGATACGGGTGGTGTCTTGGGTGGAATCGGCAAGGCCGGCTTCGCGGTCGTGCAGGGGGTCATCGATGTGGGTCATGGCAAGTCTCGTATTGGCGGGGCTGCCGCATTATCGCACCGCGGCCGGCCGCGCTCAGCGCCGCGAGTCCAGCGCCATGTGGACCGCCAGGCCGGCCAGCACGGTGCCCATCAGCCAGCGCTGCGCCGCCAGCCACAGGGGGCGGGTGCCCAGGAAACCGGCGATCGAGCCGGCGGCCAGGGCGATCAGCGCGTTGATGCTGAGGCTGATCAGCACCTGCGTGAAGCCCAGCGTCAGCGATTGCTGCAGCACGCTGCCGTGCCCGGGAACGATGAACTGGGGCAGCAGCGACAGGTATAGGATGGCGATCTTGGGGTTGAGCAGGTTGGTGACGAGCCCCATGGTAAACAGCTGGCGCGGGCTGCTGCGCGGCAACTGGCGCACCTGGAAGGGCGAGCGGCCGCCCGGGCGCAGCGCCTGCCAGGCCAGGTAGCCCAGATACAGCGCGCCGCCCAGGCGCAGCGCATCGTAGGCATAGGGCACCGCCATCAGCAGCGCGGTGATGCCCAGCGCGGCGCACAGCAGGTAGAAGACAAAGCCCACCGCCACGCCGCCCAGCGAGATCAGGCCCGCGCGCGGCCCCTGCGAGATCGAGCGCGAGATCAGATACACCATGTTGGGGCCGGGGGTCAGCACCATGCCCAGCGATATCAGGGCAAAGGCCAGCAGGCTGGACAGTTCGGGCATGCGGGGCTCCCGGCGCAAGTAGTGGGTCGTCGCCGGGAGCGTACCGCAAATCTGTACCGCAACAGCCGCTTATTCTTGTACCGGCGTGCGCAGGGTGACGAATTCTTCGGCCGCCGTGGGGTGGATGCCGATGGTTTCGTCGAACACCTGCTTGGTGGCGCCGGCCTTCAGGGCCACGGCCAGGCCTTGCACGATTTCGCCGGCGTCCGGGCCCACCATGTGGCAGCCCAGCACGCGGTCGGTATCGGCATCCACCACCAGCTTCATCAGGGTTTTTTCCTGGTCGCCGGTCAGCGTCAGCTTCATGGGGCGGAAGCGGCTTTCGTAGCGCTTGACGCGGTGGCCGGCCTCGAGCGCCTGCTCGGTGGTCAGGCCCACGGTGCCGATATTCGGCAGGCTGAACACGGCGGTGGGAATCAGGTTGTAGTCGACCTTGCGATATTCCTCGGGGCGGAACAGCCGGCGCGCCACCGCCATGCCTTCGGCCAGCGCCACCGGCGTCAACGGCATGCGGCCGATGACGTCGCCCACCGCCAGGATCGACGGCTCGCTGCTGCGGTATTCGTCGTCGACGGCGATGAAGCCGTCGTCATTGAGCCGCACGCCGGTGTTTTCCAGGCCCAGGTTGTCCAGCATGGGGCGCCGGCCGGTGGCGTAGAACACGCAATCGGTCTCGATGACTTCGCCGTTTTTCAGGGTGGCCGCCAGGCTGCCGTCGGGGCGCTTGTCGATGCGCGCCACGTCGGCGTTGAAGCGCAGGTCGAGCCCCTTCTTGATGAGCTCGTCGCGCAGGTGCGCGCGCACGCCGCCGTCGAAGCCGCGCAGGAATAGGTCGCGCCGGTACACCTGCACGGTGTGCGCGCCCAGGCCGTTGAAGATCGAGGCGAATTCCACGGCGATGTAGCCGCCGCCCACCACCAGCACGCGGCGCGGCAGGGTTTTCAGGAAGAAGGCCTCGTTCGAGGTGATGGCGTGCTCTTTGCCGGGAATGTCGGGAACCTGCGGCCAGCCGCCGGTGGCCACCAGGATGTGCCGGGCCGTGCAGCGCTGGCCGTTGACTTCGACGGTATGGGCGTCCAGCAGGCGGGCGTGGCCTTCGTACAGGGTGACGCCGCTGCCCACCAGCAGGTTGCGGTAGATGCCGTTCAGGCGCTCGATTTCGCGGTTCTTGTTGGCGATCAGGGTGGGCCAGTCGAAGCCGGGCGTGCCGACCGTCCAGCCGTAGCCGGCGGCGTGCGCGAAGTCTTCGCGGTAGTGCGCGCCATACACCAGCAGTTTCTTGGGCACGCAGCCTACGTTGACGCACGTGCCGCCCAGGTAGCGGCTTTCGGCCACGGCCACGCGCGCGCCGAATCCCGCGGCGAAGCGCGCCGCGCGCACGCCGCCCGAGCCGGCGCCAATCACGAACAAATCAAAATCGAAAGCCATCGCGGTCCCTTATGGTGCTGGGCGGCGCCGGGGCGCCGCGCACAAATCTGACGAGACCCGTATTAAACCTCTAATCGGGCCGGCCCCGCAGGCGCTGGGCACGCCGGCCGCGTATGGGATACATTCTGGCGAGGGCCGCGCCGCTGCGCGGACCGCGCGGGGGTGGTGCCCCGGTATGGAAACGCATGCAGACTGAAGACAGTTTTTTCGGCTCGGCCGGCGCGATGCTCGGCGAAGTCATCCGCGCCATCGTGGCGGGGCTGCGCTATGTGTTCGGCGGGCTGGGGTCGGCGCTGGGCGATTTTTTCTCGGGCCTGGCCAGCGCGCTGGGCATGAGCCCCTCGGTGCTCAACTTCGCCTTGCTGGTGCTTGGCCTGGTACTGCTGTGGGCGGCCGTGAAGGCCTTTCTGGGGCGCGCCATCGTGGCCGGCATTTTCTGGCTGGTGCTGGCCATGCTGCTGCTGGGCGGCCTGATCGGCTAAAAAGTCAAAACCCACCCCCGAAGCCCCGCGCTCATCGCGGGCGGGCAGCCGCGATCACCTGCGCCAGGCGCCGGACCAGCGGTTCGAACAGTTCGGCCGAGGTGTTCCCGTAGCCCAGCACCAGGCCATTGTCCTGGCCGGTGGGCCGCAGCGCGAACGCCGACAGGGCGGCCGGGGCCAGCCCGGCACGGCGGGCCGCCGCCGCGATGGCGCGGTCATCGTAAGCGGCCGGCAGGCGCAGCGTCAGGTGCAGGCCGCCATGGCCGCCCAGGACTTCGTGTTCGATCGGCAGATAGCGGGCCAGCGCGGCGCGCAGCGCCTGCTGCCGGTCGCGGTACAGGCGCCGCATGCGCCCCAGGTGGCGGGCGAACTGGCCGCTGTCCAGGAACGCGGCCAGGGCCAGTTGTTCGTGGCGGTGGCCGCCGCGCAGCAACTCGCGCACGGCCGTGTGCAACGGCCGGGCCAGGGCCGGCGGCAAGACCAGGAAGCCGATGCGCAGGGCCGGAAACATGGTCTTGCTGAACGTGCCCACGTACAGTACCGGCGCGTCGTCGGCCAGCCCCTGCATGGCCGGGATGGGTTCGCCATGATGACGGAATTCGCTGTCGTAGTCGTCTTCGATGATCCAGGCGCCGGCGCGGCGGGCGTGTTCCAGCAGTTGCAGGCGCCGCGCCGCGCCCAGCACCGCGCCGGTGGGGTACTGGTGCGAGGGCGTGGTGTAGATCAGGCGCGGCGCCCGCGAGCGCCACCAGTCCTCGGGCACGGCCAGCCCCTGCGTATCGACGCGCACCGGTACCACGCGCAGGTCGCCGGCCTGGAAGGCGGCCTTGGCGCCCCGGTAGCCGGGCTCTTCGACCCAGGCCGTGTCGCCCGGATTGCCCAGCAGGCGCACGCATAAGGCCAGCGCTTCTTGCGCGCCCTCGGTAATGACAACCTGCGCGGCGGTGCAGCGCACGCCGCGCGATACCCCCAGGTGCTGGGCGATGGCCTGGCGCAGCGCCGGCTCGCCGGCGGGGTCGCCGTACCCGAGCGTGGCCAGGGGCACGTCGCGCAGCACGCGGTCCAGGGCGCGGCGCCAGGCGCCCAATGGAAAATGGCTGAGCGCCGGCGTGCCGGGACGCAGGGCCGAGCCCGCGTCGGCCTGCGGAGCCGATGGCGCAATGCGCGCCACCCGCCGGGCCGCCGGGGCGCAGGGCGGGGGCGCGGCGGCGCGCGAGGCGGCGGCCGGCGGCAGCGGCGCCACGCGGGTGCCTTGCCGGTCGGCGCGCACATAGCCTTCGGCCGTCAGCTGGGCATACGCCAGCAGCACGGTATTGCGCGAAACGCCCAGTTGTTCGGCCAGGACCCGCGATGCCGGCAGGCGGCTGCCGGGCGGCAGATGGCCATCCAGGATCGATTGCTTCAGGCGCTGCAGCAGTTGCCGCTGCAAGGTGTGGCGGCCCGCGGGAGCCGCCAGCGGGCTGTCGAGCAGGGTGGCGTCCATATCCTGGCACCATGAAATAACGGGTCAATGGCGCTTTTTAGCATGCCACGGATCGGCTAGCGTACGGATGTTGCAACCGTGTTCATTCATGAGGATCTTTCGCCATGTCCACCGCTTTGTCGCCGCAGCAGCCCGTCGGCCGGCCGATACCCAACTGGACCGCCCGCCCGCGTCCGCCGCGCGAGCCCCTGGCCGGCCATTACTGCCGCCTGGAACCGCTGGACGCGCAGCGCCACGGGGCCGAGCTGCATGCCGCCTTCAGCCAGGCTCCCGACGGCAGCGACTGGACATACACCTATGCGGGGCCGTTTGCCGACGAGGCCAGCTACCTGGCCTATGCCCGCACGGCGCAGGCATCCGAAGACCCGCAGCATTTCGCCATCATCGACCTGGCCAGCGGCCGCGCCGTCGGCACTCTGGCGGCGATGCGCATCGATCCGGCCAACGGCGTCATCGAGGTGGGCAGCGTGGCCTATTCGCGACGCCTGAAGCGCACACCGGCGGCCACCGAAGCGCAATACCTGCTGATGCGGCGCGCGTTCGACCAACTGGGCTACCGGCGCTATGAATGGAAGTGCGACAGCCTGAATGCCCCGTCGCGCGCCGCTGCCTTGCGGCTGGGTTTCCAGTTCGAAGGCATCTTCCGGCAGGCAGTGGTGTACAAGGGGCGCAACCGCGATACCGCCTGGTTCTCGATCATCGACGGCGAATGGCCCGCCGTGCGCGGCGGCCTGGAACAATGGCTGGCGCCGGACAACTTCGATGCGCAGGGCAAGCAGCGCCGGCGGCTGGCCGACCTGATCGCCGCCGCGCGCTGACAGGTCGGCCAGGTGCCTGACACCGCTGTATGCGGAAAATCTCGGTCAAGCTTCGGTGTCTGACCCCCTGCGGGAGTCAGACACCTGGCCTACGGAACCTGCCCCGCGGGATTCAGGCCCGCGCCTTGGCGCGGATGACGATGAATATGCCCGCCATGACCAGGATGGCGCCCATCACGAAGGCGGCGTCCAGCGGTTCGTGCAGGATCAATACCCCGAAGGCCACGCCGAACAGCGGCGTCATGAACGACAGGATGGACAGGCGCGTGGCCAGGTAGCGGCGCAGCAGCCAGAACCAGACCAGCAGGCTGAACAGGGCGACTCCCAGGGTCTGGAACGCCAGGCTGGCCAGGGCGGCGGACGAGAACACCGCGTGCCCCTGGCCCGTGGCCCAGGCGAATAGCGGCAGCGCGACGCCCGCCACGGCCATCTGGTACAGCAGCGTCTTGGCGGCCGGTGTCTCGGACAGGCGCGTCTTGCGGATGGCGACGGTGGTGGCGCCCCATGATGCGCCGGCCAGCACGCCCAGCAGGTCGCCCAGCAGCATCGCGGGCGCCGCGACGGCCTGGCCGCGGCCCAGGAAGGCCACCGCGATGCCGATGAACGCCAGGGCCACCCCCAGCCACTGCGCCGGACGCAGCCGTTCTTCGGGCAGGGTCAGGTGCAGCCCCAGGGCGGTGAAGATGGGCGCGGTGTACAGGAACACCGACATGTGCGACGCCGTGGTGTACAACAGGCCCTGCGCCACCAGCAGGAACTCGGCGGCGAACAGCGTGCCGGCGAACAGGCCCGGCGCCAGCGTGCCATCGGCGAACACCGCGCGGCCCTCTTTGCGCAACACGACCCCGCCCAGCACCACGGCGGCGAACGCCGAGCGCAGCCCGATCTGCAGCGTGGGAGAAATATCGGCAGCCACCAGCTTGATGGCGATCTGCTGGAAGCCCCAGCACAGGCACAGCAGGATCATCAGGCCCGTGGCGCGGCCATCCAGCGGCAGGCGCGTGGCGGGCGGCATCGGCGTCAGGGAAGCTCGGCCGGATAGCTGTCGAGCGCCAGGCCGATCTGCTGGCGCAAGTCCCAGTCGGCCAGCGATGCATTGACCGGCCCGTAGAAGGCGCCGTCGCGCACCAGAAACAGGGAAGGCAGGTGGAAGACTTCGTAGCGTTCGGTCAGGCCGCCGTTGTCGCCGGCGTCGATCCAGCACAGCCGTTCTACCGGCAGATCCAGTTGCGGCAGTTGCTCGCGGGCGATTTTGCAGGTGCCGCAGGTGCGGCTATGGAATACCAGCAATGACAGGCCCGGCGCGTCGAGCAGATAGCGGTCGGCGGTGCTGTCGGTCAGTTCGATCTGCTGCATGCGGCGGGCAAGAAGAGGGCGTGGAGGAATACCGGACAATAGCGCATTCGGGCGGCCAGGTGGCCAGGCAGGATCAAGGTGGTGAGGCCAGGTGTCTGACTCCCGCCAGGGTGTCAGACACCGAAGTATGCAGAGACCGGCGCAATACAGTGGTGTCTGACACCCTGGCGGGAGTCAGACACCTGGCGATAGACCTGGCGATAGCAGTCAGGCACCGGGCGCCAGGCTTCGATCCAGTTCCAGCACGGTTTCGTACAGCACGCGCGTGCCGTCCAGCAATTGCGCCGGCTCGATCCATTCTTCGGGACAATGGCTGCGGCCGTCCAGGCAGGGGATGAACACCATGCCGATGGGGCCGGTGGGCGCCATATAGACCGCATCGTGTCCGGCGCCGCTGGGCAGGGGCATCGAGGCATAGCCCAGGCGGCTCGCCGCGGCTTCGATGGCCCGCATCACGCGCGGCGAGCAGGCGGTGGGATGGGCGCGGCTGACCGGCGCCACGCTGGCGGTGAGCCGCAGGGCGGCCAGGTCGCCGGCCAGCCCGGCCATCAGGGTTTCGGGAAAACGGTCGAGCACGGCATCGCTGTCGCTGCGCACTTCCAGCATCAGCTCGGCGCGGCCCGGCACCGCGTTGGCGGCGTTGGGAGTGATCTCGATGCGTCCCACGGTGGCCACCACATAGTGCGGATTGCCGCTGAGGCTGCTGGCCTGGCGGTGGGCGGCGTCGATGATGCGCGCGGCGCCCACCAGCGCGTCGCGGCGGATATCCATGGGCGTGGTGCCGGCGTGATCGGGCTGGCCCTGCACCGTGATCAGCACGCGGCGGATGCCCACGATATGGGTGACCACGCCGATGGGCAGCTGGCGGCTTTCCAGCACGGGGCCTTGTTCGATGTGCAGTTCCACGAACGCCGCCGTATCGCCGGGGCCGCGCAGCGGGGCCGCCAGGGCGGACGGGTCGCCGCCGATGCGCCGCAGGCCGTCGGCCAGGGTTTCGCCTTGCGGGTTGCGCGCCGCCAGCATGGCGGCGTCGAGCTGGCCGCACAGGGCGCGGCTGCCCACGCACGAAATGCCGTAGTCGCTGGGCTCTTCGGACAGAAAGTCGATGACCTCGAACGGGTGTTCGAGCACGATGCCCTGTTCATGCAGGGTGCGGGCCACCTCGATGCCGGCCAGCACGCCGATGATGCCGTCGAAGCGGCCGCCGCTCATGACGGTGTCGCAATGCGAACCGGTCACGATGGGCTTGCGTGCCGGATCGCGGCCGGCCCGGCGGCCCACCAGATTGCCGCCGGCGTCCAGGCTGACGGCCAGCCCGGCATCGGTGAACTCTTGCGCCAGCCATGCGCGCGCCTGTTCGAACAGCGGCGTGAAGGCGCGGCGGGTCCAGGGAACATCGGGCAGGGTGTAGCGGGCAAGGGTTTCGACGCGCGACCAGAGGCGGTCGGCGTTCAGCGGAGGAAAAGTGGGGGGCATAGACATCCTGAATAAACATGCTGGGCGCGCACGGCAGTGCCGCAGGTGGGCACGCGACGCCTGGGCCGATTATGGCATGGCGGCGCGTGCCGTCCGGGCCGGCGGCCGCAACGGGGGCGCCAGTCCGGCACGTTCGCGGCGCAGCCAGCGGCGCGTCATCAGTACGGCCACGACGCCCAGGCCGATGGCCAGGCCGCTCCAGATGCCGACTCCGCGCCATCCGGCCCAGAAGGCCAGCGCGGCGCCGGCCGGCAGCCCCAGGCCCCAATAGCCGATGGCGGCGTACAGCATCGGCACGCGCGTGTCGTGCAGGCCGCGCAGCATGCCGGCGCCCATGACCTGCGCCCCGTCGACGATCTGGAACACCGCGGCCACGGCCAGGTATGACGAGGCCAGCGCCAGCAATCCGGCGTTGGCCGGGGTATGGATGTCGAAGAACGCCGCCAGCAGCCAGTGCGGCACGGTAATCATCAAGATCGCGGCGATCACCATCGATCCCACGCCCAGTCCGTAGGCGGTCCAGCCGGCCCGCTGGATGGCGGCCGCGTTGCGGGCGCCATAGGCCAGGCCCACGCGCACGGTGGCGGCCTGGGCGATGCCGTAGGGCACCATGAAGCTGATGCTGGCGATCTGGATGGCCACCGCGTGCGCGGCCAGTTCCGCTTCGCCCAGCCAGCCCATCAGAAAAGCGGCGGCGTTGAAAATCGTGACTTCGAAGGCGGTGGCCGCCGCGATGGGCAGGCCCAGCTTCCACAAGGCCGCCAGCCGCCGGGAATCGGGCCGCCATACGCCACCGAACAGGCGGTAGCGCCGGAAGCGGCGGTCGCGGGTAACGACGACGATCATGCCCACGAACAGCATCATGCTGGCCGATGCGCTGGCGATGCCCGCGCCGATCAGGCCCAGGGGCGGAAAGCCCAGCTTGCCGAACACCAGCGCCCAGTCGGCCACCGCATTGAACAGGATGCCGGCCAACGCTACCCACAGCGCCGAGCGCGGCCGCTGCAGCGCCGCCACGAACGAGCGCAGCACCAGGAAGCCCAGGAAAGGCGGCAGCCCCCACAGCAGGGCGCGCAGGTAGACGCCGGCCTGTGCGGCCAGTTCGGGCGGCTGGCGGATGGCCAGCAGTATGGCCTCGCCATGCCACAGGGCCAGACAGGCCGGCACCGAAATAATGACGGCGGTCCATAGCCCCTGCGCGACGGTGCGGCGCACTTCGCGCACCGAATGGCGGCGCGCGCCCAGTTCGCGCGCCACCATGGGCGCGGTGGCGGTCACCAGGCCCAGGGCGAAAAAGGCGAACGCGGCATACAGATTGGCGCCCAGCGCGCTGGCGGCGAGCGGTTGCGACCCCAGCCGCCCGATGAAGATCACGTCGGTGGCGGTCATGGCGATTTGCGCCAGGCTGGTCAGGACAAGGGGCAGGCTCAGCGCGAGCGTGGCGCGGATTTCCCGCGCCCACGCCGCGCCGGCGGTATTGATGTGCGACATAGGGTTTCCGGCGTCAAGGCGGCATGATACGCCCTGCTTGGGGTTTTCCCTATAATGCCCGCGGGCCCGCGCCGGAAACCCGGCTTCCGCTCGCGTCGCGGCCCGACGGCGTGCCCCGTCCCCGCCCGTGCTGCTTTATCATTTATGGGGACGCAACTGACATACCATGTTTCATTCCTTGCGGCGCGGATTCGCAAGCGAGGCGTCCATGCAAGTAATATGACGCCACTGGTTCACATACTGATGCGGGCCCCTTGCGGGCCCGCATGATCTTTTACTCTAGGAGATGGGCCCGATGAATAAACCGTTCGACGGCGGGATCGCTACGCTCAATGTTCCCGCATACGTCAAGCACCAGGGGCTGATCGAATGGGTGGCGCGGATCGCCGCGCTCACCAAGCCCGATCGTGTTGTCTGGTGTGACGGATCCCAAGAAGAATACGATCGTCTGTGCGAACAGATGGTGCAGTCGGGCATGCTGCGCCGCCTGAATCCGGCCAAGCGCGCCAACTCGTACCTGGCCTGCTCCGATCCCTCCGACGTCGCCCGCGTCGAAGACCGCACCTTCATCTGCTCCGAACGCGCCGAAGATGCCGGCCCCACCAACAACTGGGCCGACCCGGCCGAAATGCGCGCCACGCTCGACGGCCTGTTCGACGGCGCCATGCGCGGCCGCACCATGTACGTGGTGCCGTTCTCGATGGGCCCGCTGGGGTCCGATATCGCGCATATCGGCGTCGAACTGTCCGACAGCCCCTATGTGGTGGTGAACATGCGCATCATGACGCGCATGGGCCGCGCCGTATTCGACGTGCTGGGCGCCGACGGCGAGTTCGTGCCCTGCGTGCACAGCGTGGGCGCGCCGCTGGCCGAGGGCCAGGCCGACGTCGTGTGGCCGTGCAACCCCACCAAGTACATCGTGCACTATCCCGAAAGCCGCCAGATCTGGAGCTACGGCTCGGGCTACGGCGGCAACGCGCTGCTGGGCAAGAAATGCTTCGCGCTGCGCATCGCGTCCACCATGGGGCGCGACCAGGGCTGGCTGGCCGAGCACATGCTGATCCTGGGCGTGACCTCGCCCAAGGGCCGCAAGTACCACGTGGCGGCGGCGTTTCCGTCGGCCTGCGGCAAAACCAACTTCGCCATGCTGATCCCGCCGCAGGGCATGGACGGCTGGAAGGTGTCCACCATCGGCGACGACATCGCCTGGATCAAGCCGGGCGCCGATGGCCGCCTGCGCGCCATCAACCCCGAAGCCGGCTATTTCGGCGTGGCCCCGGGCACCAGCGAAAAAACCAACTACAACGCCATGGCCACCCTGAAGGCCAACGTCATTTTCACCAACGTGGCGCTTACCGACGACGGCGATGTCTGGTGGGAAGGCATGACCGACACCCCGCCGGATCACCTGATCGACTGGCAGGGCCAAGACTGGACCCCGCAGATCGCCAAGGAAACCGGCCGCAAGGCCGCCCACCCCAACGCGCGCTTCACGGCCCCGGCCGCGCAGTGCCCGTCCATCGACCCCGAATGGGAAAACCCCGAAGGCGTGGTCATCGACGCGTTCATCTTCGGCGGGCGCCGTTCCACCACCGTGCCGCTGGTGACCGAGGCGCGCAATTGGGTCGAAGGGGTCTACATGGCCGCCACCATGGGGTCCGAGACCACCGCCGCCGCCGCCGGGCAGCAGGGCGTGGTGCGCCGCGACCCGTTCGCCATGCTGCCGTTCTGCGGCTACAACATGAGCGATTACTTCGGCCACTGGCTGAAGCTGGGCAAGCGCCTGCAAGACGCCGGCGCGGTGCTGCCGCGCATCTATTGCGTCAACTGGTTCCGCAAGGGCCCCGATGGCAAGTTCGTCTGGCCCGGCTTCGGCGACAACATGCGCGTGCTGAAATGGATGCTGGGCCGCATCGACGGCACGGCCGGCGGCGTCGAGCAGGTCTTCGGCGTGTCGCCCACGTACCAGGACATCGACTGGACCGGCCTGGAATTCAGCCCCGACAAATTCCAGCAAGTGATCTCGGTCGACGCGGCTTCGTGGCGCGACGAACTGGCGCTGCACGACACGCTGTTCGAGAAACTGGCCGACCGCCTGCCGGGCGAACTGCCGGGAGTGAAGTCGTCCATTCAAGGCCGCCTGGCCGCCTGAGGCCAGCCTGGGCCAGGTAGGTGTCTGACTCCCGAAGGGTGTCAGACACCTAAGTGTGCGTAGGCCGTCTCAATATAGAACGGTGTCTGACACCCTTCGGGAGTCAGACACCTGCTGCCATCTCCAACCTTCCCGACCTCATGCCCATGCGCCCCGACGACTTGCGCCACATCAGCGAGCAGACGCTGGCGCATTACAACGAACGCGCCGACAGCTTCGAGGCGGGCACGCGCGATCACGACGTCAGCCAGAACATCGCCGCGCTGCTGCGCCACTTGCCGGGCGCGGGGCCGCACGACATCCTGGACCTGGGCTGCGGCCCGGGCCGCGACCTGAAAACCTTTGCCGCGCTCGGCCATCGCCCGGTGGGGCTGGACGGCGCCGAGCGCTTCGTGGCCATGGCCCGTCAGGCATCGGGCTGCGAGGTGTGGCAGCAGGACCTGCTGGCCCTGGACCTGCCCGCCGGCCGCTTCGACGGCGTCTACGCCAACGCGGTGCTGTTCCATGTGCCTACCCAGGAACTGCCGCGGGTGCTGCGGCAGTTGCGGGCCGCGCTGCGTGCCGGCGGCGCCTTGTTCTGCTCGAATCCGCGCGGCGACAACCAGGAAGGCTGGAACCGCGGCCGCTACGGCGCCTACCACGACCTGGAAGCCTGGCGCGCCCTGATGGCCGGGGCGGGCTTTGACGAGCTCGAACATTACTACCGGCCCGACGGGCTGCCGCGCGAACAGCAGCCCTGGCTGGCCAGCGTCTGGCGCCCACGGCCGTGACCGCCGACATCGCCCGCGCCGCGCCGCCGCGGGTGCGCGGCTTTGCGCCGCTGGTGGGCGCGGCGCCGCGCGTGCTGGTGCTGGGCTCGATGCCGGGCGTCGCGTCGCTGCGCCAGCAGCAGTATTACGCGCATCCGCGCAATGCGTTCTGGCCGATAGCCGCGACGGTGTTCGATTTTGATGCCGAGGCGGCCTATGCGCGGCGCGTCGCGGCCCTGGCGGCGGCCGGCGTGGCGCTGTGGGACGTGCTGCAGGCCTGCGCGCGCCCCGGCAGCCTGGATGCCGACATCGACGAGGCCACGGCCGAGCCGAATGATTTCGACGCCTTCTTCCGCGCCCATCCCGGCATCGTGCGGGTGTGCTTCAACGGCGGCAAGGCGGCCGCCCTGTACCGGCGCCGCGTGCTGCCGCGGCTGGCGCATGCGCATGCCGTGCAATACCTGGACCTGCCTTCCACCAGCCCGGCCCACGCCGCCATGAGCCGGCAAGACAAGCTCGCCGCCTGGCGGCGGGCTCTGAGCGCGGCTTAGCGGCGCAGGCGCGGCTACGGGTGCGTCGGCGGCGATGGGCCGCCGGGCATCGCGGGCCCGGCGGGCCGCACCTGCCATGGGCCGCCGGGCGTGGCGACGATCTCGCAATCGACGGCCGGCCCGCGCCGCTCCAGGACAGCGAAATCGCCCGCGGCCAACGCCCATAGGGGGTGGTGCCAGATGCCGCGCCGCAACGTGATGCCGCAGCGGCCGTCGGCCAGGAACGCCCGCGCCGTGCGCGGATCGGGGGCGTGCGGGCCCAAGGCCACCAGCACGACATAAGGCGTGCCGTGCAAGGGCAGGAAAGTCTGGCTGCCCAGCCGATGGCGCTCGAGCTCGCGCGCCATGAAGGGCAGGGCGCCGCCCTGGGCCCGGAACACGCTCAGCGAGGGGCTGCCCGCGTGGTCCACGATATCCGGATCCGGCATTTCGACGCGCAGCGACGTGCCGGCGTTGATGGCGCGGCCCGCGCGTCCGGCGCTGCCGATCACGTCGCCGTACGGCTGGAAGGCCGCGGGCGTCAGGGGCTGCAGCGTCAGTTCCCGCGCGGCCATCAGAAGTTGATCCCCAGCCATTCCCGTACTTGCGCGTGCAGGTCGCCCGAAAACGCCTCGGGCGAACCCGATGCGGTGATCTCTCCCAGGCTGAGCACATAGACGTGATGGGACATCTGCACGACGCGGCGCACGTTGTGGTCGACCAGCAGGATGCCCATGCCGGACTGGGCGAAAGCCTGGATCCACTTGAATATGTCCGCGGCGACCCGCGGGGCCAGCCCGATGCTGGGCTCGTCGATCAGGCAGACCCTGGGCCGGACCATGTACGCCTTGGCGAACCCAGCGATTTCTGCTGCCCGCCCGACAGATTGCCGGCGCGCTCGCGCAGCTTTTCTTTCAGGGCGGGAAAGTGCTCCAGCGTCTCGGCGTAGCGCTGTTCTAGCCCGGCGCCGAACTGCCTGCGCCGGCCCTCCAGGGGCAGGCGCAGGTTGTCCGCCACGCTCAAGTAGGGGAACAGGCTGGACTCTTGCGGAATGTACCAAAGCCCCGCGTCGATCATGGTGTGGGGCGCCCGGCCCGAAATATCCTGGCCGGCCAGGGTCACGCGGCCGGACTTGGGCCTGAGGAACCCGCACAGCGTCTTCATCAGGGTCGATTTGCCCGCGCCGTTCAGGCCGATCAGGCCGCTGATGCGGCCCGCCTGCACCGCCAGCGACACGTTGCGCAGCACGTCGATATCGCCCAGGTAGCCCGCCGTGACGTCTTCCATGGCTAGCAGGTTGTCAGCCATGGCCGGCCTCCGCGCTGTCGTCTTCGCCCAGGTAAGCCTCGATCACCGCCGGAGTATTCAGCACTTCCTGCGTGGGGCCGTCGGCCAGCACTTTGCCCGCGTTCATGCAGACCGCGCGCGGGCACAGGTCGACCACCACCGGCATGTCGTGGCTGACCAGGATGAATGTCTGGCCCTCGCCGTTGCGGCGCTGGATGAATGCCGACATGATTTCCTTCATCACGGGATGCACCGCCGCGAAAGGCTCGTCCAGCAAGGCGATGCGCGGCGGCGACATGAAGCAGGCGCCGAACTCCAGCAGCTTCTTTTGCCCGCCCGACAGTTGGCCGGCGTCCAGGTGCATCGACGCCGCCAGCCGTAATTCGTCGAGCAGTTGCAGCGCCCGCTCGCTGGCGCGGGCTTCGTCCAGGCCCATGGCCAGGCCGCACACCAGCAGATTGTCTAGGGCGCTGACCCGCGAGAAAACCCGGGTCATCTGGAACATGCGCTGTATGCCCAGGCGCGCGAGCCGGGTAGGGTTCAGGCCCGTGACCGCGCGTCCGTCCAGCAGGACCTGGCCGGCATCGGGGCGCAGGTGGCCGGACAGGACATTGAGCAAGGTCGTCTTGCCCGAGCCATTCGGGCCGATCAGCCCCAGCAGTTCTCCTTCTTCCACGTCCATGCCCGCGTCGTCGACGGCGCGCAGACCGCCGAAGCGCTTCTGGATGCCGGTGATCCGCAGCAGCGCCATCAGGCGCCTCCGGACGCGGCGGCGCGCCGCCGGGCGAGCAGGCCGCGCGCCAGCCCCCACAGGCCGGCGCGGAAGAAGCGGGCAAACACGATCACCAGCAGCGCGAACACGATCATCTGGATGTTGCCCACATCGCGCAGCATTTCGGACGCCACATAAACCAGCATCGCGCCCACCAGGGGCCCGACCAGGGTGCCCATGCCGCCGATGACTACCATGGCAATCACCAGCCCGGTCTGAGCGATGATGCCCAGCTCGGGGCTGACCAGGCGCGCAAAGGTGCTGTACAGCCCGCCGGCAAAACCGCAGATGGCGCAGCTGACCAGGAAGGCCATGGTCTTGCAGCGCACCACATCGACGCCGCGGCTGGCCGCCCCGATTTCATCGTCGCGGATCGCCTGCAGGAAGCGCCCGGTGGGCGAGCGCAGCACCCCGTACACGATCAGCACCGTCGCGCAGAGCGCCGCCAGGAACAGGTAGTAGTACAGCGTGCGGTCGTCCACGATGCCCGGCACATTCAGGCCCTGGTCGCCGCGCGTGAAGTCGATCGAGTTGTAGATGACGAGGCGGGCGATCTCGGCGAACGACAAGGTGGTCAGCGCCAGGTAGGGCCCGGACAGCCGCAGCACGATGCGGCCCAGCACCAGGCCGATGGCGCCCGGCACGACGGCGGCCAGCGGCAGCCCGATCCACAGCGGCGCGTCCAGGTGGTATGCCAGCAGGCCGGTGGTATAGCCGCCCAGCATGGCGAACGCCGCGGGCGCCAGCGAGAATTGCCCGGCGTAGCCGGCCAGCAGGTTCCAGCCGCAAGACAGCATGGCAAAGTACATGCTGACGATCAGCACGCCCAGCCAGTAGGGCGATGAAATGCCCAGCGGCAGCAATGCCAGCACCGCCAGCACGGCGATGGACAGGCGCACTTCCTCGGCCAGCTTGTCGCGCAGGAAATTCGGGTGCCGCGGATAAGCCATGTCATACCTCCCGTGCCCGTTCGCCGAACAACCCATGAGGCCGGAACAACAGTACCAGGATCAGGATTACCAGCCCGAACGTGTCGCGGTAGTCGTAAGACAGGTAGACCGCGCCGAAACTCTCCAGCACGCCCAGGCTCAGCGCCGCCACGATGCTGCCCGGTATCGACCCCATGCCGCCGATCACCACGATGACGTACGACTTGATGGCGGGGAACAGGCCCACGTCCGGCGCGGGGTTGATGACCGGCGCGAGCAGGGCGCCGGCCAGCGCGGCCAGGATGCCCGAGGCCATGAAAATGATGCTGCTGGCGCGCGCGGTGTCGATGCCCGCGATCGAGGCGCCCAGCCGGTTCTGGGCCACCGCCTGGACCTGGCGGCCCCACAGCGAATACTTGATGAACACCGCCAGGCCTGCCAGCAGCACCATCGCCAGCGCCGCGGTGATCAGCTTCTGGCCGCTCATCATGAAGGGGCCGATGGCCATGCGGGTCACATCCGACAGCGACGGGCCGCGCATGGGGTAGGGGCCCACCACCTTGTCGACCAGGTTGATCAGCAGCAATGACAGGCCGAAGGTGACCACCACGGCATACTCGTCTTTCATCAGGCCCCACGAACCGTACCCGGCGTACAGGGGGCGCATCAGCCAGCGTTCGGTGGCCCAGCCCAGCAGGGCCCCGGCGGCGGCGGCCAGCGGCAGGGCCAGCCAGGGCGAGATGCCCAGCACCAGCGATACCAGCGTATACGTATAGGCGCCGACCATGTAGAACTCGCCATGCGCGAAGTTCACGACTTTCAGGATGCCGAAGACCATGGTCAGGCCGACCGCCATCAATGCATAGAACAGGCCGATGATCAGGCCATTGACGAACAAGTCCACTGCAAGCACAGAAGGGCTCCCGTCGAAACCGGCGGGCCTGGCCCGCCGCGGCTTGGATGCTTGATTGCCTGTATTGCCCGGACGCCTATTTGGGAGGGCGGATCGCCTTGCCGATATCCAGCGGCTGCCCCGATGCCTGGATCAGCGTGGTCTTGCTGAGCGGCTGGTTGATCTCGGTGAGCTGGTACGTGACATAAGGGATGTCGACCCATTGCTGAAACTTGTAGCCGGGCTCTTGCGAGAAGCTGAACTTGCCGCGCACCCCTTCGAACTGCATGCCTTTCAGGGCCTTGATGATGGCGGCGCTGTCGGTCGATTTCGCCTGCTCGATGGCGCGCGCAATCAGCAGCACCGAATCGGCGGCCTGGAAGATCAGGCGATTGGGCTCGGACTTGCTCTGCTGCTGGTAGATCTGCCCCACCTGCTTGCCGAGTTCCGGCATGGGCATCTTGGGATGGTACAGGCCGAACGCCAGCATGTACTTGCCGGCTTCTTTCACGTTCTGCCAGAAGTCGGGATAGTCGGCGATGCCGGCGCCGTCGTACAGCCACGTCTTGGCGCTGGGCGCCACGCCTTGCTCGTACAGCTGGTTCATCAGGATATAGGCCGCCGGCGGCAGCATGATGTTCACCACCACATCCGGCGGATTGGCGCGCAGGGGCAGCACGGCGGGCGTGAAATCCTTGCCGGCGCGATCCAGTGCCACGTACTTGTAGTCCACCTGCGGAGCGGCCTTTTTCAGGAACTCGCCCAGCAGCTTGGCCTGGCCGATGCCGTAGTCGGTGTTTTCCGCGAAGGCGACCACCCGCTTAACCTTCAGCGCGGCAATGGTATCGGCCATGGCCGAGGACACGCGCGTGTTGTAGTTGCCGGGGTTGAAGACTTCGGGGTAGCCCTTGGCGCGCACATCGTCGGACCAGCAGTTCGTGTTGACGTAGGGCACCTTGTAGCGATGCGCCACTTCGATTTCGGCCAGGCACACCGAGCTTTGGTGGCCGCCGGTAATCGCCACCACCTTGTCGCGGGCAATCAGCTTTTCGACGGCGGCCCGGCCTTTTTCCGGGATGCCCTGGTTGTCTTCATAGACGATCTTCAGGGGCCGGCCCAACACGCCGCCCTTGTCGTTGATGATCTTGGTGATGATTTCGATGCCGTCCTTGACCTGGGTGCCCTGCACGACCGAGCCGGGCGGCGACTGGGCAATGCTGACGCCTATGGCGATGGGGTCGGCGGCCAGCGCGGTGGCCGCGCCGATGGCAAGCAGGGTGGCACACGAGGCGGCAACGAGGCGAGGCAGCTTCATGGTGGACTTCTCCTTCAAGTACGGGCATGCGGCGGCGGGCGCCGGTTGTCATGGCTGGACGAACTGAGGGATACAAGACTCCAGCCGCTGTTTTAGTATTGTTCTGACCGGTCTGACCAGCTAGGGGAAACGCCTAGCCGGCCGCGGGTTTCACGCGCCGGCGAGATAGCGGCCCGCCATCAGGGCCTCGATGCGGGCCGCGATGTCCAGCACGTGCCAGTCGGCGCCGCGCGCGCCCACCACTTGCAGGCTGATCGGCAGGCCGGCCGGGTTGGCGCCGCAGGGCAGGCTCAGAGCGGGCAACCCGGTCAGGTTGAAGGGCATGGTCAGCGCGGTAGCGGCCGTGTGCAGCGGATACTGGCGCCCGCCGATGGAGACGGCGCCGGCCCGATGGGCGGGCGGGGCCGTGCGCATGGTGGGGGTGACCAGGACATCGACCTGCGACAGCGCGGCGTCCATGGCCTGGGCCAGCGCGGCGCGTCCGCGTTGGGCGCGGGTGTACCAGATGGCCGGCAGGAACTGCCCGGCCTCGAGGCGGACGCGCACGTCTTCGCCCAGCGTGGCGGGGTGGCGCCGCAGCCGGTCCCAGTGCAGGTCGGTGGCCTCGCTGCACAAGGTAACGAACTGCAGGCCCGCGCTGGCTTCGATGCCCGCGATGTCGACCGGTACCAGTTCGGCGCCGTCGCCGCGCAGCCGTTCCAGGGCGGCCTCGAGCGCGTTGGCCACGTCGTCGGCCAGCGGCTCGTAGAAATGGCGGCGCGGCACGCCGATGCGCCGGCCCGCCAGCGGCGCGGCATGGGCGCCGCGTGCCGGCTGGCCCGCCATGACGGCGTAGGCCAGCGCGGCGTCGGCGACGCTGGCCGCGATCGGCCCCAGGTGGTCGAGGCTGGCGCCCAGCGTCTGCGCGCCATCGCGCGGGATGGCGTCGAAGCTGGGCTTGAACCCCACCACGCCGCAGCACGCGGCCGGATAGCGGATCGAGCCGGCGGTATCGGTGCCGATGGCGATGCGGACGATGCCGGCCGCCACCGCGGCGGCCGAGCCGCCGCTGGATCCGCCGGGCGTGTGGCCGGGGTGGCGGGGGTTGCGCACGGCGCCGAAATGGGGGTTGGCGCTGGTGATGCCGTAGGCCAGCTCATGCAGATTGGTGGTGCCGATGATCAGTGCGCCGGCCTGGCGCAGGCGGGCCACCGCCAGCGCGTCGCGCGTCGCGGCGGCCGGCGCCGGGCCGCCGCTGCCGTTGGTTTGGGCGAAGCCCGCCACCGCCATCAGGTCTTTGACGGCGATGGGCACGCGCATCAAGGGCAACGGGGCGCCGTCGCGCCGGGCCTGGCCGGCTTGCTCGGCCTGGCGCCGCAGCGCGGCTGCGTCGGCCAGCGAAATGAAGGCGTTCAGGTCGGCATGCTGGCGGGCTTGCGCCAGGGCCGCCAGCGCGGCATCGGCGTCTTGCGGGCCGGCCGCCGGGGGCGTCGGCGCGGCGGGCGCGGGCAAGGCATCCGCGGGCGGGGCCGCCGCGGGCGGCGCGCAGCGCGGCGCCAGGTATCCCAGGTCGGGCTCGGGCACCAGGGACTCGATGGCCTGCAGTTCGGGCAGGTTGACCCGCAGGCGGTCCAGCCAGGCCTGCCGGCGCTCTGGATACGGATAGCCGTTTAATCCGGCCACGTCTTCGACAGTATCGGCAAAGCGTTCGAATAGCGCTTTCATGGCGGCAAGGGCAAGGAAGGCACGGACTAGGGAAGCAAGCGGCGCGGGGATTCAACCGGTCTGACCAGTTGATGCCATAATGCCCACCCAGGCAAACGCTGTCAACGCCGGCGCGCGAGCCAGCGCCGCAAGGAAGCACCATGAATACTGTCGAACGCATCGCCCAGCAATTGCAGGTCCGGATCCGCCGCGGCGAATGGGCCGAGGCGCGGCGCTTGCCCGGCCAGCGCCAGCTTGCCGAACTGCTGGGGGTCAGCCGCGCCTCGCTGCGCGAAGCGATCACCATGCTGGAGGGGCTGGGGCTGCTGCGCAGCGAGGCCGGGCGCGGCGTGTTCATTGCCAGCCCCGGCGACAGCGGCCTGGGCAGCGCTTATGGCCGCTGGCGATTCCAGGGCCGCTATGCGTTGCGCGACGTGTACCTGGTGCGCTGCGAGCTGGAAGAGCTGGCGACGGCCCTGGCCACCGGCGTGGTGACCCGCCACGGGCTCGAGCGCTTGCGCGCCACGGTGGCGCAGATGGAAGGCGCCGCGGCCGATGGCGACCTGGTGCTCATGGCCGAGGGCGACCACGCCTTCCATGCGGCCATTTACGAAATTGCCGGCAGTCCGCTGCTGCTGGACATTGCCGAAAGCATCGGCGACGTTGTTGAAGGCAGCCGGCAGGTGGCTTTTGCCGATCCGGCCCGGGTGCGGGAACCCATCCGCGAGCACCTGGCCATCATCGATGCCCTGGCCACGGGCGAACCTGAACAGGCGCGCCGCGCCATGCGCGCGCATATCCGCCACGTTGCCGACCGCGCGGGCCTGGCGCTGGGCATTCCGCGCGCCAAGGCGTCGCGCCGCGCGGCCTAGGGCTCGATGGGCGGCAGCTCGCCGGCGATCAGCGCCAGCCCGGCGCGCAGCACGCGGTCGTAGCGGGCCCGCTCGGCCGCCATGGTTTCGGGCGTCCATTCATAAAAGCCCCGGCCGGCCTTCATGCCGTGGCGGCCGTCCTGCGCGCGTTCGGCCAGGCAGCGCGCGGGTTCGCTGCTGTTGCAGAACGACGGATACATCGTGGCGCCGGCCGCCGCGTGCACATCGATGCCGGCATGGTCGCGCTGCAACACCGGCCCCGCCGCCAGGAAGCGAAAGCCGAAGCCGAAGCGCACCGCGGCGTCCACGTCTTCGGGCGAGGCAATGCCGCGGTCGATCAGGTCGAAGGCCTCGCGCGACAAGGCGTGCTGCAGCCGGTTGGCCAGGAAGCCGGGCAGGTCTTTGCGCACCTTGACGGGCACCATGCCGCAGCGGCGCATGAAGGCGATCAGTGCGTCGGCGCACGCCATGTCGCTGGCTTCGCACAGCACCACTTCCACCAGCGGCACCAGGTGCGCGGGCATGAAGAAATGCAGGCCCAGCATGCGGCCGCGCGTGGCCAGGCCGTCGCCGATGGCGCCGATGGGAAAGCTGGAACTGTTGCTGGCCAGGATGGCATGGGCCGGCGCGCGGCGCTCGAGCTCGGCGAACAGGGCCTGCTTCAGGTCCAGCCGTTCCGGAATGCATTCGATCACCAGCCCCACGCTGGGCCAGTCCACCTCGTCCAGGCCGGCCGCCACCTGTACCGGGCCGGCGGCCTCGGCGCGGCCAGCGGCGGCCAGGTTGCCCGCCACCCGCGCCGGCAGCGCGCCCGCGCGTGCCGCGTCGGGCTCTATCACCGTGGTGCGGCAGCGGGCGCGCGCCAGTACCACCGCCACATCGGCGCCCATGGTGCCGCCCCCCACCACGACGGCATGGGTGGCGGCGGGATTGGCCAGAAGGGCAGGCTGCGGTGCGTTCATGGTGATTCCTTATCGGTCGGGGATGGGCGCCAGTGTAGAGAAGGATGTTTGATTGATGAATCAGATTCTTTGGATAGAATGATCAAAAAATGAGATCAATAAGATGAAAATCAATCTGTCGATGCGTGACGTCGAAACGGTGCTGGTGCTGGGGCGCACGCTCAATTTCCGGCAGGCGGCCGCGCAACTGCATCTGTCGCAATCGGCGCTGTCCACGCAGGTGCTGCGCATTGAAGAGGCACTGGCCGTGCGGCTGTTCGACCGCACCACCCGCACGGTGCGGCTGACCGCGGCGGGGCAGGTGTTCCTGCGGCAGGCGGCCAATCTGCAGGCGGCGTTTCGCGAAACCATCGCCGCGGTGGGCGGCATTGCCCAGGCCGAGCGGGGCTCGGTAGCGGTGGCGGCCTTGCCGTCGGTGGCGGCGCGCATGCTGCCGCGCGTGCTGATGGCTTATCGCCAGGCCCATCCGCACGTGGCATTGAAAGTGCACGACACCTTGTCGGGCCCGGCCTTCGACCTGGTGCGCGCGGGCGAGGTCGACTTCGCCATTACCGCGGCCGATCCGCAGCAGGCAGACCTGCACTACGTGCCCATGCTGTCCGACAGTTTCTTGCTGCTGATCCCGCAAGGCCATGCCCTGGCGCGGAGCAAGGGGCCGGTGCGCTGGGCCGACACCGTGGACGCGGCGCACGTGTCGATGGTGCATCCCAGCAGCGTGCGGCAGTATTCCGAATGGGCCTTCCTACAGAACCGCATCCGCTTCCAGCCCGACTTCGAGGCCGAGCACCTGACCACCATCGTGGCCATGGTGGAATGCGGTTTCGGCGTGGCGGCCCTGCCGGCCATCGCCGCCGCGGCGGTCACTCATCGCGGCGTGGTCGAGCGGCCGCTGGTGGGGCCGGTGGCCGAACGCTCCATCGGCGTGGTCACGGCGCGCCACCGCAGCCTGTCGCCCGCCGCGCAGGCCCTGCTGGAACTGCTGCGGGTGGACCTGAACCGCCCCGGGGAAACCGAGGCAGGTGTCTGACTCCCGCGCAGCGGGTGTCAGACACCGAAGGTAGCGGGATGCCCTGTGCATAACAGTGTCTGACACCCGCTGCGCGGGAGTCAGACACCTGCACCGCGAGTCAGGCACCCGCACCCATTTCGCCGCGTCAGCGCGGCGGCTTGCCGGGTACGGTTTCGCGCGCTTGCGGCGCGCGCAGGAAATCGAAATCGGCGCCCTGGTCGGCCTGGGTCACGCTTTGCAGGTACAGCTTCTGGTATCCGCGCTCGGCGCGCGGGCGCTCGATGGGTTGCGCGGCGGCGCGGCGCGCCAGCTCTTCATCGCTGACCAGCAAGGCGATTTCGCGCCGCTGCACCGACAGGCGGATGCGGTCGCCGTTGCACACATGGGCCAGCGGCCCGCCCACGGCCGCCTCGGGCGTGACGTGCAGCACGATGGTGCCCGCCGCCGTGCCGCTCATGCGGCCATCGGAGATGCGCACCATGTCCTTCACGCCGGCGCGCGCCAATTTGCGCGGGATCGGCATGTAGCCCGCTTCCGGCATGCCCGGTCCGCCCGTGGGCCCGATGCGCTTGAGCACCAGCACGTCGTCGGCGCGCACGTCCAGGGCCTCGTCGTCGATGCGCCGCGCCATGTCTTCGGCGTCTTCGAACACCACGGCGCGGCCCTCGTGCTCCATCAGGTCGGGATTGGCGGCCGACTGCTTGATGATGGCGCCGCCCGGCGCCAGATTGCCGCGCAGCACGGCCAGGCCGCCGGCGGGGTAGATGGGCGTATCGAACGGACGGATCACGTCCTGCGCGAAGGCCGGCGCGGCGGCGTCGAGTTCTTCGCCCAGCGTGCGGCCCGAGACGGTCAGCGTGTCCAGGTGCAGCAGCGGGCGCAGTTCGCGCAACAGCGCGGGCATGCCGCCGGCCTTGTGGAAGTCTTCCATGTAGTGCTGGCCCGACGGCTTCAGGTCGACCAGCACCGGCGTTTCGCGGCTCAGGCGGTCCAGCCCGGCCAGGTCGATGTCGATGCCCAGCCGCCCGGCCATCGCCGTCAGGTGCACGATGCCGTTGGTGGAACCGCCGATGGCCAGCAGTACGCGCAAGGCGTTCTCGAAGGCCTTGCCGGTCAGGATGCGGTCGGGCGTCAGGCGGCTGGCCGCCATGGCCACGGCGGTGGTGCCGGTGCGCTCGGCCACGCGCACCCGGTCGGCGGTCACGGCCGGCGCCGAGGCGCCGCCGAACACCATGATGCCCAGGGCTTCGGCCAGGCACGCCATGGTGCTGGCCGTGCCCATGACCGAGCAGGTGCCGACGCTGGCCACCAGCTGGTTATTGACGTCGGCGATTTCGTCGGTGTCGATTTCTTCGGCGCGGTAGCGGCCCCAGTAGCGGCGGCAATCGGTACAGGCGCCCACGCGCTCGCCGCGGTGCGAGCCCGTCAGCATGGCGCCCGTCACCAGTTCGATGGCGGGCACGCCGGCCGAGGCGGCGCCCATCAGCTGCGCGGGCACGGTCTTGTCGCAGCCGCCGATCAGCACCACCGCATCCATGGGCTGGGCGCGGATCATTTCTTCGGTGTCCATCGACATCAGGTTGCGCAGGTACATGCTGGTGGGCTGCGAAAAACTTTCGTGCACCGAGATGGTGGGAAAGTCCACCGGCAGCCCGCCGGCCAGCATGACGCCGCGCTTGACCGCTTCGATCAGTTGCGGCGCATTGCCGTGGCACGGGTTGTAGCTGCTGCCCGTGTTGACGATGCCGATGACCGGGCGCGACAGCGCGTCGTCGGTATAGCCGGCGCCTTTGATGAAGGCCTTGCGCAAAAACAGCGAAAAGCCGGTATCGCCGTAGTTGGTCAGGCCCTTGCTCAGGCCGCTGGCGGGCGCGGCGGCGGGTTTCTTGGCAGCCATGGTAGTTCCAATAATATTATTGATAATCTATGCTACGCATCATATCCGCGCGGCACGACGGCGCGCAAGCGCGAGTTCGGGCGCGGGCCATGTCGTCGTGGGCGGGCGGGCTATTGATCAAAAAAATAGATCGCTCAATAGAAAAGTTCTGATTCTTCTATCAGGATGCGGACCCTACACTCTGGGCGGCGCCGGGCGCCAGACTGAATCCCAACAACCATCCCGGCCAGGAGACTCCATGTTGCCCTTCAACAAGCCCACGTCGGCGCGCCGCGCCTTTCTGGCATCCGCCCTGGCGCTGTGCGCCGGCTTCACCTGGCATGCCGCGCCCGCGGCAGCCGCGTATCCCGAGCGCGCGGTGCGGCTGGTGGTGCCGTATCCGCCCGGCGGCGCCACCGACGTGATCGGCCGCGTGCTGGCGCAGGAACTGTCCACCGCGCTGGGCCAGCAGTTCGTGGTCGAGAACCGCGCGGGCGCGGCCGGCAATATCGGCGCCGACCAGGTCGCCAAGTCCGATCCCGACGGCTATACGCTGCTGATGGGCGCGCTGACCAGCCATTCGATCAATGCCGAACTCTACAAGGGCAGGGTGCCCTACGACATCGAAAAGAGCTTTGCCCCGGTGTCCATCGTGGGCACCGTGCCGCTGGTGTTCGTGGTGCATCCGTCGGTGCAGGCGCAATCGCTGCAGGAATTCATCGCGCTGGCCAAGGCCCGGCCGGGCTACCTGACCATGGCGTCGGCCGGCAACGGCTCGCCCCAGCATCTGGCCGCCGAGATGTTCAAGAGCATCGCGGGCGTGGACGTGCTGCACGTGCCGTACAAGGGCAGCGGCCCGGCCATGACCGACCTGATGGGCGGCCAGGTCCTCAGCATGATCGAAACCGTGCCGGCCGCGCAGGGCCACGTCAAGGCCGGCAAGCTGCGCGCCCTGGCGGTGGCTTCCGAGCAGCGCGCCGAGGCGCTGCCCCAGGTGCCCACGACCGCCGAGGCGGGCCTGCCCAACTTCCAGGTCAGCTCGATGTTCGGCATCGTGGCGCCGGCCGGCACGCCCGCGCCGGTGCTGGAAGCCCTGAACGGCGCGCTGAAGCAGATCGTGGCCAAGCCCGAAGTGAAGGCGGCGCTGCTCAACCAGGGCGCGGTGGCCACCTGGACCACGCCGGCCGATGCCGCCGCGCGCATCGCCGCCGAACGCGCCAAATGGGCCAAGGTCATCAGCGACGCCGGCGTCAAGGCCGAGTAAGCAGGCGCGGGAGTTTGGGTGTCTGACTCCCCGCAGGGGTGTCAGACACCGAAGTCAGCCGCAAGGCTTTCAATAATTCGGTGTCAGGCGCAGCGGCAAGCGGTGGCGTGTAGCCTGGCTAGCCGCGCCCCTGGCGCACCCGTTGCGCGCCTTTTTCGCCGATCAGGATGGTGGCCGCATTGGTGTTGGCCGACACCATCGCCGGCATGACCGATGCATCGATCACGCGCAGGCGGTCCAGGCCCCGCACGCGCAGTTCCGGGTCGACCACGGCGCCGGCGTCGCTGCCCATGCGGCAGGTGCCCGACACATGGAATACCGTGCCGCCGCGCTGGCGCGCGAATTCGGCCAGATCCCGCTCGCTCTGCAAGGATTCGCCCGGCATGTATTCCGGGCCGTCCAGGTATTCGCGGAACACCGGCTGGTGGTAGATATCGCGCAGCATGCGCAGGCCCGCCACCAGCACCTTGATGTCCCCGGGCTCGGTCAGGTAGTTGGACACGATGCGCGGCGGCTGCAACGGGTCGGCCGAACGGATTTCTACCGTGCCGCGCGAATCGGGCCGGCATTGCGTGGCCGAGGCCGAGAACCCAGAAAACGCATGCAGCGGATCGCCGGGCTTGTCCACCGACAGCGGCATTACGTTGAACAACACGTCGGCGCGGCCGTTGCGCGCATGTTCGGTGCAGACCATGCCGCCCACCTGGCCGGCGCCCACCGTCAGCGGCCCGTCCTGGCCGAACAGCCAGCGCGCGCCGATGCGCGCCAGCTTCAGCGGATTGCGCACCTCGTCATTGAGCGACAGCTTGTTCTTCACGCGCACGATGACGCGCGCCTGGTAGTGGTCTTGCAGGTTGCGCCCGACTTCCGGCGCGTCGACCTGCACGGCGATGCGGTGCTTGTGCAGCAGCGCCGCCGGCCCCACGCCGGACAGTTGCAGAATCTGCGGCGACTGCAGCGCGCCGGCCGCCAGGATGACCTCGCCGCGGGCATGCGCGCGCGCCTGCTGCCCGTCCTGCAGCCAGGCTACGCCGTGGCAGGCGCCGCGCTCGATCAGCAGCCGGGTGACGTGCGCGCCGGTGGTCACGGTAAGGTTGGGGCGGGCCCGCACCGGATGCAGGAAGGCCGTGGCCGCGCTGTCGCGCCAGCGGCCTTTCAGTGTCAGCTGGTAGGTGCCCAGCCCGCTGTCGACCGCCCCGTTGAAGTCGGGGCTGGACGGCAGGCCCGCCTGCGCGCCGGCCCGCAGCCAGGCGGCGCACAGCGGATGGTCGTTGCGCAGGTCCGATACGTGCAGTTCGCCGCTGCCGCCATGGTATTCGGTCTCGCCGCCCGCGTAGCATTCCGACTGCTTGAAAACCGGCAGTACCTCGCGATAGCTCCATCCGCGGGCGCCCAGGCGCGCCCAGTCGTCGTAATCGGCATGCTGGCCGCGTATGTAGATCAGCCCGTTGATCGAGCTGGACCCGCCCAGCACGCGGCCGCGCGGCCAGACAATCGCGCGGTTGCCGGTCTCGGGCTGCGGCTCGACGGCGAATTGCCACGAATAGCGCGGATCGTAGATCGACCGGAAATACCCCACCGGCAGCTTCAGCCAGAATCCCCGGTCGGCGCCGCCCGCCTCCAGCAACAGCACCCGGCAGGCGGGATCGGCGCTCAGCCGGTTGGCCAGCACGCAGCCCGCCGAGCCGGCCCCGACGATGATGTAGTCATACTCAGCGCTCATGGCCGGCGGCGTTTCAGCCCTTCACGACATCCAGATAGGGCTTGGGATCGAAGTACGTGCTGGCCGGCACCGGATTGGCGATATTGGCGGTCTGCACAAAGAAGTCGGTAACCTGCTGCAGCCACTTGGTGACGGTGCCGTCGGCATACTTGGGCCGCCACTCCGCCGACGTGAAGTACTTCGATGCCTTGAACTGCTCTTTCAGGTCGGGCAGGGGCACTTCGGGGTAATGCTTTTTCTGCAGCACGGTCAGCGCGTCATCGGTATGCGACAGCAGGTGGTCATTGGCCTTTACCCAGCCCTTGATCAGCAGCTGGATCACTTTCAGGTTCTGGTCGTAATAGTCGTTGCGCGCCGCCCAGCCGCCCACGATGGCCGCCTCGGGATAAAACGCCGACGCGTCCACCAGCATGCGCGCGCCCTCGACCTTCTGCCGCACCGTGACGTCGAACGGCACCCACAGCGCCACGGCGGGCACCGCGCCCGAAATGAACGACGTCACCGCTTCGGTCATGCGCTGGTTGACGATCTGCACGTCCTTGCCTTCCTGCAGCTTGGCGCCTTGCAGCACGCGGTCCAGGAACACGTGGGCGGTGGTGCCGGCGGTGGTCGATATCTTCTTGCCCTTCAGGTCGGCCGCGCTCTTGATGCCGGAATCGCCGCGTACCCACAGCTGCGCGGTAGCGTATTCCACGTTGTTCACCAGGAACATCTTGCCCTGGCCGCGCGCCGGGAAGTTCGACACCACCGCGCCGGTGGACAGCACGTCGAGGCTGCCGCCTATCATGGCCTGGAACAGTTCCAGGCCCGTGGTGAACTTGATCATCTGCAGTTCCAGGCCCTGGTCGGCAAAGGCGCCGGTTTCCAGCCCCGTCCAGATCTGGGCGTCGACGGCGGGCGTGTGCAGGTAGCCCACCCGCACCTTCTGCGCGGCGTGCGCGAGCATGGGCATGCCGATGCCCGACAAGGTCGCCGCCAGGGCGCCGGTCTTCAATAGGGTTCTGCGCTGCGGATTCATGGTAAGGGTTCCTTTCTTGCGATGAGGGCGACAACTAATCGGCCAGGCGCACGACCTGGTTGGCTTGCCTGGCGTATTCCTCCATGACCAGGCTGCGTATCCGCGAACGCAGTTCGCCGAAACGCGGATCTTCGTGCAGGTTTTCGGCGCGCGGATAGCCGAACGGCACATCGATGACGGTGCGGATGCGCGCGGGCCGCGCCGTGACCACCACGATGCGCGACGACAGGTAGATGGCTTCTTCCACCGAATGGGTGATCAGCATCACGGTCTTGTCTTCCGCCAGCAGCACCTGCAGCAGCAGGTCTTGCATGGCCGAGCGGGTCTGGGCGTCCAGCGCGCCGAAGGGCTCGTCCATCAGCAGGAACTGCGGCTTGACCGCGTAGGCGCGCGCCAGCGCCAGCCGCTGCCGCATGCCGCCGGACAAGTGCTTGGGATGATGGTGCGCGAAATCGGCCAGCCCCATCAGCGTCATGTAGCGCTGGCAGATTTCATCGCGTTCGGCGCGGCCCACCTGGTTGGCGCGCAGCGTCAGCCCGAAGGCGATGTTTTCCTTCACGGTCAGCCACGGAAACACGCCGTATTCCTGGAAGATCACGCCGCGGTCCGGGCCCGGGCCGGTAATGGGCCGTCCGTCCAGCAGCACCTCTCCCTGGCTGGGCTGCACGAAGCCGGCCACGATGTTCATCATGGTGGTCTTGCCGCAACCCGACGGGCCGATGACCGACACGAACTCGCCCTGGTGGATGTCGTAGTCGATGCCGTCGATCACCCGCATCGGGCCATCGGCCGTGGGGTAGTCCACCGCGACGTTGCGAAAGCGGATGCGGGGCGGGGTGGTCGTGGTCATGCGATGCGCTCCTGCCAGGCCACCAGGCGGCGCGCCACGGCGCGCAGGATCAGGTCCATGACCAGGGCGATCAGCCCGATGCAGATGATGCCCACGTAGATGATGTCGAGCTGGAAAAACGACGAGGCATCCTGGATCAGCGCGCCCAGGCCCTGCTGCGCGGCGATCAGTTCCGACGCCACCAGCGTGGCCCAGGCCACGCCCAGCGCCACGCGCAGGGCGGTCAGCATGTGCGGCACGGTCAGCGGCACGATCACTTTGCGGAAAATCTCGCCGTCGCTGGCGCCCAGGGTGCGCGAGACGCGCACATAAATGGGGTTGATCTGCGCGATGCCTTCGTACATGACGATGACGCCTGCGAAGAACGACGCATAGAAAAGAATGGCGATCTTGGCCGATTCGCCGATGCCGAAGTACACGATCACCAGCGGAATCAGCGCAATGGGGGGCAGGGCGCGGAAAAAATTGATGACCGGGTCGACGAAGCTGCGCACGCCTTTGTACCAGCCCAGCACGAAGCCCACCGGCACCGCCAGCACGATGCCCAGCGCCACGCCCAGCACCACCCGCTGCGTCGACATGAAGATGTCGTGCGGCAGCCGCGTTTGCATCAGCGCCACGAATTTGGCCAGTACCTCGTGCGGGCTGGGCACCAGGGCCGGGCTGACCAGGCCGCTCAGGCGCACTCCATACCAGGCCAGCACAATCAGCACCCACGGAGCCGCGATCAGTGCCGCGCGCCGGGTCAGGGAACGGTTACGCAAAATGTCTCCTCCATCGCCACTCGATGGCGCTTGACCTTTTAATGGTCAAATCGTACTGTAGACCATACGTTCAGCAAACAATATATGGCTATTTGTTTATGGCTATCAACTTTCACGACAGCCCAATTCCACGCTATCTGCAGCTGGCCGACCTGATGCGCCAGCGCATCGCGCGCGGCATCTGGGAACAAGGCCAGAAAGTGCCCTCCCTGGAAGAGCTGGTGGCCGAGTTCGGCGTGGCGCGCGTCACGGTGCGCCAGGCCGTCGACGTGCTGACCCGCGAAGGGCTGGTGTCGCCGCAACAGGGGCGCGGCACCTTCGTCACCGGCTTGCCGCCCAACGACCGCTGGCTGCGGGTGCAGACCACGCTGGCCGAGCTGGCCAAGGTGTACCGCGACACCCAGCCCAAGATCGTCACCATTGACGAGTCCATCCATTCGGCGCCGCTGACCCCGCAAGACGGCATTCCCGCCGAGCGCTACATTTTCATGCGCCGCATCCACGAGCGCGCCGGCCAGCCGTATTGCGTCATCAACATCTACCTGGCCGAGCACATCTTCCGCCAGGATCCGGCCCGTTTCCGCAACGAAACCGTCATTCCGCTGCTGGTATCGATGCCCGGGGTGCACATCGCCCAGGCGCGCCAGGCGCTGACCATCAGCACGGCCGACACCGAAGTGGCGCAACAGCTGCAAGTGGCCGTCAACACGCCCATCGCCGAAGTGCGCCGGGTGTTTGTCGATGACGGCGGCCATGTCATCTACCTCAGCGAAGTCACGTACCGCGGCGACTTCATCCACGTCGAAATGAACCTGATCCCGTGAGGCCTGCCATGGGCGATGCCAGCAGCGTGTATCCCGCCGAGCTCAGCGTGCACGTGCTGCGCTATCCGGTCCAGCAGCCGGTGCGCACCTCGTTCGGCATCATGCACGACCGCCCGGCGGTCTTCGTGCGCGTGCAAGACCGCGATGGCGCGCATGGCTGGGGCGAGATCTGGTGCAACTTCCCGGCCTGCGGGGCCGAGCACCGCGCGCGCCTGGTGGAAACCGTGCTGCGGCCGCTGCTGCTGGGGCGCGCCTATGACGGGCCCGCGGCGGCCTGGGCCCATCTCACCGCGGCCACCGAGGTGCTGGCGCTGCAGGCCGGCGAGCCCGGGCCCCTGGCGCAGGCCATTGCCGGCGTCGACCTGGCGTTGTGGGACTTGTGCGCCCGCCGCGCGGGGCAGCCGCTGTGGGCGTACCTGGGTGGCGCCAGCGACCGCGTCCGGGTCTACGCCAGCGGCATCAATCCCGACGACCCCGGGCAGGTGGTGCAGCAGAAGCACCGCGAAGGCTACCGCGCCTTCAAGCTGAAGCTGGGCTTCGGCCACGAGCGCGACCTGCGCAATCTGCGGCAGGTGCGCCAGCTGCTGGGGCCCGGCGTGCCGCTGATGGCCGACGCCAACCAGGGCTGGAACGCGGCCGACGCGGCCACCATGGCGGCCGCCATGGGTGAACTGGATATTGCCTGGCTGGAAGAGCCGCTGCGCGCCGACCAGCCCCTGGCGCAGTGGCAGGCCCTGGCGCGCCAGTCGCCGGTGCCCCTGGCCGCCGGCGAGAACTGCCTGGGCGCCGACGCCTTCCGCGCCGTCATCGATGCGGGTTTCCTGCGGGTGGTACAGCCCGACCTGGCCAAGTGGGGCGGCATCTCGGGCTGCCTGCCGGTGATACGCGCGGTGCGCGCGGCCGGCTTGCGCTATTGCCCGCATTACCTGGGCGCCGGCGTCGGCCTGATGGCCTCGGCGCACCTGCTGGCCGCCGTCGACGGCATGCGGCATGGCGGCCTGCTCGAGATCGATGCCAACGACAACCCGCTGCGCACCCTGCTCAGCGCGCCGCTGCAGCAGCTGGAAGAGGGCGTGGCCTGCCTGGGCCACGCGCCGGGCATCGGGGTAGAGCCCGACCTGGCCGCGTTGCGGGCGCAATGCGCGGGCTGAGGCCCGGCCAAGTCCCGGCCAGGTGTCTGACTCCGCAGGTGTCAGTGCTTCACCGCGGCTGCGCGACCCGCCCGGAACGAAAGATGCGGCTCGATCGGGGACGCCGTGGAGCCGGCTTTGCCGGTCCGCCGGCGTCGCCCCCTTGAGGGGGAAGCGCGCAGCGCTTCGGGGGTGGGACTTTCACTTCAGACACCGAAGCATGGCAAGACCGTCTCAACAGTACGATGTCTGACACCTGCGGAGTCAGACACCCGCCCAGACCTGCCCAGTGCAGCCACCCACCGTCCATCCGATCCTTCAAGCGCTGGTGACAATGCGCATCCAGGTGCTACGCCGCCGGGGCGCGGGGCCCCGCATTCCACATAATTTGTCGCATTGTCGGCGCGGCCGGCCCGCTAGGATGGTTGCGGTTTTCTCAGCCTCGGGAGCACGCAATGAAATTCGATCATCGGCATGTCATCGGCGCGGCCGCCATTGTCGCGGCGCAATGCATTGCGGCGGGCGCGCACGCGCAGCTGCTCGACGCGGTCAAGGGCCAGCTGGGCGGCGGCGCGCAGCAGGGCGCCGCCGCCGGCGCGGCCGGCAGCGCCGCGCAGGGCCTGGGGGGCGGGCTGTCGTTGTCGTCGCTCAGCGCCGGCAGCGCCGGCAACGCGGCCGGCGTGCTGGAGTTCTGCATGAAGAACAACTACCTGAACGGCGGCGATGCCCAGTCGGTGAAAGACCAACTGATGGGCAAGATCTCCGGCGGATCGGAAAAGGCCGAGTCCGATCCCGGCTACATGGACGGCGCGCAGGGCATCCTGAAGGGCAGCGACGGCAAGTCGGTAGACCTGAGCGGCGGTGGCCTGAAGGAAGAAATCACCCGCAAGGCCTGCGACCAGGTGCTGGCGCAGGGCAAGTCATTCCTGTAGCGGTTGCGGGCAGCGGCCGCTGCCCGCGGACATTCAGCTGTTGTCGCGGATGTCCTGCGTGGCGCCGTTCTGCTTGACCGATTCGATGCCGCCGTCGCGCGCGGCTTCGGTGCCGTACATCTGGCTGTTGCCTATGACCTGGTTGTTGGCGGCGCGCAGCGTGAAATAGAACTTGCCGTTCGAGGCCGTGGCCGAGTTGTAGCGCGACGCATCGCCGCTGTTTTTCTGCACCGACGCGATGCCGTTTTCGGCCGAGGCCTTGGCGGTGTACATCTCGCTGGACAGAATGGTTTCCCCATTGCCCGCCTTCAGGGCAAAGTGGAATTGTCCGTTACTTGCTTTTTTCAGTTCAAACCAACCTGCCATGGTGGGACTCCTTGGATTGAAGCGATGGACGGAACAAACCGCCCTGGCGGGCGGTGCGTCGTGCGCCAGGGTTTCCCGATCATAGGTAATGCCGCCGGTTTTGCCTAGGTTTATGCGGCCGGCGGGCCGGGTCTTTGCATTGTTTTAGGCGGCCTGGCCCAGCGCGCGGCGCTGCCGCTCGAGCGAAACCGACAGCAGCCACAGCATGAATCCGCCCAGCGCCAGCAGGGCGCCCACCCAGCCCGGCGAGCGCCAGCCATGGCCATGGGCCAACGCCAGCCCGCCCAGCCAGGGGCCCAGCGCATTGGCGGTATTGAACGCCGAATGGTTCAGGGCGGCGGCCAGGCCTTGCGCGTCGTCGGCCACGTCCATCAGGCGCGTCTGCAGCACGGTGCCCAGCGCCCCGCCCATGCCGACCAGCAGTACCGCCAGCGTGATGGTCCAGATATTGCCGATGCTGAACGTGAACAGGGCCAGCGCCGCGGCGCTGAAGAGCAGCAGCCCGCCGGCGGTGGGCATCAGGGCGCGGTCGGCGAACTTGGGTATGACCAGGTTGCCCAGCGTCATGCCGATGCCGAACACGCCCAGCACCAGCGGTACCGTATCGGGCGCCACGCCGGTGACGGTCAGCAGAATATCGGCCAGGTAGGTATACACGGCGAACAGGCCGCCGAACCCGATGGCGCCGATGCCCAGGGTGATCCACACCTGCGCGCGCCGCAACGCGCCCAGCTCGCGTAGCGGGCTGGCCCGCGGGTCGGCCGGCGTGGCGGGGGTAAACAGGGCCACCAGGGCCACGGTGAGCAGGCCGGTGCCGGCCACCAGGGCGAAGCCCCAGCGCCAGCCCACCGCGTGGCCCAGCCAGTTGGCCAGCGGCACGCCGATGATGGTGGCGACCGTCAGTCCCAGGAACATGCGCCCCACCGCCTGGGTGCGGCAGTGTTCGGGAACCAGCGATACGGCCACCAGCGAGGCGACGCCGAAATACGCGCCGTGCGGCAGGCCGCTGAGAAAGCGCAGCGCCATCAGCCATTCGTAGCTGGGCGCGAAGGCGCACAGGCCGTTGAACAGCGCGAACATCGCCATCAGCAGAATCAGCAGGGCGCGCCGCGGCAGGCGCGCGGCCGCCACGGTGATCAGCGGGGCGCCCACCACCACGCCCAGCGCGTAAGCGCTGATGACGTGGCCGGCGGTGGGGGCGTCGATATGCAGGCTGTGCGCGAAATACGGCAGCAAGCTCATCGTGGCGAATTCGGTGGTGCCGATGGCAAAAGCGCCGATGGCCAGCGCGAACAGCACCAGGCCGGGCGAACGAGGCCCGGAAACAGCGGTAGTCATGGGGAATACATCATGCGGAATGAGATCGCCCGTGAGCGGTGACACCCACGGGCGGCGAACGGAGCTATTGTAGCCGCCCGTTCATGACCGGACGGCGACAGGGTCAATCCGTCCGGCGGGCGAACACCCGCAGCCGGTGGCCGTCGGGGTCCAGGCCCACGAAAGTGTGGCCGATATCCAGGTCGGTGGGCGGCTGGGCGATCGGAATGCCGCGCTCGGTCCAGTCGGCGTGCAGGGCGCGCACCGCCTCGCGGCTGGCCACCGGGATGGCCAGCTCGCCCCCGCGTCCCGCCGAAATGGCGCGCGGGGTCACGGTCTGCCGCGCCCACAGCCCCAGCATCAGGCCGGAGTCCAGCTTGAATTTGGCGAAGCTGGGCGTGGCGTGCACCGGCGGCTTGTGCAGCAGTTCGGCGTAGAACCGGACACTGCGGTCCGGATTGTCGACATACAGAATGATCAGGTTGGGATCGGTCATGAAAGTGCTCCGCGATGGCGATGCGCCCGCCGGGCGCGCACTGGGGCGCGGCGGCGTGCGCATCGTAAAGAGACATGCTGTCGGGGACGGCCGGCGGCGGGCGGCGCTAAGGCGGCGCCGTCACGCGCACGGCCTCGGGTTCCCGGCGGGGCTGGCCGCGCGCCCGCGGCAGCGCGGCGGGCGCTTCCAGCCCCGGCGTTTGCTCCAGCGCCTGCAATTCCAGCAGGCGGCGGTAGAGCCCGCCTGGGCGCCGCACCAGCTCGGCATGCTTGCCCGACTCGGCGATGCGGCCCTTGTCGAAGACCAGCAGGCGGTCCATGGCCCGCACCGTCGACAGCCGATGCGCTACCACCAGGGTGGTGCGGCCCGCCATCAGGCGCTCCATGGCTCGCTGGATCAGCGCCTCGCTTTCGCTATCCAGGCTGGAGGTGGCTTCGTCCAGGATCAGCACCGGCGCGTCGGCGAGGAAGGCACGCGCCAGCGCCACCCGCTGGCGCTCGCCGCCCGATAGTTTTACGCCGCGCTCGCCCACCAGCGTTTCATAGCCCTTGGGCAGGGCCATGATGAACTCGTGGGCACTGGCCAGCCGCGCCGCCTGCTCGATCTGGGCGCGGCTGGCGCCGGGCCGGGCATAGGCGATGTTCTCGGCCAGCGTGCGATGAAACAGCACCGGTTCCTGTTGCACGATGGCGATCTGGCTGCGCAGCGAGGCCTGCTGCACCTGGGCGATATCCTGCCCGTCGATCAGGATGCGCCCGGCATTGATGTCGTACAGGCGCTGGATCAGCTTGATGAAGGTCGTCTTGCCCGACCCCGAATGACCCACCAGCCCCACGCGTTCCCCGGGCATGATGCGCACTGACAGGTCGTCGTACAGCGGCGTGATGTGCGCCCCGTAGCGGAAGGTTACGTGCTCGAAGCGGATTTCGCCGGGGCCGACCACCATGGGCCGCGCGCCGGGCACGTCCGCCACGCCCAGGGGCTGCGCGTGCAGCGCCACCAGTTCTTCCATATCGTTGACCGACCGCTGCAGGTTGCGGATATGCATGCCGATGTCGCGCAGGTAGCCTTGCAGAATAAAGAACATCGTCAGCGCGAAGGTAATGTCGCCGACACTGGCCTGGCCGCGCACCCACAGCAACAGCGCCGAACCCAGGATGGCGGCCTGCATGGCGGCCAGCATCAGGCCCTGCACGCCGCCATTAACCGACCCGCGCACCCAGCCGCGCCGGGTGCGGTGCCGCCACTTGCTCAGTATCCAGCCCAGCCGGGCTTCTTCGCGCTGTTCGGCGCCGAAGGCCTTCACCACCGGGTTGCAGGTGATGGCGTCGGCCAGCACGCCGCCCAGGCGCGTGTCCCAGGCATTGCCCAGGCGGGCGGCGGGCGCCACGAAGCCCAGCGACAGCGCCGCGGTGACCAGTACGTACGCCAGCGAACCCAGGCCCACCACGGCGCCCATCACGGGCCAGTGCAGGCCCAGCACCAGCGTGGCGCCCGCCAGCATGGCCACCGACGGCAGCAGGGCCACCAGCAGCGTGTCGTTCAGCAGGTCCAGCGACCACATGCCGCGGGTGATCTTGCGCACCGTCGAACCGGCAAAGCTGTTGGCATGCCAGTCTGTAGACAGGCGCTGCACGCGGTGAAACGCGCGCCCGGCGATTGCGCTCATCATCTTCAGCGTCAGGGCAATGATGTTGAAGTACACCATCTGCAGCAGCGCGGTGCTGGCCAGACCCAGCGCGGCCAGGGTCCAGAACGAGGCCGCGGCCTGATCCCAGGCCGGCGCGCCGCCGGCCACGCCGGAAGCCACGGCATCGATCAGGCGGCCGGCGTACAGGGGCGTCAGGACATCGGCGGCGGCCGACAGCAGCACCAGCGCCACGATCAGCACAATGCGCCAGGGCTGCTCGCGCCAGTGCCGGAAAGTAAAACCCAGGACATCCTTGAAGGCCTGTCCGCGGAAATCGATTTTTCTTCGAGCCATTTCTCACGGCCCGGCGCGGCAAGGCGCGCCGGGACTTCAGTCGGAATCAAAAAGGAACAGGCCACTGGGCGTGCGGGCGATCAGCCTGCATGCAAAACCAAGAAGCCTGGAACGGGCGAGGGCCAACGCTGGGCGCGGATTTACGCGCCTGGTACGACTAGCGGGCGGCCCAGCGCCAGCGACGGATCAAGCGCGTCGCGCGGCCACGCTGGGGAATGCGGTGCGAACTGCGGACATCGGACGCCTCCCTGGTGGTTGAGTGAAGAAGATGGAAGAGATGGGTAAGAAAAAACCCGAACGCGAATCTTATCAGGGCGCTCTCGGCGTTGGCAATATCCGCGCGTCGGGCCAGGACGGCCAGGAGTCAGGCTCCCAACAGGGTGCCTGACTCCGAGGCGTGCAGCCGAACCGGTAGGTGTCACGGGTCAGGTGTCTGACTCCCGCAGGGTGTCAGACACCGGTTAGGTTGCACGCCTCGGTGTTAGGCACCCTGCGGGAGCCAGACACTTAAACGCAGACACCTGAGCTGGGAACGCTATTTGCAGGGGCCGCACTTCTCGCCTTCCTCAGGAGCGCGCCATGACCGACATTAACGATGTGCAAGCCGCCATGCGTTTGTGGCACGAAGCCCATACCGCGGTAATGGATTTCTACGAAGCGAACAATATCCTTGAACCCGACAAGTTCGAAGAATGGATGGCGTTGCGGGCCGTGGAGGACAAGGTGCGCCGCCAGGCCGATACGCTGATCGAGCAGGCGCGCAGCCAGCCCGCCTAGGCCCGCCGGCCGGGGGCCGGCCGCAAGCGGCTTTCCATGTATACCCACATACAGATCGGCGCGCGCGACTGGCCGCGCCTGGTCGCCTTCTATGACACGGTGCTGGCGCCGTTGGGCCAGCCCGGCCTGCGCACCTGGTACGCGCCGGATTTCTACGCGGCCTATTGCCGCGATCCGGAAGGCAACAAGCTGGCCTTCGTCTGCGCCGCCGGCTGCGTATAGGCTTTTCGGCAGGTGTCAGGCTCCGTAGGTGCCTGACACCGCTGCGTGCGGAAAATCTCGGTCAAGCTTCGGTGTCTGACACCCTGGCGGGAGTCAGACGCCTGACGCCTTGGTAGAGCATCAGGCGCCTGGCGGAGGGTCAGGCACCAGGGCCAGTTCTTCCCAGCCACGCCGGGCCGTGTCGCGCAATACGGCCAGCACGTGCTGGCAGGCCTGTTCCACCGCCGTTTCAATGGCCACGCCCGCCAGCAGGTGGCCGGCCAGGCGTGCGGCGAACAGGTCGCCCACGCCCTTGGCGGAATTGGGCACCATTGCATGCGTGTACACGCGCCGCTGCGTGGGGGTGACCAGCGCCACGTGCAACTGGCCGGGCGGCCAGCTGCGCGGCGCCGCGCTGGTGACCACGACCCATTCGGTGCCGTTGCCCAGCAGCCGCGCGGCGGCGGCTTGCGTGTCGTCCAGCGTGGTCAGCGTATCGCCGGTAAGCAGTTCGAGTTCGAAATGATTGGGTGTCAGGCCATGCGCGCGCGGCAGCATCTGGGTGCGCCAGGCCTGGGTCAGGCGCGGATCGGTATAGACCCCGTGATCGAAGTCGCCGATGACCGGGTCGACCTGCACCCGCAGGGCCGGATGGGCGCGCAGGGCATCGTCCAGCCAGTCGCCCAGCAGCGCGGCCTGTTCGGGGTCAGCCAGGAAACCCACCAGGATGGTCCGGGCCCGTGCCACGGCGCCGCGCGCCACCAGGTCGTGCAAATAGCCGGCGAACCAGTCGGCGGGCACGGTGCCGCCATGCAGGCTGGCATAGTGCGGCGTATTGCTGAGCAGCACCGTGGGCACCGCGGCCACGCGCAGGCCCATGGCCTGCAGCGTGGGCACGGCCGCGTTGTTGCCTACGTGGCCGTACACCACCTGCGACTGGATCGAGATGACGTCGATGGGCAGCGGTTGCGGCCCCGAAGGGGGATTCATGGCCGCGAGCCGGCCTGCGCCAGGCCGGGCCAGTAGTGGCTGTCGGGCAGCGCGCGCGCGCCGAAAATGGCCTGGCCCACGCGCACCGTGGTGGCGCCTTCCTCGATGGCCAGCGCGTAGTCGCCCGACATGCCCATCGACAGTTCATGCATGGCGACACCGGCCGGCGCGTCCTGGCGCAGACGGTCGCGCAGTTCGCGCAGGCGCACGAAGCAGGGCCGCACCTGGGCCGGGTCGGACGAGAACAGCGCCAGCGTCATCAGGCCGCGCACGCGCAGGCTGGCGTAAGCCGGCAGTTCGCGCACGAACGCGGCCGCCTGGTCGGGCGGCAGGCCGAATTTGCTGGCTTCGTTGGACGTGTTGATTTGCACGAAGACGTCGAGCCCGCGTCCTTCGGCCTGCAGGCGGCGGTCGAGCGCCTCGGCCACGCGCAGGCTGTCGAGGGCCTGGAATTCGCTGGCAAAGCGCGCCACCAGCTTGGCCTTGTTGGTTTGCAGGTGGCCGATGACGGCCCAGCGCAAATCGGGCAGGTCGGCCATGGCTTCCCATTTGGCATGCGCTTCCTGCACCTTGTTTTCGCCCAGTTCGCGGCAGCCGGCGGCGTAGGCCAGGCGGATGCGGGCTTCGTCGACGGTTTTGCTGACCGGCAACAGGCGGACTTCGGCGGGGTCGCGGCCGGCGCGCCGGCAGGCGGCGGCGATGTGGTCGCGCACGCTGGCAAGATTGTGGCGGAAGTCGTCGAGCGACGTGGCGGTCGGGTAGGCAGGGTGTTCGGTCATGGTGGGGCAGTGGGCGGATCGGCGCTTGCTAGCATGCCGCAATTCCGGCCCAGCGTCGAGCCGGCCGGTCAAGCTTGCGCATCGGGATGGGTGCGCCAGGCGCGCCGCGTATAGCCCAGCTTACCGCGCGGGGTAGGGCGATGCTTGCAGCAGTCCCGCCAAGTGCGCGCAGTTCAGCGCCAGTTCGCGGTTGGATTGCGCGGTCTTGTCGGGGGTGGCGGGCAGGTCCTGGTAGTCGGTCTTGTGCATGGCCTCGCCCACCCAATAGGTGCCCGCGCTGGCGGGCAGCGTGAAGCCCACGTCGCTCAGCGCCTGGAACAGTTCGGCGCAGACATGGTGCGCGCCGTCTTCGTTGCCCACCACGGCCACGCCGGCCACCCGGCCATAGGGGGCGGTGCGTCCGCCGTCGTCCAGTTCGCCCAGGAACGCGTCCATGCGTTCCAGCACCCGCTGGCATACGCTGGACGGATGGCCCAGCCAGATCGGCGTGCCCAGCACGAGAATGTCGGCCGCCAGGATGCGGCGGCGCAGCTCCGGCCATTCGTCGCCGGGCCCCTCGTCCGAGGTCACGCCCGGTGCAATGGCATGGTCCACCACGCGGACCAGGTCGCAGGCCACCCCCAGGCGGCGCAGCTCTTCGGCCACCTGGCCCAGCAGTTTTTCGCACGACGAGGCGGCCGGCGAGGGTTTCAGGGTGCAGTTGAGGGCGATGGCGGTCAGCGGCATGGCGGTTCCTTGCTTGGGCTCTCGCGCGGCCTCATGCCGCGCGCCTGTGCGGGCAGCAAAGCCCATGCCCGGCGCGCGGCCCGCCGGTCCCGCGCCGCGTTCATGGGATAATCGGCCTCTGCATGCGATGACAATTCTTCCAATATATCAATGGGATACAAGCCTGCAATGCTGCCCGACCTGACCTCGCTCGTCCTGCTACGCCATGCTGTCGAAACCCGCAGCCTGTCCAAGTCGGCGGAACGCATGCACATCACCCTGTCGGCCGCCAGCCGGCGCATATCGTTGCTAGAGCACCAGTTCGGCATCGAATTCTTCGGCCGCCCGCCGGGCGGCGGGGTCGAGCCCACACCGGCCGGGGCCATCATGGCCAAAGGCGTCGACAAGGTGCTGCAAGAGGTATACCGCATGCAGCAGGAACTGGCCGAATATGTGGGCGGCATACGCGGCAGCGTGCGCCTGTTCGTCAATACCACGGCCATGGCCCAGGGCCTGCCCGAAGAGCTGGCGCGCTTTTCCGCGGCGCGCCCGCAGATCAAGATCGAGGTGCGCGAACGGCGCAGCGCCGACATTCCCACGTTCATCCACGAAGGCGCCGGCGACATCGGCTTGGTGATGGAAGGCGCCGTGCTCGACGGGCTGGCCGTGCGCGAATACAAGCAAGACCGCCTGTGTGTCATCGTGCCGCTCGATCATGCTTTGCGCGCCGAACGCGTGGCGTTCGAAGAGCTGCTGGATTTCGATTTCATCGGGCTGGATACCAACGCGCTGCAAACCGAGCGCATGCTGTCGGCCGCCACGGTGCATGGCAAGAACCTGAAGCTGCGCGCGCAGACACAAAGCTTCGAAGCGCTGTGCCGCATGGTCGAAGCGGGCATGGGCATCGGCATGCTGTCCAGCGCGGCGGCCAAAAGCTATATCCCCAGCCTGCGCATCCGCATGATCGACGTCACCGACGCCTGGGTCGAACGCAAGATCCTGCTGTGCACGCGGCCGGGCGAGCTCGACGGCCCCGCCGAAGAACTGCTGTCTTTCCTGGTCAATTCGCAGATCGCCAGCGAACTGCGCGCCGAGCCGGGCGCCTGATTCCGGCCGGCCGGGGCGCTGGCGTTTTCGCTGCTCGGTGGCTGGCGGCGCCTGTTTTCGTCGGTGTCCGACACCCTGCGGGAGTCAGACACCTGCTGATAGCGAATTACCACAGGCGCCAAGATACTAGGTGTCTGACTCCCGTAGGGTGTTAGACACCGCGGTGTTCGAGCCGCTCGCCGGTTCGCCCCGGCCCGCGCCCAGGCCCTTGCGCTTTCGCCAACCCCGCTTGATGAAATCGCACTTGCCGGCTGTTTTCGCGCCGATATACTGCTTGCACTGGCAACGATCTCGAGCCTGTTGCGGTGCGGCCTGATCCGGGCACGCGCTTTCCCTGAACGAACCCGCGATGGTGGAACACGTCTTCCGCCCGGGTCGGGTCGTGCCCGCAAAATGAAAACAACCGGAGGAGTCATGAAGATCATCAATGCCCTGTTGCTGGGGTTGTCGACGGCGCTTGCCAGCCATGCGGCCTGCGCCCAGGAGTTCAAGTTCCGCTTCTCGGCGGATTCGGCCACCACCAACATCAAGGTGCAGGCCTTCCAGAAATGGGCCGATCTGGTCAAGGAAAAATCCGACGGCCGCATCTCTATCAGGGTGTATCCCAGCGCACAGCTGTACAACGATGTGAACGTCATTCCCGCGGTGGGCTCGGGCACGGTCGACATGGCCGCCCCGCCCAGCAGCTTGCTGACGTCCATCGTGCCCGAGTCGGCGGTGTTCGAGCTGCCGTCGCTGTGGGGCATCAGCTACGACCAATACCGCCAATTGCTGGCTGGCGGCTTCGGCCAGGAACTGGGCCGGCGGTTCGAAGAAAAACTCGGCGTCAAGATCCTGGGCTACTACAACATGGGCGCGTGGGTCTGGGGAACCACCCGGAAATCCTCGCTGATCCAGCAGCCGGCCGATTTCCGCGACAAAAAAATGCGGGTCGTGGGCAATCCGCTGGTCGAACAGACGCTGTCCGCCATGGGCGCGCAGCCCGTGCAAATGGCCTGGCCCGAGGTGCCCACGGCCCTGCTGCAAGGCGTGATCGACGGCCTGGAAACCACCATGTCGGGGCTGGATTCGGTCAAGGGCTGGGAACTGGTCGGCAATCTGACCTATTCCAACCACAAGTACACGCCGTACGTCGCCATCATGAACATGCGTTCGTGGAAAAAACTGCCCGCCGACCTGCAGCAGGTGATGCTGGACACGATGGAAGAGTCGGTGCGCTGGCAGGATGCCGAGCTTGAAAAAATCAACCGGAACGCCATCGAGCGCTTCCGCGAAAAAGGCGTGCAGGTCAAGGAGCTGACCCCGGCAGAGGTGCGGCAGTTCGCCGAGGCGGCCGGCAAGGCCGAGCAGGCCTTCGTGCAGGCCGGCAAGCTGGAAAAAGCCGCCAAGCTGGCGCGCGAAAGCGCGGGCGTGCAGTAACGACCGCCGCGCGGCGCCGGGGGCGCCGCGCACCCATTAGCCAATTACCAAGGGGGCCGGCATGGTGTCGGAAAATCTGCGCGACAAGGGCTTGATCCTGCTGGGCGCGATCGCCCTGGCCGCGACCGTGCTGGGCGTGCTGTCGGTGCTGTCGCGCTACCTGCTGGCCACGACGTTCAGCTTTTCGGATGAGATCGTGACGTACCTGATCGTCTGGGGCACGCTGATCGCATTCGGCATCGGCGAATTCTCCAACGAACACCTGCGCGCCACGGTGCTGCTGGAACGCCTGTCGCCGCGATGGCAAACGGCGCTGGGCTGGGTGTCGTTCGGGGCGACGTTGTTGTTCGCGGTACTGCTGGTGGCGTACGGCGTCGAAATTGCCTGGCAGCGCCATCTGTTCAATGAAGTCTCGCCCACCGTGTTGCGGTTTCCGCAATGGATCGCCCGGGCCGCCGTGCCGGCGGGCTTTCTGATTGCCATCGTGGCGCTGCTGTCCAGAATCAAACACAAATAAGCGGGGCTACGCCGTGATCGACTATCTGCCTATCGCGTTGCTGGTGGCGCTGCTCGCCATCGGCGCGCCGATTTATCTTTCGCTGGGCCTCAGTGCGCTGCTGGGCTTCTATATCGCCGACCTGCCGCTGATGGCTTCGGCCGAGATCGTGTACAACAGCCTGACGCCGTTCACGCTGATGGCCGTGCCTTTCTTCGTGATCACCGCCAACCTGATGACCGCCGGCGGCATTTCCGACGCCCTGGTCAAGTTTGCGCGCGTGTGGGTGGGCCACCTGTGGGGCGGCCTGGGAGTGGCCACCATCCTGGCCTGCGCGATTTTCTCGGCGATATCGGGGTCCAGCGTAGCCACCGCGCTGGCTATTGGATCGATTTCGATACCGGCCATGGTGGCCGCGGGATACGAGCGTTCGTACGCGATGGGCGTCACGGCGGCGGGCGGCACGCTGGGTATCCTGATCCCGCCCAGCATTCCGCTGATTCTGTATGGCTTCATCACCGATCAATCCGTGGTGGCGCTGTTTTCGGCCACGCTGGTGCCCGGCCTGCTGGCGGTGGCCAGCCTGCTGATCTGCGCGATGCTGATCGCCAGGTTCAAGAATTATCCGCGCCGGCCGCGCGCCGCGATGCCGGAACGCATCGCCGCCCTGAAAGAGGCGACACCCAGCCTGCTGCTGCCCGTGCTGATCCTGGGCGGCATCTACGGGGGTATTTATACGCCGACCGAGGCCGCCATCGTGGCGGTGGTGTATTCGGTGCTGATCAGCCAGGTGTTCTACAAGAAAATGGGCTTCCTGGATATCTTGCGCATCATGGGCAAGTCGATGATAGACACCAGCGCGATCATGATCATCCTGGCCGCCGCCATGCTGCTGGGCCATTACCTGAGCATCGTCGAACTGGGTTTCCGGGTGGCCGACGCGGTCCAGGGGCTGGGCCTGCATCCGCTGCAGTTCAACCTGCTGATCATGGCCATTCTGCTGGTGCTGGGCATGTTCATGGAAGCCACCTCGATGCTGTTGATCATGGTGCCGATGCTGCTGCCCGCGATGGTGGCGCTGGGGGTGAACCCGGTGCATTTCGCCGTGCTGTTCGTCATCGCCATGGAAATCGGGCTGATCACGCCGCCCATCGGCATGAACCTGTATGTGGTCACGCGCTCGGGCCAGGGCGCCTTGCAGGAAGCGATACGCGGCAGCGTACCCTATGTGGGCATGCTGATCCTGCTGGCGCTGCTGGTGCTGCTGATGCCCGCCACCGCGCTGTGGCTGCCGCAATGGCTGGGACGCTAGGCCGCGCCCTGGCCGCCGCGCAAACCCCGCCCTGTTCCGGAGTACCGATATGACGAATGCCTGCGATCCCTTCGAGCTGTACGCGCTGCGCTATGCCCGCCATCGCGGCCGCCTGGCAGAACACAACTATCTGGGTGGCGCCGATTTCCATGACGCCGATTCCGACCTGGACTATTACGTATGGGTGGCGCGCCGCGACGGCGAGGCCTATCTGGTCGATACCGGCTTCGGCCCCGACGCCGCGCGGGCGCGCGGCAGGGAACTGCTGATGCCGGTGGATGCCGCCCTGGGCCTGCTGGGCCTGGACGCGGCGCGCATCGAACACGTCATCATCACCCATCTGCATTATGACCACGCCGGCACGCTGGCTAACTTTCCGGCGGCCACCTTTCACCTGCAAGAGGCCGAGGCCGCCTATGCCACGGGGCGCTGCATGTGCCACGCGGCCCTGCGCCATCCTTTCGATGTCGAAGACATCGTCAGCTATGTGCGCACGTTGTACCAGGGGCGCGTGCGCTTTCACCAGGGTGCATCCGAAATCGCGCCGGGGCTGTCGGTGCACCGGGTCGGGGGGCACACCGACGGCCTGCAAGTGGTCCGTGTCTGGACCCGGCGCGGCTGGGTGGTGCTGGCTTCGGACGCCACCCACTTGTACGGCAATATTTCGCGCGATCATCCCTTTCCCGTGGTCTACAACGTGGGCGACATGCTCGAGGGCTACCGGGTGGTGCGCCAATTGGCCGATACGCCGCGGCACATCGTGCCGGGCCACGATCCCCAGGTGATGCAGCGCTATCCCGCGCCCAGCGACGCGCTGGCCGGCAAAGTGGTGCGGCTGGATGTGGCGCCCACAGAATGAGCCGCCGGCCCGGCTGCCTGGCGCCGGGCCATCGCTTCCTTTTTTCTTCACCTCTTCAAGCGAGTGACCGATGACCGCCGACCGACCCGACTACCGTCGCAACGAGAACTTCGAGAAAGGCCTGAAAATCCGCGAGGAACTGCTGGGCAAAGAAAAGATCGACACCGCGCTGTGGGGCGCCGATGCCTTCAACCAGCCGATGCAGCAACTGACGACGGAATACTGCTGGGGCGAGATCTGGAGCCGTCCGGGCTTGCCGCGCAAGACCCGCAGCCTGCTCAACATCGCCATGCTCAGCGCGCTGAACCGTTCCACCGAACTGGGCATCCATGTGCGCGCCGCCCTGAAAAACGACTGCACGCCCGAAGAAATCCAGGAAGCCCTGCTGCAGGCGGCCGTATACGCCGGCGTGCCGGCGGGCGTGGAAGGGTTCCGCGTGGCCAGCCCCATCATCAAGCAGTACCTGGCAGACGGACAAGAGGCACGCGCATGAACAACGCTCAGCCAGTAGGTTTCGTCGGGCTGGGCAGCATGGGGGCCGAACTGGCCACCCGGCTGGCCCAGGCGGGGGTGCCGCTCGTCATTCATGATGCGCGGCCGCAGGCATACGAGCGCTTTGCCGGGCTGGACGCCGTGCCGGCGGCGTCGCCGGCCGACGTCGCGTCGCAATGCGAGATCGTCTGCGTCTGCCTGCCCACCCCCGAGATCGTGCGCCAGGTGGTGCTGGAGCCGGGCGGCCTGATCGAGGGCGGCCGCATGAAGCTGTACGTGGACATGTCCACCACCGGTCCCGCCATGGCCACGCAGGTTGCCGCCCGCCTGGCCGAACGCGGCGTGCAGGCGGTAGACGCGCCGGTCAGCGGCGGCGTGGCCGGGGCCCGGGCGGGCACGCTGGTGCTGATGGTGGCCGGCGCGCCCGAGGCGGTGGACGCGCTGTCCGGGCTGCTGGCGCTGGTGGGCAAGCCGCGCCTCATCGGCGGCTCGGTCGGGCAGGGACAGAGCATGAAGCTGATCAACAACCTCATGGCGGCCGCGCATCTGGCCCTGGCCGCCGAAGCCACGGTGCTGGGCGTCAAGGCGGGCCTGCGGCCCGAGATCGTGCTGGACACCTTGAATGCCGGGTCCGGCAAGAACTCGGCCACCGAAGACCGTTTTCCCAAGCATGTGCTGCCTCGCACTTTCAATAACGGTTTCGCCAATGCGCTGATGCGCAAAGACGTGAAGCTGTGCATGGAAATGGCCGAGCAATTGCAGGTGCCGTTATGGGTGGGCACCGCGGTGGACCGCCTGTGGATGCAAACCGTATTGCAGGTCGGCCCTCACGAAAATTCCACTACCATTGTGAAAACGCTGGAGCAGTGGACCGGCGTGCAAGTCGGGCAGGCATGCGCCGCTTCATAGCGGCGCGCGCCGGCGGCCACCCCATAACCAGAAAAAGGAAGACAAAATGCTGATGAAGTCTCTTGCCCGGGCCTGCCTGGGCCTCGCGGCCCTGTGCGGGCTGGCCGGCCACGCCGCGGCCGCCGACTGGCCGCGGCAATCCATCAACCTGGTGGTCGGATCGCCGCCGGGCGGCTCTACCGATTATCTGGCGCGCCTGCTGGCCGAGCCGCTGGGAGCCGAACTGGGCCAGCCCGTGGTGGTGGTGAACAAGCCCGGCGGTTCGGGCAATGTGGGCAACGGCTATGTGGCCAATGCCCAGCCCGACGGCTATACGCTGCTGTTCGGCTACAACGGCTACCTGGTCAGCAACCCGCATTTGTTCAAGAACCTGGACCTGGATCCCACCAAGCGATTCACGCCCGTGGCCTTCGTGGCCAGCTCGCCGCAATTGCTGGTGATCAGCGGCAAGGCGCCGTTCCAGGACCTGCCCGGCCTGATCAAGTACGCCAAGGCCAACCCCGGCAAGCTGAACTACGCGTCGTCCGGGCAGGGGTCGATTCCGCACGTGGGCGCGGTCATGCTGGAACAGATCGCGGGTATTTCGATGGTGCACATCCCCTTCAAGGGAGCGGGCGATGCCATGCAGGCGGTGGCCGCCGGCACGGTCGACTTCTATATCACCAGTCCCGCGGGCGCGATGGGGCAGGTAAAGGCCGGGCTGGCGAAGCCGGTGGCAGTATCCGGCGACAAGCGCCTGGACGCCTTGCCCGATGTGCCGGCCACGGCCGAACTGGGCCTGCAAGACTACAGCGTGGGGTCCTGGTTTGCCATCTACGGGCCCGAGGGCCTGGATCCCGCCGTCGTGGCCAAGCTCAATGCGGCGTTCAACCGCGTGCTGGACACCGACAAGATCCGCCAGGGCGTGCTGAGCGCCGGCATGTACGTAGACACCATGACGCCCGACCAGCTCAAAACCTACACCGGCGCCGAGTTCGAGCGCTGGGGCGCGATCATCAAGCAGGCCGGCATCAAGCTGGACTGACCCCGGGGCCGGGCCGGCAAAACCGGCCAGGTGTCTGACTCCCGCAGGGTGTCAGACACCGATATGGCTGGACCGCTTGCACACTGAGGTGTCCGACACCCTGCGGGAGTCGGACACCTGAATACAGCACACAAGGAAAGCACGATGGCAAAGGTATGTATTGTTGGATGCGGCGCGATGGGGTCCGTCTATGCCGGGCTGATGGCGGCGGCCGGACACGAAGTGCATGCGGTCACGCCGTGGCAAGAGCACGTCGATGCGATCAATGCCCAGGGCTTGCGCGTGTCGGGCTACAGCGGCGACCGGGTGGCGCGGCTGGCCAGCGCGGCGGTGGACCCCGGTGCCGTGGGCCCGTGCGATCTGGTCATCATCGCCACCAAGGCGTTCGACGTCGAAGCGGCGGCGCGTTCCGTGGCGCCGCTGCTGCGCGCGGACACGGTGGTGCAGACCATCCAGAATGGCGTGGGCTCGCCCGAGCGCGTCGCCCGCTATGTCGATCCGGCGCAGCTGGCGGTGGGCGTGGTGGGCGGTTACGGGGCTTCGATTCCTGAGTGGGGGCACGTGCACCACAACGGCCTGGCCGTCACGTGGTTCGGCGCCTACGCGGGCCTGCCGCGCGAGCGCCTCGAGGCATCGGCCGACGTATGGCGCTCGTCGGGCTTCGACGTGGCCTTGCACGACGATGTCTCCAGCATGGTCTGGAAAAAAGTCATCATGAACGTCGCTTATTCGGGCACCTCGGGGCTTACCGAGCTGACCATCGGCCAGATCATCGAACATCCCGAGGCCTGGCGCATCGCGTCCGGCTGCGCCCAGGAAGCCGTCGACGTGGCGCGCAGCCTGGGCGTGGAACTGGGCCTGCCCGACCCCATCGCGCATGTGCGCGCCCTGGGCGGCAAGATTCCCGGCGCGCGGCCCTCGATGCTGCTCGACCTGCAGGCGGGGCGGCGCTGCGAGGTCGATGCCATCAACGGCGCCATCGTCCGGCTGGGCAAAGAACAGAAGGTGCCCACGCCCATCAACGACGTCGTGGTCGCGCTGATCCGCGCCAAAGAAGAGGCGGTCGTGCAAGCGGGCCAGTAGCGCCGCGGGGTACGTACTTTTATATATATAAAAATGCTTAAAATGTATTTTCTTATATATATGAATAATGAAAGAATCGACTGAAACTCGATTCCTTCACGGTGCGTACCCCTCTATGAAACCCTTTTCCCGCATGTTTGCCGCGGCGGCGCTCGCGGCCGGCGCCTCGTTCGGCGCGCAGGCCGCCGCGCCGCTGCTGACTCCCGCCGAATTGAACCAGGCGCGTTCGGACGCCGCCGTGCGCATCATCGACATCCGGCCCGCGCAGCAGTATGCCGCCAACCACATTCCCGGCGCCGTTTCCGCCCCGTACGCGCAATGGCGCGGGCCGGCCGACAACCCGGGCCAGTTGCCGCCCGTGGACAAGCTGGCCGAGCTGGTCCGCGGCCTGGGCGTCGATAAAAGCGTGCATGCCGTGGTGGTGTCGTCGGGCGCCGACGCCACCGATTTCGGCAGTTCGGCGCGCGTGTACTGGACCCTGAAATACCTGGGCCTGTCCGAGCTGTCGATTCTCAATGGCGGGGTGCAGGCCTGGGCCGACGCCGGCCTGCCGCAAGACCAGGCGGTGCCCAGCGTGGCCGCCAGCAATTACCAGCCGGTGCTGGACCGTTCGCTGATCGCCACGCAAGAGCATGTCCTGGCGCAGATCGACAACCCGCGCGCGCAATTGGTGGACGCGCGTCCGTCGAACTTCTTCCGCGGCGAAGTCAAGGCGCCCACGGCCAAAGTGCCCGGCACCATCCACAAGGCGCTCAATCTCGAGCACAGCAAATGGTTCAAGCCGGGCACGGGCATCTTCGTGTCGACCGAAGAAGCCAAGGCCATCGCGGCGCAGTCGCTGCCCGAACCGGCCGACGAAACCATTTCGTTCTGCAATACCGGCCATTGGGCCGCCACCGACTGGTTCGCGCTGTCGGAAGTGGTGGGGCAGAAGAACGTGACGCTGTATCCCGCCTCGCTGGCCGACTGGACGCAGGCGCCCCAGGCCCTGCCGATGGACAACGTGCCCAGCCGCGGCCAGCAGATCCTGAAAAGCCTGAAAGACCTGGTCAGCTGACCGGGCGCATGGGTGTTCCAGGCAGGCAGGTGTCTGACACCCTGCGGGTGTCAGACACCTTGTATCCAGCCCCCGTGCTATACCACCGCTTTCTCCATTTTTCCGCTCGGACTTTCTTTTTCGCAGCATCCATCCCATGACGCGTTTACCGCTAGCGGCCGTACTGGCCGCCTTTTTTCTTGCCCTGGCCTGGTTTGTTTCGTTGCGCCAGGCCGTGCTGTTCCTGGTCGGCATCGGCATGGGCAGCGTGCTCGCCGGGGCCCGCTTCGGCTTCACCACGGGCTGGCGCCGCCTGATCGAACAGCGCGACCCCAGCGGCGTGATGGCGCAACTATTGCTGCTGGCCGTTGCCGCGGCGGTATCCATGCCCTTGCTGGCGGCGTTCCCCACCGACCTGGGCGCGGCGCTGGGCCCGCCCAGCATCAGCCTGCTGGTCGGCGCCTTCGTGTTCGGCGCGGCGATGCAGGTGGCCGACGGCTGCGGTTCGGGCACGCTGTACAAGGCCGGCATGGGGGTGCCCTTGAACATGACCATATTGCCGGTCTTCGCGCTGGGCAGCTTCCTGGGCTCGGCCCAGCTCGAGCAATGGCTGCAGCTGGGCGCGATCCGTCCGGTAAGCCTGGTGGCCACGTTCGGCCCCTGGGAAGCCTTCGGCCTGACCTGCGCGGGCCTGCTGCTGCTGGGCCTGGCCGCGCGCGCCTGGGTAGGCAAGGGCGCCAGCTGGTTCAATCGCCGCCTGTTCATCGGCGCCATTCTGCTGGCGGTGCTGGCCATCCTGAATCTGCTGATCGCCGGCCAGCCGTGGGGCGTGGTGTACGGCTTCGGTCTCTGGGCGGCCAAGGTCGCCACGGCCGCGGGCCTGTTCGACCCCGCCGCCAATGCCTTCTGGAGCCAGCCCGTCAACCTGGCCAATCTGTCGAGGTCGGTGTTCACGGACGTGACCTCGATCACCAATATCGGCATTCTGGGCGGCGCGTTCCTGATCGCGGCGGGGCGCTCGTCGGCCGCGGCGCAACGCGCGCCGCTGACCGCCCGCCAATGGATGGTCGGCATCATCGCCGGTTTCGTGCTGGGCTATAGCTCGCGGCTGGCGTTCGGCTGCAATATCGGCGCCATGGTCAGCGGCATTTCCACGGGCAGCGTGCACGGCTGGATCTGGGTGCCGCTGGCGTTCTGCGGTTCGCTGATCGGCGTGCGCATCCGCCGCCACTATGCCTTTTGACCGGAGCTGCACACCATGAAGAAAAACGTATCGTGGTTGGCCGTGGCGTTTTGGCTGGTGCTGATCGCCTTTTTCGCGTGGGACTGGGTTGCCTCGGACCCCGTCAACGTGCGCCAGGAACCGCCGCTGATCGCCGCCGGTTCGGGCCAGGCGCCGTCGGGCGGCCATTGCGCCTCGACATTCTGAAATCGCGGGCCCGGCCACTTGGGAGCCGGGCCCGCGAGCCTCGTGGGGCGCGCCCGCGCCGCGCGTAACCGGCTGAAATAGGTGGCGTGCCGCCATGCTGTCGGCCGGCTGAACGCAGTGCTAGAATGATAATAATTCTTATTTATTAGCACGCGAACGCGGGACTGCCCGCGTGCAAGCAGAGGTTCAGATGACTCAGTACGCAGGAATGCGCCGTTGGCTCGCCGCCACGGCGTTGGTTGCCGGATTGCTGCCCGCGCTGGGCGCGGCGCAAGACACGGTGGCGATCAAGGACAGCCAGGGCGACAAGACCGTGCCGGTGCGGCCGGCCAAGACCGTGGTGATGGATCTGGCGGTGCTGGACACGCTGACCGCGCTGGGCGTGCCGGCCGCGGGCGTGCCGCAGGTGGTGCACTGGCCGCCCCATCTGGCGCAGTATGCCGATGCGCGCTATGCCAAAGTAGGGTCGTTGTTCGAACCCGACTACGAGGCCATCCATCGCCTGTCGCCCGACCTGATCTTCGTGGCCGGCCGGTCGGCGCCCAAGTATGGCGACCTGGCGCGCCTGGCCACCACGGTCGACCTGACCGTGCAGGCCGACGACCTGGTCGGCAGCGTGGCGCGCAACACCGAAACCCTGGCCGCCATCTACCAGAAGCAGGACGTGGCCCGGCAGAAGCTCGCCGCATTGCGGTCGTCGATCGCGGCCTTGCAAGAACGGGCCGGCCAGTCCGGCAATGGCCTCATCATCCTGACTACCGGCGGCAAAATGAGCGCCTACGGACCGGGTTCGCGCTTCGGCGTCATCCATGACGCATTCGGCGTGCCGCCCGCGGCCCGCGACTTGAAGCAGTCCACCCATGGCCAGGCGGTATCTTTCGAATTCATTGCCCAGACCGACCCCGACTGGCTGTTCGTCATCGATCGCGACGCCGCGATCGGCCGCGAGGGCACCTCGGCCAGGAAGCTGCTCGACAACGAACTGATGCGCCAGACCAAGGCCTGGCAGAACCAGCAAGTGGTCTACCTGAACGCCGCCAACTGGTACAGCCTGGGCGCGGCCGGCCTGACCAGCTTGCAGCAGGGCGTGGACGAGGTTGCCGCCGTGCTGGCCCGCGCCAAGTAGCAGCACCCGCGGCGTTTCCATGATGCATCATCGTGCCGCGGCGCCGGGCCGTGGCCGGGCCTATTGGAGCCTGGCCGCGGCCTTGCTGGCGCTGGCCGCGCTGTGCCTGGCCAGCATCGGACTGGGAGCCGGGCCGTTCTCGTACGGCGCCTTGCTGGGCGGGCCCGGCGCCGAGCGCGCCTGGCAGCTGTTGATGGTCAGCCGCGTGCCGCGCACGCTGGCGCTGCTGCTGGCCGGCATGGCCCTGGCCGTCGCCGGCCTGCTCATGCAGATGCTGGTGCGCAACCGCTATGTCGAGCCTTCCACCGCCGGCACCATCGAATCCGCGACCCTGGGCATCCTGGTCGCCACGCTGCTGATTCCCGGCGCGCCCGTCATCGCGAAGATGCTCACGGCCACGGGTTTCGCGCTGGCCGGCAGCCTGCTTTTCCTGGCGCTGCTGCGGCGCGTGCCCTTGCGCACGCCCTTCATCGTGCCGCTGATCGGGCTGATCCTGGGCGGCGTCATCCAGGCCGCCACCACTTACGTGGCGTTCCGCTACGACCTTCTGCAATCGCTGCACGCCTGGACCACCGGCGATTTTTCCGGGGTACTGCGCGGACGCTATGAGCTGCTGTGGATCGGTTTCGCGCTGACCGTCATCGCCTACCTGGCCGCCGACCGCTATACCGTGGCCGGCATGGGGCGCGAGTTCGCCGCCAACCTGGGGCTGAACTATGCGCGCCTGACCTTCGTCGGGCTGCTGATCGTGTCGGCGATCGCCGCCGTCGTGGTGGTCACTGCCGGCAGCATTCCGTTCCTGGGCCTGATCGTGCCGAACGCGGTCAGCCTGATCATGGGCGACAACATGCGCCGCGCCATTCCGTGGGTGGCGGTGCTGGGCGGCATCTTCGTGCTGGCCTGCGACATTGTCGGCCGCCTGGTGCTGTATCCGTACGAAGTGCCGCTGAGCACCGTGGTGGGCGTGGTGGGCAGCGCGTTGTTTCTGTGGCTGCTGCTGGGCCGAAGGGGGCGCCGTGGCTGATGCCATCGCATGGTCGCCGCGCGTGCGCCTGGCCTTGCTGGGCGGACTGGCCGCCGCTTGCTGCGTCGCCTACCTGACGCTGGACGCGCGCGGCCAGTGGGATTTCGTGCTGCCGTTTCGCGGCGGCAAGCTGCTGGCCATGGTGCTGGTGGGCTATTGCGTGGCGGTCTCGTCGGTGCTGTTCCAGACCATCACGCACAACCGCATCCTGACGCCGGCCATCATGGGTTTCGATGCCCTGTATGTGCTGATCCAGGCGGCCATCGTGTTCGGCTTCGGGCTGTCGGCCACCGGCACGCACGAACCGCTGTGGCAGTTCGCGCTCGAGGTCGCCGCCATGACCGGCTTCGCGTGCCTGCTGTTTCGCTGGCTGTTCACCGGCGCGACGCAAAGCCTGCACCTGATGATGCTGGTGGGCATCGTGTTCGGCCTGCTGTTTCGCAGCCTGTCGAGTTTCGCGGTGCGGCTGATCGACCCCAATGAATTCCTGGTTCTGCAAGACCGCATGTTCGCCAGTTTCAACAGCGTGCGCGTGGGGCTGCTGCCTTATGCCGCCGTGGCCGCGCTGGCCACGACGCTGGCCTTCTGGCGCGTGCGGCGCCGCTACGACGTGGTCGGCCTGGGCCGCGACATGGCGGTCAATCTGGGCGTGGACTATCGCCGCACCCTGATCGGCACCCTGGCGGGCGTTGCCGTGCTGGTGGCAGTCTCCACGGCGCTGGTCGGCCCCGTGACCTTCCTGGGGCTGCTGGCCGCCAACCTGGCGTACCAGACCATGGCCAGCGACCGCCATGCCCAGACGGTGCCCGCGGCCATTCTGTGGGGCATCATTTTCGTGGTGGGCGGCCAGACCGTGCTGGAACGCATCCTGGGCCTGAACACCACGGTCAGCGTCGTCATCGAATTCGTGGGCGGCCTGTTGTTTCTTATCCTGATTCTGCGCAAAGGAGGGCGCCCATGATCACGGTGCAATCCGTCAGCAAACGCTATGGCGATACCGTGGTGGTCGATGGCGTGGACCTGGCGCTGCCCCCCGGCGGCGTCACGGCCATCATCGGCCCGAACGGCGCGGGCAAGTCCACGCTGTTGTCCATGATCAGCCGGCTGCTGCCGATGTCCCAGGGGCGGGTGCTGGTCGACGAGCTGGACGTGGCGCACGCCGACAGCCAGGAACTTGCCCGGCGGCTGGCTATCTTGCGCCAGGACAACCACCTGCCGCTGCGCCTGACCGTGCGCGACCTGGTGGCCTTCGGGCGCTTTCCGCACAGCGGCGGGCGCCTGACCCGGCAAGACCAGGAACACATCGAGCGCGCCATTGCTTATCTGGAGTTGCAGCCGCTGGCCGGCCGCTATCTGGATGAAATGTCCGGCGGCCAGCGCCAGCGCGCCTTCGTGGCCATGGTGCTGTGCCAGGATACGCGCTATTTGCTGCTGGACGAGCCGCTGAACAGCCTGGACATGAAGCATGCCGTGGCCATGATGCGCATTCTGCGCCGCGCCGCCGACGAACTGGGCAAGACAGTGCTCATCGTGCTGCACGACATCAACTTCGCGTCGGCCTATGCCGATCACATCATCGCCATGCGGCAGGGCAAAGTGGCGCTGCAAGGACCGCCCGAGACCCTGGTCACCACCGAGGCTCTGTCGGACCTGTATGCCTTGCCGATCGCGGTGCACCAGATCGGCGGGCAGCGCGTCTGCGTGTATTACCGCTAGGGCGGCGCGCCACGGTGCTGCGCGCGAGCGCCGCCAGGCGCGCCGGCCTTAGCCGCGCCTGGCCGCCTCGATCGCGGCGATGTCGATCTTGGTCATCTCCATCATGGCCTCGAACGCGCGCTTGGCCGCCTGCCTGTCGGGGTCGGTGATCGCGGCCATCAGGGCGCGCGGCGTAATTTGCCAGGACAGCCCCCATTTGTCTTTGCACCAGCCGCACGCGCTTTCCTGGCCGCCGTTTTCGACAATGGCGTTCCAAAAGCGGTCGGTCTCTGCCTGGGTGTCGGTCGCGACCTGGAACGAGAACGCCTCGTTGTGCTTGAATGCCGGGCCGCCGTTCAGGCCCAGGCAGGGCACGCCCATGACCGTGAATTCCACGGTCAGCACATCGCCTTCCTTGCCGGACGGATAATCGCCGGGCGCGCGATGCACTGCCTGCACCGCGCTGTCGGGAAACGTCGCGGCATAGAACTGCGCGGCGTCCAGCGCGGCGCCGTCATACCAGAGGCAAACGGTGTTCTTGTGGGTCATGCGGGCTCTCCTGGATTGGGGCAGCGGGCGCGGCGCGCTGCCGCGGGCCGTGCCGATGCGGGTATTAGTCGCTGGATAACTGAAGACGCATGGCTGTATCGCGGGTCCAGGCCAGCAATTGCACGGTCAGCTGGTCGATGGCGGGGCCAAAGGCCTGCACGACTTCGGGCACCTCTTTGCCCCGCACGGGCTGTTCGGCGTGAAAGCGGCGCGCAGCCAGAATGCGCGAGGAAGCTGGATCGACCAGCGCTGCTTCAAAGACAATCACCACCACGGGCGAACCCGAGCGATAGATTACGTGGAACTGGGACAAATCACCGGAAAGCTCGACATCGGCGCCCAGATTTCCGCTGTCGGTAACCACCGCCCGAAAGATGCCGGCGTCGCGAAACGATTCGATCAGGCGGTCGCGAAGCAGCACGGGAGCCCTGTCGTTCCATCTGGCTCCGTAGTAGGAACTGACCCGGTCCGCCTCGGGTACGACCAGGATGCGCGTGCTGTCTATGCTGCGGTTTCCGTCTGGCGTGTTTATCCGCAGCACCGCGTGCATGGGGGCCTGCCGCTGCCCCGCGTCGCCCTGCGCCGCGATCTGGGATGGCGGCAGGCGATAGAAGGTCAGGGTCTCGGAGGCAGGCAGCAAGGTGCAGCCGGGCAACAGCAGCAATGCGGCGGGCAGGCAGGCCCTGATCACCGTTATAAGCAGGTTCCCTGGCGCAAGGATGGGCATCATGGTACGAACTCCTCGGTCGTCGTGCGTCCAAACAGGAAATTGCCGGGATTGTCGCCGAGCTTGCGCATCACTTGCTGCAGGCTGGCCAGCGTCCCGCGCAGCTCACGCAGTGCCGGCCCCAGTTGTCGCAGGCCGTCGACCCCCGAATTCATACCCTTGCGATTTTCGTCGACCAGTTGGTTCAGGCTCTTGCCCGTGCTGTCGAGCGTAGCCATGGCGCGCTGGATGCTTTGCAGAGTGGCCGTTCCCTGCTTGTCAAGCAAGCTGTCGGTGCGCCGCACGAGCACGGCGGTTTGCTCAAGCGCTTCATTCGCCTGGCGACTGGCTTGGGTCAGGGCCTCGAGCAGCCCGGATATGTTGCCAGATGGCGCGGACATCGCGGCGGTGACCTGCTCGAGATGCGCCAGCGACTGGCTGATGCGCTCGATGTTCTCGGGAGACAGAACCTGCCGGGCGCTGATCAACAGCTCGGTAAGACTGGTCATGAAAGTGTCGCTATTGGCCAGGAGCTGGGCAATCGGCGAGGGCGTGGCGATGATGATCGGGTCGCCCGATTCGGGCTGCGGCAGCATGGGGCTGCTGGGAGAGCCACCGCTCAGGCCTATGACCGACGAGCCGGTAATACCAGTAAGTACCAGCCGGGCGCGTGTGTCCTGCTTGATGGGAACGTTGTCCCGGACCTTGATGCGAGCCCTGACCACAGCCGGGTTGGCGGGGTCGAGCGAAAGCTCCAGCACTTCGCCTACCTGGATTCCGTTGTATTGCACCGCACTGCCCACCATCAGCCCGCGCACGGCCTCGTTGAAGATCACGACAAAATGCCTTTCTCCGATATTCTGTCCTGCCTTTCCCAGCCATAGTGCGGCCAGCACCGCCAAGACGGCAATAGTGACAGTGAAGGCTCCGATCAATACGTGATGTGCCTTGGGTTCCATGATTGCGCACTCCGCGAGTTTGCCGCGTGATTTGCCGCACGGCCTCTGGGGCCATGAAAGTATTCGCGTATCCAGGGGTCATCGATATCCTGTACACGTTCTAGGGTATCGACCGCCAGCACCCGTTTTCTAGAGAGCACCGCGACTCTGTCGCACGTGGCGTACAGGGTATCGAGATCATGCGTGACCAGAAATACCGTGAGTCCAAGCGCATTGCTCAGGGTGACCAGCAAATGATCGAAGGCTCCCGCCCCGATAGGGTCCAGGCCGGCGGTAGGCTCGTCCAGGAACAGGATATCCGGGTCCAGGGCCAGTGCCCGCGCCAGTGCCGCGCGCTTGACCATGCCGCCCGACAGTTCGCTGGGGTACTTGGCGCCGGCGTCGGGCGGCAGGCCCGCCAGGCCGATCTTGTTTCGGGCCAGTTCTTCGGCCTGGGGCCGTGAAAGCCTCAATTGCTCGATCAGCGGCACCGCCACGTTCTGGATGACCGTCAGCGAGGAAAACAGTGCTCCGTTCTGGAACATGACCCCGAAGCGCCGCTCGATATGCGTGCGTTGCCGGGCAGGCAGCGCAAGCAGGTCGTGGCCAAATAACAGTATGCGGCCCGCCGACGGGGGCTGCAACCCTACAATAGAACGCAGCAGCACCGATTTGCCGGAGCCCGATCCGCCCACGACACCCAGAATTTCGCCCTTGCGAATGTCGAGCTCGAGATTGTCGTGCACGACGTGGCTGCCAAAGCGGTTGACCAGGCCTCGCACCTGTACGATGTCTGTCTGTGCGCCGGCTACCATCCCATCTCCATGTAGAACAGGGCCGCCAGCGCATCGACAAGAATCACCATGAAGATGGACTGCACAACCGCCGAGGTGGTGTGTTCTCCGACCGATTGCGCGCTGCCCTGTACTTTGAAGCCCTCGAGGCAGCCGATGACGGCGATAAGGTAGGCAAAGATAGGCGCCTTGGCCATGCCCAGGAAAAAATGCTGCAGGGCAATATCGCGCTGGAAGATCGTGAGGAACATGCTGGGCGAGATGTCGAGCGCCAGCGCGCACACCACCATGCCGCCCAGTATGCCCGAGACCATGCCGACGAATGTCAGGGCCGGAAGGGCGACGAGCAGCGCCAGAATCCTGGGTACTACCAGCAGGTCGATCGGGCTTAGCGCCATCATGCGGATCGCGTCGATTTCCTGGCTGGCCTTCATGGATCCGAGCTGGGCCGTGTAGGCGCTGGCGGTGCGGCCGGCAATGAGTATGGCCGTCAGCAATACGGCAAACTCGCGCAAAAAAGAGAAACCCACCAGCGTGACGGTAAAGATGGTGGCGCCGAAATCGGCGAGCACCGTGGCGCCCAGAAAGGCCACGACAGCCCCGACCATGAACGTGAGCAGGGCTACGATGGGTACCGCGTTCAGGCCCGACTGGTGGATTTGCACGACAATCGAGGTCAGGCGCCAACGGCCTGGCCGCCATACGTTGCGGCCCATGGATTCGAGGGTGAGCCCCATGAAGCCCAACAGATCGACAAAGAGCCGCCAGATGTTTTCTACCGAGATGCCGATATTGCCCAGCATTTCGCGCCACGCGGGAATGGGCGCGTTTTCGGGCGGGGCCTCGGGTTCGGCCGCGGCAACCGCCTCGAGCAGGGCCAGGCGCTCGGCGGAAAGGCTGCCTTGCGTAAGCAGCTCGCGCAGGCGCCCTGGGCCGACGAGCCTGGCTAGCTGCGCCGCACCGGCGGTATCCAAGACCGCCAGGTCGGTGAAATCGATGGCGCCGATCTGCAAGGCGGCGGGCAAGCGGCGCTGCCTGGCGCTCGATGCGTGGCCGGCCAATGCCAGGAATGCGCCGATGTCGCGCTCGATCGCTTGATAATTGGTCAGTATCCACTCGCCCCGCACGACTAAGCGGGCCGGCCCGCCGGCGGAGTCGAGCTTCAGGTATTGCGCCTGAGGCGGCATCTTAGTGCCCTGCGCGCCTGGGAGTGCTTGAGGTCAACACGGTTTTTATTCCCTATGTTCGCCTGCTCTATACGCACACATTCTACTCAGTTTGCCGGGCTCCACTTTTGTGCAGTCCGGGGTGTCGTCGGGGCCAACGGCGGTTCACCGGCAGCCTAATTTTTCGGTATCCGGGCGCATAAGCCGATCTAGCGTGAGCTACCGAAAATCACCGGCCAGACGGTGTGCCGCGATGGCGGCGCCAGCCGCTAAGCCAACGAAATCAGGTCTGTAGAAACAAAAAAGCCTTGGAACACGATGTGTTCCAAGGCTTTTTCGTCTGGAATTTGGTGGAGCGGAGGAGGATCGAACTCCCGACCTTCGCATTGCGAACGCGACGCTCTCCCAGCTGAGCTACCGCCCCAATCAAGCGCAGAAATATAGCACATTCTGAAACCCGCTAGCAATTTGCCCGCGCCAGGATCCCGTTCAGCAGACTTCCTCAGGCGTCAGGCATCCGCATATGCCTGACACCGTTCGTGAGCATGCGGCCGTGCCGCGCATCGGTGTCTGACACCCTGCGGGAGTCGGACACCTCAACCCCGGGAGTCAGACACCTCGGCCCACTCTCACTTCGAACATCCAAGCAAGCACCGGTATCGCGGATTGCTTCCGGCCGTTGCGCGCCGGCAATTGTCTTGCGGGCCGGCGCTTGACCGCCATGCCGGCCTCTGCGTAAGATATTCCAAATTAGGAATATTATTCCTATAATGGAATTAAAAGGAGGAAGCAATGGAGCATGCATTCGACGTGGTCGTGGCGGGCTGCGGGGTGGCGGGGCTGTCCGCGGCGGTCACGGCGGCCGAACAGGGCAAGAAGGTGGCGGTGCTGGAACGCTCTTCGTACGAAGACCGGGGCGGCCAGAGCCGCTGGACCGAAGCGTATCTGCGCATGAAGTCGCTGGACGAGGTGTCCGACGATTTCGAAACGCATTTGTCCGAAAATGCCGGCCCGTACAACGACCCGGACCTGATCGGCGAAATGGCCAACAGCCGCGAGTCCTGGTCGCATGCGGCGCGTACCCTGGCCGTGCCGGACCCCGACCTGATCGATGGCTTCGCCGCGCAAGTGGCCCCCACCATCAAGTGGCTGCAGGGCCTGGGCGTGAAGTTCGATTTCCTGCCCACGCAATTCCTGACCAAGACCCAGCCGCGCCTGCTGCCCGTGGGCGGCGGGCAGGCGCTGGTGGATGCGCTGGCGGCGCGGGCGGAAGCCCTGGGCGTCACGTTTTTCTATCACACCACCGCCCGCAAGCTGGTCCTGGACGAACGCGGCACGGTGCAGGGGCTGGCGGCGCACCACGCGGAAAAGGGTGGCCTGCGCCTGATGGGCAAGGTGGTGCTGGCCTGCGGCGGATTCGAAGGCAACCCCGCGATGCTGGCGCAATACCTGGGGCCGCGCTCGGTGTACTTGCGGCCGGTCTGCAAGGGCGGCTATTTCAACAAGGGCGAGGGCATCGCCATGGCCCTGGAAGCCGGCGCCGGCGCGGCGGGCGAGTTCGGCAGCTATCACGCCGAACCGGTCGACCCGCGCTCGGGCGTGTCCGAGCCCTCGGTCTTCATCTTCCCGTACGGCATTCTGGTGAACAAGGAGGGCGAGCGCTTCACCGACGAAGCCCAGGGCACGGTAGACGCCTATTACGAACGCGTCACGCGCCGCATCTACGAGCAGGCCGAGGGCATCGCCTATGTCGTGCTCGATCAGCGCGTCAAGGATATTCCCAACTATCGCCTGGCCATCCGCACCGACCAGCCCGCCATCGAGGCCGGCAGTATTGCGGAACTCGCCGCGAAATTGCAGGTGCCGGCCGACACGCTGCAACAGACGGTCGACGCCTACAACGCGGCTTGCGGCGGCGGGCAGGGCTACGATCCGCTGGCGCTCGATGGCGTGTCGACATCCGGCCTGAAGCCCGCCAAAAGCAATTGGGCGCTGCCGATCGACCGCGGGCCGTTCATGGCGTATCCCATCATTTCGTCGAACGTGTTCACGTTTGGCGGCCTGAAGGTCAACAAGACAGGGCAGGTGCTGGACACCGACGGCAACGTCATGCCCAACCTGTACGCGGCCGGCGAAACCGTGGGCATGTACTACACCAACTACACTGGCGCAACCTCGGTCTTGAAGGGCCTGGTGTTCGGCCGCCTGGCGGGCCGCCATCTGGCCGGCTAAGGCGGCATTCAAAGGAGTTGCGGCATGTTTTCTTCTGATTTGCTGGCCGGCCGGGTGGCCCTGGTCACGGGCGGCGCCGGCGGCATCGGCGGGGCCGTGGTGGCCGCCATGGCGGCCTGCGGGGCCCGCGTGGTCGCGGCCGACCTGAAAGCGCCCCAGGCGCCCGTGCCCGCCGGCGTCGAGTTCGCGCCGCTGGACGTCACGCACGCGCCCCAAGTGGCCGATTGCATCCAGGGCATCGTGGCGCGCCATGGCCGGCTGGACATCCTGGTCAACGTGGCGGGCGTCGTGTCGCTGGGCAGCGCGGCCGACCTGGCCGAGGCCGAATGGGACCGGGTCCTCGACATCAATCTGAAGGGCACGTTCCTGTGCTGCCAGGCGGCCATGCCCGTAATGAAAGCGGCGGGCTTCGGGCGCATCGTCAACATGGGATCGGTGCTGGGCAAGAACGGCGGCAACCCGCGTCCGTGGCTGGACCCCGCCGAACAGGCGCGCGCCAGCAATGTGGCGTACGGTGCATCCAAGGCGGGCATCGGCGCCGTTACCGCCTACCTGGCCAAAGAGCTGGCCGGCCACGGTATCACGGTCAATACGGTGGCGCCCGGGCCGGTGGCTTCCGAGATGACCACCCAATTCCCGCCCGCCTTGCGCGACCTGATTCCGGTGGGGCGCATGGGGCGGGCCGATGAAATCGCCGCGGCGGTCGTGTTCCTGGCCGCGCCGCAGTCGTCGTTCATTACCGGCGAAGTGCTGGATGTGAACGGCGGGCTGTGGACCGACTGAATTTTTTCCGGATCTCTTTGTTCCGATTTCTTTTAAGGGAGAATTTCCATGCAGAAGCAACGTGCGATTTATCTGGTACTGGACATGCAGAATGATCTGGTCCACGACGACGGTCCCAACGGCAAGGGTCCGCTGGGCCAGCAGGTGCGCGAGCGCCAGCTGATCGGCAAGACGGCGGGCGCGATCCGGCGCGCGCGCGAGGCCGGCATTCTGGTGGGGTTCGTGCGGGTCGGTTTCTCGGCGGGCTATCCCGAGTGCCCGGCGGGCTCGCAGGTGTTCTCGGCCGCGCCCCAGCACGGCCTGTTCAAGCTGGGCGCCTGGGGCACCGAGATCCATCCCGAACTCGAACAGCGCGAGGGCGATATCCAGGTGGTGAAGCATCGCGTCAGCCCGTTCTACTCGACCACGCTGGAAGCCCAGCTGCGCGCGCAGAACGTGTCGCGCATCTATTGCGCGGGCGTGTCCACGCAGGCAGTCGTGCAGGCCACCGTGCGCGACGCGCACGACCGCGATTACGAAGTGGTCCTGCTGGAAGACCTGTGCGCCGCGCACAGCGCCGACGAGCATCGCAATTCGGTGCAGAGCATCGCCCGCTTCTGCAAGACCGAGACTTCCGACACGGTGGTGTTCGCTCACCCCTGATCCCGCCGCCCGGCCTGTCCCGGACGCCCCATCAAGATCGTGGTGCCGCACAACGCGGGCGGCGGCACCGGCCATGCAGGCGCTGATGACGGGTCGAACAGGGCGTCAATGTGATCGCGGCCCCCTGGATCGGCATCGTGGCGCCGGCCAACACCCCGCGGGCCGCCATCGACACCATGGCCGACGCCGTGCTGCAGGCCGTCAAGACGCAGCCCGTCATCGACGCCTTGACGGCGGGCGGGCAGGAGATCAATCCGCGCGATCCGAAGGCCTTCGGCGAGTTCTTGAAGGAAGACTACAAACTGTGGGGCGACACCGTCAAAGCGGCTAATATCAAGGCTGAATGACGGCCTGAATAAACCCGGCGGCATCGGCGGGTTCGGCGCACCTGGATCGGGTGCGCCGTTTTATGTCGATGCACTAGCCTTCTGCGATGCCCATGCCCCAGAACGATACGCGCGCGAAAACCGAAGAAACCACCCGTTCGCCCCTGCGCACGGTCCAGATCCTGCATGAACTGGCATTGAACTCGGCCGGCCTGACGCTGGCCGACCTGAGCGTGCGGCTCGAGCTGCCCAAGACCAGCCTGTTCCGGCTGCTGAAAACGCTCGAGGCCGGCGACTATGTAGTGGCCGCCAATACCGCCTATACGCTGGGCCCCGCAGCGCTGAAGCTGGGCGCGGCCATCGTGCACAACCGTGAGTTTCCCAATTGCGCGTTGCCCGTCATGCACTCGGTGTCCGAGCGCTGCGGCGAGACCATCATCCTGGGTACGCTGGCCGACAACCGCCATGAAGTGTTTTACGCGGCCGTCATCGACGCCACCAATCCGCTGCGCTTCATCAGCAAGGCGGGCAGCACCAACCCCCTGTACGGCTCGGCCAGCGGACAGGTCATTCTGGCGTACATGGCAAGCAAGGAACTGGCCGCCTACCTGAAGGCCGTCAAGCTGGCCAAGCACGCGCCCGGCACGGTCGAGACCGTGGCCGAACTGAAGCGCCGGCTGGACGAGATCCGCGCCAGCGGCGTGTCGTTCAGCCTGGAAGGCCTGGTCGAAGGCGTATTCTCGGTGGCGGCGCCGGTCATGGATGCCAACGGCGTGGTGGCGGCCGGGCTGTCAATTTCGGCGCCCAGCTCGCGCGGCCTGAAGCTCAAGCACAAGCTCAGGGCGCTGGTACTGGAAGGCGGCGAGGAAATCTCGCGCTTGCTGGGCTATACCGGCGCGTATCCTTTGCCCGGCCAGGAGCTGCCGGCCTGAAGCGACGGCGCCGGCGGCAGCCCCGCCCGTGTGTTCAGGCCAGGTCCAGCGTGGCCACCACCGGCGTGTGATCCGACGGCTGCTCGTTGGCGCGCGGTTCTTTATCGATGACGCAGGCCATGCAGCGCTGCGCCAGCGCTTGCGACAGCAGAATATGGTCGATGCGCAGGCCCGCGTTGCGGCGGAAGGCGAACATGCGGTAGTCCCACCAGCTGAACGATTTCTCGGGCTGGTCGAACAGCCGGAACGAGTCGGTCAGTCCCAGGTCGAGCAAAGCGCGAAAGGCCGCGCGCTCGGGCTCGGACACCAACACCTGGCCTTCCCATTTGGCGGGGTTGTGCACGTCTTCGTCGGCGGGCGCCACGTTGTAATCGCCCAGCACGGCCAGCCGCGGGTACGCCTGCATTTCTTCGGCCAGCCAGCCGTGCAACTGCCGGAACCAGTCGAGCTTGTATACGTATTTGTCGGAATCGAGCGACTGCCCGTTGGGACAGTAGGCGCTGATGACCCGCACGTCGCCGGCGGGCGAGGGCAGGGTCACAGCCAGCAGGCGCTGTTGCGGATCGTCCATGCCCGGGATGTTGCGCACCATGGCCGAGCCGGGCTCGCGCGACAGGATCGCCACGCCGTTATAGGTTTTCTGGCCGGCCCACGCCGCGTGATAGCCCATTTGCGTAAAGGCATCGAGCGGGAAGTTTTCGTCGGTGAGCTTCAGCTCTTGCAGGCAAAGCGCATCGACGGGATTGGCGGCCAGCCAGTTCAGCACTTGCGGCAGGCGGACTTTCAGCGAATTGATATTCCAGGTGGCGAGTTTCACAATCCGTTTAACTTATTGATTTGTATAATAAAATGATATTCGTGTCGGGCAAGTTGTAGATGCCCCAATAAATACCCCCATCTACGCGAACTGCCTGGATGGGGGGATTGTGCAGCGGGTGAACCCTAGATTAGCAGCTTTACGGCGCCGGATGCTGCATGGATGGCCTGCGCGTTGCACACGAATCGCGTGCCGCCGTGGCGCGCCGCGCAAGGGCTGGGGCACTACATCAATTTCTGCGTGAAGGCCAGTTGTGCCGCGAGGCCCGCAAAAGCGGCCGCGAATCCGCGCCGCATCCAGGTCTGAACGGTAGTGCCGGCCAAAACATGCTGGCGTATCGCAGCGGCGAACGCGCCATAGGCGGCAAAGATCACGAAAGTCAGCGCCATGAATACCAAACTCAGTTCCGTCATCCGGTACACGGGTGCTGCCTCATTCAAACTGACGAATTGGGGCAGGAAGGCGAAGAAGAAAATAGAGAGCTTGGGATTGAGCAGATTGATGAGAATCGCGGAAACGATTAACCGCCTGGCGCTCTTACCCCCAGCCTTGCCGTTCAAGCTCGGCATGCCGCGATCACGGAACATTCTCCAGGCCATGTAGAGCAGATAAGCAACGCCGAGGTACTTAAGAATCTGGAAGGCCGCCGCGCTGGTGTGAAGCAGCGCGGCGAGCCCGCTGATTGCCGCCAACAGGTGGGGGACAATGCCGAGTGTGCAGCCGAAGGCGGCCAGAAGGCTGGCGCGCGGGCCGTCCGAGAATCCGGCCGCCACGGTGTAGATCGCACCTGTGCCCGGCGAAGCTGCGATCACCAGCGCAGTAAGGAAGAATTCGAGTGTCATCGTGGTTTCACGGTTTTCAACGCGCAGCCGGGCCAGGTGATTCTCAGAGCTTCACCGAGCTCCGACATGAGGCTGGCAACATCGCTTTCGGCCGTTTCGTGCAGAGCCTCCGCGACGATCAGCGCGCAATTGCTGCTTGAACGGATGGCAGATAAACCGCTCTGGCGGTTTGTCCATCGTCGCGCATGTGCGCGACGGGCTTCATCCGCGAAGATGATCTCCCCAGGATCGGGATGCTCGGTTTCTCCCGAGAAGGCTTCATAGACTTCATCGCCTTGCGCGAGCCGCACGGTCAGCGCGCCAGTGATCCTGCCGGTATCGAACACCGCAATGGGGATAGCGAAAGCAAGCGATGCCGCGTTGCAGAGGTCGATCAATGGATGCAGTACAGGCAGCGCCCCCTCTTTGCGGTAGCGCCGCAGCAGGGCTTCAGAAGCACAGCGGTACTGCGTGGGCTTGATTCCCATCGCGGAGAAGGCGCGACGCCATGCTTGAATCTCGGCAAACTCGGCTTCGCTGCTGGCGGCAAGGCGTTGATCGGCAATGCTCTTGAATCTTGAGATTTCGGAGGCGGAATCCGCCTTGGCGTCGATTTTTTCCAGGAGAAAAACACCGGAGCAAAGCTGTGGAAAGCGGGATCGGATGTCGGAAGCGTAGAAGAACTGGAATGGCATGTCAGTAGCCCGGTCATAACTCCGAACCACTATGCCCGATGCGTTCTCGCCTCGTCTTGAACGAAATTGCGGATCAGTTCATGGCTGCGGCGTAGAGCCCTGGAGACATGCCGTAGGTACGGACGAAAAGCCGGGTCAAGTGACTCTGGTCTGCGAAACCGGATACCTGTGCCGCCTCGGCAAGGGTCACTCCCGCGGCGATCAGCCTTCGCGCTTTTTGGAGCCTGCGCTGTACCAAATAGGCATGTGGTGTCAGACCCGTGACCTTTGAAAAACCTCGGATAAGTTGAAATTGGCTGATACCACTGATTTCAGCCAGCTCATTCAGTGAGATCGGCTCCGTTGGAGCATCGTCGATGCGGGTGCGGGCCAGTTCGACACCTTTAGGCGCTCCGCGGGTCTCCGTTTGATAGCCCCTGTCGATCAGCCGGGTCAGGAGCAGCAGAAGATTCTCGCGCGCCTCGATTTCGCTATACCCGCCTTGTGGATCTGTGATGGCACGAAAAAGCGAGGCGAAGCGGGCCGCGGACACCGGATCGCACATCACAGGGTGCATCAGTTCTGCGTCGCGGGTCACGCCATCCGTCAAGTCTCCAATCGTGCTGGCCAGTGTCGCGGGGTCGAAATACAGCATCCGCCATTCGCGACCGCTTTCGCCAAGCGGCGTACCGTCATGAACTTCTCCGGGATTGACGGTAATGATGTCTCCGGCCTTGGCTTCAACGATCCCGCGTCCACTCAAGGATTTCTGCGCGCCGCGCAGGATGACACCCATGCCGTATTGGTCATGGGTGTGACGGCCGAATGCATGAGTGGTGTCGGCGGCTACCGCCTCCACTCCCTTGATCCGGCATCGAGCTATCTTGAACCGTCCTCTTGCCATGACTCGAGATTACAACGAACCGACCGATGCTGCGCTGGGCTCTATGGACGGAAATCTTCCGAAGGTGCAATGACCAGGGCCTGGGCCGAGCTGTCAGCCTTTACCGGTGTCTGACACCCTGCGGGAGTCAGACACCTGGGCGGAGCGTGGCCGGGTGTCAGGCTCCGCAGGTGCCTGACACCGGGGGCGGGGCGTGGTGCGCTTGCGCGGCCTATTGCGTCAGGGTGGAAATGAACGCCGCGGTGCGCGCATCGCGCGGGCGGCTGAACAGGTCGGCCGAGGGGCCGGACTCGACCACGCGGCCGTCTTGCAGGAATACGGCCTCGCGCGAAATCGCGGCGGCCAGGCGCAGGTCGTGGGTGGCCATCAGCATGGTCATGCCTTCGCCGGCCAGTTGCTTGAGCACGTCGACCACTTCGGCGGCCAGACCCGGGTCCAGCGCCGAAGTGGGCTCATCGCACAACAGCACGCGCGGCGACGGGGCCAGGGCCCGCGCGATCGCGACCCGCTGCTGCTGTCCGCCCGACAGGTTCAGCGGCCAGGCGTCGGCCTTGTCCTGCATGCCGACCTTGGCCAGCAGTTCGCGGGCGCGCTCGCGCGCGCGCGGCCGGGCCCATTTCTGCACCGTGACCAGGCCTTCCATGACGTTGTCGATGACGGTCTGGTGCGGAAACAGCTGGAAATTCTGGAACACCATGCCGGTCTGCCTGCGCACTCGCTGGATGGCGTCGCGGTCGGGCTTGCGGCGCGGCTCGAAATGCAGGGTTTCGGCGCCCAGCTGCAGGGTGCCGCCTTCGGGGATCTCGAGCAGGTTCACGCAGCGCAGCAAGGTGCTCTTGCCGCTGCCCGACGGACCGATCAGCGCCGTGACGCTGCCTTCGGCGATGGCGACGCTGACCTGGTCCAGGACATGGTTCTCGCCGAAGAATTTGTCGATCTGCGTCAGCGAGATCATCGGGCCCTCTCGGAAAATACCGCGTGCTGGCCGAAGCGGCGTTCCAGCCGTACCTGCGCGGCCGACAGCACCGAGCTGAAGACCAGGTAAATAAGCGCGGCTTCGGCGTAAAGAATGAGCGGTTCGTAGGTCACCGCGGCGATGCGCTGGGCGGCCTGGAAGATTTCGGGCACCGTCAGCACCGCCGCCAGCGAAGTGTCTTTGACCAGCGAGATGAATGAATTCGCCAGCGGCGGCACGGCCACGCGCGCTGCTTGCGGCAGCACGGTGCGCCGCAGCGCCTGTCCGCGCGTCATGCTGAGCGAATAGGCCGCTTCCCACTGGCCCTTGGGAATGGATTCGATGGCGCCGCGTATGACTTCGGAATTGTAGGCGCCTACGTTCAGCGTGAAGCCGATCAGCGCGGCGGGCAGCGGATCGAGCACGATGCCCACGCTGGGCAGCCCATAGAAAATCACGAACAACTGCACCAGCAGCGGCGTGCCGCGGATCAGCCACACATAGAAGCGCACCAGCGCCACCAGGGGCGCCGGCCCGAACAGCCGGATCAGCGCCACGACGAACGCCAGCACCAGCCCGCCGGCGAACGACAGCAGCGTCAGCGGCACCGTGAACAACAGGCCCGCGCGCAGCAGGGGCCAGAACGAATCGATCATCAACTGCAGCCAGGCGGGCACGATGGCGAGGAGTCCTGTGTGTCGGTCGGGGCGGGGCGGGCGGCGTGGGCCAGGGTTACTGGGCGGAAAGGTCGGTGCCGAAGTACTTCATCGAGATGTTCTTGTAGGTGCCGTCGGCTTTCATGCCGGCCAGCGCCTTGTTGATGGCCTCGCGCAGCTGCGGGTTGCCCTGGCGGATCAGCACGCCCGATTCGCTGAATTCGGCGCTCTTGTCGCTGTCGACGATCTTCACCTTGGCGTTGGGCTTGTGCTTTTTGAAGTCCAGGAACGACAGGTTGTCGTTGATGGTGGCATCGACCCGGCCCGAGGTCAGCAGGTCGATGCTTTCATTGAAGCCCTGCACCGCCACGACCTGCGCGCCGTATTTTTGCGCCAGCTTGCCGAAGTTGCTGGTCAGCGTGTTGGCCGAACGCTTGCCTTTCAGGTCGGCGAAGCTCTTGATGGCGGTGTTGTCGTCGCGCACGATCAGCACCGCTTGCGAGGCGATGTACGGATCCGAGAAATCGTATTTGGCCTTGCGGGCGTCGGTGATGCCCACCTGGTTGATGACGGCGTCGTAGCGCTTGACGTCCAGGCCGGCGATCAGGCCGTCCCATTTGCCTTCCACGAATTCGGCCTTGACGCCCAGGCGCTCGGCGATGGCCCGCCCGATCTCGACGTCGAAGCCGGTGAGCTGGCCCGAGGCGTCGTGATACGTGAAGGGCGCATAGGTGCCTTCGGTGCCGATCTTGAAGACACCGGCCGATTTGATGGCGGCCAGGCCGTCCTGGGCGTGGGCGCCGACGGCCACGGTAAGCTGCAGCAGGCCGGCCAGCAGGATCGAGCGCAAGGGTTTCATGTCGTGCTCCGGTGAGTGGGTGTCGTGGCCCGGCAGCGGCGTTGCGGGCCGTGCGCGGCGCGGTAGGGCCACTGTAACAAGCAGCCCCTGTTTCCACCAAGCCCGGGGCCTCTCAAGAATATTCCTTTTCGACAGCAAGCGGCGGGCCGGCTTGCGGGCTCAGCGGGCGCGCAGCAGCCGCAGGCCGTTGGCCACGACCAGCAGGCTGGCGCCCACGTCGGCGAACACCGCCATCCACAGGGTGGCGTGGCCGGTGGCCGCCAGCACCAGGAAGACCGCCTTGATGCCCAGCGCCAGCACGATGTTCTGCACCAGCACCCGATGCGTGGCGCGCGACAGCTGCACGAATTGCCCGATCTTGCGCAGATCGTCGTCCATCAGCGCCACGTCGGCGGTTTCGATGGCCGTGCCGGTGCCGGCCGCGCCCATGGCGAAGCCGATATCGGCGCGCGCCAGGGCGGGGGCATCGTTGATGCCGTCGCCCACCATGCCGACTTTGCCCGCGGCGCCCAGCTTGGCTTGCACCGCGCGCAGTTTGTCTTCGGGCAGCAGGTCGCCGTGCGCTTCGTCGATGCCGGCCTGTTCCGCCACGGCCCTTGCCGTATGGGCGTTGTCGCCGGTCAGCATCAGGGTGCGCACGCCCAGTTTGTGCAGGGTGGCCACGGCCTCGGCGCTGCCCGGTTTCAGGGTGTCGGCCACGGCGGCCAGGGCCAGGACGCGGGTGTCGTCGGCCAGCGCGATGGCCGATTTGCCTTGCTGTTCGTAAGCCTGCATGCGGGCCTGCAGCTCGGGCGTGGCCAGGCCGAGTTCGCGCATCAGGCGCAGGTTGCCCAGGTGCAGGGTGGCCGCGCCGATGCGGCCGCGTACGCCGCGGCCGGGCAGGGCGGCGAAATCGCGCACCTCGAGCAGGGCGGCGGAATCGCCGGCATGGGCCTGTGCGACGGCGCGCGAAACGGGGTGGTCGGAACGCGCGGCCAGGCTGGCCGCCAGCAGCGCGGCCGGCTGCCCCGGCAGGTCGGCCAGCGTTTCCAGGTCGGTGCGGACGGGCTTGCCGTGCGTCAGCGTGCCGGTCTTGTCCAGCGCCAGCCAGGCCAGCCTGCGGCCTTCTTCCAGATACACGCCGCCCTTGATCAAGATGCCGCGCCGCGCCGCGGCGGTCAGGCCGCTGACGATGCTGACCGGCGTGGAGATCACCAGCGCGCAGGGGCAGGCGATGATCAGCAAGGCCAGGGCGCGATAAACGGCGTCCAGCCAGGGCTGGCCCCACAGCAGCGGCGGCACCACCGCCACCAGCGCGGCCAGCACCACGACGACCGGCGTGTACACCCGCGAGAAGCGGTCGATGAAGCGCTGGGTGGGCGCGCGCGCGCCCTGGGCCTGTTCGACCGCGTGGATGATGCGCGCCAGCGTGGTTTCGCCGGCCGCGGCGGTGACACGGTAGTCGAACGCGCCATGGGTGTTGACGGTACCGGCGTACACCACGTCGCCCACGGTTTTTTCCACCGGCAGGCTTTCGCCCGTGATGGGGGACTGGTCGACCGCCGAGCTGCCCTCGGCCACGGTGCCGTCGGCGGCGATGCGCTCGCCCGGGCGCACGCGCACCCAGTCGCCATGCTTCAGTTGCGTGACCGGCACTTCGGCCCACGAGCCGTCGGCCTGGCGGGCGGTGGCCACCTGGGGCGCCAGGTCGAGCAGGTCCCGCACCGCATGGCGCGCGCGGTCCAGGGCGCGCGCCTCGATCAGTTCGGCCACGTTGAACAGGAACATCACCATGGCCGCTTCGGGCCACTGGCCGATCAGTACCGCGCCGGTGACGGCAATGCTCATCAGGGCGTTGATGTTCAGGTTGCCGTTGCGCAGCGCGATCCAGCCCTTGCGATAGGTGCCCAGCCCGCAAGCCAGGATGGCGGCCACGGCGAGCACGGCGGCCACGGCCGTGGGCAGGGCCGCGAAATGCGCGGCCTCCGACAGCGCCGCCAGCACCCCGCCCGCGGCCAGCCAGTAGGCGGTGCGCCGGCGGCGTTCCGGGGGCGCAGTGGCGGCCGCGTCTTGCGCCAGCAGCTCGGGCGTCATGTCCAGCGACTTGATCGCCGCCACCACGCGGTCCAGCGCGCCGTCGGCGTGCGCCACCGTCAGCACCCGCTGCATCAGGTTGAAATGCATGCCGTGCACACCCGGCAGGTTGGCCAGTTTTTTGCGGATCAGGGTTTCTTCGGTGGGGCAGTCCATCTGGCCGATGCGCAGCCGCGCCAGTTGCTGGCCCGGGCCGGCGCGCAGCGGCGCCGCGTCGGCGCGGTCGCCGGCGTGGGCGTGCCCCGCGGCGTGATCGTGGGCATGGCCGTGATCATGGCCGTCGCCGTGCCCGGCGGGCGGGCCGGCATGGTCGTGCGCGCAGCAGGTGGCGGCCTTGGAAGCGGAAGTGGGCATGAGAAAAGGTCCTGTCCATTTCTGGTGATGGCCTGATTGCACACCCTGGAGTTACTATAGGGTCAAGGACGCCCGTTCCGGGCGCCCGATTGACCGGAGGCCCCATGAAAATCGGTGAACTCGCCAAGGCGGCCGGCACGACCGTCGAAACCGTGCGCTATTACGAAAAAGAAGGGCTGCTGGCCGCGCCCGAGCGCGGGTTGAACAATTACCGCAGCTACGGCGCCGCGCACCTGGAGCGCCTGCGCCTGATCCGCAATTGCCGGGCGCTGGACATGACCCAGGAAGAAATCCGCGCCATTCTGCAGCTGGCCGACAATCACGGGGCCGGCTGCGGGCCGATCAACGAGCTGTTCGACGAGCACATCGCCCACGTCGATGCGCGCATCGCCGAGCTGGCGCAATTGAAGACCCAGCTGGCCGAGCTGCGCCAACGCTGCCTGTCGGCGCGCCCCGATACCGACGACTGCGGCATTTTGCACGGCTTGTCCGAGATGCAGGTGGAGGAACGGCCCGAACGCCACACCCACCTGGGCTGACGGGCGGCGCCCCTATGGGCTCGCTGGCCGACGATGACCTTGCCCCGCGCGGGGGGATACGCCAGGTGGCGTGCCGGCCCGCGTATGATGAGAATGTTTCTCGAATAGATTGCAAAACCTACTCTTCCCATGACAGCTTCCCCCTTGCATGCCCTGACTTCCCGCCGCTCCATGAAATTCCTGCGCGCGCCCGCGCCCAAGCAGGAAGAACTGGACCAGATCCTGCAAGCCGCCATGAGCGCGCCCGACCACGGCAAACTGCGTCCCTGGCGTTTTGTGTTGATTCGCGGCGAGGCCATCGGCCGGCTGGCCGATCGCGCGCTGGATGCGGTCAAGCGCAGCGGCGATCCGCGCATGACGCCCGAAAAAGAAAAGTCGGTGCGACTATGGATGAGCGAAGTGCCGCTGTTCGTGGGCCTGGCCCACAAGATCGACCACGACAATCCCAAGGTGCCCGAGCAAGAGCAACTGCTGGCCACGGGGGCGTCGGTGATGAACATCCTGAATGCCGTGCACATGCTGGGCTACGCGGCGTTCTGGAGCACCGGCATGGGGACCTACCTGGAAGAGGTGCAGGAGACCCTGGGGCTGGACGCGCTGGACTACCGGTTTCTGGGGTTCCTGGCGATAGGCACGCCGGCTTGCGAGATGGCCCCGGCCCATCGGCCGGATTATCGGGAGTTTGTCACGGAGTGGACGGGGGAATAACACCGCGGGCGTTTGGGGCCTGAGTGTTGTGTTCTGGTCTTTCTGGCGTCGGGGCGGGCTGGGGTGGCTGCCTCGGCTTCACGGCGCCGTCCGGGCGCCCCGCGCGCCCGGGCCCGGCCCCGAGGCGCCGCGGCAGCCACCCCAGCCCGCCCCGACTCGCAGCAATTCAAAACCCTGCGCAGCCGGGACCAGCCAGGTTCTTGCGTGTCTGGGCCGCGGCTTTTGAAAAGAAAAAAATCTTGTGGGGCCGGCTATTCCAGCCGCCCTGCGCGGCTGGAATAGCCATTCATGTGGTGCGCATGCCATAGCCGCTGGCCGCACCGCTTGCCAGACGATCTCACACGCACTGGTCAGGTGTCAGGCTCCCGCAGGGTGCCTGACACCTGAACAATTCGGCTTCTGCAACGACCTTCAGCGCAATCACAGCGCAACGCCTGTTGCCGCACGAATGGCCATCGACGCCGTGCAGGGCGGCGTCGATGGCCGGCCCCGCACAATTCTTTTCTTCCAAAAAGCCGCGACCCCAAAATTCAAGAACTCAATTCGCCCCAGCGATCTTCGAGTTTGTATCCACTGCAAGTCGGAGTGGGGTGGCGGGGCTGTCGAGGCGCCTCGGGACCGGACCCGGGCGCGCGGGGCGCCCGGACGGTACCGTGAAGCCGAGGCAGCCCCGCCACCCCGCTCCGACGCCAGAAGAACAAATCAAGACCGATCAGGCAGTTTCCTGCAACACCCGTTGCGCTTCCGCCCGGACGCGCTCCGGCGCCGTCCCCCCGATGTGCTTGCGGGCCGCCACCGAGCCTTCCAGCGTCAGTACCGAATGGACATCGTCGCCGATGGTGGGGTGGTAGGCTTTCAGATCGGCCAGGGGCAGGTCGGCCAGGTCGCAGCCGCGCTGTTCGCAGTCGCGCACGGCGTGCGCCACCACTTCGTGGGCGTCGCGAAACGGCACGCCTTGCTTGACCAGGTAGTCGGCCAGGTCGGTGGCGGTGGCAAAGCCCTGCAGCGCCGCGGCGCGCATGTTGTCGGCCTTGACCTTGATGCCGCCCGCCATGTCGGCGAAGATGGTCAGCGTGTCGCGCAGGGTGTCCACCGTGTCGAACAGGCCTTCCTTGTCTTCCTGGTTGTCTTTGTTGTAAGCCAGCGGCTGGCCTTTCATCAGCGTCAGCAGGGCCATCAGGTGGCCGTTGACGCGGCCGGTCTTGCCGCGCGCCAGTTCGGGCACGTCGGGGTTCTTTTTCTGCGGCATGATCGAACTGCCGGTGCAGAAGCGGTCGGCCAGGTCGATGAAACCCACGCGCGGGCTGATCCACAGCACCAGCTCTTCCGACAGGCGCGACACATGCGTCATGATCAGCGCGGCGGCCGCGCAGAATTCGATGGCGAAGTCGCGGTCGGACACGGCATCCAGCGAATTGCGGCACACGCCATCGAAGCCCAGCGTCTTGGCCACGCGTTCGCGGTCGATGGGAAAGCTGGTGCCGGCCAGCGCGGCCGCGCCCAGCGGCAGGCGGTTCACGCGCTTGCGGCAGTCGGCCAGGCGTTCGGCGTCGCGGCCGAACATCTCGGCGTAGGCCAGCAAATGGTGACCAAAAGTAACCGGTTGGGCCACCTGCAAATGCGTGAACCCCGGCATGATGGTGCCGGCGTTGTCCAGCGCCACCGTGGCCAGGGCATGGCGCAGCTGGCGCAGCAGGTCTACCAGGTTGTCGATTTCGGCGCGCAGCCACAGGCGGATGTCGGTGGCCACCTGGTCGTTGCGCGAACGCCCCGTATGCAGGCGCTTGCCGGCGTCGCCCACCAGTTCGACCAGGCGCTTTTCGATGTTCAGGTGCACGTCTTCCAGGTCGAGCAGCCACTGGAAGGTGCCGGCGTCGATTTCCGCCAGGATCTGCGCCATGCCGCGCTGGATGTCGGCCAGGTCTTGCGCGGGGATGATGCCCTGGGCGGCCAGCATTTCGGCGTGGGCCAGCGAACCCTGGATATCGTGGCGCGCCAGGCGCTGGTCGAAGTCCACGGACGCGGTATAGCGCTTGACGAGTTCGGAAACCGGTTCGGAGAACCGGGCGGACCAGGCTTGTGCCTTGTTGGCGAACTGGTTTTGGTCGGGGGTGGGTGTTTTTGCCATGATGGGCGGAATTATAGGGCCAGGCGCGCGCCCGCCGGCGCGTGCTGGCGGCCGGCGCGACTTGTTGGATAATTCCGGACAGGCCATACGAAGAAGCCCGGGGGTGGCAATGGAATGGGAACGGCTGGTGGTCCGGCTGGGGGAATATGTGCCGACCCAGGCATGGGCGCAGATGCTGGTCGGCGTCGGCGCGCTGGTGCTGGCGGCGCTGGTCGCGCAATGGGTGGGCGCGCGCATCGTGCTGTCGTGCGCGCACCGGCTGCTGGTGCTGACCGGCCGCGAAGACTGGGACAAGGCGCTGCGCCGCCGGCGCGCGTATCACAACTTCTGGTATGCCGTGCCGTTTGCCGTGGTGTCGCTGGGCATCGGGCTGGTGCCGCACGCCGACCGCGCCGTCGCGGTGGTGGGGCGGCTGGCCCACGCCGGGGCCTGGATCTGCATTTTCATGGCGGTCAGCGGCTGCCTCAGCGCCTGGCAGGATACCTATTCGGCCACCACGCGGGCTCAGACGCGCTCCATCAAGGGCTACATCCAGATCGGCAAGCTGATGCTGGTGGCCATTTGCACGGTGCTGGTGCTGTCCATCCTGCTGGACCGCTCGCCGCTGTGGATGATTTCCGGCCTGGGCGCGCTGTCGGCGGTATTGCTGCTGGTGTTCAAAGACACGCTGCTGTCGCTGGTGGCCAGCACCCAGCTCACGTCCAACGACATGCTGCGCATCGGCGACTGGATCGAGATGCCGCAGTCCAATGCCGACGGTTTCGTGCGCGATATCGCCCTGCACACCGTCAAGGTGCAGAACTGGGACAACACCGTCACCACCGTTCCCACCTATAAGCTGTTCTCGGAAAGCTACCGCAATTACCGCCATATGTTCGAGTCGGGCGGGCGGCGCATCAAGCGCACCTTGCGGGTCGATGCCACCAGCGTGCGCTTTCTGGCCGACGACGAACCCGAACGCCTGATGCGCTTCCGGCTGCTGCACGACTACCTGGAAGCCAAGCAGACCGACCTGCGGCAGGCCAACAGCGAACTGGGCGCGGACCTGGCCCAGTTGCCCGCCAACCGCCGCCGCCTGACCAACGTCGGCACGTTTCGGGCCTACGCGCTGGCCTACCTGAAGCGGCATCCCGAAATCCGCCAGGACATGTCGATGATGGTGCGCATGATGGAACCGCAGTCCGACGGCATTCCCATCGAGGTCTATTGCTTTACCGCCCTGACGGCCTGGGTGGAATACGAACGCATTCAGGGCGACGTGTTCGATCACCTGCTGGCCATCCTGCCGGAACTCGGCCTGCGCCTGTACCAGCAGCCGTCCGGCGCCGACATCGGCGCCATGGGCGCGGGCCTGGGCCAGGCGCTGCGGCACGACATCGCGCGCGAGCGGGCGCTGGCGGGCGACGGCGCGCCGCCGCAAGACGCCGGCCCGCCAGCCAGCCCGAACGCCGGCGTGCGATAATTTTTCCCTGTATTCAACCTATCTGGAACCGTTGTTCATGGCTGCTGCCCGGGTTGCAATTGCGCAAATCAATGCCTATGTGGGCGATATCAAGGGCAATGCCGCCCGTGTGCTGCAGGCTGCCCGCGCGGCCCATGCCGAAGGCGCCGACGTGCTCGTCACGCCCGAGCTGGTGCTGACCGGCTATCCCCCCGAAGACCTGCTGCTGCGGCCGCATTTCGTCGAAAGCCAAGAGGCCGCGCTGAACCAGCTGCGCCAGGACACCGCCGGCCTGGCCGGCCTGCATGTCTTGGTGGGGCACGTGCTGGCGCGCGGCGGCAGGCTGTACAACGCCGCCACGGTGCTGTGCGAAGGCCGCGAACTGGGCGTGTACTGCAAGCGCGAGCTGCCCAATTATTCGGTGTTCGACGAACAGCGCTATTTCGCGGCGGCCGACCAGCCCCTGGTGTTCGAGGTCAAGGGCGTGCGGTTCGGCGTGAACATCTGCGAAGACATCTGGTTCGGCCACGCCCCGCGCGCCGCGGCCCAGGCCGGCGCGCAGGTGCTGCTGGTGCCCAACGCATCGCCCTACAACACCGGCAAGCAAGACGAACGCCTGAGCGTGGCCCGCCGCTGCGCGCAAGACACCGGCTGCGCCGTCATTTATGCCAACATGGTGGGCGGCCAGGACGAGCTGGTCTTCGACGGCGCCTCGTTCGCGCTCGACGCGCAGGGCCAGCCGGCCGCGCGGCTGCCCGATTACGCCGAAGGCGTGAACGTGGTCGAGGCCGATGCCGCGGGGACCATCCGGCCCGTGTCGCGCCACGCCGACGTGGCGCCGTACTGCCTGGAAGAGCAGGTCTGGAACGCGCTGGTGCTGGCGGTGCGCGACTACCTGGGCAAGAACGGCTTTCCGGGCGCCATCATCGGGCTGTCGGGCGGCATCGATTCCGCCGTGGTGCTGGCGGTGGCGGTGGATGCCCTGGGCGCCCGGAACGTGCGCACCGTGATGATGCCGTCGCGCTATACGGCCGATATCTCGCAGAACGACGCCACCGACATGGCGCAGCGGCTGGGCGTGCGCCACGACGACATCGCCATCGCCCCGGCGGTCGATGCCTTCGAGGCCATGCTGGCGCCGCAGTTCGCCGGCCTGCCGGTCGACGCCACCGAAGAAAACATCCAGGCGCGGGTGCGCGGCACGCTATTGATGGCCCTGTCGAACAAGACCGGGCACCTGGTACTGACCACCGGCAACAAGTCCGAGCTCACCACCGGCTATTGCACGCTGTACGGCGACATGGCCGGCGGCTTCGCGGTCATCAAAGACGTGCCCAAGACGCTGGTGTATCGCCTGGCCGAATGGCGCAACCGCGACCGCGAAGTCATTCCCCGCCGCATCATTACGCGTCCGCCCTCGGCCGAATTGCGTCCCGACCAGACCGACCAGGACAGCCTGCCGCCGTACGATATTCTGGACGGCATCATGGAACGCTACATGGAACGCAACCAGTCGGCCGCTGAAATCGTGGCCGCCGGGTTTCCGCCGCCGGCGGTAGAGCAGGTGGTGCGCCTCATCCGCATCAACGAATACAAGCGCCGCCAGGCGCCGCCGGGCCCGCGCATCACGCCGCGCGCGTTTGGCCGGGATTGGCGCTATCCTGTCACCAACGGGTTCCGGGAAACCGTCTGAACCGCCGCGCGCCGCTATCCGATCTATCCTCAGGACCACCACAACGTGAAACAAGTCACTGCCATCATCAAACCCTTCAAGCTCGACGAGGTCCGCGAGGCGCTGGCCGAGGTCGGCGTCAGCGGCCTGACGGTCACCGAAGTAAAGGGTTTCGGGCGCCAGAAAGGGCATACCGAACTGTACCGGGGCGCCGAATACGTGGTGGATTTCCTGCCCAAGATCCGGGTCGAGGTCGTGCTGGCCGACGACATGGTCGAGCCCGCCATCGAAGCCATCATCAAGGCGGCGCGCACCGGCAAGATCGGCGACGGCAAGATCTTCGTTACGCCGGTCGAACAGGCCATCCGCATCCGCACCGGCGAAAACGGCGAACAGGCTTTATAAGCCGTCGGGCGCCGCCTGGGCCGGCGGCGGGTCTTGCCAACGCCGTTTCAGCCCTTCCAGGTCGCGCACCCATATTTCTCCGTATCCCAGGCCGATCAACCCCCAGCCGGCCAACTGCTTGAGCTCGCGGTTCACCGCGGGGCGCGAAACGCCCAGCAGCGTGGCAAGGGCGTCCTGGGTTTGTGCCACCGCAATGCCTTTGTCGGTGTGGGCGTGTCCCGCCGACAGCGCAACCAGCAGGCGCGGCAGGCGCTCGCGCAGGCTGCGCAGGGCGAGTTCGTCAATGATGGCGTGCGCGGTACGGATGCGCCGGCAGAGCAGCTTGACGAAGTGCGCGTACAGATCGGGCTCGCTCTCGAGTATGTCCAGGAAGGCATCCCGCGGCAGCAGCAGAAGGTCGGTTTCCTGGTAGGCGCGGCTGTCGCGCAACATGCCGCCGCCGTCCAGCACCGCCGCCACGCCCCAGATTCCGTCGAATTCGAGCATGGACAGCGCGAATTCGTGGCCATCGTCAGAGTACGAGCTGGTGTGTATGGCCCCCTTCAGGATGAGCGCGACGCCGGGCGCGGCGGTGCCCCGGCCGGCCAGCAATTCGCCATGCGCGAGGCGCTGCCATTGCGCGATGCCGGCGAACGCGGCGATCGCCGTGGGCGCCATTTGCCCGAAGCACGCGTTGGCGCGCAGCAGTTCCAGGGCGGCTGTTTGATCGCATGGGATGGGTGCGGGCGAAGTGCGGGCCGGGCTCATGGCGCGATCGAACGGAGTATCGGTAAGCGAATTGTAATGTAGGTCATATTCGCCGCAGCCGGAGTTTCCTAGAATCCCCGCCAAACAACCCATCGACGCGAGGTCATATGAGTATCAGGCGCATGCTGGCTGCTTTGCTGGCGACATCGGCCCTGGGGGCAGCGATGCCCACGCTGGCGGACTCCTTTCCCGACCGCGCGCTGCGCGTGGTGGTTCCATACCCCGCCGGGGGCACAACCGATGTGCTGATCCGCATGCTGCAAAAGCCGGTGGCCGAGGCCGCCGGCCAGTCGGTGGTGGTAGACAACCGGCCGGGCGGCGCCTCGGTCATCGGCACGTCGCATGTCGCCCAGTCGGCGCCCGACGGATACACCGTGCTGGGCGGCGACCTGTCCATTCTGGTGAATCCGTCGCTGCTGAAAGACATGCCGTACGACACGACGCGCGACTTCCGCGGAGTGACGATGCTGGCGCGCGCGCCGCTGGTCTTGCTGGTGCACCCCTCGGTGCCGGCCAAGACGCTGGAAGAGCTGATCGCGCTGGCGAAAGCCAAGCCCGGCACGCTGAACTTTGCCTCGGGCGGCTACGGCACCTCGACCCACATGGCGGGCGAGATGTTCCGCCGCGCGGCCGGCATCGACATCGTGCACGTGCCCTACCAGGGGGTTGCGCCCGCCATGGCGGCATTGCTGGGCGGCCAGGTCCAGATTTACTTCGGCGGCACCACCACGGGCCTGCCCCATATTCAGTCGGGGCGCTTGCGCGCGCTGGCCGTGACGGGAGACGCCAGCAGCCCCTTGCTGCCCGATGTGCCGACGTTCGTGTCGCGCGGCGTGCGGGGCGTCAATGCGGATACCTACTGGGGTATCTACGCACCGGCCAAGACGCCCGACGCCGTCATCGAGAAGCTGAACGCCTATTACACCGCCGCCCTGCGGGACCCGGCCGTGCAACAGCGCACCAAAGACCTGGGCTTGTCCCTGATCGGCAACGACGCCGCCGCGCATACGGCGCAGATGCGCCAGATGATCGAAGACTGGAGCAAGTTCGTCAAAGAAGCGGATATCCGCCTCGATTAGCCACTGGCCGCCCAGCCCCGATCCGCAGATAGAAGGACGAACATGCAGCAGTACTACGAGCGCGATGGCCTGCGCCTGAGCTATTACCTGGACGACTTCACCGACCCGTGGGAGCAGGCGCCGACGCTGCTGCTGTTGCACGGGGCAATGGCCAACGCACAGCGGTTTTATTCCTGGGTACCGGGACTGTGCCGGCACTTTCGCGTGGTGCGCGCCGATCTGCGCGGCCATGGTTTGTCCGAGGTGCCCGCGGCGCACCAGCCGCTCGACCTGCAGGTGCTGACCGACGACATCTCGGCGCTGCTCGACCATCTGGGCTGCGAACGCGTGCACGTAGCGGGCAATTCCGCCGGCGGCTACGTGGGGCAGCATCTGGCCATGCAGCAACCCGACCGTGTCGAGACCCTGGCGCTGTTCGCGTCGGCGCCGGGCTTGCGCAACAGCCAGGCCTCGAGCTGGATCGAGCGCGTCGCGAAGCAGGGGCTGCGGCAATTCCTGGCCGACACCATCGATGACCGCTTCCCGCCCGAACTCGTCGGCACGCCCCGATGCGAGCAGTTCCTCGACGCGCTGTCCAACCACGATATGGCGTATATCGCCCGCTTTGTGGGGTATATGGCGCAGCAGGAATGGGGCGACCAGTTGCACCGCATCCAGTGCCCGACGCTGGTGGTCATCCCGGGCGCCGGCCGTATCGGCGCGATGGATGCCTATCAACCGATGCGCGATCATCTCAAGCGCGCCGAGATACTGGTATACGAGGGCGAACGGCACAGCGTGTGCGAATACTTGCCCGAGCGCTGCGTGGCCGATCTGCGCAGCTTTCTTGCCCGCCACGGCGGGCCCGCCTGGCCATGATGCGTTTTTGCGGCCGAGGCCCCGTCATGCATAGGCGTGCCGATTGCGGCCCGTGCGGCCGGTCATGAGCGCGACCGGTATGGGCCAGGCGCGCCCCAGGTCGGCTTGCGCGGCGCCTGCGGGCCGGCTGGCGGGCAGGGCGGCCTTGATAACGGGTGCGGCGGGTGGCATCGGCAGCGCCGCGGCATTGCGCTTTTCAAGCGAGGGCGCCCGGGTGGCGCTGCTGGACCGCAATGCCGATGAACTCGAACGGCTGGCCGAACGGATCAACGCGGCGGGGGGCAGGGCCATCGCCTTGCCCGGCGACGTCACCGACGACCGTAGCGTGCAAGAGGCCGTCGTCCAGTCGGTGGCGGCGCTAGGCAAGGTCGACCTGCTGTTCAACTGCGCGGGGGGATCCCTGGCCGGCGACACCGCGGTCGATAAGGTGGACCTGGCGCTGTGGCACCGTACCTTGCAGCTCGACCTGAACGGCACCATGCTGTGTTGCCGGCATGCGCTGCCGGCCATCGTCCGGGCGGGGGGCGGCACGGTCGTCAATATGTCTTCGGGCGCGGGCTTGCGCGGCACGTTCGCCGGCCATGCGTACACCGCGGCCAAGGGAGCGGTCATTTCCCTGACGCGCGCCCTTGCCGCGGAATATGCGCCCGCGGGCGTGCGCGTGAACGCGATATGCGCGGGCCGCATCCGCACCGAGCGCATTCTTCGCAACCAGGATGCCGGCAGGCCCGCGCGGCCCGAGATGGCGCGGCGTTATCCGAATCACGAAGGCGATCCGGCCGACATCGCCAATATCGCGCTGTTCCTGGCCAGCCACGAGTCGCGCATGATCACCGGCGAGGCCATTGCGGCCAATGGCGGTTTCGCGGCATTTTGATGGCTTACCTGACCAGCTGATTCATCTCGAGTATCGGCATCATCACCGCCAGCACTATCAGCAGCACGAAGCCGCCCATCAGCAGAATCAGCAGCGGCTCGAGCAGTGCCGTCATGGCCATGGCGCGGCGTTCGAGGTCGCGCGACAGGTTCTGTGCACCGCGCTCCAGCAATTCGGGCAGCCGGCCGGTTTTTTCGCCGCTGGCGATCAGGTGAATCAGCAACGATGGAAACACCCGCTGCGCCGCCAGGGCCGCGGCCAGCGGCGCGCCTTCGCGCACGCGTTCGGCGGCCTCGTCCACCGCGCGGCGCAGGCGGTCGTTGCCCAGTGTGCGGCGCGCCGCGTTCAATGCGCCCAGCAGGCTGACGCCGCTGCCGCTCAGGATGGCCAGGGTTGAAGCGAAACGGGCGGCATCCACGCCCAGCACGAAGCGGCCGATCACGGGCAGGCGCAGCATGCGGGCATGCCAGGCTTCGCGGCGCGCCGGCGCGCGCAGCGCGGCACGCCAGGCGGCGAACGCCGCGGCGCCGCCGAATGCCGTGGCCCAGCCCCACTGGCGCACGAAATCGCTCAGCGCCAGCATGACGCGCGTCAGCAGCGGCAACTGCTGGTGGGCATGGTCGAAGGCGGTGATGACCTGCGGCACCACGTAGCCCAGCAGGAACGCGACGATCACGACCGACACGCACGCCACGACCGCGGGATAGATGAAGGCGGTCATCACTTTGCCGCGCAGCGCGTTGCGTTCTTCGATGTAGCCGGCCAGCTTTTCCATGACTTGCGCCAGGTCGCCCGATTCTTCGCCGGCCGCCACCAGGGCGCGGTAGATCTCGGGGAAATCGCGCGGGCGCGTGGCCAGCGCGTCGGCCAGGCGATAGCCGGCGCGCACTTCGTCGCGCACGCCCGCCAGCGCGCTGGCCACATGGCGGCTTTCGGCTTGTTCCAGCGTGGCGCCGAGCGCGGCGTCGAGCGGCAGGCGCGCGGCCAGCAGGCTGGCCAGCTGGCGCGTCAGCCACGCCAGTTCGGTGTCGGACAAGCGTCGCTGCAGCATGCCGGCACGGCCCTGGCGCGATGCCGCCGGCGTGGTCGACAAGGGCAGCAGTCCACGGGCCCGCAACTGGTTGCGCGCGCCGCGTTCGGTGTCGGCATCGAGCGTGCCATGGACGATTTTTCCCACCAGGTCGGTGGCTTCGTAGCGGAACGAGGGCATGCGAAAAGCTCTTGTTTTTCAGGGGTTTCCAACCCGCCACATTGACCGCCGATTATGACCGTAGTGTTGCAGGGGCACCCCGTATACTCGGCCGCAATTTCACTGCTCTGGTCGCCCAAAATCCATGCGTCGCCTTAGAAAAACCACCCTGGCCATCCTGCTCGCAAGCGCCTGCGCGGCCGTGCCGCCGCTGCCCGCGTACGCGCAGGCACAGTCCGCCGGCCAGCAGGTCAGCCTGAATTTCGTCGATACCGATATCCCGGCGGTGCTGCGCGCGCTGTCGCTGTTCACGCAGCGCAATTATCTGGTGGATCCGCGCGTCAAAGGCAAGCTGACGCTGGTGTCCGAGCGGCCGGTGGATCGCGATACCGCGCTGACCATGCTGGCCGGCGCCCTGCGCATGCAGGGCTTTGCGCTGGTCGAGGTGGACGGCGTAACCCGCGTGGTGCCCGAGGCCGATGCCAAGCTGCAGGGCAGCGCGGTGGTGGCCGACGCGACGCGCCGCGGTGCGGCGCCCGCGCCGGTGGCCATGGCCGATTTCGCCCGCGACGCGCGCGGCAGCGAAGTCCTGACGCGGGTGTTCACGCTGAAATACGAAAATGCCGCCAACCTGCTGCCGGTGTTGCGTCCGCTGGTGCCGCCCAATAATCCCATCAATGCGTATCCCGGCAACAACACGCTGGTGGTGACGGACTACGCCGACAACCTCGAGCGCATCGCCCGCGTCATTGCCAAGGTGGACGTGCCCAGCGCGATCGACACCGACGTGGTGCCCATTAAGTACGGCGTGGCCAGCGACCTGGCCACCCTGGCCACGCAATTGCTCGACGCGCAAAGCGGCGATCCCACCCAGCGCATTGCCATGGTGGCCGATCCACGCACCAACAGCGTGCTGGTGCGGGCCAGCAGCCCGGCCCGTACCCGGCTGGCGCGCGAGCTGGTCCAGAAGCTGGATTCCGAACAGGCGCGGCCCGGCAACCTGCACGTGGTGTACCTGCGCAACGCGCAGGCATCGCGCATGGCCGAGGTGCTGGGCGGCCTGCTGACCAGCCAGGCCCTGAACGCCGCGGCCCGCGATCCTGGCGCGGCCCCGGCCGCCGGCGGCGCCTCGGGCAGCCGTGCCGGGCGCACCGCCGCGCCGCGGCCGGCCGGCATGTCGGCCGGCATGGCCAGCGGCGGTTCGAGCGGTTCTGGCGTCCTGGGCGGCGGTTCGTTCGGCCAGCAGCAGATCGAGCGCGACGATGGCGGCGCGGGCGATGCCGTGTCGTATTCGGGCGGGGGCGCCACCGTACAGGCCGACCCGTCTACCAACACGCTGATCATTTCCGCGCCCGAGCCGCTGTACCGCAGCCTGCGCGAAGTGATCGACCAGCTGGACCAGCGCCGGGCGCAGGTGCTGGTGGAAAGCCTGATCGTGGAAGTCAGCCAGGAAACGGCCGCGGAATTCGGCATTCAATGGATGACCGGCGCGGGCAGCCTGGACGGCAGCGGCTTCGTGGGCGGCACCAACCTGGGCGGCAGCGGCATCGGCAGCGCCGGCACCGGGGCCACCACGCTGGACGCGCTGGGCCGCGGCCTGACGCTGGGCCTGGTGAAGGGCACCGTGGACGTGCTGGGCAACCAGGTGATCAATCTGAACGTGCTGGCGCGCGCGCTGCAGAACACCGGCGAAGCCAACATCCTGTCCACGCCCAACCTGCTGACGCTCGATAACGAACCCGCCAGCATCCTGGTGGGCAAGACCGTGCCGTTCGTGACGGGGCAATACGTGACCTCGGGCAGCGATGGCAGCAGCAATCCGTTCCAGACCATCGAGCGCGAAGACATCGGGCTGAAGCTGAATATCCGTCCGCAGATTTCCGAGGGCGGCGCGGTGAAGCTGGACATCTACCAGGAAGTCAGCAGCATCGACGAGGCCAGTTCCAGCGAGACCACCGGCCTGGTCACCAACAAGCGCGCCATCGATACCAGCGTGCTGGTCGACGATGGCCAGATCATCGTGCTGGGCGGCCTGCTGGAAGACAGCGTCAGCACCACCACCAACGCCGTGCCGGGCCTGAGCTCGATTCCCTTGCTGGGCGCGCTGTTTCGCTACGATTCGCGCAAGCGCACCAAGAGCAACCTGATGGTGTTCCTGCGGCCCTATGTGGTGCGCGACGCGCGCGACAGCGCCAACGTGACCCTGAACCGCTACGACTACATGCGGCGCGCGCAGAGCCAGGCGCAGCCGAACAAGCACTGGCTGCTGCCCGATGTGCAGGCGCCCTTGCTGCCGCCGGCGCGCGTGCAGGCCGTGGGCGGCGCCGACTACGATATGCGGCCCGAAGCGGCGGCCGCGACGTTGCGGCGCCAGCCGCCGGCCACGGTGCAGACTTTCCAGGTGCGCCAGTTGCCGGCGCCGCCGGGCGGTTCCGATCCGGGCCGCCCGATACGCGCCAACTTGCCGCTGGGGGTCAGCATCGCCACCGACCCGTCGGCCCTGTATGCCGAGACGCGCCAGGACACGACGATTCTGCAGGTCGCGGCGGTGGCCGACCAGGCCGCCGCCGACGCCATCGCCAGGCGGGTGCGCATCAGCGGCCTGAGCGCCTACGTGCAGGTGGGCCCGGGCGGGCAGGGCTACGTGGTGCGTTCCGACGTGGCGCGCGATGCCACCACCGTGGATACCGCGGTGGCCCTGTTGAAAGAACTGGGCTATCGCGCCGAGCTGGTGACGCACCTGTGAACGCATACCCGTTGCCCTATAGCTGGGCGCGCGCGCAGCGCGCGGTGCTGTTGCTGCGGCCGGGGGCCTCGCTGCTGACCACCAGCGCGCGCACGCCGGCCTGGGCGGTGCGCGAGATCGTGCGCTGCCACGGCGAAGTGCCGCTTACCGAGGTGTCGGACGACGCGCTCGAGGCCTTGCTGAATGCCGCGTACAGCGACAGTGCCGACGCGGCTTCGGTGATGGGCGTGGCCGAAAATGAAATCGACCTGGACCGGCTGCTGCAGGATATTCCCGCAGTCGCCGATCTGCTCGAGACGCAGGACGACGCGCCGGTGATCCGCATGATCAACGCGCTGTTCGCCCAGGCCGCGCGCGACGGCGCCAGCGATATGCATATCGAGGCCTACGAGCAGCATTCGGTGGTGCGCTATCGCGTCGACGGCGTGCTGCGCGATGTAGTCAGCCCGCGCAAGGCGCTGCATTCGGCGCTGATCTCGCGCATCAAGATCATGGCCAACCTCGACATTGCCGAAAAACGCCTGCCGCAGGACGGCCGCATCGCGCTGCGCGTGGGCGGCCGGCCCATCGACGTGCGGGTTTCGACGCTGCCCACGGGCCACGGCGAGCGCGCGGTGCTGCGCCTGCTGGACAAGGAAGCCGGCCGGCTGCAACTGGAAAAACTGGGCATGAGCCCGCCGGTGCTGGCGCAGCTGGACAGCCTGGTCCGGCAGCCGCACGGCATTGTGCTGGTGACCGGCCCCACGGGCAGCGGCAAGACCACCACGCTGTACGCGGCCCTGTCGCGCCTGGATGCATCGACCACCAACATCCTGACGGTGGAAGACCCTATCGAATACGACTTGCCGGGCATCAGCCAGACCCAGGTCAACGCGAAAATCGACATGACTTTCGCGCTGGCGCTGCGGGCCATTTTGCGCCAGGATCCCGACGTGATCATGATCGGCGAGATCCGCGACCTGGAAACCGCGCAGATCGCGGTGCAGGCTTCGCTGACCGGGCACCTGGTGCTGGCGACCCTGCACACCAACGATGCGACCTCGGCCGTGACGCGCCTGGTGGACATGGGCGTCGAGCCCTTCTTGCTGGCGTCGTCTCTATTGGGCGTGCTGGCGCAGCGGCTGGTGCGCCGGCTGTGCCAGCAATGCCGCCGGCCCGATACACTGCCCGACGGCCGGGTGGTGTACCGGCCGGTGGGCTGCGCGGCGTGCAATCACACCGGCTACAGCGGCCGCTCGGGCATTCATGAGTTGTTCGCGGTGGACGACGACGTGCGCCACCTGATCCACGCGGGCCGCGACGAGCAGGCGCTGCGCGCGCAAGCCCTGCACGCCGGGATGCGGACCCTGCGCGACGACGGCCAACGCTGGATCGACGCCGGCGTGACGGCGCCCGAAGAAATCCTGCGCGTCACGCGCGAAGACTGAGCGGCGGCCGCCGCCAGCGCGCCAGGTCCGCCAGGTGTCTGACTCCCGCAGGGTGTCAGACACCGACTCTTGCAGACGCTCTGTGCCTACGTGCACATCGGTGTCTGACACCCTGCGGGAGTCAGACACCAGCATCATCCATCGGGCACCAGCATCATCCATCGGGCACCAGCATCATCCATCGGGCACCAGCATCATCCACCGGGCATCTGGTCGATGGGCGGGCCGTCCGTCACGGCGGCGTGCCGAAATGGCTGGTGCCGTTCGAGACCGGCCCTAGTGCGCTCAGCAGGCCGGCCAAGGCGGCGCGCTGGGCGTCGCTGGCGTGTTCGGCCGGCGCGGCCTCGCCGCTGAAGCGCAGCCGGCCGCGTTGCCATTGTCCCGTGCCGGTCAGCGCCAGCAGGCCGGCATCGGTGCTCAGGGCCAGGTGCAGCGTACCGTTGTCGGCGCTGATGCGCAGGGTGTAGTCGCCCAGCGGCCGGACGTGCGACAGCGCGGAACCCGCCTGGGTCCAGCGTCCCGTGGCCACGAGGCCGGTGGCGGGCGCGCCGGCCAGCGTGCGGGGCTTCCATTCGAATTCGAGCTGCCCGGATGGCGCCACGGTATTCAGCGGTGCCCCCAGGGCGCCGAGCACGGCGGCGGGCATGCGCAGGTTCTGTCCCGAGACCGTGATGCCGGACCAGCCGGGCCGTGCCCGTACCGGCCCGCGCAGCCAGGCATGCGTGATCTCCATGGCTCCGTTGCGCCACTGCCAGCGCAGCGGCTCGGGCAACAGGTAGCGTGCGCCGGGCGGACCCAGCGCCAGTTGGGCGCTGCCCCGCCATACCGTGCCGTCGGCGGTGGCCAGCGCCGCCAGGGCGTTTTCGGGCAGCAGCAGCATCAGCCAGCGCGCCGGCAATACAGGCAGGGCGGCCAGCAGGGCGCAACACAGCGCCAGGATCGCCAGCGGCGAGAAAAGTCTGGGCAACGGAAAACGCATCAGGGTTGTCCGGCGGGAAGCAGGGTCAAGGTTCCGTTCAGGCGGCCGGGCAGGCGCCGGCCCGTCGCGAGAGTGGCCCGCGTCAGCTCGGCGTCCGACACCGACAGGCGCCAGTCGCGCGCCGCGGTGTCCAGCCAGCGGAACAGGGCGGCCGACGGCGCCTCGCGCAGCGCCAGGCTGATCGCCGCCGCCGGCCGGTCCGAGGCGCCGGCGGCCATCGGGGCCTCGGACAACGACCAACTGTCGTCCGGCAGTCCTGCGCGACGCAGGCTGGCATCCAGTTCCGCGACGGACGGCACCGAGGCGTTGGCGGTGCCGGCGCCCTGGCGGCGCAGCGCGCGTACCTGCGCGGTCAGGTCGGCGACCGCGGCGGCCTGCGTGCGCAGGCCGGGCAATTCGTGGCGGGCGCGCGCCAGGGTCGACCACGCCGGTTCGATCAAGACCAGGAAAACCAGCGCGGCGGCCGCCAGCGCGCCGGCCCCGGCCAGCAACTGCTGTTCGCGGCGCGGCCGGTGCGCATACCAGGCGCGGGCCCGCTGGCGCCACGCGCCGGCACGGCCCATCCAGGGTGCCAGCTGATCGCGCAGGGAAGCAAGAATCGTCATCGTATTGCCACAGAAGTCATGGGCCGGTTCGCAGGACGCGCCAGGCCCCTTTGTCGTCGCGCTCGACGCGCGCGCCCAGCGCCGCCGCCCGTTGCAGGATGGCGGCGGTGTCGGCCAGCCGCTCGCTGGCCGCGCCGTCCGCGGCGTCGGAAGACGATGCCGCCGGGACGGCGGCGATCGTGCGGCCAGATACCGCGGCGGCGGCGCTCGTGTCCGTGCCCGCGTCCGCGTCCGCGCGCAGGCGCAGCGTCAGTACGTCGTCGCGATAGGCCAGGCGGTCCACCGCGTCGGCCGCGAATGGCAGCACCTGCGCCGCGATACGGGCCAGCGATAGAAAATCCTTGCTTGCGGCGTCGCCCTGGCCGGCCAGCAGCGCGTCGCGGCCCTGCCGGGCCTGGCGCAAGGGATCCAGCACCACGGGAATATCCGGAAACGCCGCGCGCACGTCGCCTTCCATGCGCTGGCGCAGGTGCCGGCCTTCGGCATTCAACTGCATGGCGTACAGATTCAGGCCGCCGATCCATACGGCGGCGGCCACGGCCAGCCAGGCAGCCGCTCCGCGCCAGCGCGACGGCTGCCGGGGCGCCAGTTGCGGCAGCGCCAGCGACCAGCCCGGCCCGGGGGCCTGCCAGCGTGGGTCGTGGATATCCGCCAACGGCGGCGTCCGGGCCTGGTCCGGCGTATCGGACCAGACCTGCAGCGGATAGAACGCCTGCACGGCCAGCCCCGCGGCCGACAGGCGCTGCCATGCCGAGCGCAAGGCGGCGCGGGCCGTCCACGCGGCCAGCACCGCGCCATCGGGGGCGCGGCCGCCATGGCCCACGGCCAGGGTGTCCAGGTCCGCCAGCACCAGGCTTTCCAGGATGCCGCGCACTGCCGCCGCATGGCGATTGGCCGGCACCGCCGGCACCGTGATCGTGGCGACGATCACGTCATCGGGATGCAGGACCGCCTGCACGCGCGCCCGCGGAAAAGCCGCGGCCAGCGAGGCTGCCGCCAGGCTGCCGCCGCGCGCCACCCGGCCCTGGCGGTCCAGCCAGGCATAGGCCAGCGGGGTCGTGTCCGCCCAGGATGCGAGCGGCGGCAGGGCCACGCGCAGCAGATTTCTTACGGGGTTTCTTTTATCCATAGGGTTTCAGGGGCGCGTTGCCCAGAGACGGCCACCAGCGCCTGCATGCCGACGCGCGCGCGCTGGTAGGCCACGGTGCCGTTGGCCAGGAACCACTCGCTGGTGGTGGCGACCTCGGGTACCTGCAAGGGCTCGCCGCCGGTGGCCAGCCGGTTGGCGAAGTCGCCGCTGTCGTTGAACCAGCGGCCGCGGTCGCGTTCGCCCAGCACGGCGCGGGCTTGCGCCAGGCTCAGGCCCGGCACCAGGGCCGCGATCACTTCGGGTTCGGCGGTGTTCACGTTGACCAGGGTGTTGGCCGGCAGCCAGGTCATGGTGCGGCGCATGGCCTGCAGTCCCGCCGCGTCCACGCCCAACTGCGCGGCCAGGTCGTCAATGCCGCGCGGTTGCGGCGCCCGCGCGCCGCCTCCCTGTCCGGCCGGGGTCTCCGGTGCCGGGTCGGGCAGGCGGCTTTGCGTCAAGGCCACTTGCGCGGCCAATTGCGGCGCCAGCGCCTGGGGCAGCCCCAGCAGGTCCAGCAGGCGTGCCAGCACTTCGGCCTGGCCGGCATCGGCGACGCCGCGCCGGGCCAGGTTGTACAGGTTGTATTTGCCTTGTTCGTCCTGGATGCCGCCCGCGAACACCGCCGCCTGTCCACTGTCATCGCCCTCGATGCGGGTATCGAGCACGGGCGTGGACCAGAGCTGCCCGCGCCGGACCGTGGCTTCCTGGCGGGCGTTGTCGCGCAACAGCAGGCGTGTCCAGTCGATGCCGCCCAGCAGCAGCCAGCGCGCCTGGATGCGCGCCTGTTCGTTCTCGATCTGGCGGATCGCCGAGGCCTGGCGCAGGAACAGGCCGCTGGTCAGCGCCGCCACGATGGCGACCACGATCAGCGCGCTGACCACCGCCATCCCTTGCTGCCGCGCGGCCGCGCTCATGGCAGCACCACGATGCGGGTATAGCGTTCGGGCTGGCCACGGCCGCGGCGCTCGATGGCCACTTCCAGGCCGCTGGCCGATGCGGTTTCCGGGCGCAGCGGATCGTGCCAGCCGCGCCCGGGCACCCAGGCGCGCACGCCCAGCGCGGTGGCCCCCGGCATCAGCAGCACGCCCTGGGCCGGTTCGGGCAGCGGGTAGCGGGCCGCGGGCATGCCGCTGTAGCGCCACAGGCCGTCGGGCCGCAACCGCCACGTGACGCGCTGCCACAGTCCGCCTTCCGGCGTGGCGCGCACGATATCCAGCAGCATCGCGCCGGCGGATTGCGCGACATGGATGCCCGGCGGCAGCAGCGTGGCGGCGGTGCCGTCGGGCGGCGCGCCGGTATAGGCGCGATTCAGGTCGCGTTCGATCTGGCCCAGGGTGCGCAACACCACGGCCTGGTCTTGCGATTGTTCGCCCAGCCAATCGCGCGCCGCCGACACATGCGCCAACCCCTGCCAGGACAGCAGGCTGACTACCGCCATCAGCGCGATGGCGATCAGCACTTCAATCAAAGTGAAGCCTTGCTGAGCCCGGCCGCGGCGGCAATGTGGAGGCATCATCGGATCTGCGACAACAGGCCGCTCAGTTCGGCCAGCGTGGCGCCGTCGCGGTCGGGATCGTGCACGCGCACCGTCACCTGGCGGAAGTTGCGGTTCAGCGAATTGCGGATCTCGAGTTCGCAACGCAATTCCAGCGCGCCCTGCGGACACGGCAGGGTCTGCGTGCCGGCGCGCGGAAACGCCTGTTCCAGCCGCAACTGGGCCAGTACGTTTTCGGCGGCCAGCAGCGCCAGTGTTTTGCCGCGAATGGCTCGGCTGTTGTCCAGCATGACCTGGGTGGCGCGCATGGCGGCGCCCATGGCCACCGCGATGATGGCCAGCGCCACCAGCACCTCGATCAGCGTGAAGCCGCGTTGCGCCGCGTTGCCGGGGCCATGCGCCGGCCGCTTATTCGATTGCATAGCCGCCTGCCGCGTCGCGTTCGATGCGGACGGTATCGCCCTGCGAGGCCAGTTCCAGTACCAGCGGGTCGGCGATCCATTCGGTGCCGAACACCAGCGGGCGGTCGGGTCGCAGGCGCAGGCTGACCGGCGCGGCGCCCCACTTCTGCGGACGCAGCGCGGCATCTTGGGCGAACCGGTCGGGCGTTTGCGGCCCATCATCTTGCGCCGACAAGCGGGGCGGCCTGCCGGCGCGTTCGAACGACCAGCCGCGTTCGTCGGCCCGCCAGCGGATGGCGCGGCCATCGCTGCGCGCTTCGCTCTGCGCGACGGCAAACGCATCGACCAGGCGCTCGGCGTCGGCGCGCAGCGCGCGCGCCGAAGAAGATGCCACCGACAGGCTCACCATGGACGCGGCGATGGCGATGATCGCCACCACCACCAGCATTTCGATCAGCGTGAAGCCGCGCTCAGATGTCCCACGAGCCGATGTCCGCATCGTCTTGCTCCCCGCCGGGTTGGGTGTCGGGGCCGAACGTGAACACGTCGATCTCGCCTTTGACGCCGGGGTTCAGGTATTGATAGGGCTGGCCCCAGGGGTCGTTGGGCAGGCGGTCCAGATAGGGGCGCCAGTTGCGCGCGCCCTCGGGGCGTTGCACCAGCGCCTGCAGGCCCTGGGCCGAAGAGGGGTAGCGGCCATTGTCCAGCCGGTACAGCTTCAGTGCCTGCATCAGGCCGCTGATGTCCTGCCGCGCGGCCACGCGCCGCGCCTGATCGGGTCGGTCCAGCACGCGGGGAACGACCAGCGCGGCCAGGATTCCCATGATCACGATCACCACCATGATCTCGATCAGTGTGAAGCCCTGTTGCCGGCTTCGCGGACGCTGGAATTGATGCACGAACTCTCTCCGCTTTCTTCGCTGAAAGCCGGCATGATGCGTCAGGAATATGACAGTAATACTGCCGGGCGGGGCTCAGCGCGCGGGCACGATGCCGGCCGGCGGAGCGGGGTGCGCGGGCGCGGCGGCGCCGACGCGCGCGCCGCCGCGGTCCAGTTCGACACCGGTGGGCGACACGCCGGCCAGCGCCAGGCCTTGCGCGATTTCCTCGCCGATGCGGTAGGCGCGGGCCGGGCCGCCGTCCACGCTGAGCACCGCGGCGCCGTGCGCGCCGGCGGCGATCAGGCCCAGCACCGATATCTGCGTATCGATGGCACCGTCGGTGCCGAACAGCATGGCCACGGCCCGCGTGTCGGACGTCGGCGCCGCGGCCATGGCCAGGGTGGGCGGCAAGTCGCCGGGCGCGGGCGCCAGCAGTATCGCGCTCCACAGGCCGGCGCCCGCGGCCGTGGCCGCGATGGCCAGCACGCGCAGCGCGCGCGGGGCGGAGGGCAGGGCAAATGAAAGGCGCATGCGTGCAGGGCGGCAAATGACAAGAGGCCCGACGCTACCGGATCGGCATGACAAGCCGATGAATTAGTCCCACCCCCGAAGCGCTGCGCGCACCCACCTCGCGGCTGGCAGGCCGCTCGGATTCGCCAGGCAGGGAACAGTCCTCAAGGACTGTTCCCTGTCCGGGCTCATCCCCTCAAGGGGGCGACGCTGGCGGACCGGCAGAGCCGGATCCGCGGCGTCCCCGATCCGGTCGCACCCGTTTTCATTCCGGGCGGGTCGCGCAGCGCGCGGTGAAACACTGACACCTAAGTTTCACTTCAGACACCGTACGGCAGTGCCTGCGCGCGCAGGCGGAACATCGCGAGGCTTTGCGCGCAGATTTCCCGCGTGATGTCCTGGCGGGCATGGTCGCGCCGTTCCAGCATGCCCAGGCTGCGCGCCGGATGTCCCGCTTCGTCGGGCAGCGGCAGCAGGCGCAGGTCGGGGCTGGATTGCCAGTTCGAGCCGTTCAGCAGCGGCAGCAGGGTCACGCCGACCTCCTGGCGCACCAGTTCCACCAGGGTTTCGATGGCATTGAGCTCCAGGAACTCGCTGACCGGCACCCCCAGGCGGCGCAGCACACGGTCGATCTGCCGGCCGGTGCGCTGGGTGCGGTCAAAGCGCAGGAACGGATTGGCGGCCAATACCGCCTGCGCGGTCTGGCCGGGCGCCGAGGGGGGCGCCACCACCACCAGGGGTTCTTCGTACAGCGGGGTCCAGTGCGTGCTGGCCATTTTGCGCTGGCTTTCCACCACGAAGGCGGCATCCAGTTCGCCCGCCTCGACTTTGCCGGCCAGTTCGCTGGCCTTGCCGGACAGTACCCGCACGTCCAGCCCCGGGTGTTCGCGTTTCAGGCTGGACACCACTTTCGACAGCGGGCCCATGCACGACACCACGGCGCCGATGGAGACGGCGCCGGCCAGCGCGCCGGGGGTGTTGCGCGGCAGTTTCAGGCGATCGTACAAATCTACCAGCTGCTTTACGTCGGGCAGCAATTCGCGTCCGGCGGCATTCAAGATGGCCAGCCGCCCGCTGCGGTCGAACAGCTCGCGGCCCAGCTCGGCTTCCAGCGAGCGCATCTGGAAGCTGATGGCCGCCTGGGTCAGCGCGACCTGTTCCGCGGCTTCCGAGAACGAGCCGTGGTGGGCCACCGCCAGGAAACTGCGCAGGAAGCGTATGCTACTCATAAAATATTTTTGTACGTTAAATCAATTATTCAAATTGATTTAATTAAAGCACAAGAGTAATTTCGACTGTCTTTTCTCCGTTTTTTCTAACTTCGAGTCCCGCGTCCATGAAAACCTTCGACTGGCACAACCCTTATCCCTCGGTGCGGATTCCGCTGTTCGCCCGCAATGTGGTGTCCACCTCGCATCCGCTGGCGGCGCAGGCCGGCCTGCGCATGCTGCTCAAGGGGGGCAACGCGGTCGATGCGGCCATTGCCGCGGCCGCCACCATCGTGCTGACCGAGCCGGTTTCCTGCGGCCTGGGCGGCGATTGCTTCGCCATCGTCTGGGATGGCAAGGAACTGCATGGGCTGAACTCATCCGGCGTGGCCCCGGCCGCCTGGAACGTCGAATATTTCAAGCGCAAGTACGGTACCGGCCCCGACGGGCTGGCCAAGCAGCCCAAGCGCGGCTGGGATGCCGCCACCGTGCCGGGCGTGGTGGCGGGCTGGGCCGCTCTGCACGAAAAGCTGGGCAAGCTGCCGTTTGCCGACCTGTTCGAGCCCGCCATCGAAATCGCCGAGCGCGGCTATGCCGTGCCGCCGGTGGTGGCGCACAAGTGGGCGGCCGCCGCCGATGAACTGCGCGACCAGCCGGGCTACGCCCAGGCCTTCCTGCCCAATGGCCGCGCGCCGGCCCCGGGCGAGCATTTCCGCATTCCCGACGCGGCCTATACGCTGCGCCGCATCGCCGCCAGCGGCGGCCGCGATTTTTACGAAGGCGAGCTGGCCGAGAAAATCGCGGCCTTCAGCAAAGAATGCGGCGGCGCCATGACACTGGACGACCTGCGCGGCTACCGGCCCGAGTGGGTCAAGCCCATTTCCAAGTCGTACCGCGGCTACGAGCTGCATGAAATCCCGCCCAACGGGCAGGGCATCGCCGCGCTGATGGCGCTGGGCATGTGCGAGCACTTCGACCTGGCCAACATGCCGGTCGATTCCGTGCAGTCGCAGCACGTGCAGATCGAAGCCATGAAACTCGCTTTCGCCGATCTGTACCGCTACGTGTCCGACCCGCGCACCATGGACGTCACGCCGCAGCAGATGCTGTCGGACGACTACCTGGCCAGCCGCGCCAAGCTCATCCGCCTGGACCGGGCCACGCAGTTCGAGGCGGGCCGTCCGCATGCGGGCGGCACCATCTACCTGACCGCCGCCGACGAAAACGGCATGATGATCTCGTTCATCCAGTCCAACTACATGGGCTTCGGGTCGGGCGTGGTGGTGCCGGGCACGGGCATCAGCCTGCAGAACCGCGGCGTGGGGTTCTCGATGGACCCGAAGTCGCCCAATGTGGTCGACGGCGGCAAGCGGCCGTTCCATACCATCATCCCGGGCTTCCTGACGCGCGGCGGCAAGCCGGTCATGAGCTTCGGCGTCATGGGGGGCGACATGCAGCCGCAGGGCCACCTGCAAACCGTGGTGCGCATGCTCGACTACCACCAGCAGCCCCAGGCCGCCTGCTGCGCGCCGCGCTGGAAGGTCAACCGCGACTTCTCGCTGGACATCGAATCCACCATGGACCGCGCCACCGTCGAAGGCCTGCGGGCGCTGGGCCATTCCATGAAATCGGTGGACGACCCTTATATGGATTTCGGCGCGGGGCAGTTCATCTGGCGCATGCACGAAACCGACAACGAATTCGGCTATGTCGCGGCCAGCGACAGCCGTCGCGACGGCCAGGCAGTTGGTTTCTAGGCCGAACCATGGCATGCTGAAGCGACGCCGCATCGCTTGCGTACCCGGTTGCCTGGCTCCCCGCGGGGCCAGGCACCGGCTGCCGGGCCAGCGGCGCCGGTCCGATGCCCACAACACTCATACAAGGGAAAAAAACCATGAAGCTCAGGCACTTCAAGCTGGGGCTGTGCGCCGCGCTGCTGGCGGCCGCATCCGGAGCAGCGGTGGCGCAGGAAATGCGCATCGGCCTGCAAGAAGACCCGGACGTCCTCGATCCCCACCGCGCCCGCACCTATGTCGGCCGCATCGTGTTCACCTCGCTGTGCGACAAGCTGGTCGACGTCAACGAAAAACTGCAGTTCGTGCCGCAGTTGGCGCAGTCCTGGTCCTGGAACGACGACGATACCGTGCTGACCTTCAAGCTGCGCACCGACGCGCTGTTCCACGACGGCAGCAAGTTCGACGCGGCGGCCGCCAAGGCCAACCTCGAACGCGCCATGACGCTGAAAGAAAGCATGCGCAAGGGCGAACTGGCCTCGATCGCCAAGATCGACGCGCCCGATGCGCAAACCCTGGTGCTGACCCTGAAACAGCCCGATGCCACGCTGCTGGCCGCGCTGTCGGACCGCGCCGGGATGATGCTGTCGCCCAAGATCTTCTCCGACGACATCGGCGCGGTCGGCCGCAAGCCGGTGTGCTCGGGGCCGTACAAGTTCGTCGAACGGGTGCAGAACGACCGCATCGTGCTCGACAAGTTCGACCAGTACTACAACGCCAAAGACTACGCGTTCAAGCGCGTCACGTTCCTGCCGATTCCCGACACCACTGTGCGCCTGTCCAATCTGCGCGCCGGCGGCCTCGACATCCTCGAGCGCATGAACCCCTCGGATGCCCAGCAGGTCAAGGCCGATCCCAGCCTGCAGTTCGCGCCCGTGTCCGGCTTGGGCTACCAGCAGTTCTATTTCAACGTGGCCAATGGCGAGCGCGCCAAGAACAACCCCTTCACAGACGAGCGCGTGCGGCGCGCGTTCGAACTGACGCTGGACCGCAACATCATCAACGAGGTGGTCGGCGGCGGCATTTTCGATCCGGCCAACCAGCCGTTCCCGCCCGCCAGCCCGTTCCACAGCGACAAGTTCCCCATTCCCCCGCGCGATATCGCCAAGGCCAAGGCCTTGCTGAAAGAAGCCGGCAAAGAACAGGTGAAGGCGGAACTGGCTTTCGGCAACAACACCACCACCTCGGCCATCGCCGAAATGGTGCAGGCCATGGCCGCCGAAGCCGGCTTCCAGCTCAGCCTGCGGCCCACCGAATACGCGGCGCTGCTGAACGAGGCGCAAAGCGGCAATTTCGAACTGCTGATGCGCGGCTGGTCGGGCCGGGTCGATCCGGATGGCAACATTTACCAGTTCGTGACCTGCAAGGGCGCGTTGAACGACGGCCGCTACTGCAATCCCGAAGTCGACAAGCTGCTGGCCCAGGCCCGCACCGTGCCCGACGAAGCCAAGCGCAAGGCCATCTACGACCAGGCCCAGGAAATCCTGCAGGCCGATGCCCAGGCGGTGTATATCTATTATCAGCCGTGGCCGTTTGTGCTGGCCAAGAAAGTCCAGGGCTTCAAGCCTTATCCTGACGGCATGATCCGCCTGAAGGGCGTGACGTTCGCACAATAACGGGGCTGGGGTGCGTGCCTGATCGCCGGGCCGTGCCGCAGCGCACGGCCCGCGCGTTTGGCGCGGCGCCGGCATATGCCCCGAGTTCCGGGTTCCACCTATGTTCAAAATCATCTTGCGCCGCGTGCTGGTGGCGATCCCGACCCTGATCCTGGTGTCGATGATCGTCTTCATGCTGCAGAAAATCCTGCCCGGCGATCCGGTACTGACCATGGCGGGCGAAGAGCGCGCCCCCGCCGTGCTCGACTACCTGCGCGACAAATACCGCCTGAACGATCCGTTGCCGGTGCAGTACGGCGCCTGGGTATCGCAGGTGCTGCAGGGCGACCTGGGCAAATCGCTGCGCACCGACGTGCCGGTGACCCGCCTGATCGCCCAGAAGCTGCCCGTTACGCTGCAACTGGCCGCGATGGCCATGTTCTTCGCCCTGATCATCGGGGTGCCCATGGGCATCGTGGCGGCCGTGCGCAAGGGCACGGCAACCGAAATGGGGGCCAACGTGGCGGCCCTGTCGGGCATGTCGATTCCCAATTTCTGGCTGGGCATCCTGCTGATCATGCTGGTCTCGGTGAAATGGCGGCTGCTGCCGGCCTCGGGCTATGTGTCGCCTTTCGACGATTTCTGGATGTCGATGAAGACCATGCTGATGCCGGCGCTGGTGCTGTCCACCGCCATCGCGGCCTATCTGATGCGGCATACGCGCTCGGCCATGCTCGAGGCGCTCAGCGCCGACTACGTGCGCACCGCGCGCGCCAAAGGCGTGTCGCCGCGCCGGGTGGTGCTGCGCCACGCGCTGCGCAACGCCCTGATGCCCATCGTGACGCTGGTCACGCTGCTGTTCGGCGAGCTGCTGGCCGGCGCCGTGCTGACCGAGCAGGTGTTCACCATTCCGGGCTTCGGCAAGCTGATCGTCGACGCCGTCTTCACGCGCGACTACGCGGTCGTGCAGGGCGTGGTGCTGTGCGTGGCGGTGGGCTTCATCATCATGAACCTGCTGGCCGACATTCTGTATATCTTGGTCAACCCCCGCTTGAGGCACGCATGAGCGCACATACTGCCACGGCCGCCGCCGTTACGCCGCCCCGCAGCCGCAACCGCGCCTGGGGCAAATTCAAACGCAACCGGGTCGCCGTGCTGGGCGCCGTGATCGTGCTAGCCGTCGTGCTGCTGGCGCTGTTCGCGCCCTTGCTGGCCACCCACGACCCGCTGCAGACCAGCTTCATGTCGATCCGCAAGGCGCCCTCGGCCACTTTCTGGCTGGGCTCCGACGAGCTGGGCCGCGACATCTATAGCCGCATGCTGTACGGCGCGCGCGCCTCGCTGATGGCGGGCCTGGTGTCGGTACTGATCGCGCTGATCGTCGGGGTGCCGTTCGGCCTGGTGTCGGGCTATTTCGGCGGCTGGATCGACAGCGTGGTGTCGCGCTGCACCGAGGCCCTGCTGGCGATCCCGTTCCTGATCCTGGCCATCGCGCTGGCCGCTTTCCTGGGGCCCAGCCTCACCAACGCCATGATCGCCATCGGCGTGTCGGCCGCGCCCAAGTTCATCCGGCTGGCGCGCGGGCAGGTGCTGGCGGTAAAGAACGAAGACTACGTGCAGAGCTCGCGGGCGCTGGGCGCGTCGGATACGCGCATCGTCCTGCGGCACATCCTGCCCAACATCATGCCGCCCCTGATCGTGCAGGCCACCATCACCATCGCCACCGCCATCATCGCCGAGGCCAGCCTGTCGTTCCTGGGGCTGGGCCTGCAGCCGCCCAATCCGTCGTGGGGGTCGATGCTGAACACGGCCAAGAACTTCATGACGCAGGCGCCCTGGATGTCGATTTTCCCGGGGTCGGCGATTTTCCTGGCGGTGCTGGGCTTCAACTTGTTGGGCGACGGCCTGCGCGATGCGCTCGACCCCAGGCAGGAAAAGTGAACACGATGACTAGCATGGATGCCAAAAGGGTAGTGCAGGTCGAGGGCCTCACGGTACGTTTCAATACGCCCGACCGCGTCGTCGAAGCCGTGCGCGACGTGTCGTTTCACGTCGATCGCGGCGAAACGCTCGCCATCGTGGGGGAGTCCGGTTCCGGCAAGTCGGTTACCTCGCTGGCGTTGATGCGCCTGGTCGAATACGGCGGCGGCCGCATCGTGGGCGGCGACATGCGCCTGCGGCGGCGCAACGGCGAAGTCCTGGACCTGAGCCGCGCCAACGAAACCGTGCTGCAGCGTGTGCGCGGCGCCGACGTGGCCATGATTTTCCAGGAACCCATGACCTCGCTGAACCCCAGCTTCACGGCGGGGGACCAGATCGCCGAGGCACTGCAACTGCACCAGGGGCTGGATGCCGCGGGGGCGCGGGCCGAAACCCTGCGCATGCTCGAGCGCGTGCGCATTCCCGAGGCGCGCGCCATTCTCGACCGCTATCCGCACCAGTTGTCGGGCGGCATGCGGCAACGCGTCATGATCGCCATGGCGTTGTCGTGCAAGCCGCAATTGCTGATCGCCGACGAGCCCACCACGGCGCTGGACGTGACCATCCAGGCGCAGATATTGCAGCTGATCCGCCAGTTGCAGGAAGAAATGGACATGGGCGTGATCTTCATCACGCACGACATGGGCGTGGTGGCCGAGGTGGCCGACCGGGTGCTGGTGATGTACCGCGGCGACAAGGTCGAAGAGGGCGATTCCGACGCCATCTTCGCCCAGCCGCGCCACGCCTACACGCGCGCGCTGCTGTCGGCCGTGCCGCGCCTGGGCGCCATGCGCGGCACCGACGAGCCCGCGCCGTTCCCGCTGCTGCGCGTCGAAGACGCCGCCGCCGGCGCGCGCCCCGAGGCGGCGCCGGCCGACGCCGGCAGCACGGTGCGGCGCGACGGCGGGCCGGTGCTGCGGGTCAAAGACCTGGTCACGCGCTTCGACATTGCCGGCGGCATCCTGGGCCGGGTCCACAGGCGGGTGCATGCGGTCGAGCGCGTCAGCTTCGATCTTTATCCGGGCGAAACACTGGCCCTGGTGGGCGAGTCGGGCTGCGGCAAGACCACCACCGGTCGTTCGCTGCTGCAACTGGTCAAGAGCCAGGGCGGCCGCATCGAATTCGACGGGCAAGACATCGGCACGCTGCGCGGCGCGGCCATGCAGCACCTGCGCCGCCATATCCAGTTCATTTTCCAGGACCCGTTCGCCTCGCTGGACCCGCGCATGACGGTCGGCTATTCCATCATGGAGCCCCTGCTGATCCATGGCGTGGCCAAGGGCAAGGCGGCCCACGAGCGCGTGCGCTGGCTGATGGACAAATGCGGGCTGTCGCCGGACATGATCGACCGCTACCCGCACGAGTTCTCGGGCGGGCAGCGCCAGCGCATCTGCATCGCGCGGGCGCTGGCGCTGAACCCCAAGGTCATCGTGGCCGATGAGTCGGTCTCGGCGCTCGATGTGTCCATCCAGGCCCAGATCGTCAATCTGCTGCTCGACCTGCAGCGCGAACTGGGCGTGTCGCTGCTGTTCATCTCGCACGACATGGCGGTGGTCGAGCGCATCAGCCACCGCGTGGCGGTGATGTACCTGGGGCAGATCGTGGAAATCGGCCCGCGCCGGTCCATCTTCGAAAACCCGCAGCACCCGTACACGCGCAAGCTGATGGACGCGGTGCCCATCGCCGATCCGCAACGCCGCCACCGCGCGCGGTCGCTGCTGGTCGACGAAATTCCCAGCCCGGTGCGCAAGGTGGGCGACGAGCCCGTGATCGAACCCCTGGTGCAGGTGGCCGAAGGCCACTACGTGGCGCGCCACCCGGTCGGCGTGTACGCGTAGCCGGCGTGCCGGGTGTCTTTGGGTGCCGGTGGTGCAGGTGTCTGACTCCCGCAGCAACTGTGTTTGGAGTCAAGTTGCTGGGGTATGCAATTGTTCGTTCCAGGGTTGTCCGGTACGGCTCATGGCATTGATGATGCGGATGAGTTTGTGGGCGCAGGC
>WMBV01000023.1:0-64208 GCA_017745595.1 Bordetella petrii
AGAACATCGACTTGGCGCAGCTTCGCCACGATCTCTTCGGGTTTGTGCTTCTTCTGGGGCATTCCAACGTCCTCCTACGGCTCAATAGCCTACTTCAGGGAGGACCACTTTTCAGGGGGCAGACCACATACGCGTAGGTGTTTTGATTCCGGAGAACAACACCAGGGTCGAAGAAGAACTGCCACTCTGGCTGCCCGGCAGCCAGCTTGAAGTTGTGAGAATCCCCCGGGGCAAGGGCTTGCTGAGCGCGGCGGCCTTGCCGGACTATATGGAAAAAGCCTTGGTTCTTGCGAAACAGCTGGCCAAAGGCGATATCGATGTCGTGGGGTATTGCTGCACCGCGGCCGGGTTCTTGCTGGGCCCCGCTGGCGACCGTAAACTCGCACGCCAACTGCGTGAAAACACCGCAAGACCCGTGGCGACCATAGCCGGTTCCATGACGTCGGTACTGGTCAAAAACGGCATACATAAGGTGGCGGTGGTTACCCCGTATTCTGATGGGGTCAACGCTCAGCTCAAAGAGTTCATCTCATATGCTGGCATTGAAATCACCGCTTTCGACAGCCTGTATGCCAAAGACGTGGACGAGCTGGGCAGTATCCGCAGCGATGCTGTTGCGCGAATCGCGAAACAGACCATGAATGACAACTGCGAAGCGATGTTCATCGCCTGTGCTCAACTGCCCACATTCGACGTGCTGAACGAACTTGAATCCGAATTCGACCGCCCCGTCTTTTCGTCGATTCAGGCACTGGCGTCTCAGATTGAGCTGCTATCCATAGAAAAGCCAAGCGGCGGCATGTGAGCCGGCTGGGCTGAATATTTGACACTTCACTATCCAAATTCAACGCCAACGACATCATGACACGTCCCAAAGCACTGCTGCTCGTTTCGATGGAACCCCCTCCGAGCATGGAAGCGGAATTCAACGACTGGTACGACACCGAGCATTTACCGGAACGAGCCAACCTTCCCGGATTCGAAACCGCACTCCGGTTTGTGTGCTTGGCAGGATGGCCGCGCTATCTGGCTTTGTACGATCTCTCGCATATTGATGTGCTGGACGAAAAGCCCTACCAAGATGTATCTGGAGACCGATTCAGCCCGTGGAGCAAGCGCGTGCTCAACCGAGTGCGCGGGCAGTCGAGAATGGCCGCAGAGCAGATTTACCCCAAGGATGCCGTCACGCAGCAATCTACCAGGCTGCTGCTGCTGCGTTTCGTCGGTTTGACGCTCCAGCACGAGGAAGAACTGGTCCGTACACTGTGTGACGCTTTTTTGAACCGAACTGGCGTACTGCAGATTCGCGTGTATCGTGAATCCACCGATACCGGCCCAAGATTCCTGGCCTTGGTTGAAGCCCACGAGTCGTTTTCTCACCAGGACAAGACCTCTGCCCTCGGCGCCTATGCCAGGCATCTGGACATGATGAACGAGTACACCCGCTACTGGACACGCGGACAACTGCACGGCGTATATCAAGAGTCTTGATGGCTGAAATGGCAAATTCGGAGCCCGCCCCGCGGGCTCTGATTTATTTACAATTTGATTCAAAAAAACCGGTCCTCTCGCTGGCGGAAGATGCCGCCGGGTTAGCGCCACGGCCATGGCAAAAATCGACATATCACGCATAACGTCGATCAACGCCAGGCAATTAGCCTGCTTTTTCCTGGATTGCCTTTTTGGAACCGGGGTTCTTACGATTCGCCGCTGATAGCCGTGCCACATCGACTCAGCGAAGGATCGCCATGCCCTTTTCGACCCCCTCTGTCTCCGACATCGCCAGGCCCGCCATAGCCACCGTCCAGGCCTGGCGGGCGAACGATATTCTGGCCCTGTACGAGCTGCCGTTCGCGGACTTGCTCTATCGCGCCCAGCAGGTCCACCGGCAGCACTTCGATGCCAACGCGATCCAGCTGTCCAGCCTGCTGTCGATCAAGACCGGCGGCTGCCCTGAAGACTGCGCGTATTGCCCGCAGTCGGCCCACCACGACACGGGCCTGGCGGCCGACAAGCTGATGCCGCTGGACGAGGTACTGAAGGCGGCCCGCGCCGCCCAGGCCGGCGGGGCGCAGCGGTTCTGCATGGGCGCGGCGTGGCGCAGCCCCAAGCCGCATCATCTGGACGAGGTGGCCCGGATGATCAGCGAGGTAAAGGCGCTGGGCCTGGAAACCTGCGTAACGCTGGGCATGCTGCGCGACGGCCAGGCCGAACAGCTGAAAGCGGCCGGGCTCGACTACTACAACCACAATCTCGATACCTCGCCCGAGTTCTACGGGCGCATCATCTCCACGCGCACCTACCAAGACCGCCTGGACACCCTGGAGCGCGTGCGCCAGGCCGGCTTGAACATCTGCTGCGGCGGGATCGTGGGCATGGGCGAATCGCGCCGCGAGCGCGCCGGCCTGATCGCGCAACTGGCCAGCCTGGACCCCTACCCCGAATCGGTGCCGATCAATAATCTGGTGCAAGTGGCGGGCACGCCGCTGGCCGGCACCGAGCCGCTGGACCCGTTCGAATTCGTGCGCGCCATTGCCGTGGCGCGCATCGCCATGCCGCGGGCCCGCGTGCGCCTGTCGGCCGGCCGCGAAACCATGAGCGACACCCTGCAGGCACTGTGCTTCCTGGCCGGCGCCAATTCGCTGTTCTGCGGCGACGTGCTGCTGACCACCGGCAACCCGCAGGTGGAAGCCGACCGGCGTCTGCTGGCCCGCCTGGGCATGCGCGCCGAAGGCACCCAGCCGGAGGCCCGCTGAGATGCACGCGCCGAGCCCGGGTTTGCTGTACCTGCTGGCCAGCGTGGCCTGCAGTGTCACCGTTGCGGTGTTGCTGAAACTGGCGCGCCGCTATGCCATCGACGTGCGGCAGGCCATCGCCGCCAACTACGCCGTCACGGCCGCCCTGAGCTGGCTGGTGCTGCGGCCTTCGGCGGCCCAGCTGGGGTCCGCCGGCCAGGCATGGGGGCTGTTGCTGGCGCTGGGCCTGCTGTTGCCCAGCGGCTTCATGGCCATGGCGCAATCGGTGCGCCATGCCGGCATCGTGCGCAGCGACGCGGCGCAGCGGCTGTCGCTGTTCCTGCCGCTGCTGGCCGCGTTCCTGCTGTTCGGCGAGTCGATCACGGCGCGCAAGGCCGGCGCCATTGCGCTGGCTTTCCTGGCCCTGTTCTGCGTCCTGCGCCGCCGCCGCGCGGCGGATGGCGCCCAGGCCGCCGGCTCGGCCGCCTGGCTATGGCCGCTGGGCGTGTGGGTGGCCTATGGCGTGGTCGATATCCTGTTCAAGCAGATGGCCCGCGCCGGGGCCGCGTTCTCGGGCGCGCTGCTGATCGCCTTCGTGCTGGCCGGCGTATTCATGGCCGGCTACCTGCTGGTGCGCCGCATCGACTGGCAGCCCCGCCACCTGTTGGCCGGGCTGCTGCTGGGCGTGGCGAATTTCGGCAACATCGTCACCTACATCCGGGCCCACCAGGCGCTGCCCGACAACCCGGCCCTGGTGTTCTCGGCGATGAACATGGGCGTCATCGCACTGGGCACCGTCGTGGGCGCCCTGGCGTTTCGCGAGCCGCTGAGCCGGCTGAACCTGCTGGGCCTGGTGCTGGCCGTGGCGGCGATCCTGCTGATGATGCCGTAGGTGGCGAGGGATGCCGTAGATGGCGAGGAAGTTCAGGTGCCTGACTCCCGCAGGATATGGACAAGGTGTCTGACTCCCGCAGGGTGTCAGACACCGTATCGGGTTGAACCGCCCTCGGCATGCCTCGGTGTCTGACACCCTTCGGGAGTCAGACACCTGAACGATCTGGACGGCTGCCGCGCCATCACGTGCCGGTGCGCGCGGGCGGTTCGGCGTCGCCGGCGCCGGGGTCGTCCTGGGCCGGGTCGGCGGCCGCGGGCATCGAGTCGGGCGCCGGCTCGGGCGCCTGCACCACGTCGGATTCGGGCGAGGCCATTTCCATGGTGGTGTCCACTTCGGGATCGACGCGCGGGTCCAGCGCGGCCGCCGCGGGCGAGCTTTGCAGGTTGTCGGGCAACGGCACGAAATGCACCGGCGCCTCGTCGACCTGGTGCGCGCCCGTGACGCGCGCCGGCCGCACCTGCCACACCAGGATCAGCGCGCACACCGACACGAACACGTAATACATGCTGGGGCCGCCCAGGGACATGAGCAGGCCCGCCACCATGGGGCCCAGGCAGGCGCCCACGCCGTAGGTCATGAGCAGCACGGCGCTCAGGCCCACGCGCCGTTCGGGCTCGACGTGGTCGTTGGCGAACGCGGCGCCCAGCGGATACAGGGTGAGCTGCAGCACGCCGAATACGCACGACATCATCACCAGCCCCCAGAACGGCAGGTCCAGCCAGCCCCACATGACCACCGGCAGCAGCACCAGCAAGAATGCGTTGAAGCGGATCATGCCGGCGCGGTTGATGCGGTCGGACAGCCAGCCCATGGGCCATTGCGACAACAGCCCCGCCGTGGCGCCGGCCGCCACGAAAACGGCGGCCTGCGAGGTCGTCATGCCGAACTTGGCCGCATACACCGGCGCCAGGCCGTAGAACGCGCCCGACAGGTTGCCCGCCACGAACAGCACGGTCATGGACAGCGGCACGCGCTGGAAGAAAAAACGCAGGTCGAGCGGCGCGGGCAGCGGCGTGGGCGGGTGCGAGCGCGCCGTGACGGCGATGGGCACCAGACACAGCACCAGGCTGGCGGCCACCAGGGTCAGCGGCCGCTGGTCCAGCGTGGCATAGGCGGTCAGCGCCAGCTGGCCCAGTACGGTGCCCAGCCCGGATACCACCATGTACACCGAGAATACGCGGCCGCGCTGGTGGTTTTCGGTTTGCTCGTTCAGCCAGCTTTCGATGACCATCAGCTGGGTCACCATGACGATGCCCGCGACCAGGCGGAACAGCAGCCACACCGGCATGTATTCGACCAGCATCTGGGCCAGGATCATGCTGGTGGAAATGGCGGCACAGGCCACGAAGGCGCGGATGTGGCCCACGCGGATGATCAGCTTGTGGCCCATGCGCGCGCCGCACACCAGGCCCAGGTAGTAGCCGGCGATCAGCGCGCCGACCCAGATTTCGCTGACCGACTCGGCGGTCAGGCGCAGCCCCATGTAAGTATTGAACAAGCCGGTGCCGATCAGCATCAGCAAGGTCGCCAGGTACAGCGACGAAAACGAAGAAATGGTGGATAACATGGGAATGCGGAAGGAGCCGCCCAGGGATGGCGACGCCGCGGGCGCCCCGTGCGCCGCGCGGCCTATGACAAAGATACGCTAGATCTGCGACAACAGGGTGGCAGCGTCGCTGACTTCGAACTTGCCGGGGGCTTCGATGTTCAGTTGCTTGACGACGCCGTCTTGCAGCAGGGCCGAATAGCGCTGCGAACGCACGCCCATGCCGCGCGCGTTCAGGTCGAGCTCGAGGCCCAGCGCGCGGGTCCAGTGGGCCGAACCGTCGGCCAGCATGCGCACCTTGCCGGCCGCGCTTTGATCGCGGCCCCAGGCGCCCATGACGAAGGCGTCGTTGACGGCCACGCACCAGATTTCGTCGACACCCTTGTCTTTCAGGGCCTGGGCCTGCTCGACATAGCCCGGCAGGTGCTTGGCCGAGCAGGTGGGCGTGAAGGCGCCCGGCACCGCGAATACGGCGATGGTCTTGCCCTTGGCCAGGTCGGCGACCTGGAAGTTGTTGGGGCCGACCGAACAGCCGCCGGCTTCGGTGTCGAAGAATTCGGTCAGGGTGCCATCGGGCACGCGATCGCCGACTTTGATGGTCATGGGTTTTCTCTCCGAGGGACGCGCAGGCGGACATCGCCCGCTAAACCGCCATCATAGTGCCAGTCCGGCGGTTCGGGTGGCCGCCCGAACGCAGGCCGCGCGCCGGGAAAGAAACCCGCACAGTCTGATACGACTCCACACTGTCGGAATGGCCGCGATCCGGCCGCGGCTTGCCATAATGGAACCATGCGTTATTACCTGACCACCGCCCTGGCACTGGCCGTGGGCCTGGCCGGCCCCTATGCCGCCCAGGCACGGGACCAGACCGAATTCGATCAACTGGTCACCACCTCGGGGGCCACCAACGGGGCTGCGCAAGTGTGCGGCGCGGCCCCGCCCGACCTGGCCCGCCACCGGGCCACGGCGCGCGCCAACCTGCAACGCTACGCCGCCGAATTCGGCTACCGGGCCGACCAGTACGATGCCCTGTTCGACCAAGGCCGCGCCCAGGGCGAAAAAATGATGCTGGACATGCGCCAATCGGGCGTGGACGGCTGCACCGGCATGATGGGCAGCTTCCAGCACGAACGCGACATCGGATACGACGAAATGAAGCAGGGCATCGCCGAAGTGACCGACGGCCTGCCCGAGCGGCCGGGCGACTAGCCGCCGCGCCGGGCCGGCCCGCGGCGCACTATTTCAGCGAAAAATCCACCCGCGACGGCGCGGCCTCGCCTTCTCCGGCGGCGCCGTCCAGGACAGAAGCCACGATGAAGATGCGGTCGGCCGGCCCGCTTTCTTGCAGCTTTTCATACACCGCCTGGGCGCGCGCGTCGGCCAGGCGCCGCAGGTCGTCTTCGCCGATGGGGGCGGCCTGGCGCAGCAGGGTTTCCATCTGATCGGCCGGCACCGATTTGGCAAAGCCGATGAAGTTGCGCGGCTTGGCCTCGATGTCGGTGTCGTCGTAGACGTCTTCCAGATACTCGGCGCGCTCGGCCGCCGACACCGTCACGCTGGCGGGATCCGGATGCTTGCCCCGGCCGCCCATATCGGCGGCCTTGGCCTTGCGTATCTGCAGGTCGACCCAGGCCTGGCGCAGGCCTTCGGTGTCGGTCGCCGGGTCGGCGCGGCCGGTGATGTCCAGTTTCAATGCCGGACGGTCGTTCAGGGCCGTGGCCAGCGTGGCGATGCGTTCATCGGCGTCGGCCGCCAGGATGGCGCTGCCGGGCTCGAAGTTGATGTAAGACAGTTCTTCGCCGCCGCCGAACGCCGAGGCCAGCAGCGTGAAAGGCGACGTGACGGCCTTGACGATCAAGTTGCCCAGCACGCGCAAGATGATGCCGCCCACCGAAAACTGCGGATCGTCCAGCGATCCGGAAATGGGCAGATTGATGTCGATGTTGCCGCGGCTGTCTTTCAGCAGCGCCACCGCCAGCATCACCGGCAGCTTGGTGGCGTCGGGGCTGTTGGTTTTTTCGCCGAACGTCAGCTGGTTGAGCACCACGTGGTTGCTGGCCTGCAGGGCCCGGTCTTTCAGCTTGTATTCCAGGTCGAGCGACAGCTTGCCGCGCTTGATGGGGTAGCCGACATACTTGGATGAATAAGTGGTGAAGCGCGGCAGGTCGACGCCCTTGGCCGAGGCCTTCAGGTCCAGCGCCAGATATTCGGCGAACGGCTGCACGCTGCCGCTGATGGACAGCGGCGCGGTGCCGTACACGCGGCCGGTGACCTTGACGTTGGCGGGCTTGGGGTTGCGCGACGATACCGACGACAGGCCGCCTTCGATGCGCGACAGTTCGGCCGTGTAGTTCGGCTTGACGAAGCGGTCGGTGAAGGTCATGCGGCCATTGTTCAGGGTGACGCTGCCCACCGTGATATCGGGCAATTGGCCGGCCCGGTCGGGCTGGCGCGCGGCGCGGCCGCGCGTCTGGGTGTCTTGCGTGATCGAGCCGCCCGCCTGCCCGGGCTCGGCCACCAGGTCCATGACGTTCAGCCGGCCTTCGGCGCTGAGCAGCACGCGGCCGTAAAAATCGTCGAGCGTGATGTCGCCCAGGTTGGCCGCGTACTGGTCGCCGTCCACCGAGACCTGCATGCCGGCCAGGCCCAGCCGCTTCCACTTCAGGAAATCGTCTCGGTTGACGCGGTCGGCCAGGTCCAGGCCGGTGACGTCGACGGCACCCCGCCAGCTGGCTTTCATGGGGGTGCCGCCGGCGGCGGCCGCGAACGCCGCCTGGCCCTGGGCCCCCACCGTAACGGCGCGCACGGTGGCGTTCAGGCTGGACGCGACATACGGCGCCAGCGATGCCAGGTCCAGCCCCTGCAGGTCGACCTGGGTTTGCAGCGCCAGCGGTTGCGGCGTCAGGGTGCCCCGCAAGTTCAGCCGGCCATCGCCCTGGATGCCGTCGGCCTGCAGCGTGAACGGCGCCGGCTGGGCATCGAGCGCCAGGCGGTCGGCCGTGAGCGTCAGCTGGTTCAGCGCCAGGTTCACGGCCGGTTGCACGGATTCGTCGCGCAGCGACAGCTGCGACAGCCCGGCCTGCACGCCGGTGGCGGACACATGGGTTGCCCCGCCCTGCTCGGCCACCTTGACCTGGCCTTGCAGGCTGAGCAGGCCGTCCAGCAGCTGGATGGGCGCCTGGCTGCGCACCGCGGTGGCGAACGGCGCCAGGCCCAGATGCCCGGCGCGCAGATCGAGGTCGAGCGCCAGGGGGCTGAGCTGCAGCGGGCCCCGGGCGCGGATCCAGCCGCCGTCGGCGGGATTGTCCATGGTCAGCCACAGGTGGATGGGCTGCCCGGCCGGCTGCGGAAATTGCACGTTCTCGGCGGTGAGCACCAGGCCCGCCAGGGTGTAGTCCAGGCTGGTGGGCGCGTCGCGCAGCCGCAGGCTGGCGTCGTTGACATTGATGGCGTCCACCGACACCCGCCAGCCGTCCTGGGCCGGCGCGGCGGGGGCCGCGCCGGGAGCGTCCGGCCCAGAGGGCGCCTGGTCAGTAGCGTTCTGGTCAGCGGCCGTCTGTTCGGCCACCGTCTGTCCGGCCGCATCCGGTTCGGCCGCGTTCTGCCCGGCCGCTTTTGCATTGGCCGGCGCGGCCGCGGCAACCTTGGCGGGTTGCGGCGCGGCAGGCGCGGCGGCGGGCTGGCCGGCCCCCAGCGCCTTGAGTTGGTCGATGATGTGCAGCCAGTTCACCCGCTGGCTGGCATCGCGCCGGGTCTGCGCCACGGGCGACCACAGTTCGACCTGCCCGATGGCCAGCTGGCGCGCCATGGGGTCGAGCGCGATGCGGCGCACGTTCAGCGTGCTCCAGCGCAGCAGCGCCTCGCCCGAGGTTTCGCGCAGGTCGAGCTGGCGCAGGCCCAGGTCGCCCACCACCTTGATCTTGGGCGCGGCATCGCGCGGCTGCTCGAAGACGATTTGCAGATCGGAATCGAGCACGGCCCGCTCGACCTTGATCGGCAGCCGCATCGGCCAGGCGTCGGCCCATTTTTCGAGTTCCAGCCCGCTGAAGGACAGGTTCAGCGTCGAGGCCGGCACCTCGTCGAACGGACGCGCCACGCCATCGAGATCGAACGGGCTGCCGTTGATGCGCAGGTGCGCGCGCGGCTGCACGTCGATGTCGGTGGCGTAGCCAAAGGTGGAAATGAACGGCACGCCCAGCGCGATCTGGTCGACCTGCTGCTGGCGGCCGGTGACCCGGTCGTCGAGCGTGATGCTGCCGTCTTCCAGCACCATGTTGTTCAGCGAAAAGCGCGGCAGCCCGCCATCGTCGGCTTGTTCGGGCTGCGGCTGCGCGGCCGCCCGCTCGGCCAGCCGTTGCTGGATATCGGAAAAATTGAAGCGGGTGACGTCGTCGCGCACCAGCGCGATGCGGGGACGCGTCACCTTGACGGCATCCACCACCGGCGCGAACCAGAACAGCGACATCCAGGAAGCGCTGACGTCCAGTTGCGCAACATCAAGCAAAGGCGCGGCCCCGCCGGGCTGTTCGATGGCAAGATCGTGGGCCCGTACCGTGAGCGTGAACGGATTGAAGCTGATGTCGCCCACCTGTACCGGCCGCCCCAGCAGGTCGGCTACGTCTTGCGTAAGGGCCCCGCGCAGCACCTTGGGCACTTGCCAGGCGGCGACGCCGAACAGGATCAGGATGAACGCTAACGTGGCCAGAACGAACTTTGCGAAACGCCGAGTGAATCTCAACCTGGGCATCTTGACGGCCATGCGTAAGCTCTCCTGGTACGGGCAAGGGGATTATCGCGCCTGCGGCACAGCTCGTCTATCATAGGGTGCGGACACCCCGATTACGGCCCCGAACCGGCCCGCTTTTTCAATACTTAACATTTTTGCTGCCCATGTCTTCGACTTCTCCCGCCCTTAGCCACCTGGACGAGTCCGGCCAGATCCGCATGGTCGATGTCGGCGCCAAGTCCGCCAGCGACCGCGTCGCCATCGCCCGCGGCGCCGTGCGCATGAACGCCCACGCCTATGCCCTGCTGACCGCTCCCGGCCAGGGCAAGGGCGAAGTCCTGAACACGGCGCGCGTGGCGGCGGTGCTGGCCGCCAAGCGCTGCGCCGAACTGATCCCGCTGTGCCACAGCCTGCCGCTGGCCTTCGTGGGCGTCGAGTTCGCGCTGCACGACGACGCGCATACCGTCGAAGTGCGCGCCACCTGCCGCACCCACTACAAAACCGGCGTCGAAATGGAAGCCATGACCGCGGCCAGCGTGGCCGCGCTTACCATCTACGACATGTGCAAGGCGGCCGACAAGGGCATCGTCATCGAACAGATACGCCTTGAATACAAGGCAGGAGGTAAAAGCGGTGAGTGGCGCAACGATTAACCTGCTGTACTTCGCCCGCGTCGCCGAACTGGTCGGCGCCCGCGGCGAAGCCTGGCCGCTGGCCGAACCCGTTACGGGCGCGCAATTGCTGCAGGCGCTGCAGGCACGCTACCCGCAGCTGGAACCGGCCGCGCGCCTGAAGCTGGCCATCAACCAGACGCACGCCAAGCCATCGGCGCCGATCCGGCCGGGCGACGAAGTGGCCATTTTCGAACCGGTGACCGGAGGCTGAATCCCATGATCATCGTTCAGGAAGCCGACTTCGACAGCGCGGCCTTGCTGGCGCGCCTGCGCGGGCAGGTGGGCGCCGAGGCCGGCGCCATCGCCACCTTCACGGGCTACGTGCGCGATTTCGCCCCGGACCAGGCCACCGAAACCCTGTTCCTCGAGCATTACCCGGGCATGTGCGAACGCGAGCTGCACGAAATCGCCGACACCGCGCGCCAGCGCTGGCAGTTGGCCGGCACCGTCATCGCCCATCGGGTCGGCGCGCTGCCGCGCGGCGCGCAGATCGTCTTCGTGGCGGCCGCCAGCGCGCACCGCGGCGATGCCTTCCGCGGCTGCGAATACATGATCGACGCCCTGAAAACCCGCGCTCCCTTCTGGAAGTGCGAAACGCTGTCCGGCGGCCGCAGCTTCTGGGTCGAACAGCGCGAAGCCGATCACCAGCGCACCCAATCGTGGGACGCCGGCGACACGCCCAAGGAACCCACATGAAAGCGCTGGAAGACAAGATATCGCTGGCCTGCGCGGTGCTGACCATCAGCGACACGCGGACCGCGGGCGACGACACCTCGGGCAACCTGCTGGCCGAAAGCCTGGCCCAGGCGGGCCACAGCTGCGTGCGGCGCGACATCGTCAAAAGCAATCTGTACGAGATCCGCCGCGTGCTCAGCGACTGGATCGCCGACCCCGAAGTCCAGGTGATTCTCACGTCGGGCGGCACGGGCTTCGGCCATTCGCAAGGAGTGCCCGAGGCCGTGCTGCCCTTGTTCGACCGCGAGATCGCCGGCTTCGAGGCCTTGTTCCGCCAGGTGTCGTACGCCGAGATCGGCAGCTCGTCGATCCAGTCGCGCGCGCTGGCGGGCATGGCCAACCATACGCTCGTCTTCTGCCTGCCCGGCTCGAACAATGCCTGCCAGACGGCCTGGACGCACATTTTGCGCCAGCAGCTCGACAGCACGCACCAGCCCTGCAACTTCGCGACCCTGTTCCGCAAGCCCGAATCCGAATGAAAGACGAACTGCTCGATTTCGACCGCGCCCAGGCGCTGCTGGCGCAAGCCGCCAAACCCCTCGACCGCCTGCAGCTGGTCACGCTGGCCGATGCGGTCGGGCGCGTGCTGGCCGTCGACATGTCGGCCACGCTCGACCTGCCGCCGGCCGACAACAGCGCCATGGACGGCTACGCCATCCGCTATGCCGACTACCGGCCCGACGCGACCCTGCCCATCCAGCAGCGCTGCTATGCCGGCGACATGCCGCAGCCGCAGTTGCCGGGCCAGGCCACGCGCCTGTTCACCGGCAGCCTGATCCCGTCCGGCGCCGACACGGTGGTCATCCAGGAAAACACCCGCGAAGCCGACGGCCAGGTGCAAATCCTGCAGGCCCCGGCGGCCGGCCAGTTCGTGCGCAAGCGCGGCATGGACACCACCGCGGGCCAGCCACTGCTGGCGCGCGGCACCCTGCTCGAGGCGGCGCACATCGCGCTGCTGGCCTCGCAGGGACTGACGCACGTGCAGGTCTACGACCGCCTGCGCATCGGCATCCTGACCACCGGCGACGAACTCGTGCCGCCCGGCGCCGAACGCGCGGCACAGCAAATCTACAACTGCAACGGCCCCATGCTGGCGGCCCTGGTGCAAAAGACCGGCGCGCACGCGGCGCACGTGCTGCACGCGCGCGACAACGAACCCGACCTGCGCGCGGCGGTGCGCACCATCCTGGCCGACTGCGACCTGCTGCTCAGCATAGGCGGCGTATCGGTGGGCGAGAAAGACCTGGTCAAGCCGGTGCTGGAATCCCTGGGGGGCAAGCTGGCACTGTGGAAGGTGCGCATGAAGCCGGGCAAGCCGGTGGCGCTGGCGCACATCGAGGGCAAGCCGGTGGTGTGCCTGCCGGGCAATCCGGTGTCGGTGTACGCGGTGTACGCCATGCTGGTGTCGCCGCTGGTGCGGCGCATGCAGGGCCGGGCCGTGCTGCTGCCGCCCGTGGGCGCGGCGCCGCTGCGCACCGAGCGCCCCCGCCAGGACAGCCGCGAGGAATTCCTGCGGGTGCAGTGGCATCAAGAACCGGGCAAGCCGCCCGAACTGGTGCCCTACCCCAACCAGGATTCGTCCGTCATCAGTTCCATGCCCTGGGCCACCGGGCTGGCCCGGCTGCCGGCCGGAACGGCCGTGCAAGACGGCGACGTCGTGCCGTATTACGACGTGGCGCACTGGCTAGCGTAAAACCCAGGTGTCTGGCTCCCGCAGGGTGCCTGACACCTGCAATATTCTCGTGACAGGTGTCTGACTCCCGCAGGGTGTCAGACACCGCAGCCGGCAAACGTCGCTTCAATAGCACGGTGTCAGGCACCTGCGGAGCCTGACACCTGTCACCGCGGCGCGCCGGGTGGCCGCTCAGCCGCCGATATAGCTCATTTCGACTTTCCGGTCGCCCTGGTGCGGCAGGGGCACGCCGCGGCCGCGCAGTTCGGAATAATGGTCGTCGCGCTGCGCCCAGATGCCGGCCAGGGTGCGGGCGATGAGCGTATCGTCGGCGCCGCCGCGCAGCAGGTCGCGCAGGTCGTGCCCTTGCGAGGCGAACAGGCACAGGAAAACCTTGCCTTCCGGCGACAGGCGCGCGCGCGTACAGCCGCCGCAGAAGGCCTGGGTCACACTGGATATCACGCCGATTTCGCCGGCGCCGTCGGCGTAGGCCCAGCGCTCGGCCACGCGGCCCATGGTCTCGGTTTCGAGCGACCGCAGCGGATGGGCGGCGCCGATCAGCCGCAGCACTTCGGCGCTGGGCACCACTTCTTGCAGGTTCCAGCCGTTGGTGGTGCCGACATCCATGTATTCGATGAAACGCAGCACGTGCCCGGTGTTGCGAAAGCGCCGCGCCATGGGCAGGACCTGGGTATCGTTCAGCCCGCGGCGCACCACCATGTTGACCTTGACGGGCGCCAGGCCGGCATCGGCCGCGGCATCGATGCCGCGCAGCACGTCGTCGGGCGTGAAGGTGCTGTCGCTCAGGCGCGCGAACATGTCGGCGTCGAGCGCGTCCAGGCTGACCGTGACGCGGGTCAGGCCGGCCTGCTTCAGGGCCGCCGCCTTGCGGCGCAGCAACGTGCCGTTGGTGGTGAGGGTCAGTTCGAGCGGCTGGCCGGCCGGCGTGCGCAGTTCGGCCAGCATGGCGATCAGCGCCTCGATATTCTTGCGCAGCAAAGGCTCGCCGCCGGTCAGGCGGATTTTCTCGACGCCCAGTTGCGCGAACAGCCGGGCCAGGCGCGTGATTTCTTCGAACGACAGCAGCGCCGAATGCGGCATGAATGCATAGTTGCCGTCGAAGACCTCGCGCGGCATGCAGTATGTGCAACGGAAGTTGCAGCGGTCGGTGACCGAGATGCGCAGGTCGCGCATCGGCCGCGCGCGCGTGTCGAGCGCGGGCTGCCCCGCCACGGGCAAAGCCGCCTGCGGCAAGGATGCCGCGTGCTGCGCGGAACGGTCGGCCAGGTAAATCACTTTGCTCATGGGAATATCATATCGTGCAATGGCATCGCCCGGGCGCCGCCCGGGAAGGCAGCAGGGGTAAAACCCGCCCCGCACCTGCTACATTGCAGGGCAATCCGCCACCCATTGCCCGCATGTCTACCCTGCCCCTCGTCCACTGGACCGAATCCGGAGTCACCCATAGCGCCCTGTGGCGTTCGGAATCCGGCGCGCCGCCGCCCGCCCGCATCGTGGCGGCCGACGACCGTATGCCGGCCGCCGCGGCATACCGGCAGATCTGCGAGGGCACCCACCTGCTGTGGCGCGGCGACTTCCACAACGCGCGGCAACTGTTGCAGGCGTTGGCGCGCCGCCTGGACAAAAAAAAGCGCAAGCCGGCCGCCGATGCGCTGGACGCCTTCAACCGCCACCGGCAGGCGCAGTCGCAGCGCGCACGGCTGCTGGGCAGCCTGCTGCTGCCTTTCGAGGCCGACCACGGCATTGCCCTGCGCCGCGCGCCCGACGCGCGCCAGGCCTGCCTGGAAGCCTATGGGCCGGCCGCCGGCCCCTACCTGGCATCGCTGCGCGAATTGCAGGGCGTGATCGGGGCGCACGAATGGCGCAAGAAAGGCGTGCCCATCGCCGCGCTCGACGGCCGCATCCATCCGCACTATGGCGTGTTCTCGCCGGTGCGGGGCGAATACGTCGACCTGGTGGCGCGCGCGCCGCTGCCGGGCGGACAGCCCTCGCTGGCCTACGACATCGGCACCGGCACCGGCGTGCTGGCGGCCGTGCTGGCGCGGCGCGGCGTGCCGCGTGTCGTGGCCACCGACCAGGACCCGCGCGCCCTGGCCTGCGCCCGCGAAAACCTGGCGCGGCTGGGCCTGCAGGAACAGGTCGAAGTCGCGCAGGCGGATTTATTCCCCGCCGGGCGCGCGCCGCTGGTGGTGTGCAACCCGCCCTGGCTGCCGGCGCGGCCCAGCGCGCCGGTGGAATACGCCGTCTACGATCCCGACAGCCGCATGCTGCGCGGGTTTCTGCAGGGCCTGGCCGAGCACCTGGCGCCCGGCGGCGAGGGCTGGCTGATCATGTCCGACCTGGCCGAGCACCTGGGGCTGCGCGGCCGCGATGAACTGCAGACGCTGATTTCGCAAGCCGGCCTGCGCGTGGCCGGCCGCCTGGACGCGCGTCCGGCGCACCCGCGGGCGGCCGATCAGCACGATCCCCTTCATGCCGCCCGCGCGGCGGAAACCACCACACTGTGGCGGCTGGCCGCGGCCGGCTGAAGCGGGGCGGGCCGGGCCGGGCCTGCCAGGTGTCAGGCTCCCCGCAAGGGGTGCCTGACACCGCTGCATTGAGATGCTTCGCCCTCTTCGGTGTCTGACACCCTGCGGGAGTCAGACACCTGCTCGCGAAAGCCGGATCCGCGGCGTGCCCGATCGAGCCGCACCGGTTTCATTCGGGGCGCGCGGCGCAGCACAGACGCCGCCGCCCGCGCTTGACCTCAGGGCTGCCCGATGCCGGTCAGGCCCAGCAGCGCGCCGGCGGCCAGCATCCATAGCGGATGCACGCGCGTGAACAGGGTCACCCCGGCCACCAGCGCCGCGATCAGGCCCAGCATCCAGGTGTGCACCGAGGCCTCGGTGATCAGCGACGCGCTGGCCGCCATCAGGCCGGCCGTCATGGGAAAGATGCCGGCCTGCACCACGCGGCGCCAGGGCTTGTCTTTGAAGCGTTCCCACAGGCCCAGCGCAACCGCCGTCAGCAGCGACGAAGGGCCGAACTTGGCAATGGAAGTCATGAGCGCGCCCTGCCAGCCGGCCACGTGCCAGCCCACCAGGGTGACGACCATCAGGTTGGGGCCGGGCGCGGCCTGGCTGAGCGCGAACAAGGCGCTGAAGTCGGCGTTGGACATCCATTGGTGTACTTCGACGACCTGCCGCTGCATTTCGGGCAGGATGGTGTTGCCGCCGCCGAAGGCCAGGAGCGACAGCTGCGAAAAAATGACGAACAGCGACATCAGCACGGCGCTCATCGCGTCAGCCTCCAGGTCACGAAAATGCTGATGGGCGTCAGCACCAGCATGGTGGGCAGCAGGGGCAGGCGCAGCACGGCAATGCACGCGAAGCAGGCCAGCGCCACCGCGATGGCCGCCCACTTGCCGCGCAGCGGCCGCGCGATTTTCACGGCCATCGAAATCAGCAGCCCGGCGGCCGCGGCGGCCAGGCCGGCGAACAGGTGCTGTACGCGCGGGTCGTCGGCATAGCGCTGGTACACCACGCCCAGCGCGATCACAATCAGCGAGGGCGCGGCGATCAGCCCCATGATCGCCGCGAAGGCGCCCCGGGGCCCGCGGAACTTCATGCCCAGCGCCACCGACATATTGATGATGTTGCCGCCCGGCAGGAACTGGCACAGGCCCAGCAGTTCGGTGAAGTCGTCGGACGACAGCCAGCGGTTTTTCTCGACCACCATGTGGCGGGCCAGCGGCAGGGCCCCGCCGAAGGCGCTGAGCCCCAGCCAGAAGAAGCCGGTGAACAATGCCCACGAGGTGGGCGGCGCCGGATGGCGCGCGGGGTCGGGATCGGAACGAGGCGAAGCGGACATGGCGGGCTACCGTGGACAGGCCGCAAGCCTACTCTTGCCCGCGCCGGACCGCAAACGGCCCCGCCCCTCACGTAGAATGACAGGCCTGCCGGCCATCCAGGGCCGGCCGCCGCGCAGCATGTCCACCGCCTCGTCCCGCATTTCCGGTCCTACCGCTTACCCCGTCCTGTTGCTGCTGGTCGCTATGGTGTCCATGCAGGGCGGCGCGGCGCTGGCCAAAAGCCTGTTCCCCGAGGCGGGCGCGCCGGGCACGGCCGCCCTGCGGCTGCTGTTCTCGGCCCTGATGCTGCTGGCCTATTTCCGGCCCTGGCGCATCCGCCTGCCGGCTTCGGCCTGGCGCCTGGTGGTGGCATACGGGCTGTCGCTGGGCGCCATGAACCTGCTGTTCTACCTGTCCCTGCGCACCATCCCGCTGGGCATCGCCGTGGCGCTGGAATTCACCGGGCCGCTGGGGGTGGCGCTGCTGACGTCGCGCCGCCTGGCCGATTTCGCCTGGATCGCGCTGGCCGCGCTCGGCCTGCTGCTGCTGATGCCGCACGGCGCCGACGTGCACACGCTGGATCCGGCCGGCATGGGCTATGCGCTGGCCGCCGGCCTGTGCTGGGCGCTGTACATCGTGTTCGGACGCCGCGCCGGCGTGCGCCACGGCACGCAAACCGTCGCCCTGGCCGCCACGGTGGCCGCGCTGGCGGTGCTGCCTTTCGGCCTGGCCCACGCCGGGCCGGCGCTGTTCGCGCCACAGCTGCTGCCCCTGGCGATAGGCGTGGCGGTCCTGTCCAGCGCCCTGCCCTATGCGCTGGAAATCACCGTGCTGGCGCGCATGCCGGTGCGCGTGTTCGGCACCTTGCTCAGCCTCGAGCCGGTATTCGCGGCCTGGTCCGGCCTGCTGTTCCTGGGCGAAACCCTGACCTTGCTACAGTGGGCCGCGGTGGCCGCCATCGTGGCGGCCTCGGCGGGCATCACGGCGGGCGGCGGCAAGCGCGGCCGGCCCGCGCCGCGCAAGGCGGCCGCGCCCGGCAAGGCCCCGTAGCGGCGGGTTTATGATGAGGCGGCATCCCCGTGCCACCGCTTACTGCAAAGGAAATCCACGTGTCCACTGAAAAAGTCGCATTGATCACCGCCGGCGGCAGCGGCATGGGCGCCGCCGCCGCGCGCAAGCTGGCCCAAGACGGCTTCCGCGTCGCCATTCTGTCCTCGTCCGGCAAAGGCGAGCAACTGGCGGGCGAACTCGGCGGCCTGGGCATCACCGGCTCGAACCTGCGGCCCGAGGACATCGCCCGGCTGGTGGATAGCGCCATGCAGCGCTGGGGCCGCATCGACGCGGTGGTCAACAGCGCCGGGCATGGCCCCAAGGGCAAGCTGCTCGACATCAGCGATGCCGACTGGCACCTGGGCATGGACTACTACTTGATGAACGTGGTGCGCATCACGCGGCTGGTGGCGCCCATCATGCGGCGGCAACGCGGCGGCTCGATCGTCAATATTTCCACCTACGCCACCTTCGAGCCCGAGGCGCTGTTTCCCACGTCGGGCGTGTTCCGCGCCGGCCTGGCCGCCTTCGCCAAGGTATTCGCCGACGAATACGCGCCCGACAACGTGCGCATGAACAATGTGCTGCCGGGCTTCATCGACAGCCTGCCCGAAAAAGACGACCGCCGCCGGCGCATCCCCATGGGTCGCTACGGCCGCGCCGACGAAGTGGCCGAGCTGATCGCCTTTCTGGCGTCGGACAAGGCGGGCTATATCACCGGGCAGAACCTGCGCATCGATGGCGGGATCACGCGCTCTGTGTAGGCGGGGCCGCTGCTGGTTTCGGTGTCTGACACCCTGCGGGAGTCAGACACCTGGCCTCGACGGGTGTCAGGCTCCCGACAGGGTGCCTGACACCGATCTGGGCCGCTCCGTCGGTGTCTGACACCCTGTCGGGAGTCAGACACCTGGCCTGATCCGCCCGCCGCTCGGGCGCCGCGCCTTGCCTCAACCGGCCGGCGCGACCTCGAGTTGCCGGTAGACTTCGGTCGCGATCCGCATCAGTTCGCTGCGCTCGACTTCGCCCGACAGGGCGTAACCATAGCGGCCGTCGACCCAATAGAACACCCGCACCGGGCCTTCCTGCGCGAACTGGAAGGCGGTCTTGTCTCCGGCGGCCTCGCGGGTCACGTACAGGGTCAGGCGCCGGCCTTCGGCCGAGGCATACATGAACTGGGCCACCGGGCCCTGTCCGCCCGGCAGCAGCCGTCCGCCCACCAGCGCATAGCCCGCCTGCGCCAGCACGGGCACCTGCAGCGGCGCGCCCAGGCGCTTGGTCAGCCAGGTCACCAGCGCCTGTTCCTGGTCGGCGCCGATCTCGACCGGGCGCCGCGCGTCGGCGGCATAGACGGCATGGGCAATGGCGGCGCGGTGCGCGAAGGCGGCCTCGCCGGAGGCCGCCCGCGCGGGCACCGCGGCGCCGGGCCGATGGGCATCGACGGCGCCCCGCACGAACCAGGCCGCCACGGCGCTGCACACCGCCAGCGCCAGCGTCGCGGCCAGCGCGGCCCAGCGGCGCGGCGCGGCTGGCGGCGCCAGCGGCAGGCGCAGCGGCAAGGGTTCGTCGGCCACCGGCGCCAGCCATTCGCGCAGCAGCCGGTTCTGTTCGCGCCAGGCCTGCACGCGCTCGTGCGCCTGGGGGTGCTGCCGCAGGAAGGCGGCGATCTCGGCGGCGCGCTCCGGCGGCAACTGGCGGTCGACATAAGCATGCAAGTCCGCCTCGGTCACGGGGGGGCCGGCGCCCGGCACGGAATGCAGGATCTGGTCGCTCATATTATTTGACCCGATGCAGGGTGGACACCGCCGCCGGGCGCGCCCGCAGCAGCGCGTCCAGGCGCTCGCGCGCGCGCGACAGACGCGACATGACCGTACCCACCGGCACGCCCAATGCCAGCGCCGCTTCGCGGTAGCTGAACTCTTCGACGCCCACCAGCAGGATCACCGCGCGCAAATCGGGCGGCAGCTGCAGCAGGCAGCGGTCCAGGTCGCGCACTTCCAGGGCGTCGGCCTGGGTGGGCCGCACGGCGATCTCGGGCAGGTCGGCGTCGGCCCGCGCATCGGCCTGGCGGCGCTGCGCGCGCACCGTATCGATGAACTGGTTGTGCATGATGCCGAACATCCAGGCCCGCAGCTCGCCGCGACGCTGCCAGCGCGAAAAGCGGCTCCAGGCCCGTTCCAGCGTATCTTGCACCAGGTCGTCGGCGCGCTCGGGGTCGCCCGTCAGCCCGCGAGCATAGCGCCGCAGGCTGGGAATGCAGGCGACAATCGCCGCCTCGTCTTCAGCGCGCATGCAACTGCCGCGTCAATCAGGGGCTGACCACATGCCAGACGTTCTTGACGTTGTCGCCCTGCTTGTCGCCCGGCTTGGCATCCTTGACGAACAGGTACAGCGGCTTGCCCCGGAACGCCCACTGCCTGGCGCCGTCGTCGCGCGTGATGACGCTGTAGTCGCCGTCCGGCTTGGCGTCGGCCGCGGCCGCCAGCGGCGGCCAGGCCTTGGCGCACTTGTCGTTGCAGGCGCTCTTGCCGGCGCTGTCATTGTCGAAGGTGTACAGCGTCATGCCGGCCTGGTCGGTCAGTACGCCGTCTTGCGTCTTGACGGGCGCCTGGGCATGGGCGGCGGCGGCGAACAGGGCGCACGCGGCCAACAGGCCGGCGCGGTGAACCGTGGCAACAGAGGTAGTCATGATGGGCTCCAGAAAAGGGATACAGCACACTACAGACGTCTGTCGCTACCGGTTTATTCCCTGCCGCCCGGCCGGCCCCGCCATTTGGGCCCGGCGCAGCTCAGTCGCGGAAATTCTGGTACTGCAGCGGCAGGTCGACGTCGGTCTTGCGCAGCAAGGCGATGGCCTCTTGCAGGTCGTCGCGCTTCTTGCCGCTGACGCGCAGCTTGTCGCCGTTGATCTGGCTTTCGACCTTGAGCTTGGCCCCCTTGATGGCGGCGATGAGCTTCTTGGCGACCGGCTGCTCGATGCCCTGCCGCACGGTAATTTTCTGGCGCGCGCCGCCCAGGTTTTCGAGCGGATCGGCCACGTCGAGGCAGCGCACGTCGATGCCGCGCGCCGACAGCCGGCCGCGCAGGATGTCGAGCATCTGCTTCAGCTGGAAGGCGCTGGGCGCGACCTGGGTCACCACGAAGCCTTCGAGTTCGAACTTGGCATCGGACCCTTTGAAGTCGAAACGGGTGGCCAGCTCGCGGTTGGCCTGGTCGACCGCGTTGCTGAGTTCGTGTTTGTCCACTTCGGAAACCACGTCGAAACTGGGCATGGCTGCAACCTAAGAAAAAAGTCAATCAACGGCGGCCTGCGCGCCGCCGGCGCGCTATAGAGTTTATGTCGTTTTGCGGATTGCGGGCCAGGCGGCGATATGATGCGGCAGGGACGGCCCCCTTTCGGCGCCGCATTACCGGAAATGCCCCATGTTCTATAGCATTTTGAAGTTCGCCCACCTGCTGGCCATTATCTTGTGGGTCGGCGGCATGATTTTCGCGTACTGTTTCTTGCGGCCGGCCGCCGCCACGCTGGCGCCGCCGCAACGGCTGCCCTTGATGCGCGAGGTGCTGGGCCGCTTCCTGAATGCCGTGCTGTGGTCGGTGGCGGTGGCCCTGGCCAGCGGCGCCTGGATGATAGGCCGTTCGGCCCGCCAGGCCGCCGAATCGGGCGGCAGTTTCCACATGCCGCTGGCCTGGACGGCCATGGCCACGCTGGGCGTGGTCATGGCCGCCATTTTCGGCCACATCCGCTTTGCCCTGTATCCGCGCCTGGCCGGCGCGGTGCAGGCCGGCCAGTGGCCCGCCGCCGGCGCCGCCATGGGGTCCATCAAGACCTGGGTGGCGGTCAACCTGCTGCTGGGCGTACTGGCCGTGGCGGTCGTCGTGCTGGGCTGAAGCCCGGCCGTCAGTCGATGGCCGCGCCGGCGGTACGCACGACCTTGCCCAGGCGTTCGTATTCTTCCGCGCCGAACTCGGCGGTTTCCTGCCGCGACGTGGGGGCCGGGATGGCGCCGCGCGATTCCAGCGCCTGGCGCACTTCCGGGCGCTGCAGGGTGCGGTGCACGGCGGCGTTCAAGGCATCCAGGACCTGCGGCGGCGTACCCTTCGGCGCATACAGGCCGTCCCAGGCAAAGAACCCATAGCCCTTGACGCCGCTTTCATCGATGGTGGGAATGGCGGGATGCGACGCCACGCGCTCCGGCGTGGTCACGGCCAGCGCGCGCAGCTTGCCGGCGTCGATCTGGCCCGCCACGTTGGGCATGACGTCGATCAGGAAGGAAATGCGGCCGCCCAGCAGGTCGGTCATGGCGGCGGCGCCTCCCTTATACGGGATGTGCATCACGTCCACGCCGGCCATCTGCTTGAGCAGCTCACAGGCCAGGTGCGAAGACGTTCCGTTGCCGGCCGAGCCACAGGTGAGCTCGCCCGGGTGCTGCTTGGCATAGTCCAGCAATTGCTGCAGCGACTGGAAGCGCTGTTCTTCGCCGTTGACCACCAGCACCGCGGCAATCGTGGTGAAACGGGAAATGGGCTCGAAGTTCTGCGGCGTATAGCCCGGCGTCTTGTACAGCCAATGATTGGTGGCCTGCGTGCCGTTGGTGCCGTAGGTCAGCGTATAGCCGTCGGGCGTGGCGCGCGCGCCGATGGCGGTGCCGATGTTGCCGCCCGCGCCCGGCCGGTTTTCGATCACGATGGGCTGGCCCAGCTCGCGGCTCAGCGGATCGGCGACCAGGCGCGCCAGGGTGTCGCCGCCGCCGCCCGCGGCGAAGGGCACGATCAAAGTCAGGGGGTGAGTGAAGGTGGCGTCGGCGTGGGCCGGGCCGGCCGCCACCACGGTGGCGGCGGCCATCAGGCCCGCCAGCAAATGCCTGAAGGCGTTTGGGGTGTTCATGGTTGTCTCCTGTTTACGAGATCGACATCGAGGTTTTGCTTGCTGCAGGTGCGAGCCACCCGGCAGCGTTCGTTATGTTCTGTACTGCGGTACTGCAATGCGCCGGGCCGCCGGGCATGCGCGGCCCGGCCGGGTCATTCGGGCGGCAAGTGGCGGCGGCTTTGTTTGTCGGCCAGGCGCCAGCCCTGCGGGGTGCGCACCAGCGCATCGCGGCAATCGCGGATGGCCACCAGCCGCGGCGCCCCGGGCGCGCCCTCTTGGGCCACGCTTTCGTAGGCCGTCAGGAAATAGCCCAGCTCGGCGCGCCCGGCGGTCGCCTCGATCAGCCTGATGTTGGTGATCACATGGCAGGTCGTGCGGCCGGCGGGACGCGCCTCCAGGGCCTGCAACACCGCCTGCGGGCCGCGCAGGGCCTTGCCCTGCCGCAGCCAGACGCCGTCTTCGGCCATCAGCGCGGCCACTTCTGCATGGCGGCGCGTATCCAGGGCGTGGAAAAACGCCAGGATCACTGCCTCGCAGGCGGCCTTGACGGCCGCCGTATCGTTGTCTTGCTCCATCATGGTTCCTTGTCTGTTCAGGCCGCCGCCGTGGCGGGGCGGCACTCGGCGGCGGCCAGCGGGGTGTCCGGCCGCGCCAGCAACGCGGGGTCCAGCCGGGCCCGCTGGGCCACCCATTTGCGCAATTGGCGGAAATCGCGGCCGGCATTGATCGCCACCCCCGCCACCGCGCGGCCTTCGTCATCCAGCGCCACCGACAGCAGGCCCCGCTGTGCCGGTAACGGCCGCAGCGCCTCGCCGGCGACCCGCGGCAGGAAGCCCGCGCTCTGGATCATCGTGTCGTACTGTTCCGACCATACGGCGCCCGACGGCACATACGGCTCTTCCGAGCCCAGCGCGGCCCGCGCCGCCGCCGCGCCCTGGTCCTGCGCGTTCTGCCAGGACTCGAGCCGCAGCGGCCGGCCGGCGGCCGCCACCTGCATCACGGCCACGTCGCCCGCCGCATACACATCGGGCGCCGAAGTGCGGCAATAGGCGTCCACCACCACCCCGCCGTCGCATGCCAGGCCGGCGGCGCGGGCCAGTTCGTCATTGGCCTGCAGGCCCACTCCCAGCACCACGGCGTCCGCCTCGATGGCCGGCCCATTCGACAGCGCCAGGGCCAGGCCGTTCGCGCCGCCCGCAATACTATGCAGGCCGGCGTCCAGCCGCAAGGCCACGCCCTGTTCGCGATGCAGGTCCGCCAGCCAGGCCGACACGCCCGGCATGACGCTGCGGGCGCACAGCCGCTCGCCCTGCTCGACCACGGTGACCTGGCAGCCCATTTGCCGCGCGGTGGCCGCCACTTCCAGGCCGATCCAGCCGCCGCCCACCACCGCCAGGCGCTTGCCTTGCCCCAGCGCCTGCCGCAGGCGCAGCGCGTCGTCGCGGGTGCGCAGGACATGGACGCCGGGCAGCGTCGCCCCGGGCACGCCGGGCACCCGCGCGCGCCCGCCGCAGCACAGCAGCAGCCGGTCGTAGGCCAGGTCCTGGCCGTCGGCGGTGCGCACGCGCTTCACGTCCAGGCGCAATTCGCGCGCCGCCACGCCCGGACGGAAATCGATGTCCAGTTCGCGCAGCTGTTGCGCGGAAAAAAGCTTGGTCGTCTCGGGCGCCGCCGTGCCGGCCAGCACGGCCTTGCTGAGCGGCGGGCGTTCATACGGGGCATGAGGCTCGGCGCCCAGCAGCACCACGCGGCCGCCATAGCCGGCGTCGCGCAGCGTGCGCGCGGCCCAGCCGCCGGCCTGGCCCGCCCCCACGATGACAATGGCGCCGGCGTTCATGCTGGCTGGGCCCGCAGCAAGATCGTGTCGCCCTCGACCTTCACGTCATAGCATTTCAGGTCGGTGGTCACGGGCGGGCATTGCGGCTTGCCGCTACGGATGTCGAACACCCCCTGGTGCAGCGGGCATTCGATGGTGCCGTCTTCCAGGTAGCCTTCGGCCAGGCTGGCATTGCCATGCGGACAGCGGTCCTGCGTGGCGCAGATCTCGCCTTCCACGTTGTACAGGCAGACGGCTTCGCCATCCAGCGTGACGCGCAGCGTATGCGTGTCGGGCGAGATGTCCTTCACCACCGCCACGGGTTTCCAGGTATCCATGGCTACAGCCCCATTGCTTCGCGGTAGTACTGGTAGAACGCGCGGATCAGCACCTCGGTCACCATGTAATCGGCCGGCTGCGTATCGCGGCCGCCCATCTCGACCACGCCCTGCCCGTTGGGATAGCCCCCCACGCCGATCTGCACCTGGTTCAGCATTTCGCTGTCGTCCATCGACACGAAGCCGGCCGGGCCCAGCAGGTTGGCGTGCTTCAGGCGCAGGCGCGTCATTTCCTCGTCGTCGTCTTCGTAGCCGTAATACGTAAACACCAGTTCGTGTTCGGTGGGGCTGCGGGGAATGACGTGCCGCGTCTTCAGCGAGTTGGCCTGGATGCCGAACTGCGCCGCCGGGAACACCCAGGCGCCGCCGACCCGACCGCGGTTGAATTCGGCGCGCGGCGTCACGGTTTCCAGGTCGAGCAGTTCGAGGTCATCGCGGAACCGGCTCATTTCCGAGGTGGCCTCGGTTTTTTTCTTGCCCTCGTTGTGCGACACCATCACGCTGTGCGCGCCGCCGCCGGTGGGAATGCATTCCGACTTCGAGTCGGCGCGCCACAGCCCGAACGTGATGTAGAAGGTGTGCAGCAGCGTGGCGTGGTACGGGTCCTTCAGGTTTTCCAGGTACATCTTCCAGTTGCTGGGAATCAGCTGGCGCGTATAGCCCAGCAGCTTCAGCTTCTTGCCCGGCAGCATGTGGTCGATTTCGGCCAGCACTTCGGCGCCGCAGTAGTCTTCGAAACTGGGCGCATCATCGGCGAAGGTCGCCCATACCGAGCCGCCGCGATTGACGCTGCGCAGCTTGCGGATGCCGTTCTGCTTGGGATCGAAATCCTTGGGCATGCCGCCCTTGCCCATGGCGCCGCGGCGAAACGGCACGCCCTGCAGATTGCCGTTCAGGTCGTAGTTCCATTGGTGGTAGGGGCAGGTGAAATCCTTGACCTTGCCGGTGTTCTGCCAGCAGATCTGCGCGCCGCGGTGGGCGCAGCGGTTTTCCAGCACGGCGATCTCGCCGGACTCGGTGCGCACCATGATGACCGGGCGGTCGCCGATCCAGTTGCGCTTGTAGCAACCGGGTTCGGGCACTTCGCAATCCAGGCCGACATAGTTCCAGGTCTTGCCGCCAAAGAACACGTCCATTTCTTTGCGGAACACATCCGGGTCGGTATAGACCCAGTTGGGAATGCGCGTGTGGCCTTCTTTGGGCCAGCGGCGCTCGATGCGGATCGGGGCCGCCACGGCGGCCTCGGGCATGGGGGTATCGGGACAGGTCATGGCTGTTCCTTCAAAGCGGATTCAAACGGGAATGATCAGGGACGTGCGCACGCGATAGTTGTCGTGCACGCAATCGCGGCGGCGCAACAGGAAGCCGTCGCCGCTGCGCACCAGCACGTCCATGTAGCAGCCCACCATGTTCAGCACGGGCTCGCGGTCGGACAGGGCCTCGGTGATGGCGAAGTTGGCCTGCGCCACGATCTCGTCGTCGCCGGCCCGCACGACGCGCACGCCGCTGATGAAGTGGCGCAGCGAACGCGGCTCGTACACCGTGGTTTCGCGCAGCGCCGTGACACGGTCTTTGACCATGTTCTTGTTCATGCAATAGATCAGGCCGATGGGCAGCCCGGCATCGTAGTTCTCGCGCGACAGCACGCGGTAATGACAGTCTTCGGTAAAGAAGCCGGGCCAGTCCTCCAGGCGACCGTCGTCCAGGCAGGCGGCGTAGTCTTCGTAGAAGTCGCGCAGCCGCGCCCGCAGGGCAGACGTGTCGATGGCAGTGGTAGCAGTCATGAAATCAATCCAACAAGAATTCGGGGAGGTTTCGGTTGACGGGGGACAGGGTTCGGGGGGCGGTGTCTGGTGTGAGTGGTGTCAGTTCAGGTGTCAGACACCTGGTGCGCAGGCCGGCGCCATTAAGACGGCCGTCAAGCCAGGTGTCTGACACCTGAACTGACACCTGCATACCTAGGCCGCCCGGCCCCGGATCACGACGCCGCCGCCAGCTGGGCGCGGTTGCTCTCGAACCCGCCCTGGCTGCCCAGGGCCAGGATCGGTTCCTGCAGGCGCTCTTGCCAGATCAGCGATTCCATCGCGATCTGCAGCGGGTGGTCTTGCACCGTCAGGGCCGAGGTGGTCTCGGTGCCCGAGTGGTGCGAGTGCATGGCCCAGCCCGGCGCCGACAGGATCAGGTCGCCGGCCTTCCAGTCCAGCCGCTGGCTGCCCACCTTGCTATAGCCGTTGCCGCGCAGGTAGTAGTTGATGGCCGCCGAACTGTGGCGGTGCGGAACGTGGTGGTTGTCGGGCGGCGACGACGAGATCGTGGCGAAATAGCTGTGCGTGGTGCCGATGCGGCGTTCGGTGGCCGGGTTGTACAGCACGAACAGGCGGCGGCCGTTGTAGCCCTTGGCGATATCTTCGACGCTGGGCAGGTGCCGCGCCACTTTTTCCCAGGGCCAATGCAGCGCCTTCGATTCCAGCACGTCGATGTCGATCAGCCATTCATAGCCCAGCAGGGTGGCGCCGTCGGGGCCGATCTGTTCGCGCAGGGCCAGGTCGCGCGCCCGCGCCGCGCCGGCCGCGCGCGGCTCGGGGCGGCGGGTATTCGCGTCGGCGGGCGGCACGTCGCCCTCGAATTCCTCGACGTAATGCACTTCCAGCTTTTCCAGCAGGGGCGCGTTGGAATACGACAGGCGCACCCAGGGCTCCTGGCCGTCGTTGCGATAGGAATGCACCTGCATCGACGGGGTATTCCACACGTCCCACTTGCCGATGCGCAGCTCGCGGCCGCCCACCTTGGCCACGCCCGAACCGCGGATACAGATCTCGAGCATGTTCGAGTTCTTGCGCAGATTCAGGGTGGTCTCGCCGGGGTTGACCACGTTGATCGTCACGTCGGTGCCGGGCGTCAGGCCCAGGCCCGGACCGCTCGCGGCCGGATGCACGATCATCGAGGCGCGCCGCCCGTTGGCCGGACGCGGCGCGGCGATCAGCCGCTCGATCTCGCGATCGATGTCTTCCTTGGGAATCAATACCGGGTCCCACTGATGCTGGGGCCGGGCAGCGGCCCCGCTAACGTCGACGAACATGAATGTCTCCTTGCTGTGTCGTGTCATGCCGGCTGTCGCCGGCGCAATAAAGCAATCGGTAAAGCGGCGGCGCCGTCAGGGCTGCGCCAGCAACAGGTTCTCGCGCGTCTGCCGCGGCAGGGCATGCCCCAGCCCGCGCGTACAAGCGGTTTCATAGACCACGCGCGCCATGGCCAGGTCGGACAGGCCCATGCCCATGCCCTTGAATATCGTCAGGCGGGCATCGGCCGGGCGCGCGGCGCCGGCGGCCAGCAGCTCGCTCAGCACGGTCACGCCCTGCCAGGGCGCTCCGTCGGCGCCATAGCGTTCGCGCAGTTCGCGCGAGCCGCGCCGCGCGTTTTCCAGGTCGTCCACCACCACGGCATCGGCGCGCTCGAATACGTCCTGCGCGAACTCGGCCTTGGCCGGCAGAATGGCGCCCACCGCATTCAAATGGCGGCACGCGGCCAGGTCGGCGGCCGACACGAACGGCTCGGCCGCGCGGGTGATCAGGGTGACGATCTCGGCGCCCTCGAGCGCTTGCGGCAGGCTGTCGGCCGCCACCACCTCGAACGGGTACTTCGGCGCTACGCGCTCGACAAAGGCGCGGCGCTTTTCGGGCGTGGGGCTGTACACCCGCACCGACCGCAGTTCGCGCACGGCCGCCAGGGCCGCCAGCTGGGTCAGCGCCTGCGGGCCGGTGCCCACCAGCGCCGCCGTGCCAGCCCGCGGCGGCGCCAGCGTGCGGGTCGCCACGCCGCTGATGGCGGCGGTGCGCAGCATGCCCAAGGCGCGCGCCTCGATGATGGCCAGCAAGGTGCCCACATTCGCGTCGAACAGGCTGAATACCGAGCCGCCCCCCTGCTTGGTATGCACCCAGGTCTTGAAGCCGGCATAGCCGCCGGCGGTCATCACCGACCCCAGCGCGTGCATCGAACTGCCGTCGCCCCAGGTGGCCAGGCTCTTGGGCAGATTGCGCGCTTCGTTGCGCCCCTGCGCCGCCAGGGTGTCCTGCAGCGCGTCGATGGCGCGCGGCATGTCGAGCACCGACACCACATCCTGCTCGCTCAGGTATCGCATTGGCTCAGCCATGGTGATTCTCTTCCGTACAGGCGGCCGGTTCATCGGCCACCGGGTTGACCAGCCGGCCTACGCCGGGAATGTCGACTTCCAGCACATCGCCGGCCGCCATGAAAAGCGGCGGCGTGCGGCGCGCGCCCACGCCTTCCGGCGTGCCGGTGGCGATGATGTCGCCGGGCGCCAGGGGCGTGAACGTGCTGATGTAGGCGATCAGTTCGGGAATGGGAAAGATCAGGTCGTCGACCCGGCCGTCCTGCATCACTTCGCCGTTCAGCCGCGTGACCACCCGCAGCGTCGCCGGGTCGGCGATCTCGTCGGCCGTGACCACGCACGGGCCCAGCGCGCCGCTGCATGCAAAGTTCTTGCCGGGCGTGACCTGCGCGCTGTGCTTCTGGAAATCGCGCACCGAGTTCTCGGCCATGCAGGTGTAGCCCGCCACATGTTCCAGGGCCCGCGCGGCGGGAATGCGGCGTCCCGCCTTGCCGATCACGACCGCCAGCTCGCCTTCGAAATCGAACTTGGCGGAAGCCAGCGGCCGCCACACCGGGGCCTCGTGGCCCACCAGCGAATCGGCGAAGCGCGCGAACAAAGAAGGATGGGCGGGCAGTTCGCGGCCGGTTTCGGCCACGTGGCGTCCGTAGTTCAGGCCCACGCACAGGATCTTGCGCGCCGCCGTGACGGGCGGCAGGTACTGCAGGCCGGCCAGCGGCAGCCGGGGCGCGTCGCCCTGAGCGGCCCGGGCAATGGCCTGCGCGCCGGCTTGCAGGCCGGCCGCCAGATCGGGCCAGTGCCGCGTCAACACAACGACTTCATCGCCCCGCCGGGCGCCCCAGCCGGGCTGGCCCTTATCTAAGAAGCTGAGCAGCTTCATCTTGTCTCCTGGTGAAGACGGCCGGGCCACAAAAACAATAATTGCATGCATTGCAAGGGTTATTTGCCGTGGCAAGGCCGTTTTTTATTATTATTGCATGCAATTTTGATTTTTCGCAAGGATTCTGGCGCGGCAAAAACCCCGTTTGCATGCAATTCTTGTTTACACTGGAGCGCCGCTCAGGAACCCCGCCCTATGGCCGCACAAATCGACAAAGTCATTTCCCAACTCCGAGACCTGGTCTTGTCGGGCGAATTGCAGCCCGGCGAACGCGTCATCGAACTGCAGTTCGCCGCGCGCCTGGGCGTATCGCGCACGCCGCTGCGCATCGCCATGACCGAACTCGAAAAAGAAGGCTTGCTCGAACGGCTGCCCTCGCGCGGTTTCCGCGTCCGTGCCTTCACCGTGGACGAAATCGCCGATGCCGTCGATGTGCGCGGCGTACTGGAAGGCATGGCGGTACGCCTGCTGGCCGAGCGGGGCGCCCCGCAAGAAATCCTGGACCAGTTGCACGAGGCCGTCGAAGAAGGCAAGCGGCTGCTGGCGCCGGCCAAACGCGATCCCAACGTCACGGTCGATGCGCGCGCGTGGGGGCAGATCAACCGGCGATTCCACGAAATTCTTTACGAAGGCGCCGGCAACCGCGCGCTGATCGCCGCGCTGGAACACAACAACAAGACCCCGCTGGCCGGTCCGGCGGCCCTGACGCTGCCGACCACGCCGTCGGTGCTGGAAACGCCTTTCGTATTGCGCGCCCAGGCCGACCACGAAGACCTGCTGCGCGCCATCACGCAGCGCGAGGCGGTGCGCGCCGAAAGCCTGATGCGCGAACACGCCTACCGCAGCCGCGAAAACAAGCGCATCCTGCTGGCGACGCTGCGGATGGAACGCGCCGCCCATCCGCAGACCACGCCGGCCTGAGGCGGCCCGCGGTCAGTTCATGTCCCACCACGACTGCAGGTCCACCCCCAGGCCGGGCGCCGTCGGCACCGTCATGGCGCCCGCCACGATCGGCGGCGGATCGGCCACGTCGGTCTTGTAGAACCGCGCCGTGCCCAGTCCGCAGGGCTCGATGGTGCCGGGCAGCAGTGCCGCGCAATGCAGGGCGACGTGCAGCCCCACCGACGTCTCGAGGCTGGCCGTGACCACGCAGCGCACCTTGCGCCGCTGCGCCTCGTCGATGATCTCTTTGGTGCGGTCCGGGCCGCCCACGCGAGGCGGCTTCAAAATCAGCACCTGCGCGGCCCGCAGTTCAATGGCGCGCCGCGCATGGAACAGCGAGCGGACCGAGTCGTCCAGCGCAATCGGCACCGCCGTCTGGCGGCACAGTTCGGCATAGGTGGTCAGGTCGGTGCCGCGCGGCAGCGGCTCTTCGATGTAGTCGATGCCGAAGGGCTCCATGGCGCGGATCTGCTCGAGTGCCCACGACACGTCCCAGGATTCGTTCGGGTCCAGGCGGATGCGCAGATCGGGAAAGGCCTCGCGGATCGCGCCCACGCGGGCGATGTCCAGTTCCCGTTCGGTGGTGCACTTGATCTTGACGGTGTCCTGGCCGATCTTCACGGCATCGGCGGCACGGCCCACGCATACCTGGGGATCGGCGTCGCCGATCAGGTCATTGACCGGTACCACGTCGCTGGCGTCGCCGCCCAGGAAGCGCGCCAGCGACATGCCGGCATGCGCGGCCTGCGCGCTCAGCAACGCCGACGACACGCCGCAGCGCAGGCGCGCCGGAATCTCGCGCAGTTCCAGTTCGTGCAGCAGGTCGCCCTGCGCCGCGTCCAGCCCGTCCAGCATGGCCGCGCAATGCGCGGCATAGGCCCAGCCGTCGAACAGCACGTGGGGCGGCAGGGCCGCCTCGCCCCAGCCCACCGCGCCGTCCCATTCGGCGCGCACCAGTATGCCGCGGCGCACGTGCTGCGTGCCCTTGGACCAGCGATAAGGCACCTTCAGATGCTGAACGTAAGGCTTGATCGATAAAGAATGCGTCATGTCGGAAATTCCTGGAATCAACAGAAGTCAATCTGCCGGCAGCAACACGCACTGCTCGGGAGGAAAATGCAGCTTCACCTTTGCGCCCACCGGGCGGATGCCGCCGGAGGCGGTGCTGACCGAGACGGTGCGGCCGGCGGCCAGGCGCAGCCGGTATTCGATGCGGGCGCCGACAAACACGCAGCGCAGCACTTCGGCATCGAAGCAATTGGCGGCATCGGCGAAATCGTCGGCGATCTCGATCGATTCCGGGCGGATCATCACGTTGCGCGCATCCGCCCCCAGGTGGGTGTTCTGCGTGGCCACGATGGGGCCCAGCGCGGTCTGCGCCGCCACGCCCGCCCCCAGGGGCCGCGCGGTTTCGCACGCGAAAATCTCGGCCTTGCCGATGAACTGGGCCGTGAAAACGCGCTGCGGCCGCTGGTACAGGTCGATGGGCGTGCCCTGCTCGACGATGGTTCCCTGGTTCATCACCACGATGCGATCCGACATCGCCAGCGCCTCGTCCTGGTCATGCGTGACGAATACCGTGGTGGTATTCAGGCGCCGCTGCAGCTCGCGCAATTCGTCGCGCATCTGCTCGCGCAGCTTCGCGTCCAGGTTCGACAGCGGCTCGTCCAGCAGCAGCACCTTGCCGCCGCGCACGATGGCGCGGGCCAGCGCCACCCGCTGCTGTTGCCCGCCCGAGAGCTGCGTGGCCGAGCGTTCCGCGAAACTGCCCAGCCCCACCATGTCGAGCGCCCGCGCGACCTCGGTGCGGGTCTGCTGGCGCGACGCGCCGGCCGCTTCCAGCGGAAAGGCCACGTTGCCGTACACCGACATGTGCGGCCAGATGGCATAAGACTGGAACACCATGCCCAGGTCGCGCTTGTGGGTCGACATGTCGACCCCCGCCTTTGAGTCGTACACCGGCTGGCCGCCGATGGAAATGCGCCCCCGCGTGGGCGTCTCGAGCCCGGCGATACAGCGCAGCGTCGTCGTCTTGCCGCAGCCGCTGGGGCCCAGGAAGGTGCAGAACTCGCCCTCCTGGGCCGACAGCGAAATCGATTTGACGGCCTCGACCGGCCCGCGGTCGGTCTGGTAATGCACTTGCAGATCAGACACTTCAAGCATGTTTCTTTCCATCCTATTGCGCGTTGCGGGGCTTGCGCGAGCCCGCCGCCTGCCAGACCAGCATGGTTACGAACACCAGCGCCACCAGCCAGATGCCCACGGCCGCCGCCTTGTTCGGTTCGCCGCCCACCCAGAAATTCCACAGCACCACCGGCAGGGTCTGGTTGCCGCCGCCCTGCAGCAGCAGCGCGGACGACAGTTCCCGCATGCAATGCGCGATCACCCAGATCCAGACCGCCAGCGCGGCCGGCAGCGCCAGGGGCATCACCACCCGCCGCATGACGCGCCACCAGCCCGCGCCCGAAGTGCGCGCGGCCTCTTCCAGTTCGCGGTGCAGCTGCATCAGCACCGCGTTCGTCGTGCGCGTGCCGAACGGGATGTAGGTCGTGATGTAGGCGATGGCGATGATCCAGACGCTGCCGTAGATGTTCAGCAGCGGCATGTTCAGGTACACGTAGATGAGCGCCACGCCGATCATCGTGCCGGGAATCGCGATGGGCAGGAACGCCAGGAAATCGACCAGCTTGCCGCTGACCCCGCGCTTGCGCACCACGATCCACGAAATCAGCACCGAGAACGCGGCCACCGCGGTCGAGGCCACCACGCCGATCAGCAGCGAGTTGCCCAGCGCCGTCAGCGTCAAGGGATCGGTGAAAAACGCCAGGTGGTTCGCCCACGATGCCTGGCTGGCCGCGGCCAGCGAAGGCGGCATCATCCAGGGCATCAGGCTGGTCCAGGCCAGCATCGCCAGCGGCACCACGGTGGCCAGCAGGAAATACAGGCCCACGAACGCCAGCGCGGCCCACTTCCAGCGGCCCAACCGCGACAGGCGCGGGCGGAAGTTCTTGCCCGTGACCGTCACGAAGCGGCTGGCGTTGCGCGTCAGGCGCTGATAGCCCCAGGCCTGGATCAGCAATATCACCAGGAAGAACACCGATATCGTGCTGATGATGTGATAGGCCGACATCCCGCCCGCGCTGTCGGTGGCCAGGTAAAGAATGCGGCTGGACAGGACGAAAATATTGACCGGCATGCCCAGCGTGCCGGGAATGTCGAACACCAGGAACCCCACCATCAGCATGAACGTCGCCGCGGCCAGCACCGCCGGCGCCAGCAGCGGCACGAAGATGCGCGCGAAGATGCGATAGCGGCTGGCGCCCGCCGTCATGGCCGCCTCTTCCAGGCTGGGGTCCATGTTGCGGAACGCCGGCGACAGGATCAGGAACGTCGACGGCACCAGCGACAGCGCCTGCACGAAGATCATGCCGGCCACTGAATAGATATTGAAAGGCGCCTGCTCCAGCCCCAGCGTGTCGCGCAGGAACACGTTGATGACGCCGATGCGGGGGCTGAGCAGCAGGATCCACCCGATGGCCAGCAGGAACGGCGGGATCGCCATGGGCAGCGTCAGCAAGACGCGTATAGGCGTCTTGCCGGGCAGGTCGGTGCGCTCTACCAGCCATGCCAGTCCCACGCCCAGCAGCAGCGCCCAGAACATCGAGCCCACGGCGAACCGCAGGGTCACCCATACCATCGACCAGAATTCCGGATCGGCATAGACCAGCGCGTAGTTGCCCAGCGTCCAGCCCTGGTCGAACGGCAGGCCCGATGGGGTCAGGCTGCTGATCACCAGAATGCCCAGCGGCACCAGCACCAGGTAGGCCAGCACGAGCAGGACCACCAATGCCGGCAGGCTGCGCGCGTAGTGGGTCCGGCCGGCGCCGGACGGCTTCATTGCGTGCATGAGATTCGCACCCCGAAGTAGGAAAATATCCGCGCCGCGCGCGCCGGCCGGCCCGCAACGGGCTGGCCGGCCGGCGGCATCGGGAATCACATGGCCGGGCGGGATTTGGCCAGGATGGCGTTGTACTGTTCGTTCAGGTCGGCCAGCTTGGCCACGTCGGCGAACGGCCACTCGGCGGTTTGCACGCCTTGCAGCATCTCGTAGGTCTTGGTGGACGACACCAGGGGGTTGCCGCGCGAAGTCGCCTGTTCGTAGGCCTTGGCGCCCTCGGGGGTCGCCAGCCACAGCATCAGCAAGGTGGCGCCGCTGGGGTTGCGGGCCGATTTACTGACGCTGGACGAAATGGTGTGCATGGGCGTCGGATCCAGCATGCGGAACTTCACCGGCGCACCGGCATCGAGCACCGGCTGGGCCGAATGGTAAAAGCCGATGGCCACGTCCACCTCGCCCGACGCCACCCCCTGCGCCAGCGGGAAGGTCGATTTGAACAAGTAGGGCTTGAGCTTGACGAAATTCTCAAGGCTGGTCCGGGCCTTGTCTTCGCCCCAGACGCTGGCCAATTGCGCGAACGCGGCCGCGCGCACCCACGAACCGACATGGCCGGTCCACTTTTCGTTGATGACCGCGTCCCAGGACTTGGGCGCCTGTTCGTCGGTGACCTTGCGGGTGTTCCACAGCAGCACATACACGGAAGCGGTGGTCGGCACGGCGTAGTTCACCGGCAGCAGGGCCGGCGGCAAGCCGAGCTGGTCTTGCGACAGGTCGCGCACCAGGCCGCGCTCGTTCAATTGCCACAGATGGTCGGGGCCGCCCGTGAGCAGGTCGGCGGTGTGGCCGCGCGCCTGCACTTCCTGGATGGCGCGCGAAGCCAGTTCGTTGCCGCCCACCATCCGCACATACTTGACGCGCACGTCGGGGTAGCGCTGGTTGAATGCCTTCAGCACTTCGCCGATCTGGTTTTCGGGCGAGCTTTCGTACCAGACCACCGGCTCGCCCCGCGCCGCTTTCGCCGCCAGGGCCTGCATGGTTTCGGCGCTTTGCGCCGCCGCCGTGCTACAGGCGGCCGCCAGGATGCCCGCCAGCCCCAGCTGGCGGAATATGCCGTGCAACAACTTCATGAGTCTCTCTCCTCGTCCATCTTGGTTGGGCAATGGGTTTATCCCGGCGCCCGCTAATTGCATGCAAACAATGCTTTTTTTGAAGTATTTTCGAGATAAATCTCGATTTTCAATTTATATTGCATGCAATTATGATCCATGTCAAGAAACCCCGCACAACTGTCCGGTACCCTGCCGGCCTCTGGAAGCCGCCGCCATGTCGAGCCAAGTGAACTATGTTGTTTCCAGTCTGCGCACGCAGATTCTGGCCGGCCAACTGGCGCCCGGCGAACGTATCCGCGAGCTGCACGTGGCCGCGCGCCTGCGCGTGTCGCGCACGCCGATCCGGCTGGCGCTCAGCCACCTGGAAAGCGAGGGATTGCTCGAACGCCTGCCCACCCGGGGCTTTCAGGTACGGGCGTTCTCGATCGAAGAAATCGCGGATGCCATCGATGTGCGCGGCACCCTGGAAGGCATGGCCGCGCGGCGCGTGTCGGAACACGGCGTGCCCGCGCGGCTGCTGGACGCGCTGGCCGACTGCGTGCGCCAGGGCCAGCGGCTGCTCGAGGCGGCCGATGCCAGCCCGGGCACTTCGGTCGATCCTTATGAATGGAGCCGCATGAACGGCCGTTTCCACGGACTGATCGTGGAATCCGCTGGCAGCGACGCGCTGACGCGCGCCATCATGCAGAACGACAAGACGCCGCTGGCGGGCGCCGGCGCGCTGGCCCTCACGGCGTCGGCGGGCCTGGAAACCACCCTGCTACGGTGCGCGCAGGCCGACCACGAGAAAATCGTGTGCGCCTTCCGCGAAGGCGGCAGCGGCCGCGTCGAATGGCTGATGCGCGAACACGCCCGCCTCAGCCGCGACAGCAAGCGGCGCCTGATCGGCAACATGCGCGGCATGCCCCAGAACACCGTCGCCGCATGGTAGGCGGCTCTGGCAGGTGTCTGACTCCCGCTGGATGCCAGACGCCGACGCATGCCGACGGACCTTCCAGGTGTCTGACTCCCGCCAGGGTGTCAGACACCGACGGGCGCACGAGCCGTTTCAACGCAGCGGTGTCTGACACCCTGCGGGAGTCAGACACCTGGACACACCTGGACCAGGCCTGCCGCCCCAAAGCCTCAATCGACCCGGGCGCCCGACTGTTTCACCACATCGGCCCAGCGGGCGATGTCGGCCTTGTGCACGCGCGCGAACGCGGCGGGGCTGGGGTCGGCGGGCGGCGTGATGCCTTGCGAGTCGATCAGCCAGCGCTGGAACTCGGGCTTGGACATTTCTTTGATGACCGCGTCGCTGAAGCGCTTCTGGATATCGGCGGGCAGGTTGGCGGGGCCGAACAGGCCATACCACGTGCTGCTTTCGTAGCCGGGCAGGCCGCAACCCTCGGCCACCGTGGGCACGCCGGGCAAGGCTTCGAGCGGCTTGGACGTGGTCACCCCCAGCGCGCGCACCTGGCCGGCCTGCACGGCGGCAATGCTGGGCGCGCTCTGGTTGAAGAAGAAATCGACCTCGCCCGCCAGCAGCGCGGTCATGGCCGGCCCCTGCCCGCGGTACGGCACGTGCACGATGTCGACCTTGCCCTGCTTGGTGAACTGCGCGCCCGCCAGATGGCCCGACGTGCCGTTGCCGGTGGACGAGTAATTCATCTTGCCCGGATTCTTGCGGGCCAGCGCCAGCAAGTCTTTGCAGGTCTTGATGTCGGGATGCTTGGTCGGGTTGACCAGCAGCACGTTGGGCACGTCGCCCAGCAGGGCGATGTGGGTGAAGTCTTTCCAGACATCGAAGCTCAGGCTCTTGTACAACGCGGCATTGATGGCATGCGTGCCGGCCGTGCCGAACAGAAAGGTATAGCCATCGGGTTCGGCGCGCGACACCACGTCGGACGCCACATTGCCGCCCGCGCCGGTGCGGGCTTCGACCACCACCGGCACGCCCAGCGTTTCGGTCAGGCCCTGGCCCAGCTTGCGCGCGTACAGGTCGACGCCGGACCCGTTCGGGAAGCCGCCGACGATGGTGATGGGCCGCGACGGCCATTTGTCTTGGGCGGCGGCCGGCATGACGGCCGCCAGGCTGGCCGCCGCCAGCGTGGCAATGCTCAGGATACGCAACATGGTTTATTCCCCTTGTGAAATGGTGCTGCGATGAGCCGCCCGCCGCGGCGGGCGGCGGTTTTTTCCGGGTCAGCTCAGTTGCGCCACCGCCCGGCCGATACGGTCCAGGGCCGTCTGCAACTGCGCCTGCGAAGTGGCATAGCTGATGCGGAAGTACGGCGCCAGCCCGAACACGGTGCCCGGCACCACGGCCACATCGTGATCCTGCAGCAAATACTGGCAGAAATCGGCATCCGACTCCAGGCGCTGGCCCGCCGGCGTGCGGCGGCCCAGCACGCCGGCGCAGCTGGCGTAGGTATAAAAGGCGCCCTCGGGCAGGCGGCAGTGGATGCCATCGATAGCACTCAGGCCGTCGACCACCAGGTCGCGCCGCGCCTGGAACGACTGGCGCCGCTCGGCCAGCACGTCTTGCGGGCCGTCCAGCGCCTCGATGGCCGCCGCCTGGCTGATGGAGCACGGGTTGGACGTGCTCTGGCTCTGCACCACGGCGATCGCCCCGATCAGTTCTTTCGGGCCGCCCGCGTAGCCGATGCGCCAGCCGGTCATGGCGTAGGCCTTCGACAGCCCGTTGATGGTCAGCGTGCGGGCCTTCAGGCGCGGCTCGACCTGCGCCATGGTGCGGAAGGCGAAGTCGCCGTAGATCAGATGTTCGTAGATGTCGTCGCACATCAGCCACACGTGCGGATGGCGCAGCAGCACATCGGCCAGCGCGCGCAGGTCGGCTTCGGCGTAGGCGGCCCCGGTGGGGTTGGACGGCGAATTCAGCATCACCCAGCGCGTGCGCGGCGTGATGGCGCGTTCGAGATCGGCCGGCGCCATGCGAAAGCCGTTGTCTTCGCGGCACGGCACTTCGATTGTCTTGCCGCCGGCAATGGCGATCATGTCGGCGTACGACGTCCAGTACGGCACGCCCACCACCACTTCGTCGCCCTGGTCCAGCGTGGCCATCAGCGCATTGTGGATCACCTGCTTGGCGCCCGCCCCCACCGTGATTTCGTCCAGGCCATACGACAGGCCATTGTCGCGCTCGAACTTGCGCGCGATGGCGGCCTTCAGCGCCAGGGTGCCGTCCAGCAGCGTGTACTTGGTTTCGCCGGCGCGCAGGGCGCGAATGGCGGCTTCCTTGACGTTGTCGGGCGTATCGAAATCGGGCTCGCCCGCCCCAAGCACGATGACGTCGCGGCCTTCGCGCCTGAGCTGCGCGGCGCGCGCGCCGATGCGCAGAATCTCGGACACCGCGATGCTGGCGATGCGGCTGGCGCGGCGAAAGGCCGGCGCCTGGGAAGTATCGATAGACATGGATTACCTTGGATGCGTTTGCACAATGCGGCCCGCCTACAGCGCGGCCGTGACCATGATCTCGACCAGGATGTCGGGCGCCGCCAGCTCGAGGGCGCCGCAGCAGCGCGCCGGCGCCTGGCCCGGCACGATCCAGGCATCATAGACCTGGTTCATGGCCTGGAAGTGGGCCATGCTGCTCAGCCAGATGGTGACGTTCAGCAGCTTCGACTTGTCGGTGCCGGCGGCCGCCAGCATCTCGTCTATCTTGGCCAGCACCTGTCGCGTCTGGCCGGCCGCGTCGGCGCCGCGGTCGTCGGCCGTATGGCCCGCCAGGTAAACGGTGCCGTTATGAACGACCGCGCGCGAGCGGCGGGTGTTCTGGTCCAGCCGGGGGATGGCGCTCATTGCTGCGCTCCCTTGCCCGAAATGCGGCGGCAGTGATTCAGCGCCGCCTGGATCAAGTTGTCGCTGGCCTCGGGCGTGCGGAATGCCGAATGCGCCGACAGCGTCACGTTGTCCAGCCGGGTCAGCGGATGGCCCTCGGGCATGGGTTCGGTCACGTATACGTCCAGCCCCGCGTGGCCCAGCTTGCCCGATTGCAGCGCCTCGATCATGGCGTCTTCGTCGACCAGCGCGCCGCGCGCGGTGTTGACCAGAATGGCGCCGTCGCGCATGCGCGCGATGCGCTCGCGCGAAATCATGCCGCGCGTCTCGTCGGTCAGCAGCAGGTGCAGCGACACCACGTGGCTGGCGGCCAGCAGTTCGTCCAGCTCGACGAAGCGCACGCCGGGATGCGTCTTGGGGCTGCGGTTCCAGGCGATCACTTCCATGCCGGCGCCGCCCGCCAGCCGGGCCACTTCGGCCGCGATGCCGCCGAAGCCCACCAGGCCCAGCGTCTTGCCGGTCAGTTGCACGGCGTCGGTGCGCAGCCAGTTGCCGGCCCGCATGCCGCGGTCCATGCGGCCGAAGCCCTTCGCCGCCGCCCACATCAGCGCGACGGCGCATTCGGCCACCGCCGTGTCGCCGTAGCCCTTGATGATGTGCACCTGGATACCGGCCTCGGCCAGTTCTTCGGGGTTCATGTAAGAACGCGGGCCGGTGCCCAGGAACACCACGTGCTTCAGGCCGGCGCACTGGCGCGCGATATCGGTGGGCAAGTGGGTGTGGTCGATGATGGCGATCTCGGCGTCGCCCAGCACGCCCGGCAGCTGGTCGGACGTGATGTCGGGCTGGCGATTGATGGTCAGCGGCAGGTCGTCGGCGCGGTGCAGGCGCTCGGCCACGGCCGACAAGGTGGGATTGGCATCAACGAAAATGGCTTTCATGAGAACGGCGTCCTGGTTGAGAGTTCGATGAAAAAAATCAGGGCGGGGAAACAGGGGGGGACTCGCCGGCCGGCATGAAGCGCGCTTCGGCATAGTCGGCCAGCGCATTGCCCATGTAGATTTCGGCAAAGCCGGCGCGGGCCAGCTCGACGATGTGGTCCAGGTGCTTGTCGATATGCTGGCTCATCAGCGCCTGCGCCGCGGCCACGTCGCGCGCCTGCAGGGCGCGCACGATATCGGGATGGTCGTTGCGCGTCTGGCTGCGGCGCGCTTTCAGGTCGATCCAGCGCGCAAAGCGGATGCGTTCGTTCAGCGACCGCACCGAACGCAGGAATTCGGGATTGCCCGCCAGGCCGGCCAGGTGTTCGTGAAAGGCCTCGTCGCGCGACAACAGGCGCAGCGCCTGGGCGTCGGTTTCGACTTCATCGCGGCTGCCCTCGACGTAGCGGGCCAGTTCCGCCAGTTCCCGGTCGGACGCGCGCGCGCACACCAGCCGCACCACCCCCAGTTCGACCGTGGCCCGGTATTCGTACAGCGCCATCAGTTGCCGGGCATCCAGCGGCCGCACCGTATAGCCGCGATGGGGCGTGGCCACCAGCAAGCCTTCGGCCGCGATGCGGCTCAGGGCCTCGCGCACCGGCGTGCGGCTGACGCCCAGCCGGCGCGCCAGTTCCAGTTCGTTAACCCGTTCGCCAGGGCGCAGCCGAAACGTGGTGGCCATGGCCTTGATGCGGTCATAGACAGGATTGGCGGCGGCGGGCGGGGCGGATAGCACGGTATTCATGGGCCACAGGGGGATGGAGGCCAGCGCCTGGAGAGGCGCCGGGGCGTCCGGTCATTTGTACACCAAATTGTGCACATATAGTGAATATTGTTTTGTATACAGTCAAGTGTTATGCTGCCCCGCACTCTTTGCCGCCCCCGCGGCATCCCTTTCTGCAAAGCGAGACATTGCAATGACCCATGGCCTTACCGTCCGCACCGGCGGGCAGATCCTGATCGACCAGCTGCGCTGCCAGGGCGTCGAACGCGTCACCTGCGTGCCCGGCGAAAGCTACCTGGCGGCACTCGACGCGCTGTACGACAGCGGCGTCGATGTCGTCATCTGCCGCAACGAGGGCGGCGCGGCCATGATGGCCGAGGCCTATGGCAAGCTGACCGGCCGGCCCGGGGTGTGCTTCGTCACGCGCGGCCCGGGCGCCACCAACGCCAGCCACGGCGTGCACATCGCCATGCAGGATTCGACCCCCATGTTGCTGTTCATCGGGCAGGTCGACCGCTCGATGCGCGAACGCGAGGCCTTCCAGGAAGTCGATTACCGCGCCATGTTCGGCAGCCTGGCCAAGTGGGTGGTGGAAATCGACCGCGCCGACCGCATTCCCGAACTGGTGGCGCGCGCCTATCGCGTGGCCATGCAGGGCCGGCCGGGGCCGGTGGTGATCGCCCTGCCCGAAGACATGCTGGTCGATACCTGCGCCGTGGCCGATGCGCCGCGCGTCGAGCCGGCCCAGGCCTGGCCCGCGCCGGCCGACCTGCGGGCCCTGGAAGACCTGCTGGCCCAGGCGCGCCACCCCATCGCCGTGCTGGGCGGTTCGGGCTGGGACGACGCGGCCTGCCGGCAGTTCGCCGATTTCGCGCAGCGCGCGGACCTGCCAGTCGCGACCTCGTTCCGCCGCGCCTCGCTGTTTCCGGCCGACCACCCGTGCTACGCGGGCGACCTGGGCATCGGCCCCGATGCGCGCCTGAAGGCCCGCGTGGCCGACGCCGACCTGCTGTTGCTGGTGGGCGGCCGGCTGTCGGAAATGCCCTCGTCGTCGTACACCCTGCTCGACATCCCCGCGCCGCGCCAGAAGCTGGTGCACGTGCATCCGGGCGCCGAAGAACTGGGCCGCGTCTACCAGCCCGCGCTGGCCATCCATGCCGGGCCGCGCGCCTTCAGCGCCGCGCTGGCGCAACTGGCCGTGCCGGGGCAGCCTGCCTGGCAAGGCAGCGCCGGCCAGGCGCACGCCCACTACCTGGACTGGACCGAAACGCCGCGCGACTTGCCGGGCGATTTCCAGTACGGCCAGGTGCTGGCCTGGCTGCGCGAGCGCCTGCCGCGCGACGCCATGGTGTGCAACGGCGCCGGCAATTACGCCGGCTGGCTGCACCGCCATCATCGCTTCCATACCTACGGCACCCAGTTGGCGCCCACCAGCGGTTCCATGGGCTACGGCGTGCCGGCCGCGGTGCTGGCCAAGCTGCAGTATCCGCAACGCCCGGTGCTGGCTTTCGCCGGCGACGGCTGCTTCCTGATGAACGGCCAGGAATTCGCCACGGCCGTCCAATACCAGGCCGCCATCATCGTCATCGTGGTGGACAACAGCCAGTACGGCACCATCCGCATGCACCAAGAGCGCGACTACCCCGGCCGGGTGGTGGGCACGCAATTGCGCAATCCCGATTTCGCGGCCATGGCCGTAGCATTCGGCGGACATGGCGAACGCGTCGAACGCACGGCCGACTTCGCCCCGGCCTTCGAGCGCGCGCTGGCCTCGGGCAAGCCCGCCATCCTGCACTGCCTGCTGGATCCGCGCGCCCAGTCGCATGCGCGCGACTTCACCCCGCCGGCCGCCTGAGCGCGGCCGCGGCCGCGGTGCGGGCGCCCGAATGTACTAATATGCCCGCATGAACCGCCGGCCCGCTTACCCAGCGGGCCGGCGCAACCCGCCGCCCCACCAGGGCGGTTCACGTCGGAGATCCCGTGAGCGCCATACCCGACAGTACCGTCGATCGCGTCTACAGCCAGCTTCGGTCCATGGCCATCGGCTACGAGTTCAAGCCGGGCGAAAAACTGAACGAAGTCGCGCTGGCCAAGCGCCTGGAAGTCAGCCGCACGCCGCTGCGCGAAGCGCTGAACCGCCTGGGCATCGAGGGCCTGCTGCGCTTCCAGCCGGGCAAGGGATTCTTCTGCCGCGACCTCGACGTGCACGAAATCTTCCACCTGTACGAACTGCGCAAGGTCGTCGAAGTGGCGGGCGCACGCCTGTCCATCGCGCGGGCCCGCGACGCCGACATCCACAAACTGATGGGATTCCTGGATGCCACCGGCCCCGAACCCGGCGAGCGCGGCGTGGCCGAACTGGTCGGCCTGGACGAAACCTTCCATGAAGAACTGCTGAGCCTGTCGGGCAACACCGAGATGCTGCGCGTGCTGCAGAACATCAATGCGCGCATCCGTTTCGTGCGCTGGATCGACATGCGGCTGGGCGACCGCCACAGTACCCAGCTGGAACACCGCCACATCCTGGAAGCGCTGCTGGCCCGCGACGAAGCCGCCTGCGCCGCGCTGCTCGAAAAGCACATCGGCCGGCGCCTGGACCAGATCACCTCGGCCATCCGCGAAGGCTACGCGCAAATCTACATGGGCATCCCGGCCCAGGCCGCCGCGTAACAGCGGCAAGATATCCAGGTGTCTGACACCCCGCAGGGGTGTCAGACACCTAAGCCACCAGACCGTTCCACCCCGGTGTCTGACACCCCTGCGGGGAGTCAGACACCTGCCCCACTTCAAGCCCGCCCGCCCGGCACCCGAATGCCATCCATCAGCAGATCGGCAAGAAACGCCGCCAGGTCATGCGTGTCGGCGGCATCCTGTTCCAGCGTCGCCACCCGTTCCAGCATGCCCACGAAAGCCTGCGACAACCAGTAGGGCGACACGTCGCGGCGCAGCAGGCCGGCCTGCTGCTCGGCCTTGACCTTCACGGCGATCAGGTCCACCAGTTCGTTTTTCAACGCCTCGGCATGGCACGAATGCTGGAAAGCGATCTTGGTCAGGCTGGGATTGTCTTGCAGCATGGCCAGCAGGCCATGCACGCTGTGGCGGACCCGTTCGTCGATCCGGTGCGCGGGCGTGTCGTCGGGTATCTTGGCCTGCTCGACCGCGGCGCGCAGGCGCCGGGTGAACAGGTCGACCAGTTCGTCATACGCCGCCTTCTTGCTGCTGAAGTACTGGTAGAACACCGGCTGCGTTACCGCAGCCTTGGCCGCCACGTCGGATACGCGGGTGCGCTCATAGCCGTGGCGCGCGAACTCGGCGCTGGCCACATCCAGCAGCCGCTGCCGGGTGCGCTCGCCTTTGGTCTGGCGTCGGTGGGCGGCGGCTTCGGTGGACACGTAGGGGTTGTCTGGCATGTATCGGAAAACACGCGGAATGGTACACGTTCGTTGTACGCCTTCCCCCGGCCGGGCACAGTTCCATCCCTTATCAGCGGCCCGAAGATACAAATTCATACAAAAAGAGCTTGACTCATCTATCTAGTAGTAGGTAAGATTCGTCTCATGGATGGGAAGCAAGCTGTCGCTCCCAACCACCCGCGCCTTCCAGCGCGTTTTTATGACCCCGGTTATCTACCTACACATAGATAGTTTGCACAACCCGCTTCTTACTTCGACGATCAGGAACCCATCATGAAAACCCTTGCTTCCCTGCTGCTGATTTCCGCCACCCTGGCCGGCACCGCCGCCTATGCCCAAGAGCCTTCCGGCGAACTGGACTACCCGCCCGCCATCAGCCAGACCAGCTCGCTGACCCGCGCCCAGGTCATCGCCGAACTGCACGCCGCCCAGGCCGCCGGCCAGGTCACCTTCGGCGAGCTCGACGAACCCGCCACCCAGGCCGCCGCCAGCACCCTCACCCGCCAGCAAGTCCAGGCCGAAGCCGCCGCCGCCAGTACGCATGGCTCGTACGCCTTCGGTGGCGCGGGCTATCCCAACACGGGCGCCTGAGCCACTTTTTATTTTACCGATTCACCTATCTATAAATAGATAGTTTTACATACCGCCACTTATTTCCGGAGCATTGCCATGAAGACCCTCGTATCCGCCACGCTGTTGTCCCTGACCATGATGGGTGCCGCCTACGCCGGCGAACCGTCGGGCGAACTGGACTATCCGCCCGTGCAGAACACCGCCAGCACGGTAACCCGCGCCCAGGTCCAGGCCGAACTGCAAGCCGCCAAGGCCGCCGGCCAGGTCACCTTCGGCGAACTGGAACAGCCCGCCGCCTACGCCGCCGGCCCGGTTCCCAGCCGCGCCGAAGTCCGCGCCGAAGCGCGGGCCGCCCAACAGAACGGCAACGATGCCTTCGGCGAACTGGACTACCAGGCCAGCTACAGCCTGGCCGACGCCACCCGCGGCTAAGGACGGCGCATGTGTCGCCACGCGGCGCCGCCCTGCCCGAGGCACGGCGGCCCGCCTTGTTTTCACTTCATCTGACTGGAGCCCTTCAGCCCCTTTTCTTTGGCAGCGTCCGACTATGAACACCGAAACCACCCGCACACAGATCATGCAACATGCCCAGCGCCTGATCCAGGAGCGTGGCTGCAACGGCTTCAGCTACCGCGACCTGGCCGCGCTGATCGGCATCAAGACCTCTAGCATCCACTATTACTTTCCGCAGAAAGAAGACTTGCTGCTCGCCGTCGTGCAGCAATACCAGGCGCGCTGGCACGCCGCCGTGCAGGCCATCGACCCCGGCTTGAGCGCCGACGCCAAGCTGCGCGCCTATGTCGACGTGCACCGGCGCGCCTTCTGCGGCACCGAACAGATCTGCCTGGCCGCCGCGCTGGCGGCCGATCTGGCCTCGCTGCCCGCCACGGTGCGGCAGGCGCTGCAGGACTTTTATCGCGCCAATGAAGAATGGCTGGCCGCGGTGCTGGACCAGGGCGCGCGCGAGGGCAGCCTGCGCGTGCCGGGCGACCTGGCCAATGCGGCGCGCGCCATGTTTGCCGCGCTGCAGGGCAGCCTGGTGGGCGCGCGCTTGTTCAAAAACAGCGAGCGCGTGCAAGACCTGGTGTCGGCCTCGGTGGGCTGGCTGGAACCGGCGGTGAAAGAAACCGCGTAGCCGCGGTGGCGCCGGGCCTTACGCCGGGGCGTGTTCGCACTGCACCGACGCCACGACGTCGTGCAGCCGTGTGGGGCTTTGGAACAGGCGCGAGCCCATCAGGGCGCCCTGGAAGGCCGCGAACAGGCAGCGGCCGGCGCTTTCGGGATCGCCCTGCCAGCGCAGCGTGCCATCGCGCTGGCCGGCGGCAATGACCCCGGCCAGCCAGTTTTCGTGCATGCGGAAAAACGCCTGCAGCGACTGGCGCGCGCGTTCGGACAGCGACGCGAAATCGGCGGCCAGCATGCCGCACAGGCACACCTGGTCGGTGGGGCCGCCCTCGAACAGGGCCGCGTAGCGGTCCAGTTGCTCTTTGGCCGGCAGCGCCGTATCGATACCCTGCACCAGGCTGGTCACCCCTGCCGCATAGTTGTCGATGGCCTCGATGAGCAGGTCGTCTTTGCAGGGAAAGTAATAGTGGATGCTGGCGGTTTTCACCCCCACCCGGTCGGCCAGGTCGCGGTAGCTGAAGCCGTTGTAGCCGCGCTGGCGGATCAGTGCCTGGGCGTGGCTGAGTAGTTGTTCACGGGTCGTGGCGGTGTTCATGCCAGGATTGTTACCTACTAGTAGATCGGGGGTCAAGGCGGGGCATCCCGCATGGGTTTCGGGCGGCGTATGCTGAACGGGTTGCCCGCGGCGCCGCGCGCGCCGTCCCACCCCCTACAGGAACTTTTCATGTCCGATCTTCTTGCCGCCTGGACACCCCGCCTGGCCGCCATCGCCACGGCGGGCAGCCAGGATGACGGCGCGCACGACCTGAACCATCTGCAGCGCGTCTGGCAGGTGGCGCGCACGCTGCTGGCCAGCCATCCCGAAGCCGATCCGCTGGTGGTGCAGGCCGCGTGCTATCTGCACGACATCGTCAACTTGCCCAAGAACCACCCCGAGCGCGCGCAGGCCTCGCGCATGGCCGCCGCGCAGGCGCGCGGGTCGCTGGCCCGCGCCGGCTTTCCGGCCGACAAGCTCGATGCGGTGGCCCATGCCATCGAAGCCCATAGTTTCTCGGCCGGCATCGCGCCCACCACCCTCGAGGCGCGCATCGTCCAAGACGCCGACCGGCTCGATGCCCTGGGCGCGGTGGGGCTGGCGCGGTTGTTCTATACCGCCGGGCGCATGGGCTCGGCCTTTGCGCACCCGTCCGACCCCCTGGCGCGCGCGCGGCCGCTGGACGATCGCGCCTACGCGCTGGACCACATCGAAGTCAAGCTGGCCGCCCTGCCCGCCGCCATGCACACCGCCGCCGCGCGCCGGCTGGCCGAAACGCGCCTGGCCTGGCTGCGCGCGTTCCGCGACACCTTCGTCCAGGAATGGGGCGCCACGCAGTAACTGTGCGACGCCAAGAACAAAGTACAGGTGTCCGACTCCCTCAGGGTGTCGGACACCGATAAGTGGAGTTGGCTACCCGCCACGGTGTCAGGCACCCGGCGGGAGCCTGACACCTGGACATAAACAGGTGTCCGACTCCCGCAGGGTGTCGGACACCGATAAGTGGAGTTGGCTGCCCGCCACGGTGTCAGGCACCCGGCGGGAGCCTGACACCTGAAATGTGAACAACCGGCGCGCCTGCGGTGCCTCAGCCTTCGGTCAGCAATTGCCTGAGCCGGAATTTCTGGATCTTGCCCGATGGGGTGGTGGGCATTTGCTCGCGGACCTCCAGGCGTTCGGGGATGTAATTGACGGCCACTTTTTTCGCCTTCAGAAACTCCACGATCTCGGCCAGCGTGATCTGCTGGCCGGGTTTGGGCACCACGATGGCGCAGGCGCGCTCGCCCAGGCGCTCGTCGGGATACGCCACGATGGCCGCCAGCGCGACCGCCGGGTGGCGGTACAGCAGGGCCTCGATCTCGACCACGGGAATGTTCTCGCCGCCGCGGATGATCACATCCTTGCTGCGGCCCGTAATGCGGATATAGCCCTCGTCGTCCATGCGCGCCAGGTCGCCGGTGTCGAACCAGCCCTCGGCGTCGGTGGCATTGAGTTGCGGGCGCAGCAGGTAGCCGCCGAAGTTCGAGCACGAGCGCAGCATCAGGCTGCCCGGCGTGCCATTGGGCACGGGTTGGCCGTCGTGGTCAACGATGCGGATTTCCACGCCGGGCAAGGGCAGCCCGTCGGTGGTGAAAGACCGCGCATCGTCGTCTTCCAGCCGCGTGGTGGTGACGGCGCCGTTCTCGGTCATGCCCCAGGCCGATACCACCTTGGCGCCCAGCGCGGCGCGCGCCTGCTCGACCAGCGGCCCCGGAATGGGCGCCCCCGCGCACAGAAAGGTGCGCAGCGACGGCACGCCGCCGCCTTGCTCCGCCACGGCGCGGGCCAGGTCGGTCAGGAACGGAGTGGAGGCCATAGTGAAACTGACCCCATGGGCACGGATCAGCTCGATGGCCGTGGCGGGATTCCAGATGTCTTGCAGCACCGCGTGCGCCTTCAGCATGACGGGCATCATCAGGCCGTACATGAAGCCGGTCTGGTGGGCCATGGGCGAAGCCATCAGCACCACATCGTCGGCCCCCAGCCGCAAGCGCCGCGCGTACGGAATGATGTTGGCCATGACCGTATTGGCCGTGTGCATCACGCCCTTGGGTTCGCCGGTCGTGCCCGAGGTGTAGAGCACCTGGGTCACGTCGTCGGGCCCGGGCCGGCCGCGCGCCAGGATATCGCGCGCATCCGGGGCGTTTTCCCAGTCGGGCTCGCTGAGCAGGGCCTCGAAACTGTGCGGCGCCGGCTGGCCGGCCTGCCGTGCGCCGATCACGACCAGGTGGCGCAAATCGGGCAGGCTGGGCCGCAGGCCGCTCGCCATGGCCTCGTAATCGAAACCGCGGAAGGTCTTGGGCGTAATGAACACGCTGGCGCGGCTGTGCGCCAGCATGAACGACAGCTCGCGCTCGCGGAAAATATGCATCAGCGGATTGAGCACCGCGCCGATGCGCGAGCACGCCAGGTAGGTCAGGGTGAACTGCCACCAGTTCGGCAACTGGCACGCCACGACGTCGTTGCGGCCAATGCCCAGCCGGGACAGGCCGACCGCGATGCGGTCGGCCATGGCGGCCATGTCGCGATAACTGAACTCGCGGGTACCGTGCTCGGCGGACACCGCGGTCAGCGCGATCTTGTCGGGGCATTCGGCCAGGCAGGCGTCCAGATCGTCGTTGATGGTGCGGTCGTGCCACAGCCCCTGGGCAATGCTGGCGGCGCGGCGGGGGGGAATCAAGACGGCATCGAATTCCATGCTTGTCTCCGTATCGTGTTCCGATTCTGTTGATGGACTGTCTTGCACACTGCTCGCGCATCCCGCGCTACAGCGGCACCGCCTCGCGCCCGGCGCGGTCGCGGGCAATGATGGTCTTCATGATCTGCGCGGTGCCGTCGCCGATCTGGAAGCCCAGCACGTCGCGCAGGCGCTGCTCCATGGGGCCGCGATCGTAGCCGCCATGGCCGAACATCAGCAGGCACTGATGGATGGCGTCATAGGCCAGCTTGGGCGCCCACCACTTGCACATGGCGGCCTCGGCCGTGTGCGGCGCATCGCGGTCTTTCAGCCACAGCGTCTGCAGGCACAGCAAGCGCGCCGCCTCGACCTGGGTATCGAAGCCGGCCAGCGGATGCGACACGCCCTGGAACGCCGACAGCGGCTGGCCGAACGCCTGGCGCTGCGCGACGTAGTCCCAGGTTTCCCGCAGGGCGACCCGGGCCACCGCCAGCACCTGCAGGCCGATCAGGGCGCGCGAAAAATCGAACCCCTGCATCACCTGCACAAAGCCCTTGCCTTCGTCGCCCAGCAAATGGCTGGCGGGCACCCGCACGTTCTCGAAGAAGATCGAGCCTCGTCCGATGGCGCGCTGACCATGGCAATCGAACCGGTTGCGCGTGATGCCGGGCAGGTCCATGGGCACCAGCATCGCCGACACGCCGTGGGCGCGCGACGCGGTGGTGCCCGTGCGCCCGAACACCACCGCGGCATCGGCCTGGTCGGCCGCCGAAATGGAGGTTTTCTCGCCATTGAGCACATAGTGGTCGCCGGCCCGCTCCATGCGCAGCCCCAGACTGGCGGCGTCCGAGCCGCCCCGCGGCTCGGTCAGGGCGATCGCCAGCAAGGCCTGCCCCTGGGTCAGCCTGCGCAGCCAGGGCTCGGCCACTTCGGGCCGGCCGTGCTGGGCCAGGATCTGCCCGTTCAGCGATGCCAGCAGATTCACGTAAGACATGCTCAGGTCGGCGCGCGCCACTTCTTCGTGAATGATGCCCGTGGCCAGGCAGCCCAGGCCCTGCCCGCCATAGTGTTCGGGCAGCTCGGGCGCGATGAAGCCCATTTCGCCCATTTCGCGCATCAGCCCGCGATCCAGCACGCGCGTGCGGTCGCGCTCGGCGTAGCCCGGCGCGATGCGCCGCGTGGCAAAGCGCCCCGCATGCTCGGCCAGCGCCTGGATATCTTCGTCGACGTAGGGATTCATGTCGTTCTCCGCGAGTGCCGGGCCGGTGCCTGGGCTATTTGGCGTAGCGCCGGAAATCGGGCTTGCGCTTTTCCTGGAACGCCTTCACCCCTTCGCGCGATTCTTCCGTGTCGTAGTACAGCTTCAGCGCATACATGCCCATGCCGGCGATGCCCGCCTGGTGGGCGGTATCCATGTTGAACGAACGCTTCGCGATGGCGATCGCGGTGGGGCTTTTTTCCATGATCTCATCGCACCATTTCTGCACTTCTTCGTCCAGCTTGTCGTGCGCGACGACCGCGTTCACCAGCCCCATCTGCAGCGCCTCGGCGGCCGGATAGCGGCGGCACAGGTACCAGATTTCGCGGGCTTTTTTCTCGCCCACCACGCGCGCCAGGAAGGCGGTGCCGAAGCCGGGATCCACCGAGCCCACCTTGGGTCCGGCCTGCCCGAAAATGGCCCGCTCGGACGCGATGGTGAAATCGCAGATGGTGCAGATAACGTTGCCGCCGCCGATGGCATAGCCCTGCACGCGCGCGATGACCGGCTTGGGCACGTCGCGGATGGCGTTGTGCAGTTCTTCGACGGGCAGGCCGATGGTGCCGCGGCCGTCGTACTGGCCCTCGTGGGCCGATTGGTCGCCGCCGGTGCAAAAGGCCTTTTCGCCCGCGCCGGCCAGCACGATGACGCCGACCTCGCGCGAATAGCCGGCCGCGTTGATGGCATGGATGAGCTCATCGCAGGTGCGGCCGCGGAAGGCGTTCATCTTCTCGGGACGGTTGATGGTGATCCAGGCGGCCCCGTTGCGGACTTCGTAAATAATGTCTTCGTACGTCATGGTGCAGATTCCTTGTAGATGGCGGCCGGTGTTCAGCCGTTCATGGTCAGCCCGCCCGACACGCTGAGCACCTGCCCGGTGACAAAGCGCGCGTCGTCGCTGGCGAAGAAGGCGATGGCGCCGGGCAGGTCGTCCGGCTGGCCGATGCGGCCCAGGGGAATGGCGCGGGTGAAGGCCTCCACGAGCTTCTCGGGGTTGCCGGCGCCTTCTTTGTAGTCGGCGAACAGCGCGGTGTCGGTGGGGCCGGGGCACACCACATTCACCGTGATGCCGTGGCGCGAGTGTTCGCGCGCGATGGTTTTCGAAAACGCCACCAGCCCGCCCTTGCAGGCCGCGTACACCGCCTCGCCCGACGAGCCGACACGGGCGGCGTCCGACGCGATGTTGACGATGCGGCCGGCCTTGCGCGCGGCCATCAGGGGCAGCACCGCATGGTGCATGTTCAGCGCGCCCGTGAGATTGATATCGATGAGCCGGGTCCATTCGGCCGCGGATGTCTTGACGAAGGGCTTGAAGACATCCCAGCCGGCGTTGTTGACCAGTACCGCGATGGGGCCCAGTTGCGCCTCGGCCTCGGCGATGGCCGTATCGACGTCGTCGCGCCGGGTGATGTCGCACTTGAAGGCGGCCGCCCGGCCGCCTTGCGACACGATCGACTCGGCCACCCGCCGCGCGGCGTCGAGATTCATGTCGAATACCGCGACCTGCGCGCCTTCTTGCGCGAAACGGTGGCAGGTGGCGCCGCCGATACCGCCGCCGCCGCCGGTAACGACGATGACCTTGTCCGTGAATCGTTGCATGACTGCTCCTGTCGGGATTCCGGCCGGTTGCCACCGGCCGGAATTAGGTAAATATGTTTACCTATATTAGGAGCTAGCCTGGGTTCGCGCAAGCGCCAATCCCGGCTTGATTATCATGGAATACCCTAGGTTTTTAGGCGCTTCCCCGGCCCTGGGCCGGGCGGCCGCTCGAAGGCGGGTCCGGTTACATGGAAATATATTGACCCAACACAAAGGCCGGGCGGCGCCCACGCGCCACCCGGCCCACGATCGGCCCGCCCGCCGGGCCCGGCGCCCTAGTTCACCGGCGTGCCCGAATCCACCACCACCTTGCGCCATTTCTGGATTTCATTCTGGAAATACGGCGCGAATTTTGCCGGCGTATCGATGCCCGTATCCGTGACCATGCCCTGCTTCTCGAATTGGGCGCGCACCTGCGGGTCCGACATGACCTCTTGCATGGCTTGCGTCACGGCCGCGACCACGGATTCGTCGGTGCCCGCCGGCGCGAACAACCCGTACCAGGTGCTGGCGGAATAGTCCGGCAGGCCCTGTTCGGCGGCCGACGGAATATCCGGCGCGATCGCCAGGCGCGACTTGCTGGTTACCGCCAGCGCGCGGACCTTGCCCGCCTGCACTTGCGGCAGCAGGGTCAGCACGCTGGACACCATTACCTGGACCTCGTTGGAAAGCAGCGCCGGAATGGCCTGCCCCGCGCCCTTGTAAGGCACTTTTTCCATCTTGGCGCCCGTTTCGAGCTTCAGCATTTCGGTGGCCAGCAAGGTCACGCTGGAGCTCGAGCCGAAGAACAGCTTGACGTCCGGCCGCCGCGAATAGCTGACGAGCTCGGGCACGGTTTTCACCGGCAACGAGGGATGGACCCCGATGATGTTCGGGGACTCGCCGATCAGCGTCATGGGAATGAAACTGCCGCGGGTGTCGTAGGTCAGGTCTTTGTACAGGCTTTCGTTGATGGCCAGCGTGCTGGGCGCCAGCAGCAGCGTGTGCCCGTCCGGCTTGGCGCGGGCGACCGCCGACGCGGCAATGACGCCATCGGCGCCGGGCCGGTTGACGATCACCACCGACGTGCCCAGGGCGGCGCCCAGGCGCTGCGACAGGGTGCGGGCCACCGTATCGGCGGGGCCGCCCGCCGAGAATCCCACCACCAGCTGGATCGGCTGGTCGTCCAAGCGCGGCGCCGCGTGCCCGGGCGCCAGCAATGCGAACGCCAGGCAGGCGCCCGCCAGTTTTCCAAGCAGGGGAAATGGCTTCATGGCTATGCCTCCGTTATGCCGCGTTCAGGCCGGTGCGCAGCGGGTCTCCCGCCAGCAGGCGCTTCACGTCATAGGTCATTACCGCCGTATCGTGCTGGTTGATGATCGACACGGTAGAGCCGACCACCGCGCGGCCGTGCCGCGAGGTGGGGCGTATGCCGGTAATGCGCACGTGGCCATGCACGGTATCGCCCACCCGGACGGGAGCATGGATTTTTTTCTGGATTTCCAGCAGGGCCATGCCCGTGGCCTGCACCATGCCCTGCACCAGCAGGCCCTCGATCAGGGTGTAGGTCAAGGCGCCGGGCACGACGCGGCCTTCCATGGCGCCGCGGTGCGTGACGTCGGTGAAGATGACTTCGGTCATGCCGGTCAGCGTAATGAAATTCATCAGGTCCGGCTCGGTGATCGTCCGGCCGAAAGTGATGAATTCCTGGCCGACCTCGAGGTCGTTCCAATAATAGCCATGGCCCAGCAAAATGGGTTTGCTCATAGGTTGTCTCCTTTCTTGTGGTTCGGGCAGAAATAGCGCCGCGGGGATACGGCAACGGCTTCGGGTTCAGGCCGGAGGATCCGCGGCGGCGGACGCGGGCAGTTCCAGTTCCTGGAAGACCTGCGCGGTGTGCTGGCCCAGCCGCGGCGGCAAGCCCAGGATGGGCCGCTGCCCATCGAACAGCACGGGCACTCCGGGAAACCGCAGCCGCCCCATGCCGGCATCTTCGGCATGCTGGAAAAACCCCACTGCCGACAGATGCGGATCGCTCAGCAGATCTTCGGGCTGGTTGATTGCGGCGCACGGTATCTGCAGCGATTCCAGCAAGCGCAGCCAGTCTTGGGTGCTTCGCGACGACAGGATTTCCGCGAGCGTCCGGTAGACGAAATCGGTGTGTTCGCTACGCGCCGCGATACTGGTGAAGCGCGCATCGTCGGCCAGGCCGGCGTGGCCGGCCGCTTGCAGCAGGCTGCGCCAGTGCTTGTCGGTATAGGGCATCACGCAAATGAATCCGTCTTGCGTATCGAAAGGCTTGCGCCACGCGGCCAGCGCGCGCGGGTAGCCCATCGAGCCGCCGCTTTCGGCGAACGTGGCGCCGTACATGTGCTCGACCAGGGTGAACGCCACCATGGATTCGAACATGGGAATCTCGACCGTGCTGCCCACCCCGTGGCGCTCGCGCTTGACCAGCGCGGCCAGAATCGCGCCGACCGCGAACAGGCCGACGGTCTTGTCCGCCGTCACCGTGGGCAGATAGCGCGGCGCCTCGCCATTGTGCCGATGCGACAACGCGGCCAGGCCCGACATCCCCTGGATTACGTCGTCGTAAGCCGGGCGTCCGCCGTACGGCCCGGCCTGCCCGAACCCCGTCAGGCTGGCGTAGACGAGCCGGGGATTGGCCTCGTGCATGGCCCTGGCGTCGATGCCCAGCGCCTCGAGCTTCTGCGGACGGATATTGTGGACCAGGATGTCGGCCGACTTGACCAGGGCCTGCAGCGGCCGCGCCGCGCCGGGGCTTTTGAGGTCGAGCACGACACTGCGCTTGCCCCGGTTGACCCCCATGAACAGCGATGCCATGTCGGACTCGACCCACTGCCCGGTGCGGCGCGCGTCATCGCCCCCGGGCTGCTCGATCTTGATGACGTCGGCGCCATATTCCGCCAAGAGCTGCGTGGCGTATGGCCCCATGACGACATTGCTCAGGTCTACGACGCGGATTCCTTCCAGTGGCGACATATGCGGGCCTCATGCGTGATGGGTACAGCGATGGTAGCCACGCCACATATAAGCGTCTAATATAATTAATTGAGTCATTAATCACGGTAGATGATCAATGAACGACCGTCAATTGCGTCATTTCTCGGTGCTGGCCGAAACGCTGAGCTTTCGCGATGCGGCCGCCCGGCTCAATATCGTGCAGCCGGCGCTATCCATGTCCATCAAGCGGCTGGAAGAAGAGTTCGGCGCCGAGCTGTTCGAACGCACCACCCGTGAAGTCAGGCTGACCGCCGCGGGCCGGGCCGCCATCGCCGAAGTCAACAAGATGCTCGGCCACCTGGAACAAGCCAAGCAGAACGCCCGGATGGCCAAGGCCGGCGCCATCGGCAACCTGGCCATCGGCTTCGTGGGCTCGGCCAGCTTTGCCTTGCTGCCCGCGGTGGTGCGGGCATTCCGGGCCAACCATCCCCACGTGGTGCTGACGCTGCAAGAATCGTCCGGCCGGCGCATCCTGTCGTTGATCGAGACAGGCGAGATGGACCTGGGCCTTGTCCGCATACCAGCGGTCCATTGCCCCGGCGTCACGATCCAGCCGCTGGAACAAGGCTGTTTCGTGGCCGTGGTGCCTGCCGATAGCCCCTGGGCGCCCACCGCCGCGCGCGAGATCCGCCTGGGCGCCCTGGCGGACGCCCCCTTCATCAATTATTCGTTCGCCGAATCGCCCATGCTGCACATGGCCATCGTGAATGCGTGCCGCGAAGCCGGCTTCGCGCCGCGCATCGTCCAAGAGGCCATCCAGGTGCAGACGCTGATCGCGCTGGTGGAAAGCGGCCTGGGCGTGGGCCTGGTGCCGTCGATCAGCGTGCGCCACAAGCCCCGAGGGGCGCGCTTTCTTGCGCTAAAAGACCCTACCCCGGCATGCGAAACGGGCCTGGCCCTGGCCTACCACCCCGACAACCTCAGCGAAGCCGGCGCCCATTTCGTGGACGTCGTCTGTTCGGCGGGATCAGGCCGGCGCCGATGACGCCGACGCGCCTTCGTCCAGGCGCTTCATGTTGTCGAGCAGCTTCAGCAGATAATGCAGCGTGTGGTTCATGTCGCTGATCGAGAAATCGGCCAGCGCCTGCTCGTAGTACTGGTTGATCTTGGGCATGGCCTCGTGTTCCCAGACGCGCCGCCCGGATTCGGTGCGGGTGATCAGGCGAGACCGCTTGTCGTTGCCGTCTTGGTCGCTGCGCAGGTGGCCGGCCAGTTCCATGCGGTTCAGCACCCCCGACAGATTCTGGCGGCTGACCATCAAGTAGCGCGCCAGGTCGCCCACGCTCATGCCCTTTTCGGCCTCGGGACGCGACAGCGCGCCCAATACCGCCCATTGCTGCGTGGTCAGACCGTACTCTTCCACCGCCTTGGTGCCGGTTTTATGCAACATGTTGGCGCACTGGTAGAGCCGGAAAAACATTCTGTTGGCAAGCTCTGCGCGCGTCGCAGAGACAGATACACTACGCTTCACCATCGAAGTTCCAAGAGGCAATGCCCGCGATAGGCACGACGCGCAAATAATACCGTAAATATATTGACGTATATCGGCGGCGCCGCGCCGGCTTAGCCGTCTGTCGCCACCTCGCCCGACAGGCGCACCTTCTTTACCTCGGACACGTACATCACGATCAGCGACACCCACACCACGCCGTACAGCAGCATGAAGCAGCTCGAGCGGATCTGCAGCAGGTCGGCCATGGCCCCGAACATCAGCGGCAGCAAGAAACCGCCCAGGCCGCCGGCCAGGCCGACGATGCCCGTGACCACGCCCATGTTCTCGGGAAAGTCGTCGGCCACGTACTTGAAGGTAGACGCCATGCCGAAGGCGAACATCGCGCCCAGCACGAACAGCAGCAGCGTAAACAGCCAGATGGGCAGGTAGATATGGAAAGCGGCCGACCCGTCCAGGGTCTGGACCGTCAGTGTGGTGTTGGGGTACGACAGGATGAACAGGCACACCCACGCCACCCACAGGCACCACCACGTCATTTTGTGGGCGCCGAAACGGTCGGACAAACCGCCCCCCACGGCGCGCAGTACCGCTCCCGGCAGCGAAAAACCGGCCGCCAGCGCCGACGCGGCCACCAGGCTCAGGCCGAACTCGGCCTGGAAATACTGCGGGATCCACAACGACAGCGCGGTGAAGCCGCCAAAGGTAATCGAATAGTATTGGCAGTAGCGCCACACCCGCGGGTTCTTCAGCACCTTGAACTGGTCCATCAGCTTGCCGCCCGTTTTGCCGGCCCCCGGATCGGGCGCCGCCACGAACCAGAACACCACGGCCGTCACCAGCAGGGCCACCGCGTAGATCTTGGGCACCATCCGCCAGCCAAAGGTTTCCAGCAAGATCGGCGTGACGAACAGGTTGACCGCCGCCCCCACGGTGCCGGCCCCGAAGAAGCCCATGGCGAAGCCCTTGCGTTCGGGCGAGAAAAACCGCGACACGTAAGGCGTGCCCACCGCGAACGAGGCGCCCACCAGCCCCAGGAACAGGCCGATCAGCAAGAACTGCCACAGCGCCTGCGCATAACTGACCAGATAAACCGGTATCGCACAGCCCACCAGCAACACCGTCATGACTACGCGGCCGCCGTAGCGGTCCGTCCACAGCCCCAGGGGCAGGCGAAAAATCGCGCCCGTCAAGACGGGCGTGGAAGTCAGCAAGCCGAACTGAAATGCGTTAAGCCCCAGTTCCTGGCGGATGCGGATGCCCAGCACGCCGAACATCATCCAGACCACGAAGCACACCATGAAGGCAAACGTACTGCTGTACAACACGGCATACGCCCTGGGATGATTGCTCATCGCGTTCTCCTGTTCCTCGAGATGTATCGGCTTAGCGCAGCGAATGGTCTATCTAGGTCACGGGTGAAGTGCTTGAAGCGTGCATCGCAATCCTTGACAACCGTTGGCGTGGCGTAAAGGATGTTGACTTTCGCACAGAGTATGCAAGATGACGTCAGTGTTGGCAATATTTGCCCCGCTTCGGTGTCTGACACCCTGCGGGAGTCAGACACCTGAAATAGGCACCTGAAATCCCTGAAGCAACGCGCCCCAAGGAGCCCCCATGCAAGTCAAGCGCATCGTCGCCAATATCCACACCGCCGACATCGCGGCGGGCCGGCGGTTCTATCAAGACGCGCTGGGCCTGGACGTGCTGATGGACCACGGCTGGCTCACCACCTATGGCACGCCGTCCCGCATGACCGTGCAGGTCGGCATCGCCACCCAGGGCGGCTCGGACACGCCCACCCCGGATCTTTCCATCGAAGTCGACGACCTGGACGAAGCCCTGCGGCGCATGCGCGCGGGCGGCTTCGCCATCGAGTACGGCCCCGCCGATGAACCGTGGGGCGTGCGCCGCTTTTACGTGCGCGACCCGTTCGGCAAGCTGGTGAACATCCTGGTGCATCGCTGAAGGCCCGCCGTGGATTTGCAGGCGTTTCTCGGCAGCGGGACATTGCCCGACATCGGCACACAAGGCCTGGCATTGCGGCGGCTGAGGCCGCAGGACGCCGCGGATTGGTACACCTACCTGCGCGACGAGGCCGTTACGCGCCATACCAGTTGGCAACTGGCCGGCGAGCCCGACCTGGACCGGCTGATCGCCGCCTGCCTGTCGGGCAGCGGCGGCTGTGTGCGGCTGGCCATTGCCGACACGGCAACCGGGCGCCTGCGCGGCACCATCGGATTCAACGAAATCGCCGCCGCGCACGCCCGCGCGGAAATCGCCTACGACCTGGCGCCGGCACTGTGGAATCGCGGCATCGCCTCGCGGGCCTGCGCGGCGGTCAGCGGCTGGGCGCTGCAATCGCTGGGACTGTGCCGCGTGCAGGCCACGGTGCTGGACACCAACCTGGCTTCGCGCCGCGTCCTGCAACGCTGCGGCTTCCGGCCGGAAGGCCTGTTGGCGAACTACCGCATGGTGCGCGGACAGCCGCGCGATTTCTGGATCTACGCGCTGACCCGCGGCGGCCGGGCCACGCCCTGACATCCCGAAGGAAAAAGATACAGCGCCGCGCCCCGGGTGCTTGCTAAGATCGCCGGTTCCATACAGGGGAGAACCGCAATGCAGGGGATCGCCGCGCCGTTCGTACTGACGTTTCGCCTGTGGAAACGCTTCTGGCCGCAACTGATGGCCCTGGTGCTGGCCGGCGTGCTGGCCCACGGCGCGCTGCTGCTGCTGGCGGTGCACATCGGCTTCGCCAACCACCTGGCCGGGCTGGCCGTGCTGACACTGGTTGCCCTGGTCCAGCTGGTGGTCACCGTGACCATGTTCCAGGTGCTGCTGCCCGCGATGCCGGCCTTGCGCGCCGCGCAGGCCGCCGCGCGCGGCGATGCCGGCGCCGAAGAGGCCGGCTCGCGCAGGCTGCTGTCGGCGGTCACCATTGCGCTGCTGCCCTTTTTTGCCTACTACGCCGCCTGGGGCTTCCTGGGCAACACCGTGCGGCAGTACTCGCGCCTGGCGCTCGCGCTGGACCCCCTCGGCGAGAACGGCATGATCCTGGACGCGCTGGACTCGCGCTGGCTGCTGGTGTCGGTAGCCATATCGTGGGCGGTGCGCAAGCTGGCCAAGCGGCTGCGCGAATCCACCGGCCGGCCGATCTGGCAAGTCGTGGTGGTGGTGTGCGAAACCAACTGGATCCTGATCGGCCTGTATGTCATCAGCCGCTGGAAAAACCATCTGTGGGACTGGCTGGCCAGCCATCATCTGTGGGACAGCCTGCGCAACATCCTGGACATGGTGGCCGCGCCCCTCTCGACGGCATGGGCGGCGCCGATGGTGGCGGCGGAATCGCTGTCGACCACGCCCGGCACGATGCTGGTCGACCTGTTCTTCTATGCGCTGCTGCCGGTGGTCTGGCTGGTGATGGCCGCGCTGGTGTACGGCTACGACGTGCGCAGCGACACGGAACTGCTGCGCGTGCATCGCCGCGTAGAACGCTTCGGCGAACGCTACCGCGCCGTTCCCAAGTTCCTGCGCGATTTCATTGCCCACTTCATCGGCGGCTACCGGTCGCGCTACCTGCCGGTGGCCAACGGCATCCGGCTGACGCTCAATGCCGGCGTGGTGCTGCTGGTGACGCTGATCGTGGGCTACCGGCTGATCGACTGGAGCAGCGCATGGCTGTGGCGGGGCGCCACGCACCTGATCGGTCCGCACGACCTCGACACCTGGCAGGTGCTGGCCCACGGCCTGACGCTGCTGTTCGGCAGCCCGTTCCGCGATTCATCCACCGGCCTGCTGATCGAACCGCTGCGCATCTGCTTCCTGGCCGCCATTCTGGAGACCGCGTTCGGGCAGCCGGCCCGCAGCCGCGCGCCGGCCGCGGCGGGCGGGCAACCCGCCTGAGCGCGCGCGGCGCCTACTGCACCAGCGTCGGATGCTGCGCGAAGCGCAGATAATGGGGCTGCTGCCGCGGCAGCGACACCGTCACGCGCAGCGCGCCGGCGGCGTCGCGCGGCACCAGGAAGATCTGGCGGATCCGCAGCGTGGCGCCGGCCTTCGCCCCCGAGTAGATTGCCGAGACGCATTCCTGGGCGTCGGAGCGCGGCAGGCGCACTACGTAAGTGGGCAGCCAGCGGCGTCCTTGCTCGTCTTGCAGCGCGACCGTGCAGCCGCGCCAGTTGCCGGGCAGATCCGCGTCCCGGATCTCGACGCGGAAATCCGCCACCACGCCCATGGCATTGTCGGGAATGTTGCCGCCCGCCGGCAGCGGCGCCATGCGCAGCGCATGCAATTGCCAGCGCGCTCCGCCGAAATCGGCCTGGCCGTCCGCCGCGACCTCGCGCGCGATCAGGTCGCGGCCGCGCCACCATTGCCCGATGCTCTCGTACGCGCTGAAGGCCGCCGCCAGCGGCAGCAGAACCGCCAGCAGGATCATGCTGCGCCGCCGCCACTTTTTTTCGCCGGCACTGCGGTTGCCGCCGGCCATCATGTCTGGTCCTTTTTGGGCGGAGTCATATCGAACGTGTCCATGATGTCCAGCGCGCCATCAGCCTTGCGCGGCAGCGCGTCCAGCTGGATGCGGGCTTCGGAGTCCAGGCGCGGCGCAAAGCGCTCCGACAGCCGCAGCACCGCGCCGCCCACCTGGTCAGGACGGATCTCGAAAATATACTGGACGCGGCGCGGCAGGCCCGGCTCCGCCGCGGGCGGCGACTGCCCCGGCGCCAGGGTCAGGCGGCTCGACAGCAGGTACTGGAAACCCTGCGGCCCGACCCAGCTGGCCTGCCCCACATTCACAGAGCGCGAACGCGCCGACAGCTCGACCGTGACGATGGCCCACAGGCCCGATGTCGTGCGCTCGGTCTGGCGGTCGAACCGTTCGTACACCAGCCGGCGGGCGAACGTCACGCGTTCGACATTGACGTCGAACAGGCGCGTGCGCACGACCTGGCCCATGCGCCCGGACACCAGCAGCGGACCGGTCAGGTCGTCGTAGCGCGGCGTGCTGCGCTGCATGGCGAACAACACCGCGGCGGCCGCGACCAGCAGCAGCAATGCAGCCAGCCGGCGCTTCACGAGGCCTGCTCCGCGCCGGCGGGCGGCTGGCCGAGCGGCAGCGTTACCTGGCCTATCACCGCCGGATTGAACCAGCCCGGCGTGCCGTACAGGTTGTCGATCGGCTTGTAGGTCTCGGCCACCACATCGACGGTCAGCGCAGCGGGCGGCGGCGCCGAGCCGGGCATCGTCCACACGTAGACCACGCGCTCGGGCATGCCGGGATGCAGCAGCGGCCCGATCTGCGGATCGCGCACCTGCGCGACGATCGGCTCGTCCGGCTTGGCGCCGGGAACGGGCTGCAGGCGCAGCAGGTCGGAATAAACGGCGCTGGATATCCGCGTGCGGTTGCTGAGGTCGGCCTCGAGCACCAGCGCCTGCTGGCCCGGCTTGATGGGCACCCCGTAGACCCGTTCGTGGCTGATCCAGGCGCGCTGCGGAGTCACCAGCCAGCGGCCGGCCTCGATGGCGCTGCCGGCCTCGTACTGCGTCACGGACGGCGGCGAACCCGCCCCGAAGACGCTGTAGACCGCCGCGGCGCCCACCGCCACCGTCGAACCGACGCCGGCGGCCAGCCTGGTCTTGATCTTGCCGAATGCAGTGCGCATCTGCGCTCCTCTTACGAGTGGGCGGGCAATGCTGGACAGTCGGGGATCGTAGCTGCCTGCCCCGATGGCGTAAATTGCGGGATTGTTTCGATACGTACGGTACCCGCCCGGCGCGGCGCTTTGCAGGCGGCTCACATTCAAGTACCGTTGCTTGCAAATTCCCCGTATCGAGAACCGCCATGTCCTCTTCTTCCGTGCACGCAGCCCCCGCCCTGATGGCCCGCCTGGGCCTGTCGGCGCCCATCGTCCAGGCCCCCATGGCCGGCACCAGTACGCCGGCCCTGGCGGCCGCGGTGTCCAACGCGGGCGGGCTGGGATCGCTGGGACTGGGCGCCACCAATGCCGACGGCGCGCGCCAGACCATCGCCCAGACCCGCGCCCTGACGTCCCGGCCGTTCGGCGTCAATCTGTTCTGCCACGTGCCCGACGCCCCCGACGCGGCGCGGCAGGCCCGCTGGCTCGAATACCTGGCGCCGGCCTTCGCCGAGTTCGGCGCCCAGCCGCCCGCCTCCCTGCGCGAGATCTACACCAGCTTCCTGGCCGACGACGCGATGCTCGAGGTGCTGCTGGCCGAACGCCCCGCGGTGGTCAGTTTCCATTTCGGGCTGCCGGATGCCACGCGCATCGCCGCGCTGCGCCAGGCCGGCATCTACCTGATGGCCAGCGCCACCAGCCCCCACGAAGCCGCGCGCATTGCCGATGCCGGCCTGGATGCCATCGTGGCCCAGGGCGTCGAGGCGGGCGGCCACCGCGGCATCTTTCACCCCGGCGAGCACGACGAGCAACTGGGCACCCTGGCGCTGACGCGGCTGCTGGCCACCCAGTTTCCGCTGCCCGTGATCGCGGCCGGCGGCATCATGGACGGCGCCGGTATCGCCGCGGTGCTGGCGCTGGGCGCCCAGGCCGCGCAACTGGGCACCGCCTTCGTATCGTGCCCCGAATCGGCGGCCGACTCCGCCTATCGCCAGGCCCTGCTGTCCGGCCCGGTCTCCACCCTGTCGACCCAGGCCATTTCGGGACGGCCGGCGCGCGGCATCGCCAACCGCCTGACCGCCCTGGGCGCCGCCGCCGATTGCCCGCCCACGCCGGGCTATCCCTACACCTACGACGCCGGCAAGGCCCTGAACGCCGCCGCCCGCGCGCAGGGCAGCGCCGATTTCGCCGCCCAATGGGCCGGCCAGGCCGCCGCGCTGTCGCGCGGGCTGCCGGCCACCGAACTGATGCGGCAATTGCAGGACGAACTGTCCGACGCGGCGCTACGCCTGGCCGTATACAGGCCCGGTCAACCTGATCAGGCGTGATCAGGTGTCAGGCTCCGCAGGTGCCTGACACCGATGCGCACAGCCGATATCGCCGGTATCGGTGTCTGACACCCTGCGGGAGTCAGACACCTGCCAAACGGGCGGCAATTGCAGGACGAACTGTCCGACGCGGCGCTACGCCTGGCCGTATACAGGCCCGGTCAACCTGATCAGGCGTGATCAGGTGTCAGGCTCCGCAGGTGCCTGACACCGATGCGCACAGCCGATA
>WMBV01000023.1:64305-115757 GCA_017745595.1 Bordetella petrii
ATATCGCCGGTATCGGTGTCTGACACCCTGCGGGAGTCAGACACCTGCCAAACGGGCGGCAATTGCAGGACGAACTGTCCGACGCGGCGCTACGCCTGGCCGCATACAGGCCCGGCCAGCCTGATCGGGCGTGATCAGGTGTCAGGCTTCGCAGGTGCCTGACACCGATGCGCACAGCCGATATCGCCGGTATCGGTGTCTGACACCCTGCGGAAGCCAGGCGCCTGCTCACACCCGCCGGCGGCACGATCGACGTCCAGCTCGGCCGCGATATCGACATGGTCAGGATCGATGTCCGCGACACGGGCAGCCAGCCGCTATAGCAGCTTGTACATGATGGTGGTGGAATCGTAGCGCCGGCTTTGCGCATCCAGGGCAAACTCGGGAATGATGCCGGCGCGCTGGTAGCCCAGCGCCGCATAAAGCGGCTCGGCATGGTCGCCGGTGCGGGTGTCCAGCGTCAACAAACGACGCCGGACGGCGCCTGCGTGTTGCTCCAGCGCGCGCATCAGCGTCCTGCCGACTCCGCGGCGCCGGTACTGGGGATGCACCAGCAATTTCCGCACCTCGGCACGGTGGGGCTGGTTGGGCGGCGTGTCGCAATCCAGCTGCACCGTGCCGGCCATGGCGCCGTCCACCCGCGCCACCCACAACGTGCGGGTTCCCGCCCGCACGGCCGGCAACACGTTGCCGGCCCAGAACGCACGGGCATCGGACAAGGCATAGGGCAAGACGAAACCCACGCTTGCGCCATCTTGCACGCACGCGTGCAGCAATGCGCCCAACTCATCCTGGCGGCGCTCGGCCTCGTCGGCCGGCAACGCCGCCACTGCAATGAAAGTATCCACAATGGCCCCTGGAGCGACGATCGACAGATCATACGCGCCGCCGGGCCGGGCGGCTCAGTCGTCTTCGCGCGGCGGGGTGCGCCCGCCCTTGCGGCCGGGATCGTCGCGGCCGGTATCCGCGGGAGTGAAATTGCCTTCATCGGTAATGCCGCCGGTGCGCGCCGCCTGGTCCGCCGCGGCGGTGCCGCGATCGAAGGCGGGACGGTCGCCGCCGCGCGCGGACGGCGGATGATCCATATCCGGACGGCGGGGGTCTTCGTTCGAAACGTGGCGGGGCCGGGGCGCGCCGCGGTTGGGATCGGGCTGGGGCAGGCTATTGCCGGCGCCGGCCTTGGAACCCGGCGGCTTGTCTTGCTGGGACATGGCGATTCTCCTGTGGGCAGGGGCGGCGTCGGCGCCCCTGCCCACCCCGGCGCAAGTCCCGTGCCCGGCCTAGTACTGGATGCCGACGCGCACCCACAGCGTGCGTCCCGGCTCGTTGAAGCGCGTATCGGCGGCAAAGCCGAAGCCCGCGTCGCCGGCCAGGTTCAGGTGTTCGCTGTAGGCCTTGTCGAACAGATTGTCCACGCCCGCCGCCAGCTTGACCCGTTTGTTGACGGCATAGGCCGCGTTCAGCGAAAACACGCCGAAACCCGCGCTGGGCCCGAAGTCCTTGCCCACCACGTTGCCACTGCCGGCGGCATAGCGGTGCTGCGGCGCTACCAGCCGCCACAGCGCGCCGGCCGACCACGTGCCGTTGTCGTAGGTGGCGCTGAGCCGGGTTTCCAGGGGCGGCATCTGCGGCAGCGCGCGTCCGTCGCTGCGGTTCCGGCCCCAGGCATAGGCCAGCGTCGCGCCCAGCTTCCACGCGGGCGCGGCGCGGTAAGACACGCCCAGTTCGCCGCCCGCGATACGCGCATCGACATTGCGCGCCCGCGACAGCTCGCCCATCATGCCGCCCGCCAGATAATCGAAAAGAATGAAATCCTGTACATAGCCGGCATAGCCCGAAATCCAGGCATCGACGGTATCGGTGCGGTACTGCGCGCCGATATCCAGCTGCGTGGTCTTTTCCGGCTCGATGCCCGTAAAGGCATTGACGCTGCCGTCCGGCCCGCGATCGGGCGAAAACAGTTCCCAATAATCGGGAAAGCGCTGCACGTGGCCGATGCCGGCATACCAGGTGGCGGGCACTTCCTGCAGGTCATGTTCGTAGCGCAGGAAGCCGCTGGGCAGCGTGTCGCTGCGCCGCTGGCCCGCGCTGGGGTTGGGCGTGGCCATCATGCCGCCCGAGGTCTTGCGGAAGTCCCGCGCCGACGCGCGGTCCAGCCGCGCTCCGCCGATGACGCGCGCGCCCTCGGCGACGCGCCAGGTCAGCTCGCCGAATACGCCCGCGTTGGCGAACTCGGCATCTTTGTTCCAGGCATGGTCGCGGTACGAATCCGCCTGCGTGCCGCTGCGCTGTCGATGCCGGCTGCGCTGGAAATCCAGGCCGCCTTGCAGGCCCAGCGATTCGGCCAGTTCGAAGGTGCCGGCCACGCGCCCGCCCCAGGTCGCCCGGTCCACGGCGGCGGCCATGCCCATGGGCATGGCGCTGGCCGGGTCCGGCGCGCGCAGGGTGTAGTTGTCCATGACGTGATCGGCGTAGTTGTAGTAAAGCTGCGCCTCGACCTTGCGCAGCACCGGCCCCAGGTTGTCGCGCTCGGCGCGCAGCCCGAAGCTCTCGCGCTTGAACCGCACGCCGTCCATGCCCCGCCCGGCGTAGCGGGCCTCGCCGTCGCCCGTGCCGGCGCTGAGCTCGAACAAGGTGTCGGCATCGGGCGTGAAACCCAGCGCCACGTCGGCGTTCCACTTGTCCCATCGCGACGGCACCGTGTTGCCGTCGCCGTCGCGATAATCCTGCGAATGCGAGTGGTTGGCCGTGACCCGGGCATAGCTGCCGGCATTGCCGGCCGTCAGGTCGGCGGCCTGGTCGTTGCGCCCCCACGACCCGCCCAGCAGGCTGCCGTCGAAGCGCACGCCGGGCTCGTCGAAGCGCGGCGTATCGCGGTCGAACTTGACCGTGCCCGCCGATGCGCCCGGCCCCCACAGTACCGTCTGCGGCCCCTTGATCACCGTAAGCTGGTCGAAGTTCTCGGGAGAAATATACGAAGTGGGCGCGTCCATGCGTGCCGGGCAGGCGCCGGGCATCGAGGTGCCATCGGCCAGGATGTTCAGGCGCGAGCCGAACATGCCGCGCAGCACTGGATCGCCGTTGCTGCCCCCATTGCGAATCGCGGAAAAACCGGGAATGGTCTTCAGGTAATCGGTACCGTCGCTGGCGGGTACCGGCTGACGCGGAATCTTGGGATCGGTGGTGACGATCAGCGGCGCCTCGGGCGCCACGCCGGTAATGACGACGGGCTCCATCTCTTGCGCGGCCACGCGGGCCGGGTGGTCCGGATGGAGCGGGTCGGCCCAGGCCGGCAGGGCTGCCGCCACGGCGGCGCACAGGCCCAGGGCCCGCGGGAATCGGTGGTTTCTGTTCATGATGCAATCTGCGTAGGCACGCGGCGCCGCGCCACTGGCCGGCCATTGCGGAACAATGGCCGGCCGGCGGCAAGGCGGCGACAGCATGCGGGTCTGATACGGGCCACGGGCCGCGCGGCGGCTTGCGCGTGCACAAGCGGGCGGACCGTGGCGACGGGGGGTCAGGCGGGCAGATTGGGCGGAGCGCGCGGCCCCAGCGGCGGGCCGGCGGGAGGCAGCGGCGGCAAGCTGCGCGACACCACGGGCAGCGGAGCGGCCAGGCCCGGCATGGCGGGCAACGCTGCCGCCACGGCAACGGGGGGCAGATCGAGCGCCTGGTGCGCCACCATCCAGAAGGGGCATTCCTGGGCCGTGGCATCGGGCGAGTGGTCGCCGCGCCGCGGGACGTCGATCAGGGCTTGCAGAACGGTGGGCGCGCCGCCGGCCGCCGAGCAGAAGCTGATTTCGAAGCGGCCCTGGCGCAGCGCGGCCGCGTCGGGCATGTAGCCCACCGGCACCAGCGCGCGAAACAGCGTGGCCAACGCCAGCAGCCACAGCAACGTGTGCGTGCGCATAGCGTGCGACGGGCGGCGATGGGCCAGGCAAGACATGGGCGCAATTCTAATGCAGGCGACCCGCGTGGCCGGCCTGGCGCGGCGGGCAGTCGCGGGCGGGCTGATGCGCGTCAAGCGCGGACGCCGCTACGCCAGCTTGGCGCCCCGTTCGCGCAGCAATTCGCGCAGCACGCTGCGGTGACAGCGGTTTTCGTTTTCGCAATAGCAGCCCACCGAAAAATCGGCGGTGGCCGACAGCGCGGCCAGCAGGTCCAGCACCTTGCCGGCCTCGCCGCCCTGCAGCTCGGCGCGGATCTTGCGGGCCACGCCGCGCCATTCGGCATCGGTGGTAACGGCCTTGGCCTGGGTGACCAGTTCGGGGCTGGGCGACAGGATGGGCAGCCACACATCGTAAAAATCGCGCCGCGCGAAGTCGGCCTTGGGCACGCCGCGCGGCGGGCGCCGCACGGTGCCGATGCGCAGGCCCTCGCCGGCCAGGCGCGCCGACCCCAATTGGACGATGTGGATGCTCATGGCAGGCGCCGCTGCAGCCGGTACACCAGGGTGTCGAGCTGCGTCAGGCCGCGCTCGGCGAACTTGGGCTCTTTGGCCAGGATATCGCGGCGGTCGATCAGCACGGCATCGGAATGGCCCGCGTACACGGCCTGCACTTCGTCGTCGCGCACGGAAAACGGCGGCCCTTCCATCTGGTCTTGGTCGTAATCCAGGGTGATCAGCAAGCCCCGGTACGCGTCGGATAACTGCCCATACACATGGCGGGCATATCGCGCCCGCATGTCGGGCGGCAACGCCACCAGCGCGGCGCGGTCGTAGGCGCCCACGCAATCGCCCAGCACGTCGGCGCCCAGGTCGAAAATATCGCCGCAATAGATTTCGATGTCGCCGGCCGCGTAGTAGCGGCCCGGGCCCGCCTGGCGCACATCGGCGCGCAGCCCGTTTTCGGCAAAGAATTGCTCTACCGCCAGCGGCGAGAGTTCGACGCCCAACACGCGATAGCCCTGCTGTGCCAGCCAGACCATGTCGAGCGACTTGCCGCACAATGGCACCAGCACGCGTCCGCCCGCCGGCACCTGCAGGGCCGGCCAATATTTCGCCAGCAGCGGGGTGACCCGCGTCTGGTGGAAATGGGTGCGCCCGTCGCGCCAGCGGTCGAGCCAGAAATCCGCGTCCATGGTTGGTCCTGTAGTGATGTACGCGGCTGCCCGGCCGCTAGCGCGAGCCGGCGAGCACACCGCCCTGTTCCGTGCATCCGCGTTTGCCAGATGAACACATTATTTTGCAATAAGTGCCCGGCGTGCGCCAGCGACGGCCAGGCGCCCGCCAGGCGCCCAGGGCCGGGCCGATGCGGGCAGGTTCACTTGGTCGGAAAGGCCGGGCCCGCACTGGCGGGGCCGGCGGGCGGCGCGCCGCGCAGTGTCTCGGCCGCCCGCAATTCGCGCAGGCGACGCACCTGCTCGTCGAGCTGGCGGCGCAGTTGCTCGACCTGCCCCGCGTCGGTGGCGCGCTCGGCCGACAGGCGCAGGTCGGCCATCAGCTGGGCCAGGTGCGCGATCTCGGCGTCGGGCAGCGGCGCGCTGGCGCGCCGCCGATGGCGGAGCTTCCAGACTTCCGCCAACCGGTCGCGCACCGCCAGGGTGGCCATGGCGCGCAGCGGTTTTTTCAGGAACGGCGGCCAGCCCGCCACGGCGCCGGCCGCCAGGGCGGTGGTCGAGGCCCAGCCCCGGGCGGGCCGGGCCAGCGCCGCGGCGCGGCCGAAGGCGTCGGCCAGTTCGCGCCGGTCGCGCTCCATCTTGGCCAGCAGGGCCTGCTTGTCAGCCTGGGTGGTGCTCTTGGGCATAATGACTCCGGGCAGCGGCGGTATCCAGGCGGACCTGGTGGCTCAGTTCGGCAAACGGCGAGGCCTTGGGCGCATTGCGATTGGCGATGTACAGCGCGATCAGGGTGATCAGCAGCCAAGCGCCGGCAACCAGCCAGGCCACCAGCCGGCGGTGTTCAGTGTCCCAGAAACTGACCACCGTGGCCACCGACACGAACGCCAGCGTGCCCAGCGCGCAAAACAATAGCGCCACGCAGCCCAGCACGGTCGTGACCAGCGCCGAACGGTACAGCGACAGCTCGATGCCGGCCAATTCCAGGTAGTCGCCGCTACGCTCGGCGACAAATTCCGCGATATGGCGCAGCCGCCGCAATCGTTCCGAAATCATGGCATCTCCTTCGTCGAGATTGCCCGCGCAGCAAGCGGTATACCTGGATGTTTTCCGGCGGATGCCCGGGGGGTCAGGCGCCCGGGCACAGGTGTCAGGCTCCCGCAGGGTGCCTGACACCGCTGTATTGGGCCGGTCTCGGCATGCTTCGGTGTCTGACACCCTGCGGGAGTCAGACACCTGGCCTGAAAAACCTGGGCCGGCCGCTAGGGCCGGCGGCCGGCTTCCACCTGGATGTCGAGTTCGACTTCGGGCTTGAAGCCCATGTCCAGGCCGAAATTCAACCCGTAGTCGCCGCGGTTGAACGAGGTAGAGACGTCGGCGCCGCAGACTTCGCGCTTTTCCATGGGGTGCTGGATGCATTTGAAGTCGTCGATGTCCAGCTTCAGCGGGCGCGTGACACCGCGCAGCGTGAATTCGCCTTCGGCGGCTTCGGGGCGGTCGCCGTCGAACTCGGTGAAACGGCCTTTGAACGTGGCCGTGGGATAGCGCGCCGCGTCGAAGATGTCGGGCGCGACGGCGTGGCGGTTCATTTCGTCGTGGCCGAAGTCGACGGAATCGATCTGCACCGTGATGTCGAGGGTGCCGCTGCGGGCCTCGCGGTCGAGCACGATCACGCCCGCGGTCTGGTTGAACTTGCCGCGCCAGGTCGACAGCCCGCCCATGTGGTCGGCTTCGAAACTGGGATAGGTATGGGAAGGATCGATATCGTACGTAACGGGCGCCGCCGCGGCGGGCAGGGCCAGGACGGCGGAGGCAGCGAACAACAGGGGGGAAACCAGCTTCATGGGGACTCCTGAAATGCCCGCGCATGCAAGACTGCGCGCAAGCCAATGATGGACCGCATCAAGAATATTCAGTTCAGTGTAAGAACACCATACGCTGTCTCGATGGCCATGTCTTTGCGCCATGGCCATCGAACGCGCGGCGCGGGCCGTGGCAGCCGCGCCGCCCCTGCCCGGCCCGCCAGCCCGCCTGCTTATGCGCCCAGCAGCGGGCTGCGGACCCGGCCGCAGCCGCTGGCGCGGTCATAGGCCAGACCGATCTGCAGCACGTCCAGGTCGCGCTGCGCCGGCCCGATGATCTGGATGCCCGCGGGCAGGCCGTCGGCGCCCAGCCCCGCCGGCGCCGCCAGGGCCGGCAGCCCGCCCATGGTGGCCGGCACCACCGCCTCCATCCAGCGATGGTAGGTGTCCATGTCGCGTCCGCCCACGGTGGCCGGCCAGTGTTGTTCGACCGCGAACGGAAACACCTGCGCGGCGGGCAGCACCAGGAAATCGAACTGTTCGAACAAGCGCTGCAGGGCGGCGTACCAGGCCGAGCGCACCACGGCCGCCTGGAACACGTCTTGCCCCGACAGCTTCAGCCCGCGCTCGATTTCCCAGACCGCCTCGGGCTTGAGCAGGCCGCGCGTCCCGGGGTCGTGATACAGCCGCGCGTTGCTGCCGGCGAACATGAAGCTGCGCAGGTCCAGCCAGGCCCGCCACAGCCGCGGCAGGTCGAAGTCCGGCATGGCGGCTTCGACGCGGCAGCCGGCCGTCTCGAAGTGCTTCAGCGCATCGACGCATACCTGCAGCACCCCGGGCTCGGTGGCCAGGTGCCCGCCCAGGTCGCCCAGCCAGCCGATGCGCAGGCCGGAACAGTCGCGCTCCAGGTCCGCGACGAACCGGTCAGGGTCTTCGGCGCGGCGCGTCAGCGGCAGCCTGGCATCGAAGCCGGCCTGCGCCGACAGCAGCAGCGCCAGGTCGGGCACGTTGCGCGCCATCGGGCCGCTGACACTGAATTGCTGGAAGAACACTTCTTCGGTGGGGCCGTGCGGCACGCAGCCCGGCGTGGTGCGCAGCCCGTACACATGGTTGAAGGCCGCGGGCGTGCGCAGCGAGCCCATCATGTCGGAACCATCGGCCACCGGCAGCATGTGCAGCGCCACCGCCGCGCCCGCGCCGCCGCTGCTGCCCCCGGCGCTGCGGGCCGGATCGAAGGCGTTGCGCGTAATGCCGTAGACCGGGTTGTAGGTATGCCCGCCCAGGCCGAATTCGGGGCTGTTGGTGCGCCCGATGAACAGCGCCCCGCCGGCGCGCATCCGCTCGTAGACGATGGCGTCGGCCTGGGTAACCTGGCCCGCGTAAATGGGCGAGCCCTTGGTGGTGACCATGCCGCGCACCGGCATGATGTCTTTGGGCGCTTGCGGAAAGCCGTGCAGCGGCCCCAGCCACTCGCCGCGCGCCAGCCGCGCATCCAGCCCGGCGGCCTGCGCCTGCAAGGCGGCGCGGTCCTGTTCGGCGACGATCGCGTTGACCGTGGGGTTGAGCAGGTCGATCTGCGCCAGATACGCCTGCAGGACTTCTACGCACGATACCTGCCGCGCCTGAATGGCGGCCGACAACGCCACGGCATCCAGGCCGACGATGCCCGAAGGCGTGCTAGTAGCGGTGGAAACAGTCATGGCGGCCTGCCCGTGGTTGAGAAGGCCCCAGTATATAAAGACCGCGGCACGCGGCTACTTCGCGGCCACCGTGAAGCCGCAGCGCGGCAGGGCCGGCAAGCGCCGGAAGTCCAGGCTAGTGTCGCGCGTGGCGGGCGCGCAGCGCGCATGCGCCAGCAGAAAATCCAGCGAGACTTTCATGATCGCCATCGCGGTGTCTTCGCCCGGGCAGCGGTGTCCGCGCGCGGCCTCGCCCCCGCCCTGCGGCATGAACGCATAGGGCATCGGCGCCCCCGCCCGGAAACGCCCGGGGTCGAAGCGGCCGGGCTCGTCCCACAACCGGGGATCATGGTTGCAGCCGTACAGGTCCAGTATGGCGCGCATGCCGGCGGGTAACGGATAGCCGCGCCATTCGAAATCCTGGCGCACCCTGGCCATGACGGCCGGAAAAAACGGGTAATAGCGCCGCACCTCGTTCAGGAAATCCCAATCGGCGCCCGGGCCGCGCAGCGCCCCGGGATGCAGATGCGCCGCGTGCGCGCAAAACACGATATACACCGACACCGCCACCACCGGCCGCAGCAGGTTCAGCAGCTCGGTGGCGGCCAGCCCGGCATCCAGCCGCTGTCCATCAGGATCGCGGTACCGGGCCACGTGCTGCAAGGCGCGGCACGACAGCGTGGCGGCGGGCCGGTGGCGCGCCTGCTCGATCTGGCGGGCCAGCCACGCCTGCAGCCGCCGGCGCGACCAGCGCGCATGGCCGTGCGCCCACAGGCCGCGCGCCGCGTCGTCGAACAGGGCCGTCATCTGCCGCGTCCGCGAATGCAGCGCGTCTTCCGAAATGACCACGCCCGCCCACGCGCACACGGCCCGCATCAAGACGGCCTGGGCCGCCTGATACAAGGGCACGCCGCCGCGCGGCCAGCGCGCCAGCGCGCTTTCCCATTGCATCCGGACCTGGTCCGCCAGCTCGGCCACGCCCTGCCCATCCAGTATGTCCAGGAACAGCGCCTTGCGCTGCGCGTGCGCCCGGCCGTCCAGCGACTGCACCGCCCGCTTGCCGAACAGCGTGGCCCGCAGCGGCTCGGGCGCGGCGCCGTGGCGCCGGAAGCGGTCGCGGTCATAGAACAGTTCCGCCGCCTCCGCGCCTGTCAGGCACACGGTGGGAGCCAGCAGCAGCCGGGCCTGGAATATGTCCGTGTCCAGCGCCCGGCATTGCCGGGAAATGAACCGGTACGGATCGGCAAAGAACGCCCAGGTGCTGTCGAATGCGGGCACGGTGGGCATCGCGGTATCGGACATGGCAGCGCCGCCTGCGTCGGGACAGGCCAGGCGCTCAGCACGATGCGTGCCGCGCTCAGGAACCGGCGGGCACGGGCGGAAGGTCTTTGGCCGGCTCGTCGAAGTCCCAGTCGCCCACGGTGTACCAGTCGTCGCCCAGCAGTTCGGCGGGGTGCTGGGTACGGCTGGAACCGTTGCCGCACATCATGGAATCGGTCGGACAGTATTTGTCGCAGCCCCAGCAGATGCGTTCGGGGTGCTTGGGATGCAGCGGGAATTTCTTGGCCATGATGGCGCCACGCGGTTGCAACAATAGATATCAAATTACTGCCGCGGCGCCGTCCGGCCTTTGACAAAACGCAAACGCTACGGGGCGGGCTGCCGGTTCCGGCCCCGGGGCAGTCCCGCTCAGAAGTGTTGCAAACCCTTGCCGTTCCGGTATGCTTCCGGGCATGGACTACGCCCCAGCCCTTACCCTGGCCCTTTGCGCGATTTCGCGACGAAGCCCTCGACGTCGCCGTTGAGTGGCTTTGCGTTGTCCGGGCACCCGCCGGTGCCTATCCCGAAGGCCACGACGTCTCGTGGCCTTTTTGTTGTGTTTTTCTTGCCTTATTGCCCGAGGCGTTCGTACCGGCCTTCGTTTCCCTGCTCATAAAAGGAACGAAGCATGACTCCCCCCGCGCTTTCCATCCGCTCATACCAGCCCTCGGATGCCCACGCCGTCGTGCGCCTGTGGCAAGACTGCGGGCTGACGCGCCCCTGGAACGACCCCTACAAAGACATTGCCCGCAAGCTCACCGTGCAGCCCGATCTTTTCCTGGTGGGCACGTTGCAGGACGCGGTGGTGGCCGCGGTCATGGCGGGCTACGATGGACACCGCGGCTGGGTCAATTACCTGGCCGTGTCGCCCGGCTGCCAGCGCCGCGGCTACGCCACCCAGCTGATACAGGCGGTGGAACGCGGGCTGGTGGCGCTGGGCTGCCCCAAGATCAATCTATTGGTACGCGGCGGCAACCAGGCGGTGATCGCCTTCTACGAGAAACTGGCTTTCCGGCAAGACGACGTGGTTAGCCTGGGCAAACGGCTGATTCCCGATCATTGAGGCGGACAAGCGCACATCCGTAGCCGGCGGGCGCGCCGCCTTCCAGGCACGGCGCTTGCCGCCGCGTGCTGGCTCGCGCTTAACGTCGCTTAAACCGGAGGCCTCATGATCGACCACATCGGCATCACCGTATCCAACTTCGAAGCCAGCCGAAAATTCTACCTGGCCGCCCTGGCGCCGCTGGGCTACGCCATCCGCAAAGAACATTCCGACGCCGCCGGTTTTGGCGCGGGCGACCCGAACGATGGCGGCGACCCCGGCGGCGACTTCTGGCTGAAGCAAGGCGACCCCGCCACCCCGCCCATCCACCTGGCGTTTCGCGCCAAGAGCATCGAACAGGTGCAGGCCTTCCATCGCGCCGCCCTGGCCGCCGGCGGCCGCGACAACGGCGCTCCCGGCCTGCGCCCCGAATACCATGCCGATTACTACGGCGCGTTCGTGTACGACCCCGACGGGTACAACATCGAAGCCGTGTTTCACGGCGGCGCCGGCGGCTAGCCGGCCGCGCGATTGCGTCCGGCCGGCTAGCCTGTGTACCCTGGACATCCTGTCCTCGCGGATCTGGCAAGACCCGGCGGCGGCTCGGCCTGCCGCGCCGCCCCCGGTCCATTTCAGGAGGTAACCATGCAGCGTCATCTGAAGTTCACCCTGCTGGCCGGCGCGCTGAGCCTGGCCGCTGTTGCCCATGCCGACGTCACCGTGCCGGTGCGCCTGGCCACCGACCAGGGGCCGGGCGCCGAGATCGGGTCGGTCGGCCTGGCCGACAGCAAGTATGGCCTGGTGCTCACGCCCGATCTGAAAGAGCTGCCGCCCGGGGTGCATGGCTTCCACGTGCACGAAAACGGCAGTTGCGACGCCAAGCAGCAGGACGGCAAGGCGACGCCCGCCGGCGCGGCGGGCGGCCACTACGATCCCGACGGCACCAAGAAGCACGGTACGCCGTGGGACGACGCCGGCCACCGCGGCGACTTGCCCGCGCTTTATGTGAACGCCGACGGCACGGCCAGCACACCCGTCCTGGCGCCGCGGCTGAAACTGGCCGACGTCCAGGGCCGCGCCCTGATGGTGCACGCGGGCGGCGACAACCACAGCGACCATCCCAAGCCCCTGGGCGGCGGCGCCGGCCGCATCGCGTGCGGCGTGATTCCAAAATAAGGGGCGCGGCTTTTTGTTGGTGCTGCGTTGATGGGGGTTGTTTGCCATGGCGTCGTGGCGGGGGGCGTGAACGCCTTGGCTTCACGGAGCCGTCGGGCGCCCTGCGCGGCGCGGAGGAGCGTTCGGGTCGTGATTGGCATGGCGGTTCATATCCTCAGGTGTCTGACTCCCGCAGGGTGTCAGACACCGAATTGGCAAGATGGTCTGTCCACAGCGGTGTCAGGCACCCTGCGGGAGCCAGACACCTGGCATAAGCCACGAAAGCCCCACCCCCGAAGCGCTGCGCGCTTCCCCCTCAAGGGCGACGCCGGCAGACCGGCGGAGCCGGCTCCGCGGCGCCTCCGATCGAGCCGCACCCGTTTCATCCCGGGCGGGTCGCGCAGCGTGCAGTGAAGCACTGACACCTGGGGCGGCTTGCTCCAGGTGTTGCCGCTGGCGTTGCGCGACTACGCCTGCGCCTGCGCGCGCGCTTCCTCGGCGGGCGCCTCAATGCCATCGATGGCGTAGTGGATGGCGTCTTCGATGCGGTCCAGCAGCACGAACTTCAGTTTCTGGCGGGCCTCGGCCGGCACGTCGTCGAGGTCTTTGCCATTGCGTCGCGGCAGCATCACCGTGGATATCCCCGCGCGCAGGGCGGCCAGGGTTTTTTCTTTGACGCCGCCGATGGGCAGCACCAGGCCGCGCAGGCTGACCTCGCCGGTCATGGCCACGTCCGAGCGCACGGGGCGCCCCGACAGCAGCGACGCCAGCGCCAGGAACATGGCCACGCCGGCGCTGGGGCCATCTTTGGGCGTGGCGCCGGCCGGCACGTGGATGTGCACGTCGGTTTTTTCCAGCGACTCGCCGCTCCAGATCTTGGCCAGCGTCAGCGCCGTCTGCGCCGACTCTTTCATAACGTCGCCCAACTGCCCCGTGAGGATCAGGCGTCCGCTGCCGGGCGTCTTGCTGGCCTCGATGAACAGGATGTCGCCGCCCACCGGCGTCCATGCCAGGCCGGTGGCCACCCCCGGCACGCTGGTGCGCAACGCCACTTCGTTCTCGAAGCGCTGCGGCCCCAGAATGGCCGGCAGGTCGGGGGCATCGATGGCCACGTGCGTGGCCTTGCCTTCGGCGATCTGCATGGCGGCGTGGCGCAGCACGGCGCCGATCTCGCGTTCCAGCTGGCGCACGCCGGACTCGCGGGTGTAGTCGCCCACGATCGACGACAGCGCGGCATCGGTCAGTTCGGCCTGCTCGGCTTTCAGGCCATTGGCCTCGAGTTGCCGGCGCACCAGGTACCGGCGCGCGATCTGGATTTTTTCTTCTTCGGTATAGCCCGGCAGGTGGATGATTTCCATGCGGTCGCGCAGCGGGCCCGGGATGGTGTCCAGCATGTTCGCGGTACAGATGAACATCACGTGCGACAGGTCGAAATCCACGCCCAGGTAGTTGTCGCGGAATTTGTGGTTTTGTTCGGGGTCCAGCACTTCGAGCAGCGCGCTGCCCGGGTCGCCGTGAAAACCGCCGGCGCCCAGCTTGTCGATTTCGTCGAGCATCACCACCGCGTTATTGGTGCCCGCGCGCCGCATCGCCTGGATGATGTTGCCGGGCAGCGCGCCCAGGTAGGTGCGGCGGTGGCCGCGGATCTCGGCCTCGTCGTGCACGCCGCCCAGCGCCACGCGCTGGAAAGCGCGGCCGGTGGCCCGCGCGATAGATTGCCCCAGCGAGGTCTTGCCCACGCCCGGAGGCCCGGCAAAACACAGGATCGGGCTGCGGCCTTGGGGATTGAGCTTGCGCACCGCCAGATATTCCAGGATGCGGCGCTTGATCTTGTCGAGGCCGAAATGGTCTTCGTCCAGCACCTTGCGCGCCTCGGCCAGGTCGATGGGTGGCTGCGGCTGTTGCTTCCAGGGCAGCTCGGTCAGCCATTCCAGATAGGTGCGCAGCATCGCCGATTCGCCGCTGGCTTCGCCCATGCGCTGCAGCCGGCCCAGTTCTTTGGTGGCATGGCTGAGTATTTCGTCGGGCATGCCGGCCGCGTCGATGGCTTCTTTCAGGCGCGCGACCTCGGCCGCGCTGTCGTCGACGTCGCCCAGTTCTTTCTGGATTTGACGCAGCTGCTCGCGCAGCACGGTCTCGCGCTGGCGCTCGTCGAATTGCGCGCGCGTGCGGTCGCCGATTTCTTTCGACAGGCGCAGCACTTCGACGCGCCCGGCCAGCAACTCGATGACCTGGTCCAGGCGCCGCGACAGATCGAAGGTTTCGAGTATGTCTTGCTTCTGCTCGGGCTTGATGTCGATCATGTGCGTGACCATGTCGGCCAGCAGGCCCGGCGACTCGATGCCGCGCACCACGCCGATGAGCTCATCGGGCACGTTGGGCAACAGGGTGATGGCGTCGATGGCCTGCTCTTTCAGCTGCAGGAACCGCGCTTCGGTCTGGCTATCGTGGTCTTCGGCCGCCGGCACCTCGGCCACGCGCGCCACCATATAGGGCCAGCCCGTCAGGAATTCGAGCACGCGGAAACGCGACTGCCCCTGCACCAGCAAATGATGCGCGCCGTCCTGGCCGGTAATGTAGCGGGCGATGGGGCCCTCGGTGCCGACCCAGCGCAGGTCGTCGGGGCCGACGTCGTTCTTGGCCGGGTCGCGCTGCAGCAGAAAGCCGATGGGGCGTTCGGTCTTGACGGCCTCTTGGGCGGCCGCCACCGAAGACTCGCGCCGCACCGTAACGGGCGAGAGCACGCCGGGAAACAGCACCGCGTCGCGCAGCGGAATGATGATGCGCGCGTCGTCGGGCAAGGTGCGGGTGTCGCTCATGGAGCCTCCCTTAGTTTGTTCAGGGTCAAGACCAGGCAGCCGTCCGTGAGTTGGGACGATTCGGGTTCCAGCGCATGCAAGGGCAGCGCGATGCGGCGGCGAAAGCGGCCGTACGGGATTTCCAGGCGGTGTATGCGCGCGTTGGCCGTGCAAGGCATGGGACGCACGCCCGACACCGTGATGCCGCCGGGGTCGAAAGCCACCACCAGCGTGTCCGACGGCACGCCCGGCAAGGCCACGTAGACCAGGACGGCGGCCGATGTTTCGATGATGTCCACCGGCGGTTCCCAGTGCGGCGCATCGGCGGGGCCGGCGCGCAGCAATTGGCGATGCAGGCGTTCGGCGTGTTCCAGCAGCGACAATGCATCGCCCCAGATCCAGGATGAAAAATCGCGCGATCTCATGAACTTGCCCTCTTGGCCATAGTTCGTATCTGGCGGCGGACCGGCGTATTTCAAGCCACGGAAACGATGACGGGCATGCCGCCGGCCGCGCTGCCGCGCCGGCCCACGCAAGCCGCGGGCCGGCGCCCTGCCACCCATGATGCGCGCGACGCGCGGCAAGCGCAACCGGGCATTCCGTCGACGGGGGCGTTTCCGGTGCCTGGCTGCGCAGGCGTCCCAGTTGCCTGGCTCCGGTTCCAGGTGTCTGGCTCCGCGGGTGCCAGACACCGTGGCGTCGAGCCAACTGTCGCATGCTTCGGTGTCTGGCACCTGCGGAGCCAGACACCTGGGTTACGACCTGGACTACGCTTGCGCCACCTCGACCGGGCGGCCGTAGAACGGGTAGCTGGGATCGTTGTAGCCGGCAGTCGATGCGTGCCCGGGCGTGACCCAGGCATTGACCATGGCCTCTTCCTGCGGGGTGATCTGCAGGTCGAGCGCGGCGTAGTAATCCTGCATCTGCGCCAGTGTGCGCGGCCCGGCGATGACCGCGGTGATCAGCGGATTGGCCAGCACCCACGCGGTGGCGAAATGGCCCGGCCGCGCGCCCCGCCCTTCGCAATAAGCCGTCAGTTCGGCGGCGATGCGCAGCGATTCTTCGCGGAACTCGGTATCCAGGATGCGCTTGTCTCCGCGGCCGGCGCGCGTGTCGGCGGCCGGCGCCTGCCCCGGCGCGTATTTACCGGTAAGCACGCCGCGCGCGATGGGGCTGTAGGGCACCACGCCCAGCCCATAATGGCCGCAAGCCGGCAGGATTTCGACCTCGGGGCCGCGGTTCAGCATGTTGTAGTACGGCTGGCACACCGCCGGCTGGGGCACGCCCAGCTCGCGGCACAGCCGGATGACTTCGGCTATGCGCCAGCCGCGGAAATTCGACAGCCCGAAACTGCGCAGCTTGCCGGCCCGGATCAGGTCGCCCATGGCGCGCACCGCTTCTTCCAGGTTTTCTTCGTGGAAGTCACGATGCATGTAAAGAATGTCGATGTAGTCGGTGCCCAGGCGCGCCAGGCTGGCGTCGACGCCCTGCATGATCCAGGTGCGCGAGTAGTGCGAACGATTGGGCGCGCGGGCCACGGAGTTGCCGATCTTGGTGGCCAGTACCCAATCGTGGCGCTGCGCGCCCAGCAGCTTGCCCACGACCTCTTCCGAACGGCCCTGGTTGTAGACGTCGGCCGTGTCGATGAAATTCAGGCCGGCTTCGCGCGCCGACGCGACAATGCGCTCGGCCTCGTCGAAGGGCGTTTGCTCGCCGAACATCATGGTTCCCAGGCACAACGGGGAAACGCGCAAATTACTGGCACCGAGGCGACGGTATTTCATGTTTGCAGTCCTGGTCTCGTCAAGAAAGTGGATCTCAGAGCGTACTGCTAACCGCGCGATGGCGCAGCCCGGGCCCCATGGCAAACAAAAAAAGCTTAGCAAGCAGGTCAAATAAGTTCGCTGTTCGGCCGTGCCCCGCCCTGACTAGACTACCGTCCATAACGCCATTTACAAGACGGACGGAGAGACTGCAATGCAGAGAAGAACCTTCATGGGCGCGCTGGGCGCCGGCGCGCTCGCGGTGTCGGGCCTGGCCAAGGCCCAGCCGGCCACCACGCGCATCATCGTCGGCGCGACGCCTGGCGGGGGAACGGATACGGTGGCGCGCACGCTGGCCGCCGAAATGGGGCGCGTGCTGGGCGAGACTTTCGTGGTCGACAACCGGCCCGGCGCCGGCGGCAACATCGCGGCACAGGAAATCGCGCGGGCCCGGCCCGATGCCCGCAATCTGCTGATGTGCTATACCAGCCACGCCATCAACGCCACCCTGTATCCCGATCTGCCGTTCGACCCGGTAAAAGACTTCACGCCGATCACCCACGTCGCCAACGCGCCTTCCATTCTGCTGGCGCACCCCTCGGTGGCGGCCGGCAACGTGGCCGAGCTGATCGCGCTGGCCAAGGCCAAGCCGGGCGTCTTGAGCATGGCCCTGCCCGGCATCGGCTCGGCCGGCCACCTGGGCGCCGAAGTCATCAAGATGCAGGCCGGCGTCGACCTGCTGCTGGTGCCCTACAAGGGCACCGCGCCGGCCATGAACGACCTGATCGGCGGCCAGGTCGACCTGATGTTCGCCGGCGCCGCGCTGGCCCAGGGCCAGTTGCAGGCGGGCACCCTGAAACCGCTGGGCGTCAGCAGCGCCCGGCGCATGGAAGAATTTCCCGACATCCCGCCCATCGCCGACACCCTGCCCGGCTACGACTTCAGCGCCTGGTACGGCCTGCTCGGCCCCGCCGGCATGGACGCGGGGCAAGCCAGCCGGCTTTCGGACGCGGCCCGCACCGTATTGAGCGACGCGAAAATCAAGCGCCGGCTGCTCGACGAAGGGCTGATCGCCGTGGGCAGCACGCCCGCCGGTTTCCAGCAGTTCCTGCAAACCGAAATCGCCCGCTGGGGCAAGGTCGTGCGGGCCTCCGGCGCGCGCGCCGGCTGATCCGCAACCCTGCCCCGCGCCGCGCCGCGTTACTTCACAAAGTGTGAAGGCCTCTTTACGATTGGGGACTACCGCGGCGCGGCCATCGCTCTTAAATTGGAAAGTTCCCGATGGCGCCGGGCAGGGCCATATCACTTCAATTTCTACAAGGGAAGGTCATGACCAAGAGTGGCGTGTTGCAGATTCCATCCATGCGGGACCACTGTTCAGAAGCCGAATGGAAGGCGCGCGTCGACCTGGCGGCCTGTTACCGGCTGGTAGAAATTTACGGCATGGCCGACATGATGGCCAACCACATCTCGGCGCGCGTGCCGGGCGAAGACGACGCCTTTCTCATCAATGCCTACGGCATGATGTACGAAGAAATCACGGCGTCCAGCCTGATCAAGGTCGACCTGGCCGGCAACGTCCTGTCCAAGCCGGATTTCGGCGAACTGAATTACGGCATCAACAAGGCCGGCTATGTAATCCATAGCGCCGTGCACGGTGCGCGCCATGACGTCGATTGCGTCATCCACACACACAGCTGGGCGTCGATGGCGGTCTCGTCGCTGGCCTGCGGCCTGGTTCCCTCGACCCAGACGGCAATGCGCTTCCTGAAGATCGGCTACCACGATTACCAGGGCGTGGTGCTCGACACCAAAGAACAGGCTTCGCTGATCGAAGACCTGGGCGACGGCGAGGCGCTCATCCTGCGCAACCACGGCGCCCTGACGGTGGGCCGCAGCGTGGGCGAGGCCTTCAACTGGATGCATCGCCTGGAACTCGCCTGCCGCTCGCAACTGGCCGCGCAGGCCACCCAGCAGCCGCTGCAGGCCGTGCCGCGGGAAGTCCTGGAAGAAACCTGGAACAACTATCAGCCCGGCACGCGCCGCCCCTACGGCGTCATGGAATGGCCGGCGCTGCTGCGCAAACTGGACCGCCTGGACAGCAGCTACCGGAACTGAGCATGCGCCGCGCCGCCGAGCGCGCCAGCAGCCGCAAGCATTCTAGGCGGCCAGCCGGCACCGCCCCTTGGGGGGCCGGTGCCGGCTGGCCGTGATTCCGTGCATAACGATAAGGAGAGACACCATGAAGGCAAGCTGCATTTCCCTGGCGGCGGCGGGCATCCTGAGCCTGGCCGCGGCGCTGCCGGCGCAGGCCGCCTACCCCGAGCGGCCGGTCAAGGTCGTGGTGGCATTCACCGCGGGCGGCACCACCGACAAACTGACGCGCAGCGTCAGCGATCAACTGGCCCAGCAATTGTCGCAATCGTTCGTGGTGGAAAACCGCCCGGGAGCGGGCGGCAATATCGGCACCGAATACGTGGTGCGCTCGGATCCCGATGGCTACACGCTGATCGTGGATTCGGTCGGCCCGATTGCCGTCAACCCATCGCTGACCAAGCTCGACTATGACCCGCTGACCGACCTGGTGCCCGTCGTGCAGATCGCCACGGTGCCCAATGTGCTGGTGGTGCCGCCGCAGCTGCCCGTCAAGACCTTCGCCGACTTCCTGAAGTACGCGAAGGCGAGGAAAGACCTGAACTACGGCTCGACCGGCGTGGGCACTTCGTCGCACTTGTCCAGTTTTCTGCTGATGCAGGAGATCGGCGCCAAGGACGCCACCCATGTGCCGTATAAGGGCGCCGATGCCATCAACGATCTGATGGCGGGGCGCCTGGATTTCATGTTCGCCACCGCGCCGTCGGTCATGGGGCAGATCCGCGCGGGCAAGCTGCGCGCCCTGGCCGTCAGCACCAAGCAGCGCTCGCCCTCGCTGCCCGACCTGCCGACCGTGGCAGAATCGGGTTTCAAGGATTTCGACGCGGGTTCGTGGTTCGGTTTTTTCGCGCCCAAGGGCACGCCGGCCGAAGTGATCGCCGTCATTAACAAAGGCGTCAACGCCGCCCTGCCGGGCCTGCACGATCAGTTGCTGAACGAAGGGGCCAACCCGGTGGGCGGCACCCCCGAAGAATTCGGGAAGTTCACCCACATCGAACACGACAAGTGGAAGAAAATCGTAGAACAGGCGAACGTAAAAGCACAATGACCCCTCCTTTGCGCATTCTGTGTTCTGAACTGGAAGCGCGTTCGCTCGCCCCTTGCCTGCAAGGCCTGGGGCGCGAGATCGCGCTGTGCCATCCCGGCGATCCGCAGGCCGCACAGGCCGAGATCGCCTTCGTTTCGCGCGATATCACCGGCCGTTCGACCAAGTTCGAGATCCAGCCCGATACCGAGCGGTTTTATGCGGCGCTGCGGGCCACCCAGGGCCTGCAATGGCTGCACGTGCACTCGCTGGGCCTGGATCGCGACGTGTACCAGGAAATGCATCGGCGCGGGGCGCGCGTGACCGCCTCGCGCGGGGCCTCGGACGCGGTGGTGGCGCAGGCCGCCCTCGCCGGGGTGCTGGCGCTGGCGCGGCGCTTGCCCCGCCTGTTCCGGGCCCAGCAGCGGCACGCCTGGGAACCGCTGTTCGACGAATGGATGCCGCGCGACCTGGCCGGCCAGCGCGCCGTGATCGTGGGCTGGGGCGGCATCGGGCAACGCATCGGCGCCCTGCTGCAGGCCCTGGGCCTGGAAATCTCGGTGGCGCGCCACGGCGGCGAGCCCGCCGGCGACGGCATCCGCACCGTACGCTATGGCGCCCTGGGCGAACTGGTGCCCGGCGCGTCATGGCTGGTGCTGGCGTGCCCTCTCAGCGACGACACCCGCAATCTGGTCGACGCCCGGATACTGGCCGCCCTGCCGCCTCATGCGCATCTGGTCAACGTGGCGCGCGGCCACGTGGTCGACGAGCCCGCGCTGATCCGGGCCCTGCAAAGCGGCCAGCTGGCCGGCGCCTTCCTGGACGTGTTCCACCACGAGCCCCTGCCCGACGCTTCGCCGCTGTGGGACCTGGACAACGTCATGGTCTCGCCGCACACCGCCGGCTTCTCGGACGGCAATACCGTGCGGGTCCGGCGCATATTCGTGGAAAACCTCAACCGCTGGCTGCGGGGCACCCTGTAGCGAAGGTGGCGCGCCGCTATGCGTATAGCGGCTCGCCGCTCTGCGAGACCCGCTTGACCCGGCGCAGTATCCGGTGGGCATCGCGCTCCGCATCGTCCTGCTCGACATAGGGGCAGGAATACGGCGGGTGCCACACGCGCTCGACGCCGGCCGGCCCGGATCCCTCGGGGCGGGTCGCCAGCCGGATGGCGAAACCGCCTTCGCCGGTCAGTATTACGTCGCAATAGACCCGGTAGCCATTCAGCGAAACACCTGTTGCGATGTTCATTTGCATTCTTCCTCGGAATTGCTGAAGCAGGCAGACAACGACGCGCGGCGGCACGGCCGGCCGCGGGCTGAAGCGAGCCGCCCGCGCCTGCGTGACACCGCGTAGCCTTTCATCAGCAATTGCCGTGCCCGGCCCGTTCGAACGCCGCATGGGTAGCGTGCCGGAAATTTATTGCCGTTTGCCTCTAGGCAGCCACTTTAATTAAGGATATTATTTATCCTTAAGGATAATATTTATCCGTAAATGGGAGCCAAAAGTGAGCCAACGTTTGAATTATGTCGAGCAGTCCCCCGAATTCTTCAAGAAATTCGTGCAGTTCAGCACCGCTATCCAGGGCGGCTCGATCGAGCAGCAAGTCAACGACCTGATCGAGATCCGCGTCTCGCAGATGAATGGCTGCGCCTTCTGCCTGGACATGCACATAAAGCAGGCCAAGATCCACGGCGAAACCGAATTGCGGCTGCATCACGTGGCGATCTGGCGCGAGTCGAACCTGTATACGCCGCGTGAACGCGCCGCCCTGGCCTGGGCCGAAGTCCTGACCCGCCTGCCCGAAGGCGGCGTGCCCGACGACATCTACGAACACGCCCGCGGCCAGTTTTCGGAAAAAGAAATCACCGACCTGACCTACCTGGTCATGGGCATCAATGCCTGGAACCGCATCAACGTGGCATTCCGCAACGAACCCGGCTCGGCCGACCAGGCCTTCGGCCTGGACAAGGCCGGGCTCAGCTGATACCCGGCCCGCGGCGGGCGGGCCGCGCTCAGCCGGCCCGGTTCAGCACCCACTCGTAGGTGCTTTGCAGCAAGGCGGGCGGCACGTCTTCGGCCAGGCTTTCCGCCACGTCCGACACCTTTACCGCGCGCAGCGTATCGCGCCATGCCTCGTCGGCGCGCCACATCACGCGGGCGATGGCGCAAGGCCGGCTCGCGCGGTGGCCCGGGGGCCAGCACGGGCTATTGGCGCGGATCTCGTTGCAGGCAAAAGTATTGGAACGCCCTTCCACCGCCTCGACGATATCCAGGAAACTGATTTCCGAACCGGGCCGGGCCAGCCGGTAGCCGCCGCTGGGGCCCAGCGTGGCCTCGACCAGCCGGGCCTGCGACAGCGCCTGCAAAGCCTTGGACAAATACTCTTTCGGCACCCCGTGCAATTCGGCCAGCGCCTTGGTGGAAAGATAGCGGCCGGGCGGCAGCCCCGCCAGGACGACACAGCAGTGCAACGTCCATTCGACCTGACTTTTCAAAATCATGTAGAACCCGCGATTTTCGAGCGGCGGACCATCCGCCGTCCTTGAATTAAGGATACTAGATATCCGCGAATGTCGCGCGACGATATGTCCAATCCGCCCGCACCCTGTAAACTGCCGGATTTTTGACTCTGGCGGTATGGTGCAAGTACCCCGGCGCACAGGTGTCAGCGGCCCGACGCTCATACGCTTGCTTGCTCGCCTGACAGACGCCGATATCCCCCCCTCCAGGCAGTCGCTCGCCGACCGTCTCAGCCTATGGCTGAGCTGGACCGATGCCATTGCGCTGTCCGCGGTGCTCGATGCCGCCCCCCCTGCCCGAGCGGCGGGCGCGGCGGCGTTCGACAGCGCCGAAGCGCGCGAAGTCGAGCGGGTGCGCGAATCGCTGAACCAGGCCATCGCGGACGACCGGCAGTTCACGGCCGCCCCGCCGCGCGGGCCGCGGCCCGCCCCCGGCGCCGCCGCGGAAGCCGAACCCGCCTACGCCACCTATCGCCAACGCTACCTGGCCATACAGCAAACCATGGACACCCGCATCGCCAAACTGCGCGGAGGCCTGCGGGCCCTGCTGGCGGCCCAGGCGCCCGCCATGGCCCGGCTGGCCATGGTCGATGCCATCATGGAACGCTCGCTGAGCCTGCACGAGCGGCGCCTGCTCGGCACCATTCCCGGTATGCTCGAAGGGCACTTCGAGCGCCTGCGCCAGGCGGCGCGCGACGCCGCCGACCCCGACACCCCGGCCGCCGCCGCGCCCTGGCTGGCCGCCTTCCGCGCCGACATGCGCAGCGTGCTGCGGGCCGAGCTGGACATCCGTTTACAACCGATCGAAGGCCTGCTCGCCGCCTTGCGCGCCAACTGACCCGGACACCATGACCCGATACCTCGTTCCTTTCGTTATTTTCCTGGCAGGCCTGGCCGTCGCGGGCTGGATCGGCGCCGGCTACGTGGGCTCGAATACCCTGGCGCTGGCCGTCACGGCGCTGATCGGTGCCATTTACCTGGCCGGCACCATCGAACTGCAGCGCTACCAGCAACGCACCGCCGGCCTGGCCCGCGCCGTGGCCGGGCTGGACCAGCCGCCGTCCAGCCTGGCGGCCTGGCTCGACCAGCTGCCCGCCGGCCTGCGCCATACCGCGCGCCTGCGCGTCGAAGGCGAACGCGCGGCCTTTCCCGGGCCGGCCCTGACCCCTTACCTGGTCGGCCTGCTGGTGCTGCTGGGCATGCTGGGCACCTTCCTGGGCATGGTCGCCACCCTGCGCGGCACCGGCGCGGCGCTGGAAAGCGCAATCGACCTGCACGCCATCCGGGCTTCGCTGGCCGCGCCCGTCAAGGGACTGGGCTTCGCCTTCGGCACCTCGGTGGCCGGCGTGGCCACCTCGGCCGCGCTGGGCCTGCTCGCGGCCCTGGCGCGCCGCGAACGGATCCGCGCCGTACAACAGCTCGACGCCCGGATCGCCACCACACTGCATGGGTACTCGCAAAGCCACCAGCGCGAGCAGACGTTCCAGTTGCTGCAGCGGCAGGCCGACACCCTGCCGCTGCTGGTCGACCGGCTGCAAGCCATGATGGCCACCGTCGAACAACAAAGCCAGGCGCTGAACGAGCGGCTGGCGGCCAGCCAGGACGCCTTCCATGGCAAGGCGGATGCCGCCTATACGCGCCTGGCCGGCGCCATGGAGCAAGCCCTGAAACAAAGCGTGGCCGACAGCGCCGCGGCCGCCGGCGCGGCCATCCAGCCGGCCGTCGAAGCGACGCTGGCCGGCCTGGCGCGCGAGACCGCGGCCTGGCAAGACACGTTGGCGCAGGCGGTGCGCCAGCAGCTCGAGGGCGTGTCCGGCCGCTTCGAAGCCACCACCGGCGCCGTGACCGAGATCTGGACCTCGGCGCTGGCGCAGCACCAGCGCGCCGGCGCAACCCTGACCCAAGACCTGGGCGCCGCCCTGGAGCGCTTCACCGATACTTTCGAACAGCGCTCGGCCAACCTGCTCGACGGAATATCCGCCCGCCTGGACACCACGGCGGCGGGCATGGCGGCCGCCTGGAGCGGCGCGCTGGCCCAGCAGTCACAAGCCAACACCGAGTCGGCCGACGAACACCGGCGCGCCCTGGCGGCCGCCGCCGCCAGCCTGGAACAGCAGGCGGCCGCGCTGGCACGCACGGTGGACCAGTCGCACGCCACACTGCAGGCCGAACTGGCCGCCCGCGACGAACAGCGCCTGGCCGCCTGGAACGCGTCGCTGGACGAAATCGCCGGCACGCTGCGCGAGCAATGGCAGCAAGCGGGCACGCACGCCGCCGGCCAGCAACAGCAAATCTGCGATGCGCTGGCGCGGACCGCGCAAGAGATCTCGACCCAGAACCAGGCCCAGGCACGCGAGATCCTTGCCGAAGTCGCGCAGCTGATGCAAGCCGCCGCCGAAGCCCCCAAGGCCGCCGCGCAAACCATCGCCCGCTGGAACACCACCCTGGACGACATCGCCGCGACGCTGCGCCAGCAATGGGAACAGGCCGGCGAGCAGGCCGCGGGCCGGCAGCAACAGATCTGCGACACCCTGGCGCAAACCGCGCAAGACATCGCGGCCCACACCCAGGCCCAGGCGCGCGCGACCATCGCCGAAGTGGCGCAGCTGGTGCAGACCGCCGCCGAAGCCCCCAAGGCCGCCGCCGACGTCATCGGCGAACTGCGCCAGAAACTGACCGACAGCATGGCGCGCGACAACGCCATGCTGGACGAACGCGGACGCCTGATGGAAACGCTGGGCACCCTGCTCGATGCCGTCAACCATGCGTCATCGCAGCAACGTACCGCCGTGGATGAACTCATCGCCACCTCGGCCGGGCTGCTGGACCGCGTCGGCGCGCAGTTCACCGACAAGGTCGAGGCCGAGACTGGCAAGCTGGGCAGCGTGGCCGCGCAAGTCACCGGCAGCGCGGCCGAGGTCGCCAGCCTCGGGGAAGCCTTCGGCACGGCCGTGCAGGCCTTCGGCCAGTCCAGCGACAAGCTGGTGGATCACCTGCAACGCATCGAGGCCGCGCTCGACAAGTCGATGGCCCGCAGCGACGAGCAGTTGGCCTATTACGTGGCGCAGGCCCGCGAAGTGGTCGACCTGAGCATCATGTCGCAAAAGCAGATCCTGGAAGACCTGCAGCAGCTGGCCAGCCAGCAGGCGGCCGCGGGCAGCGAAACGGCATGAACGACGACCTCGACGCCGGCGTAGAAGCCACCGCCCCGGCCTGGGCGGTTTTCGGCGACCTGATGTCGGTGCTGCTGGGCGCCTTCGTCCTGATCCTGGTCAGCGTCATCGGCGTGCAGCTCGAGCTTTCGGCCCGGCTGGAAGACGAAGTCAAGCAGCGCCAGGAAGAAACGCAGCGCCGCGTGGAACTGGAACACGCCCTGGCGGGGCCGCTGGCCGCGGGCCGGGTCACGCTGGTGGACGACCGCATCGGCATCAGCGGCAGCGTGTTGTTCGCCCTGAATTCCGACCAGCTGCAGCCCGAAGGCCTGGAAGTGCTGAAGAGCCTGGTCGAGCCGCTGTCGGCCTACCTGCAGACACGCAACGAAGTCTTGATGGTGAGCGGGTTTACCGATAACCAGCCGGTGCACGGCAACAACCGCCGCTTTGCCGACAACTGGGACCTGTCCGCACAGCGGGCCCTGACGGTGACCCGCGCGCTGATCGAGCAAGGCGTCGCGCCCTCGTCCGTGTTCGCGGCCGCGTTCGGCGCCGAACAGCCCGTGGCCTCGAACGACAGCGCCGAAGGACGGGCCAGCAACCGGCGCGTGGAAATCGTGCCGGTGGCGCGTCCGGCCAAGGCAGCGGTGCCGCCCCGTGACTGACCACCGCGACGTCGACATCCAGGCCAGGCTCGACGCCTGGCGCGAATGCGGCGCCGATCGCATCGATCCGCTGCGATTCCAGTTGATCGCCGCGCTGGCCGGGCGCGCCGCCCGCCACGAGGGCGAGGCGCGCCGCCTGCTCGATGCGCGGCTGGCCGTGCTGGCGGAACAGTACGAAACGCAAGCCGCCCGCGCCGCCGCCACGGCCGGCGCGCCCGCGCCCGGGCCGGCCGCGCCGGACGGGCTGGCGGCGCTGCTGGATTACATCGAGGCGGGCGCGGCGCCGCATGCCCCGGCCGATGCCGATGTCCGCGCGCGCCGGCGCGGCCAGTATCCCGAGCTGGACCTGCTGGACTATTTCCAGGCCACCTGGGCCCGGCTCAGCACCGACCGGCAGTTGCGGCAGTCGCAAGAGCAAGTGCACGAGAACGCCGGCCCGCTCAATTCCAACCACCTGGTGCACCGCGCGCTGTCGTTGATGCGCGACCAGTCGCCGGGCTACCTGCACCAGTTCCTGTCGTATCTCGACGCCCTGTCGTGGGTCGAGCAGCTCAGCAACAACGGCGGCCTGGCCGCCAAGCCCGCCGCCCGCGCCCGGAAAGGCGGACGCGCGGGGAGGTGAAGCCCCCCCCTGAAGCGCTGCGCGCGCCCACCTCATCCGATGTCAGGTGTCAGGCTCCGCAGGTGCCTGACACCGTTCTATTGAAGCGACGTTCGTCGGCTTCAGTGTCCGACACCCTGCGGGAGTCAGACACCTGACGAGGGCGCCCGCGTCGCGGCGCGCGACGCGGGCCGGCGCACGATCCTGAGCTTGCCGCTCTCGCCGCCACCGCAGAAGAACCGGTCTCCGCCATCCGACTCCAGCCCCGACACGCCCTTGCCGGGCGGCATGTCTACGCTTTCCAGCACCTCTCCGGTGCGCGCGTCGATCCGCCGCAGTTCGCTGGCATCGTCTTCCCAGGTGCCATGCCAGAGCTCGCCGCCAACCCACGTGACCCCCGTGACGTAGCGATTCGATTCCAGCGTGTTCAACACCTTGCCGGTTTCCGGGTCGACCTGGTAGATCTTGCGGTGATTGAAGTGCGCCACCCACAGCATGCCGTCGGCCCACGCCAGCCCGGAGTGGCCCTCGCCTTCGGGAGTCGGCAGGGACGCCAGCACCTTGCCGGTCTGGGGGTCGATCTTCTGGATACGGTCGCCGGCAATCTGGAAGAACACCTTGCCGTCGAAGGCGGTGCCGGCCGGCGTCTCGGCGTTGATGCTGCGCGCGGCCTGGCCGCTGTCGGGATCCACGGCCTGCAGCGTGCCGCCGGTGGCCAGCCACACATGCCGGCCGTCGTAGGTTACCCCGTTGACCTGGTCGATTCCCGGGAACGGGCCGTATTCATGAATGATTTCAGCAGGTTGTTTCATATCGGCATCCTGTCGGTTGTACATGTCTGGAAAACGCCAGCCATGCGTGCATCCTAGTTGCTGAACCAGGGGCCGGGAAGTAACAAGCTTGTCGCGAATTCCGGCACCGGTGCCGCCAGCCAGCGGCGGGCGCGGCCATGGCCCAGCGGCCGCGCCCTGCCCGCCGCGGCCAGCGCATCCAGCGAACGCTGCACCGTGCGCTGGCTGACGCCCAGCGCCAGGGCCAGCGCCGAACTGGACCATGACTCGCCGTCGGCCAGCAGGGCCAGCACCGCCGCATGCGGCGTCTCGTCGGGCCACGCCAGCACCGCCACCTGGCGCGCGCGGGGCGCCAGCACATAGCCGCGCGGCGTCGCCTCGATGCTGGCCAGCGCGCGCAGCGCGCCGCGCAGCCGCCCCATTTCGACGCGCAGCCGCGCCCGGTGCGATTCATCGGGATGGCGGGCGCGGAACACGCGGGCGATCAGCGCGTCGCGGGGCGCATCGCCAGGCCATGCCTCGCCCAGCGCGCGCGCCAGCTGGAACAACACCGGGCGCCGCGCCAGCGCCACCCCTGCCTGTCCCTCGCGCACCGCATGGCGGCAGGCATCCACCACCAGCATCCGCGTGGCCGACAGGGCTTCGATTTCGTCCAACCCGACCAGGCGCTGCCCGCTGTGCGCGATCAGCCGCGCGGCTGGGGCGTCCAGGGTATGCAGCGCATGGTCGACCTCGGCCAGCAAGGGGGCAATGCCGGCCCGGCCGGCAATGCGCCGTGCCCTGGCCAGGGCCGCGCGCGCGGCCCGCGCCTGCATGCGCCGCATGGCGATGCCGGCCTCGGCCAGCGCGGCCACGGCCTGCAGGGCGGGCGGCAGGGGCTTGCCGCCCGGCCGCGCCAGCATGCGTTCGGCCTGCTCCAGCAGGCCCATCAGCAACAGCCGGCGGGCTTCGATGTACTGCGCATGCGCGGCATTGACCGCATCGCCCTGGCGCTCCAGCACGGCGCGCGCCGCAGCGAGCGGCTGGGCGGGCCAGGCCAGGTCGCGCAGGGCCAGCGCGATCTCGGCCTCGGCCACCACGCAGCGGGCCCGCGCCACCGCCGCGCGCGGCCCGAAGGCGCGCGCCGCGCCGCGCATGCAGCCGCGCGCGCGCTCCAGGTCGCCCAACTGCGCCATGGCGATGCCGCGCAGCGCCAGCGCCGGCGCGTCGCCGCGCAGGGCGACGCGCTTGAGCGCCTCGAGGGGCTCACCGGCAGCCAGCGCGCGGGCGGCGGCCGTGATCACCTGGTCCATGGAAATCCCGCCACATTTGTCACTCCCCGGGGGCCGCGCGGCGACCCTAACCTATCAGCCAGGATGCAGCCGGGTGCCGCCCGGCTGTTCCGCCGCGACGTCACTCAACGGAGAAAGCCATCATGACACCACATACGATCGGAACACGCGAGAACTGGCTGGCCGAGCGCCGGGCGCTGCTGCAGGCCGAGAAAGAACTGACCCGCCGCAGCGACGAACTGGCGCGGCGGCGCCAGGAACTGCCCTGGGTGCGCATCGACAAGCCGTACCGCTTCGACACCGAAACCGGCCCCGCCACCCTGGCGGACCTGTTCCAGGGCCGCTCGCAGCTGTTGATCTACCACTTCATGTTCGGCCCCGACTACCAGGCCGGCTGCCCCTCGTGCTCGTCCATCGCCGACGGCTTCAATGGCATCGTTCCCCACCTGGCCAACCACGATGTCATGCTGATGGCGGTGTCGCGCGCGCCGCTGCCCAAGCTGGCCGCGTACAAGCAGCGCATGGGCTGGACCTTTCCCTGGGCCTCGTCGGCGGGCAGCGACTTCAACGCCGACTTCAACATCTGGTTCAGCGAGGCGCAGCAGCGCGACGGCGACATCGAATACAACTACCGGCGCGAACAGAAGTTCGGCTGGCGCCAGGGCCAGGAAGGCGGCGGGCAGCCGGCCGAAGACCAGATCGCCGCCATGTGCGGCACCGACGCCGCCACCTTCCAGCGCGACCGCCCCGGCGTCAGCGCCTTCGCGCGGGAAGGCGATGCCGTCTATCACACCTATTCCGCCTATGCGCGGGGCCTGGACGGCCTTTGGGGCATGTACCAATGGCTGGACCGCGCGCCCAAGGGCCGCAACGAAACGGGCGTGTGGTGGCGCCGGCACGACGAGTATGGAGAACGCTGAGGCCCGCCATGCACGCCCGCTACCCGGCCATGCATCCGCCGCCGTCGCGCGATAGCGCAGGCCGGCTGGCATTCGCGGGCCTGCTGGCGCTGGCCGGCGCGGCGGCGGCGGCGGCCACGGCCATGCATGCCTACGCGCCGGCCCTGGACCTGCTGCCCCTGTGCAGCGGCCGGGGCATGGCCCTGCCCGTGCTGCGGCTGGCCGCCGCCGCGTCTTTCGTGGGCATGTGGACCGTGATGATGGCGGCGATGATGCTGCCGTCATTGGCGCCCGCCCTGTATCGCTACCGGCAGGCGGCCAGCCCGGCCGGCGGCTGGCAGGCCAGCCTGCTGGCCCTGCTGGCCGGCGCGGGCTACTTCTGCGCATGGGCCCTGCTCGGCGCGGCCGTCTATCCGTTCGAGATGATGCGGGCCGGCCTGCAGGCGGGGCCCCCGGCGCTGGCGGCGATGGCCCCCTGGGCCGGCGGCGCGGCGCTCATCCTGGCCGGCGCGATCCAGTGCTCGGCATGGAAGGCGGGCCATCTGGCGCGCTGCCGGCGCCACGACCCCGCGGCACAGGCGCGATGCGCCGCCGGCGCCTGGCGCCATGGCTGGTGCCTGGGCCGGCACTGTCTGTGCAGTTGCGCGGGTTTCACCACGGCGCTGCTGGCCGTGGGCATCATGGACATGCGCGCCATGTCCGCCATCGCGGCGGCCATCACGATCGAGCGCCTGGCGCCCGCGGGCCCGCGCTGCGCGCGGGCGGCGGGCGCGCTGTCGATCGCCGCGGGGCTGCTCTGGCCGGTGATGGCGGCCGCGAGCGCCTGAGCCCCGCCGCGACATCGCGCAAGCATTGCAGCAATTGCGTGCTGCTGGCCGACAGCCGCGCTTCGCGCAGGGTGATGATGCCCACCGGCGGCACGTCCAGCTCTAGCGGAATACGCAATATGCGGCACAGCCCCTGTCGCTCGAAATGCCGCGCGGCGTGGGCAGCGCGATGGGACGCGCTCGCAATGGAGCGCGCGCCGACTACCTGGATGTGGCCGACGACGAAAGATGCTTGCTGGTCCAGGCCGAGACCGTCACGGCCCTGGATAACCTGGAAGCCATCTGCGCCGTGCCCGGCGTCGACGTGCTGCTGTATGCCGGCGCGGCGCGCCGCCTGGCCGCGCAGTTCGTGGCATCGGCCGCTCCGACGGCGCCCCCGGGCCCCGCGCGGCGTATTGATTACGCCACAGTCCGCCGATACAACCCTTACCGGGCCTTGCAATTTACATGGCTCCCCTCTCTTTTGAAGCGGGGAATGCAACGCCTATACACAGTCGGTCACGAATAAGCGCTTTGGTCACGATTAAGTGATTTCGAAGCCATTACAGAATCGGCCGCAACCCCTCGCTCTGTGCCTAAATGGGCGCGAGTGCGCAGAATCACCCGCGCACCGTATGGAGCAATCGCCATGAAAACAATCGCTGCACTGCTGGTCATGGCCACCACGCTTGCCGGATGCATAGTGGTGCCCAGCCACCACCGAGGCTATTACCGTCCGGGTCCGGTCTACGTGCAACCCGGGCCGCCGGTGTATTACTACCCCGGCCCGCGCCACTATCGATATTGACATTCCTGTCGGGAGCTCGACATGAACATGAACACATTCCAACGAGTGTCCGCCACGCTGCTGGCCACCGGTGTGCTGCTGGTCGCGGCCGCCGCCCCCCGCCCCGCGCTGGCCGACGTTTCCATCAGCATCGGCGTCAACGCCTGGAACGAACCGCCGCCGCCCTTCCCCGCGTACAGCCAGCCCATGATCCCGGGCCCGGGCTATATCTGGACGCCCGGCTACTGGGCCGTCAACCACCACGGGTATTACTGGGTGCCGGGGGTCTGGGTGCTGCCGCCCTACGCGGGCGCGCTCTGGACGCCCGGCTATTGGGCCTACTTCGGCAATTCCTACCGCTGGCATCCCGGCTACTGGGGCCGCCACGTCGGCTACTACGGCGGCATCAACTACGGCCACGGCTACACTGGCTCCGGCTACGCGGGCGGCTACTGGAAGCGCGACCGCTTCTACTACAACCGCACAGTCAACAACATCGACGTCAAGCGCGTCACTAACGTCTACAACCGCAAGGTGGTGGTCGAACACGACGACCATCGCCGCACCAGCTACCACGGCGGCAAGGGCGGCATCCAGCGCGAACCCAACGCGCGCGAACGGGCGATGCAGCGCGAGCACGAACGCGACCGCGAGGCGCGTGAACGCAGCCAGCGCCAGCACAAGGCATCGCAAGACCGTTCGCCGCCTTCCGGGCAGCATCCGGACCGGCCGTCGCGCCAGGATGGCGAGCACCGTGATCGCCAACCCGATCGGCGCGACGCGCAGAACGGGCAACAGGCGCAGGACAAGCAACGGGACGCGCAGCGCCAGCAAGAGCAACAGCGCCAGCGCCAGGAATCCGAGCAGCCCCGCCAGCAACAGCAGCGCCGGGAAGCCGAGCAGCGCCAGCAGCAACAGCAGCGCCAGGAACCCCAGCAACGCCAGCAACGCCAGCAACGCCAGCAACGCCAGCAGCAACAGCAGCGCCAGGAATCCCAGCAACGTCAACAGCAACAACAACGCCAGGAACCCCAGCAACGCCAACAACAGCAACAACGCCAGGAGTCCCAGCAACGCCAGCAGCAACAACAACGCCAGGAGTCCCAGCAGCGTCAACAGCAGCAGCAACGCCAATCACAGCTGCAGCAGCAGCGCCGCCAGCAAGAAGCGCAGCGGCACGAGCAGCAGCGCCCGCGGCAGGAAGCGCAGCGGCAACAGCAGCGCCCACGACAGGAAGCGCAGCGGCAGCAGCCCCGCCAGAATGACGCGCAGAACCGGCAGCACGCGCAACGCCAGGCGCAGGCGCGCCCCCAGCAGGCGCATCGGGAACCCGTCCGCATGGAACGCGGCCAGAGGAACGAGCGCTCGAACGGCAATGGCGGCCACGGCCGGGGCGGGCAAGACCGTTGAAGCCCGGACGGGCACCGGCCATGTTGTTGACGTAGCAACCATACGCCCGATATGATGCGCCCCTGAGGCGACAAGAGAACCGGCTCGGACCCTGCAGCCGGCATGACCTCAGCGCCCAGGAGCGAATCTATGATCAGGCTGACCGGCAGTGCCCGTGTTGTACGGGGAATTCTTCAATGCGTGCTGGGCCTGGGGCTGGCGGCCGGCATGCTGCCCGCGCAGGCGCAGCCCGCTTTTCCCGCGAAGCCGGTTTACCTGGTGGTCCCGGCGCCGCCGGGAGGCGCCGGAGACACCTCGGCGCGCGCCATCGCCCGCCACATGGCCCAGACCCTGCACCAGCAGGTCATCGTCGAAAACAAGCCGGGCGCCGCCGCCACCATCGGCTTCAGAAACCTGGCAAGCGCCGCGCCCGACGGCTACACCATCGGGCTGGTGCCTGTCGCGGGCACCGCCATCGCCACCGTCACCTATAAAGACCTGCCCGACATCGAGCGGGATTTCGACATCGTGGCCGGCATCGCCGACGCGCCGCACATGCTGGTGGTGCCAGCATCGCTGCAGGTCAAAGATGTGCAGGGCCTGCTCGCGCTGCTGAAAAGCCGGCCCGACCACTACAACTATGCGTCGCAAGGCGCCGGTTCGTTGTCGCACATCGAATCGGCGGTATTCCTCTCGGCGGCGGGCGCCTCGGCCACCCATGTGCCCTACAAAGGCAGCTCCGAAGCCATTCCCGGCCTGATCAGCGGCGAAACCAGCATGATGTTCGACAGCGTCTCGTCGGTGCTGCCGCACGTCCGCGCGGGCAAGCTCGTGGCGCTGGCCACCGCGGCCAGCCGGCGCGTGCCGCAATTGCCCGACGTGCCCACCATGAGCGAACTGGGCTACGACCTGAAGGCCGACAACGCCTTCGTCCTGCTCGCCCCCGCCCATACCCCGCCTGAAAATCTGCGGGTGCTGACCGAGGCCGTGCGCAAGGCCGTCGAAAACGCCGAAGTCATCGCCACGCTGGAAAACAGCGGCATTGTCGCCAAGTTCACCGCCCCCGACGAGTTCAGCACCGTCATCAGCCAGGAATTCGCCTTGTGGCCTGGGCTGGCCAAAAAGCTGGTAGAACCCCGCTAAGCCGTCCCTTCAACGCACAACCGGATCTCCCGATGGCCTCTTTCAATGGCTCTACCTGGGCCTTCCCCTATACCTCGCAACGCATGCCGGTGCTGGCCGAAAACATCGCCTGCACCGAACAGCCCCTGGCCACCCAGGCCGCCCTGCAGGCGCTGGCGGCGGGCGGCAACGCGGTAGACGCGGCGATCGCCGCCGGTATTACCCTGACCGTGGTGGCGCCGTGCATGAACGGCATCGGCGGCGACGTCTTCGCCATCGTCTGGGACGGCCGGCAACTGCATGGCCTGAACGCCTCGGGGCGTTCTCCGCAGGCCTGGACGCCCGAGTACTTCGCCAAGTACCAGGCCATGCCGCCGCGCGGATGGGATTCGGTCACCGTGCCGGGCGCGGTATCCGGCTGGGTGGCCCTGTCCCGGCGCTTCGGCAAATTGCCTTTCGGCGACCTGTTCCAGGCCGCCATCCGCTATGCCCGCGACGGCTACATCGTCACGCCCATTGTCAGCCGTCAATGGGGAACCCAGATCGCCGACATCAAGAACACCCCGGGTTTCGCCGAGGCCTTCGCGCCCGGCGGCCACGCGCCCGCTCCGGGGCAGCGCTTCATCTGCCCGGGCCAGGCCGCCACCCTGGAAGACATTGCGCGCACCGAAGGCGCCTCGTTCTACCGCGGCGCCCTGGCCGACCGCATCGCGGCCTACGCCAGCGCCACGGGCGGCGCCCTGACCCGGGCCGACCTGGAGGCGCACGAAGCCGACTGGGTGCAGCCCATCTCGATGGCGTACCAAGACATCGCGCTGCACGAAATCGGCCCCAACGGCCAGGGCATCGGCGCGCTGATGGCGCTGGGCATGCTCGACGCCATCGACGCGCATCGCCTGCCGCTGGACTCGACCGAATTCTTCCATGCGCAGATCGAGGCCATGAAACTGGCGCTGGCCGACATGCAGCGCTACGTGGCCGACAGCCGCCACATGCAGGAAGTCGATGCCGACGCCCTGCTGGACCCGGCCTACCTGGCCGCCCGCGCGCGCGACATCGATCCGGCCCAGGCCCGCTATCCCGGCCCTGGCCTGCCCCTGAAGGGCGGCACCACCTACCTGACCACGGCCGACGCCAGCGGCATGATGGTGTCGTTCATCCAGTCGAATTTCAAGGGCTTCGGCTCCGGCCTGGTCGTGCCCGGCACCGGCATTGCCCTGCATAACCGCGGCTGGGGCTTCAACCTGGTCCCCGGGCACCCCAACCAGGTCGGGCCGCGCAAGCGCCCGTTCCACACCATCATCCCGGGTTTCCTGATGGCCGACGGCCAGCCGCTGATGAGCTTCGGCGTCATGGGCGGATCTTTGCAGGCCCAAGGGCACATGCAGGTCACGTCGCGCATCGCCCACGGACAAAACCCGCAGGCCGTCGTCGACGCGCCGCGCTGGCGCATTCTCGAAGACAACGTCACCGTCCTGGTGGAATGGAACTTCCCCGAAGCCGCCGTGGCCGGCCTGCGCCAGAAGGGCCACAAGGTCGACGTGGCGCCGCGCTTTTCAGACGAATTCGGCGGCGCGCAAGCCATTGCCAGGCTGGCGGACGGCTACGTGGGCGCCTCCGACCATCGCAAAGACGGCCACGCGGGCGGCTGGTAGCCCGCGCTTCGGCATTTCAGGGGTCGGGCTCCGGCAACATTCAGGTGTCAGGCTCCCCGCAGGGGTGCCTGACACCGATGTGCCAAGACAGTCCGGGCATCGGTGTCTGACACCCGGCGGGAGTCAGACACCTGACGATCCGCGCTATCCGATGACGCAGCGCCTCAACGGGCCTTGGCGCGCTCTTCGTGGGCCTCTTGCAGCAAGGCCTCGGCCTGGTGGATCAGGGTTTGCATGGCCGCTTCGAAGGTGTCGAGTTCCCTGGCGCTCAGGCAGCTGGCCAGGCGCTGCTGCCGCGCCAGGCTCAGCGGCATGCCGCGCTGGTATTTTTTCTTGCCGGCGGGCGTCATGCCCACCAGGATGCGGCGCCCATCGGTGGGGCTCGACGTCGTGACGACCAGTTTCTTGTCGAGCAGCTCGGACACGGCCCGGCTGACCTGGCTTTTATCGTACCGGCAGAAATCGGCGATGTCCTGCACGGACTGCGGCCCCGCGTTGGCAATGCACAGCAACACGCGCCACTGCCGTACCGACAACCCCAGGTGCGTGTCCAGAATGACCTCGATGCCGCGGTTCAGCAGTTGGCTCAGTGTCAGCACACGATAGGCAATCAGCTGGGTCGGATCGACGCCGGACCTTGCGTTTTTTGGGCGGGATTGCGCCATGGCGGTTCCAACGGTTGCGACGCGTCGATGATACAGGCAATTGCCCGGCCATCGGCGGCGCCGCTACGAACCGCGGGTGCCGGGGCAGCTTCCCAGGGGCGAGCCAAAATATCCGGCTTCGAAAGCCTCGATCCGCGGCAGATACGACAGGGTCAGGGCGATCTCGTCCTGCCCGTTCATCAGGCATTCGCGCCAGAATGCGTCGATGTGGAACGCGTGCTCGACCTTGTCGGCGCCGGCACGCCAGCCGACCTGCTGCCGCGGCAGGTCGACCTCGACCGCCAGCGGCCGGCCCGGCAGCGCCAGGGCGGCCAGCGACTCGACCGTGGGCTCGTCCAGGCGAATGGGCAGCAGCCCGTTCTTCAGGCAGTTGTTGTGGAAGATGTCGCCGAAGCTCGGCGCGATGACGGCGCGAAAGCCCCGGTCGACCAATGCGTAGACCGCGCCCTCGCGAGACGACCCGCATCCGAAGTTGGCGCCCGCGACCAGTATGGTGGCTCGTTCCAGGGCGCCGGCCGCCGCCTCGCCCAGCGGCAGGTCGTGAAACAGGTAATCCCCGTAGCCGCCCGGCCGCGAACGGTCCATTTTCAAGAACCGGGCCGGAATGATCTGGTCCGTGTCGATGTCCCGCATGGCAAGCGCGAATGCCTGCCCGTCGAATACCGTTATCTTTTCCAACTTTGCATCCTTTGCGCTGATATCCGGGCCGGCCGGACTACCGGCCGGCCGCCTGGCCCAGCCGCCGCACGTCGCACAAGCGTCCCGCCACGGCCGCGGCGGCGGCCATGGCCGGGCTCATCAAATGCGTCCGCACGCCCGGCCCCTGGCGGCCGACGAAGTTCCGGTTCGTGGTCGACGCCACGCGCTCGCCCGGCATGCCCGCGTCGCCATTCATGGCGACGCACATCGAACAGCCGGCCTCGCGCCATTGCAGGCCGGCCTGCAGGAACACCTGGTGCAGTCCCTCGGCCTCCGCCGCCGCCTTCACCGTGCCGGACCCGGGCACCACGATGCCGGGCACGCGAACGCGCCGCCCCCGCAGCACGGCGGCCGCCTCGCGCAGGTCCGACAACCTGCTGTTGGTGCACGAACCAATAAAGACGCGATCGACCGCGATGTCCTGCATGCGCGTGCCGGGCTTCAGGTCCATGTAATCCAGCGCGGCCTCCATGGCGGCGCGGACGGCGGCGTCGCCGTGCGCGGCGGGATCGGGAACCGAACCCTCGATGCCCACCGCGGTGTCGGGGCTGGTTCCCCAGGTCACCATGGGGCCCAGCGAGCCGATGTCGATCCGGACTTCGCGGTCGAACGCCGCGTCGTCGTCGGTGGGCAGCGACCGCCAGTACCGCTCGGCGCGATCCCAGGCCGCGCCGTCCGGCGCATAAGGCTTGCCGCGCACGTACTGGTAGGTGGTGTCGTCGGGCGCGATCATGCCGCAGCGCGCGCCCGCCTCGATCGACATATTGCACAGGGTCAGGCGCTCTTCCATGGCCATCGCCCGCACCACGCTTCCCGAAAACTCGATGACGTGGCCGACGGCGCCCGCGGCGCCGATATGGGCAATGACCGCCAGGGTGATGTCCTTCGCGCTGATGCCGGCCCCGCGGCGCCCGTGAAGGGACACGCGCAAATTGCGGGGCTTGGCCTGCCACAGGGTCTGGGTGCCGAGCACGTGCACGCTTTCGGATTGCCCGATACCGAACGCCATGGCGCCCAGCGCCCCGTGCGTGGACGTATGGCTGTCGGTACAGACCAATATCATGCCCGGCAGGCTGATACCCTGCTCGGGGCCGACCACGTGCACGATACCCTGGCGGCTGTCGCGCAGCGGAAAATTCGGTATGCCGCCCCAGGCCATGTTGTCGGCAAAGTGCGCGATCATCTTGGCCACTTCCGGGCTGGCCGCCTGTTCGATGCCGCGGCCGGTCGTGGGCACATAGTGGTCCGGCACGCCGAAAATCCGGTCCGGGTGCCTGACCGCCAGCCCGCGCGCCCGCATCTGCCTGAAAGCGTGGAACGATCCGTCATGCAAGATGTGCCGATCGACATACAGCAGTTGCGGCCCCGTCTCGCGCGCCAGCACCAGATGGTCGGCCCATATCTTGTCGAACAGGGTGCGCCCCGGCAAAGCCGCGGAAGCCTCGCGAATGGCCATGGCTGCGTTCATCCCTTCTTGAATGCGGGCTGCTCGTGCTGAGCATAGCGGGCGCGGACTTCGTCCCATTCGTTGGCGCCGAAACGCTGGAAGCTCTGGTGCGGCGAATAGCGGTTCAGGCGGTCGGGCACCATGTGCTGCTTCTTGATGTCGGCCAGCACCTCGTCGAAGGCGATGACCGCCGTGCGCAACAGCACGCCGGGCAGAATCGCCAGCTTGTAGCCCATTTTCTCGGCGTCGCGCAGGTCCATCACGGGCGTCTTGCCGCCCTGCACGATATTCAGCAGGCATGGCCCTTGTACGCGCCGCGGAATGGCCTGGACCTCTTCCAGTGTCTGGGGCGCCTCGATGAAAGCCATGTCGGCGCCCTCGGCCAGCGCGGCGTTGGCGCGCGCGACCGCCTCGTCGAAACCCAGCGAGGCGCGGCTGTCGGTGCGGGCGATGATGTAGAAATCGGGATGGCGGCGCGCCGCGCAGGCCGCGCGTATCTTGCTCAGGTAACGCTCCAGGGGCTCGATTTCCTTGCCGTCCAGGTGGCCGCAGCGCTTGGGGGTGGCCTGGTCTTCGATGTGGATGGCGGCCACCCCGCGGGCCTCGAACTCGCGGACCGTGCGGGTCACGTTGAGTTCGTTGCCATAACCGGTATCGGCGTCCGATATCACCGGAACGTCGACGGACCTTGCCAGGATGGCGGCGTTGTCCGCCATCTCGGTCAGCGTGACCAGGCCGTAGTCGGGGTAGCCCAACGAGGCCGAGGTGCCCGCGCCGGTCATGTACACAAGCGGGTAGCCGGCCTGCTGGATAAGGCGGGCGGTAATGGCGTCGTAGGCGCCGGGAGCAACGAGCATCCCCGGTTGCTTCAGCAACGCGCGCAACTGAGTACTGGCGGTCATCTTGGTCAGGTTCCTTGTTTGCCGGTGGGGGTCAGGTATTTTTCGAGCAGGGGCTTCACGGCCTGCGCCTCGGCGCGCACATCGCGCTCGAAAGTCGCCGGATCGCTGAATACCGCGATGGCGCCTTCGCCGCGCATGCTCTCGCGCACTTTTTCGTCTTGCGCGGCCGCCCGCACCGCCGCGCTGATCGCGGCCACGGCCGCCTCGGGGGTATCGCGGCGCACCATCAGCCCGTACCACGTCACGGCGCTCATCTGCAGGCCGAGTTCGTTCAGCGTCGGCACGTCGGGCAATTCGGGCAGGCGTTCCGGCGAGCCGGCGGCCAGAACGCGGAACTCTCCGCCCCGCACCTGCGGCAACGCCACTACCAGCGATGGCATGCCCATGCTGATGTGGCCCCCCAGCGCATCGGCCATCATGGGCGCGGTGCCCTTGTAATTGGCCACAATGGCATTGCCGAGCTGCGACTTCTCGATGATCTGCCGCGCCATGACTTCGCCGTGGCGCGTCGCGGCGCCGAACGAACATGGCGTTTTCGCGGCTTTGCAGTGCTTCAGGAAATCGGCAAACGTCTGGTCGGCAGAACTCTTGGCCACGCCGAAGACCATGGCGTTCTGCTGGATCTTCGACACCATTTTGAAGTCGCGCAGAATATCGACATTGGCCGACGGCAGCGTGTAGGGATAAAACAGCGCCTGGTTAACCTGCATCAGCACCGTATAGCCGTCGGCCGGCTGGTTCTTGACGTATTCCGTGCCGATGATGCCGTCGGCCCCGGTGCGGTTGACCACCACCACCGGCTGGTTCCAGTGCTGCTGCCATACCCGGGCGATATTCCGCGCCAGGGTGTCGGTGCCGCCGCCTGCCGAGTACGGCACCACGATCGTGACGGGCTTGGTCGGGAAAGCGGGCTCGGCGGCCGCCAGGCTGGCCGCCGGCACCGCCGCCGCCAGGCACAGGATCATCTTGGCAATCGATTTGTTATTGGATTTCATCGGGGATTTGTCTCGTAGTAATGGTTGTTCATGTGATGAAAACGGGCCATGCGTGCTTCGAAATCCAGGAAGGCCGGGCTGATGGCCTGTCCGCGCAACCCTCCTCTGATGGAATTTTCCAGGGTGCTTTTGTAGGGTTCGTCCCAGCCGGACGGCAAAGGCTGGCACCGCGGCACCGCCAGCCACAGGCGCAGCAGGTGCCGCTTGCTGTCGGGCGCGTCGTAGTCTTCGAATGCGGTACGCGAATGAATCGTCACGTAGTTGTTCAATAGCTGCATGTCGCCCGCGTCCAGCTGCATCGAATAGCAGAAGCGCGGGTCCCGATACAGGGTTTCGAGCAGATCGAGCAAGTCCGCCTGCGCTTGCGACAAGCGCGGCACCTCGGGAAAATCGCGCTGCGCGGCCACCACGTTCTTGCGATTGGCGCGGAAGGCAAAATGACCGTCCTGCACGCCCGCCAACGGGCATGGGTAGTACGCCGCGTCGCCCTCTCCCATGGCGCCCTGCCAGCTGAAATAGAACGGCCGGTGCAGAGTTTCGCGCAGGTCGGGGCGAGTGCGGACGATCTCGTCATAAATGGCGCGCGAACTCGAGATCAGGCTGCGCCCGCCCGATTTCGCGGTGCGGCGGCACAACAGCGCGACGACATCGCCGAAATCGATATGGAAGTCGAGCGAGGCATTGGTGTTGTAGCCGCGCCCGCCCTTGCCGTAGTACGTGCCGCCGGCATCGCGCACGTCGTTGAGGATCTCGCTGTTCTTGTTCTGCGGACGCGCCACGCCCATGTGCAGGCCCATGCCCCAATAAGCCAGCCGCGTTTCGTCTTCCGACCAGCGATGCACGGGAAAGCCTTTCAGCAGGCAGAACCCCCATCCGGTCTGGGTGGCCCGCACGGCGCCCGTCAGCTTGTCGCGGGCCGCGTCCGGCAACGGGAAATCGTCGGGCGACATTTCCAGCAGAGGCTTGGCCGTGGCCCGGGCATGGGCCAGGGCCCGGTCGATGCCCTGGATTTCAGCCTCGGTCAGCCGCCGCACCCAGGACGGGTCGGTTTCCGCATCGCGCGCCAGCCAGGGCCCGGGCGGCGTAAGCGTTCCAGCATGCATGAATCGAGTCTCCGGATTGTTGTCATAAATCATTCATCAAAAGTATAGGATGAAAGTGTAATACAAAATAATCGGACATTAATGTGTTTACAATTCTGCCTGAATCGCCTCGACGAGCCACCGGCGGGGCCTATGGCCGCGGGACTTATGACGACAGAAACGAACGACAATCGCAGGAAACGACCCGGCAATTCCACCGATCGCACGCTCCAGCAAATCCGCGACGCCATCCAGAATGGCCAGTTCGCGCCGGGACAGCGCCTGATCGAGGCAGACTTGATGGAAGCGTTTTCGGTTACCCGGGGCCCGCTGCGCGAAGCCCTGCGCCGGCTGGGCATGGAGGGCACGGTCGAGCTGGTGCCCAACCGGGGAGCCATCGTCAAGGCGTTTTCCCGCTCTGAACTCATCGACCTGTTTCGCATACGCGAATCGGTCGAGGGCCTGGCGGCGCGCCTGGCGGCGGAAGAAGTGGCCAAGAAGGGGGTACGCGAGGCCTTCGTGCGGGACTACGAGGCCATCGATGCGCGAGGCGCGGACCCGGCGACCGTATTCCGCGAAGAAAACGGCGCGTTCCACGACCTGATCCTGCGGTTCGCCGATAACGCCCAACTGACGCTATTGATGAAACGGCTGCAATTGCCCGTGATCCGGTTCCAGGTGCGGGCCACGCTGGACGAGGTCTACCGGCAGGAATCGCGGACCGAACACCGGGCGGTGTTCGACGCTATCGTCCGGGAAGATCCGGATGCGGCCGAAGCCTGCATGCGTACGCATCTGCGCAACGCGGCGCACCGGATATTCGAGCGGTCGCCCACGACACGGGGCTGACCGGCCCCGCGCCGGCGCTATGCGGCGCGGCATAAGCAGGAATATTCAGGGGTCTGACTCCCGCAGGGTGTCAGACCCCGATGTGCCGCGATGGCTATCGGTGTCTGACACCCCTACGGGGAGTCAGACACCCGCACGCCGCCTACCGCCCTATCCGGTTCGCCAGGTCTCGCCCGGCGGCGCAGGCGTCGACGTTGGCCGCCATCATGCGGGCGCGCCGGTCGATGGTGCCGTGGGTCCAGGCCGACATATGCGGCGTCATGATGACGTTGTCCAGTTGCGCGAAGGGCAGCCGCGCGGGCGGCACGGTGTCGCCGGCGCGGGCGGGGTACTGATACCAGGTATCGATGGCGGCCGCGCCGATGCGCCGGGCCACCAGGGCGTCGTACAAGGCCTGTTCGTTCACGACCGGGCCGCGGCCCACGTTGATCAGCATCGCATGCGCGCGCATCTGCGCGAAGGCGGCCGCATCCACCAGCCCCTCGGTCGCCGGCAGCAGCGGCAGCGAGACCACGACGAAATCCGATTGCGCGTAAAACGGCGCCAGCGCATCCAGGCCGAACCATGCGTCGATCCCGTCCGACACCGGCACCTCGCTGCGGTTGGCGGCCAGCACCCGCATGCCGAACGCACGGGCGCGATGCGCGATGGCCCGGCCGATATGGCCGTAGCCCAGCAACCCCAGCGTGGCGCCTTCGATCTCGCCATGCAGCACGGCGGGGTTGCCCGAACGGTAATGCCAATCGCCCCGGGCCAGGCGCGCGTGGGCGTCGGCCAGCGGCACGCGCCGGGCCAATATGGCGGCCATGACATATTCGGCGATCGCCGGCCCATGGCCGTGGCAGTTGCACACGGCCGCGTCGGGCGGCAGCGCCGCCAGGTCGATGCGGTCGTAGCCGGCGGCGCACACCTGGTACAGCCTGAGGCGGTCCGGCCTGGGCATGGCGGCGTCCAGGCGGTTGCCGACGATCACATCGGCCTGCCGGTAAGCCTGGATATCGCCGGGGTCGGCCAAAACGTCCGGCAAGGCCCGGATCCGCGCCTCGCATTCGAGCGCGGCGCGGAAACGCTCAAGATAAGTCATGGCGTTCTGGCCGTGGAAAACGATATCGATCATCTCGTGCTCAAAGTCGGGTTTGGCCTGCCGCGCTAATCTTGCAGCGGCGCGGGAAACGGTACGCCCAGCCGGCGCGCCCAGGGGTCCAGCCCCGCGCGTATATCGGCGCCGATGTGCAGCCCCTCGCGGCGTTGGCGCGCGGCGCGGGCCAGCGCCGCGTCGCCCGGCACCCGCACCGGACGGGCCGCATCGATGGGCCGCGCGGCGCGGGTGGCATCGGCCAGGGCCTGCATCTCGTCCAGGAAGACGTCGCGCCCCGCGAACGCATCCGGGTCGATCACCTGCAGCAGAAAGCCCTGGGCCTTCTCGCCCGACAAGCGCCCCAGCCCGGACAGGCCCAGCGACATCGCGCCCACCAGCATCGCAATGGCATAACCCTTGTAGCCGTGGTCCATGCCGCCCAGGGGCAGGATGGTGCCCGGCGGGTCGCTCGCCAGGGCGCCCGGGTCGTCGGTCACGCGCCCGTCGGCGCTCAGCAGCGCCGGCCAGGGCAGCCGTTCGCCGCGGGCCTGCACCTGCTTCACGAAGCTGTTGCTGGTCAGCGACGTGGTGGTGTCGATCAGGATGGGCGTGCCGCGCGTGGGAATGCCGGCGGCGATGGGCTCGCTGGTCACCACCGGGTCCAGCCCGCCGAACGGCGCCACGGAACGCACCTGGGTATCCGTGGCCCACAGCAGGCACAGATAGCCGACGTCGGTCAGGTCGGGCAGATACACCTGCAGCGCGCCGATATGCTGGCTGTGGCGGACGGCGATGCTGACCATGCCCTGCGCGGGCACGCGCCGCAGCGCCGCCTGGATCGCCTGGTCCAGCACCCAGTGGCCCGGCAGCATGCCGGCATCCCACAACAGGCAGGCGCCCTTCTCCGATACGCGCCGGATCTCGCCGCGGCGCTGGGTGGCGCCTTCGGCAATCTCTTTCAGGTAACGAGGCAGCAGCGCCAATCCGTGCGTGGCATGGCCGTACAGGTCGGCATCCACCACCCGCCGCGCCACCACGGCGGCAATGGGCGCGTCGACCCCGGCCGCCGCCAGGCAGGCGCGCGCGAAGCCGGTCAGGGCGTCGTAGGCATAGCGGGCATTCGGCATGGCAGTCTCGCTGGAAAAAGTCAGGCCGATCCGGCGCCCGCGGCCGGCACCGCGTCGGCGCGCAGCCATTTCGGCCGCGGCGTGGCCGCCAGCAGGGTGCGCGTGTATTCGTGGGCGGGCTGGTCGAAAATGGCCGAGGTCGGCCCCTGCTCGACGATCTTGCCCTGCTGCATCACGACGATGCGGTCGGCAAAATGGCGCACCACCGGCAGGTCGTGCGTAATGAACACATAAGACAGCCCCAGGCGCGTGCGCAGGTCGGCAAGCAGGTCGATCACCTGGGCCTGGATCGACACATCCAGCGCCGACACGGCCTCGTCGCACACGACCAGTTCGGGTTCGCTGGCCAGGGCGCGGGCGATGGCGATGCGTTGCCGCTGCCCGCCCGAGAACTGGTGTGGATAGCGCGGCGCGTGGTCGGGCTTCATGCCCACCAGCTCCAGCAATTCGGCCACGCGCCCGCGCCAGCGCGGCCTGGGCAGGATATCGCCGTGAATCGCCCAGGGTTCCGCGATGATGTCCTGCACGGTCATGCGCGGATTCATCGACCCGAACGGATCCTGGAACACCATTTGCACCTTGCGGCGGAACTTCCGCATCTGCCGCTCGTCCATCCGGAAGATGTCCACGCCGTCGTAATAGGCGGCGCCCGACGTCGCGTCGAACAGCCTCAGCAGCATGCGCGCGACGCTGGATTTTCCCGAGCCCGACTCGCCCACGATGCCCACCGTCTCGCCGCGGCATACCTGGAAACTGACATCGTCCACCGCGCGCAGCACCCGCTTGCCGGTGAACGCGCCGCAGGCCAGCGGGTATTCCTTGACCAGGTGCTCCACGCGCAGCACCGGCTCTTGCGCCACCACGCCCGAGCGGCGGTTCGACACGTCGGCCTGGTCGCCATGCGGCAGCGCCGCCGTCAGCGTGCGGGTGTAATCGTGCCGCGGACGGGTGAAGACCTCGCGCGCATCGCCCGACTCGACGATGGTTCCGGCCTTCATGACGATGACGCGGTCGGCCATCGAGGCCGCCACTTCCAGGTCGTGCGTGATCAGAATCAGCGCCATCCGGCGTTCGCGCTGCAGGTCGCGCAGCAGGTCCAGGATCTGCGCCTGCACGCTCACGTCCAGGGCCGTGGTCGGCTCGTCGGCGATCAGCACGTCGGGCGCCAGCGCGATGGCCATGGCGATCATTACCCGCTGGCGCTGCCCGCCCGAAAACTGGTGCGGATAAAAATCCACCCGCAGCTCGGGTTCGCGTATGCCGACCCGCGCCAGCAATTCGATGGCCCGCGCGCGCGCCCGCTTGCCGTCGGCCACGCCGTGGCTCTGGAAGACTTCGGCGATCTGCCGGCCCACCGTATACACCGGGTTCAGATACGCCAGCGGATCCTGGAAGATCATGGCGATCTTGCAGCCGTTGATGTGGCGGCGGGCGTCGTCGTCCAGGCGGGCCAGGTCCTGCCCCTGGAACAGGATGCTGCCCTGCACGATGTCGCCGGGCGGGCAGTCCACCAGGCCCATGACCGTGCTGGTGCTGACGCTCTTGCCCGAGCCGCTTTCGCCCAGAATGACCAGCGTCTCGCCGGGATGCACATGGAAAGACACGTTGTCCACCGCGCGCACCGGTTCGTCGTCCGACAGGAAGTCCACCGTCAGCCCGTCGATCCGCAAGATGGGTTGCTTGCCGGTTGCGGTGTTCATCGCGCCGCCTTTTTCAGTTTCTGCAGCCGCCAGCGCTGCTGCGGGTCGGCCGCGGTGCGGGCCCAGCTCGACAGGATATTGAGCGACAGCGTGGTCAGCATGATGGCCAGGCCCGGCCAGAAGGCGATCCACCAGGCCGAGCCCAGATAGCCGCGCCCGTTGGCCACCATCGCCCCCCAGGTGAACTCGGGCGGCTGGATGCCCAGCCCCAGGAAGCTCAGCGCCGACTCGGCCAGGATCACGGTGGCGAAGTCGATGGCCGAGATCGTGATCAGTGTGGGCACCACCAGCGGCGCGATGTGGCGCAGCACGATGCGGCCCGAGCTGGCCCCCATCGAGCGCGCCGCGCTGACGAACATGCGCTCGCGCAGTTCCAGCACCTCGGCGCGCGCCGTGCGCAAATACACCGGTATGCGCGTGATGGCCAGCACGATCACCAGGTTGGTGACGCTGGGCCCCAGCGTGTACAGCACGATCAGCGCCAGCAGCAGCGACGGAAAACTCATGATGATGTCGGCACCCCGCAGAATGACGTGGCTATACCAGCTTTCGGTATAGCCGGCCACCAGCCCCAGCAGCCCGCCGGCCAGCATGGAAATCGCGACGGCGGCCGCGGCGATGCCCAGGGTATTGCCCGCGCCCACGACCAGGCGCGCCAGAATGGGCCGCCCCAGCGTATCGGCGCCCAGCAGGTACAGCCAGCCGGCATCCAGGCTGAACGGCGCCAGGTTGCGGTGGCGCAGCCCCAGCTTCACGGCGGCGTCGCCCATCAGCCAGGGGCCCAGCAGCGCGGCCAGCACCAGCCCGGCCAGGAATACCGCGGCCGCCAGCGCCAGCCGGTCGCGCTTAAGGTAGCTCCATAACACCCGGGCCCGCGCCGCGCCGGGCGCGGGGGTGGCGGAAACAGCAGAGGGAATGGCAGCCATGGTCAGTACCGGACGCGGGGATCGAGCGCCGCGTACAGCAGGTCGATCAATATGTTCAGGATGAAAATCGCGGTCGCGGTCACCAGGATCGTGGACTGCACCACCGCGAAATCGCGCAGAATGATCGAGTCGATCATCAGCTTGCCGATGCCCGGCCAGCCGAACACCGACTCGACGATGACCGCGCCGTTGATCAGGCCGGTGGCCAGGTCGCCCGCCACGGTAATCACGGGCAGCAGCGAATTGCGCAAGGCATGGCCGAACACCACGGTGTGGCGGGCCAGCCCCTTGGCGCGCGCGGTCTTGATATACGGCGAGGCCAGCGCCGACAGCATGGTGCCGCGCACTACCTGCACCAGCAGGCCGAACGGGCGCAGCATCAGCACGAAAATCGGCATGACCCAGTATTCCCAGCCGCCGGTGCCCGATGTCGGCAACAGGCCCATGCCCACCGCGAACACCAGAATAGCCACGATGGCCACCCAGAAATCGGGCGCGCTGGCGCCGCCCAGCGACACCACGGTTGCGACGCGGTCGAACAGCCCGCGCGGCCGGGCCGCCGCCAGCGAGCCCACCACGATGGCCAGCGACAACGACAGCAGCATGGCCACGAACGCCAGCTTCAGGGTCTGCGGAAAGGCCTCCAGCGCCACCTGCATGGCGGGGCGGTGCTGCCGCATCGACTCGCCGAAGTCCAGCCTCAGCAGGTCGGCCAGGTAATTCCAGAACTGGATATAAATCGGCTGGTCCAGCCCGTTCAAGTGCGCGAACGCGGCGCGCGCCTCGGGCGTCGAATCCAGCGGCAAGTACAGGGCGGAAGGATCGCCGGTCAGGCGGGTCAGGAAAAAGACCAGGGCCAGCAGGCCCAGAATGGAAATAACGCTATAGGACGCCCGTCGTCCAAGATAATGCAGCATGATCGGGTCCTTGACTGGCTTGAAAGGCAGCAGCCGGAAACGGCGCCGGGCAGGCGGCGGCGTTTCCGGAAGGAAGCATCAGTTCTTGAACTGAATGTTCGCGAGGGGAATCTCGCTGTTGGTGGTGATGTCCGGCTTCCAGTCCAGGCGATTGCCCACGCGCGTATAGCCGATCATGTGGAACATGGGGATATCGGGCACGATTTCGGTGCGCATCTGGCGAAAGATCTTCTTGAAACCGTCTTCGCGCGCCTGGCCGGTGGCCGCCATCGCGGCATCGATCTCCTTGTCCACGGCGGGGTCGTTCAGGGTCGAATACTGGCCGCTGGAACGGTAGAAGATCGGAATGGTGAAGGCCGCGTCGCCCTTGTTGTTGTCGTGCATCATCTGCACCAGGTTGGCGCCGCGCTCGGCGGGGAACGGCTTCTGCAAATAGCGCGTCCAGTCCGCCACGTCCAGCATCACCAGCTTGATGTTCAGGCCGGCCTCGCGCCACATGGCCGTCATGGCTTCCATGGCTTCTCCGCCATTGGGATAAATGCCATTGCGGCCGATCAGCTTGATCTCGGTATCGACCTTGACGCCGTCGGCCTTGGCGGCCGCCACCAGCTTCTTGGCTTCGGCGGCGTCGTACTTCCAGGGCTCGAGCTTGTCGTCGTGGCCCAGGATGCCCGGCACGACCATTTGTGAGGCGCGTTTGATGTCGTCGCCGAACAGCTGCGCCAGGCCGTCCCAGTCGATGGCCAGGTTCAACGCCTTGCGGATGCGCACGTCGTCCAGCGGCGGCTGTTCCAGGTCGATGCGGATGGCGGTGGTTTCCGAGTTCAAGTAGGCGAAATCGGTCTTGGGATTCGTCGCGTCCTGGATCGCGATGGACGGCGTCAGGTCGGCTTCGCCGGTTTCCACCATGGCCGCGCGGATCGACGATTCTCCGCGCCACACGTAAGTGGCCTTCGTTACCGCCGGCTGCTTGCCCCAATAGCCGCCGAACGGTTCCAGCACCACGGTTTGCGGCGTGAAGGTCGCGAGCTTGAAGGGGCCGGTGCCCACCGGCTCGTTGACCGCCTTGTCGGCCGGCGTGTTGGGCGACACCACCATCACCACGCTCAGCAGCGTGGGCAAGATAGGCGCGGGCTTGTCGGACTTGATTTCGACCGTATAGTCGTCCACCGGCTTGACCGTCAGCTTGGCATTGCCGAACTTGGCCATGTTGTTGCACGTGAGCTTGCCGCCGGTCATGCGCTCGATCGAATACACCACGGCCTTGGCGTTCAGGTCGGCGCCGTCGTGGAACTTGACGCCCTGGCGTATCTTGAAACGCCAGGTGTTGGGGTCCACCTGCTCCCAGCCGGTGGCCAGCTTGGGCATGGGCTGGCCCGTCTTGGCGTCGATGACGGTCAGCGGCTCGGTGATGTTCTGGTTCAGCACCTGGCCCACGTTGGTCATGATGCTGCCGCAGGGTTCAAGATTGGCCGGCTGCTCGGGCAGCACGATGCGGATGTCATGGTTGCCGCCCTGCGCCACGGCAGAGCCCGCCGCGCCGGCCAGGATGGCCGCCGAGACAAGTGAAACGATGCCTGCTTGGTTCATGTCTTCCTCCGTTGGGGGTTGTGCGACAGTCTTGTGCTGTTCTTCACGAAACTTCAGGACCGGGCCGTGCCGCGGCGGCCCTTCGCGCTTGCCGCGCGTGTCAGTGGCCGGCGCGCTGGATGAGCGCTTCCAGCAGCTGTTTTTCCTGGGGCTTCAGGTTGGTCAGCGGCGCGCGCACCGGGCCCGGCGTATGGCCCACGAGTTCCACGCCCGCCTTGATGATGGAGACGGCGTAGCCCTTTTCTCGGTCGCGGATCTCGGCGAACGGAAAGAAGAAGCTGTCCAGGATCTGCGCCAGGGTGGCGGTGTCGTTCGCGCTCAGCGCCCGGTAGAAGCGCAGCGCGAGTTCGGGCACGAAGTTGAAGACGGCCGACGAATAGGTGCTCAGCCCCAGGCCGTGGAAGCCCTGCGCGTACAGTTCGTGGGTGGGCATGCCGCCGATGTAGCTGAGGCGCTCGCCCAGCTTGGCGGTGATGTGGCGCACCAGCGCCGTCTGGCCGGTGCCGTCTTTGAAGCCCACCAGGTTGGGGCAGGCTTCGGCCAGGCGCGCCACGGTGTCCGCATTGGCCACCGAATTGGCGCGGTTGTAGATGATGACGCCCAGCCCGGTGGAATCGCACACGGCCTTGACGTGCTGGAAGATGCCTTCCTGGGGCGCTTCCATCAGGTAATGCGGCAACAGCAGCAGGCCATCGGCGCCCGCCTGTTCGGCGCGGCGCGCGATGTCTTTGGCCATTTCGGTGCCGTAGCCGCAGCCCGAAATAATGGGCATGTGGCCCGCGGCCTCTTTGGCGGCGCGGGTCACGTCGCCGATTTCTTGCGGGGTCAGCGAAAAAAGCTCGCCCGTGCCGCCGGCGGCGAACAGCGCCGCCGCGTCGAACCCCGCCAGCCACGCCACGTGCTTTTGATAACTGGGCAGGTTCAGGCTGAAATCAGCGTTGAAGTGGGTGACCGGAAACGACAGCAAACCGGACGCGATACGAGCCTTGAGTTCTTGCGGGGACATGCGGGCCTCTTGATGTCATAGTATGTATTTCGAAAAATCATATTATGACTTTTACGGCTCGTCAATCGCTATGCGCGGCCGCCGGCACGCGCCGCGTCAACGCCCGGTAGCGCTGGATGCCGGTCAGCAGGTGCCGGCGCATGGCATCGCGGGCCCGGTCCACGTCGCTGGCGAAAATGGCTTCGGCGATTTCGGTGTGCTCGGCCAGGATGGTGTGGTCGCGGTTGGGCAGCGGATCGACGCCGCCCATGACCGTGCGGAACTTCACGCGCGGAATCATGCGCCGGCCGATGTGTTCCAGGAAGGTCTTGAAGCGGCTGTTGTTGGTGGCGGCCGCAATGGCCATGTGAAAGCGGAAATCGGAATCGTCGGTGGGTTCGCCGCTGGCCGTCAGCTGCGCGAAATGATCGAGTTCCGCCTGGATGGCGGCTTCCTGGGCGGGCGAGCTGCGGGCGGCCGCCAGGCCGGCCGCTTCGACTTCGATGCCGATGCGCAGTTCCAGTTCTTCGATGATGTCCGAGATCTTGTCGGTGGCGTGCGAAAACAGGTTCAGGGTCTCGCCCGACTGCTGCGGCCCCAGCACGAACACCCCCGCCCCCTGGCGCGATTCCAGCAGCCCGTCGGCGCGCAGCGTGGCCACCGCCTCGCGGATGACGGTGCGGCTGAAGCCGAATTTTTCGACCAGCACCTGCTCGGTGGGCAACTTGTCGCCCGGCGCGTACATGCCGCCCTCGATGCGGGACCGGAGCTCGTCCGCCACCTGCGAAGAAAGCGTCTTCTTTCTTGCCGGAGCGGGGGAAGGGACTTTCATGGGATTCTCCTGCGGCACAGCGCTGCAGGGCATCATATCACTTGGCTTAGCTGATCATATAACTGAGCAGCAGCCAGGTGTCTGACACCCTTGTATGCTTCGATTATGTCCGAAGTTGGACATAAAGCTGCTGTGTACAGCCCGTCCTCCCACAGAGTTAACAACTCGTCCCGCAGCATAGGGGCGTGCACAGTCAGCGTTTG
>WMBV01000024.1 GCA_017745595.1 Bordetella petrii
TACTCCGCCTCATGATCCGACACCATTTGTACCGCCCGCGCCTTAACCTCGGGCGAAAAACTCTTTACTTTCTTCATGGCTCCATTCTCTCAAATGTCGGAGCCTCCGAGTTTCCCGGGGCGGTTCACACCGTGGTATCCAGACTGCGGCGCCTTATCGGTGTCTGACACCCTGCGGGAGTCAGACACCTGGTTCCGGGGCCCGGCCACTCTTACTTCAGGGCCTTGTAGCGCAGGCGGCGCGGCTTGGCGCCCTCTTCGCCCAGGCGGCGCTTCTTGTCGGCTTCGTATTCCTGGTAGTTGCCGTCGAAGAACACCACTTGCGAATCGCCTTCGAACGCCATGATGTGCGTGGCGATGCGATCCAGGAACCATCGGTCGTGGCTGATCACCATGACGCAGCCGGGGAATTCGAGCAGCGCGTCTTCCAGCGCGCGCAGGGTTTCCACGTCGAGGTCGTTGGACGGCTCGTCGAGCAGCAGCACGTTGCCGCCGGCGATCAGCGTCTTGGCCAGGTGCAGCCGGCCGCGTTCGCCGCCCGACAGTTGTCCCACGACCTTGTTCTGGTCGGCGCCCTTGAAGTTGAAGCGGCCCAGGTAGGCGCGCGCCGGCATTTCGAACTTGCCCACGGTGAGCAGATCGGCGCCGTCGGACACGGCATCGAATACGGTCTTGCCGTCTTGCAGCGAATCGCGCGACTGGTCCACGAACGCCAGCTTCACCGTCTGGCCCAGCGTAATGGTGCCGCTGTCGGGCTGCTCGCGGCCCGCGATCATGCGAAACAGCGTCGACTTACCGGCGCCGTTGGCGCCGATGATGCCCACGATGGCGCCGGGCGGCACCTTGAAGCTGAGATTGTCGATCAGCAGGCGGTCGCCATAGGCTTTGCTGACGTTGTTGAACTCGATGACTTCGTTGCCCAGGCGCTCGCCCACGGGAATGAAGATTTCCTGGGTTTCGTTGCGCTTCTGGTATTCGTACGAAGACAGCTCTTCGAAACGCGACAGGCGCGCCTTGGCCTTGGCCTGGCGGCCCTTGGGATTCTGGCGCACCCATTCGAGTTCTTTCTTGATGGTTTTCTGGCGCGCCGATTCAGAGGCTTCTTCTTGCTTCAGGCGCGCTTCTTTTTGCTCGAGCCACGAGCTGTAGTTGCCCTTCCAGGGAATACCGTGGCCGCGGTCGAGTTCCAGAATCCATTCGGCGGCGTTGTCCAGGAAATAACGGTCGTGGGTGACGCCCACCACGGTGCCCGGGAACTTGTGCAGGAACTGTTCCAGCCATTCGACGCTTTCGGCATCGAGGTGGTTGGTGGGTTCGTCGAGCAGCAGCATGTCGGGCTTGGACAGCAGCAGGCGGCACAGCGCCACGCGGCGCTTTTCGCCGCCCGACAGATTGCCCACGGTGGCGTCCCAGGGCGGCAGGCGCAGCGCGTCGGCGGCGATTTCCATCTGGTGCTCGATGTCGTCGGCGCCGCTGGAGGCGGCCGCCGCGATCACGGCCTCGAGTTCGGCCTGCTCGGCGGCCAGCGCGTCGAAATCGGCGTCGGGCTCGGCGTACGCGGCATAGACCTCGTCCAGGCGCTTCTTGGCCTGCACCACCGCGCCCAGCCCTTCTTCGACGGCCTGGCGCACGGTATGGGCGGGATCGAGCTGGGGTTCTTGAGGCAGGTAGCCGATGTTGAGCCCGGGCATGGGCACGGCTTCGCCTTCGATGTCTTTGTCGACGCCGGCCATGATCTTGAGCAGCGTCGACTTGCCCGAGCCGTTCAGGCCCAGCACGCCGATCTTGGCGCCGGGGAAAAACGAAAGGGAAATATCGCGCAGGATCTGCCGCTTGGGCGGCACGATCTTGCCGACGCGATTCATGGTGTAGACGTATTGGGCCATGGACTCGTATGCAAAAGGACTAATCAGAGGGAAGCGATGATTGTAGGCCGGAACCGCTCAGGCGGCCCGGGCCGCGCGGGGACGCCACTGCGCCAGGCTGACGCCGGCCAGCGCCATCAGGCCGCCGGCCACGTGATAGGCGCGCGGCACTTCGCCCAGCATGGCGGCGGCGATGGCCACCGTGGCCACCGGCATCAGGTTCAGGAAGATGCTGGCGCGGCTGGGGCCCAGCCAGCGCACGCCCTGCATCCACAGATACGGCGCGAACAGCGACGGGAAAATACCCGCGTACAGCACCAGCGGCAGATTGGCGGCATTCAGCGGCGAGGCCGGCGCCAGCAGGAACGACGGCAGCTGCAACGCAATGCCGAACAGCACCTGCACATACAGAGACTGCCACAGGCCGATCGGCATGGGCCAGCGGCGCAGCAGCACGCCATACAAGGCATAGGCCAGCGCGGCCAGGCCCATCAGCGCGTCGCCCAGGTTGCCGTCCATGGCCAGCAGCCGCGCCGGATCGCCCTCGCCCAGCAGCACGGCCAGGCCCGCCAGCGACAGCACGCCGCCCAGCACCGCGGTAACGGCCGGACGCTCGCGCAGCACCAGGCTGCCCAGCATGATGGTCAGCAGCGGCACCATGGCGGTAATGATGCCCATGTTGGTGGCAGTGGTGCTGGCCGCCGCCACGTAGGTCAGCCCCTGGTACAGGGCCGTGCCCAGCGCGCCCAGTACGGCCAGCTTGAACAGGTGCGGCGCGATGGCGCGGCGATTGCGCAGCACGCGCGGCAAGACGAAGGGCGTCATCAGCAGCGCGGCCAGCACCCAGCGGTAAAACCCGATCACGGCCGGTTCGATGACGCTGGCGGCCATCTTGGTCACCACCATGTTCAGCGACCAGATCAGCGCCGCGGTCAGTGGAAACAGCATATGGCGCGGCAACGGCGCGGGAACGGCGGCAGGCATGGCAAGAGACGCGGAGCAAAGCCGCGATATTAGCGCCTGGCCGGCCCGCGGCCCGCAACCGGCCGCGCAAAACGCGCGACAATGGCGGCATTTACCGCTTTTGCGCGGCCCCGCGCCGCGCCCTACCAGGAATTGCCATGTCTGCTTCCGCCACGCCGCCGGCCTCGTTGACGCATTTCAGTTCGCAAGAACTCGACATGCTGGCCAAGACCGCCGATGCCCTGAGCGCCTATCTGGGCAAGCCCGTGCTGGCCGAGGTCTTGCTGGGCGACGAAGGCACCGAATGGGTCAGCTTCGGCGTGCCCGTCGCCCAGGGCGCCGCCAACGACGACCAGCCCCATGTGCAGATGGGCGGCCCGCAGGCGCGCCTGCTGGGCAACCGCGGCGGCCTGGATCCCGCCGACGACGACACCTACGATTGCCTGTATTTGTGGGCCGTGCAGATCACGCTGGCCGAGGGCGAACGCTTCGTGAAACTGGACCAGTCGGGCGAAGAAACGGCCTGGTCCGACGAACTGGCCGACGTGCTGCCCTTCGCGCTGACCGACGAGCCGCTGCCGGACGACGACGACGATGACGAAGATGAAGACGATCCCGGCGACGACCCGCACGCGGGCCACGGCCATCGTTAAGGGCGACAGTATTGGCGCATCGCGGCGGTGTCCGGCATCGCGCCGGCAACCGCCGCTACGCCAGCCCGCGCCGGCGGTCGCGCCGGTATAGCAGGTAGCCCAGCGGCCACATCAGCGCCACCAGCGCGCGCGCGGCGGGCTGGGTCAGCCGGTAGGCGCGCACCGCGTTCGGCACGCCGGAATACTCGAGATCGAGCCGGAAGCGCGAGTAGCGCGCCGCGGCCATCAGGAATTCCTTGGGCCGGAAGCGGAACCAGTCCATGTGGTGTTCCAGGATGTCCCAGGCCAGCAGGTACAGGCCCTGGGCGTTGTTGCGCACCGAGACCGCGCCGCGGCTCAGGCCGTCGGCGCTGGGGTGGTAGATGCGCACCACCTGGTTGATGCAGCGGTTCTGGTATCCGGCGCGCGCCATCGCCCACCAGATCAGGCTTTCGGGCACGAAACCGGCCACGTTTTCCGGGAACGGGAAGCGGCGCAATACGTCGGTGCGCATGCTGCCGAATTTTTCGCCCTTGATGCGATAGCGGAAATACATCTCGACCGCCGAGGCATCGAAGACATCATGCGGAAAGCGGTCGCCGACAACGGAGCCATCGGGCCGGGCGCACAGGCCGGTGACCCCGACGTAGCCGTCGCGCTGTTCGACCGGTATGGCTTCCCAGGCTTCTTTCAGGGCCTGCAGCGCCTGCGGCGGGATTTCGTCGTCGCTGTCGAGCGTGACCACGAATTCGCCACGGGCGTCCCGCACGCCGCGATTGAACGCCGTTTTCTTGTGCTGGTTCTTCTGCCAGACATAGCGGATGGGAAACGCGGCCTGCGCCTGCCAGGCCAGCACGGCCTCGTGGGTGCGGTCGGTCGAGCCGTCGTCGACCACCAACCATTCAAAATCGCGACAGGTCTGCCGGCGTAGGGATTCATACACACGGTACAGGGTGGCGGCCCGGTTATACGTGGGCGTCAGTACCGTGAACATGTAATGCGGGTCACTCATGCGCTGGGCCGGTTCGCGACAGGAAACTGCGACGGTCTAATTGATTATGGGTAAAAAATAAGGGCTCCAGTTTATGGGATATGAGCAGACTCCACGCATTCGCGGCAGGCCATTTTGAAAACAAATTTGTCATGTTTTTCCAGATTTATACTGCGCCCGACTCCCGGGCGTGGATTGCGCCGCAATCCAGCGCGGCGACCAGCGGTACACTCGTGCGGCTCATCCGGAATATTCATGGAATCCAACGCCATCCAGCTGAACGATATTGCGCTGTTCGTCGAAGTGGCTCGCCGCAAGAGCTTCAGCATGGCGGCGCGCGCGCTGGCGATGCCCACCTCGACCCTGTCGCGCCGCATCGGGCAGCTTGAACAGGCGATCGGCCTGCGGCTCATCAACCGCAACACGCGGCGCCTGGAACTGACCCAGGCGGGCGCGGCTTACCTGCGCCGCTGCCAGGGGCTGGTAGACGAGGCGCGCCTGGCGCACGAGCAATTGCAGGCCCTGTCGGCCCGCCCGCAAGGACGGCTGAGCATCTCGATACCCTACAGCATCGCCATCTGGCTGCTGCCGGAAGCGCTGCAAGCCTTCACCGAGCAATACCCCGACCTGGAATGCGAGTTCGACCTGAATCTGAAGCCGGTCGAGAATTCGGAAGGCGGCCCGTTCGACCTGACGCTGCGATTCGGCCGCGAGCAGGTAACGGCCGAGCTCGCGGCGGACGAATCGCTGGTGCGGGAAATCGCCTCGCTGGACAGCTATCTGTATGCGTCGGCCGAGTACCTGCAGGCGCACGGCGAACCCTTGCGGCCGGCCGACCTGGCGCGGCACGAATGCCTGCGCACTACCATCGACCGCGAGCATTCGTTCTGGACACTGCGCAACGGCGAGCACACCGAGCGCGTGGCCGTGCGGGGCGCCATCGCCGGCAACAACATCAGCGTCATGGGCGCCCTGTCGGGCCTGGGCCTGGGTATCACGCGGCTGCCGAACTGCCGCGCGCTGGCGCCCATCATCGACAGCAATGGCCTGCGGCGGATCTTGCCCGGCTGGAGCACCGAGCCGCTGCCGCTGTACGCGCTGTTCCCGTCGCCGGTGCTGCCCGCCAAGACCCGCGTCTTCATGGAATTCCTGCGGCCCTGGCTGGACCCGGCGGATTGAGGCGGATGAGCAGGTGTCTGACTCCCGCAGGGTGTCAGACACCGAAGTGAGCAGAACGCCTTTCACACAGCGGTGTCAGGCACCTGCGGAGCCTGACACCTGTTCGTCTGTGTCTGACACCCTTGCGGGAGTCAGACACTTGCCCCAAAAAAAAACCGCCGGAAGACCGGCGGTTTTTTTACCAAGACGCGGATTACACGCGCTTGATCTTTTCCAGCATCTTGAAAACGCCCTTGGGCGAGTTGACGAACAAGCGCTTGAAAGCCTTGCCCAGGCAACGGCGTTCCAGGGTGTTGCGACGCACGCGTTTACGCTCAGCCATGATGGTTCTCCGGTAAGGTTCGATGGTGCCCAAACCCGCCCGACGTGCCCGGCGACGATACCGGGGGCCACAGGCTGGCGGCAAAAACTGGGATAACTCGGCATTCTAGCCCGAAATGGGCTGCCCCGCCAAACCGCCCTGCCCGCTGGCGCCGCCTATGCGCCCGCGCCGGCCTGCCCGGCCAGCAAGGCCCGCACCGCGTCGGGGCGCGGCAGGGGCGCCACCGCGCCATAGCCCGTGGTGGACAGGGCCGCCGCGGCGTTGGCGTAGCGCACCGCCGCCAGCCAGTCGTCGCCGGCGCAGCGGCGCGCCAGCAGGTTGCCGGCGAAGCAATCGCCGGCCCCCGTGGCATCCACGGCCTGTACCTTCAGCCCGGGCACCGGGGTGCGGGCATGGCCGTCGTCGACCAGCGCCCCGTCTTTGCCCAGCTTCAGCACCACCACGCCCGGCGCGCCGGCGCCGCGGATCCAGTCGAGCGTGCGCTGCGGATCGTCGTGGCCGGTCAGGTGGCGCAGGTCGTCCAGGCTGGGCAGGAACAGGTCGGCCATGCCCAGGGCCTCGCGCAGAATGGCCCGCGCGCGCGCCACCGGCCAGAGCCCCAGGCGCAGGTTGGAATCGAGGCTGACCTGCCCGCCGGCCTGCCGCGTGGCCGCGATGGCGGCAAACACGGTGTCGCAGGCGCTGGCGCTGATGGCCAGGCTGATGCCCGATACGTGCAGGAAGCGGCTGCGCGCCAGCGGCCCGCCGTCCAGGTCGGACGGCTGCATGCGGCTGGCGGCCGAATCGCGGCGCAAATAGCTGAACACGTGCCCGGCGGAACCATGCTGCACGAAGTACACCCCGGTATGGGCGGCGGAATCGACGCGCACGCCCGCGGTGTCGACCTGTTCGTCGCGCAGCAGCCGCAGCACCTGTTCGCCGAAGGCATCGCCGCCCACGCGCGTCAGATAGGCGCAGCGGGCACCCTGGCGGGCGGCGGCGATCACGGCATTGGACGTATCGCCGCCGAAGCCCTGCAGATAATGGGGATCGCCGGCGCGGGTCTGGTTGAATTCGATGAGCGGCTCGCCCAGGCCGACAATGTCGAAGTCAGCCATGAGCGGCCTCGCGCGTCTGGATGATCTGCCGCACCAGCGCGGCCGTGTCGCGCGCGGCGAAGGCGGCCGGGTCGTACAGGTTGCTGCCGATGCCGACCAGTTGGGCGCCGGCGGCGAAGTATTCGCCCATGTTCTGCCGCGTGACGCCGCCCGTGGGGCAGAACGCGACATCCGGAAACACCGACCGCAGCGCCTTCAAGTGGCCCGGGCCGCCGGTATCGGCCGGGAAGATTTTCACGATGTCGGCCCCGGCGTGGCGCGCCGCCAGCACCTCGCTGGGCGTGAACGCCCCCAGCAGGCACAGGGCCCCGGCCGCGTGCGCCATTTCGGCGATACCGGGCACCAGGCCGGGCGCCACCAGGAAATCGGCGCCGGCCACCAGCGCGTCGCGCGCCTGGGTTTCGTCCAGCACCGTGCCCACCCCCAGCGTCAGGGCATCGCCATGCTTGTCGCGCAGGGCCCGCACCAGGTCGGTGACCCCCGGGATGGTCCAGGTGAGTTCGAGCGCCTGGCACCCGGCCTGCACGGCGATTTCGGCGGCATAGCCCGCGGTGGCGGCATCGGCGTAGCGCAGCACCGGCACGACGCGGTCGGCCAGCAGGCGCGCCATCGGGACAGAAGCAGGGGTAGGGCTCATGGGCGTCTCGCAAACAGGAAGGGTTAAGGGGAATCTTCCGCCGGGGGCGCGGGCATGCCGGCCAGGCGGTCGGCCGCCGCGGCACGCAGCCGCAGCAGGGCTTCGATATACGCGGACGGCGGCTCGGCCGCGCGGCGCAGCGGCAGCGTGCTGACGCTGACCCCCGCCAGCGCGCGGCCGCCGGCATCGCACAGCGCCACGCCGTAGCACACGATGCCGGCCTCGTTTTCCTCATTATCCACCGCATAGCCCAGGCGGCGTACCCGCGCCAGCTCGGCGCGCAGGGCGGGCGCCGCGGTCAGCGTGCCGGGCGTCAGGCGCGGCAGCGGCGCGCGCGCCAGCCAGGCATCCAGGGCGGCGGGCGGCAGCGCGGCCAGGCAGGCCTTGCCCACCGCGCTGCAATGCAGCGGCAACTGGCCGCCGATGCGCGAGGCCATGCGCACGGCGCCGGGACCGTCGAGCTTCTCGATATAGACCATGGCATCGCCCGCCGGCACGGCCAGGTGCACGGTCTGGCCGGTGCTGTCGCGCAGCGCGCGCAGGTCGGGCAGCAGGGCGACGCGCAGGTCGAAGCGCGCCCAGCTGCGGCCGGCCAGGCTGAGCAGCCGCGGCCCCAGCACGTAGGTGCCGTCGGCCCGCGCCACGATCAGCCCGTGTTCGAGCAGGCCCGCCACGATGCGGTACACCGTGGGGCGCGGATAGCCGCTGCGCGCGGCCAGTTCGGCCATGCCGGGCGGGCGCGCGGCATCGGCCACCTGCTGCAGCACGCACATGAACTTGCCGAACGCGGCAATGCCCGCGACCGGCGCGGCGCCGGGCACAGCCTTTGCGGAGAGCATGGCGAGAGTTTCGTCCATAATATGGACATTGATTCATAATATAGACATTATCCCGGGGAAGCGCCGGGCTGTCGATGCCCGGCTACCCGGAATTCCGGGAAATCTGAGATACTGTTTATATATACAGATATTTTCAGCGATATCCTGTCCCCTTCGGGTCCCTTCTCCGCCCCACGCCACACCCCCACCATGAGCTCCCACATCCGCATCGTCGGCGCACGCCAGAACAATCTGAAAAACCTGGATCTGACTATCGCCACGGGCGAACTGGTGGTCATCACCGGCGTGTCGGGGTCGGGCAAAAGCTCGCTGGCCTTCGACACGCTGTATGCCGAAGGCCAGCGCCGCTATGTCGAAACCTTCTCGCCCTATGCGCGGCAGTTTCTCGACCGCATGGACAAGCCGCAGGTCGACCGCATCGAAGGCATTCTGCCGGCCATCGCCATCGACCAGACCAACCCGGTGCGCAGTTCGCGCAGCACGGTCGGCACCATGACCGAGCTGAACGACCACCTCAAGCTGCTGTTCGCGCGCGGCGCCAAGCTGTATTGCCGCGGCTGCGCCAAAGAAGTGCGGCGCGACACGCCCGATTCGATCGCGGCCTCGCTGGCGCGGCGCGCGCCGGCGGCCGGCGACGCGCGCCTGGTGGTGACCTTCCCCATTGCCGTGCCGGCCAACTTCACCGAAGAAGAAGTACGCGGCTTTCTCGATCAGCAGGGCTATACGCGCGTGCACCGCGAAGAAACCGGACGCGCGCGCGCCCCGGCGGCCCGCGGCGGCAAGGGCAAAGGCAAGGCCAAGGCCGCCGCCAGCGAGGGCGAGCGCCGCATCCTGCACGTGGTGCAAGACCGCTTCCGCTTTTCCGGCGCCGAGCGCGAACGCGTCATGGAAGCGCTGGACACCGCGCTGCGCATGGGCGGCGGGCACATGGCCGTGCACGTGCTGGACGACGACGGCGCCGACGCGCAAGTCTGGAAATACAGCGACCGCCTGCACTGCGCCGACTGCGACATCGAATACACCGACCCCCTGCCCAGCAGCTTTTCGTTCAATTCGCCGCTGGGCGCGTGCGAGGCCTGCCGCGGCTTCGGACGCGTGATCGGCATCGACTACGGCCTGGTCATTCCCGACGAAAACAAGACGCTGCGCGAGGGCGCCATCAAGCCCTGGCAGACGCCGTCGTTCAAGGAATGCCAGGACGACATGGCCAAGTACGCGCCGCGCGCCGGCGTGCCCATGTCGGTGCCCTGGAAAGCCATGACCGACGCGCAGCGCCATTGGGTCCTGCACGGCGACCCCGACTGGAAGGGCGGCAGCAACGCCTGGAAGACCCAGTGGTATGGCGTGCACCGCTTCTTCGCCTGGCTGGAAAGCCGCGCCTACAAAATGCACGTGCGCGTGCTGCTGTCGAAGTACCGCAGCTACACGCCCTGCCCCACGTGCCACGGCGCGCGGCTCAAGCTCGACGCCCTGCTGTGGCGCCTGGGCAGCAAAAAAGAAGCCGACCAGGTGCTGCCGCCCGGCGACGAGCGCTACCAGCGCTTCATGCCGGCCGGCACCGCGTGGTCCCGCGCGCAGCTCGACGCGCTGGACGGCCTGTCGGTCCACGACGTGATGCTGTTGCCCATTGAACGCGTGCGCACCTTCTTCGACACGCTGTCGTTCAGCGGCGCCCTCGATGCCGCCACCGACCTGCTGCTGACCGAAGTGCGCGCGCGCCTGAAATTCCTGTGCGACGTCGGCCTGGGCTACCTGACGCTCGACCGGCAAAGCCGCACCCTGTCGGGCGGCGAGGTACAGCGCATCAACCTGACCACCGCGCTGGGCACCTCGCTGGTGAACACGCTGTTCGTGCTGGACGAGCCTTCCATCGGCCTGCACCCGCGCGACATGCACCGCGTGGTCGAGGTCATGCACCGGCTGCGCAACGCCGGCAATACGCTGGTGGTGGTAGAGCACGACCCGCAGGTCATGGTGGCGGCCGACCGCATCATCGACATCGGCCCGGGCCCCGGCGAGCGCGGCGGCCAGATCGTGTTCGACGGCACGCCCGCGCAGTTGCGCGCCACCGCCACGCTCACCGGCGACTACCTGGGCGGGCGCCAGCGCGTCGAAGCCCCGCGCCCCATGCCGGTGGCGGCCAATACGCCGCGCCTGCTGCTGGAAGGCGTCAACGCGCACAACCTGCGCGACGTCTCGGTAGAACTGCCGCTGGGGCGTCTGGTGTGCGTCACCGGCGTGTCGGGGTCCGGCAAATCGACCCTGGTGCAAGACGTGCTGTACCCCGCCCTGCTCAAATACCAGGGCAAGCCGTCCGAGGCGCCCGGCGCCTTCGAGCGCCTGCTGGGCGCCGAACAGATCGCCGACGTCGTCATGGTCGACCAGACCCCCATCGGCAAGACCGCGCGTTCGAACCCGGCCAGCTACGTGGGCGCCTTCGACGCCATCCGCAAGCTGTTCGCGCAGGCGCCGGTGTCGAAAGAACGCGGCTATACCGCCGGCACCTTCAGCTTCAACAGCGGCGACGGCCGTTGCCCCACCTGCGGCGGCACCGGCTTCGAACACGTCGAGATGCAGTTCCTGTCCGACGTCTACCTGCGCTGCCCCGATTGCGACGGCCGGCGCTTCCGCCCCGAAGTCCTGGAAGTACGCGTCGAACACCTGGGCAAGAACGCGTCCATCGACCAGGTGCTCGACATGACCGTCAGCGAGGCGCTCGATTTCTTCAAGGGGCTGCGCGACGTGCAGACCGGGCTGGCGCCGCTGGCCGACGTGGGGCTGGAATACGTGCGGCTGGGCCAGCCTGTGCCCACCCTGTCGGGCGGCGAGGCGCAGCGCCTGAAGCTGGCCGGCCATCTGGCCGAGGCGGCGCGCAGCGGCATCTCGACCGCCAAGGTCGCCAAGAAAGGCAGCCTGTTCCTGTTCGACGAACCCACCACCGGCCTGCACTTCGACGACGTGGCGCGCCTGATGCGGGCCTTCCGCAAGCTGCTGGCCGCCGGCCATACGCTGCTGGTCATCGAGCACAACCTGGACGTGATCCGCGCCGCCGACTGGCTGATCGACCTGGGCCCCGAAGGCGGCGACGCCGGCGGACGGGTGGTAGGCGTGGGCACGCCGCAAGACCTGATGGACAATCCGGATTCGCATACCGGCGCCGCCCTGCGCGACTATGCCGTCAGCGTGCTGCCCGGCGACGTGGCGGTCAGCAACGACGCCGACGCGCAGATCGCCGAACAGGCCGGCCTGACGCCGGTGCTGGCCGAACCCGTGCCGGCCTATGGCGGCGACGCGGGCACGCCGCTGCAATCGGTGATGCGCCGCCGCCGCGAAGCGCGCGCCATCGAAATCCGCAACGCGCGCGAACACAACCTGAAGAACGTCAACGTCGAGATCCCGCACGACAAGTTCACGGTGATTACCGGCGTGTCGGGCTCGGGGAAGTCGACGCTGGCCTTCGACATCTTGTTCAACGAAGGGCAGCGGCGCTACCTGGAATCGCTCAATGCCTATGCGCGCGCCATCGTGCAGCCGGCCGGCAAGCCGGACGTGGATGCCATCTTCGGCATTCCGCCGACGGTGGCCATCGAACAGCGCACCAGCCGCGGCGGCCGCAAGTCGACCGTGGCCACCATGACGGAAATCCACCACTTCCTGCGCCTGCTGTATGTGAAGCTGGGCACGCAATACTGCCCCGACTGCCAGGTGGCGGTAGAGCCGCAGAACGCCGACCAGATCGTGGCGCGCCTGCTGCGCGAGCACAAGGGCCGGCACATCGGCCTGCTGGCCCCGCTGGTCACGGCGCGCAAGGGCTATTACACCGACCTGGCCAAATGGGCCGGCGCCAAGGGCTACACGCACCTGCGGGTCGACGGCGCGTTCATTCCCGTCAGCCCGTGGCCGCGCCTGGACCGCTACAAAGAACACACCATCGAACTGCCGGTGGCCGACCTGGTGGTCGATCCCGACAACGAGGCGGCGCTGCGCCTGGCCGTGAAAAATGCGCTGGAACACGGCCAGGGCGTGCTCAGCATGGTGTGGCCGGTAGACAGCCTGCATCGGGCGCTCGACAGCGAGCTGCAGCAACAGCATTTTTCGGTGAAGCGCGCCTGCCCCTCGTGCGGCACCAGCTTTCCCGAGCCCGATCCGCGCCTGTTCTCGTACAACTCGAAGCACGGCTGGTGCCCGGGCTGCTTCGGCACCGGCGTGCAGCTGCAAGACTTCGATGCCGAACAGACCGGCGAAGAAAACGCCTGGAACGCCGGCTACGAGGGCGTAGCGGGGCCCTGCACCGTATGCGACGGCCAGCGGCTGAACCGCGTGGCGCGCGCCGTGCGCTGGCGCGACCGCTCGATCGCCGAACTGGCGGCCATGCCGGTGTCCGAGGCGCACACCTTCTTTACCGGCCTGGTGGCGCGCGGCCGCGAAGGCGAGATCGCGCGCGACATCCTGGCCGAAATCCGCGGCCGCCTGGATTTCATGAAAGAAGTGGGCCTGGACTACCTGGCGCTGGACCGCGCCGCGCCCACCTTGTCGGGCGGCGAGGCGCAACGCATCCGCCTGGCCGCGCAGCTGGGCTCGAACCTGCAGGGCGTGTGCTATGTGCTCGATGAGCCCACCATCGGCCTGCATCCGCGCGACAACCGTATCCTGCTGGATGCGCTGGCGCGCCTGGAGGGCAACGGCAACACGCTGGTGGTGGTGGAACACGACGACGACACCATCCGGCGCGCCTCGCACGTCATCGACATCGGGCCGGGCGCGGGCGTGCGCGGCGGCCGCGTGGTGGCCCAGGGCACCGTGCAAGACCTGATGGCCACCCCCGAATCGGTCACCGGCCGCTACCTGGCCAAGCCGCTGGCGCACCCGCTGCAAGGCCGCCGGCCGGTGGCCGACGACACGCCGATGATCCAGATCCGCGGCGCGCGCCTGCACAACCTGCGCCACGTCGATGCCCGCATACCGGTTGGCCGCCTGAGCGTGGTGACGGGCGTGTCGGGCTCGGGCAAATCCACCCTGGCGCGCGAGGTGCTGCTCGACAACCTGCTGCAGGCCGTGTCGCAGGGCAAGGCCCCGCGCTGGAACGGCTGCGAGCAGATCACCGGCTGGCAGGCCATCGACCGCGTGCTGGAAGTGGACCAGACGCCCATCGGCAAGACGCCGCGCTCGTGCCCGGCCACCTACATCGGCTTCTGGGACGACGTGCGCCGGCAGTTCGCCGACACCCGCGAGGCCCGCATGCGCGGCTGGGGCGCGGCGCGCTTTTCGTTCAATACCGGCGATGGCCGCTGCCCCATTTGCGAGGGCCAGGGCATGCGCACCATCGAAATGAGCTTCCTGCCCGACGTGAAAGTGCCGTGCGACGCCTGCAATGGCGCGCGCTTCAACAGCGACACACTGTCGGTGCAGATGCGAGGCAAGAACGCCGGCGAGGTGCTGAACCTGGAAGTCGACGACGCGCTCGACTACTTCACGGCCCACCCCAAGATCCATCGCCCGCTGCAATTGATGCAGGACGTCGGCCTGGGCTACCTGACGCTGGGCCAGCCCTCGCCCACCTTGTCGGGCGGCGAGGCCCAGCGCATCAAGCTGGTCACCGAGCTGTCCAAGGCGCGCCTGACCGAAGGCGTCATCACCACCGGCCGCGCCTCGCGCATTCCGCACACGCTGTACGTGCTGGACGAACCCACCGTGGGCCTGTCGATGGCCGACGTGGAAAAACTGATACACGTGCTGCATCGGCTGGTGGCGGCGGGCAACACCGTGGTGGTCATCGAGCACAACCTGGACGTGATCGCCGAGGCCGACTGGCTGCTCGACCTGGGCCCCGAAGGCGGCACCGGCGGCGGCAAGCTGGTGGCCGAAGGCTCGCCCGAGCACGTCATGGAGCTGCGCGAACGGTCGCACACCGGCCGCGTGCTGGCGGAATTCCTGGCGCAGCAGCGATGACGCGCGGCAGGTGCCTGCCTTCCGCGGGGCGTCGCGGGCCAGGTGTTCAGGTGTCTGACTCCCGCAGGGTGTCGGACACCGAAGCATGGCAGGCCGTCTCGGCACTGCGGTGTCTGACACCCTGCGGGAGTCAGACACCTGCCCTGCCTGCCCTTCTACTTCGCACCACGACGACCATCGATCGAAACCATGCAATGCCGTTTTGAAGACCGGCTGGCCGGGCGGGCGCTGCGGCTGCACGATCCGCTGCGGCGGATCGAGGCCCGCCAACCCGCCGAACTGCCGGCCGCGCTGCAGTCCATCGAGGCGGCGCGCCGCGCCGGCCACTGGGTGGCCCTGCTGCTGGATTACGAGTTGGGCGAATGGCTGGCGCCAGAAGCCGCCGCGGCGCCTCCCGGCGGTCCGGCGGCCGGCGCGCGGCCCGACACCGGGGCGCCGCGCCTGACGGCGCTGGTGTATGGCCGCATGGCCGTCGAAACGCCCTGGCCCGCGCCGGCGGATGCGGCGGCCCCGGCGGACGCCGCCCGCATCCTGTCGGTGCGGCCGCGCCTGGCGCATGCCGAGTACCTGCGCCAGGTCGAGCACATCCGCGCGCTGATCGCCGCCGGCGAGCTTTACCAGCTGAATTACACCCAGCCGCTCGACGTGACCGCGCACGGCGATCCGCGGCAGCTGTACCGGCGCATTGCCGCGCGCCAGCCGGCGGCGCACGGCGCCTACATTGAAGACGGCGATCGCATCGTGCTGTCTTTCTCGCCCGAACTGTTCGTGCGGCGCGACGGCGCGCGGCTGACGGTGCGGCCGATGAAAGGCACGGCGCCGCGCCACCCCGACCCCGCCGAAGACGCCCGGCTGGGCCGCGAACTGCACGCCAGCGCCAAGAACCGCGCCGAAAACCTGATGATCGTGGATCTGCTGCGCAACGACCTGGGCCGCCTGGCCGAGCCGGGTTCGGTGCAAGTGCCGGCCTTGTTCTCGCTGGAACGCTACCCCACGGTGTGGACCATGACCTCGACCGTGACCGCGCACGCGCCCGCGGCCAGCCTGGCGCAGGTGTTGTACGCGCTGTTTCCGTGCGGCTCGATCACGGGCGCGCCCAAGATCGCGGCCATGCGCCGCATCCGCCAACTGGAAATCGCGCCGCGCGGGCTGTATTGCGGCGCCATCGGCTGGCTGGCGCCCGACGGCGATTTCTCGCTCAACGTGGCGATACGCACCCTGGTACTGGATAAAGGCGGCCGTGGCGTCTACAGTGTGGGCGGCGGCATCGTGCACGACTCCGATCCCGAGCAGGAATGGCAGGAATGCCTATGGAAGGCGCGCATTCTCGATGGCGCCATGCCGCCCCCGCCATCCGCCTGAACCCTTTACCGGAACCCGTCCATGCCGCCCGAGTTGATCGAGACCCTGCTGGCCGACGCCGATGGCGAAATCCCCTTGTTGCAGCGCCACCTGGCGCGGCTGCGCGCCGCGAGCGAGGCGCTGGGGTATTCCTGCGATATCCAGGGAATCGAACGCGATCTGCGCGTGGCCGCCGTGTCCCTGGCCACGCCGGGGCCGCACCGACTGCGCCTGTTGCTGGATCGCGCCGGCCGCCGCCATATCCAGGCCACGCCGCTGCCGGCGCTGGCGCCCGGGCAGCAGGCCATGCTGTCCGACCAGACGCTGGACGCGCGCGAACCGCTGCTGCGCTACAAGACCACGCATCGCCCCTGGTATGCCGACGCCACCGCCTGGCTGGCCGCCAACCCCGGCGTGTTCGACCTGCTGTTCCTGAACCAGCGCGGCGAATTATGCGAAGGCAGCCGCAGCAACGTATACCTGCAAGTCCGCGGCGTCTGGTATACACCGCCCCCCGACAGCGGCTGCCTGCCCGGCGTACAGCGCGCCGAACTGCTGGACAGCGGCCGCGCGCACGAACGCGTGCTGACCCTGGACGACCTGCACGCGGCGCAAGGCATCCGCCTGTCGAACGCCCTGCGCGGCTGGTTCGACGTGACGCTGCATACGGCTTGAGCCGCGGGTGCGGCCACGCCGGGTCGCCCCAGGTCACCCCAGGTGTCCGACTCCCGCAGGGTGTCGGACACCGATAGATGCAGACAGTCGTCGCCACAGCGGTGTCCGACACCCTGCGGGAGTCAGGCACCTGGCTATCTTCACACGGTCAATCCGCCGCACACATACAGCGTCTGCCCGGTGATGAAGCCGGCGCGCGCGTCCAGCAGCATGGCGACGGCGTGGGCCACGTCGTCGGGCTGGCCGATGCGGCCCACCGGGATCGACGCGGCCAGCTCGCGCGTGCGCGGATGATCGGGAGGATTGGACCGGTTGAACAGCTCGGTGGCCACCGGGCCCGGCGCCACCGCGTTGACGGTGATGCCCGCGGCGGCCAGTTCCAGCGCCCAGGTGCGGGTCATGCCCGCCAGGCCGGCCTTGCTGCCGCCGTAGGCCGTGCGTCCGGGCTTGCCCAGCGCCGCGCGGCTGCCGATGTTCACCACCCGGCCATAACGCTGCGCGCGCATCGCGGGCAGCAGGCCCTGCAGCAATAGCAGCGGCGCCACCAGATTCACGGCCAGCGTATCGTGCAGGTCCTGCTCCGACACCTGGTCGATCTCGGCCACCTTGATCAAGCCGGCGTTGTTGACCAGATGCAGCACCTGCCGCTGCGCGGCCAGCTCGGCCACCGCCTGGCGGGTGCGCCCGGCGTCGGCCAGGTCCACCGAAACAAAGGTTTCGCCCGGCAGCGGCGTGGCCGGCGCGCCGCGGCTGAAGTTCACGACCTCGTAGCCGTCTTCGAGCAGGCGCGCGGCAATGCCGCGGCCGATGCCCCGGCTGGCGCCGGTAACCAATACAGTGGGACGGTTCATTGGGCGGCGATGCCTCGCTGCTTGATCAGGCCGCCCCACTTGTCGCGCTCGCGCTGCTCGAACGCCCCCAGATCGGCGCCGAACAAGGTGCCGGGCCGGGCCCCCATGCCGGCGAACTGGCGCGCCAGCTCGGGCGCCTGCAGGCCGCTGCGGGCCGCCTCGATCAGGGCGCGCACCACCGGCTCGGGCGTGCCGCGCGGCGCGTACAGGGCGAACCAGGCGGTGACGTCGAAGCCGGGCAGGCCCGCTTCGTCGAAGGTCGGCAGGTCGGGCACCGAGGGATCGCGCTGCAGCGAGGTAATGGCAATGCCGCGCACCCGCGAGCCGTCTTTGATCTGCGCCAGCGCGCCGGGCAGATTGTCGAACAGCAGGTCCACCTGGCCACCCGCCACCGCCGGCAGCGAGGCCGACGTGCCCTTGAACGGCACGTGCAGCAATTCGATGCCGGCCACCGCCTCGAAGTAGGCGCCCGTCAGGTGCACCGATGAACCCACGCCCGGCGATGCGTAGGTCAGCTTCTTGTCCTTGCGGGCCTTGGCGGCCGCGATGACGTCGGCCAGGGTCTTGTAGGGCGACTGCGTGCGCACGGCCAGCACGTTGGGCGTGGTGGAGACCAGCGCGATCGGCACCAGGTCTTTGGCGGGATCGAACGGCATGCTGGCATACAGGAATTGATTGATGCTCTGCGTGCCGATGGTGCCCAGGCCCAGCGTATAGCCATCGGCCGCGCTGCGCGCCACGTGCGCCATGCCCACATTGCCGCCGGCCCCGGGACGGTTTTCCACCAGCACGGTCTGCTTCAGGCCTGGCTCCATGGCGTGGGCGATGGCGCGGCCGAAAATATCGGCGGCGCCGCCGGGCGGATAAGGCACCACCACCGTGACGGCGTGGTCCAGATACGCCCCGGCCTGCGCGGCGGGCGCCGCGCCCAGCACCAGCGTGGCGGCGGCAAGGCATTGCACGGCAAGAAACGGCAAGGCAGAACGCATGGGGTTGTCTCCTTTGTTGTCGTATCGATCCGCAGGGGCTGCGCTGGCCGGGCCGGCCGGGTTTGGTCGGCCAGGTGTCTGACTCCCGCAGGCTGCCAGACACCGAAGTATGGCCAGACCGTCTCACTTCACGGTGTCTGACACCCTGCGGGAGTCAGACACCTGGCTTCACCAGGCTTGGCTACTTGGCTCTGGTTGCTTGTTTCAACCCCGCGTTTTCAATAAAGTACTTAAATACGTACTTTCAGCATATAACCACAACAATGTCCGTCGCCACAACACCCGAATCGACCTTCGCCGCCCGCCTCGAATCGCTCGCGCACCGGCAGCCGCGGGCCGTGGCCCTGTACGACCGCGGCCGGCCGCTCGCGACGGCGGAACTGTCGGCGGCCGTGGGCCGCCTGGCCGCCGGCCTGGCGCAGGCCGGGGTGGGGCCCGGCAGCCGCGTGGCCCTGTGGCTGCCCAATTGCGCCGAATGGGTGACGGCGTTCCTGGCCTGCGCGCACCTGGGCGCATTGGTGCTGGCCGTGAACACCCGTTTTCGCGCCGCCGAAGTGGCCGACATTCTGGGCCGCGGCCGCGCGCAGTGGCTGGTGTATTGGCCCGGCTTCAAGGGCATCGACTTCGGCGCGATTCTCGACGACGTGCCCGACGCCGCCCTGCAGACACTGCAAGGCGCCGTGGCGCTGGACGACTCGGGCGGCGCGCCGGCCCGGCTGCGCGGCCGCCCGGTGCTGCCCTGGCGGCAACTGATCCAGGGCCAGGCCCCCGCCGTGCCCGCCGCCACGGTCGATGCGGGCGTGCTGTGTTTCACGACCTCGGGCACCACGTCGCTGCCCAAGTTCGTGCTGCACGACCAGCGCACGCTGCTGCGCCATGGCGACGCCGTCGCGCAAGCCTATGGCTACGACGGCGATGCCTGCGTGCTGGCGGCCGCGCCCTTCTGCGGGGCCTTCGGCTTCGCCATGCTGGTGGGCGCGCTGGCGCGCGGCGTGCCGCTGGTGTGCGAGCCGGTATACGACACGGCGCGCACGGCCCAGGCCATTCGCGAGCACCGCGTCACCCACGCGTTTGCCAACAACGAAGCGCTGGCGCACCTGTTCCAGGCCGGGCAGCCAGGCGACTTCGCGTCGCTGAAACTGTGCGGCTTCGCCAGCTTCGCCCCCGCGCTGGGCAATCTGCTGCAACTGGCCGACGCGCACGGCGTGCCGCTGACAGGCCTGTACGGGTCCAGCGAACTGATCGCGCTGGTGGCCGCCCAGCCGCTCGATGCGGCGCGGGGCGACATTTCGGTGCGCTACCTGGCGGGCGGCCTGCTGATCTACCCCCAGGCGCGCGTGCGCGCCTGCGATCCGCAAAGCGGGGCCGTGCTGGAACACGGGCAATCGGGCGAACTGCAGATCCAGTCGCCCAGCCTGATGCGCGGCTACCTGGACAACCCCGCCGCCACCGCCGCCGCCCTGACGCCCGACGGCTACTTCAAGACGGGCGACCTGGGCTACACCCTGGGGCCGCGCCAGTTCGTGTTCCAGGCGCGGCTGGGCGACTCGCTGCGCCTGGCCGGCTTCTTGGTGAACCCGGCCGAGATCGAGCAACTGGTCGAGTCGCTGCCGGGCGTGCGCGCCTGCCAGGTGGTGGGCGCGGCGCACCAGGGCAAGACCGTGCCCTATGCCTTCGTGCTGCTGCGCGACGGCGCCCGGCCCGATCCCTCGGCCTGGCAGGCCGCCTGCCGGCGCGCGCTGGCGGGCTTCAAGGTACCGGCGGGCTTTCATGTGCTGCCGGCCTTCCCGATGGTGGAAAGCGCCAACTCGGCCAAGATCCAGAAAAACAAGCTGCGCGACATGGCCGCCGCGCTGCTGGCGGCGGGCCACTGAAGATGCCCGCCGCGAAACTCTATGCGCGCAGTCCCCAGCCGCTGTACTTGCAGATCGCCGCGGTGTTCCGCAGCAACATCCACAGGCGCCTGTGGCTGCCCGGCCAGCAAGTGCCGCCGCTCGAGGCGCTGGTCGAACAATACGGCGTGGCCCGTTCTACCGTGCGCCAGGCGTTCGGGCTGCTGGAAACCGAAGGCCTGATCCGCCGCGCGCGCGGCTCGGGCACCTTCGTGAACGAGGCCCTGCCGCACACGCCCACGCTGCTGATCCCCAAAAACTGGGACGAGACCGTGGCCCTGAGCAACCAGCTGGGCACCGTGTCGCTGATGGAATCGAGCGCCGACCTGGCGCTGCCCGACAACCTGGGCATGCCGTGCGACCAGCCGCGCGACGGCCGCTTCCATTACCTGCGCCGCGTGCACGTGACCGAAACCGGGCCGTTCTGCTATAGCGAGGTCTACCTGGACAGCGGCCTGTACCGCAAGCACCGCGCGCGCATCCGCGGCAGCACCGTGGCACCCGTGCTCGACCAGTTCTACGGCAACCGAATCAGCCAGGCGCGCCAGGTACTGCATGTGATCGAGGCCGGCCGCGAATCGGCCGAGGCGCTGCAGATTCCCGTGTCGGCGCCGGTGGCCGAACTGCGCCGCTATGCCTGCATCGGCGGCCGGGTGGTGTATTTCGCGCGGCTGGAATTCCCGTTCCAGAAGATCCGCATGGAATTCGACTTGCTGGCGGCCTGCTGATCAGCCGGGCGCCCCGGCCAGCGCCAGCCGCACGGCCTCGTTGGCCACGGCCAGGCCCATGGCGGCCGTCACCATCACCACCGATCCGTATCCCGCGCAGGACAGCCCCTGCGGCGCCGCCGCCTGCGCGGCCGGCCCCAGGTCGTCGCCGGCCTCGTCCGCGCGGGTCCAGGCCGCCGGCAGGATGGCCGGCTGGTCGAACCACAGTGCCCGCACCCCCATGCGCGGCACGCGCTTGAGCGGCTTGCCGCGCGCGTCGCTGGCCTTGGGAAAACCGTGCTGGCGCCGCAGGACGTTGCGCAGCTTGGCCAGCAAGGCGTCGTTCAGCGCCTGCGACAGGTCGCCCGCGCGCAGGGTCAGCGGATCGGTCTTGCCGCCCGCCCCGCCGCACAGCAGCAACGGAATGCCGCGCCGGCGCGCGTGCAGCACCATGGCGATCTTGGCCGCCGCGTGGTCGGTGCAATCGGCCAGCGCGGTGTAATAGCCGGGCAGCACCTGTTCGATATTGCCGGGCTCGACGAAGTCATCGACCTGGGTCAGCACGCACTCGGGATTGATGGCCTGAATGCGCTGCGCCATGGCCTGGACCTTGGATTGCCCCAGGGTGGGCGTCAGGGCGTGGACCTGGCGGTTGATGTTGGATTCGGCAATGTGATCCAGATCGATCAGGGTCAGCGCGCCCACGCCGCAGCGCGCCAGGGCCTCGGCGGCCCACGACCCCACGCCGCCCAGGCCGGCCACCGCCACGTGCGCCTCGCGCAGCCGGGCGGGCGCGTCGGGGCCGTACAGCCGGGCCAGGCCGCCGAAGCGGCGCTCGGCATCGATTTCGCAGAGGGGCTCGGCGGCGCCGGCGGGGGCCGCGGGTACGGGTGAAATAGCCATGCGGCGTATTTTCCCACGAGCCGGCCGGGCGCGCGCCAGCGCCGCCGTTGCAAGAACCACACAGGTCAATCGTTGATCGGACATTTATTTTTGAGTCTATTCCGTGCCGATCTTCCGCGAACCGGCGCGCAATTGCCCGCAGTTGGGCACGAACCGGCGCGATACCGGGTGCCCGTGCCGCCTGCCCGGCCCATGCCCTTAAACGCGGAGATGGCTCGACACTGCCGCGAGATACGGCCAGAATGGTCGCAGTTAACGCCGTGTCCGCCGCCTCTACTCCCCCTTCTACCCCCTCGTCCGCGACGGAATTTACCGGAGCGGGGCTGCTGTGCGTGGTCGCCATGCTGAACCACGTGGCCCTGACGGGCGGGCGCATCACGGTTTCCCTGACCGCCCTGCAACTGGGCCTGTCCACCTTCGTGGTGGGCGGCCTGGTGGCGGTGTTCGCGGTGATCCCCATGCTGATGTCGGTGCGTGCCGGCCAGTGGATCGACCGCGTCGGCGTGCGGCGCCCCGTGACCCTGGGCAATGGGCTGGTGGCGGCGGGCACGCTGCTGCCGTTTGCCTTTCAAACCCAATGGGCGCTGCTGGTGTCGGCCTGTTGCATCGGCGTGGGCTTCATGCTGCACCAGGTGGCCACGCAAGACGTGCTGGGGCACGCCGAGCCGCAGCGCCGGCTGCGCAATTTCTCGTGGCTGTCGCTGGCAATGGCCGGCTCAGGCTTCAGCGGCCCGCTGCTGGCCGGCCTGGCCATCGACCACCTGGGTTCGCGCGTGGCATTCGGCATCCTGGCCCTGGGGCCGCTGATCGCCCTGGCGGGACTGCGGCGCCTGCAGCCCGCCCTGCGCGCCATGGACCACAGCCTGGAACCCGCCGCGCGCGCGGTGCAGCGCCGCCCCGTGATGGAACTGCTGAAGCTGCCCCCGTTGCGGCGCATCCTGATGGTGAACACGATTCTGTCGGGCGCCTGGGACACCCACCTGTTCGTGGTGCCGCTGTTCGGCGTGGCCATCGGACTGTCGGCCACCACGATCGGCAGCATACTGGCTGCCTTCGCGCTGGGAACTTTCCTGATCCGCCTGACTTTGCCCTTTATCCAGACGCGGGTACGCTCCTGGACCCTGGTGCGCACCGCCATGGCCGTGACCGTGGTCGATTTCCTGATTTATCCGCTGTTCGCCGAAGTTGCCGTGCTGGTGGGGCTGTCTTTCGTGCTGGGGCTGGCGCTGGGGTGCTGCCAGCCCAGCATCCTGTCGCTGCTGCACCAGCATACGCCACCCGGCCGCGCCGCCGAGGCCGTCGGCCTGCGCATGGCGTTCATCAACGCCTCGCAGGTATCGCTGCCATTGACCTTCGGCGCGCTCGGTGCGGTAATTGGTATCGCCCCCCTGTTCTGGGCCTATGCCCTGGCGCTCAGCGTCGGCGGCTGGGCCAATCGCCATCCCCCCCAAGACGCCGAGACCCCCGCGCCGTGAATTCGCCGTCCCCCGCCATCCCCGCCATGCCTTTCCGCCTGTGGACGCCCGAAGAGCGGCGCGCCTCGCTCGATGACGCCCTGCAACACTGGCGCCAGGGCGAGGACGTCTGGGTATATGGCTATGGCTCGCTGATCTGGCGGCCCGATTTCGAATACCAGGAACGCCGCCTGGCCACCCTGCGCGGCCACCATCGCGCCCTGTGCCTGTGGTCGCGCGTCAACCGCGGCACCCCCGAATGCCCGGGGCTGGTGTTCGGGCTGGACCGCGGCGGCTCGTGCCGGGGGGTGGTCTACCGGCTGGCCGGGCATGCCGTGCCCGACCACTTTCCGGCGCTGTGGGACCGCGAAATGTCCACCGGCGCCTACCTGCCCCGCTGGATCAACTGCGCGACCGACCAGGGGCCGGTGCGCGCCCTCGTGTTCATCATGAACCGCGACAACCCCGCCTACATTCGCGCCCTGCCCGAACCCGAACTGCTGGCCATCGTGCGCCGCGCCTCGGGCCGCTACGGGCGCTGCACCGAATACGTCACGCAGACGGCACAGGCGCTGCGGGCGGCGGGCATCCACGACGCCCGGCTCGACCACATCGCCCGGCGGCTGGCCGAGCCGGTGGATCCGCTCGAGAATTGAGCGCGCCCACGCGGCTGGCCAGGTGTCAGGCTCCGCAAGGTGCCTGACACCGCTGCATGCCACGGCTGTTCCAGTAGCACTGGTGTCTGACACCTTACGGAGTCAGACACCCGGCGCGGCCCGCCGCGATGGACGGGCGCGATGGCGGTAAACTCTCAAGTCCCCTGCCTTTTTCTCCGCGCTCTCATGTCCGTTTCCGATCTGCGCCAAAGCTACGAAAAAAATACCTTGCTCGAAGACACGGCGGCCGCGTCGCCGTTCGAGCAATTCAGCCTGTGGTTCGACCAGGCGCTGGCCGCCCAGGTGCCCGAGCCCAACGCCATGACCCTGGCCACGGTGAACGCCGACGGCCAGCCCGGGGCGCGCATCGTACTGATCAAAGGCTACGACGAGCGCGGCTTCGTGTTCTACACCAACTACGAATCGCGCAAGGGGCTCGACCTGCAAGCCAATCCGCGCGCGGCGCTGCTGTTTTTCTGGCAGCCGCTCGAACGCCAGGTGCGCATAGAAGGCCGCGTCGAACACGTAACGGCCGAAGAGTCCGACACCTACTATCACAGCCGTCCGCTGGGTTCGCGCATCGGCGCCTGGGCCTCGCACCAAAGCCAGCCCGTCACCCGCGCCGAACTGGAAGCGCGCGAACAAGAAGCCCGCGCCCGCTACGGCGAGCAGCCGCCGCGCCCGCCGCACTGGGGCGGCTACCGGGTGGTGCCCACGCTGTTCGAATTCTGGCAGGGCCGCCCGTCGCGCCTGCACGACCGCCTGCGCTACCAGCCCGATGGCCGGGGCGGCTGGGCCATCGACCGGCTTTCGCCCTGAGCCGGCCCTGCCCGCCACACGCTGCATGCCCGTTACCGATCCCGATTTCGACGCGCGCTTCTTTCGCACCGCCCTGGGCCGTTTCGCCACCGGCGTCACGGTCGTCACCACGGCCGCGCCCGACGGAGCGCCCATCGGCCTGACGGTCAGCTCGTTCAATTCCGTGTCGCTCGACCCGCCGCTGGTGCTCTGGAGCCTGTCGCGCGCCTCGGCCTCGCTCGACATCTTCGAACAGTGCGAGCGCTACGTGGTCAACGTGCTGTCGGCGGGCCAGGCTGCGCTGGCGCGCCGCTTCGCGCTGGGCCAAACGCGCGAGCGCTTCAACGGCCTGGCGCGCAAGCAGGCGCCGGGCGGCACGCCCATGCTGGACGCCCATTGCGCCGCCTGGTTCGAGTGCCGCAACCGCAGCCGCTACGTCGAGGGCGACCACGTCATCATGGTGGGCCAGGTGGAACGCTGCGGCCACAGTGCCGAGGCGCCCCTGGTCTTTCACGCCGGCGGATTCGACCTGACGCCGGCCCACAAGCATTCCGAATGAACCCGATTCCATTATGAGCACTGACATCGACTGCATCGTGGTCGGCGCGGGCGTCGTCGGCCTGGCCGTGGCGCGCGCGCTGGCCCTGACCGGGCGGGAAGTCCTGGTGGCCGAAGCGACCGAAGCCATCGGCACCGGCACCAGCTCGCGCAATTCCGAAGTGATCCACGCCGGCATCTATTACCCGGCCGGCAGCCTGAAGGCCGAGCTGTGCGTGCGCGGCAAGCACCTGCTGTACGCCTACTGCGCCGAACGCGGCATTGCCCACCAGCGCCTGGGCAAACTGATCGTCGCCACCACCGACGCCGAGGCCCAGTCGCTCGACGGCATCGCCGCGCGCGCGCGCGCCAATGGCGTAGACGACCTGAGCCGGCTCGACGCCGGGGCGGCCCGGGCGCTCGAGCCCTCACTGCGCTGCACGGCGGCGCTGCTGTCGCCGTCCACCGGCATCGTCGACAGCCATGCGCTGATGCTGGCCTATCAGGGCGATGCTGAGAACGCCGGCGCGCAGTGCGTATTCCACACCCCTATGCTGACCGCGCAAGCGCGGCCCGCGGGCGGCTTCGACGTGCAGTTCGGCGGCGACGAAGCCATGAGCCTGTCGTGCAATGTGCTGATCAACGCCTCGGGCATCCACGCGCCCACCCTGGCGCGCCACATCCAGGGCCTGCCGCCGGACAGCATCCCGGCCGAATATCTATGCAAAGGCAGCTATTTCACGCTGGCGGGCCGCGCGCCTTTTTCGCACCTGATCTATCCCGTGCCGCAACACGCCGGCCTGGGCGTGCACCTGACGCTGGACCTGGGCGGCCAGGCCAAGTTCGGCCCCGATACCGAATGGATCGCCACCGAAGACTACACGCTCGAACCGGCGCGGGCCGAGGTGTTCTATGATGCGGTACGCACGTACTGGCCCGACCTGCCCGATGGCGCGCTGGCGCCGGGCTATACCGGCATCCGCCCGAAAATCTCGGGCCCGCACGAGCCGGCCGCCGACTTCGTCATCGCCGGCCCCGCCGCGCATGGCGTGGCCGGGCTGGTGAACCTGTTCGGCATCGAATCGCCGGGGCTGACGGCCAGCCTTGCCATCGCCGAAACCACCCTGGCGCGCCTGGCGCCCTAGCCGTCGCCCCGCTCTTTTCTTGCACATCATGCAGCACAACGACTACATCCTGACCCTGTCCTGCCCCGACCGCACCGGCATCGTGTACCGCGTCAGCGGCCTGCTGTTCGAACTGGGCTGCAACATCCTCGACTCGCAGCAGTTCGGCGACGACGAGACCGGGCGCTTCTTCCTGCGCGTGCACTTCGACCTGCCCGGCACCGTGCCCGAACCCAGCCTGCGCGAGCAGTTCGCGTCGCTGGCCGGCGGCTACGGCATGGACTGGCAGATCAACGACGCCAACCGCAAGGCGCGCCTGCTGATCATGGTCAGCAAGCAGGGCCATTGCCTGAACGACTTGCTGTTCCGCGTGCAAAGCGGCCAGCTGCATGCCGAGATCGCCGCCATCGTGTCGAACCACAACGACTACGCCGGCCTGGCGGCCTCGTACGGCATTCCCTTCCATCATTTGCCGGTCAGCGCCGACACCCGGGCCGAACAGGAAAAGCAGGTGCTGGCGCTGGTGGAAAGCCAGCGGATCGACCTGGTGGTGCTGGCCCGCTACATGCAGATCTTGTCGGCGGACATGTGCGCGGCCCTGAACGGACGCGCGATCAACATCCACCACAGCTTCCTGCCCAGCTTCAAGGGCGCCCGCCCCTACCACCAGGCCCACGCGCGCGGCGTGAAGATCATCGGCGCCACGGCGCACTACGTGACGTCGGACCTGGACGAAGGCCCGATCATCGAGCAGGACATCGAGCGCGTCGACCACACCATGACGGCGCAAGACCTGACCCAGGTAGGCAGCGATGTCGAATCGCTGGTGCTGGCCCGGGCGGTGCGCAGCCACGTCGAGCACCGCATTCTGCTGAATCGCAACAAGACGGTGGTGTTCCGGTAGCCGCGCGGCGGCGCGGGCCCGGCCGGCATGCGGGCCGCGCGATCAAATGAACAGATAGATCGTTACCGCGACGCACAGCACCGTCAAGACCACCCAGATCCACGGCCAGCCCTCGCCCTCGCCTTCGCCGGCCGAGGCGGTGTCGATCGGCGCGGGCGTGACGCGCTCGGTATCGAAGGTGGTGTCGGTCCGGCGCTTCAAGGCCGGATTGAGCGGCGCGGCGCCGGCCGCGTCTTCTTGCTTTTCCTGGGTCATCGTGAGTTCCTTTTATACCGATTCGTGGCGGCCGGCCGAATGATGCTCGCAGCCCGGCGCATTCAGGCGCCAGTGGACCATGGCCAGCAGGCAAACCGTGCCCGGGTCGGCGTCGTTCCGGATCGACGAGGTCAGCGTGGCCCAGTCTTCTTCGTTCGCATAGCGGTTGAAGTCCGCCACGGCGACGCGGACATAGGCGGTCGGCGTCAAGCCATCCGAGGCGGCGGCGGATGCCACCTGCCCGGCCAGCTCCGGATCCGACTGGCGCAGCCAGGACTCGAAACGGCCGGCGGAATCGCGGGCGGCCGCAAGAATGTCTCCGAGCATCGGCATCAGTTTCCCGCCCCCTCGATACGTATGCCGGCCACCTCGCCGCGCCCGGCAAGCGCGGCCACGTAGCGCCCGGCCGCCACCGACCAGCTGCGCGCCTCGAGCATGTCGGCGATCTTGGGCCGGACCACCTCGAATGGCAGCGTGTGCCCGGCGATGCGCCGCTGCAGCCGCAGGACGTGCCAGCCAAAGCGCGACCGCACCGGTTCCCGCGCCGTGACGCCGTCGGCCAGCGCCTCGAGCCCGGCCTGGACGGCGGGAACGAGTTCGCCGCGCCGGATCTGCCCCAGCGAGCCGTCTTGCTGCGCCGACGCGCAGGCCGAATAGGCCCGGGCCGCGGCGGCGAAGGCGGCGGGGTCGTCGGCCACGCTTTCGGCGATGGACCGGGCGCGGCTTTGCGCGGCCGCCCAGGCCGCGTCATCGCCGCCCTCGGGCTCGATGAGAATGTGCGCCGCCTCGAACAGATCCGGCGTGCGGAACCGCGCCTGGTTGCCGTCGTAGTAGCGGCGGCATTCGGGCTCGCCCGGCTGCTCGGCCTGGACCTCTTGCTCTAGCAGTTGCCGCACCAGCGCATCGTCGTCGGCCTCGGTACGGCCGGCTTCGTCGGCTTCGGGCTCGGGCTCCAGGCCCAGCCGGCGCGCCTCTTGCAGCAGCAGTTCGCGCACCGCCAATGCGCGGGCCGCCTCGGTCCAGGCGGCCTCGGCGTCGGGCGCCGGGTGATGCTGGATTTCGCGGGCAATGGCTTCCGGATCGATCTCGACCCCGTTCACGCGCACCTCGCTGAACGTGGGCGGCGGCGGAAGCAGCGGTTCGGGGCCGCCGCAGCCGCCGCTCGCGCACGCGCCCGGCATCGCCGGCTCGCGCTGCCGCCGGGTTTCGTAGAAATGAACGACTTCGACCGATTCCATTACGCGCCCTCCTGTCCGCTTTCGGCCTTCTGGCGCATGACGGTCGTGCCGCCATAGCTCGGCGCCACGCCCGCCGGCCCGCGGGTCGGCGAGCCGCGCTGCGCTGCGCGCCTGCGCACGATCTGGAAACCCGGCCGCAGCAAATACCAGATGGGCGCGCTCCAGATATGGACCAGCCGCGTGAAGGGGGTGATCAGGAACAGCGTCAGCCCCAGGACGATGTGAAGCTTGTACACGAGCGCCACGTCGCGGATGTCGTCCGGCGCGGCGGGGTCGAGCGTCAGCACGCCTTGTGCCCAGCTCATGAAGCGCAGCATCTCGGTGCCGTCCAGGTGCTGCATGGTCCAGTAGGTGGTCGAGATGCCCAGCGTCAACTGCAGCCAGATCAGGACCAGCACCAGGATGTCGCCCCACGACGAGCTGCGCCGGATGCGCGGGTCGAACAGCCGGCGGTGCAGCAACAGCGTGCAGCCAATGAATGCCAGCACACCCGCTATGCCGCCGACGATCATGGCCGCGAGCTGCTTGAACTCGTGGCCGATGCCCAGCCGGTCGATGACGGTAACCGGCGTCAGCAGCCCGACGAAGTGCCCCACCAGCAAGACCAGCACGCCCATGTGGAACAGGTTCGACCCGATCATCATCTGCTTGCGCCGCAGGAACTGGCTGGATTGCGCGCGCCAACTGTACTGGCTGGCGTCGAAGCGCAGGATGCTGCCCACGATCAGGACCGTGATCGCAAGATACGGATACCAGCCGAATGCGAGTTGATTCAGAAAGTCGTTCATCGTCTCGACTCCTTTGCCGTTGCCCGGCCCACCACCTTGATCGTGGCGACGATACCGGTCGAACCACCCATTTGATGCGCCGCGGCGGCGTTGAAGGTCACCGGCGCCTCTTCCCATTCTTCATCGAGCCGGGCCGGGTCTTCGTCCGGCTCGCGCTGCCGCAGCTCGCGCAGCGCCTCGGCATCGAACTTGCCGTCGGCCAGCGCCACCAGCGCATGGAAAATGGCGGCATAGGGCGTTTCCCGCTTGTCCAGCCGTTCGGCCATCGCCGCATACACATGCGCGGGCTGCGCCAGCGTCTCGCGCGCCTCCGCGGGCGTCAGGCACGACACATATTCGAGAAACACCGGCAGGAAGTCGGGCAGCTCGCCCTCGCCCAGGTAGAAGCCCGCCGCCAGATACTGCTCTCCCAGGTCGATCATGGCCTGCCCGCGCTCGCGGTTGTCGCCGTGCACGTGCTCGAACAGGTGCAGCGACAGCGAACGGGACCGGTCGAACAGGTCGCTGTACGCCGACTGCAGGTCGAGCAGGTCGCCGCTTTCCAGCCCGGCGAGCAGCGGTTCGAGCCTTGCGAGCGCCTTCCGGGGCAGCGCGCCCTCGCCGGCCAGGGCCTGGCGGATGTCGCCGGCATGAGCCTGGAGCTCGGCCGACGGATAGCCGAGCAAGACCGAACAGGCGCGCAGCGTGCGTTGCATCGTCGGCCCCTTCATGTCGGAACGTCCATCGTCGGCTTGCGCGGCGAGCGCTTGGCGCCGCCGAACAGATTGACCTTGGTGGACCCGTTCGTGTCCTCGCGGAAGCCGAAGCCCGCGGCGCCGCGCAGCACATAGGCGTCTTCCTCGAGCTCGCGATGGGCGGTGGGAATGACGTAGCGGTCTTCATAGGCGGCCAGGGCCATGATGCGGTACATCTCTTCGATGCGGGCCCGGTCCAGCCCCACGCGCTCGGGGATAGATTCGTCGATGCGCCCGTCCACGCTCTTGGCGCGCATATAGGCGCGCATCGCCAGCATGCGCTCGAGCGCCGCGGCGATCGGCGCCTCGTCGCCCGCGGTCAGCAGGTTGGCCAAATAGCGCAGCGGAATGCGCAGGGACCGCACGTCGGGCATGCCGTCCTTGGCCGAGATCTTGCCCGCTTCCGCCGCCGACTGAATAGGCGACAGCGGCGGAACATACCAGACCATCGGCAGCGTCCGGTATTCGGGATGGAGCGGGAAGGCAACCTTCCATTCCATGGCCATCTTGTACACCGGGGACCGCGTCGCCGCCTCGAGCCATTGCTCGGGCACCCCGTCGCGGCGCGCCTGTTCCTGCACTTCGGTGTCGTAGGGATTCAGGAACACGTCGAGCTGGGCGGGATACAGGTCTTTGGGGTTTTCGACCGACGCGGCCTGCTCGATCCGGTCGGCGTCGTACAGCACGACGCCCAGGTAGCGGATGCGCCCGACGCAGGTCTCGGAACAGACGGTGGGCTGCCCCGTCTCGATGCGCGGATAGCAGAAAATGCATTTCTCGGACTTGCCGGTCGACCAGTTGTAATAGATTTTCTTGTAGGGGCAGCCGGACACGCACATCCGCCAGCCGCGGCACTTTTCCTGGTCGATCAGCACAATGCCGTCTTCGGCGCGCTTGTAGATCGCGCCGGACGGACAGGACGCGAGGCAGGCGGGGTTGAGGCAGTGCTCGCACAGCCGCGGCAGGTACATCATGAACGTCTTTTCGAACTGGCCGTAGATTTCTTTTTCGACGCCTTCGAAGTTGTAGTCGTGGCTGCGCTTCTCGAATTCGCCGCCCAGCATGTCTTCCCAGTTGCCGCTCCACTCGATCTTGTTGAGCAGTTCGCCCGTGACCAGCGACTTGGGGCGCGCCGTGGGCTGGGCCTGAAGTTCGGGCGCGGCCTGCAGCCATTCGTATTCGAAGGTATAGGGTTCGTAGAAATCGTCGATTTCGGGCAGGTGCGGGTTGGCGAAGATCTTCGACAAGATGCGCCATTTCGCGCCTTGCTTGGGCACGATTTTTCCGTTTTTCCGGCGCACCCAGCCGCCCTTCCATCGTTCCTGGTTTTCCCAGTCTTTGGGGTAGCCGATGCCCGGCTTGGTCTCGACGTTGTTGAACCAGACATATTCCATGCCTTCGCGATTGGTCCAGACGTTCTTGCAGGTGATCGAACAGGTATGGCAGCCGATACATTTATCCAGGTTCAAGACCATTGCGATCTGCGCGCGTACTTTCATTTCGCTGTCTCCACATTAGCACCCACGCCCCAGTCGGCGGTTCCGCCTTCGACGTTGGCCGCGTCATCGGCCCGTTTGTCGAACCAGTTCACTTTGCTCATCTTGCGCACGACCACGAACTCGTCGCGGTTCGCGCCCACGGTGCCGTAGTAATTGAACCCATAGGCCAGATGCGCGTAGCCGCCGATCATGTGGGTCGGCTTCATGTTGATGCGCGTCACCGAGTTGTGCACCCCGCCGCGCTGGCCCGTGATCTCGGACCCCACGGTGTTCACCAGCTTTTCCTGGGCGTGGTACATGATCGCCGAGCCCGGCATGATGCGTTGCGAGACGATGGCCCGCGCGGTCAGCGCGCCGTTGACGTTGAACACCTCGATCCAGTCGTTGTCGGAAATGCCGGCGGCCTTCGCGTCGTCTTCGCTGATCCACACCGTCGGCCCGCCCCGGTTCAGGCTGAGCATGATCAGGTTTTCGGTGTAGGTAGAGTGGATGCCCCATTTCTGGTGCGGCGTCAGAATATTGAGCATGATCTCTTTGTTGCCGTTGGGCAGCTTGCCGATCACCTGCAATACGGTTTTGGTGTCGATCGGCGGCCGCCACGTGACGAACGCCTCGCCGAAGGCGCGCATCCAGTGGTGGTCCTGGTACAGCGACTGCCGGCCGGTCAAGGTGCGCCACGGGATCAGTTCATGCACATTGGTGTAGCCGGCGTTGTAGCAGACTTTCTCGCTCTCCAGGCCCGACCAGGTCGGGGAAGAAATGATCTTGCGCGGCTGCGCGACAATGTCGCGGAAGCGGATTTTCTCTTCTTCCTTGCCTTCGGCAAGATGGCTGTGGTCGCGGCCCGTGACCTTGCCCAGCGCTTCCCATGCCTTGATGGCAACCTCGCCGTTGGTTTCGGGCGCCAGCATCAGGATGGTTTCGCAGGCATCGATGTCGGAATCGATCTTGGGGCGGCCCGCCGCGGGGCCCTCGGGCACCCGGCCATTCAGGTCGCCCAGCAGGGCGACCTCGTGCTTGGTATCCCAGCCGATGCCCTTGCCGCCGTTGCCCAGCTTTTCAAGCAGCGGCCCCATGGAAGTAAAGCGCGCGTAGGTTTCGGGATAATTGCGCTCTACCAGGGTGACCGAGGGCATGGTCTTGCCCGCGACCGGCTCGCACTCGCCCTTCAGCCAATCCTTGGGCTCGTAGGGCTGCGCAAGCTCGCCCGGGCTGTCGTGCTGGATGGGCGTCAGCACGACGTCGTGCTCGACGCCCAGCACTTCCGGCGCCACGTCCGAGAACTTCTTCGCGATCGCGCGGAAAATGTTCCAGTCGCTCTGCGCTTCCCAGGCGGGGTCCACCGCCGCGGACAGCGGGTGGATGAAGGGGTGCATGTCCGAGGTATTGAGATCGTGCTTCTCGTACCAGGTCGCGGTGGGCAGCACCACGTCGGAATAAATGCTGGTGGTCGACATGCGGAAATCGAGGTTCACCATGAGATCCAGCTTGCCGACCGGCGCCTCGTCCCGCCACACCACGTCTTGCGGCTTGTCGATGCGCTCGCGGTCTTCGTCCGACCCCACGACACCGTGCAGAGAGCCGACCAGGTGCTTCAGAAAGTATTCGTGGCCCTTGCCGCTGGCCCCCAGCACGTTCGAGCGCCAGAAGAACATGTTGCGCGGCCAGTTGATGGGATTGTCGGGGTCCAGGCTCGACGGCTTGATCTCGCCGCTGCGCATCCCGTCGGAGACGACGGCGGCCGGGTCCGCGCCGCTTTCCTTGATGCGCCGGCCGAGTTCCAGCGGATGGGTCTGCAGCTGCGGTGCCGAAGGCAGCCAGCCCATGCGCTCGGCCTTGGCGTTGTAGTCGATCATCGTGCCCGACCATTCGCCCGGGTTGGCGAGCGGCGAGAGAATTTCGGACATCTTCAGTGTTTCGTAGCGCCACTGGTCGGTATGCGCATAGAAAAAACTGGTGCCGTTCATGTGGCGCGGCGGCCGGCTCCAGTCGAGCGCGAAGGCCAGCGGCAGCCAGCCGGTTTGCGGCCGCAGCTTTTCCTGGCCCACGTAATGCGACCAGCCCCCGCCCGACTGGCCGACGCAGCCGCACATGACGAGCAGCGAGATGATCCCGCGATAGCTCATGTCCATGTGGTACCAGTGGTTGAGCCCGGCCCCCAGGATCACCATCGAGCGGCCCTTGGTCTTCTCGGCCGTTTCGGCGAACTCGCGCGCCACCTGGACGATGGCCTGGCGCGGCACCCCCGTTACCTTTTCGGCCCAGGCCGGCGTGAACGGGACGTCTTCGTCGTAAGACGTGGCGACGTTCTCGCCGCCGAAGCCGCGGTCCACGCCGTAATTGGCGCAGAACAGGTCGAACACCGTGGCGACCTTGATGCTGCCGCCGTCGGCGGTCGCGATCGTTTTCACCGGCACGTTGCGCATCAGCACATCGCTGTGGTCCGTGGCCACGAAATCGTGCGGCGCGATGGTGCCGAAATAGGGAAACGCCACCGGTTCGATCGCGTCGTGGTGATCGGCGAGCGACTTGCGCAGGCGCACCTCGCGCCCCGCGCCGTCTTTGTTTTCAAGGTTCCACTTGCCCTGTTCGCCCCAGCGAAAGCCCACCGAGCCCAGCGGGGCGACCAGGTCGCCCGACAGTTCGTCGAAGGCCACCGTTTTCCAGTCGGGGTTATTGGTTTCGCCCAGCGCGCCGGGCAGGTCGGCGGCCCGCAGCATGCGATCGGGAACGAGCCGGCCGTCGCGCTCGGCGATGGTGACCAGCAGCGGAAAATCGGAATAGCGGCGCGTGTAGTCGTCGAAGTATTCCGCCTGGCGGTCGATGTGAAACTCGCGCAGCACCACATGGCCCAGCGCGAGCGCCAGCGCGGCATCGGTGCCCTGCTTGGGGTGCAGCCACATATCCGAGAACTTCGCGGCCTCGTTGAAGTCGGGCGCGATCACCACGCTCTTGGCGCCGCGATACCGCACCTCGGAATAGAAGTGCGCGTCGGGCGCGCGCGTCATCGGGATGTTGGACCCCCACACCAGCAGGAAGCCCGCGTTGTACCAATCGGCGCTTTCGGGCACGTCGGTCTGCTCGCCCCAGGTCTGCGGCGACGAAGGCGGCAGGTCGCAGTACCAGTCGTAGAAGCTCAGCAAATTGCCGCCGATCAGCGACAGGTAGCGGCTGCCCGCGGCGTAAGAGATCATGGACATCGCCGGAATCGGCGAGAAGCCGGCAATCCGGTCGGGGCCGTATTCCTTGATCGTGTACGCGTTCGCCGCGGCAATGAGTTCGGTGACTTCGTCCCAGCCGACCCGCACGAATCCGCCGCGCCCCCGCTTGGCCACCCAGTCGCGGCGCTTGGCGCCGTCTTGCACGATGGCCTTCCAGGCGGCGACCGGCGACAGGGTCTTGCGGGCCTCGCGCCAATGCTGGATCAGCCGCGCGCGGACGAGCGGATATTTGACCCGGGTACCCGAATAGAGATACCAGCTATAGCTGGCGCCGCGCGGACAGCCGCGCGGTTCGTGGTTGGGCAGGTCGGGCCGGGTGCGCGGATAGTCGGTCTGCTGGGTTTCCCAGGTAACGATCCCGCCCTTGACGTAGATTTTCCAGGAACACGAGCCCGTACAGTTCACGCCATGCGTGGACCGGACGATCTTGTCGGCCGACCAGCGCTTCCGGTAGGCATCTTCCCAGGCGCGCGATTCGTCGGTAGTAATGCCATGCCCGTCGGAGAACTTATCCCTTGCCCTGCGAAAGTACGTGAGGCGGTCGAGGAAATGGCTCATCGTTGATCCTTTGGTCAGACAGCAAGAAGGAAAATTTCGTCTTGACAGCGCGTGGCGCCGCGCGGGAAGCCGCGCGCGCCGGGGCCGGCGCACGCGGCGGAATCACCGCGCAGTTGACGTAAAAGGACAGGAATTCGCAGGGCGGCGCAGCCGCGACGCCGGCCATTGCGGCCGACGAGCCATGGGCATCGTAGAAAGAAAAGGCGCGGAGCCCGGCCCGCAAGCCGAGCAAGGAAAACACGCAGCGGAGAACGGCGGAACAGACGGCCGGCAAACCGGCCCGCGCCGCGCGGCAGCAGGCAATAAAGGCTATGGCGCCGGCACAGAATAGCTGGCCCGCACCCTCGTGCCTGTCGGTCGCCGACTTGCTCAATCAGCCCCCTTCCTCTCTTGCCGATGCAACGCTCGATACGGCTACGAGTTCTACATGGTGTCGGGCTCGGTAGGGGCCTGACGCCGTTGAGGTAACGCCATCTCGCCACGCATCGGTATCTGACGCCTTGCGGAAATCAGACACCTGCTTTGATATGCCTCAAGAAAGTGTAGTCCACGATCTGCGGACTGACAACAACGGTCCTATTCCACCTGGCCCAGCCACGCCAGCGCCAGATCGTGCAACGGCTTGTCGACCAGTTTGCCGTCCACGGTAATCGCCCCGTGCCCGCCTTCGGCCACGGCCCGCACCACCCGCCGCGCCCACGCCAGCTCGTCGTCCGATGGCAGAAAGCCCTGGTTCACCGGCGCGACCTGCCGCGGGTGGATGCAGAGCTGTCCGCCGAAACCCAGGCGGCGCGCGGCGGCGGCGATTGCCTGCACGGCGGCCGGGTCGTTCCAGTGCAGCGTGGTGCCATCGATGGGCGCGGCCCGGCCCGCCAGCCGCGAGGCCAGCACCAGGCCGATGCGGGTCGGCAGCCAGCCTTGCTCGTCCTGGATGCCGGTATCGCGGGCGAAGTCGACGCTGCCGAACACCAGCCGGCTGACGCCCGGCGCGCGCGCCAGGTCGCGGGCGCGCTCGGCGCCCAGCGCGGTTTCGATCAGCGGGAACAGGGCCGCGGCCTCGCCCAGTTGCGCGCGCACCCGGGCCAGCACGGCCGGCTCTTCGGACTTGGGCACCATCACGGCGCGGCAGCCGGCCCGCGCCACGGCGCGCAGGTCGTCGTCGAACCACGGCGTGCCGGCGCTGTTGACGCGCACGATGGCCGGCTGGCCCGCCGCCGCCAGCCAGTCGGCCACGGCCTGGCGCGCCGCCGGCTTGGCGTCCGGCAGCACGGCGTCTTCCAGGTCCAGGATGATCGCGTCGGCGCCCGCGCCGGCCGCCTTGTCGAAACGCTCGGGACGGTCGCCGGGCACGAACAGCAGGCTACGCAGACGATGCATGGGCGGTGGGCTCCTGGGCCATGAAGTGGCGCCGCTGCGTGGCCAGCAACAGGCCGGACAGCAACGAGGGAATCACAATCAAGACGAATGCAATACGATAGCTGCCGAGCAGCGCGACGATGGCGCCGAAGGCCGGCGGGCCCAGCACCACGCCCAGAAAGGTGCACGTCAGCGAGCCGCCGGTGGCCAGGCTGGCCTTGCCCGCCGGCGCCTGCCGCGCCACTTCGGCCAGGTAGACGCCGTTCCAGCCGACCGCGGCCGCGCCCAGCACCATCAGGGCCAGGGCCACCACGGGCGCGGGCGCGCCCGCCGGCAGCAGCGCCAGGGCCAGCGCGCCCACCGCCATCAGCAAGGCCAGCACCACCAGCATGCGCACCGGGCCCAGGTAGCGGTCGGCGCACCAGCCCCACAGCAGGCGCCCCGCCACCCCGGCCACCTGGCCCAGCGACAGCATCATGCCCGCCGCCACCAGCGTATAGGCCAGGCTATGGTGCAGATAGGTGACCAGGTAGGCGCTGAACGACCACTGCACGGCCGAGAAGCACAGCGACGCGCCGGCCAGCAGCGCCAGCGGGCGCCGCGAAAAAATCAGGGCAAGCGGCGCGCGCAAGTCGGCCAGCCCCACGCGCCGGCCCGGCCGGCGGTCGGCGTCCAGTCCGGCGCGCACCGTCTGCGCCAGGGCCGCGCAGGCCAGGCAGGCCAGCGCCGTCGCCAGCAGCGCGCCGCGCCAGCCCATGGCGATTTCCATCTTGGGCGCCAGCAGCCCGGCCAGCACGCCGCCCAGCGGCACGCCCGTCTGTTTGATGGAAAACACGAACGACATGCGGTGCGCCGGCGTGGTCTGGACCAGCAGATGCGAACTGGCCGGCGTAATGGGCCCGTAGCCCAGGCCCAGCAGCACGGCGCCCGCCGCCAGCAGCGCCAGCTGGCCCGACAGGCTGCACAGCAGGCCCGCCGCGCACAGCGCCAGCCCCACCTGGCTGGCCCGGATGGCGCCCAGCCGGGCCACCCAGTTGCCGGCCATCAGGCTGCCCGCCATGGCGCCCACATAGACCAGCGACACATAGACACCGACCATTTCCGCGCCGATGCCGGCGGCCGCGCTGAGCACCGGGGCCAGCACCGGCACCACCAGCGCGGCCGCGGCGACCAGCGACTGCACGGCCAGCGTGATGGCGAGTACACCGGTCCCGGCGACTTTCACGCCGATACCTGCCAGTCGCGCCGGAACGATTCGCGGTAGCTGAAGCGGTCGGCGGGATGCACGCTGACGGCCAGCTCGACCAGCGCATCGCGGGCATCGAGATAGCGGCGCTCGAGGCGCAGCCCCGCCGAGCCGGGCTTGACGCCCAGGCGCCGCGCCGCGGCCTTGTCCAGCACCACGGCGCGGATATCCTGGTGCACGGTCTTGATCTGCAGGTCGAACTGTTCTTCCAGCACGGCATACAGGGCGCGCGTCATGCGCCCCCGCACCCCCGACACCGCGCGGAAGGCGGGCGCGATGTAGGCGTCGGTCATGGAGATGGGCGCATCGTGGGCTTCGGTGTAGCGCAGCCCCCAGACGTGCAGCCAGGTCTCGCCGGCCGAGGCTTCCAGCGTGTCGGCCAGCTCGCCGCTGACTTCCAGCAGCGCCTGGCCTTCGATTTCCAGCGTCGTCTCGTAGGCATACTGGCGCAGATCGGTAATGCCCGACATGGTCTGCGTGTACTGGGTGACCGGGGCCGTGGCCAGCACGCGGCTGCCCACGCCGGGCTGGCGCGTCACCATGCCCATCTGCACCAATTGCTTGACGGCCTCGCGGACGGTGAAGCGCGACACGCCGAACTGGTCGCACAGTTCGAACTCGGTGGGCAGCAAGCCGCCCACCGGGTAACGGCCGGAACGTATTTCGTGGACCAGGGTGGTGGCCAGCTGCAGGTAGCGCGGCCGGCCGCCGGGCGCTTCGATCTTCAAGGTCATAGAACTGCGGTCTTCCTAAGGCCGGCGATCTGGTCGGGGGTGTAGCCCGCCTGCGCCAGCAGCTCATCGGTATCGGCGCCCATGGCCGGCGCGGCCCGCGCCAGCGGGGTTTCTCCGGGGCAGCGGATCGGCGAGGCCACGCTTCTGACGGCGCGGCCTTCGGCATCGTGGGCATCGAGCAGGCAATCGCGCGCATGCACGAAGGGGTTGTCCAACGCCTGCGCCACATCATAAACCGGCGCCGCCGGGACCTGCCCGGCAAAGCGCCCCATCCAGTTGGCCGTGGTGTCGGTCATGAACACGGCCTCGAGTTCCTGGTTGAAACGCTCGCGGTTGCGCAGGCGGTCGCGGAAGCTGCGGTAATCGGGGTTTTCGGCCCACTCGGGATGCCCCATGGCCCGCGCCAGCAGGGGCCAGAATTTTTCCTTGTTGCACATGACGAAGATCCAGCTGTCGGCGGTGCGGTACAGCTGGCTGGGCACCAGCGACGGATGCCCCGAGCGGGGCGCGCGCCCCGTTTCGTGGCCGCCGTTCAGGTACCAGGTGGCCACGTAGCACAGGTTGTGCAGGGCCACGTCGAACAGGCTGACGTCGACATCGCGCCCCACCCCGCTCTGGCGCGCGCCCAGCACCGCCGAGACCAGCCCCAGCGCGGCGGTGGTGCCCGTCATCAAATCGATGACCGACAAGCCGAAGCGGGCGGGCGGCCCGTCGGGCTCGCCGGTCAGCGACAGATAGCCGGCCTCGGCCTGCATCAGGTAGTCGTAGCCCGGCCAGCCGGCGCGTTCGCCCTCGCGGCCGTAGGCCGACAGGTGCACGCACACGATGTCGCGCCGCACTTCGCGCAGGGCCTCGTAGGTCAGCCCCAGCCGGCCCGGCAAGTCGCCGCGCAGGTTGTTGAATACCGCGTCGGCATGCCGGCACAGGTCGTGCAGCACCTGCCGCCCCGCGGGATGCTTCAGGTCGAGCGTGACGCTTTTCTTGTTGCGGTTGAAGGCCTGGTAGAAATGGCTGTCGCCCGGCCCGAAATAATGCGGCCCCACGGCCCGACCCACGTCGCCGCCGTCGCGGGGGTTTTCGATCTTGATGACCTCGGCGCCCAGGTCGGCCAGGTGCTGCGTGCCGAAGGGGCCCGCGCCATACTGCTCTACCGAGACGATGCGCAATCCTGTCAGCGGCAGGGTCATATGCGGTTCCTTTCCACCAGTTGTTTGGCGATGATGATGCGCTGCATCTCGTTGGTGCCTTCGCCGATCACCAGCAGCGGCGCATCGCGGTAAAAGCGCTCGACCAGGTATTCTTTCGAATACCCGTAGCCGCCGTGGATGCGCACGGCCTCCAGGCTGTTTTCCACGGCCGCTTCGGTGGAGAACAGCTTGGCCATGCCGGCTTCCATGTCGCAGCGGTCGCCGCGGTCGTAGGCCTCGGCCGCGCGCAAGGTCAGCAGCCGCGACGCCTCGGTGCGCGTGGCCATGTCGCCCAGCTTGGTCTGGATGGCCTGGTGCTCGCAAATGGGCTTGCCGAAGGTCTTGCGCTGCTGGGCGTATTTCACCGCCTCGCGCAGCGCGGCCTGGGCCACCCCCACGCCGCGCGCCGCCACGTTGATGCGGCCCAGCTCCAGGCCGTTCAACACCATCTGCAGGCCGCGTCCCTCGACGCCGCCGATCAGGCGGTCGGCCGGGATGCGATAGTCTTCGAACACCAGCTCGGTCGAATCGATGCCCTTGTAGCCCAGCTTTTCCAGCTGGCGGCTGACCGTGAAGCCCGGGCCTTTCTCGGCGATGAACAGGCTCATGCCCTTGTGGCGCGGTTCGGCCTGCGGGTCCGTCTTGACCAGCAGGGCGAAGCAATTGCCATGGTAGCCATTGGTGATCCACATCTTGCTGCCGTTGATCACGTACGCATCGCCGTCGCGGCGCGCCACGGTGCGGATGGCCTGCAGGTCGGTGCCGCAATCGGGCTCGGTCAGGCCGATGCCGCCGCGCAGCTCGCCGGTGGCAAAGCGCGGCAGATAGGCGCGTTTCTGGGCCTCGGTGCCGTTGCGCTGCACGGCGGCGGCCATGATCAGGTGCGAATTCAGAATGCCCGACAGCGACATCCATTCTTCCGAGATGCGCTCGATGATCTTGGCGTAGGTCACGGTAGACAGGCCCAGCCCGCCGTATTCCGGCTCGATCAGGCAGCCGAACAGGCCCATCGCCTTCATTTTTTCGACGATCTCTACGGGATAGACGTCGTCGTGCTCGAACTGCCAGACATGCGGCCGTACCTCTTGCTCGAGAAAGCGGCCCACCATATCCAGGATCAGTGTTTCCTGGCTCTCGTCATGTGCGGTCATACAGGTTCTCCTTGAAATCGTTTGCGCTCAGGCCTGGCCCAGGCGGGCCGCCAGGGCCCGAGCCGGCCCTTGTTCCAGGCCGAGCACGCATTGTTCGATGTCGGCGGCGCGCTCGGCCGATACCTGGCGCAGCGCGTTGTCGCGATATTTGGCGCGGATGTCCGCGGCGGTGAGCGGGCGGTCTTCGGCGCCGCGGTTGACCGCCTCGCGCTCGCGCAGGGTGCGGCCGTCGCGCAACTCCACGATCACTTCGCCGCCGTAGTGCAGCGGGAAGTCGCTGTCGGGGTCGCTCCGGTAATCGGTTACGGCGGCCAGGCCCAGCACGGCGGGGTCGCGCAACGCGGCCTCTTCCAGGTCGTCCAGCGTCAGCCGTCCCTTGCACAACGCGGTACCCACCAGGTACGGAATGCTGAACTGCGCTTCGTAGCTGTTGGCGGGCCGGCGCTTGGCGGCCTCGGGCTCGCACACGGTCTTCACCACCTCGGCCGGCACCAGCACCGTGATGCGGCGCACCTGCCCGGCGCGCACGCCGCGCGCATGCAGGCGCGCCGCCGCATCGATGGCGGCATGCGTGAAATGGCAGGCCGGCAGCGGCTTGACCGACACGCGCTGGACCTCCCACAAGGTGCCGAGCCCGGCGGTCGCCAGGCCGAGGTCGTAGCCGGCCGCGCCCAGGTGGCTGGCATACAGGCCGAAGCGGCCTTCATAGGCCAGCCGGGTGCCCGTATAACCGTGCTTGCCGAAGGTGGCGGCGGTGATGCCAGCGCCCGCGGCCCAGCCGGGGTGCATGCGCTTGTTCCAGGCCCCGTCGTTCAGGAATTCCAGGCTGCCCGAGGCGGTGGACAGCGCGATGCCTTGCGCGTCGACCATCTGCCGCTTATCCAGGCCCAGCAGCCAGCCGGCGGCCAGCGTGCAGCCAAAGGTGCCGATCAGCCCGGTGGGATGAAAGCCCACCTGGTGAAAGCCGCCCTTGGCCACCGCGCCCAGGCGCGTGGCCACTTCCATGCCCAGCACGTACGCCGCCACCATGTCGGCGCCGGACCGGTCGTCGCGCGCGGCCAGCGCCAGCACGGCCGGCAGGACCGACGCCGTGGCGTGGATCACGCCGCGCGCATGGGTGTCGTCGTAGTCCAGGCCATGAACGAGCACGCCATTGGCCAGCGCCGCGTTGCGGACATCCATGCGCAGCCCGGATCCGATCACCACGCTGTCGCCGCCGCCATCCAGCTCGCCGATGGCCGCCAGCGCGCGGCGCGAGAACTCATAGCCGTGCGAGGCCAGCGCGATGCCGATCGAGTCCAGCATCAGCAGCCGGGCGCGCTCGCGGACTTCGGCGGGAATGCCCGCGACATCGAAGCCCGCGGCGTACCGCGCCAGCGTCTCGGAAAGCGCCAGCCCCGTGGCCGGCGCGCCTGCGTGGTCTTTCATACCGATTCTCCTGTGTATTAGCTCACCAGCACCAGCGACAGCGCGGGCACATAAGTAATGAGCGCCAGCGACACCAGCCGCGTGGCATAGAACGGCAACACGCCGCGCGCCACCTCTTCGACGGGTATGCGCGCAATGCCGCTCATGACGAACAGGTTCAGGCCGATGGGCGGCGTCAGCGTGGCGATCTCGACGTTGGCCACCATGATCACGGCGAAGTGCACCGGATCGATGCCCAGGTGCGTGGCCATGGGAAACAGCAGCGGCGCGGTCAGCACGATCATGGCCACGCCGTCCAGGAACATGCCCAGCAGCAGCAGCACGGCATTGGCCAGCAGCAGGAACTGCCAGGGCTGCATGTCCATGCGCTCCATGAAGCCGATCAACGACGCCGACACGCCCATGCGCGCCAAGATGAAGCCGATCAGGCTGCCGCCCATGACCACCATGAAGATCATGGTGGATTGCAGGATGGATTCCTGGGACACCTGCCACACCGCGCGCCAGTTCATGGTGCGGTACACCAGCACGCACAGCAGGGCCGCGTAGCCGGCCGCCACCGCCGACACCTCGGTGGGCGTGAAGATGCCCAGGTAAATGCTGCCCAGCACCAGCACCGGCATGGACAGGGCGCCCGCCGCGCGCGGCAGGCGCTGCGCGAAGCCGGCCACGTCGGGCTTGCCGGTGGTGGCCCCGTAGCCATGGCGGCGCGTCAGCCAGACGGTGGTCAGCAAGAGCAGCGCGGCTTCCATCAGCCCGGGCACGATGCCCGCCACGAACAGCCGGTCCACGGGCAGGCCCACGATGGAGCCGATCAGGATGAACCCCAGCGACGGCGGGATCATCAGGCCCAGCGTGCCGCCCACCGCCACCAGCGCGGCCGAGAAGCGCGGCGGATATTTCTCGCGCTTCAGGCCGTCGACCGTGGCCGCGCCGATGGCGGCGGCCGATCCCACGCTCGAGCCCGACACGGCCGCGAAGAACACGCAGGCCAGCATGACCGTCAGCGCCAGCCCGCCGCGCACGCAGCGCACCAGGCTGCCGATCAGCTCGATCATCACGGCGACGATATTGCCGCGCATCATCAGGTTGCCCATCAGCACGAACATGGGAATCGCCATCAGCGGGTAGCTGTTGATCGACTTGAAGGCGGTCTGGGCCACCACGGTCAGCGGCACGCCGTTCACCGACATCACCAGGCCGCTCGATACCAGCCCCATGGCCGTGCCCACGTGGGCGCCCAGGGCCAAAAGCACCAGCAGGCCCGCAACGGAAAGTGCGAGTGTCATAGCAGCGGCTCCTGCGTCATGGCGGCGGCCACGCCGGCATCGGGCTCGTCATCGAGGGGCTCGGGCGCAAACGGATCGCCCCACCGCCACGCGTACCAGGCCGCGCACGCGTAATACAGGAACAGCGCCACGCCCCCTACCGGCATGGCCAGGAACAACATCCACATCGGCAATTCCAGCGACGACTCCGACACCATGCCCATGGTGTAGAACCGCAGCACCTGCGGAATGGACGAATACGCCAGGATGAATGCGAAGACCATGCCGGCCGCGCACGACAGCAGCCACACCGCCCGCTGCACCGCCGGCGGCAGCCGCTGCACCAGCAGCTCGGTGCGGATGTGGCAGTGGCGGAAGCCCGCCACGCCCAGCGTCAGGAAGAAGGCCCAGACCATCAGGAAGCGCACCGACTCTTCGGCCCAGAAGTAGCTCACGTTCAACGCATACCGGCTGAACCCCTCCAGGATCATGATGGACGTCGCGCCCAGCGCCAGAATGGTGGCCACCGCCAATACCAGCCGCGACGCCCAGCCCAGCCGGCCGAACGGCGGCGCGGCGCCGGCGGCCGCCCGGCGGGCGGATGTCAGCGAGGGAGACTCCAGTTCACTTGCCATCATGGATGCACTCCTTGCGGATCTTTTCCAGTTGCGCAATGGCATCGGCGTGCTTGTCGCGGAATCCCTCGCCCGCCGCCACGAAGCGTTCCTTGAGCTTCTCGACCTCTGCGGGCGCCATGACGCGGTAATGCCCGCCCTGCGCCACCATCTGCTCGATGAGCTGGCGGTCTTTGGCCACGGTTTCCTGCCATTGGCGGGCAATGATTTCGTCCAGCACATCGTGAATGACCTTGCGCTGTGAGTCGGGCAGGGAATCGAGCCATTGCCGGTCGACGGTGACGGCCGAGGTGGCCAGCCCCATGCCGGGCGCCAGGGTGGCGTAGCGGGCGGTATTGCCCAGCACGTCGACCCAGCCGGCGGGCGAGGTCATGGCCCCGTCGATGGCGCCCTGGGACAGGGCCGCCGACATTTCCGAGGCCGACATCGAGATCGGGCTGGCCTGCACCGAGCGCATGGCATCCAGCATGATCTGTCCGCCGATCACACGGATTTTTCGTCCCTTCAGGTCGGACACCTGCTGGATGTCGCGGTCTTTCATCAGGAAGATGAGATCGGCCGTGCGCAGGAAACCCAGCACCCGTATGCCGCGCGGCTCCAGGTAGCCGGAAATCATGCGCGTGAAGCCGTCGGCGAAGCAGGCATTGGTCATTTCTTCGGTGGTCAGCGCGAACGGCAGGCTCGCCACGCCGACGCGCGGATCGAACTGCTCCAGGCGCGACGACACCGGCCACACCATGTGCACCGCGCCCGTGCCCAGCGCCGCCAGGCCGTCGCGGTCGTTGTACAGCTGCGAGGCGGGGAAATACTTGCCCTGTAGGGCGCCATCGGTGCGCTTGTCGACCTCGGCGATGAACTGTTCGATGTACGGGCTGGGGTTGGTGGCCAGCGGAATCTCGCTGGTGATGATCATTTCCGCCGCGACAGCCGAGGCTCCCCAGCCCATGGCCAGGGCGGCGCACCAGGGCGCGGCCTTGCTCCAGAATGCAGTCATGTCGTTTCCTCCTTGGCGGCCGGTCGGCCGGATTCCTCACATGCGGCGGGACGGCGCGCATGCCACTCGGTGGCCTGCTGAAACAGCCGGCCGAGGGCCAGCACCCGGTCTTCGCCCAGCGGCGGCCCCACCAGTTGCATGCCCAGCGGCAGGCCGCCCGCCCCCGCTCCCACGGGCAGCGTCAGCGCCGGCACGCCCAGGTAGTTGATGCCGCGCGTCCACGCCGACAAGCGCCCGAAATCGCGTTCCAGCCGGGCCTGGTCGCCCGACCGGGTGTCTTCGACACGGGGCGCCACATCGGGCGTGGACGGCAGCAGCAAGGCGTCGGCATCGCCCTGCACATCGCGCAAATAGCCCCGCAGGAACGGCGCGCGCAGGCGCAGCGCGTCGTAGTAGTCCACGCCGGACACCAGCAGGCCGCGGGCGATGCGGCGCCGCACCTGGCGCCCATAGCCGTCCGCGTGCTGCCGCAGCCAGCGCTGGTGCAAGGCGGCCGCCTCGGCCGCCAGCACGACCGAGGCCAGCAGGCCCGCCCGCTGCAGCAGCGGGTACGGCGAGGCCACGGCCACGCATTCCACGCCCGCGTCGCGCAGCGCGCGCACGGCCTCGTCCAGCGCCCCCCGCATGCCGGCCGACAGGGGATCGTCATCGCGCCATTGCGGCACGGCCACGCGCAGGCGGCGCGGCGGATGACCCAGCGCGACGGGCGCGTCCAGGCACGACAGGTCGCGGCCGTCGGCCCCCGCGAGCGCGCGGTACGCCTGCCCGCAAAGCTCGGCCGACCAGGCCAGCGGCCCGATGCAATCCAGGCTGGCCGACAGCGGCATCGCGCCCGCCATGCTGATGCGGTGCTGGGTCGGCTTCAATCCCGTCAGCCCGCACAGCGCGGCCGGCAGCCGCACCGACCCGCCCGTGTCCGAGCCGATTGCCAGCGGCACGTGGCCGGCCGCCACCGACATGGCGGCGCCGCTCGAGCTGCCGCCCGACACGCTGTCGGTATCCCAGGGATTGCGGCCGGCGCCATAGGTGGCGTTCCAGCCCGTGGGCGACATAGCGAACTCGGCCATGTGCTGGGTTCCCAGCACCACCGCCCCCGCGGCGCGCAGGCGCTCCACGATGGCGGCATCGGCGTCCGCGGGCCTTGCGCCGCGGCGCAAGGGCGTGCCCCAGCCGGCCGCGCGCCCGCGCCGGTCGAACATGTCTTTGATGCCGACGGGCATACCGTGCAGCGGGCCGCGCACCCTGCCCTGCCGCCGTTCGCGGTCGAGCCGCCGCGCCTCGGCCAGCGCCCCGTCGGCATCGATATCGACCCAGGCCAGCCTGCCGGGCGCGGCCTGCTCGATGCGCGCCAGGCTGGCCCGCACCCAGTCCTCGCTGCCGGGCGCCGCCCCGTCGTCCCCCGCCGGCGCGCCGGTCCAGGGCTCGGGCGCCAGCGCGCGCAGCACCTGGCCGAACGGCTCCGCCACCTGCGCCATGTCCAGCATGGCCGACTCTTGCGCGGTCGCGGCCGCCAGCGTGGCCACCGCCTCGGCGAGGTCCGGCAGGTCCTGTTCGTCCAGCGGCAGGCCGCGGGCCCGCGACCAGTCGCGGGCGGTATCGGTGAGCGCTTTCACGTCAGGCTCCGCAACGCTTGGCCAGCGCATCCACCTGTTTCACCACGTCGCCGTACTTGTCGGTGTAGGCCTTCTTCGCGGTGTCGGCGCGCGCCTTCCATTCGGCCGCGCCCGCCTCGTCGACGACGCGGTACACGGCCCCTTCGTCTTCCATCTTCTTGACCAGCTTGGCATCGGCCGCCTTGGCCTCTTCCCACTGGTGCTTGACGATGTCGTTCATGCTGTCGATCACGGCCTGGCGCTGTTCGGGCTTCAGCGCATCCATCCAGTTGCGGTCCACCACCACGGCGTAGGTGGCGAGCGCCATGCCCGGCACGTGAAAGGCATATTTGCCGGTCTTGCCTATCATTTCGGCCCAGCCGGCCGGCGAGGTCAGCACGCCGTCGATCGCGCCCTGCGCCAGCGCCGTGCTCATTTCCGACGCCGCCATCGAAATGGGGCTGGCGTCGAAACTGCGTATCATGTCCAGGAAAATGCGTCCGCCGGTCACGCGCAGCTTGGCGCCCTGCATGTCGCTCAGCGACTTCACGTCGCGGTCGCGGAAAATGAAGAACAGGTCCGCCGTGCGCAGCAAGCCCAGCACCTGCAGCTGGCGCGACTTCAGCCGCTCGGACATCAATTCGGTCAGCCCCTGGGAAAAGCAGTCGTTCTCCATCATCTTGTCCGACAGGCCGAACGGCAGGTTCACATAACCCAGCGCGGGGTCCAGGGTTTCGAGCCGCACCGAAACGGGCCACACCATGTGCACGGCGCCCGTGCCCAGGGCCGCCAGGCCGTCCTGGTCGTTGTAGAGCTGCGAGGCCGGAAAGACCTTGACCTGTATCTCGCCATGCGTGCGCTCGGCCACGTCCTTGGCGAACTCGTTCATATAGCGGGTCTTCCAGTGCGAGGCCGCGACTTCCGACGTAAGCACCATCTCGGCGGCGCCGCCCGCCAATGGAAAACACAGTGCGAGCAGCAGTGCCGCCCGGCGAAACAACGGATGAAACATGGCAATACCTCCTTTGGTGAGTACTGCGATGCAACGCGGGCTCGGCCCGCGCGGACACGACCGGTTTGCCCGCGACCGGTTTCTGGCGGTTATTGATCGCCCACGCCGTGGCCCCGCTTGGGCACCAGGCACGAGCGGATGAAGTTCATGACCTCGACGCCGTCCTGGTTGTAGGCGCGCGTGCGCGTGGTCACGATGCCCTGGGTGGGGCGGCTGCGCGATTCGCGCAGCTCGAGCACTTCCGATTCGGCATACAAGGTGTCGCCCGCGAAAACCGGCGCGGTCAGGTTGATTTCTTTCCAGCCCAGATTGGCGATGGCCTTGCCGCTGACGTCGCCCACCGTCATGCCCAGCACCACCGCCACCGTCAGCCCGCTGTTGACCAGCAATTTGCCGAACTCGCTTTGGCTCGCGTGGGCGGCATCGCAATGCATGGGATGGAAATTCATCGTCAACAGCGAAAACTGGATGTTGTCGGCATCGGTCAGCGTGCGGCCGGGCCGGTGTTCGTACACCGCCCCCACTTCGAACTCTTCGAGATAACGGCCGAAACTGAAGCGATAACGCTTGGGACCGACAGTCATGACCTCCATGCAAACCTCCTTTGTTTACTTTGGCACTTTGTCTGGACAAATGGTCCGCCAAGCGCGCAGCCCTGTCAATGACTTTTGATCATGCGGCGCAACAAAGGGGATGGATCGGGTGGCTGAAACAGGTGTCTGACTCCCGCAGGGTGTCAGACACCGGGGTGGCCGGACTGTCTCAGCGTGTCGGTGTCTGACACCCTGCGGGAGTCAGACACCTGGCTCGACCTGACTAATCCCCCGCCTGGCCCGGCTCGTGTTCCCGGTACCGCGCCCGCACCAGCCCGATCGCGGTCCGCAGCAAGGGCGAATCGCCGTCGCGCGGCCAGATCGCCTGGCTGACCGAACGCGCCTCGTGGTCGAACTCGATGAACCGCGTGCCGGCCAGGCCGCTGCGCGCCAGGCAGGCCGGCACGATCGATACCCCCAGGCCCTGCGACACCAGCGCCGCCACGCTGAGCCAGTGCCGCACCTCGTGGCGGATGGCCGGGTGGAAGCCCGCGGTCACGCACAGCGCCAGCACGGTCTCGTGGTAGCTGGGCGAGGCGGCGCGCGCGAACAAAATGAAGTCTTCCTGGGCCAGGGCCGCCAGCCGCACGCGCCGCCGCCGCGCCAGAGGGTGGGTGTCGGGCACGCACAGCATGAACGGCTCGGCCATCAAGTCCAGGGTGCGCACTTCGGCGGGCGCCGGATTGGCATGGATGAAGCCCAGGTCTTGCTCGCCGCGGCGCACGGCTTCGATCTGGTCGTGCGAATTCAGTTCGGTCAGCACGTGCTCGACATCGGGCAAGGCCGCGCGCATGGCGGCCAGCAGATCCGGCAGGCCGCGATACAGCATGGACCCCACGAAGCCGATGCGCAGCCGGCCGCGCAGCCCCGCGTCGACGCGCTGCACCAGCGTGCCGATGGCTTCCGACCGGCGCAGCAGCGCCTGCGCCTCGCGGTACAGCACGCGGCCGGCCTCGGTCAGCGCCACGTGCCGGCTGGTGCGTTCGAGCAGCCGCACGCCCAGCGTAGATTCGAGCTGGCGGATGGCATAGCTGAGCGGCGGCTGCGACAAGTGCAGACGGGCCGCGGCGCGGCTGAAGTGGCGCTCTTCGGCCACCGCGATGAAGTAACGCAACAAGCGCGGCTCCAGGTCCATGCGCGCCTCCTATCTATATTTTCTATGTATTGTTGATCATAAAAACGGTATTTGTATAGATAGATGGCCTGCGCGACCATGCAATTTCCCGTTACTGCGCAGGCCTCGCCATGACACCCGCCACCGCCTCCGACATTCCCGATTCCCGCGGCCTGAACCTGTTCACCGCCGACCCGTACGCCGCCGGGCTCAGCGCGCTGTACCTGCCCGCCGCGCTGCACGCCCATCTGCTGCCCCACCTGGAACGCCTGGGCGCGCTGGCCGGCGGCCGCATCGACGCCCTGGCGGCGGTGGCCGACCAGAATCCGCCCACGCTGTCAGTGCGCAACCGGGCGGGCCAAGACGAGTCGCGCATCCTCAAGCATCCCGCCTACGTCGAACTAGAGCGCCTGGCCTACAGCGAATTCGGCCTGGCGGCGCTGTCGCATCGCGGCGGCGTGCTCGACTGGCCCGAACCCATGCCGCCCGCGGCCAAGTACGCGCTCAGCCACCTGTTCGTGCAGGCCGAGTTCGGCCTGTGCTGCCCGGTCAGCATGACCGATTCGCTGGCGCGCACGCTGCGCAAGTTCGGCGACCCGGCCCTGGTCGAAGGCGTACTGCCGCAAGTGATTTCGCAAGATTTCGACGCACTGCGCCAGGGCGCCATGTTCATGACCGAACAGGGCGCCGGTTCGGACGTCAGCGCCACCACGACCCGCGCCGAACAGCAAGACGACGGCACGTGGCGGCTGTACGGCGACAAATGGTTCTGCTCCAACGCCGACGCCGGCTACGCCATGGTGCTGGCGCGCAGCGAACCCGTCGAGGGGCTCAAGGGCGTATCGCTGTTCCTGCTGCCGCGCGACCTGCCCGACGGCACGCACAATGCCTATCGCATCCTGCGCCTGAAAGACAAGCTGGGCACGCGCTCGATGGCCAGCGGCGAGATCCGGCTGGAAGGCGCGCAGGCCTGGCTGGTGGGCGAGCGCGGCAAGGGCTTCAAGCATATGGCCGACATGATCAACAACTCGCGCCTTTCCAACGGCATGCGCGCCGCGGGCCTGATGCGCCGCGCCGTCACCGAGGCCGTGTACTTCGCGCAGCATCGCCGCGCCTTCGGCAAGCGGCTGATCGAAATGCCGCTGATGCGCCGCCAGTTGGCCAAGATGAGCGTCTGGGCCGAACAGGCCCGCAGTGTCATGTTCCAGACCGCCGCGGCGCTGGCCGATGCCGAACACGATGCCGACGCGGCCGCGCTGGCGCGCGTGCTGACCCCGCTGATCAAGTTCCGGGCCTGCCGCGACGCGCGCAAGGTGACCGGCGACGGCATGGAAGTGCGCGGCGGCTGCGGCTATATCGAAGAATTCGTCGAATCCCGCCTGGTGCGCGATGCCCATCTGGGTTCGATCTGGGAAGGCACCAGCAACATCGTGGCGCTGGACGTGCTGCGCGCCGTCCAGAAAACCGACGCGCTCGCCGCGCTGCGCCGCCGGGTCGATACCCTGCTCAACGAGGGCGTGCCATGCGATCCGGCGCTGGCCGGCGCCCAGGCACACGCGGTCGACGGCGCCTTTGCCCTGGCGCGGCACGCCGCCCTGGACAACCGGCCCGACCTGGCCCGCCAGGCGGCGTCCGGGCTGTACCACGTTCTGTCGCTGGCCGCGCTGCGCCGGGAAGCACGCGCCGATGGCCTGGCGGCCCGCGGCCGGCTGGCCGACCAGGTATTGCGGCATCGCCTGACGCCGCGCGACCCGTGCGCCATTCCCGCCGACGAAGACGACGCCTGCCGCGCTTTGCTGGCCGACGCCCTGTAATACCCCGGCTGGCCAGCCGGCCAGCCTTTCTACAACAGCGCCATCCGACCCGCGCGCGCGGGCGAGAACGCGCCCCAAAGGAGAGACTTCATGCAACGACGCACCTTCTGCCTAGCCCTGGCGGGCGCGGCCCTGTTGGCGCCCGCCGCCGTCCCGGCCGCCACGGCCTTCCCCGGCCATCCCGTCACCCTGGTGGTTCCGTTCCCGCCGGGCGGCCCCACCGACGCCATGGCGCGCCGCCTGGCCGACGGCCTGAAAAACCAGCTGGGGCAGACCGTGGTGGTGGAAAACCGCGGCGGCGCCGGCGGCAACATCGGCGCCGAGTACGTCGCCAGCGCCAAGCCCGACGGCTACACCATCTTGTTCGGCACCTCGGGCCCGCTGGCCATCAACGTCAGCCTGTACAAGAACCAGCCCTACGATCCGCAGAAAAGTTTCGCCCCCATCGTGCGCATCGGCCACCTGCCCAATATTCTGGTGGTGCACCCCTCGGTGCCGGTGCACAACGTGCAGGAACTGATCGCCTACGCCAGGCAGAACCCCGACAGACTCAGCTATGCCTCGTCCGGCAACGGCGCCTCGTCGCACCTGGCGGGCATCCTGTTCAACCAGATGGCGGGCACGCAGATCCTGCATGTGCCGTACAAGGGCACCGGCCCGGCCCTCAACGACCTGCTGGGCGGCCAGGTATCCATGTCGTTCACCGACATTCTCACGGCGCTGCCGCACGTGCAGGCCGGCACGCTGCGCGCCATCGGCCTGGCCAGCGCGCAGCGTTCCGACGCGCTGCCTGACCTGCCCACCATCGCCGAGCAAGGCCTGCCCGGCTACGACGTGAGCGTCTTCTTCGGCATCGTGGCGCCGCGCGGCACCCCGCCCGACGTCGTGGCCCGGCTGAACCAGGCCTTCGTCGCCACCCTGGCCGACCCGGGCGTGCGGCAGGCGCTGCACAAGCAAGGCATCGTCGAGGCCGACGACAAGACACCGCAAGGCCTGGCGTCGTTCATCGACGAGCAGGTGCCCAAGTGGCGCGCCATCATCCAGGAAGCCCACGTGGCCATGGACTGAGGATTTTCCGCATGCCTATCCCTACGCTGCAAGCTGGCGCCCTGGCGGGCTGCCGTGTCATCGACCTGTCGCGCGTGCTGGGCGGCCCGTACTGCACGCAGTTGCTGGCCGACCATGGCGCCGACGTGATCAAGATCGAGCCGCCCTCGGGCGACGAAACGCGCGGCTGGGGGCCGCCGTTCCTGGACGATACGGCGTCGTACTTCATCGGCGTCAACCGCAACAAGCGCGGCATGACTCTCGACCTGTCGCAGCCGGCCGGCCAGGAACTGCTGCGCCGCCTGCTGGCCGACGCCGACGTGCTGGTCGAGAACTTCAAGCCCGGCACCCTGGAAAAGTGGGGCCTGGGCTACGCGGCGCTCAGCGCGGAATTTCCGCGGCTGGTGCATTGCCGCGTCAGCGGCTTCGGCGCCGACGGACCGCTGGGCGGGCTGCCGGGCTACGATGCCTGCGCGCAGGCCATGTGCGGCCTGATGAGCGTGAACGGCGATGCCGACGGCGACGCCACCCGCGTGGGCCTGCCGGTCGTGGACATGGTGACCGGGCTGAACGCGGCGGTGGCCGTGCTGCTGGCCCTGAACGAGCGCGCGCGCAGCGGGCTGGGCCAGTTCCTGGACATCACCTTGTACGACTGCGCGGTGTCGCTGCTGCACCCGCACGCGGCCAATTATTTCTACAGCGGCAAGGTACCGGGCCGCACCGGCAACGCGCACCCCAACATCGCGCCGTACGAAACCCTGCCCACGCGCGACGGGCCGATCTTCCTGGCGGTGGGCAACAACCGGCAATTCGCGGCCCTGGCGCGGGCCCTGGACGCCCCGCAATTGGCCAGCGACGCGCGGTTTGCCAGCAACGCCGACCGCCTGCGGCATCGCGCGGCCTTGCACGACGCACTGGCCGCGCTGCTGGCACGGCACGACGCCGCCCCCCTGGCCGAGCAACTGCTGCGCCAGGGCGTGCCGGCAGCGGCCGTGCAAAGCGTCGAAGACGTGCTGCGCCATCCGCACACCCGGCATCGCGGCATGGTGCTGGAACAGGGCCGCTACCGCGGCGTGGGCTCGCCGATCAAGCTGTCGCGCACGCCCGCCACCCTGCGCCGGCCGCCCCCGGCCCTGGGCGAGCACGATGCGGAAATCCGCGCGGAAGCGGCGGACGGACAGGTGGCAGGCTCCGCAGGTGCCTGACACCGCTGTGTGCAAAAACAACCGGTGTCTGACACCCTGGCGGGAGTCAGACACCTGGCTAATCTCCAATCGGTATCTTCAGGTGTCTGACTCCCGCAGAGTGTCAGACGCCTGGCTAATCCAATCGGTATCTTCAGGTGTCTGACTCCCGCAGGGTGTCAGACACCGAAACGTGAGACTCCTGGCTAACCGCGGGGCTAATCCCCCAGCACCAGCCCTTCGCGGCGCGGGTCGGCGCCGCCCGTCAGCCGGCCCGGCTCGATGACGATGCCCTGGATGCCGCTGGGGAAGTCCACCGCTTTCACTTCATGCCCCATGCCCCGCAAGGCGGGCATCAGGTCTTCCAGCGGCGTGCCGCGCTCGACCTCGGTGGCCTGGTTGCGGCTGCCCATGTTGGGCAGCGAGATCGCCTGCTGGATATCCAGCCGCCAGTCCAGCACGCCCACCAGGGTCTTGGCCACGTAATTGATGATGGCGCTGCCGCCCGGCGAACCCACCGCCATGTAGGGCTTGCCATCGCGCAGGACGATCATGGGCGCCATCGAACTGCGCGGCCGCTTGCCGGGCTGCACGCGGTTCGCCACCAGCCGGCCTTCGGGATCTTTGAACGACAGCGAAAAATCCGTCAATTCGTTGTTCAACAGGAAGCCGCGCACGAAGATCTTGCTGCCGAAGGCGGACTCGATAGAGCTGGTCATGGACAACACATCGCCCCGCGCATCGACGGCCACGATGTGCGAGGTGGACGGGACCTCCAGCGCGTCGTCGAGCCCGCGGCGGGCCAGCAACCCGGCCGGATCGCCCGGCAGGGCCGTGCCCAGGGCGCGGTCGGGATGGATCAGCGCGGCGCGCCGCGCCAGATAGGCGGGATCGAGCATGGCGCGCACCGGCACCGTGGCGAAGTCGGGATCGGCCACATAGAACCCGCGGTCGGCAAACGCCAGCCGGCCGGCCTCGGCGAAATAGTGCACCGTTTCCACGCTGCGCGGACCGAGCTTGTCCATGGGGAAATGCTGCAGAATGCCCAGCATCTGCAACACCGCCAGCGGCCCGCTGCTGGGCGGCGGCGGGCCGCACAGCCGATACGCGCGGTAGTCGCCGCAAACCGGCTCGCGCGTGCGCGCGCGGTAGCCCGCCAGGTCGGCCGCGCTCAGGTCGCCCGGCACGGCATGGGCGCGCACGGCCGCGACGATGTCATGCGCGATATCGCCGTGATAGAACGCATCGGCGCCCTTGTCGGCCACCTTGCGCAGCACCTCGGCGTATTGCGGGTTCTTCAGCACATGGCCCACCGGCCAGGGCTGGCCGTCGGGGCCAAAGAAATAGCGCGCCGCGGCGGGCTGGGCCAGCAGTTCGTCGCGCGACTCGGCCAGCAAGGCGTGCAGGCGCGGCGACACGGCGAAGCCCTGCGTGGCCAGCGCGATGGCCGGTTCGAACAGGCTGCGCCAAGGCAGCGTGCCCTGCTGCCGGTGCGCCAGCTCCAGCCCGCGCAGCAGCCCCGGCGTGCCGACCGACAACCCGTTGTTGACCGCCTGCTTGAACGGCAGCGGCTGTCCATTGCGCATGAAGCGGTCGGGGCGCGCGGCCGCCGGCGCGGTCTCGCGCGCGTCGTAGACCCGCAGCCGGCCGTCGCGCGCGGCGTAGTACACCAGGAAGGCGCCGCCGCCCAGGCCGGAGGACTGCGGTTCGGTCAGGCCCAGCACCAGTTGCGCGGCGATGGCCGCGTCGACGGCGCTGCCGCCCGCCTGCAGCATGCGGTAGCCCGCCTGGGTGGCCAGCGGATTGGCCGTCGCCACCATGGTGCGCTGCGCCGTCACGGCTTGCCGGGCCGTGTAGCCGGATGCCGCCTCGGGGTTGAGGCTTTCGTGGGCAGCCGCAGCGGCGGGCTGGCCGGCGGCGGCGGCGCACCACAACGCGGCGAGCCAGGCGCCTGCCCATTGTTGAACACGCATCGCGGAGTCTCCTGTTGCACGGCACCGGCATGGAGCCGCCGCGGCCATTATCGCAATAGAATGCCCCGGGCCGATTCTTCGCCTATCATTTCCGCCATGCGTCTGCGCCACGTAGAAATCTTCGAAGCCATCCGCCGCACCGGTTCGCTGACCGAAGCGGCGGCCGCGTTGCATATCTCGCAGCCGGCGGCCAGCAAGCTGCTGGCGCACGCCGAGGCGCAACTGGGCTTCAAGCTGTTCGAACGCGTCAAGGGCCGGCTGGTCGCCACCCGCGAAGCGGAAATCCTGACCCCCGAGGTCTCGCGCCTGAACCGCGACCTGAACAGCGTGCGCAGGCTGGCCGCCAACCTGCGCGAGCGGCCGAACGGCCACTTGCGGCTGGGCTGCGCGCCGGCGCTGGGCCTGGGCCTGCTGCCCCAGGTGGTGCGGGCCAGCCGCGATGCGCGGCCCGGCATCACCTTCGACATCCATACCTATCACAGCGCCGAGCTGGTACAGGGCCTGCTGGCGCGCGAGCTGGACCTGGCCATTACGTTCGACATGCACGACTACCCCGGCCTGACCCGCGCCCCGCTGGGCCATACCGAACTCGTGCACCTGGGCCGCAAGCCCGGTGGCGGCGCCACCCGGCTGGCCGACCTGGTCGACGACACGCTGATCGTGCTGGACTCGCGCGACGCTTCGGGCGCGCTGCTGCAAATGGCCCTGGACGCGCAGGGCCTGGACCCCGACGTGGCCATCCAGGTGCAGACCCATTACGTGGCGTGCGCCCTGGCCGAAGCCGGTTGCGGCGAGGCCATCGTCGACGCCATCACAGTGCGGGCCATGCTGCGGCCCGGCATGGTGGTACGCCGCCTCGACCCGCCCTTGAAAGTGCCGCTGAGCATCCTGACGCGCACCCAGGACCCGCTGTCGACCCTGCATCGCGAACTGATAGAACGGCTGCGCCAGGCGTGCGCCGACATGGCGCGGCAATTGCCCGGCGCCGAATAGAGACTGCCGGGTGTCTGAGTCCCGCAGATAGCCGGGCGGCTGATTCCCGCAAGATGGCCAGGTGTCGGACTCCCGCAAGATAGCAGGTGTCTGACTCCCGCAGGGTGTCAGACACCGAAGTTGGCAGAACGCGCTTCACACAGCGGTGTCAGGCACCTGCGGAGCCTGACACCTGGATCACACCTGAATCAGGTCCCAATAAAAACGGGCGCCCGAAGGCGCCCGTCAGGGGCTGGGCGGCCGGGCCTTGCGGGCCCGCCGCGCCGGCGATCAGTTGAGCGTGATGTTGCTCTTCTTGACGATTTCCCGTGCCCAGTCGTATTGCTCTTGGATTTCCTTGGCGAACTCTTCCGGCGTGTTGCCCGACGGCGCCGAACCCTGCTTGTCGAGCGCCTCGATGACCTTCGGGTCTTTCAGGGCCACCACGGCGGCATCGCGCAGCTTGTTGACGATGTCCATGGGGGTGCCCTTGGGCGCCAGCAGGCCGTACCACACGGGCTGGTTCAGCTGCGGGAAGCCGACTTCCTTGAAGGTGGGCACGTCTTTGATGGCGTCGATGCGCTCGGGCCACGCGATGGCCATGGCGCGCAGGTTGCCGGCCTGGATCTGCGGCATGGACGACGGCAGGTTGTCGAACAGGATTTCGATCTGGCCACCGACGGCGTCGGCCACGGCCGGGCCCGAACCCTTGTAGGGCACGTGCACGATGTCGGTGCCGGTGGCGATCTTGAACGATTCGCCCATCAGGTGCAGCACGCCGCACGTGCCCGAGCTGCCGTACGAATACTTGCCGGGGTTCTTTTTCAGCTCTTCGAGGAAGCCCTTGAAGTCTTTGGCCGGGAACTTGGGATTCACCGACACCACGTTGGCGGTGTTGGCGAAGTTGGTGACCGGCTGGAAGTCTTTGATGGGATCGTAGGGCAGGTCGTTGGGACGGCATGCCGAGTTGACCGCCATGGTGGAAACGGTGGCGATCGACAGCGTGTAGCCGTCGGGTTCGGCGCGGGCCGCTTCGGCCGCCCCGATGGCGCCGCCGGCACCGCCCTTGTTTTCAACGACCATCGGCTGGCCCAGTTCCTGGCTCATGCGCTGGGTGACCAGGCGCGCGATGATGTCGGTGGAACCGCCCGGCGCGAACGGCACGATCACGCGGATCGGCTTGCTGGGAAAGGCGTCGGCGGCCAGGGCGGCGGACGTGGCCGCCAGGCCGGTTGCCAGCGCGATGGCCGTGGCCAGGGTACGTGCGGTGAGCTTCATTGTTGTATTTCCTCCAGGTGCGGGCCCCCCGTATGGGAACCGATAGTGCAGGCTTCAGCGAACGGCCGATAAGCCAGTTGCTGCAAAAACAGGCGAGCGAAGTATATGAAATCCAGCGTGCTTATGGCGCACATGCTCTGCCGAATTCGGGGAGAATAGCAGCAAATCGGGCACCCGCGCGGCCGGAACACGCGGTATTTTCCCCAATTTTTCTGGATTTTCATGTCGGTTGCCTTGCTCGTTCTGCCGGATTTCCTGCTGGTCGCCCTGGGCTGGCTATTGCGCCACAAACTGGGCTTCAACCGGGACTTCTTCGCCGGCACCGAACGCATGGTGTACTTCGTGCTGTTTCCGGCCATGCTGTTCCAGGCCATTCTGCGTACCCCCATCAGCGCCGGCAGCGCCCTGACCCTGCTGCAGGCCACCGCCACGGTGGTGGCCGCCGGCGTGGCGCTGAGCTGGCTGGGCGGGCGGGCGCTGCGCGCGCAGCCGCTGGCGCTGGCCTCGGCGGCGCAGTGCGGCTTCCGCTTCAACACCTACATCGGGCTGGCGCTGGCGGCCAGCCTGGGCGGCACGCAGGGCCAGACCACCATGGCGCTGATTGTCGGCTTTGCCGTGCCCCTGGCGAACATCGCGGCCGTATATGGCCTGGCGCGCCACGGCGGCAGCGGCCTGCTGCGCGAACTGCTGCGCAATCCGCTGCTGATGGCCACCCTGCTGGGGCTGGCCGGCAACCTGGCCGGCCTGCAGCTGCCGGGCCCCGTCGATACGGTGCTGGCGCGCCTGGGCGCGGCCTCGCTGGCGCTGGGCATCTTGTGCGTGGGCGCCAGCCTGTCGTGGCAAGGCGGCCAGGGCCAGGGCCGCCTGATCGCCTGGGTACTGACCGTCAAGCTGCTGCTGTTGCCGCTGGCCGCGCTGGGGGCCTCGCGGCTGTTCGGCCTGCCGCCGGCCGAAACACGCATGCTGTTGTTGTTCGCCGCCCTGCCCACCGCCTCGGCCGCCTATGTGCTGGCCATGCGCATGGGCGGCGACGGGCGCATGGTGGCGCTGCTGATATCGCTGGGAACGCTGCTGTCGGTGGTGACGATACCGACCTGGCTCGCCGTGGCCGGCGGCGGTTAAGGCTCGGGCCGCCCCGATGCCAGATGATGCCAGGTGCCTGACTCCCGGACGCCAGGTGTCTGACTCCCCGCAGGGGTGTCAGACACCGAAGTATGCGCAGGGCCTGCCAACCCCACGGTGTCCGACACCCCCGCGGGGGGTCGGACACCTGCAAAATCTGCCGCTACCTGCGCGCGTTGGTCATCTCGGCAGGCACTACCCATTGGGCGAACTGATCTTCCGTCACGAACCCCAGCGCCAGCGCCGCGTCTTTCAATGACAGGTTTTCTTTGTGCGCCTTCTTGGCGATCTGGGCGGCCTTGTCGTAGCCGATGTGCGGATTCAGCGCGGTCACCAGCATCAGCGAACGGTCGACCAGCTCGGCGATGCGTTCGCGGTTGGGCTCGATGCCGGCGGCGCAATGCCGGTCGAAACTGGCCATGCCGTCGGCCAGCAGGCGCACCGATTGCAGGAAATTGTGGATCACCAGGGGCTTGAACACATTCAGTTCGAAGTTGCCGCTGGCCCCGCCGATATTGATGGCGACGTCGTTGCCCATGACCTGCGCCGCCAGCATGGTAATGGCTTCGCACTGCGTGGGGTTGACCTTGCCCGGCATGATCGAGCTGCCCGGCTCGTTCTCGGGGATGCTGATCTCGCCCAGGCCCGAGCGCGGGCCGCTGGCCAGCCAGCGTACGTCGTTGGCGATCTTCATCAGGCCCGCCGCCAGCGCCTTCAGGGCGCCATGCGCGAACAGCAGGGCTTCGTGCGAAGCCAACGCCTGGAACTTGTTGGGGGCCGATGCGAACGCCGACCCGGTGTCATGGGCCAGCTCGGCGCACACCTTGGCGCTGAACTCGGGATGCGCGTTCAGCCCCGTGCCCACCGCCGTGCCGCCGATGGCCAGCTGATGCAGGCCCGGCAGCGTGGCGCGGATCTGCTGTTCCGCCAGGTCGAGCTGGGCCACGTGGCCCGACAGCTCCTGCCCCAGCGTCAGCGGCGTGGCGTCTTGCAGGTGCGTGCGGCCGATTTTCACGATGTCGTAGAACGCGGCGCTTTTGGCGGCCAGTGTGGCGCGCAGCGCCTTCAAGGCCGGCAGCAGCTGATGTTCGACCTGCAGGGCCGCCGCCACGTGCATGGCCGTGGGAAAGGTATCGTTCGACGACTGCCCGCGGTTGACGTGGTCGTTCGGATGCACCTTGCGCGCCTCGCCCCGCTCGCCGCCCAGCAGTTCCGAGGCGCGGTTGGCCAGCACCTCGTTCATGTTCATGTTGCTCTGCGTGCCCGAGCCGGTCTGCCAGACCGACAGCGGGAATTCGTCGGGCCATTGGCCGGCGATGACTTCATCGGCCGCGCGCACGACGGCGTCGGCGATCTTGCCGTCCAGTTCGCCCAGCTCGGCATTGACCTTGGCGGCCGCGCGCTTCAGGCGCGCCATGGCCGACACCAGCGGCACCGGCATGCGCTCGGTGGAAATGGCGAAAAACTGCAGCGAACGTTGCGTCTGCGCCCCCCACAAATGATCGGCGGGTACCTCGATGGGGCCGAAAGTGTCTTTTTCGGTACGGGTGTTCATGGCGTGGAATTCCCTGGCAGAACCGCGCCGGCGCAGGCCGGGGGGCGAATTAAACGAGAATAAAAATCAATACGATGATAGCAGACCGCTGCTTCCTATAATCCGGGCACGTTCACCCTGTTTTACCACTTCGATTCTCCGCCATGTCTGTTCCGCTGCGCAGCCTGACCCTGTCCCTGCCCGACGAGGCCGCCACCGAGGCGCTGGCCCGCCAGTTCGCCCCGCTGGTCAGCGGCGCGGGCGGCGTCCCCGCGGGGGGCCGCATCCACCTGCAAGGCGAGCTGGGAGCCGGGAAAACGGCCTTTACCCGGGCGCTGTTGCGCGAATGCGGCATAACCGGGCGAATCAAAAGCCCCAGCTATGCACTGCTTGAATCTTATAAAGTTTCTAACTTATACTTCTATCACTTTGATTTTTATAGATTTAGTGATTCGCGTGAATGGCTGGACGCGGGATTCCGAGATTTGCTGCGTGATGACGCAGTCGTCCTGATCGAATGGCCCGAGCGTGCCGAGGGGGTTTTACCCCCTCCGGATATGCAGATTTCCCTGGTCTATGCCGACCCGGGCCGCGAGGTCACCCTGACTGCCTACACTGCACGAGGACAAACATGGTTGAACGCGATTGTCCCAACGCCCCAGATGCCCTCTCCGCCAGCGGCACCCAGCGCCGACGCCTGATCAGCGTCGCTACCACCCTGCTCGTCCTGCCGGTCCTGCCGCGGCTGGCGCACGCGGCCACCATCCTGGCCGTACGGACCTGGCCGGCCGACGAATACACGCGCGTCACGCTGGAACTCGACAGCGAGCTCAAGGCCGAGCATTTCACGCTGGAAAACCCGCACCGGCTGGTGGTCGACATCGAAGGCCTGCAAGTCAGCACCGCGCTGAACCAGCTGGTTTCCAAGGTGCGGCCCGACGACCCGTACATCCAGGCTCTGCGGGTGGCGCAGAACCGCCCCAATGTCGTGCGCCTGGTTTTCGACCTGAAGCAGGCCGTGGCGCCCCAGGTGTTCACGCTGAAGCCGGTGGCCGACTATCAATACCGCCTGGTGCTGGACCTGTACCCGAAAGTGGCGCAAGACCCGTTGATGGCCATGCTGAACAAGCAGGCCGGGCCCGACGTCGACGACCCGCTGGCGCGCATCCTGGAAGACATCGCCCGCAATCCCGTCACGCCCACGGCGCCCGCGCCGCAGGCCCAGGGGCAAGAACCGCCGCCGGCGATCGCCATGCCCAAGCCCAGCCCGGCGCCCCGGCCCGAGCCGGCCCGGCCCTCGCGGCGCAAGCGCATGGTGACCATCGCCATCGATCCGGGCCACGGCGGCGAAGACCCCGGCGCCATCGGCAAGTCGGGGCTGCGGGAAAAAGACGTGGTGTTGCGCATCGGACGCCGCCTGAAAACGCTGATCGACGACCAGCCCAACATGCGCGCCTACCTGACGCGCGACGACGACTACTTCGTGCCGCTGCACGTGCGAGTGCAGAAGGCGCGCCGCGTGCGCGCCGACCTGTTCATTTCCATCCATGCCGATGCCTGGATCAAGCCCAGCGCCAGCGGCTCGTCGGTATTCGCCCTGTCGCAGCGCGGCGCCTCCAGCGCCCAGGCGCGCTGGCTGGCCAATAAAGAAAACGCGGCCGACCTGATCGGCGGCGTGAACCTGGGCAGCCACGACAAGCAGGTGGCCAAGGTGCTGCTCGACCTGTCCACCACGGCGCAAATCAACGATTCGCTGCGCCTGGGCGCGGCGTTCCTGGACGAGATCAAGAAGATCAACCGCCTGCACAAGCGCGACGTCGAGCAGGCCGGCTTTGCCGTGCTGAAGGCGCCCGACATTCCGTCGATCTTGGTGGAAACCGCGTTCATCAGCAATCCGCGCGAAGAAGAACTGCTGCGCTCGGGCAACCACCAGCAGAAGCTGGCCGTGGCCATGATGACCGGCATCCAGCAATACTTCGTCGCCAACCCGCCCCTGGCGCACATCGCCGACGCCAGCTGAACCGCGGGCGCCGCAGGGGTAACAATTCTTCAACGACCGGCTCCGGCCGGCGCGGCTGCTTCTATGATGGACACTCCAACCGCCAGGAAGGAGTGCTGTCATGAACGCGATCACGGCGGGCGATCCGCCCTGCCTGTTTCCCACGCTGCGCTGCCACGACGCCGAAGCCATGATCCGCTGGCTGATCGACGTCTACGGCTTCACCGAACACGTCGTCTACCGGCACGCGGGCGAAGTCCAGCATGCCGAACTATTGCTGGGCTCGTCGATCTTGATGCTGGGCCAGCATCGCGAAGATGCCTACGGCAAGCTGGTGGGCAGCTTGGACGGCCGCCGCACCGATGCGTTGTACGTCGCCGTCGCGGACCCTGATGCCCTGTACGAAAAGGTATGCGAAGCCGGCGCGCGCATCGAATCGGAACCCGCGGACACCAGCTACGGCAGCCGCGAATTCTCGTGCCGCGACCCCGAGCTGAACCTGTGGACCTTCGGCACCTACTGGCCGAAGGCCGATCGCCCGCCCGCACAGCCAGGTGTCTGACTCCCGCAGGGTGTCAGACACCGATGTATGCCACGCCGTTTCAATCCCACGGTGTCTGACACCCTGCGGGAGTCAGACACCTGCTTTGCCTATACGCCTGCTTCCGAAAGCCCGCGGCTCGTCACGGCCGCGAGGCGCCGCGGCCGCCGCGGCCGCCGCGGCCGCGCACCAGCTTCACCAGGCCCGCCACCAGCAGGGGCACGATGGCGGCGGCCAGGCCCAGCAGCACGATGGTGTTCAGGTGTTCTTTCACCAGCGGGATATTGCCGAAGAAATAACCGGCGGTGATCAGGCCGGCCACCCACAGCACCGCCCCGCTGACGTTGAACAGCTGGAAGCGCAGCAGGTTCATTTCGGCCACGCCGGCCACGAAGGGCGCGAAGGTGCGGAAAATGGGCAGGAAGCGCGACATGACGATGGTCTTGCCGCCGTGCTTCTCGTAGAACAGGTGCGTGCGCAACAGCGCCGCGCGGTCCAGGAAGCGCACGTTCATGGTGAACACGCGCGGCCCGATATAGCGGCCGATGGCATAGTTGACGGTATTGCCCGTTACCGCCGCCACGATCAACAGCACGCCCAGCAGCACCGGGTCCAGGCTGCCCGTGGCGCCGAACGCCCCCGCGATGAACAGCAACGAATCGCCCGGCAAGAAGGGCACCACCACCAGCCCCGTCTCGGCAAAAATAATCAGGAACAGGACCAGGTAGACCCATGCTCCGTACTGTTCGACCCAGATGCCCAGCGTCTGGTCGATGTGCAACACCATCTGGAAAAATTCGAGCATGCAATAACCGTGTGAATGACTGTGAACGGTGCCTGGGGCCATGCGCGCCGGGCAGGCGAATAAGCAAGTGAGCGCGCCAGGTGTCTGACTCCCGCAGGGTGTCGGACACCGAGAGGTCGAGACGGCATGGCCACACGTCGGTGTCTGACACCCTGCGGGAGTCGGACACCTGCATATTCCTGCATATGATCCGCGCAACAGAGCAGCGCAGGCACCGCATCCGCTTCGACTATAGCGCACGGGCCGGCCGGCCCGCCGCCGCCATCCCGCGAGGCGGCCTGGGGCTAAAATCGCCCCATGTCCGATTCCACCCAGCCGCTTTCCGTGTCCGACCGCCGCGCCATCGCCGCCCTGCCCGACCTGCTGATCAGCCAGATCGCCGCGGGCGAGGTCATCGAGCGGCCCGCCTCTGTACTGAAAGAAATCCTGGAAAACGCCATCGATGCCGGCGCCCGCGCCATCGAGGTGCGGCTGGAAGGCGGCGGCATCCGGCGCATTGCCGTGTCCGACGACGGCGTGGGCATTCCCCCCGAAGAACTGCCGCTGGCCCTGGCGCGCCACGCCACCAGCAAGATCCGTTCGCTGGGCGAGCTGGAATCGGTGGCGTCGATGGGGTTTCGCGGCGAGGCGCTGGCCTCGATCGCGTCGGTGGCCCGGGTAACGCTGATTTCGCGCACCCGCCAGGGCGATCACGCCTGGCAGATCGATGGGGGCAGCCTGCAAGTCACGCCGGCGTCCGGCCCGCCCGGAACCACGGTCGACGTGCGCCAATTGTTCGACGCGGTGCCCGCGCGCCGCAAGTTCCTGCGCGCCGAGGCCACTGAATTCGGGCACTGCGTCGATGCGCTGGAACGCATCGCGCTGGCCCACCCCGGCATCGCCTTCCGGCTGTTCCACCACGACCGCGCGCAACGGCAGTGGCTGCCGGCCGATCCGGGGCAGCGCATCCGCGATGTGCTGGGCGCCGATTTCACCGAGCACGGCCTGCCGGTGGATGCCTCGGCCGGCGCCATCGGCCTGTCGGGCATGATCACGCGCCCCACCGCCGCCCGCGCGCGCGCCGACCGCCAATACTTGTACGTCAATGGCCGCTACGTGCGCGACCGCACCGTCAGCCACGCGCTGCGCGCCGCTTATGCCGACGTGCTGCATGGCGATCGACAGCCCGCCTATGTGCTGTACCTGGATATCGATCCCGGCGCGGTGGACGTCAACGTACATCCCGCCAAGCACGAAGTGCGTTTTCGCGACAGCGGCGCGGTGCATCGCTTCGTATCGCAGGTGGTGGGACAGGCGCTGGCGCAGACTGGCGGCGCCTCGACCGTAGCGGCGGCGCCCGATGCCGCGGCGGAAGCGCCGGCGGCTTTCGCCGCGCCCGGCGGCCCGGCCGCGGCCCCGGCCGATGCGCCCGCCCAGGCGCCCGCGCCATCGCCCCTCTCCGATGGCCACGCCGCCGCGCCCTGGCGCGCGGCGCCGCCCTCGACCGCCTCCGGCCCGGCGCCGCGCCCCCATACCCAGGTACCGTTCCGCCTGCACGCCGAACCCGCCGGCGTTCCCGCCGCCGACTGGCGCTCGCTGTACCGGCCGCTCGACGACGCCCCCGCCGCCGCCACGCTGCGCGAACCCGCGCCCGCCGCGCCGGCCGCGCTGCCGGCCGATGAAGAACATCCGCTGGGCATGGCCCTGGCGCAGCTGCACGGCATCTACATCCTGGCCCAGAACCGGCGCGGGCTGGTGCTGGTCGACATGCACGCCGCGCACGAACGCGTGGTGTACGAACAGCTGAAGCGGGCCCTGGACGCGCGCGACCTGCCGCGCCAGGACCTGCTGGTGCCGGTGGTGTTCCATGCCCAGGAAAAAGACGTGGCGCTGGCCGAAGAGCATCGCGAACAACTGGCCGGGCTGGGTTTCGACCTGCGCCCCGCCGGCCCCACCTCGATCGCGGTGCGCTCGGTGCCGGCGCTGCTGGCGCGCGGCGACATCGAAACCATGGCGCGCGCGGTACTGCGCGACCTGGGCGCGGTGGGCGTATCGCGCCTGCTGACCGAACAGCGCAACGAACTGCTGTCCACCATGGCCTGCCACGGTTCGGTGCGGGCCAACCGGCGCCTGAGCATCGAAGAAATGAACGCGCTGCTGCGCCAGATGGAAATCACCGAACGCGCCGACCAATGCAATCACGGCCGTCCCACCTGGGTGCAATGGTCGGTGTCCGACCTGGACAAGCTCTTTCTGCGCGGGCAATAGCCATGCCGACCGCACCCGGCCGGCGCCTCGGGGTCGTGCCGGCATGAACCCCGTTCCGCCCATCATCTGCCTGGCCGGCCCCACCGCCGCCGGCAAAAGCGCCGCCACGCTGGCGCTGGCGCGGCGCTGGCCGCTGGAAGTGATCAACGTCGATTCGGCCACCATCTACCGGGGCATGGATATCGGCACGGCCAAGCCCTCGCCCGACGAGCAGGCCCGCGTGCCGCAGCACTTGCTCGACATCCGCGACCCCGCCCAGAGCTATTCGGCCGCCGAATTCCGCGCCGACGCGCTGCGCCTGGTCGACGCGATCCGCTCGCGCGGCCGCATGCCGCTGCTGGCCGGCGGCACCATGCTGTACTACAAGGCGCTGCGCGAGGGCCTGGACGACCTGCCGCAAGCCGATGCCGCGTTGCGCGCCGAACTGGACGAACGCGCGGCGCGCCTGGGCTGGCCCGCCCTGCATGCCGAACTGGCCGAGCGGGATCCCGTCACCGCGGCGCGCCTGGCCCCCAACGACAGCCAGCGCATCCAGCGCGCCCTCGAGATCTGCCTGCTCAGCGGCCGCCCCATGTCGGCGCTACTGCAAGGCCGGCAACGCGCGGCCGACGACGCCGGCCATCGCTACGTCACGCTCAGCCTGGAACCTTCGGACCGCGCCGCGCTGCACGCGCGTATCGCCCAGCGCTTCGACGCCATGCTGGCCCGCGGCCTGCTGGAAGAAGTGCGCGCCCTGCACGCCCGCGGCGACCTGCACCCCGGCCTGCCGTCGGTACGCTGCGTGGGCTATCGGCAGATGTGGGCGCACCTGGACGGCGCGGTCGACCTGGCCACGGCGCGCGAACAGGCCATTGCCGCGACCCGGCAACTGGCCAAGCGGCAACTGACCTGGCTGCGGGCGCAGCCTGAACGGACGGTGGTGGATTGCCTGGCCGGCGACGCCGTGCCGCGCACGGTGGACGCGGTGGCCGCGGCGCTGAAAGCCGGTTAAACAGGGTTTAACAGGTGTCTGACTCCCGCAGGGTGTCAGACACCGATGTGCACCGACAATCTAATTGCAGTCGGTATCTGACACCCGCTGCGCGGGAGTCGGATACCTGGCAGTCCCGCGCTCAAACCACGACGGTCTGCGCCTCGCCGTCCTGCTGCGCCACGATCTCGCCGATGCGGCTGACGGTTTCGCCTTGCGCCTGCAAGGTGGCGGCGATGGCGTCGGCCTGGTCGGCCGCCACCACGATCACCATGCCGATGCCGCAGTTGAAGACGCGGTGCATTTCGGTGTCGGCCACGCCGCCCTGCTGCTGCAGCCACTGGAACAGCTGCGGCATCTGCCAGGCATCGCGGTGCAGGCGGGCCGCCAGGCCCGCGCGCAGGATGCGCGGCACGTTGTCGAGCAGGCCGCCGCCGGTAATGTGCGCCAGGCCCTTGATGCCGCCCGTATGGGCCGCCAGGGCCGCCAGCACCTGCTTCACGTAAATGCGCGTGGGCGCCATCACCACGTCGGCCAGGGGCTGGCCGTGGAAGTCTTGATCGGGACGCGCGCCGGCGCGTTCCAGGATCTTGCGCACCAGAGAATAGCCGTTCGAGTGCGCGCCGCTGGAAGCCAGGCCCAGCACCACGTCGCCGGGGTGGATCGACTTGCCGTCGAGAATGGCGGATTTTTCCACCGCGCCCACGGCGAAGCCGGCCAGGTCGTATTCGCCGTCGGGGTACATGCCGGGCATTTCGGCGGTTTCGCCGCCGATCAGGGCGCAGCCGGACAGCTCGCAGCCCCGGGCGATGCCGCCCACCACCGCCGCCGCCGTGTCCACCGACAACTTGCCGCAGGCGAAGTAATCCAGGAAGAACAGCGGTTCGGCACCCTGCACCAGGATATCGTTGACGCTCATGGCGACCAGGTCGACACCCACGGTGTCGTGGCGGTTCCATTCGAAGGCCAGGCGCAGCTTGGTGCCCACGCCGTCGGTGCCCGACACCAGCACGGGCTCGCGGTATTTCCCGGGCACCTGGAACAAGGCGCCGAACCCGCCGATGCCGGCCAGCACGCCAGGACGCATGGTGCGCGCAGCCAGGGGCTTGATGCGGTCGACCAGGGCGTCGCCCGCGTCGATATCGACGCCGGCGTCGCGGTACGTCAGGGGGGCGGAAGGTTGAGTAGTCATGAGAAAAACCGTGGGGTATGTAACAATTGCAGGGTTTACGGGGTGCCGCGCCAGCATTTTACGATGCCTGCGCATTTGCTATCGTGCAACCCGGCCCGCAACGGCCGCGCCACCCCGCCATGTCCAGATCTTCATCCATGAATCGCCAGCTGCTGCTCGACGTACTTCCCGCGCCCGCCCCCACGCTGCAGAACTACATCGCCGGCCCCCATGGCGAGGCCCTGGCCGCCGCGCGCGCGCTGGCGCCGGGCCGGGCCGTCTATTTCTGGGGGCCCGCCGGCTGCGGACGCAGCCACCTGCTGCGCGGCCTGGCCGCCGTTCCGGGCGCCGTTTATATCGACGCCACCCAGCAGGCCCGCGCGCTGCGCCAGCTTGCCGACGCCGACTCGGCGGCGCCCATGCCGCCGGTCGTGGCCGTCGACGACGTGCACCGCATGGACGAGGCGCGGCAGGCCGGCCTGTTCGCCTTGTACAATCGGTGGCGCGAATGCGCGGCCACGAGCCGCGCATTCGCCTTGGCGGTCGCCGGCGACCGCGCCCCGCTGTCCATGCCCTTGCGCGAAGACTTGCGTACCCGCCTGGGCTGGGACCTGGTCTTCCGCCTGGAACCGCTGTCCGATGCCGACAAGCTGGCCGCGCTGGCGGCGCAGGCCGCCGACCGCGGCCTGCAGCTGGCGCCCGAAGTCATTCAGTGGATGCTCACGCATCGCGAACGCGACATCCGCAAGCTGGCCGCCCTGCTCGACGCGCTGGACCGCTATTCCCTGGCCACCGGCCGGCCCATTACCATTCCGCTGCTGCGTGCCATGTTGGCAGACCCCGATACCCAAACACCATGACACCCCGACGACTCGCGCTGTTCGACCTGGACCACACGCTGCTGCCCCTCGACAGCGATTACCAATGGGCCGATTTCCTGGCTCGCACCGGGCGTGCCGGCGACCCTGCCGAAGCCCGCCGCCGCAACGACGACCTGATGGTGCGCTACAACCAGGGGCAGCTCACCGCCGAACAGGCCGCCGAGTTCATGCTGGGCCTGCTGGCCGCGCACCTGCCGTCCGACCTGGCCGCCTGGCACGAAGAATTCATGGCGCAGGTGGTGCGCCCCGACATCACCGCGCAAGCCCTGCGGCTGGTCGACCAGCACCTGGCCGCGGGCGACCTGTGCGCCCTGGTCACCGCCACCAACAGCTTCGTCACCGCGCCCATCGCGCGCGCCTTCGGCGTGCCGTACCTGATCGCGACCGAGCCCGAATACCGCAACGGCCGCTACACGGGCCGCATCCACGGCACGCCCAGCTTCAAGGAAGGCAAGGTGGTGCGCGTGAACGAATGGCTGGCGGGCATGGGGCTGACGCTTGCGGATTTCTCCGAATCGTTCTTTTATAGCGATTCGATCAACGATGTACCGCTGCTCGAGGCCGTCAGCCGGCCGGTGGCGGCCAATCCCAGTCCGTCGCTGCGCGAAATCGCGCAAGCGCGCGGCTGGCAGGTGCTCGACCTGTTCGAGCACATGGAAGACGCCAAATCCTAAATGATCACCGACACCATAAAAAAATTCGTCGGCCGGCTGTTCATGCCGGCTGCCCGGGGCCCGCAGCGCATCGGGCGCGACAAGCACGGCATCGACCGCCGCAACGTGTCGCGCCATGCCATCAAGGTCTGTGAAGTCTTGCGCCAGCACGGCTATGCCGCCTATATCGTGGGCGGCGCCGTGCGCGACCTGATCGTGGGCCTGGAACCCAAGGATTTCGACGTGGCCACCAATGCCACGCCCGAGCAGATCCGCCCGCTGTTCCGCCGCGCCCGCATCATTGGCCGGCGCTTCCAGCTGGTGCACGTGGTGTTCGGCCAGGAAATCATCGAAACGTCTACGTTCCGGGCCCCGGCCTCGCAAGACCAGGAAACCGACGAACACGGCCGCATCCTGCGCGACAACGTGTTCGGCACCCACGAAGAAGACGCGGCGCGGCGCGATTTCACCATGAACGCGCTGTACTACGATCCACACACCGAAGAAGTCATCGACTTCCACCAGGGCGTCCAAGACCTGAAAAAACGCCAGGTGCGCATCATCGGCGATCCGGTGCAGCGCTATCGCGAAGATCCGGTGCGCATGCTGCGCGCGGTGCGTTTCGCGGCCAAGCTGAACGGCAGCATCGATCCGGACACGCGCAAGCCCATCGGCACCATGGCCGCGCTCATCGAAAACGTGCCGGCGTCGCGCCTGTTCGACGAGATGCTCAAACTGCTGACCTGCGGCCACGCCATGGACTGCCTGCGCCAGTTGCGCGCCGACGGCCTGCACCACGGCATGCTGCCGCTGCTGGACGTGGTGCTCGAACAGCCTGGCGGCGAGCACTTTGTCGAACTGGCGCTCGAACGCACCGACAAGCGCGTGCGCGCCGGCAAAAGCATCAGCCCCAGCTTCTTGTTCGCGGCGTTGCTGTGGCAACAAGTGGAATCGCGCTGGAAGCAGCTGCGCGCCGAGGGCGAGCACAGCGTTCCGGCGCTGGTGCGCGCGGCCGATTCGGTGCTGGAAGAGCAAACCGAAAAGCTCGCCATCCAGCGCCGGTTTTCTTCGGACATGCGCGAAATCTGGTTCATGCAGCCGCGCTTCGAGCGCCGCATGGGCAAGACCATTTATCGCATGATCGAACAGCCGCGCTTTCGCGCCGCCTGCGACTTCCTGCAACTGCGCGCCGCCGCGGGCGAATTCGACAGCGTGCTGGCCCAGTGGTGGATGGACCTGGCCAATGGCGATGACGCCACCCGCGCCGACATGATCGAAGAACTGGCCCGCCTGCCGCGCGACCCCGGCGAAGCCGGCGCGCCGCGCAAGCGCCGCCGCCGTCCCCGCCGCGCCGCCGCACCGCACGCCAGCGAATGACCTTGATGCCTGTGCGCGCCTATGTCGGCCTGGGCGCCAACCTGGGCGATGCGCCGGCCACGTTGCGGGCCGTACTGCGCGAACTGGCCGCCACGCCGGGCATCGTGGCCTGCCGGCCTTCCGGTTTTTACCGGACCGCGCCCGTCGATGCCGCCGGCCCCGATTTCACCAACGCGGTGGCGGCCGTCGATACCACCCTGGCGCCGCTGGCGCTGCTGGATGCGCTGCAGGCGCTGGAAAACCGCCACGGCCGCCTGCGGCCCTACAAGAACGCGCCGCGCACGCTCGACCTGGACCTGCTGCTGCATGGCGACACGGCCATGGATACGCCGCGCCTGACCCTGCCCCACCCCCGCATGCATGAACGCGCCTTCGTGCTGGCGCCGCTCTGCGAGCTGGCGCCCGGCCTGGTGCTGGCGCAGGGCCCCCTGCCCGCGCTGCTGGCACGGCTGGCGGACCAGCCCATCGAACGCTTGAAAGATTGAGGGCGCCCGGCAGAAAATGCCGGGGAAATGCCGGGGGTCTGGCTCCCGCAGGGTGCCTGACCCCGTCGTGGACAGGCCATCTGGTCGCTTCGGTGTCTGACACCCTGCGGGAGTCAGACACCTGTCTTAGGGCGTGTGGGGCTGCCAGGGGTCTGGCTCCCGCCAGGGTGCCTGACCCCGTCGTGGACAGGCCATCTGGTCGCTTCGGTGTCTGACACCCTGCGGGAGTCGGACACCTGTCTTAGGGCGTGTGGGGCTGCCAGGGGTCTGGCTCCCGCCAGGGTGCCTGACCCCGCCGTGGGCAGCCCATCTGAGCGCTTCGATGTCGGACACCGCCGGCTAGGATTGTTCGCCGGCGCGCTGCAGCAGCTGCCGGGCGCGCGCGATGACGGGGGCGTCGACCATTTTGCCTTCCAGCATGAACGTGCCGGCGCCGCTGTCGCGGTGCACCGCCACTACCCGGCGTGCCCATTCGAGGTCGGCGGCGGGCGGCGCGAAGGCGCCGTGGATGAGGCCGACCTGGGTGGGATGGATGCACAACATGCCGCCGAACCCCATGTCGCGTGCCCGGCGGGCGGCGGCCTGCATGCCGGCCGTGTCTTGCACGCCCGGGAACACGCCGTCGAGCGCCGGCGCCAGGCCGGCCGCGCGGCTGCGCAGCAGCACTTGCACGCGGGCATGGTCCAGCACCACGGCGGCCCCGTCGGAATCGGTGGTCAGGCCGAGGTCGAGGCCGTAGTCGAGGCTGCCGAAGGCCAGCCGCTGCACGCCGGGCGTGGCGGCGATGTCGGCGGCGTTCAGGATGCCATCGGCGGTTTCGAGGATAGGCACGATATCGATGCCGGTTTGCGCGGCGTGCCGCACGTGCGCCTGGGTTTCGGCCTTGGGCAGCACGATGGCCGCCACGCCGGGATGGTTGCGGCAGGCCTTGAGGTCGTCGTCGTGCCAGGGAGTCGAGGCATCGTTGATGCGCACCCAAAGGCGCACCCCGGCATGGGTGCCCAGGAAATCGCACAGGGCTTCGCGGGCGCTGTCTTTGGCCAGCAGCTCGACGGCGTCTTCGAGGTCGACGATGACCGTGTCGGCGCCGCTGGCCAGCGCCTTGGGAATGCGCTCGGGCCGGCTGGCCGGCACGAACAGGGCAGTACGGACTACGGTTTGCATTACACGACCTCCGCGGCGCGCAGGCGCGCCACGTCGGCGGGCGCGTACCCCAACGATGCTAGCACCGCATCGGTGTTTTCGCCCACTGCCGGCACCGGATCCATGCGCGGCGTGAACGCGTTGCTGGAAGCCGGCGGCAACAGCGCGGGCAGCGTGCCGGCCGGGCTGCCGATTTCGCGCCAGCGCTCGCGCGCCTGCAATTGCGGGTGGGCCCAGACGTCTTTCATTTCGTTGACGCGGGCGTTGGCGATTTGCGCGGATTCGAGGCGGTCGGTGACCTGGCCGATGGTCATGCCGGCGAAGGCCTGCACGATCAGGGCGCGCAGCGCATCGCGGTTGGCGGCGCGGCGCGAATTGGACGCGAAGCGTTCATCGTCGGCCAGTGCCGGCTGGCCCAGCACGCGGTCGCAGAACACGCGCCACTCGCGTTCGTTCTGCAGGCCCAGCATGATGGTGGCGCCGTCGCCCACCGGGAACGGCCCGTACGGATAAATGGTGGCATGGGCCGCGCCCGCGCGCGCCGGCGGCGTGGCGCCTTCGAACGCGTAGTACATCGGGTAGCCCATCCATTCGACCATGCTTTCCAGCATGGAGACGTCGAGCCGGCTGCCCAGCCCCGTGCGCTGGCGCAGCAGCAGCGCGTTCAGGATGGACGAATACGCGTACATGCCGGCGGCGATGTCGGAAATGGAGCACCCGGCCTTGGCGGGTTCCTGGTTGGATCCGGTGACCGACACGAAGCCGCTTTCGCTCTGGATGAGCAGGTCGTACGCCTTTTTGCGTTCGTACGGGCCGCCTTCGCCATAGCCCGAGATATCGCACACGATCAGGCGCGGATGTTGCGGATGCAGGGCCTCGAACGACAGGCCCAGGCGCTCGGCGGCGCCCGGGGCCAGGTTCTGCACCAGGACGTCGGCGGAATCGAGCAGCCGCTGCATGACCTCGGCGGCGTCGGGATGTTTCAGGTCGAGGGTCAGGCTTTCTTTCGAGCGGTTGGTCCAGACGAAGTGCGACGACAGGCCGCGCACGCGTTCATCGTAGCCGCGGGCGAAATCGCCCGCGCCGGGGCGTTCGATCTTGATGACGCGCGCGCCCATGTCGGCCAGCTGGCGCGTGCAGAACGGGGCCGCGATGGCGTGTTCGAGGCTGATGACGGTAATGCCGTCGAGCGGACGGACGGGGGGTGTGGAGCTCATGATGGTGTACCTTCGCGCTGCGCGCTGCGAAATGCGCCCTTGGGGCGGCCCGGCGGGCTCATGCGGAAAATTTTAGTTGCGCCTGGTGCGCCAGGGTGCCGTCTTGTTCGGCCCACAGGTCGGCCAGGCCGGCTTCGCCGACGCGGCCTGCCACGTCGAAGGACTTGGGGGCGATCAGCGGCCGCAGGCCGCGGTACGACAGGTGTTCGAGCTTGGCCGATGGGTGAGCCTCGCGGAACGCGGCGACCATCAGCGTGGCGATCATGGGGCCATGCACCACCAGCCCGGGATAGCCTTCGGCGCCGGTGACGTAGGGGTGGTCGTAGTGGATGCGGTGGCCGTTGAAGGTAATCGCCGAATAGCGGAACAGCAGCACGGGCGAGGGGTCGACCGGCCGGCGCCATTGCGAGGCGGGCGGCGTTTCGGTGCCCACCAGCTTGGGGGGCGCGGGCTGCCGGTAGACGATGTCTTGTTCTTCCTGGATGGCCAGGACGCCTTCCTGATGGTATTCGTGGTGCACGGTCACGAACAGCAGCGCGCCGGTGCGGCCGGTTTTTTCGCGCACGTCGGCCACGGTGGAGCGGCGTTCGGCCGGCACGCCCACGCGCAACGGCGTATGGAAGGTTACGCGGCCGCCCGCCCACATGCGGTTGCGGTCGTCGGCGGGCGGCAAAAAGCCGCCGCGCGCCGGGTGGCCATCGGTGCCCACGCCGTCGAGCCCCACCGGCTGGATGAAATGGGCCCAGTGCCACAGCGGCGGCAGCGGCTGGCCGGCGGCGGGCGCGGGTCCGCCCAGGGTGGCGGCGATGCGGGCGGCGTGGCCGGCGTCGAGGTTGTCGGCCACGGACTCGCCGCGGCCGATCCAGGCCGCGGGGTTGGAAGACGTCATGTTGGGTTCCTTGGCAAGGTCGGTGCAGCCGCAAGCATGCCCCGGCCCCCCGGGTTTGTGAATTCGTATTTGTACAAGGCCGGGTTCAAGAGGCCGGAATCCACCCCGCCCGCCCCTACCGGCCCTGGAATGCCGGCGGCCGCTTTTCGGCAAAGGCGCTCACGCCTTCCAGATAGTCGTCGGTATAGCCCAGCTGCCGCTGCAGCTCGCATTCCAGGTCGAACTGCTGCGCCAGGGTATTGCCACTGGCTGCCTGCAGGGCCTGCTTGGTGGCGCCATAGGCCCGCGTGGGCCCGGCAGCCAGGGTCGCCACGACCTGGGCGCGGGTGGCGGCCAGGTCGTCATCGGGAATGCAGCGCCAGATCAGCCCCCATGCTTCGGCCTGGCGCGCCGGCACGGCGTCGCCGAACAGCGCGGCGCCCATGGCGCGCGCCGAGCCCACCAGGCGCGGCAGGAACCAGGTGCCGCCGGCATCGGGCAGCAGGCCGATCTTGCTGAACGCCTGGATGAAGCGCGCCGATTCCACCGCATAGACCACATCGCAGGCGAACACCAGGCTGGCCCCGGCCCCGGCCGCGACGCCATTGACCAGGCACACCACCGGCACCGGCAGCGCCCGCAGGCGCAGCACCAGCGGCCGGTAGAAATTGCGCAGCCCTTCGCTGAGATCGCGGCGCTGCCCGGCGGGCAGCGGCTTGCGTTCGCCCAGGTCCTGGCCCGCGCAGAAGCCGCGGCCGGCACCGGTGATCACCAGCCCGCGCAGGCTTGCGCAGGCCTCGAGCGTGTCCAGGGCGCGGGCCAGCTCGGCATGCATGACGGCCGTGAAGCTGTTCAGGCGGTCGGGGCGATTCAGGGTGATGATGCCCACGCCGTCTTCGAGCGTGAATTGAATCTGTTCGTAGGCCTGGGTCACGCGAGTTCCTCGAGAACGGCAAGCTGCTCGGCGCTGTCGCCCAGCAGCAGGTCGATGGCGGTCAGCCGCTTGAAATAGTCGCCCACTTCGAGCTCGTCGGTCATGCCCATGCCGCCGTGCAGCTGCACGGCACTTTGGGCCACGTAGCGGCCGGCGCGCGCGGCCTCGAGCTTGGCGGCGGCCAGCATGCGGCGGCGCTGGGCGGCGTCGGGCTCGCTGAGCGCGGCGGCCGCCACATAGGCCATGGACAAGGCCATTTCTTTGGCCACCAGCATGTCGGCCAGGCGATGCTGCAGCACCTGGAAAGCGGCCAGGGGCTGGCCGAACTGGCGCCGCGTCTTGAGGTAGTCGATGGTGATTTCCAGCAGGCGCTCGATGGCGCCCGCCGCGTGCGCGCACAGGGCGGCGGTGCCCCATTCGAGCGCCGTGGCCAGCGCGTCGCGGGCGGCCAGGCCGCGCGCCAGCACGGCATCGGCGGGCAGCGGCGTGCGGTCGAAATCGATGCGCGCGCAACGCGAGCGGTCGAGCGTCGGCGTATCCAGCACGGTGGTCCGCTGCGCGTCGGCCGGCACGCGCAGCAGCACGGGCTGGCCGTCGGCGTCGCGCGCCGACACGATCCAGCTGTGCGCCGCCGCGCCGTCCCACACCAGGTGCTTGGCGCCGGACAATTCCAGCGTGCCGTCGGCGGCGGGCCGCAGCCGGCACAGTTCGGGTTCGGTGTCGTAGCGGCGGCCCGGCTCTTGGTAGGCCAGCGCCACGATGGCCGTGCCCGCGGCCAGCGCCGGCAGCCATGCGCGTTGCGTAGCGGCATCGGCGCAGGCGGCGATCAGGGCCGCGCCCATCACGGCGCTGGGAATCACCGGTACGGACACCAGGCCGCGGCCCAGCTCCAGGTGCACCGGCAGCAAGCTGGCGGGCGCTTCGCCGAAACCGCCGTGTTCGGCGGATATATTCAGGCCCAGCACGCCCAGCTCGGCCAGTTGCTCCCAGGCGCGCGCGTCCAGTTCCGGCTGCGCGGCGCGCGCGCGGCGCGCGGTGAAGTTCCATTCGTCTTGCACCAGGCGCCGCAGGCTGTCGGCCAGCATGCGCTGTTCTTCGGTATACGCGAAATCCATAGTCGTGTTCCGTTGCGATGGCGGGCCTACAGGCCCAGCATCATGCGGGCGATGATGCCCTTCTGCACCTCGGTGGTGCCGCCGTAGATGGTGGTCTTGCGCATATCGGCATAGCCGGCGCCGGCCGCCGCCGTCATGTCGGGGCCGGGACCGTGGAACGCCGCGTCGGCCAGCATCCACTCGGGATCGTAGGGCCAGGCATCCGGGCCGGCGATCTCCATTTGCAGCATGGCCAGGTCTTGCTGGATTTCGGAGCCGCGGATTTTCAGCACCGAGGCCTCGGGGCCCGGCGTGTCGCCGCGCGCCGCCGCCACGCGCAGCAACAGCATTTCCAGCGCCATGATGTCGACTTCCACGCGCGAAATGCGGTCGCGCATGCGGCTGTCTTCGAGAATGGGACGGCCGCGCCGCAGGGTGCGCGACGCCAGGTCTTTCAGGATGCCGAGTTCGCGGTGGCAGTGGCCCAGCCCCGCAATGCCGGTGCGTTCGTGGCCCAGCAGGTATTTGGCGTAGGTCCAGCCCTGGCCCGCCTCGCCCACGCGGTTGGCCACCGGCACGCGCACGTTTTCCAGCCACACTTCGTTGACGTCGTGCCCGCCGTCGAGCGTGCGGATCGGCCTTACCGTGACACCGGGCGTGCGCATGTCGATGAGCACCATCGATATGCCGCGCTGCGCCTTGGCGTCGGGATCGGTGCGCACCAGGCAGAACATCCAGTCGGCGTATTGCGCCAGCGTGGTCCAGGTTTTCTGGCCATTGACCACGTAATGGTCGCCGTCGAGTTCGGCGCGCGTTTTCAGCGAAGCCAGGTCCGAGCCCGAGCCGGGCTCGGAATACCCCTGGCACCACCAGTCGTCGACGCGGATGATGCGCGGCAGCAGGCGCTGCTGTTGTTCGGGGCTGCCGTATTTCATGAGCACCGGGCCGATCATGCTCAGGCCGAACGGCAGCAGGCGCGGCGCGCCGGCCTTGAAGCATTCGACTTCGAAGATCAGGCGCTGGATGGCGTTCCAGCCCGTGCCGCCGAATTCTTTGGGCCAGGTGGGCGCGCCCCAGCCCTGGGCGTCGAGGACGCGATGCCAGCGCAGGTAGTCGTCGCGTTCCAGGCGCTGGTGGCGCAGTACCTTGTCGCGTATGTCGGGGGGCAGTTTTTCTTGCGCGAAGGCGCGTACGGTTTCGCGAAAACTGCGTTCTTCCGGGGTCCAGCTCAAGTCCATTGCGGTCTCCTTCAGGCCGTATCTAGCCATGGCCGGGCCGCCAGGACAATCTGCCTCTGTGGAAGCGGGGGTTCTGCGTAAATGAAGCAGTGCCCGCGCCGCGGCCGGCCGCAGCGTATCGTCCGGCAAAACCCCTGCTTCGGCAATGAAGAATGGTCAATCCCGCCGCCGGGCCGGACACTGCCCGCACCATCATCCACTCATGCCGGTACGACATGTCCGATCGCATTCACCAGCTGCTGCAGGAACGGGCCGCGCAGCAACCCGACGCGGTATTCCTGTACGAAGAAGGCGGCGCCACGCTGCATTATGGCCAGATGTGGCGCCGCGTCGAACAGGCGCGCGACTGGCTGGCCGCGCTGGGCGTGCGTCCCGGCGACCGCGTGGCCGTGGTCGGCGAAAACTGCCCCGAGATGATCCAGGCCCTGTTCGCCTGCAGCCTGCTGGGCGCCTGGCCGGTGGGCCTGAACGCGCGCCTGAGCGGCCGCGAGGTCGACGCCATCACGCGCCACGCCGAACCGGCGCTGACGCTGTATACCAGCCGCGTTTCGCCCGCGGCCGCGGCCCACGCGCAGGCCGCCGGCGCCCGCGAGGCCGACGCGGCGGTGTGGGGCGGCGGCAACCAGTATGCCCTGGCCGGCCGCCAACCCGCCGCCGAAACCGGCGCGCTGGCGGACCAGGTGGCCACGGTGATCTACACATCGGGCACCACCGGCGCGCCCAAGGGCGTCATGGTGCCGCATCGCGGCCTGCTGCATTTCGCGCGCATATCGGCCGCGTCGCGGCGCCTGGGGCCGGACGACATCGGCTACGCGGCGCTGCCGATGTCGCATATCTTCGGCATCGCCACGGTGCTGATGGCCACGATATATGGCGGCGCCAGCCTGGTGCTGCGCAGCCGCTACGATCCGCAAGACGTGCTGCGGGCGCTGCAATCGCCCGGCGTCAGCATTCTGCAGGGCGTGCCCACCATGTTCACGCGCCTGCTGGCGGCGGCGACGCCCGCCCAGCCCGCGCGCGCGCCGCGGCTGCGCTACGTATATACCGGCGGCGCGGCGCTCGATCCCACGCTCAAGCGCCAGGCCGAAGATTATTTCGGCCTGCCCCTGCACCATGGCTATGGCATCACCGAATATGCCGGCTCGCTGTTCATCACCGACATCGACGCGCCCCGCACCGACTGCGCCACCGGCCGGGCGGTCGAGGGCGTGGAACTGCGCCTGGGCGCGCCCGACGCCGGCCCGCCGCGGCCCGGCGAGCGCGGCGACATCCTGGTGCGCGGCCCCGGCGTCATGCTGGGCTACTACCGCAACCCCGAACAGACCGCGCAGGCCCTGCTGCCGGGCGGCTGGCTGAATACCGGCGACATCGGCTATGTCGACGAGCAAGGCGCGCTGTTCATCGCCGGACGCTCGAAAGACTTGATCATCCGTTCGGGGTTCAACGTGTATCCCGCCGAAGTCGAGGCCGTGATCAATGCCTTTCCGGGCGTGCGCCTGTCGGCCGTGGTGGGGCGGCTGGAAGCCGACCAGAACGAAGAAGTGGTGGCTTTCATCGAGGCCCAGCCCGGCGCCCAGGTCGATGCCGAGGCCCTGATGGCGCATCTGCGCTGCCAGTTGGCGCCCTACAAGCGGCCGGCGCGCATCGTGCCCATCGACACGCTGCCCACCACGGTCAGCGGCAAGATCCTGAAACAGCCGTTGCGGGAACGGCTGGCATAAAGCAGCAGACACGCCCCGCGAAAAAACAGCACCAAAGGAGACAAACCATGCAGATGAAATCATTGTTGCGCGCCAGCGCGCTCGCCATGGCGATGTGCGCCGCCGCATCCGGCGCGCAGGCCAGCGACAGCTACCCCGACCGCCCGCTAAGGCTGCTGGTGGGCTACGCCCCGGGCGGCCCGGTCGACACCACGGCGCGCGTCTTCGCCAAGTACCTGGGCGACAAGCTGGGCCAGACCGTGGTGGTGGAAAACCGCGCCGGCGCCAGCGGCATGATCGCCTCCGACGCGGCCGCCAAGGCCACGCCGGACGGCTACCTGCTCAGTTTCGCCGCCAGCCCGTCGCTGACCATTTCGCCGCTGGTGCAGAACAGCAAGCTGTTCGATCCGCGCAAAGACTTCACGCCCATCGGCATGGTGGTCGACTACACCAACGTGCTGCTGATCGGGCCGCAGATTCCGGCCAAGAGCGTGAGCGAACTGATCGACTACGCCAAGGCGCACCCCGACGCGGTCAGCTTCGGCTCGGCGGGCGTGGGCGCCTCGAACCACTTGTCGGCCGAACTGCTCAAGCTGCAGGCGGATGCGCCCATGCTGCACGTGCCGTATCGCGGCAACTCGCCGGCCATGATGGACGTGGTCAGCGGCAAGATCACCTTCATGTTCGACATCACCAGCACGGCCATCCCCTTCATCAAGAGCGGCAAGGCGCGCGCCCTGGCGGTGACCTCGCGCGAGCGCAACCCCGAGCTGCCCGACGTGCCCACCATGATCGAGGCCGGCCTGAAAAACTACGAGGTCGTGGGCTGGTACGCGCTGATGGCGCCGCCCAAGCTGCCCGAACCCGTCCGGACGCGGCTAGCCAATGCGCTGGCCGATGTTTCGCAAGACCCGGCGTTCCGCAAGGCCATGGTCGACGGCGGCTACACCGTCGACGAAGGCGACGGCAAGGCCGTGCAGGCGCGCATCGAACGCGAATACGCCATGTGGGCCGACGTGATCAAGTCGGCGAATATCCAGACCAACTGACGGAGCGCATTGCCGATGCCCGTATTGCAATTCCTGCGTTCGACCACCCGCCTGCCGGTGATCGGGGCGCCCATGTTCCTGGTGTCGGGGCCCGACCTGGTCGTGGCCCAGTGCGCCGCGGGCATCGTCGGCACGTTTCCGTCGCTGAACGCGCGGCCCCAGGAAGCCCTGGACGACTGGCTCACGCGCATCGAGACCGGCCTGGCGGATTACCGCCAGGCCCACCCCGGCGCGGTCGTGGCGCCCTACGGCGTCAATCTGATCGTGCATCCCACCAATGCGCGCTGGCAGGGCGACCTGGACATTTGCGTGGAGCACCGGGTGCCGCTGGTGGTGACCTCGCTGCATGCCCCCGATGCGGTGGTGCGGGCCGTGCGCCCTTACGGGGGGATGGTGTTCCACGACGTGACCACGGTGCGGCATGCGCGGCGCGCGCTGGATGCCGGCGTGGACGGCCTGATCCTGGTGGCCGCGGGCGCGGGCGGGCACGCGGGCGCCATCAACCCCATCGCCCTGGTCAACGAAATCCGCGCCTTCTACGACGGCCCGCTGGCCTTGTCGGGCTGTGTCAGCCATGGCAAGGACGTGCTGGCGGCCCAGGTGCTGGGCTGCGATTTCGCGTACATGGGTACCCGCTTCATTGCCACGCACGAGTCGCTGGCGCCCGACCGCTACCGCGAAATGGTGCTGCAGGCCGGCGTCGACGACGTGTTGTACACGCCCTTTTTCTCGGGCGTGCCGGCCAATTACCTGATCCCCAGCATCGCCGCCGCGGGCCTGGACCCCACGCTGCTCGACCAGCTGGAAACCAACCCCGTCGACCTGGACAAGCGCAACCGCCCCAAGGCATGGAAAGACGTCTGGAGCGCGGGCCAGGGCGTGGGCGCCACGCAGGAACTGCTGGCGACACGCGCCCTGGTCGACCAGCTGGCGCGCGAATACGAGGAAGCCCGGCAAGCCGTGCTCGGCCTGCGGGCAGGCGAGGCAACGCCAGGTGTCTGACCCGCCAGGTGCCTGACCCGCCAGGTGCCTGATTTGCCAGGTCACTCGCCAGGTGTCTGACTCCCGCAGGGTGTCAGACACCGTACTGTCGAGACGCTCCTGCCCCTCTTCGGTGTCCGACACCCTGACGGGAGTCGGACACCTGGCTAGAAAGTGGGGCTATCACTCCAGCTTGATCCCCGCGGCCTTGATCACCTTGCTCCATTTGGCGATTTCGGCCTGCAGGAATGCCCCGAATTCTTCGGGCGTGCCCGGCTTGGGCTCGGCGCCGGCCGCCAGCATGCTCTTGGCGGTGTCGGGGTTGGTCAGCGCGCGCACCATGTCGGCGTTGACCTGCTTGACGATACCGGCCGGCGTGCCGGCCGGGGCCAGCAGGCCGCTCCACGAATAAGCCTCGTATCCCGGCACGCCCGACGCGGCGATGGTGGGTATGCCCGGAAACAGCGCCGAGGGCTCGGGGTTGCCCACGCCCAGGGGCCTGATCTTGCCGCCCTGCAGATGCGGCCGGGCCGAGGGGCCGTCGGCGAACATCACCTGCACCTGGCCGCCCAGCAGGTCCTGCATGGCCGGCGCGCTGCCGCGATACGGCACATGCTGGATACGCGTGCCCGTCATGCTGTTGAACAGCTCGCCCGCCAGGTGCGTGCCGCCCCCCGTGCCCGACGAGCCGAACGACAGCTTGCCGGGATGCTGCTTGGCATAGGCGATCAGTTCGCCCACCGTTTTCACCGGCAACGACTCGTGTACCACCAGCACGATCGGAAACACCGCCGCCATGCCCACCGGCACGAAGTCGGTGGTGATGTCGTAGCTGAGATTGGCGCGCAGGCTGGGCAGCACCGCGTGGTGGATCGAGGCGAAGAAATAATGGTAGCCGTCGGGCTCGGCCTTGGCCGCCGCCTGCGCGCCCACGATGCCGCCCGCGCCGGCCTTGTTGTCGACCACCACCGGCGTCTGCCACATTTCGCCCATGGGCTGCGTGGTGAAGCGCGCGGTCGTGTCGACCGGCCCGCCCGGCGGGAACGGCACAATGAAATTGACCGGGCGCTCGGGCCATTTGGCGGCGCGCGCCTGCATGGGCAAGGTAGCGGCCGCCCAGGCGGCACCCATCGCCGCCATCAGGCGGCGGCGTTGCGGATCGTGCATAGGTGTGTCTCCGGTTTTTTGTTGGCGCGCGCGGACGAACGGAACAACGACCCCGGCGCGGTGCCCGTATTATTCGCGCGGCCGGACCGGCTTGCCGATTCTTTTTTGCCGAACCCCCCGTTCAGCACGGGCACCGTTGGTGTCCGACATCTGGTGCGGATGAGATGTCTCCGAAGGTGCCTGACACCGTTGTGTGCATGCCGGCGTCGGTGTCCGACACCCTGCGGGAGTCAGACACCTGAAGGAACCTGCCGCTACGACGCGCGCGCGGCCGCCTGCACGTGCGCGATGAAGTCTTCGACGAAGCGCGGCAGGTCGCGGCCGCGCTGGCGGCACAGCAGGCGGTCGCGCTGGGCCCAGCCGTCTTGCAGGCGCAGCACGTGCAACGCCTGCGGGCGGCTGTAGCGGGCGGCGCAGGCACGCGGTACCACGGCGATGCCGGCGCCCGCCTCGACCATGCGGCACACCGCCTCGAAGCTGCCCACGTGCACGCGCTGGCACAGGCGCTTGCCCAGGCCCGAGGCGATATCTTCCAGGAAGGTCTGGATGGCACTGTTGGGGTGGATGCCCACGAACTGGTAGGCGTCGATCACGTCCACGAAGCGCACCGATTCCAGTTCCGCCAAGGGATGCCCCAGCGAGGTCACGATGGCCAGCTCGTCGCGGAACAAGGGCAGGACATCCAGGCCGTCGACGTCGATATTGCCGGCCACGATGCCCAGGTCGGCCGCGCCGGCCCGGATGGCCAGGACGATATCGCCCGAGATTTTTTCTTCCAGTTCGATGTCCACGTCGGGATTTTCGGCCAGGAAGGTGGACATGGCGTCGGCCAGGAACGAGTTCGTGGCCGTGGTGTTGGCCAGCAGGCGCAAGCGCCCCTTGATGCCGCTGGAATAGGGTTGCAGGTCGGCGTTCAGGCATTCGAGCTGGCGGAAAACCGCGTGGGCATGCTTGAGCAGCACTTCGCCGGCCGGCGTCAGGGCCACGCCGGTGGCCTGGCGGATCAGCAGGCGGGCCTTGAAGGCCTCTTCCATGTTCTTGATGCGGGCGCTGGCCGCGGGCAGCGACAGGAAGGTGCGCTCGGCCGCGCGCGTCAAGTTGAGGGTTTCTCCTACGTTCACGAACAAACGCAGGTCGGTCAGATCGTGTCTCATGTTCCGCCACGCAAAAGGGGGGTGTCTTGAATTTTGAATTCCACTGCCCGGCCCTGAAATCTACCATGCACGGAGTCGGGGCCGGCACGGCCCCCTATGGAGGAATCATCATGAGCGGTATCGTTGCAGGAAAAGTAGTGGTTGTTACCGGCGCCGGCGGCGGCATCGGGCGGGGCATCGCGCTGGCCATGGCGGCGGCGGGGGCCAAGGTGGTCGTCAACGACATCGGCGTGTCGCTGCAGGGCGAAGGCGGCGGCGCCGGCCCGGCGCAATCGGTGGTAAAGGAAATCCAGGCCGCCGGCGGCCAGGCCTGCGCCAACACCGACAGCGTGGCCAGCTACGAAGGCGCCCACAACATCATCAAGACCGCGGTCGACGCCTTCGGCCGCATCGACGCCGTGGTCAACAACGCAGGCAACCTGCGCGACCGCGTTTTCCACAAAATGAGCGAAGAAGAATGGCGCCAGGTGCTCGACGTGCACCTGAACGGCACCTTTTTCATGAGCCGCGCGGCCGCGCCCTATTTCCGCGAACAGGAATCCGGCGCCTTCGTGCACATGACGTCCACCTCGGGCCTGATCGGCAATTTCGGCCAGGCCAACTACGCGGCCGCCAAGCTGGGCATCGTGGCGCTGTCCAAATCCATTGCCCTCGACATGGCGCGCTACAACGTGCGTTCGAACTGCATCGCGCCGTTCGCCTGGAGCCGCATGACCAGTTCCATTCCGGCCGAGACCGACGCCGAAAAGGCCCGCGTGGAAAAACTGAAGAAAATGGAAGCCGGCAAGGTCGCGCCGCTGGCAGTGTTCCTGGCCAGCGATGCCGCCAGCGAAGTCACCGCCCAGATTTTCGCCGTGCGCGCCAACGAAATCATGCTGATCAGCCAGCCGCGGCCCGTGCGCAGCGTGCATTACAGCGAAGGCTGGACGCCCGAGCTCATTGGCGAAATCGCCATTCCCGCCATGCGCAAGCAGTTCTACGCGCTGGAGCGCTCGCCCGACGTCATCGACTGGGACCCCATCTGAATAAGGCCCTTGCCCCATGGACTACGACACCATCAAGAACTGGCGTTTCGACGACGTACACCAACGCTACGACGAAAAAGACACCATGCTGTACGCCCTGGGCCTCGGCCTGGGGCAAGACCCACTCGACGCCGGGCAGTTGCGCTACGTTTACGAACAAGACCTGCGCGCCCTGCCCACCCTGGCCACGGTGCTGGGGTACCCCGGCTTCTGGATGAGCGACCCCCGCGCCGGCATCGACTGGGTGCGGCTGGTGCATGGCGAACAGCGCCTGACGCTGCATGCGCCGCTGCCGGCCAGCGGCACCGTCATCGGTAAAAGCCGCATTACCCACGTCATCGACAAGGGCGCCGACAAAGGCGCGCTGGTCATTTCCGAACGCGAACTGCACGACGAATCCGGCGCCTGCCTGGCCACGCTGCAGCAAACCACGTTCTGCCGCGGCGATGGCGGCTTCGGACGCGGCGACGACGGCCCGCCGCCCCTGCCCGCGGCGCCGGCGCGCGCGCCCGATCGAAGCTGCACCCTGGCCGTGGCGCCCAATGCGGCCCTGCTGTATCGCCTGAGCGGCGACCGCAACCCCCTGCATGCCGATCCGGAAATCGCGCGCAAGGCCGGCTACCCGCAACCCATCCTGCACGGCCTGTGCACCTACGGTATGGCCGCGCACGCCATCATCAAGACCTGGTGCGATTACGACGCGGCCCGGCTGACCAGCCTGAATGCGCGTTTCTCGTCGCCGGTGTACCCTGGCGAGGCGCTGCAGTTCGACATGTGGCGCGGCGACGACGGCACGCTGCAGTTCATCGTGCGCGCCGCGGCGCGCGATGTCGTGGTCATGAGCCACGGCACGGCCACCATCGCCGCCTGACGCGCGCATACCTACGCATCAACCGCAAAGAGCCCCTACGCATGGATTCCCGTCCCCCGCCCCTACAGGGCATCCGCGTGCTCGACCTGAGCCGCATCCTGGCCGGCCCGTGGTGCACCCAGAACCTGGCCGACCTGGGCGCCGACGTCATCAAGGTCGAACGCCCCGGCACCGGCGACGACACCCGCCACTGGGGCCCGCCCTACCTGAAAGACGGCCAGGGGCGAGACACGGCCGAAGCCGCCTATTACCTTAGCGCCAACCGCAACAAGCGCTCGCTGGAAGCCGACATCGCCACGCCGGCGGGCGCGGCGCTGGTCCGCGAACTGGCGGTGCATTGCGACATCCTGGTCGAAAACTTCAAGGTGGGCGGCCTGCGCAAGTACGGGCTGGACTACGACAGCCTGCGCGCCATCAACCCGCGCCTGATCTACTGTTCGGTCACGGGGTTCGGCCAGGACGGCCCCTGTGCGCAGCTGCCCGGCTACGACTTCATGATCCAGGGCCTGGGCGGCCTGATGAGCATTACCGGCGAACGCGACGACCTGCCCGGCGGCGGCCCGCAGAAAGCCGGCGTGGCCGTCACCGACATCATCACCGGCATGTACGCCAGCGTGGCCGTCCTGGCGGCGCTGCAAGAACGCCACCGCAGCGGCCTGGGCCAGCACCTGGACATCGCGCTGCTCGACTGCCACGTGGCAATGCTGGCCAACCAGAATTCCAACTACTTCGCCTCGGGCGTGGCGCCCACCCGCGCCGGCAACGCGCACCAGAACGTGGTGCCCTACCAGGTGTTCGCCGCCAGCGACGGCCACCTGATCGTGGCCACCGGCAACGAATCGCAGTACCGGGCCTATTGCAAGGCCATCGGCGCGCCCGAACTGGGCGACGACCCGCGCTTCGCCACCAACCGGCTGCGGGTCACCCACCGCGAAGAACTGGTCGCGCTGCTGGCCGACATCATGAAGCAAGGGCGGCGCGACGACTGGATCGCCAAGCTCGAGGCCGTGGGCGTACCCTGCGGCCCCATCAACAACATCGCGCAGGCCTTCGCCCACCCGCAGGCGCAGGCCCGCCAGTTGCGGCGCGAGCTGCCCCACCCCCTGGGCGGGCAGGCATCCGTCACGGCCAGCCCGCTGCGGTTCTCGGCTTCGCCGGTGGTCTATCACAGCGCGCCCCCCCTGCTGGGGCAGCACACCGCCGAAATCCTGCGCGACGTGCTGGGCAAAAGCGACGAAGAAATCGCCGCCGCGGCGGGCCGCTGAAGCGCGGCTGCCCCGCTTGCGCAGGTCTTGCCCAGGTGTCTGACTCCCGCAGGGTGTCAGACACCGATTGCTTTTGGGATCCCCTGGGCAGGCTTCGGTGTCTGACACCCTTCGGGAGTCAGACACCTGCCTAGGCGACCCCGGGCCCGGCCCGGCGCTCCAGGCGGGAAAACCCGCAGTTAAGAAAATCCGAATAGGTCGCATCATGCGGAGTGGCTAGCATTTTCACAGCCGCCAGCCGGCCCTGCCTGACGCTGCGGCGCACAACAACCACGACACCGTGTGGAGACATCCATGAAGAAGCTGCTTGCCGGCCTGGCGCTGTGCCAAGGCCTGACCCTGACTACGCTGGCGGCCGCGGCCGACCTTACCATCGGCGGCCTGATCCCCATGAGCGGCAGCAACGCCGAATACGGGCAGATCTTCAGTTCGGGCGCCAACCTGGCCGTCGAGCACATCAACGCATCCAAGATGCTGTCGGGCAAACTGTCCATCGTGTACGAAGACAGCCAGGGCCTGCCCATGCAGGGCGTCATCGGCATGAACAAGCTAGTCAACGTGGCCAAGGTGCCGTTCGTGCTCAGCGCCTTCACCGGCGTGTCCAAGGCCATCGCGCCCATCGGCACCCGCAGCAAGACCGTGATGGTCAACGGCGGCGGCGTGGGGCCCGACCTGGCCGAGCTGGGCGAATATTTCTGGAACACGATTCCGCTGGTCGACTTCGAAGTGCGCGCCATGGTGCCGTACCTGGTCAAAGAGCGCGGCCTGAAGCGCATTGCGCTGGTGTACGTCGACGACCCGCTGGGCCAGTCGGTGGTCAAGGAACTGAAGGGCGAATTGGGCAAGGCCGGCGGCGAACTGGTCGGCAGCTTCTCGGTGCCCGCCACGGCCCAGCAGTTCGCGGGCGTGGCCGCGCGCGTGCGCGACGTCAAGCCCGACGCCGTCTACGTTGCCTCGTACGGCAGCCAGCAGGGCCAGATCGTCAAGCAGCTGCGCGATAACGGCGTGTCGCAGCAGATCGCCAGCTATTCGGCCTTTGCCATTCCGTCCACGCTGACGCTGCCCGAAGCCAAGGGCGCGCTCTTCACCAGCCAGAAGGTCGACTGGGACAAGCCGGACGACATCACCCGCCGCATGCTGGAAGACTACAAAAAGCAGTACGGCAAAGCGCCCAACATGTACGTGTTGAACTACTACAACGCCGTGCGCACCTTCGGCGTGCTGGCCGCGGCGCTCGAAAAGGCGGGCAAGCCCATCACCGGCGAGAACCTGCTGGCGCAGCGCAAGGCCACCAAGACTTTCGATTTCGTGGGCGCCACCGTATCGTTCGCGGAAAACGGCACCATCCAGGCCCCGATCCAGATCAACGAAATCGGCGACCAGGGCGCCAAGCCCATCGCCGACGCCGCGCACTGACGGCCCGCATCCCGCCCCGCCCATGCTGTTCATCCAGCTTTTCATCAACGGGATACAGACCGGTGCGCTGTATGCCCTGATCGCAGCGGGATTTTCGCTGATCTTCGGCACCACCCGGGTCTTTCACGTGGCGCACGGCGCCACCTTCACCCTGGCCGGCTTCGTGTTCTACGAGCTGTACACGGTGCTGGCCTGGGCGTGGCCGCTGGCGGCGCTGGGCGCGGCCGCCGCGGCGGCCGTCTTCGGCGTGCTGGTCGACCGCTACGTGTATTCGGTCATCCAGCGCCACGAGGCCGCTTTCTTCACGGTGTTCGTGGCCTCGTTCGGGCTGGCCATCGTGGTGCAGAACCTGATCGCCATCGGCTTCGGGCGCGGCCTGGTCACCGTGCCCACGCCCCTGAGCAAAAGCCTGGAACTGCTGCCCGGCCTGTACGTGGCGCCCATGGCGGCGGTGGCGGTGCTGTGCGCCATCGTGGCCTTCGGCCTGCTGCAATGGCTGCTGACCCACACCAACCTGGGGCTGGCGCTGCGCGCCCTGGGCGAAAACCCCGAACTGGTGCGCGTGTACGGCCTGACCCCGCGCCGGCTGTCGCAATACGTGTTCCTGATCGGCTCGCTGCTGGCGGTGCCGGCGGCCATCCTGACGGCGGCCACCTCGGGCCTGAACCCGGCCATGGGCCACCACATCATGCTGATCAGCATCGCCGCCACCATCGTCGGCGGCGTGGGCAGCCTGCGCGGCGCGGCCGTGGCCGGCCTGTTGCTGGGCATGGCCGAGAACCTGTCGCTGGCGTGGATCGACCCGCAATGGAGCGAGGCCGTCACCTTCGTGGTGCTGTTCCTGTTCATCCTGTTCCGGCCCGGCGGCTTCTTTGGCCGCGCGGTGACGTCGTAGCGAGGCAACCCATGCTGGCTTATCTGCAAAACATCGCCGTGCTTTTCTGCGTGAATGCCATGCTGGCCGTCACGCTGAACTTCATCATGGGCTATGCGGGCATTTTCTCGCTGGCGCACGCCATCTTCTTCGGCGTGGGCGCCTACACCGCCGCCAACATCGCCATGCACTTCAGCGATTCGCTGCTGCTGTGCGTGGCCGGCGCGGTGCTGGTATCGGGCGCGCTGTCGATGGTGCTGGCCCTGCCGGCGTTGCGCGTGCGCGGCGAATACTTCGTGGCCGCCTCGCTGGGCCTGCAGGTCATCGGCGTGACCGTGTTTTCCGAATGGAAAAGCGCCACCGGCGGCCTGGGCGGGCTGGTGGGCATACCGCCGCCCACGGTGTTCGGCCACGCGCTGGCCACGCCGGGCGAATTCCTGGGCCTGGCGGCGGGCGGCCTGGCCGCCGTGCTGCTGATCACCACCGCGCTGTTGCGCGGCAGCTTCGGCCGCAGCCTGATGGCCATCCGCGATAGCGAATCGGCGGCGCAGGCGGCCGGCAAGTGGGTGGCCGCCGTCAAAACGCTGTCGGTGGCCGTGTCGGCCGGGCTGGCCGCCGTGGCCGGCGCCATCTATGCGTTCTACATGAGCTTCGTCAACGTCGAAGGCTTCATGCTCGAAACCTCTATCCTGCTGATGGCGATGGTCATCATCGGCGGCACGGGCACGGTGTTCGGGCCGATTATCGGCGCGGCCCTGCTCATGCTGCTGCCGCCCGCGCTGACCTACCTGCCCTTCCTGCCGCCTTCCGAGCTGGGCACCGTGCAGCAGATCGTGTATGGCAGCATCATGGTGCTGCTGATGATGTTCCGGCCCGGCGGGTTGGTGGGCGGGCGCCGCAAAAGGGGCAAGGCATGAACCCGCGGGGCGACACTTCGGGCGCGGCGCGCGCCGCGGACGCGGGCCCCGTGCTGCTGCGCATGCAGGGCCTGTCCAAGCGCTTCGGCGGCCTGCAGGCCATCAGCGACGTCACACTGGACCTGCCCGCCGGCATGATCACCACGCTGGTGGGGCCCAACGGCGCCGGCAAGACCACGCTGTTCAACATGATCACCGGGCACCTGGCCCCCACCGCCGGCACGGTGCACCTGCACGGCAGGCCGCTGGCCCGGCTGGCGCCCTGGCAGATCGCCCGCCGCGGCGTGGGCCGCAGCTTCCAGGACCTGCGCCTGTTCACCCACATGAGCGTGCTGGAAAACGTCACCACCGTGATCGAACGCGGCAGCTGGCTGTGGCAGCGGCGCGCCGACCCGGAACGCATCCAGGCGGTGCTGAACGACGCCGGCCTGTGGGACAAGCGCCACGAACGCGCCGCCGACCTGGCCTACGCCGAGCGCAAGTTCCTGAGCCTGGCGCGCATCATGGCCGGCGACGCCTCGCTGTGGCTGCTGGACGAGCCCGCGTCCGGCCTGGACCCGCGCTCGTTCGACCGCTTCGTGGCGCTGCTGCGCAACTACGCCGCGCGCGGTATCACCATCTGCATCATCGAACACAATCTGGACCTGGTCACGCAGCTGTCCGACCGCGTGGCCTTCCTGGACCAGGGCAAGCTGCTGGCCTGCGGCGATCCGGCCGGCATTCTGAAAGACCCGCAGCTGGCCGCCATCTACTTCGGAGAACGCGCATGACCGCCGCCCCCGCCCCGGTACTGGAAGCGCGCGGCCTGCGCGCGGGCTACGGCGAACGCCCGGTGCTCGATGGCCTGGACATGCGCCTGGACGCCAACGAGGTGCTGTGCCTGATCGGCCACAACGGCGCCGGCAAATCCACCCTGCTGAAGGCGCTGTTCGGCCTGGTCGCGCCGGAAGGCGGCAGCGTGCTGCTGGACGGCCAGCCCATGGCGCGGCCCGAGCCGCGCCGCCTGGCCGCCGCCGGCATCTCGCTGGTGCCCGAGGGCCGCGGCATCTTTCCGGGCCTGACCGTGGCCGAAACCATGCGCCTGGGCCTGTGGTCGGCCGGCGTGCCCAAGGCCGACCATGCCGCGCGCCTGGATTGGGTCATGCAGGTGCTGCCGGCGCTGCGCAAGTTCTATGGCCAGCGCGCCGGCACCCTGTCGGGCGGCCAGCAGCAGATGGTGTCGCTGGCGCGCGCCCTGCTCAGCCAGCCGCGCTGCCTGTTGCTCGACGAGCCTTCCATCGGCCTGGCCCCCAAGCTGTTCCAGGACCTGATGGGCCCCATCCGCGCCCTGCAGCAGCAGCGCGGCATGGCCATCCTGATCGTGGAGCAGAACGTGCGCGAAGCCCTGAAAATCGCCGACCGCGTCATCGTCATGAAGTCGGGCGCACTGATCCGTTCCGGCGTGCCGGCCGACTTCGCCGACAATGCCGACCTGATGGAGCTGTACTGATGGCGGCCGCCACCGCGCCGGACACGGGCCTGCTGGCAGACCTATATGCCGCGTCGCTGCGCGCCCGCCCCGACGACATTGCCCTGGTCGACGAAGCGGGGCCGCTGAGCTATCGCGACTTCGATGCCCTGTGCGCCGGCACGGCCCGCTGGCTGGCCGGCCAGGGCATCGGCGCCGGCGACAAGGTGGCCGTCTGGCTGCCCAACCGCCGCGAATGGCTGGCCCTGCTGTTCGGCCTGGACCGCCTGGGCGCCACGCTGGTGGCCATCAACACCCGCTACCGCAGCGCCGAACTGGAATACATTCTGGCGCGCTCGCGGGCCCGCATGCTGGTCATGCAACCGTCGTTCCGCAAGATCGATTTCCCCGCCGTGCTGGCCGGCGTGGCGCAAGACGCCTTGCCCGACTTGCGCAGCATCGCTCTGATCGACCCCGACAGCGACGCGCCCGCCGCGGTGTTCGGCCGCCATACGGTCGCCTGCCGGCCCGGCGCCGGCCCGCACGCGGCTGGCGCGCCGCCGCCGGCCGCGCCAGCCGACGCCACGCGCGCCCTCATTCTATTCACGACCTCGGGCACCACCCAGGGCCCCAAGCTGGTCATGCACAGCGCCGCCACCCTGCTGGCCCACAACCGGCAAGTGGCCCGGGCCAATGGCCTGGACGAGCCCGGCGCGCGCCTGCTGGCCGCCCTGCCCCTGTGTGGCGTATTCGGGCTGAACGGCGTGCTGGCCGCGCTGCACGGCGGCGCCCCGGTCGTGATGATGGACTTGTTCGACGCCCCGCGCGCCGCGCGGCTGCTGCGCGCGGAGCGCATCACCCACACCTTCGGCAGCGACGAAATGATGCGCCGCATCGCCGACGAGACTCGCGACGAGCGCCCCTTTCCCGATGCGCGTGTGTTCGGCTTCGCCAGCTTCAGCCCGGGCGCGGCCGAATTGGTTGACGCGCTGGGCCGCCGCGGCTTTCCGCTACGCGGCCTGTACGGGTCCAGCGAAGTGCAGGCCCTGTTCTCGCTGCAGGACGCCGGCCTGCCCGTGGCCGAGCGCGCCCTGGGCGGCGGCGTGCCGGCGTCGCCCAGGGCGCGGGTGCGGGTGCGCGACCCGGCCAGCGGTACCCTGTGCGCGCCCGGCACGCATGGCGAGATCGAAATCCAGGCCCCCGGCAACTTCATCGGCTACCTGGGCAACCCCGACGCCACCGCGCGGGCCCTGAGCGCCGACGGCTACTTCCGCACCGGCGACCTGGGCTACCTGCGGCCCGACGGCAGCTTCGTCTACCTGGCCCGCATGGGCGACACCTTGCGCCTGGGCGGCTTTCTGGTCGACCCCGCCGAAATCGAACACGCCCTGGCCCGGCAGCCGGGTGTGCGCAACGCGCAGGTAGTGGGCATCACGCTCGACGGCCAGCCGCGCGCCGCCGCCTTCGTCATCGCCGACGCGGGCATCGGCCCCGCCGACCTGCTGGAACCGCTGCGCGCCTCGCTGGCGCCCTTCAAGGTGCCGGCGCGCCTGTGGCTGGTGGACGAGTTCCCCACCGCCGCCAGCGCCAATGGCTTCAAGATCCAGCGCGCCAAACTGCGCCAGATGGCCGAAGAACGCCTGCAACAAGAAACGCCTGCCTGAGGGCGGCATTCTGTTTACTTATCCGTGGATCGCCATGACTTCCCATTCGCTGTACTTCGAAGATTTCCAGGCCGGCCAGACCTTCGAAAGCGGCGGCCGCACCATCACCGAGGCCGACCTGACGATGTTCTCGATGCTGTCGGGCGACTGGAACCCCATTCACGCCGATGCGGTCTATGCGGCGGACACCAAGTTCGGCCAGCGGGTGGTGCACGGCACGCTGGGCATCGCGATCGCCACCGGCATGATGCATGAACTGGGCATCTTCCACCGTTCCGTGGTGGCGATGCTGTCGCTGCGCGAGTGGAAGTTCGTCAAGCCGATCTTCGTGGGCGACACCCTGCACCTGGTACTGGACATACTGGCCGTGCGCCCCGGCACCAGCGCGCGGGTCGGCGCGGTGGACCGGCGCCTGCGCCTGGTGAATCAACACGGGGAAACGGCGCAAGACGGAAGCAGCGAAGTGCTGGTGCTGAAAAAAACGGCGTAGGCCGCCAAAAAGAAAAAGGTGTCAGGCTCCCCGCAGGGGTGCCTGACACCGACGTACGCCGCCCCCCACACACATACCCACGGTGTCAGGCACCCCTGCGGGGAGCCTGACACCCCCCGGGCGCGCGGCCGCCGGCCGCGCCTTTCACTCGATCTTCGCCCCGGTAGCCTTGATGAGCGGTCCGCCGGCCTCGTAGTCTTGCCGCAATAACGCGTTGAAATCGGCAATCGACATCGCATCGTAGTCCACCCCGAGCCGGGTCAACCTGGCCTTGACCTCGGGATTCGCCAGCGCTTTCTCCATGGCCGCGTGTATCTGCTGTACCTCGGCCTCGGGCATGCTCTTGGGCGCAAGCAGCCCGAACCACGTGTCGTACTTGTATCCGGGCGCGCCGGCCTCGGCGGCGGTGGGCAGATCGGGCAACAGCGGCGAACGGCTGGCGCCGGTATAGGCCAGCATCTTGATGCGCGGATCGTCCTTGAAGCCGATGATGGCGGGCACGGCCGCCGCGGTGCCCTGCACCCGGCCGGCCAGCACTTCATTGATGGCCTCGCCCGTCGCCTTCATGGGAATGTGCTGCATCTTTCCACCGACGGTGGCCAGGAACGACGCCATCGCCAGATGGGTGGCCCCGCCATTGCCGGCCGACGAGTAATTGAGCGCATCGGGCTTGCTCTTGATCAGTTTGATGTAGTCCTGCAGCGAATTGACGCCCAGGGTGCCCGGCACGCCGATCACGAAGCCCGAATTCCCGATATAGGCCACCCCCACGAAGTCCTTGATGGGATGGTAGCCGGGGTTGCGGTACAGGTAGGCGGCCAGGTTGTGGCTGGCCGCGGTCAGCAACAGGGTGTTGTTGTCGGTGGACCGGGCCACATACGTCGTGCCCACGCTGCCGCCCGCGCCGCCCCGGTTTTCCACGATGACGGTGGCGCCCAGCTCTTTGCCCAGATCAGCATTGAGATTGCGCGCCACCGTGTCCAGCGTTGCCCCGGGCCCGTAGGGCACCACGATCTTGATCACGCGTTCGGCCCACGCCGGGGAAGCGGCGCCCGCCGCCAGCAGCAGGCCGGCCAGGGCGCGGCGCCAGGCGACACGGGCAAGGGCCTGCATCCGTGTTGTTTTCATTTTGTCTCCTCCTTGTCATTAAGAAACCACTTCAGCTTACGATGCGGTCGATCGCCTGCTCGAGCTGCCGGGCCGACGCCGCCAGGCGCGCGCTGATTTCTTCCAGCGAGGCCTCGTCGGCCGCGTACTGCCCGCGGGCGCGGGCGATATCTTCTTCGACGCGCTCGGGCGACGGGCCGCCGGTAAGCTGGCGCGCCTTGACGCATTCAAGAGGGTTCAACGCCTTGCGGATCGATTCGTCGCTCAGTTCAAGCGGCTTGCCCATGTACTCGATGGCGGCTTCGTCCACCAGCGCGCTGGTGACGTCGGTTTGGGTCAACCCCTTGCCGATGCCGATCCGGACCAGAATGGCCACGATCTGATGCGCGGTGCGGAACGGCAGGCCCTTTTCCATGACGATGACATCGGCCAGGTCGGTGGCGCAGATCCAGTTCATACTGGTGGCGTTCGCCAGCATGCGCTCTTTCTTGATCGACAGCGTGGCCAGCACGCCGGTCATGATCTCGGTGGCCTCGAGCACGTCATCCAGCGTGGGCGCCAATTGCCGGGTATAGCCCATGCAGGCGTCATGCATCTCGTACAAGTACGAGGCCAGGCGTCCATAGGTGCGCGCGGCGGCGCCCCGGACCCACATCAGGGTATAGGGGTTCTTCTTCTGCGGCATGATGCTGCTGGTGCCGCAGTAGCGGTCGGCCAGCTCCACATACGAGAACTCGGTGTTGGACCACAAGTACAGTTCGGAAGCGATGCCCGAGACGTTCATCATGAGCAACGCCGGCACGGTATAGGCTTCGGCGGGCACGCCCAGCCAGCCGTCGAAGCCCAGCACGGCATACCGCGTATTCGTGATGACGCCATCGAATCCCAACAGTTCGGCGGTCCGTTCCCGCTTGATGGGGTAGCGCGATCCCGTCATGATGGCCGAGCCGGCGGGGCTCAGGTTGACTCGCTCATAAAGCTGACGCAGGCGCGCGTAGTCATTTTCCAAAGCAAGCTCCCACGACATCGCGTAGTGCGCGAAGGTCGTAGGCTGGGCATGCTGCGACCACGTCGATGCCGGCATCACGGTGCCAACGTTTTCGCTGGCCAGGTCCACCAGGCGCTTGCGCAGCTTGATGGACGCCGCCATCAGTTTGAGAATGTACTCGCGGATGAAAATCCGGCTGGTCACGGCCATGAAATCACCCGAACTGCGCCCGGCATGGATCCGGCCGCCGACCTCTTCCCCCAACTCGGTGATCAGCCACGCTTCGCCGGAATGTTCGCCCGCCTCGGTCTGCGCGCGCACCGCCTCGATGCCAGTCTGTTCCATTTTCCTGAGCGCCCGCAGCATCTTCGCCGCGTCGTCGCGCGTCAGGAACCCTTGTTCAGCCAGCATCACCAGATGGGCTTTGTCGAACCGATGGTAGAACGGGTATTCCCGCATCTGCTGTTCGGGATCGCCCAGCTTGGTTCTTTTCTGGACGTCTTCGGCGTCCTCGGTCAGACGGGCCCCCGCCTTGCGATACGGCTCGCCTTTGGCGACCTTGCCGTAAATGCTGTCTTTGCCCATGTTCAATCGTCTCCTTCGAACTTGTTTAAAAAAAGGGGGATCAGGGTTGCCGCGATTCGCGGCATTCGTGCAGAAGGCCCGCCAGCGACCCGCGGTCGGGCGCGGCCAGCTGATTCAAGATGCGCTCGCAGCAAGCCTCGCCCACGACGGGTGCGGCAATGGCCACGAACTTGCGATTGACGCGGCGCGACTGCTCGGTCTTGTCGGCCAGCGGGACGCCTACGTCGGCGGCGCGCCGCCATGCCTCGCCGTGGCGGGTATGCACCGTCACGGCCGATGCGCTCAACCCCATGCCGGGAACCAGCTCGACATGCACCTGTTCCAGCATGGCGCGCACGCCGGCTTCGGTAACCCGTTGCCAGGTATCCAGCCGGGCGGTGTCCATCGCCAGCATCGCGAACGCCGCGGCGGCCCGCAGGCTGAACTTCGCTTCGAGGCCCGTCGACGGAGACGGATGGTTGCAGATGGCGCACGCCTCGCCCGCCACGATGTGGATGCGCGCGACGTCGCCGGGCCGGATGCCCCGTTCGCGACGCAGTGCCGCTACCGCCTCGATGGTGGAGTGGGTGCTGAAACACGCGGCGTGAAACTTGAAGATGTTGTTCAAGATGTGATGCCCGCCCTCGGGGTCGGCCAGCGCGGCTTCCACGTGGAAATCGTCGCCGTGGGCCTGGGCGAAACCCTGCGCGCACTCCAGCGCGTCGTGGCGGCTGACAAAGCCTTTCTGCGCCAGCAAGGCCGACCGCACGCCGGCCTGCGCGGCCAGGCCGGCATGCAATGGCTTGGCCATGCTTCCGAACATGGCTTTCAGCCCGGCGGCCTGTGTGGCGGCGATGCCCAGGGCGTAGCTGGTTTCGGCAACCGGCAGGCGCAGCAAATGGGCGCATGCCACGGCCGCCCCCAGACTGCCCAATGTGGCCGTGGCATGGAACCCGTTCGCATAGTGCGCGGGCTCGACCAGCGTGCCGACCCGGCAGGCGAGGTTATAACCCGCCACGAAGGCGGCATAGAAATCGGCGGCACTGGCGTCGCGGTATTCGGCCAGCGCGAGCAGGCCGGGAATGATGGCCACGCCCAGATGCCCCGGCAGCGCCAGATTGACGTCGTCGTAGTCCAGGGCATGCGATGCGGTGCCGTTGGCCAGGGCGGCCTGCGGCAAGCTGAGCCGGATGCCGCGCCCGATCAGGGTAGCCTGCGCCGAGCCGCCTTCTTCGCTTGCGGCTTCCGCCACCATCCTGGACGCCGGCTCGGACAGGCCGGCAAGGGCGCATCCCAGCCAATCCGTCAGGCAGTCGCGCGCCACCCGGCGTACGGCATCCGGCAAACGGTCATGCCGCGTCCGCAGGGCGCGCTCGACCAGTCCGAGCGTAAGGCCGGCACCCTCTTCCCCCCTGTGTTCCACCATAAGCCTCTTCTGTGTCGTGCTGGCCTGCGCGGTTTCGCGGCCGAAGAAAGGGCCGGGATCGCAAGCCGTCAGTGCCATGGTGGGACTTCTTGCTATTTCTTTCCAATGATTATTATTTGGTACCCTATCATTTTTTGTGATGATCACGCCGCGAGGCATTGCCATGAATCTGCGCCATCTTGAGGTTTTCCACGCGGTCATGCAGGCGGGCTCGGTCACGGGTGCCGCCCACCTGCTCAACGTCACCCAGCCTGCTGTCAGCAATGTGCTGCGGCACGCGGAACAGCAGCTGAAATTCAAGCTGTTCGAGCGCATCGGCGGGCGCTTGCAGCCCACTCCCGAGGCCTGCGACCTGTTTCCCGATGTCCAGGCGATTTTCGGCCGCATCGATACCCTGAACCGGGCCGTCGATGAAATGCGCGGCGGCCGCACCGGGCGGTTGGCCATCGCCGCCTCGCCGACATTCGTCAACGCGTACCTGCCCGAGGCGGTGTCGCGGCTGCATCGGCACTGCCCGGGCGCGCGCGTCACGATCCACGCGCTGGCCACGGCGAATGCCATCGAAGAACGTGTCGCCCGCCGCGAGGTCGACATCGGCCTCGTCTACACCCCGGTCAGAGACCTCAGTGTCGGCGTCGAACAGGTGGGCAAATCCAGTGTCGTGTGCGCGGTACCCCGCCGCTCTCGGCTGGCCCGGCAGAAAGAAGTCAGCGCCGCGGACCTGGCCAATAGCGTCGTCGTGGCAACCGGCCCCACCACCCGCACGGGCATGGCGATCCAGGCCGTCTACGGGGTTCACGGACTGTCGATGCCCGACGTCACGGTCGAGGTCAACTCATCACAAGCCGCATGCCTGATGGTCGCGAAAGGAGTGGGAGTGGGCCTGGTGGATCTCGCCACCGTGCACCAGTATCCACTGCCCGATGTCGAATTCCGGCCGTTCCGGCCTCACATCGAACTGAGCCTGTGCCTGATCTATCCGAAAGATCGCCCACGCTCGCGCCTGGCCCTGCGCTTCGCGAAGGAATTGCGCGAGCAGTTTCTTCCCGATGGCGGCGCGCGCGGCTGAACGAGACCCGGCTCCGCGATACCTGAACCGGCATTACCGGGTGTCACGGTCCTCCGCGTGGAGCCTGACACCTGCCGCCGCCGATCTACCACGGAGCCATCGACCTCACGGCGAAAACCGCTACCGCCAGGGCCAGGATCATTAGAATGTGCTTGGTGCGCATGGATGCTCTACGCGGGTAGCAAAACCGGCCATGCGCCCGCAAGTACTATGCCGGCCTCGATACCGCCCTCTTCTTCCTCTCTGCTGGCCCAGGCCCTGCGTACTGTCGCGCGCCGCTACCGCCTGCCCGCGGCCCTGCGCGCCTCGACCGACTGGCGCGTATCGGGCGCGGCCACGGCGCTGGCGGCCTGCATCGAGCAGGCCCGCGACGCGCAGGCACAGGCGCAGTCGCCGGCGCCCGAGCTGCGGCGCCATTTCACCGAGGCCCTGGCCCAGCTGATTCATGAAGCCATGCGCGCGGGCCAGGGCGACCCCGCGTTCCAGGCGATGGTATTGCGGCACCAAGCGGCGGCAGTGCGCGAATACGCATCGTTGCTGGCCCACGCCGATCGCGATCGGCGGGCCATCCGCGCGGCGGTCGATACGCTGGCGCATCCGGCCCAGTTGCGGCGCCTGGCGCCTACACCGCTGCGCGAGGCTCTGGGCCGGCTGCACGCGGCGCCGACCTGCACGGCGCTTGCCGACACCGCCTCGCGGATACGCGACCTGTATGCAACGGACGCGCAGCCCTTGCCGCCCACCCTGGCCCGGCTGTTGCAAGCGCCCGCGCTGGCGCGCATGCAACGGCTCGAGGCATTGGAAGCCGATGCGCGGGTGCGGCAATACAGGGCCCTGTGGGACCGGAACGGCCCCCGCCAGGGCAGCGCCGCCGCCAGCGCGGAAGGCGCCGCGTCGAAGCAGCGCGGCGCTGTCGTCGAGGCGTTGGCCGCGCGGGCGCTGCAAGCATTGGCCCAATGGCTCAACCAGGCAGATGCCGCCGGCCCGCCTTACCGCGTCGTCACGTCGATGCGCGTGCCCGCGGCGCTGGCGGCGGGTGCCCAGCGTGCCAAGACCGAATGGGATGCGGTGTTGCTGCGGCAGGCGGCCGGTACCGCGCCGGGTTGGGACGTCTGCCTGCTGGTGGAAGCCAAGGCGTCCGCGGATGCGGCCACGACAGACCTGCTTCGGCTGCGGCGCGGCTTGCGCGTGCTGGCGCAGGCCGACCCCGATCGGGCCTACCCGTTCGAAGCCCGCGAAGCATCGGTGCTGGTGCGCGGCGCCTCGCTGGGCGCGCTGGCCGCCGACGATGCCGGCCTGTCCGAAACCATCCTGTACTGCTGCGACGCCCCGGCCGACGCCGCCGTGCGCCTGCTCGGCGCCGCCAGCCGGATGCAGCTGCTGTCGGCCCCCGCCAGCCTGGAATTCGCCGGTAACTTGGCGCGACAGTCGCATCCAGACGCCCGCGACCTTGAACCCGTCTGGAACCAGCTGCTGCAATCGCCCCGTTGGAAGCCAGTGCTGCACCAGTACCCCCTGCTGCGCCAGGCCAGGGAACTGATGGTGCATCCCGACGACCTGCTCGCCCTGGCGCGGCAGGGTGATCCGGATCAGGCCGGCTCAGGTGTCTGACTCGCGACGAAAGGCGCGAAGGTTTGCTTGATATACGGCAGTGGGTTCACGACTTCGGATATTTTTCAAAATGGAACGGACCCTGGCCTGCGGCCGGCTCAGACGGGGCGGACGCCTATCCTGGCCGAAAAGCGCAGCAGGTAGCCATCCGGGTCCTGCACCAGGAACTGGCGCACGCCCAGCTCGGCGGCATTGCTGCGGTACCACCGCTCGTGCGGTTCACGGTACAAGGGCCATCCGGCGGCCGCCAGCCGTTGCAGAAGCGGCTCGACCGACGCCGCCTTGATCTCGAAGTTGATTCCCCGGCCCAGCGGAGCACGCAAAGGCCCGGTGATCCAGTAATCATCGCCTCGCACTTCCACCAGCATGAACTGCGCGCCATCCAGGTCCAGGTATACGAAACCCTCGGCCTCGCGGCGGTACGCAATCTTGAAACCGCACAGGTCCGTCCAGAATGCCAGGCTGCGTGGCAGATCGGAAACCAGCAACTCGGGAACCATCTGGGCGCGGTGCAGGGTTTCCATGGGGTTTTCTCCATTCGGGGGAGCGGGCAATAGTATCCCGGGAGGCGAGAGGATATCTCGATATGTATATTGATGCGGGATGGCGATTTCGGCCTCTAACGCAACTCCGCCACCCCAACCACCCTCGCCCCGCAAGCCCGCACCAATTCGGCGTCGTGGCTGGCAAATAGCACCACGCGGTCTTGCCCCCAGCGCTTGAACACCTCGGCCAGCACATGGCGCGCCTGCGCATCCAGCCCGTTGCTCGGGCCATCCGCAATCACGGCCGCCGGGCCGCCCAGCGCCGCCGCGGCCAGAAAGACCTTGCGGCGCGTGCCCGTGGACATCTGTTCGAAGCGCTTGTCCAGGTGCGGTTCCAGCCCCAGGCGGCGCGCCAGGTCCAGCGTGTCGTCATCCAGCACCGTATGCTTCTGCGCCGCGGCTTGCTCGAGCAGCCCGCGCCCTGTCTGCGCGGGGTTGGCCAGGCAATTGTCCGGCACGTAGGCCAGGCGAGCCCGGGCCTGCGCGGGCGCATGGGCCAGCGAATGCCCGTCGATCCAGATGTCTCCGCCATCCGGCGCGATCTGGCCCGCGATGACGCCCAGCAAGCTGGATTTGCCGGTACTGTCTTCTTCGCACAGCGCCGTGCATCCCGCCGCAAAGGTATGGGATAGCCCCTGGAATACCCGGTGCTCGCCGTAGCGCTTGCTCAAGTTCTCGATACGCAGCATGGCCCGGCGCGCCTACATGCGTTCGCCGGGCAGCCGGCTGGCCTGCCGCACCCAGTCGGCGAACCGCGCTTCGTCCAGCGGTTCGTCTTCGTGGATATGGAAATAGCGCGTTTCCGCCGTTTTCGATTCGACCGGCGGCACCGGGCGCAGCGAGGTCCCGCGGAAAAACGCCACCTTGATGTACTTGTCGAAGCAATGGATGCTTAAGAACCAGCCCTGGTCTTCCACGCCATACAGGGGCGAATTCCATTTGACCGCTTTGCGCACGCCGGGAACCGCCTGCGCGATCAGCGCATCCAGGCGGCTGCCGACGGCGCTTTTCCAGCCCGGCATCGCGGCAATATAGGCCTGCACGGGCGCGTCGCCTTCGCCTTTCGGGATTTGCGGGTTGCCGCCGGACAGCAGCTTCGGCTTGCTGGCGGCCGGCTTCGGCTTGCCGGCCGCCGGCTTCGACAGGTTCAGCGCCACCGCCGCGCGAATCAACGCCATCAAGGCCTCTTCTTGTATCTCGTCGCCTTCGTGGAAATCGATGGCGCGCCGCATATTGCCTGTCAGACTGGAGTTGAACAACCCGGCGAGGTCGGGCAACGAGGCCCCCTTGGCGAAGGTGGTTTTCACGGCCTGCTTGTAGGCCTCGCCCGTGCAGATGATGCCCCCGTGCGACCACACCGGTACCCGCCACTTCCATTCCTCGACCACATCGGGGTCGGCCCGCCTGATGATGTCGCGGATGCGCGCCAGCATCGGGCCGCGCCAATCGTCGAGCTCTTTAATACGCGCATCGATCAGCTGGGCGGCTGGTACGCCTTCTTCTTCGGGCAGCTTGCGCCGGGTTGCATTCATGGGTGGTCTCCTCAGCAGATGAATAAGGCGCCGCGCCTTCAGGCCGGGCCCGCGGCCGACACGGCCGCCTTGACGTAATTGACAAACGGCTCGATATCCTGGGCGCGGATCGCGGCATCGCCATCGCCCGGCCCCAGGTAGCCCGCGCGCGCGCCGGCCAGCACGGCCCGGTGCGCGGGCGGCAACCGTTGCAGCGCCCAGTCGGCCGCCGCGTCCTTGGCCGCGATCCGCCCGGTGGCCGCGCTGTACCAGATGCGCGCCAGGGCCAGCACTACGTTGCGCTCGTCTCCTTGCCAGTCGGCCGGCGCGTTCCACTGGGCCACGGTGTCGGCCAAGGCCCGCACGAAATCGGCCCGGGGAACCGGATCGAACAGATCGGCGGCCGGTTCTCCCGCCAGGCAAATACTGTACTGCCTGGCCTGGGTCAGCAAGATGGCCAGGTCGTGATCCGGCATGGCCGGCTCGAACTTGCCCGCCTGCAAATCGGCGCGCAGCCATTCGCCGAACTGCAGCTCGCGCCGCGCCGGATAGCGCCACGGCACCACCGCGTCGAGCGCCACGACGGTGACCTCGAGCGCCCGGTACGGGCCGCCGGTGCCGGGCCAGGCGGACACGGTCAGCAAATCGCGCATCAGCGCGCGCCGCGCCGGCTCGGCCGGCGCGACATCGACCGTGACCAGCAGGTCGATGTCGCTATGGGGCTTGAGGCCGCCATGGACGGCCGACCCGAACAGATGCATGGCCCGCAGCGTGCCGGCCAGGTGGCGTTCGATGATGGCGCGAGCGCGCGAAAGCTGCTCGATGATCGGGACGGGAATCGATGCCTGCATGGCCAGTATTTGGGCAAATAGAGGTTGCGCTTGCGTTTTTTTGCGGGCCGCGGGATGCTGCCAGCGTCGTCGTGCCGACATCATCACACACCATGCCCGATACACCAATGCTCCGGCCGCCATTTCACCTGCGGCGCCTGCGCGCCGCCGACGCCGCCCCGTACCGGCAGCTACGGCTCGACGCGCTGCGGGCCTCGCCCACGGCTTTTGGCAGCTCGTGGGAAGAAGAAAGCGCACAGCCGCTCGAATGGTTCACCGCGCGCCTGGAACAGGGCTGGACGCTGGGCGCCTGGCTGGGCGGCAGCCTGCGCGGCATCGCCACCGTCATCGTGTCCGAACAGCTCAAGATGCGGCACAAAGGTACCGTGGTGGGGGTGTACGCGCACCCGGACGCCCGGGGCCAGGGCATGGGGCGGGCCTTGATACGCGGCCTGGTCGAACACGCCACCGGCCGGCTCGACACCCTGCTGCTAAGTGCCGAAGCCACGAATACCGCGGCCCTTGCGCTATACCGCAAGCTGGGGTTCGAAGAATACGGCCGCGAACCGCGCGCCCTGAAGATCGAGGGCCGGTTCTACGATGAAGTCTTGATGGCGCTGCCGCTGCCGGCCGCTACTCCGGCCGCGGGCCGGCCGGCGCGGCCACCGGCGGCGCCGCCGCCGAACGGGTAACCAGCACCTGGTCCACGCGGTAGGTATCGACGTCCAGCACCTCGAACTGGTGGCCGCCCAGGGTCACGACGTCGGTGCGGCGCGGCACCCGGCGCAGCGCGTCCATCAAGAAGCCCGCCAGCGTTTCGTATTCCTCGCCGTGCAGGTGTTCTTCGATGCCCAGCACGCGGCCCACGTCCTGGATGGGCGTGGCGCCGTCGATCAACCATGAATTGTCGTCGCGCTGGATGATGAAGTCTTCGTCCCAGGGCGACACCAGCTCGCCCATCACGGTGCTCATGACGTCATTGAGCGTCACCAGCCCCACGATCAGGCTGTATTCATTGACGATCATGGCGAAGTCTTCACCCACCTGGCGGAACTGCTCCAGCACTTCGGCCAGGGTCAGCCTGTCGGGCACCACCAGGGCCTTGTGGATCAGCTTGCTGTCGGTCAGGGCAATAGACTGGCCGTTCAGCAGCCGCTGGTACAGGTCGCGGGTATTCACATAGCCGACCACGTGGTCGATGTCGCCGCGGCATACCGGATACGTGGAAAAGGGCTCTTCGGCGATGCGGGCCCGGATGATGTCTTCGGGGTCGTCTTGCAGGAACCAGGCGATGCGGTCGCGTTGCGTCATGGCGCTGGACACCGTGCGCGTATCCAGTTCGAAGATGTTCTCGATGATGCGCTGTTCGCCGCGCGCCAGTACGCCCGAGCGTGTGCCGGCCTCGGCCAGCGCCAGGATGTCGTCCGACGTAATGCGCTCGTCGCGCCGGGTGGGCAGGCGCAGCAGGCGCATCAGTTGCTCGGCGCTACGCGAATACACCCAGACCAGCGGCGAAAAAATGCGCACCAGCACCCGCATGGGGCCGATGACGCGCAAGGCGAACCGTTCGGGCTCGGCCATGCCCGCCTGCTTGGGAATGAGGTCGGTCAGGATGATGAACAGCGACGTGACCAGCACGAACGAACCCAGGAACCCCATCGACGCGGCCATCTCGGGCGACAGCCACCTGCCCAGGAAGCGCGTGAATGCGGGGCTGAAGATGCCTTCGCCCACGATGCCGCCCAGTATCGCCAGCGCGTTGACGCCGATCTGGATGGCCGTGAAGTAATGGCCCGGCTGTTGCTGCACGCGCAGCACTTCTTCGGCGCGCGGATCGCCGTCTTCGGCCAGCTGCCGCAGGCGCAGGCGGCGCGACGCGGCGATGGCGATCTCGGCGATGGAAAAAAACGCCGCTGCGATCAGCAGCGCCAGCAGCAACAACAGGTTCTGTCCAAACGTCATCAACGAGGGCGGACGCGGCACGGCCCGCAAGAGCGAAAGACGTTACAGATTCTACTCTGCCCGTTCCGGCGGCCACGGGCACACGGTGTCAGGCACCCTACGGGAGCCTGACACCGCCATTCTGGGACGCAGTGCGCATGCGACGGGACGACAGGTGTCAGGCTCCCGCAGGGTGCCTGACACCGCCGTGCTGCAACAGCTCGGTGTCTGACACCCTGGCGGGAGTCAGACACCTGGCCAGGGGGGCCTGACACCCGACCACGACGTTCAGGCCACAGCCACCGGGATCTTGCCGATGCGGGCCTGCCATTCTTGCGGGCCGGTGGTGTGCACCGAGGTACCCTGCGAGTCGACCGCCACGGTCACCGGCATGTCTTTCACGTCGAACTCGTAGATGGCTTCCATGCCCAGGTCGCCGAAGGCCAGTACGCGGGCTTCGCGTATGGCCTTGGACACCAGGTAGGCGGCGCCGCCCACGGCCATCAGGTAGGCCGATTTGTGCTGGCGGATGGCCTCGATGGCCACCGGGCCGCGCTCGGACTTGCCGATCATGGCGATGAGGCCGGTCTTGGCCAGCATCATGTCGGTGAATTTGTCCATGCGGGTGGCGGTGGTGGGGCCGGCCGGGCCGACCACTTCGTCGCGCACCGGATCGACCGGGCCCACGTAGTAGATGACGCGATTGGTGAAGTCCACCGGCAGCGGCTCGCCCTTGGCCAGCATGTCCTGGATGCGCTTGTGGGCGGCATCGCGGCCGGTCAGCATCTTGCCCGACAGCAGCAGCGTCTGGCCGGGCTTCCAGCTGGCGACCTCTTCGGGCGTGAGCGTGTTCAGGTCGACCTGCTTGGACTTGTTGTAGTCGGGCGCCCAATGGACTTCGGGCCATTCGGACAGCGCCGGCGGATCGAGGCGCGCGGGGCCGGAGCCGTCGAGCACGAAGTGCGCATGGCGCGTGGCCGCGCAGTTGGGGATCATGGCCACGGGCTTGGAGGCCGCGTGCGTGGGGAAGGTGTTGATCTTGACGTCGAGCACGGTGGTCAGGCCGCCCAGGCCCTGCGCGCCGATGCCCAGCGCATTGACCTTTTCGTAGAGCTCGATGCGCAGCTCTTCGAGCTTGTTCTGCGGGCCGCGGGCCAGCAGTTCGTACATATCGATGTCGTCCATCAGCGACTGCTTGGCCATCAGCATGGCCTTTTCGGCCGTGCCGCCCACGCCGATGCCCAGCATGCCGGGCGGGCACCAGCCCGCGCCCATGGTGGGCACGGTTTTCAGCACCCAGTCGACCAGGGAATCGCTGGGGTTGAGCATGGCGAACTTGGATTTGTTTTCGGAACCGCCGCCCTTGGACGCGACCTGCACGTCGACCTTGTCGCCGGGGACCAGTTCGACGTGCAGGATACAGGGCGTGTTGTCGCGCGTGTTCTTGCGGGCGAAGATCGGGTCGTCGAGCACCGAGGCGCGCAGCGGATTGTCGGAGTTGGTGTAGCCGCGGCGCACGCCTTCGTCGCACAGTTCCTGCAGGGTGCGCCGGGTATCGAAGCGCACGTCCATGCCCACCTTCAGGAAGACGTTGACGATGCCGGTGTCTTGGCAAAGCGGGCGTTTGCCTTCGGCGCACATGCGCGAGTTGGTCAGGATCTGCGCCATCGCATCGCGCGCGGCCGGGCTTTCTTCGCGCTCGTAGGCGCGCGCCAGGTGGCGGATGTAGTCGACGGGATGGTAATAGCTGATGAACTGGATGCCATCGGCAATAGACTGGATGAAGTCTTCTTCTTTGATGAGGACGGACATGGCGGTATGAGCAGAAGCAAGAAAAAGAAAACGGCCTCGCCGCGCCTTGGGCTGGCGGCCCCGCACAGGGGCCGCGCGCCGGGGGGAAGCGGGCGGGACGCGCGCGATTGACAGCTTATTTTAGGGCCGGCGCGGGGCGGGCCTATTTGCCCTGCCACACAGGCTTGCGCTTTTCGGCGAAGGCGGTGGCGCCCTCTTTGGCGTCGGCCGACGAGAAAATGTGCGCGATCAGCGGGCGCTGGCGGTCGAACATGCCTTCCTGTTCCCAGTCGGTGGCCTGGGCCACGATGCTCTTGGCGGTCTGCACGGCCAGCGGGCCGTTTTCGACGATGACGCGCGCCAGCTCCAGGGCGGCGTCCAGCGCCTTGCCCGGCTCGGTCAGGCGGTTGACCAGGCCGTAGCCGTGGGCGCGCTCGGCACTGAGCATGTCGCCGGTAAGAATGATTTCCATCGCGATGTGGTACGGCAGGCGGCGCGGCAGGCGCAGCATGCCGCCGGAGCCGGCCACCAGGCCGCGCTTGACTTCGGGCAGGCCGAACTTGGCGTTGCTGGCGGCCACGATCAGGTCGGCGGCCAGCGCCATTTCGCAGCCGCCGGCCAGGGCATAGCCTTCGACGGCGGCGATCAGCGGCTTGCGCGGCGGCCGTTCGTTCAGGCCGGCGAAGCCCCGGCCCTCGATCAGCGGGCGCTGGCGGCTTTGCGCGAAGGCCTTCAGGTCCATGCCCGACGAAAACGTGCCGCCCGCGCCGGTCAGGATGCCGATGCGGATGTCGTCGCGGCTGTCCAGCTGATCCAGCGCGGCGGCCATGGCCTGGGCGGTTTCCAGGTTGATGGCGTTCTTGGCTTCGGGGCGGTTGATGGTAATGATCTGGATACCGTCGACCACTTCCGCCTTGATCAGCTCGGACATGCGGAACTCCTGGCGGGCGCGCGCCCGCGGTTATCTATAAGACTGGGGATACCGAATCATACGACCATCCGCGGCGGGCGGGGGTCAGACACCTGGCCCGGCCCGCCCGCGTTGCCGCCGCCGCTCAGCGCCGCGCCAGCTGGGTCACCGCGGCGACCAGGCGGTCGAGTTCGGCGGCCGAGGTCAGGTAGCTGACCGAGGCCCGCGCCACGCTGTCGAGGCCGCGGGCCCGCATGTCCAGCGGCGTGTAGGGCACGCCGTTGGCGGTGATGTTGATGCCCTGCGCCGCCAGCGCCTGGCGCACGTCGCCGGCGGACAGGCGGTCGACGTTGAAGGACACCAGCGCGGAACACACCGGGCCCAGATCGTGCAGGGTGACTCCCGGAATGCGCGCCAGCCGTTCGCGCAGCGCGCCGGCATTGGCATCCAGGCGCGCGCGGATCGCCTCGATGCCCAGGTCCAGCGCCTCTTGCAGCGCATTGGCCAGGCCGCAGATCAGGGCCACGGGCTGTTCGCTGGTTTCCAGGCGGCGCGCGCCGGAACACAGCGCCGAGGCGCCGTCGGCGCCGATCGGGGCCGACGAGGTATCGACGAAGGCCGGGGCCAGGCGCCCGGCGAAACCGTCGCGCGCGTACAGCAGCGCCAGCCCGCGCGGCCCGCGCAGGTGCTTGCGTACCGGCGCCACCAGCAGGTCGCAGCCGATCTCGCCCACGTCGATGGGCAACTGGCCCAGCGCCTGGGCCGCGTCCACGATATAGGCAATGCCGTGGCGGCGCGCAATGGCGCCGATCTCGGCGGCCGGGTTGATCAGGCCGCCGTTGGCGGGCAGCCAGGTCAGCGACACCAGCCTGACCCGGTCGTCCAGCATGGCCTGCAGCGCCGCGGGGTCGGCGCGGCCGTCGGCGTCGCAGGGTATGGGCTCGATGCGGGCGCCGGCGCGGCCCGCCACCTGCTGCAGGGTGGCCAGGTTGCCGCCCCATTCGTGGCGCCCCACCAGGATGCGGTCGCCCGGCGACCACGGCCCCAGCGCGGCAAAGGCGCGGCCCCAGGCGTCGGAGCAGCCCGACGCAAAGGCGATTTCGCCGGGCCGGGCGCCGATCAGCCGGGCCGCCCGCCGCCGCGCGGCGTCCAGGATGTCCTGGGCGGCCCCCGCGGCCTCCATGGGCCCCATGGCGGCTTCGCGGTGCAGATGGTCTACCACCGCCCGCACCGTGGCGCCCGACGGCAGCGACGCGCCGGCATGGTTGAAATGCACGATCTGCGCGACGCCCGGCGTCGCCTGGCGCAGGCGCTCGACGTCGGCATCGGTTAAGGCGGCTGGCAGCATGGCGGCTCCTGGACCGGACGGCAAGCTGCCATCGTAGCGCGTCCCGGCCGGCCCCCGCGGGATAGCACCTGCCCCCACGCGGGCCGGGGCCAGTTAAAATGGCCGGTTTCCCGCCAGGCGGCCGGGCTGTCCGCGCCGGCCTTCGTGCACGCCGTCCCGAATTCCAAGAATCTTATGCTCACCTTTCAGCAAATCATCCTTACGCTCCAGGACTACTGGGACAAGCAGGGTTGCGCCCTGCTGCAGCCCTACGACATGGAAGTCGGCGCCGGCACCTCGCACACCGCCACGTTCCTGCGCGCCATCGGCCCCGAGCCCTGGCGCGCGGCCTACGTGCAGCCCTCGCGCCGCCCCAAAGACGGCCGCTACGGCGAAAACCCCAACCGCCTGCAGCACTATTATCAATACCAGGTGGTGCTGAAGCCCGCGCCGCCCGAAATCCTGGACCTGTACATCGGTTCGCTGAAGGCGCTGGGCATCGACCCCACCCGGCACGACATCCGCTTCGTCGAAGACGACTGGGAAAACCCCACGCTGGGCGCCTGGGGGCTGGGCTGGGAAGTCTGGCTGAACGGCATGGAAGTCACCCAGTTCACCTACTTCCAGCAAGTGGGCGGGCTCGACTGCACCCCCACCACCGGCGAAATCACCTACGGCCTCGAACGCCTGGCCATGTACCTGCAGGGCGTGGAAAGCGTCTACGACCTGGTCTGGACCGAAGGCGCGCACGGCAACCGCGTGCTGTACCGCGACGTGTTCCACCAGAACGAAGTCGAGCAGTCCACCTACAACTTCGAGCACGCGTCGGCCGACATGCTGTTCTCGCACTTCAACGACTACGAAACCGAGGCCAAGCGGCTGATGGAAGTGCCGCTGGCGCTGCCCGCCTACGAAGCCACGCTGAAGGCCGCGCACACGTTCAACCTGCTCGATGCGCGCGGCGCCATCAGCGTGACCGAACGCGCCGCCTACATCGGCCGCATCCGCAATCTGTCGCGGGCGGTGGCGCAGGCCTATTACGATTCCCGCGAACGACTGGGCTTTCCCATGCTGGCAGATCGGAAATGAGGCCCACCCCCCGAAGCGCCATACGCTTCCCCAGGTGTCAGGCTCCGCAGGTGCCTGACACCGTTGTGTGCAGAGATAACAAGCCCGCTTCGGTGTCTGACACCCTGCGGGAGTCAGACACCTGTCTGCGTCCCCGATCGAGCCGCACTGCTCATGCGGCGTACCCGTTTCATGCGACGCAAGTGCTGCGGCGCGGCATGGACCACTGAAATGACGATGAATTTTGCTCCCCTGCTGGTCGAACTGCTGACCGAAGAACTCCCGCCCAAGGCGCTGCAGAAGCTGGGCCAGGCCTTCGCCGAAGGCGTGCGCGCCACCCTGCACAAGCACGGCCTGCTGGCCGACGGCTGCGAAGTGGCGGCCTTTGCCACGCCGCGCCGCCTGGCGGTGCGCCTGTCGCAGGTGCGCGGCCAGGCGCCCGACCAGAACTACGCCGAAAAGCTCATGCCCGTGAAAGTGGGCCTGGACGCCGACGGCAGCCCCACGCCCGCCCTGCTGAAGAAGCTGGCCGCCAAGGGCCTGGAAGGCATCGATCCGGCCAACCTGGCCCGCGAATCCGACGGCAAGCAAGACTACCTGGTGGCCCGCGGCACCGCGCCCGGCGCCCGGCTGGCCGACGGCCTGCAAGAAGGCCTGCAGGCGGCCATCGATGGCCTGCCCATTCCCAAGGTGATGCGCTACCAGCTGGCCGACGGCGTCACCACCGTGAAATTCGTGCGCCCGGCGCACAGCCTGATCGCGCTGCATGGCGCCGATATCGTGCCCGTGTCGGCGCTGGGCCTGACGGCCGGCCGCCAGACCCTGGGCCATCGCTTCATGGCCGCCGGCGCGGTCAGCGTGGCCGATGCCGCCGCGTACGAAACCGCGCTGGCCGACCCGGGCCGCGTGGTGGCCTCGTTCGAGGCGCGCCGCGCCCTGATCGACAGCCAGCTGCAGGCCCATGCCGGCCGCCTGGGCGCCACGCTGGGCACCGACCCCGAGGTCGCCGCGCTGCTCGATGAAGTCACGGCATTGGTCGAGCACCCCACCGTCTATGTGGGCCAGTTCGACGAGCAATTCCTGCAAGTGCCGCAAGAATGCCTGATCCTGACCATGCGGCTGAACCAGAAGTACTTCCCGCTGTTCGATCCGGCCACCGGCAAGCTGACGCACCGCTTTCTCATCGTCAGCAACATGCACGCCGACGACCCGTCCAACATCATCGAAGGCAACCAGCGTGTGGTGCGGCCGCGCCTGGCCGACGCGCAGTTCTTCTTCGACACCGACCGCAAGACCCCGCTGGCCGCGCGCGTGCAGCAGCTGGGCAGCATCGTCTACCACAACAAGCTGGGCACGCAGCTCGAACGCGTCGAGCGCGTGCGCGCCATCGCGCGCGGCGTGGCCGAACAGCTGGGCGGCGACGTCGCCGCCGCCGACCGCGCCGCCCTGCTGGCCAAGGCCGACCTCGGCACCAACATGGTGGGCGAATTCCCCGAGCTGCAAGGCATCATGGGGGCCTATTACGCGGCCGGCGACGGCGAACCCGCCAGCGTGGTACAGGCGCTGCGCGAACAATACCGCATCCGGCTCGACGCCCCGGTTACCCCCGACACGCTGGCCGCCGCCGCGCTGTTCATCGCCGAGCGCGCCGAAACGCTGGTCGGCATCTGGGGCATCGGCCTCGCGCCCACCGGCGAACGCGACCCCTTCGGCCTGCGCCGCGCCGCGCTGGGCCTGATCAGCGCCTTCGAGCAACTGGCGGCGGGCGGCCTGCTGGCCGCCAGCGCCGACGGCCCGCTCACACTCGACGGCCTGCTGGAACTGGCCGCCGGCACCTTCCCGGCCGGCAAGATCGCGCCCGCCACCGTGCCCGAAGTCCGCGCCTTCATCTACGAACGCTATCGCAACCAGTTGGCCGCCGACTTCGACCGCAACGCGGTCGACGCGGTCATCGCGCTGGCGCCGCCGCTGCACCAGGCGGGCGCGCGCGTGCGCGCCGTCGCCGCCTTCGGCCTGCTGCCCGAGGCCGCCAGCCTGGCCGCCGCCAACAAGCGCATCGGCAACCTGCTCAAGAAAGCCGAAGGCGATATCGGCGCGGTCGATGCCGCGCGCCTGGCCGAGCCCGCCGAACAGGCCCTGGCCGCCGCCCTGGACACGCTGCGGCCGCAGGCCCAGGCCCGGCTGCAGGCGGGCGACTTCGCCGGCAACCTCAGCACCCTGGCCCAGGCGCGCGAACCGGTCGATGCCTTCTTCGCCGACGTCATGGTCATGGCCGACGACCCCGCCGTGCGCGCCAACCGCCTGGCGCTGCTGGCCCAACTGCACGGGCTGATGAACCAGGTGGCGGACATTTCCAGGCTGGCACAGTGAAGCTCATCGTCCTCGACCGCGACGGCGTCATCAACCAGGACAGCGACGCCTTCGTCAAAAGCCCCGACGAATGGATCGCCCTGCCGGGCAGCCTGGCGGCCATCGCCCGCCTGTCGCAGGCGGGCTATACCGTGGTGGTGGCCAGCAACCAGTCCGGCCTGGCGCGCGGGCTGTTCGACATGGCCACGCTCAACGCCATCCACGCCAAGCTGCACCGCGAACTGGCGCAGGCCGGCGGCGTCGTCGACGCCATCTTCCTGTGCCCGCACGGCCCGGACGATGGCTGCGCGTGCCGCAAGCCCCTGCCCGGCATGTACCGCGACATCGCGCGCCGCTACGATGCCGACCTGGCCGGCGTGCCCGCCGTGGGCGATTCGCTGCGCGACCTGCAGGCCGCCGCCGCGGCCGGCTGCGCGCCCTGGCTGGTACTGACCGGCAACGGCGCCAAGACCCGCCAGGGCGGCCTGCCCGCCGGCACGCGCATCGCCGACGACCTGTCGGCCGTGGCCGATGCCCTGTTGCAGGAAGCCTGACCCCATGGCCTGGTTGCGTTCGCTGTTCTATATGGTGTTCCTGGTGGTCACGGTAATCCCGTACGCCATCGCCTGCGTACTGTGGGCGCCCCTGCCCCTGCACTGGCGCTACAAGCTCACAGTGGGCTGGCCGCGGCTGGCGATCTGGGGCGCGCGGGCCTTCTGCGGCATCCGCTGGCACATCAAGGGCGCCGAAAACCTTCCCGACGGGGCCTGCGTCCTGCTGTCGAATCACCAGTCGGCCTGGGAAACCCTGTTTTTCCCGGCCCACATGCCGCGCGAAGTCTGCTATGTGTACAAGAAAGAATTACACATGCTGCCGTTCTTCGGCTGGGGCCTGGCCTTGTTGCGCATGATCCCCATCGACCGCGCCCGGGGCCGCGACGCCTTCGAGCAGGTCATCCGCCAGGGCAAGGTGCGGCTCGAAGAAGGCCGCTGGCCACTGCTGTTTCCGCAGGGCACGCGGGTGGCGCCGGGCCAGGCCGCCCGCTTCAAGATGGGCGGCGCGCTGCTGGCCTCGCGCACCGGCGCGGTGGTGATCCCGGTGGCGCACAATGCCGGCGAATGCTGGCGCCGCAATGCCTTCGTCAAGCGGGCCGGGCTGATCACCGTGTCCGTCGGGCCCGCGATAGAATCGCAGGGAATTTCCCCCGAAGCGCTCAACGCCAAGGTACAGGCCTGGATCGAAGGGGAAATGCGCCAACTCAATCCCGAAAGGTATGTCCAGCAACGGCCAGCTTGAACTCCTGTTTGCCGCACCCGCCGCCCCGGCGCCACCCGCGTGCCCTGCGGAAACAGCAGTGGCCAGCGGCCTTCTTCGAGCCGCACCTTGCCCTGGCGGATGACCTGCTCGAAGGCGTCGCGGCC